>DDIU01000043.1:49310-107731 GCA_002338655.1 Flammeovirgaceae bacterium UBA1842 | reverse complement strand
AATGGTCAGTAATTAGTGATCAATATCTAGACCCTATCTCACCAACCTCTCTTTTTGACCCGGACATACCATAAAGCATGCCCGCGGTCTGCTATCAATTCACATCCATTCAAAGAACTTTTCCCCTTTTTAGTACAGAGTACAAAGTAATTGGTACAAAGTATCTACCGGGATTTGTTGAGCAACAATAAGCAGCTTCCCCGCCCATTTAAACTCCGTTTTTTCAGCGCCCCACGTGATCAAAACCTTCTGCTTTTATCACCGTTTTTCCGAAAGCGAGTGCAAAGATAAGTTAACAATCCTCTTATCCAAAAATTATTCGATAAATATTTTTTGAACACCGAATTCATCCCCACACCCTCTCAAACAATCCCCCCGCTCTTTTAGCAAGGGTCTGCAAAGGTAATAACCTTTTACTTACCAGCAACTACTTCGTTGAAATAAATACTATTTATTTTTAGGTGCTTTATAAAGCGGAACTGTACTGCATGGTTCACCATACATAATACTAGAAACGTGAGGCCTAAGGAGTCTTGTGATTTCTACATAAGCAAAATCAGGAATAGGTAATTTGCCACATCCTTTGACCACAACCTTGGCCTCTTTAAATGGCGTGAGGTCTACTTTAGAAAGTGCTTCCTTAAATAGGACGTTTTCTAGCTCTTTTAAATCTCCAAAAACAATTGTGTTAACATAGGGCTCAGCATTTATTGCAATTAGCATATAGGCCCAGGTGGGTACAATTGCATCAGCAGAACAAACGATAGCCATATTAGACTGACTATATTTGGACCAATCGTGGTTCTTTACTTGCTCACGGAAATCTTTCTCCTTCAATATGATTCCCTCGAAAAGCCAATCTTTGATATCGAATAATACCCTTTCCCCTTTTTGATAATATTCTTCTAAGTCAAATGTGACTAATTTGCTATTAGCTACCCTATTTACAATTTCTGATTCCATAATTTTCGCAACATCAAATGGCTGTTTTTGGTTTAGTCGCCTTAAACTCTTTCAAATAGAATGGTTCAAAATAAGCCAAGTCTTCAAATTCTTCCTTTTCGAATCTTTCTGATGCCAACTCACCAATATTTTGAGCATTGGGAAAGACATTATTAATAAAGTGAGCATTAGGATGATCAATCATGGTTTGAAATTTATTGGAACCATTACCAAAAAACAATATGGATTGACTATCTAACTGACTATAAAATGATTCATGGTCTAAAATTAACGGATGTGTGTCCACCAACCTTTCTAATTCTGGTGTTAAGAGCATGGTGTAGACTTCCATCCTTCTTGCATCGAGCATAGGACATAGCCAAGAACCAGAGATATTAATGCCAGTAACTTGCTTGGCTAAAGCCTCAAGAGTATTAATACCTATTAAAGGTATGCAGAGTGAGAAGCACAGACCTTTGGCCGTAGATGTGCCAATCCTTAGGCCGGTATAAGAACCAGGGCCTTTGGAAATAGCTACGGCACTTAAATCAGTAAGGTTAAGGTCGCAGAATTTTAAAATTGCCTCTATTGATGGGTTTAAAACGCTGGAGTGTGACTGCGCTCTATTAATTGATATTTTGGCTAGTAGCTCATTGTCCTTGTGGACGGCTATGGAACATGTAGGGGTTGAGGTTTCTATGCTTAGAATTATTGCCATTATTTGCGAGTCAAGATTTGCTTATAGTCGCCATTATTATTCAATTTACCAATGGCGGTTTTTATTGTCCTGTCATTTTTTGTCAAATATATAATAGCTCCCGCTTCTAATTGCATATGCATTGCGATCCCCTGTTCCAGTAACCGAATTATTTGGGGTTGATACCTATGTATTTCATCATAATTATGTTTAGATAATTCTTTTTGGAGCTCATTTATTTCCTTCTTCATTCTATCATAATAATTCTCATCCTTTGCTGATGTAATCAGTGATTCAATTTCTGATTGCATGGTGGACTTATAAGTAAAGCCACGCTCATCGAGCCACATTAAAAAATTCTGATATTCTCCCTTTTTCAAATGCCAATTATCTAAAGCACCATTCTCTACAAAATACTTATTTGCATAGATAAAAATAAGGCCTTTGGTAAGAAGGTCAACGCTAATAGGAGCCAAAGATTCGCCAGCTACTTCAATATCGGGAAAAAGCCCCCCGCCATCAAAAACTTGCCTACCCCCTTTTGTTTTGAACTTGTGATATAATGAATCAGGAATTTGATTCACGTTACCATTTTCATCACGGTGTGAATAATCAAGTGCTTGGATGCACCGCCCGCTTGGAATATAATATTTTGCTGTCGTTACTTTAAGTTGTGTATTATAGGATAGGGGTCTCGTACTTTGCACCAATCCTTTCCCAAATGTTCTATTTCCAATTAAAATACCTCGATCATAATCTTGAATCACCCCAGCGACAATCTCTGAAGCGGATGCACTTTCTTCATTGACTAAAACTGCCAATGGTATATCGTTATCAACTGGATTGTTCAGTGTTTTATAGGATCTATTCCATTCTTTCACCTTGCCTTTAGTGAATACTACAAGTTTGTTCTTTGGAATAAATACGTTGGCAACATTAATGGCTTCATTTAGAAGTCCACCTGGATTGTCCCTAAGGTCTAAGATGATTGATTTAGCTCCTGAGGATATTAATTCCTTAACGGCCGATTGAACCTCCTTCCCAGCCCCCGTGGTAAAATCATCCAGTCGGATATATCCAACGTTAGAATTATCTACCATTCCGTAATAGGGAACATTTTTAATGGATATTTTCTCCCTTTGAATATTGAAACTCAGGGTATCATTTACACCTGTACGTTTTACCTTGAGTATTGCTGAAGTTTTTGATTTTCCCTTTAAAATAGTACTTACTTGACTAACTGTTTTGTGAGCAAACCCGGTATCATCCATAGATAATAATTGATCCCCGATTTTTAGCCCCGCTTTTTGTGCTGCAAAACCCGGATAGAGCATTGAAATATAAACACTACTATCGATAATAGTAATTTGGGCACCTATACCTGCGTACTCCCCAGTAGTGAATGTCTTAAACGACTCTGCGTCTTCCTGTGGGATGTAATTGGTATAAGGATCAAGTGATGCCAACATGCTATCAATGGCCACTTCTATGAGTTGATTTGGATCAGTCTCATCCACATAATACTTATCCACTTCTTTAAATACTGAGGCGAAAATGTCAAGATTACGGGCAATGCTAAAAAACCTATCGCTTGGGGAAATAAATGCCATTACCCCAATGAGTAAGGTGAACACTAATAGAAGCCTAACCTTGATAGATTTCATCGATTTTGGAAAGTTTTTTTAAAATCGCCACCATTTGACTTTCGATTTTATCAAAGGGCAAAGATTCCTTAGCTGTATAAAGATAGGCAATCAGAATATTATCAGAAATTTTGAGTGACTGCTTGTTTAACCTGAACGCTTCCCTGATCCTTCTTTTAATCTTATTACGATCTACTGCCTTCTTGAATGACCTCTTGGGGACGGAAATAAGTATCTGCGTGTTGGTGATATCGGCAGGTGCTGGGGTGTATATTACCTTAAAGGGAAATAAATAAAAAGAGGAACCCTTCTCAAAGAGTTCCTTAATTAATTTCTTTTTATGAAGCCTTTCGGCCTTTTTAAAAGTGTTTTTCATTTCCGGCAAATTAATCCATGCCGAGATGAAGATGTCAATCTATCTTGACAGGCTCAAATCTTATTTATGAGATTTTTCGTCAGAAACGGTAAGCTTCTTTCTGCCTTTAGCCCTTCTTCTGGCCAAGACCGCTCTTCCGTTTGGAGTAGACATTCTTTCCTTGAATCCGTGCTTATTTTTTCTTTTTCTTTGCGATGGTTGAAAAGTTCTCTTCATCTTCTTATAATTTAACCTTTTGAAAAGGCATTAATTTCTTTTGACTTTAATTGGGCTGCAAAGATAAGTAGCTTTTTCTTATTTGCAAGTCCGGTGTTTATTTTTGTTAACTAACAACTGCCAATTTATGAAATATCTTATGTCTTTAGATTCTCCATTGAAACACTTTATAAAAATATCATTGGAGATAGATAATATAAATGACCCTTATATCGATTTAAAGCTCCCTATTTGGCGGCCAGGAAGATATGAAGCAGCCAATTACGCCAAGAACATTCAAAGTTTTAATGCCTTGGAGAAGAATGGAAAACCATTGAAATATGAAAAAATTAATTCCAGTTGTTGGCGAATTACCACGGAACACACATCGAGTATTAAAATTGAGTACAATTACTACGCTCATCAAATGGACGCAGGTAATTCATGGTATGGTGAAAATCAGGTTTATATCAATTTTGTGAACTGCATGCTTTATAATGATGAAAGGCTTGATGAACCATGTGAAATAACACTTGACTTCCCCAAACAATACACTATAGCATGTGGGCTTAAAAAAACGGTAAATGGCTTGGAGGCGGACAACTACCATCTATTAGCGGATAGCCCGTTGATTGCGAGTGGTTCAATACAACATCTTACTTATAAAGTTGATCAGTATGATTTCAACATCTGGATACAAGGTGATCATCAACTTGATAGTGAGACCTTGATCAAGGATTTTAAGAAGTTTTCTGAATATCAAATCAGGGTAATGGGTGAGCTGCCCACTAAAGACTATCATTTCCTTATTCAAATTACGCCTTATAAGTTTTACCATGGAGTTGAACATGGAAACTCTACAGTAATAGCCATAGGGCCAGGAGCTGAGCTAACTACGGCCGCTCTTTATTCTGAATTATTAGGAGTGAGTTCACATGAACTATTCCATGCTTGGAATATTCTCAAGATTAGACCTAAAGAAATGTTGCCCTATGATTTTGGTAAGCCTCCTATATTTGACACTGGCTTTGTCGCTGAAGGTTTTACCACCTATTATGGTGATCTCTTTCTTGTACAAAGTGGCGTTTATGACAAACCGTGGTATTTCAATGAACTGAACAAACTCTTCCAACGACATTTTTTAAATTTTGGCAGACTAAATAATTCTGTTGTGGATTCTTCCATTGATTTATGGGTGGATGGTTATCAGCCCAGTGCCCCACATAAAAAGAGTTCTATCTATGCCGAAGGGGCTATGATTGCATTTACACTAGATTTGATGATAAGACAGCAAAGTAGAAATGAGCGGTCATTGGATGATGTAATGCGGGTACTTTGGAAGGATTATGGCCAACAGGATATTGGCTATACCAAGGGGGATATTTTGAAAGTATGCGAACAGGTATTTGACGGTGATCTCAAAACTTATTTCAGAGATTATGTAGATGGTACCAAAGCAAAGGAAAGTCTGGTAAATGAATTATTAGGTTATGTAGGTTGCGAGTTAAAAATTTCTCCTTCAGAAAGTCTCTTAGAACGGGAGCTTGGAATTAAGGTGGTGATTGATGCCTCGGATTGTACAGTGGTAATGATAGCACCCGGGTCAATAGGAGAGGACTATTTATCAGTAAGGGATAAGATACTGAAAATTAATGGTGAGTCAATTACAGAAGAATCCCTTAAAAATCTTAAAGTTGGAAATCTTAGGTTTGAAATAGATCGGAACTATAAAATCAAACATCTAGAAATAGAAACAGCAGGGAGGTCTTATTTACAAAAGCATGCTATTGTACAAATGGAAAACCCTTCGCAGGTGCAGAGGGATTCTTTTGAAAAATGGTTGAATGTGAAATTCGATTAAGGTTATTAATTGGTTATTCCACTTTTTTTCTTGACAAAAAAAGTGGCAAAAAAGTCAAGAAAATTTAATGCTCCCACCCGCAACCCTGCGCTTGCCAGCTAAATTTTCGACCTGGCCGCCTAAACGTAAATACGAATTCGACATCAATTAAAATGGTATTTTGAATTTTAAAGTAGGTCAAGAGAAGTCCTGTTCAAAAAATCAGACTAATGCTCAAAAAGAAAATCCTTCTCTGATGCAGAGAAATTCTTTTGAAAAATGGTTGAATATGAAATTTGATAAAGGCTTTATTTTGTTCCACTTTTTTTCTTGACAAAAAAAGTGGCAAAAAAGTCAAGAAAATTTAATGCTCCCACCCGCATTCCTGCGCTTGCCCGCTAAATTTTCAACCTGCCCGCCTAAACGTAAATACAAAATTCGACATCAATTAAAGTGGTATTTTGAATTTAAAGTAGGTCAAGAAAAGTCCCGTTCAAAAAATCTGACTAATGCTCAAAAAGAAAACCCTTCGCAGATGCAGAGGGATTCTTTTGAAAAATGGTTGAATGTGAAGTTCGATTAAGGTTATTAATTGGTTATTCCACTTTTTTTTCTTGACAAAAAAAGTGGCAAAAAAGTCAAGAATATTTAACACTACTGCCCGCAACCTACGCTTGCCCGCTAAATTTTCGACCTGCCTGTCTTGGCGCAAGGGGTAAGAATATAGCTATGAAATATTATGCTGTAAGGCTTTTCAACACCTCTTTGGCTTCATGCCACTCTAAACGTGGTCCAAACTTAGTAACTACTTTTGATGAAGCTAAACTAGCAAGTTTACCTGCGTCAGCATAGGAACGGCCGTTGGTAATGGCGTATAAGAAAGCTCCCGCAAATAGGTCACCCGCTCCGTTTGTGTCTATCGCGTTTACGGCATAAGGTTCGATATCAATGAAAGTATCCCCATCATAAACCAATGCGCCATTAGCTCCTTGTGTGATAACAAATTTTTTGGCCGCTTTTTTTAGCTCCATCCTTGCCTCATCAACCGTTTTAGTATCTGTAAAAAGCATCGCTTCCTCTTCGTTACAAAACAATAAATCCACACTTGCCCCTACTATCTCTTCCATTTGAGGCTTAAAATACTTCACCATACTAGGATCTGAGAAAGTCATGGCCACTTTTACACCATTTTCTTCCGCCAATTTCTTGGCATATTTCATTGCTTCTTGGCCATCAGGGGATGGAACTAAATAGCCCTCCATATACAAATATTCGGCATCTTTTAATGCAGCTTCGTTAACCTCAGATTTTGAGAAAGTGGCTGTAATTCCAAGAAAAGTATTCATTGTCCGGTTGGCATCGGGTGTGGTCATCACTAGGCATTGGCCAGTAATGCCTTGGGGGGCAGATTCTTTCGTTAGAAAAGTATCCACACCATTTTTTTTGAGGTCATTCAAATAAAAATGGCCCATATCATCTTTGGCTACCTTACAAGAATAATAACTGCTACCTCCAAACTGACTAACTGCAATCATGCTATTGGCTGCCGATCCGCCACATTGTTTATTGCTTGTTTCTAAGTTGATATCATTGATCAATTGTTTCTGTCTATCCTCCTCCACTAGGGTCATTAACCCTTTTTCTACATTATGTTTTTTTAAGAAGTCATCTCCTACTTCAGTAACTATATCAACTAAGGCATTACCAATACCATAAACATTATATTTCTTCATGTGTGTTTTTTAATAATTGATTAAAATGACTTCTTTTACCCTTGTAATTCGCACAAAGTGGCGCAAAGGTAACACTCGAAGTCCAGTTATAAAAAATGTATTACTTATCTGGTTTGGCAGAGATAAGGCCTAGTTCCCTAGCCCTGTTGGGGTAATCAGTAATGAGCCCATCTACCTTCCATGATATTAGTTTTTTCATATCAGAAAGTTCATTAACTGTCCATGGGATCACTTTTATCCCTAACTGACGCAATTCGGCCACTTTACCTGCATTAAGTAGTTTATGGTAAGAACTGTAGATGGCAGGGGTAAAACCCAGCTCTTTTAGATTTGTTTTAATTGACTTGGGGTTTTCTATAAGTACAGCGAGCTTAACATCAGGATATTTTTCATGCCAATATCTGAGCACTCTAAAATCAAAAGACTGAATGGTGACCCGTTCCCATGGTAAATATTGATCAATAAGATTGTATACTAAATCTGAAAATACATCAACTGTAGGTTGAAATATATTATCATCTTCAGGAAGGCTTTTAATTTCAATATTATAACCGACTTCAAATAGGGTGACTCCTTTAGCATGTTTTTCAGCCGCTTTGATAACATCACTTAAAAGTGGTTTTGAAGTCTTAATTTTCATTTGTTCCTTAAAACGAGGGTTACCCTTCGACCCACAATCACATTTCGTGACTTCGTCATAGGTCATCTGATAAATGTTGTACTCCTTTTCTTCCTTTTTGGTGATCTCTTCCCCTTTGGCATTATAGCATATATCATGCATCAGATAAGGGTCATGTGAAACAACTACCTTATGGTCTTTGGTGATCACCACGTCCATTTCAAGCGTGGTAACGCCCTGATCCATAGCATAGATAAAGGCGGGAATAGAGTTTTCGGGCATCATTCCCCTAGCACCCCTATGACCTTGAATGTCTATCTGTTGACTGTAAGTGTCATTTACCATGGCCAAAAAAAGT
The DNA here is from genome assembly GCA_002338655.1 of Flammeovirgaceae bacterium UBA1842. Classification (GTDB taxonomy): domain Bacteria; phylum Bacteroidota; class Bacteroidia; order Cytophagales; family Cyclobacteriaceae; genus Fulvivirga. The sequence goes on along the minus strand of DDIU01000043.1, from coordinate 99,328 downwards.
ATAGTCAGTAAAAATAATCTCATCGAATTAAACTTTAAGAAAATTAATTGGTCTAAGGTAAAAATTTCAGGATTAAATAATTGAATTACAAAATAAAGTGAATATGAAAAATTTATTAATTATCGGATTGATCTTTTTTATTGGTGGAACCATGCCAGTGTTAACGAATGAAGTTGTGGCACAAGGTCGTTCTGCAGTTGTACATCGAAAAGGGAAAGTAGTGGTGAAAAGAAGAGCTGTGAAAAGGCCCTTGAGAAAACGAGCCCATGTGGTCTATAGAGGACTCCCTAAATATGGTGCCGCTGTTAAAGTAGTACCAAAAGGTGCGGTGGTGTTAACTTCAGGATATTATTATTCCAATGGTCTTTATTATTGGAATAGTGCTGATGGCTTTATAGTGGTTCGTCCGAAGCGTGGTGTTCGAGTGAGAATGTTGCCACCAGCACGTAAAGCTATTGTGGTTTCAAATAGGAAATACTATTATTACTATGGCACATTCTATCAACCTATTAACGAAGGGGAGTTTGAAGTTATTGATCCACCGGTCGGTGCAGTTGTTGATGCATTGCCTGAAGGATATCAAATAATTGAAAAAGATGGTACCGAGTACTATGTATTGAATAATGTATATTATAAGGAGGTCAATACAAAAGAATTTGAAGAGGGGATTGGCTATGAAGTTGTAATGATATAATAATCCAACACCTCGGAAGCAACCTGATTTGCTGCATTTTCTAATTAGTGAGGCATACTGGATTCGAACCAGTGGCCTCTACCCTGTCAAGGTAGCGCTCTAAACCAACTGAGCTAATGCCCCATTTTTAAAATACAAGATTAGCTATTTTTCTAGATAATTGAAATGGAATTTATACTGAAGCTTCTAAATGTTTCAACCGCTGAGGGCACAGAGAAGACACAGAGATTTATTATTGAATTCATCATTGGGTTTAACCATAGGAGTATAAATAAGACACAAAGGGGCACAAAGGCTGCTTGGTGGAATCCTTAACCACGGAGTCCGCAGAGAATCGCAGAGTAACACAAAGACTGCTTCGTACCTCGCAGTAACGGGACGATAAAAAAGGCTGTCATTATAAAATAACAGCCTTTAGTTGTGGGCGCTGAGGGATTACTCATACCCACTACCCTGCCGCACTACCTCTCGTGAATCTGCGTCACTAACGTTCCTTGATTTCGAACCTTGGGTTCTCATCCCTCAGCTTTTTAATTCTACCTGACTTAGAAATAAAAAAGGCTGTCATTATAAAATAACAGCCTTTAGTTGTGGGCGCTGAGGGATTACTCATACCCACTGCCCTGCCGCACTACCCCTCGTGAATCTGCGTCACTAACGTTCCTTGATTTCGAACCTTGGGTTCTCATCCCTCAGCTTTTTAAATCTACTGCCTTAGAAATAAAAAAAGGCTGTCATTATAAATAACAGCCTTTAGTTGTGGGCGCTGAGGGATTACTCATACCCACTACCCTGCCGCACTACCTCTCGTGAATCTGCGTCACTAACGTTCCTTGATTTCGAACCTTGGGTTCTCATCCCTCAGCTTTTTAATTCTATTGCCTTAGAAATAAAAAAAGGCTGTCATTATAAAATAACAGCCTTTAGTTGTGGGCGCTGAGGGATTCGAACCCCCGACCCCCTCGGTGTAAACGAGGTGCTCTGAACCAACTGAGCTAAGCGCCCTGACATAAAAAAATTCCGCTCGTCTGCGAAATGGAATGCAAATGTAATACAGTTTTATTTTAATACAAATTTCATCACTGAAAAGAATTTAAAATTTTTGAAAGTTCATTTCGTTTGATGTTTGTTGCATTTGGATGTACTTTACAATAAAGCATTATAAACCTTGGGTATTCGCAGAATCTTAAAGAAGACATTTTTATACACACTCCTATTTATGTGTGGTTTTATTGTGATCGGATCCTCGCTGATTTATTATTATCAGGATGAACTAATTCAACGATTCGTTACGGAAGCTAATAAATACCTAAATACCCCAGTAAGCGTTGGCAAAATTTCTGTTTCGCCTATCGAAAATTTTCCAGACATTTCCTTCCGCTTTGAAAACCTTAAAATAGAAGGGAGTCAAAAAAATGACAAACAACCTTTGATGGTTGCCGATAAGCTAACCTTTACATTAAACCCATTTAATTTTCTAGATAAGAATTATACCATTGAAGAAATTCATTTAGTCAATGCCTTTTGGCATATGAAAATTGACCCTGAGGGCAACATTAATTATGATATAATAAAAAAACTGGATGGGTCTTCACAAGGTAAACTGGCTTTCAAATTATCAAGGATCACTTTAGAAAAAGTGCATTTCATATATATCAACGAGAAAACCCCTATTGAGATTGACATCCAAACATCTTATACCGATGCCAAGCTAGGATCGATCAATAATATTTATGACATCGAAGCAAAAGGTAAGTATGATATAGCACTCATTTCAGTTCATGGCCAGTCTTATGTGAAAAATAAGCTGGTAGAAACCAATGCCTTGTTGAACTATGACGATAACAATAAACTAATACGGATAGCCCCCTCTAAGTTATTCTTGTCTTCCTCAGAATTTTTAACCTATGGTGAGTATCAATTTAAAGACTCACAGGATATTGAATTATACTTGGAAGGCAAGCAAACCAATATAAGCACCATAAGTGCATTGCTGCCGGAGAAGGCATCGACCATTATCAATAATTATGAAAGCAAAGGGGAGGTCTATTTTGATCTTGCATTAAAGGGTGAACTAGGGCAAAAAATAGGCCCATCACTTGAAATTCGTTTTGGTTTGGTAGAAGCAGACCTTATTCATCCAAACTCTGGGATGACTGTTAAAAAAGCCAATCTGGAGGGATATTTTCAAAGTGATGACCTTAATAGCAGTGAGAAATTTGAATTGGAGCTTAAAAACATGCGGGGTGAATTGGAAGGGGAGGAGTTTACCTCCGACCTAACCATCAATAATTTTAAAGACCCTGTTTTGAAATTTGCTTTCTTGGGAAAGATAGATATGCAATCGCTTCTTAAATTCTATCGTCCGAAAGGACTTACCGAAGCTACCGGCACCTTGGATATAGATGTTTCCTTTGATGGGAAGATCAACAATTTAAAATCGAAATCCTTAGCCAGTGATATTAAAACCTCGGGGCAGATGAATTTAGATGCGGTTAGTTTATCATTCGAAACCGTCAAGCTTCCTTTGGGAAATCTAAATGGATTGCTTTTGTTCAATAACAATGATGTAGCCTTAAATGATGTTGAAGGAACTTTCGGCAATAGTGATTTCAAACTCAATGGCTATTTTAAAAATATATTGGCGTTTTTGCTTTTGGAAAATGAACCCATTGGCATTGAGGCTAATCTGGAATCGAATTATATCGATATGGATGAATTATTGACTACAACTCAAAATGACGGTAGTTCGGCCTACGAATTTGATCTCTCCCCTCGATTACGATTGAAATTCAATTGCAAAGTAAACAGGCTAACTTTTAGAAGGTTTCATCCCACACAATTAACAGGCAACTTATTGATCAAAGATCAGGTGGCCACTACTGATAAGATCGCATTTAAAGGTTTGGGAGGGCAAGTGGAGCTTTCTGGTATTACTGACGCGCAATATAGCAATGACATAAAAGTAAATACGAGATTTAAAATTACTAATGTAAATATTGATAGTGCTTTTTATGTTTTCGAAAACTTCAATCAGGATTTTATTGAAGATAAACACTTGAAAGGAAAGGTTATGGCAGATGTTTCGGCCTCTATGATTTTTAACAAAGAATTGACCTTAGATCAACAAAGTTTGGAATCTACCATTACCACTACAATATCAGGAGGTGAACTCAATAATTTCGAGCCTTTGAAGAAGCTATCAAAGTATGTTGATGAAGATGCCCTTGACCACCTAAAATTCTCAGATTTAGCAACTGACATTTTCATAAAAGACAAAACCATCTACCTCCCACAAATGGAAGTAAAGTCAAATATTACCTGGTTAAAAATCAGCGGTACCCACACTTTTGACCAACGTATTGATTACAAAATAGTGACCCCTTTAAGAAGCCGCAAAAAAATAGATAAGGATGAGGCTTTCGGGGCTATTGAAGAAGTGGGAGGTCAGTCACTTTTATATCTAAAAATAACTGGGACGACCTCAGATTATAAAGTAAGCTATGACAAGACAGAAGTAAAAAAGAAAATAGTAGCAGATCTTAAAAAGGAGGTAGAAGAACTAAAAGCAGCTTTTAAAAATAAGGGCGAGAAAGAGAAGAAAACAATAGAACTGGAAGAAGATGATTACTTCGACTGGGAGAATAATTAAATCCCATCTTCTTATAAAAAGCAATGCCCCAAATAACTTATTTGGGGCATGCTAAACCTAAACTAACCAAAAAAAAACACTTACTCTGCCTGCATCACAATTTCATAGCGCTTTAACTTTCCATTGCCTGCCAGCTCCTTTATTGTCTTATTAAAATCTTCGAGTGTTAGCCCGTTTAATATATTTTCAAAATTATCATCGACTAAATTGTTGATCCCCGTGAGATAATATTCCCGGAGTTGCCCTATTGCATACCAATTGCTTTTAAGGCTTTGCTCCCTTCCTTTCAATAGCGATTCCTTAACATTATCAAAGTCCTCTGACCTTGCTCCATTGGTAATTAAGTTTTCCATCTCTCTTTTAGCAATTTCAATCAACTTTTCGCCTTTTTCGGGATTACTATCAAAGCTTATATTTATCCCCATTGTTTGTTTTGGGATATAGTTGGTAAAGCTTCCTACACCAGCACCGTAGGTTCCACCTTCCTCTTCCCTCATTGTTTCAAAATATCTCTTCTTGAGTAGTGAAGCAGCGATATTCATACACAAATTATTATAGGCGGTGTACTTATAATCATCGGAATAGTATCTGAAAAAGTTAGTGTTTTTGTCAACCTCCATTGGGAATTTAAAATGCTTTTCCACATTATGGTCTGGAGGAGCAACACCATCATCTTTCCAATTCTCCTGCTGGGCTTCGCCACTGATGCCACCTATATATTTTTCTACAAGAGGCAGTAGATCTGCTGCAGTAAAATCACCAACAAAAATAAATGTGAAATCACCGGGGTTATTAAATCTATCGGTATACATGGATTTAAAATCACTGAAAGACATCTTATCCAGCACTTTAATATTGTTTAAAGGCCTTCGTTCGCTACCGCTATTAAGCACCGTATTTAAAGTGTCACGGAATATATTGCCAGGATCTTTGTCCTGATTTTGATAATATGGCTTAAGACTTTCCTTATAAATATCAAACGCCTCCTGATCAAATCTTGGTGCAGTAAATGAAAGGTAGATAAGTTGCATGAGGGTCTCAATATCATCTTTATCCGCACTCCCGCTAATATTTTCAGTGTAATCACTAAGACTTAGATTAACCCCAACACTTTTACCTGTAAGTACTTTTTTGAGTTCAGTTTCATTAAGCTGGCCAATGCCTGAGCGATTCACCAAACTGCTAAAATGTAATGCTGTGGGTAACTGCTCAGTTGGTAGTAAAGATTCGCCTCCAAGGCTTAACGCTCGGAAAACAATCTCACTCTTTACGTTGTCAGTTGGATATAAAACCACTTTACTTCCATTGGAAAGCTCGTATACTTTAGCATCAGCCAACCCTTCAACTGTTGATGTTGAATTTACTTCACCTGGTGTGGGCTCGTCCTCCATCAGTGTTAAATTGGCGGCCTCGTCAACATAAGGAGTAATAGTCGCTTTCTTTACTTTAGCTATCACTTTCTCTATTTGAACCTTAGTTGGATAAGTAACACCTTCTTTTTCAGGGCCACTTATAGTAAATACCGAATTGTCTTTAGTTATCCATTTATCCAAATAACCCTTTAAATCGTCAGTGGTGATCGTTGGAATATACTCTTTGGTAAATTCGTACATAAATTCAACCCCGGGTTGAGGGTCATTGACCATGTAATGATCTTTCAGTTGTGAAGCGTATCGGTCATTGCTGATTTTATCGCGTCTCTTGTACTGATTTTCATAAGATTTTAAATTGTTGGTCTTCACCCTTTCAAGTTCTGAGGGTACAAACCCAAATCTTCTTGCCCTTTCTACCTCAGTATAGACCGCTTCAAAGGCTTTTAGCACGTCATTCTCTTTAGCTCCACCACCCATTGCAAAATTATCCTGAGTACGAACCCTATTATAGTAACCAATATAACCGTAAAGAAAAGGTGCGTCTGGTTTCTTCAATATCTCTTGAAATCTGCTAGACATCATTGTTGAGATCATACCTGCCTTGATCTGTTCTTTCAAATAAGCCTCATTTTTGTCCTTTCTAGGCGTGGCTGGATGCTTGAAAAAATAATTGAAACTAGTGGTTCGCGCTTCTTTATCAGTAGCGACAGCAAAAAGCATCCCTTTGTTATCTTCTATTGCGTATTCAATTCTTTCGGCTGGATTCACTGGTTTAGGAACCTTTGATAAGATTCTTTTAACACGGGCCTCCATTTCATCTACGTCAAAATCCCCTACAATAACCGCGGCCTGTAAATCTGGTCTGTACCATTTGTGATAGAAATCCCTAATGGCTTTGTAATCACTATTCTCAATTACATCCATATCGCCAATTACATCACGTTCTATGTACTTCGACTTGTAAAAGTTAACAGGGGCCAGTTGGTTGTAAATTCTTCTTGAGGCATTATTCCTTGTTCTCCACTCTTCCTTAATTACTCCACGTTCCAAATCAATCTCCTCGCCTTCTAACGATATCGAACCTGACCAGTCGTGTAAAATCCATACACATGAGTCCATCACAATCGGATCTTTGGTAGGCACATTACTTATATTATATACCGTTTCATCCACATTGGTATAAGCGTTGATATTCTTCCCAAATTCCACCCCATTTCTCTCCAAAAAATTCTTCACCCCTTTGTCAGGAAAGTTGGTACTGCCATTGAAGGCCATATGTTCTAGCATGTGTGCCAAACCGTCTTGGTCATCGTCTTCAAGTATGGCACCGACATTTTGGACTATATAAAAACTCGCCCTCTCTTTTGGCTCTTCATTGTGTAAAATATAGTAGGTAAAACCATTGTCCAATTTACCATACCGTACCTTGCTATTGAGTAACCCCGGTGCTTTTTGTGCAAAAGTAGTTGCAGAGAATACCGCAAGAAAAAGCACTAACCCAAATCTTTTTAACATCATCATATCTTATCTTTTTGTTACTAAATTTTGATTGTATTTTTTTACCCCTTCATCAAGAAATTGAACGAAACGATCTATATCCAAATCATAAGCCTTTGGCTCTATAAGTACGTTTTCATCTCCATCCATAAGCACATAAAATGGTTGTGCATTATTATTAAACTTCCTTATTTGGTAGTCTGTATTTTGTTTGCCTATCGTTTTTTTAGTCTTCCCATCATACTCAGATACGTACCATTCAGATTCAGGTAAATCTGATTTTTCGTCAACATATAAAGCCACCATTATATAGTCATTTTTAAGACGGGACAACACTTTTGGATCAGACCACACACGGGCTTCCATTTCACGGCAGTTGACACAGCCATGTCCTGTAAAATCAATGAAGATAGGCTTTTGTTGCTCTTGTGAGCATTTTATTGCTTGGTCAAGGTCAAAATACCCTTGAATGCCGTGGGGAAAATGAAGCACATCTCCATATCTTGGTTCCTCACACAAGGTATTGGCTTGTTGTGGCTGACCAGTATTAGCATTGGCCATAAGCCCAGGTAGATTAAAATCCATTGTACTCATTGGCGGTAGGTAGCCAGCAAGTGCCTTGAGGGGGGCTCCAAACATCCCAGGAATAAGATATACGACAAATGTGAAGGAGGCAATCGCGAGCATGAGCCTGCTCACACTTACTTTTTCCAATTTGCTGTCATTCGGCAATATTATTTTACCCAGTAGATAGAAACCTATTAATGCAAAAATCACAATCCAGATAGCTAAATAGACTTCTCTATCCAGTAAATTCCAATGATAAACCTGATCGGCTATACTTAAGAATTTCAATCCCAGTGCTAGTTCTAAAAAGCCAAGAACAACTTTTACTGAATTTAACCACCCGCCAGATTTTGGGAGTTGGCTTAGCCATTGCGGAAAAATAGCAAATAGTGTAAAAGGTATGGCAAAAGCCAATGAGAAGGCGAACATACCTACAATGGGCTTTACAATAGCGCCCCCTGCTGATGCCACCAATATGGAACCTACAATGGGGCCGGTGCAAGAAAAAGATACCAGTACAATGGTAAACGCCATAAAAAAGATACCAGTAAGGCCACCTTTATCGGCTTTGCTATCAACTTTGTTCACAAACCTACTGGGCAAGGTAATCTCAAACAATCCCAAAAATGACAAAGCAAAAATGACGAACACACCAAAGAAAAATAGGTTTGGCAACCAATGGGTGCTTAGCCAATTGGCAAATCCAGGTCCGTTGATCCATGCGAGTAATGTACCTACTACCGAGTAGATCACTATGATGGACAGGCCATAAATAACGGCTTTCCTTATAGCCACGGTTCTATTTGAACTTGAACCCGTGAAAAATGTAACGGTCATGGGTATCATTGGAAACACACATGGAGTGAGCAGGGCCGCTAAACCAGCTAAAAATGCAAGGATGGCAAACCCCCATAAAGATGTTTTTTGGATACTATCACCACCTGTTACTACAGACGCTGATACTTTAGATTTCGATGGTGTGATTTTAGGGTTTTCGGCTACTGATTTAGTAGTATCCATCGACTGTGCCGCCTCAATTTTAGTCAGCGGTTTACCTTCCACTGCCGTTGCGGGTGTAAGTACTTCCGCCTCCTTTTTTTCAACCACCTGAGGTTTAGTTTCAATTTTGGGTGATTCGACAGGAGCCTCAGTTACTTTAGTATTATCCTTTTCCTGTTTAGAGGCTGCCTTTTCAACGGGCATGGTAATATTCAATCCGCTTATTTCAAACTCACCATCACCAGGAATACATTTCCCATCTACGGTAGTACATGTTTGATACTCATAATCGCCTTTGACAACTAAATCTGTTGTTAATATTTTGATGGTTTGCCTAAACTCAGCTTCATGTTCAAAGTACCTTACATCCCCTTCAAAAACATCATCATATTTTTGCTTAGGGTTTATTGCCTTAATTTCCCCAACCAACTCGTATGAGTCGTTTGGCTCATAATGAAATTCAGTTACTTTTGGCCCTACATCCTTGCTAAAGTCTGAAGAATATACGTACCAAGTGTCGTCAATCACAACCTTGAACACAATGTCAATCTCCTGCCCAACGGTTGCTTTGTCAACAGATGTATTGTAGCTCCAATGTGCTGGGTCCAATATCTGGGCAAAGGATTGGTTTAACCCAAAGCTTAACAAGAACAGGAGCACTGTCAGTTTAACTCTCATTTATAAGTATTTTATCAATTGGTCTTATTATATATACCCGGTAACTGTTCCTTACGCCTATCCAAAAAGATGAAAAATATAGTTCTTTATGCGAACGGTTGTACGGTACTTTGTAACTCCACTGCCGGACTGTAAAAGGTTCGGGTTAAAAAAAAGGGCTGAAAAATTAACAGCCCTTTTCACCAATCAGGATTGATCGCCTAATTTTTCTTTTTTGTCATTGGAGTAAGTTCTTTCATAGGATTTTTATCCTTAGCCTCTTGAAGCTGCTGAGCGTCAAACCTGTTACGTGCTATTTCAGCTTCTTCCGGTTTACCAGCCTTATCTAGTAGCTCGGCTTCCAAATTATAATAAGTAGCAGCATACCCATTGGTATCCACATCACCACCTATTTTTGCCCAATTGGCTCCTTTGGTTAATAATTCAGGTGTTTCTGCAAATCGTTTCATTGTCAAGGCATAGTTGTATAGATTGAGAGCTGTTTTGTCAACATTGCCGTTTGCCAAACCTTTATCAATGGCTTCTGCATATTTCTCCCACTCTTGTCTTGAATATAAATTGTTGATAGTAGCATAAGTCACGATCTTCTCTTTCCTATCTACGCCAGAATCTTCAATACCTTTTAAATACTTTTTAAAACCTTCTTCATCGAAATTTTTTGATTTGTCATCGTTGTTAGTCACATACCTATTTCCCCCTCTGAGATAAGTGGAGTAAATCTTATCATCTACATCCTTTTTATCATACTGCTTGTAAAATTTAGCTCTGTTTTTTACCAAGTAATCAAACGAGTTAGTCTGATCATCAATCAGATATTCTTTTAATATTTCCCAATTGGCTTGTTCAAGTAGTTGCTTGTTTTTAAGTCCATCTAAATAAACGGATGCCACTTCACCCATTTGCTTGCTTTCATAGGCGACTTTCAACGCACTTAGGTATTCTGTAATAAAAGCTGGTTCCCGATTGCCCGCTTTATATTGCCCTTCCAAATAGGATAGTGTTTTATTATCGCTTAAAGCATTTTTTCCATACCCTAAAAATGTTTGTACATCTGTAGAGCCCACCGTCCGGTGTACTTCATTACCATCTGCGTCAACATAGATGTAGGTAGGATAAGCTCTTATTCCAAACTTATCTTTAAGATCAATTCCCTCTCCTTTTTCCATGTCAAACTTTGTGTTGATAAAGTTAGCATTGAAGAAATCGGCAATGGTGTCATTGGTAAACACATTTTTGGCCATCATTTTACAAGGCCCACACCAGGTAGTATAAGCATCGAAAAAGATAAGCTTATTTTCCGCTCTTGATTTTTTCAGAATATCACCCCAGCTACCCTCTATGAATTCAATCCCTTTTCCTTCAGCTTGCTTTTTCTGATATTCTTTTAACGCTTCTTTTCCGTATTCAATAAATTTTTCGGCTTCAGTGTACCCACTATGTTCAATAACAAGCTCTCCGTTACCATCTAAATATAAATAGGTAGGATACCCCCTAACATTAAACTTCTTTTGAATGTCAATTCCCTCACCTTTTTCGGCATTCATTTTAACATTAATGAAATTCTCATTATAAAAATCGGCTACTTCATCTAGAGTAAACACATTCCTGTCCATTTGGATACAAGGGCGACACCAAGTGGTATAAGTATCAACGAAAATGGGCTTATTTTCCTTTTTAGATTTCTCTAAAACAGCTGCCCATGGCATTTGTACGAATTGAATACTTCTAGAATTGTTTAACCTGATATTACCCTGCGTTATGGCCAAGTTTGCCTGATACATGGCTTGCCCATGGTCTTTTACAAAATTATATGAATTGGAAGATCCCAATTGTTCACCATCGGCTGAGAAAAACACATATGCTGGATACATTAGCATTTGAAGCTTGGGGGCAAATGCATTTCCTTCTTTGGTAGCCATGTTAATTCTGATACTTACAAAGTGATCGTTGTATAGTGTAGCAATGCTGTCCACACTGAACACCTCGCTTATGGCTTGGTCACAGGACTCACACGGTACACGGTAAGCATCAACAAAGATGAATTTCTTTTCTTTCTCCGCCTTTTTCATCGCTTGCTCCCAAGTCAAGTCCTGAAATTTGATTTTTGTCTTTTGTGCACTTAAATTAAAAGCTGTTGCCAGACAAAAGATCAAGGCGAGTGCTAACTTGTAATTAATATTTTTACTCATGATTTCTTATTATTAGTTCGTTTAATTATTAGTTCAATTTTTTTAATAGCCAGGGTTTTGTATAATGATCCCTTTACCGATATCAATATCAATCTGTGGTATTGGTAATACTTTATAGTTTTCTGGAATATTCGGATTTTTTAATGATCGACCTGTTCTTATCAAGTCATAACGTGTTTGGCCTTCGTAAGCCAGTTCAAATTTTCTTTCTTTCAAAATTTCATCGACCAATTGTTGCCCATTTCCAAAATCCGCCAATACGTGATCTGTAGCAGTTGGGTTTGCTCTTTTATAAATTTCATTTAACAAATCAACGGACTCTTGATTTACCCCATTGGTACGGGCCAGTGCCTCGGCTCTTGTCAAAATGACTTCAGCTAGGCGTAGCATGGGGACATTACTTCTCCCATTTGGATTAGAAAACTTTACTGTTGTCCTTCGCCCTGCCACAACTTGCTTATTATATTGTGTATCACCTATAAAAATTAGCTGATCTACCCTTAAATCCCCTGCTGGATAAGTGGCAATAAAGTCTTCATTTACCCAAATTGATAATTTGTAGAAATAGGAAAAACCAAGGTTATTACTCCCCATTTGGTTTGAACTAAAAGGATAGCCAAATATATATTCTGGAGAAATACTGGTTTGAGGGTCGGGGAAATTATTTGGGAAGAGATTAGTTAGATCATCATCCAACTCATATATTCCATTCAAGTTTATCACTTGTTGTGCATAGTCCGCTGCTTTCGGATAATCACCCATATAAAGGTAAGTTCTTGACAGTAAAGCATAAGCTGCTCCTTTTGTAGCTCGGGTTCTGGTATCAAGATTACCAGAAGATGAGGTCCCATAGGATTCAGGTACTGCTACAGCTGCCTCCTCCAAATCTTTAATAATCTGATCGTATACTTCTTGGACTGATGAGCGTGGTAATACAGCATCCTTTTCATTGTAACCTTCAAACGGGGTAAGTGGCATCGGCAGTCCAAGTCCAGACATATTTTTTGTCAAAGCACCTTCTCCAAACAAGTTTAATAATTTCAAATAAGCAAAAGCACGAATAAACTTAGCCTCCCCAATATGTTGATCCTGTATATTTTGATCATAAGCCCCATACTTGGGAATATTTACTACTAGCGCATTGGCTGAATTAACAGCAGAATAGTAATCAAGCCAAAACCCAGACAGACTTTGATCATCAGGCCGTACATTACCATCAATATAATTATTGTAAAACTCAATATTATTAGTGACGGCCACATCGGTAGTAAAATCACCATAAGTAAATGTCGTGTTGGTAGTAGACCTTACAAGCTTTAAATAAGCTTCTCCGAGCGCACGTTCAGCCAATGCCTCCTCTGCAAATACGTCAGTTTCCACCAATGTATCTTCAGGTTTGATATCCAATTTGCTGTCACAACTTGTTATTAATACCACACCAATAAATAAGTATTTGAATTGCCTTCTCATAACTTAGAATCCTAAATTAACTCCCACCTGTATCATTTTACTTTGTGGCATTGTCAATTCATCGACACCACCACCAATAGCGTTTGACCCAAACGCACTAACCTCAGGGTCTAACCCTGTGTATTTTGTGAAAGTCAAAAGATTTGTACCTCTCACATATATTTTAAAGCTGCGCACCACATTTTTCATTCTAGCAAGTAGCATAGGTGAAAACGTGTACGATAATTGAATGGTTTTCATTCTAGCAAACGAGCCGTCTTCCAAGAATCGGGAAGATTCACGGCTTACGGTATAATCATAAGTAGCATCATTTGCATTAGCATCCTCAGGCTTACTTATGGATTCATTTCTTAAGGCTGGGATTTCTGTTTGGTGTCCAGCAATTTTCCAATAGCCAAGTACATCAGTCAATAAATTATTCCCGTCACCCGTAGAATAAGTGAGTAATGTTGCCTTTGATCCGTTAAACATTTTATTGCCATAGGAATAAGTGAAATTGACATCTAGCTGAAATCCTTTATAAATAAATGAGTTACTAAACCCTCCAAAATAATCAGGTTGATTTGAGCCATATACTTTTCTATGTCTTTCCAGATTATCTTCGACCCTCCACCTATTTTCTGGAGGACTGGTAGTCAAATTGCCATCCCCATCCAGCCATAAAGGGTTACCAGTGATAGGGTCAACACCTTCCCATTGATATAGGAAAAACAGTCCTGCCTCCTCACCTTCTTTCAAATACTTTCCTCCATCAGCAGTTCTACCCACAAATTCACCTTGCTGATTCAATTTCAGGATTTTATTTCTATTGGCCGCTAGGTTAAAGTTAGTAATCCATTGCACCGGGCCAATTTTATGCTCTGCGTTTAATGTAAATTCAAACCCTTCATTCTTCATATCCCCCAGATTTTGTTCTTGGCTACTATAACCGAGATAGTACGGTACTGTTGAGCTAAATAACAAGTTGTTGACCCTTTTGTGATAATAATCAATTATAAGATTTATATTTCCTTCCCAAAGAGAAACATCTAATCCGATATCAACAGATCGTGTTCTCTGCCATTCCACATCAGGGTTTGGTGGCTGTTGTGGCTCAAGTATTCCAAGATTCCCATATTGGTTTTCAGTAAACACATACTGCCCCTGAAATCCGTAATAAGAAGAATAACCGCTTCCTTGAATTCCTGAAAATCCAAGGCTACCCCTTAATTTCAAATCAGAAATCGGTCCAAGTCTGTTTAAAAACTTCTCTTCAGAAAGTCTCCACCCAAGGGAGAATGCAGGAAACCCTACATAACGATTGTTTTGTGCAAACCTAGAAGATCCATCAAGTCTGTAAGTAATACCAGCCAAGTACTTGTTTTTATAGTGATAATTAACTCTCGCAAAGTAGGACGTAAGTGCCCACTCCCTTGATATGGCCGTCCTGACCCTTCGATCGGCTGAATTGGTTGCCCCAATACTTAAAATATTATCATTGGGAAAATTATCACTCGCAATACCAATTTGCTGTTCTTTCGATGTTTCAAAACTTTGGCCTATAACAGCATTGAAATAATGAATATCATTAAATAAGTGATCAATATTTAATGTGTTGTTCACAACTAGTTTTCTGTTTTGAGAAGTAGTTTCAATAGCTTCTCCATTTGGTAAAAATCCAGGAGCTGCTGCTCTACGGCTATAGGCTCTCGAATTGTATAAATCAATACCCACTTCACTTTTGGCAGAAAGCCATTCAAAAAAATCGATATTAGCATAAATTGTACTTACCGTTCTGGTGTCTTCAAGTGAATTAATATTTTTATTGGCGACCGCCAATGGATTCACATTAACTACCCCTAGCCCTTTCAGCTCATTGATACCATAGTAATACTTATTATCCTCGTCAAACACCGGTAAGCTTGGTGATTTTAATATAGCATCGTAATAAATCTGCTGAGCATTAAGCGCTTGGTTGTTGGTGTGTGAAATGACGGTATTATTCCCAAATGAAATCTTATCGCTGGATTTGTAAACTAGGTTTACCCTTCCGGAATATCGTTCAAAGTCTTGGTTGACAATATAAGCCGGCTGACTTGTATAGGTGCCACTAATAAAATAGGTTCCCCTGTCATCCCCTCCAGAAATTGAGAGGCCTACGTCACTGGTCACTGCTGTCCTGAGCACCTCATCTTGCCAATCAGTATTGGGTGTTTCTGTAATCCCATTTTTAAAAAACCGATTGTAGATGTCATTGTATTGAGTACTATTCAGTAAATCATATGTCCCTATTGGTTGAAGTACCCCAGTCAAATAACTAAAATCTAATTTAGTTCTTCCCTTAACCCCTTTTTTAGTGGTAATCAATATAACTCCAGCCGCACCCCTTGATCCGTAAATAGAAGTAGCATATGAATCTTTCAATATTTCTATTGACTCTATATCACTAGGGTTTAGGTTAGCTAGTGGATTTCGTTCGAATTCAGTTTTAAGACGAAAATCAGACGCAACCCTGGTACCCCCAGATATTGATATTGCCCCTGTTACAGATTCAGCAAACCCTGTGGTGTTTAAATCCTTTCCTGTACCATAAACAGGTACACCATCAATTACTATTAATGGATTATTCGCATCACCACTTAATGACGTGAGGCCGCGAATGGTTATTGATGTAGCCGAGCCAGGTACCCCTGAACTCGAATTTACCAATACACCAGCAGCCTTTCCCGCCAATGCATTATCCATGGATATTGAGGTTGTATTTTCAATTTCACGTGCTCCTATAGAACTTATAGATCCGGTAACATCCATTTTCTTTTGACTCCCATAACCTGTAACTACCACTTCCTGAAGATTCATAACATCTGGTGTCATTTCAATCAGTGGGGAGGTCTCAAGTAACCTGACTGCACGTAGTAAAGGTTTGAAACCAACAGCAGTGATCAGCACTGAATCCTGGCTGCTAGCGGTTAACATGAAATTTCCGTCCAAATCACAAGCTGTACCTTTCTTGGAGCTTTTGATGATTACGTTTGCGCCCACAATGGGCTCTTTATCATCCGCTCCCACCACTTGGCCCCTAATGTCAATGAGCTTTATAAGTGGTTTAGATTGATTGTTATCCTGAGCCATAGCAGACATCGCAAAGCAAAGGAAAATTACACCGATAAATAAAGTTTGGATTCTCATGTAGATGATTTGAATTGAAAATAAGAACTTAAAAAGGCAGGGGGAAATCCCCTGCCTTTGTTTAATCCCTTAAATTATTCCACACCTAAACCTCTCCATACGGAACTGTAGTAAGTAGGTAAAAGGTCAGCATCTAGTGGTCCAGTACCACCAATTATAAATATTTGGTTACCATCTACAAAAGTAGCATGGTTACTTCTGCCAGTAAAGCTTTCAGGCATTGCAAATGGGTCGCTAGCATCAACTTCTGCCCAAGTGACTCCATCTTCAGAAACCCACATGTCAGCATATTGAACTGCATCAGGGTCATTGAATCCTTCACCACCTACAAGGAACATTTTATTGTTGAACACAAATACTGATGCTGCTTTTCTGGCGGGAAACTCTGCTGCCATGGTTTCTGCTGTCCAAGTTACCCCGTCAGTTGAGCTCCATACATCGTTAAGTAATGTACCTGTATCATCGATTCCGGCTATAATCCACATTTTGCCGTCAAAAACCACTGCAGCTGGTGCTGTTCTGGCTACGAAATCCGCACCTGCGGTTACTTCAGTCCAAGTAGTGCCGTTAGAAGAGCTCCAAACATCATTTAGTGGACTTCCTAACGCTCCAAAAAATCCTGCGCCATTACCACCAATCACCCATAACTTGTCATTAAACGTTAACGCTGATACTGCTTCACGTTGTGAATACCCATCAACAATGGTGTTTCTAGTCCAATTTAGACCATCTTCAGAGCTCCAAGTATCTTTAGTAGGATCATCAAAAGGAATACTTCCATCTTCGTTTTTCCTTCCTTTCAAAAATCCACCCATAGACCATAATTTGCCATCCAGAGCTGATAGTGCTATACTTCTTCCGTAAGGAAAGGCATAACCTTCCACGTCATCGGTATAATTATACTGATTATCTTTTGCCTCTTCAAGAGTCCATGTAGCACCGCCATCAGTTGAACTATAAGCAGCTACTTCGTCTGCTCCAAATCCACTGCCTTTATTAAATCCATAAACCCAAAGTTTACCCCCGAAAGATGTCGCCCGAGTCACCTGATATGCAGCCCATTGCTCATTTGCTACTCTATTCCATGAAACTGTTTCTGGGTCTATTTGAGATACATTAACAGTTACTGTGTAGTTTTTTTCAGTAATTCCATCTTCGGCTACCACTGTATAAGTAACAGGACTGCTAAAATCATTGACTGTAACACCACTTATTTGTTCCACTCCATTTACTGTTACGGTGGTCAGATCAATAGCGTCAAAAGTTGCGGTTAATGCACTTACATCTGTTTGAAACGGTAAGCTATCAGCTCCGATATTGGCAATTGTAAGTGAAGATTCATCAAGAGTAAACGTGACCGTATATTCTTGGAGGCCAAAAGATACTATTCCGGTAAGGTTGCTTCGTACTGCCTCGTCATCCTTACAGGAGGTTATACCTATAATTAAAAATAATGCAATAAAATTGCAAGCGATTGTTAAATGCTTCTTCATATTAATTTGGTTTGGTTGCTACTTTGGTTATAGACAAACTCCATTAATTAAAACGTTATCCCCCTCCCTCACAAACTCCAATTGGGGACTATGATTTGTCTTAATTGACATTAAGATTTCATCTATACTTTTATTTGAAAATTCTCCACTAAACATTTGCTGACCCAGACATCCGTTAACCTTAATGTCCACACCATACCATCGTTCTAGTTTTTTGATCACTTTGGCCGAATCAGCATTATTAAAATATATTATTCCTTCTTTCCAAGCCGATACTTCCTTAGGGTCAAAATCCTCCCCTTTAGTTAGGGAATCATCATTTTTATTAAATGTGAAGTACTCATTGTTTTTGATTGTCATTGCCGGCCTTAACTTAACAAGGGGCATCGTTTTTGGCATTTGCAGCTTGGTTAATGGTAATATTTTATTATCACCAGTCACCTCAGCCTTACCTTCCAATACCGATACCACTACTTGCTGGTCTTCAGGAAAAGCCGATATATTAAAAGAGGAATTCGATGCTATTGCTTTTACATTTCCAGCATAAACCGTCACCTCTTTGTCAGAATTAATGTCAAAATAGGCTTCTCCCTCAAGGTAAACCGGCCTGTTGCTTGCAAATTTTACAGGGTAACTTATTGAACTACCCGCACTCAGGGTCACACTGGTTCCGTCATTGAGAGTGAATACCGATGGATTCCCTTTTTGTAGATGTTTCGTAATGTATGCGTCATCACTTGGATGTAAAAAGAATAGCACCGTTGAAACAGTAGCCAACAACAATAATGTAGCGGCCACTTTCATCCAAGGCCTTATACTTACAATTTTCCCTTTATTACTAATTTTCTTTTGCAGTGATTCAAAATTAGGCTGGAACTCACCCTTATATTTAGTTTGGTTTTCATCAAATTGTAGCCAGTCCTGTTCCAATCTATTTAAAAGATCTTCATCAGATTCTTCCTGAAGCCATTTCAAAACTGAACGTTCTTCATCTGCTGAACATTTGCCAGCATAAAATCTTTCCAATAATTCTTTAGTCACTTCCTTTTTCATTGTTCTCTTGTTATTGTTACAATCAATATGAGCTAAGCACCTACTTAGGTGGAATAAAATTTAATATAAAAATATATTTTGTGTAGTTTGAGTACGTGATGGTAGGGCTAATTATTCCCTTTTTGGATTATCTCAGCATTATTTTCGAGATATTGCTTTAGAAATTTCAAACATTTATTCATTTGATTTTCCACCGTACTTTTTGATATACTTAGTGATTCTGCTATCTCCTGATTACTCATTCCAGACTCTCTACTAAGTTTGAATATATGCTTCCGTTTGGGTGGCAACTGTTCAATTGCCTGCATGGCTATATTTTCCAAATCCGAATAAATTACTTGTCTGTCTGTTTCATTGTGAACAAAATCTGTATGATCAAGACTGGAGAGGTAACTCCTTTCGTAGACATTTTTTCTAATTTTATTGAAAATCAAATTCTTTGCTATCGTGATTACGAACGAATTGAACGAAAATTCTGGCTTTAATTCTTCTCTTTTATTCCAAATCTTATAAAACGTCTCCTGAACAATTTCAGAGCTATCCTCTTCCGATAGTTGATACTTACGCCCAAAATAATAGAGTTTTTTGCCAAATTCTTCGTACAAAGACTTAAACGCATCTTGATCACCGGACTTTAATTTCCGTACTAATTCTCTTGTAATTTCTAGGTCAGAATTGTTCAATTAAGGCTGATTTTTAAATAGAAAGTATTTCGATATTAACCAATGTTCTTTAAAATACATAAAATTTGGCTGTAAGTAAAGCCCCATTTTGCAAATAAAATGTAATTATTTAAAGTTCTTTAGTAGGTGCTTAGCAAAAGTTATGTGTATTACAATTTGAAGTGTCATGTACCTTTTTTCGGATAATGTTAAATAAATGAATGATATAAATCTCAATAAATCCGCCATTTATAATATGACTAATCCATTATGCTGGGCACAAATTATATTTTACGCTTTTTGTACTTTTTTTACGCATACCCTGTCTTCTCAAAGTTTTATTGAAGTTGCCGAAGGCTCTGGTATCTCTCATGCTCAAATTTCTGCTAATCTTTTTGGCGGTGGAATTGCCATCATAGATTATAATAATGACGGTTTCGAGGACGTGTATTTAACAGGTGGTACTAAACCCGATAAACTCTACAAAAATTTAGGGGATGGAACATTCGAAGATGTAACATTGGGAGCAGGTCTTGTTCTACTTGAAACAGTTAAAACTTCGGGGGCTATTCGTGGAGATATAAACAATGATGGCTTTGAAGATTTATTTATCACTACAGAAAGCTCCCGTCCCAATCTCCTATTTTTAAATCAAGGGAATGGCACTTTTTTAGAAATATCTGCTGAAGCTGGAATTAAAGGTAATGTTTGGAGTTCAGGGGCTGCATTTTCCGATATTAATTTAGATGGTTACTTAGACATATATGTGACTAACTACATACAACAAAACGGCCTAATCCGAGACGAGAATGATAAAGTCATTGGTTTTGCCCATGATTGCTATACTAATCAATTTTACATCAACAATGGGGATGAAACATTTACCGAGTCTGCAAGTGCGTATGGTGTGGATAATGAGGGCTGTGGCTTAGCGGTTACATTTACCGACTTTAATTATGATGCTAAACCTGACATTTACATAGCCAATGATTTTGGTGCTTGGATTATTCCCAACACACTTTATGAAAACGAATACCCAAGCCTGCCCCTTCAAGATAAAAGTGTACCTACAGGCTTAAATGCTGACATCTACGGAATGGGAATTGCTGTGGGCGACATCAATAATGATGGAAATCTTGATTACTATACAACAAACCTTGGTAAAAACGTTCTTTATAAAAGCAACGGGGATCATACTTATCAAAATATAACAGATGATGCGGGAGTGGGCAACGAATTTGTTGGGGACTTATTTTCAACTAGTTGGGGAGCCAACTTCTTTGATTATGATTTAGATGGATATCAAGACTTGTTTGTCGCTAATGGTTTTACCCCTGCTGCTGATTTTATCAAAACGTCAGAGGTTGATCCAAACAAATTATTTCGGAATTTGGGGAATGATGTATTTGATGATGTCTCTGAATTCGAAAGTGTTGATAATGACGGGATATCAAGAGGAAGTGCCACATTTGATTATGACAATGATGGTGATCTGGATCTAATTGTGACAAATCTATCTAGAAGCTCAAATACAACAATCAATACCCTACTTTATAAGAATAATCAGGCAACTAACCACCATTGGCTAAAATTCAAACTCGAGGGCACCGAAAGTAATCGAAGCGGAATAGGGGCTAGGGTTTCTGTTCATCAACAAGGGAATGTAATGATAAGGGAAGTATCTGGAGGTTCAAGTCATGCTTCTCAAGAATCCAAAATATTAAATTTTGGATTAGGTACAAATTCAATAGTTGACTCAGTAAAAGTGGTTTGGCTTGGTACCAAGGTTCAAGTATTTGAGGACATAGAGGCTGATCAAGCCTATTATATTCAAGAAGGAAATGAAACTGCACAGATTATAGGCTGTACATCCGAAGACAATAGTCTGTATAATCCTAAAGCCAACTACAACAGTGGCTGCTTAAGTAAGAAAGCCACTGTTACTTCTCTAACCGAACCCTATATTGAATATTCTGAATTTAAAATAATCCCAAATCCAATTTCTTCTCAAGGTGCTATCTTTTATAATGTAGATAAAAATGAAGGTCCCATTACCATAATTATATATGACACCCAAGGAAGAATAGTTTTCAAAAAACAAAATGTATTATCCGGATCGAAAATTGATAAAGGTCGTATTGCCTCTGGAAGTTATATCTATAAGGCTTATAGTGACAACAGGATATTAGCAGTTGGCAGACTTCTCATAAATTAAAAAGTAGCGATCTACCTATTTATAAACCCTTTAAAATCATTGTGATCTTTTGCAAAGAGTACATCTTTAGGCAATGATTTGAAATAATCATAAGTGATTTTCAAGCCCTCTGCACGGGAGACTTTTGCCTCCCAACCAAGAATTTCTTTCGCTTTATCCGTATTGGGTTGCCTTTGCATAGGGTCATCTTTGGGTAGTGGCTTGTACACTATTTTCTGTTTAGTGCCCGTTAGTTTAATTATTTCTTCAGCAAACTGTGCAATGGAAATCTCATCGGGATTGCCAATATTGACAGGGTAGGCATAATCACTGAACAATAATCTATAGATCCCTTCTATCAGGTCGTCCACATAACAGAATGAACGTGTTTGTGATCCATCCCCAAATACGGTAAGGTCTTCCCCCCGCAGTGCCTGTCCAATAAATGCTGGGAGCACACGGCCATCATTGAGTCTCATTCTAGGGCCATAAGTGTTAAAAATCCTTACAATCCTCGTCTCCACACCGTGGTAAGTGTGATAGGCCATGGTCATAGCTTCTTGAAACCGCTTTGCCTCATCGTACACCCCACGTGGCCCTACCGGGTTCACATTGCCATAATATTCTTCCGTCTGGGGATGCACCATTGGGTCGCCATATACTTCTGAGGTAGAAGCGATCAGCATCCTCGCTTTTTTGGCTTTGGCTAAGCCAAGCAAATTGTGTGTGCCCAATGAACCTACCTTTAAGGTTTGAATTGGAATCTTAAGATAATCGATCGGACTGGCAGGTGAGGCAAAATGAAGGATGTAGTCCAGATCACCAGATACGTGGACAAATTTTGAAACATCATGATTATAAAATTCAAAATTTTTATCCCCAAACAGGTGCTCAATGTTACTGAGGCTACCAGTAATCAAGTTGTCCATGGCCAGCACCCTGAATCCTTCCTTTATAAAGCGATCACAAAGGTGAGAACCAAGAAAACCTGCTGCTCCTGTAATTAAAACTGTTTTCGCCATTATACGGTTGCCCTTCCTATGCTATAATACTTAAATCCCAATTCCTTCATATCTTGAGGTGCATATAAATTACGGCCGTCAAATATTACTTTATTTTTTAATAATGCAGCCACTCTTTCAAAATCAGGTGTCCTAAATACTGGCCATTCAGTAGCTATAAGTAACACATCAGCGTTTTCCAATGCCTTGTATTGATCTTCACAATATACCACTTTATCTCCGATTGCACCCTTAACGTTTTCCATGGCTTCAGGATCATACGCCTGAACAGTCGCCCCAGCTGCAGTAAGTGCTTCAATATTATAAAGAGCAGGCGCCTCCCTTATATCATCTGTATAAGGCTTGAAGGCCAATCCCCAAAGCGCAATTGTTTTCCCCTTTAAATCACCGTTGAAATAAGCTTTTATATGAGGTATTAGCTTGGTCTTTTGTTTGTTGTTGACATTCATTACGGATTTTAAAATATCAAAATCATAATTTACCTGTCCTGCAGACATAGCCAATGCCTGAACATCTTTAGGGAAACAACTTCCTCCATACCCTATTCCGGCAAATAAAAACCGCTTGCCAATCCTGGTGTCAGTGCCCATCCCTCTTCTTACCGAATCTACATCGGCACCCAATAGCTCGCACATATTGGCTATTTCGTTCATGAAAGTGATTTTGGTCGCTAAAAATGAATTGGCTGCATATTTTGTCAACTCCGCAGATTTTTCATCCATGAAAATTATAGGGTTGCCCTGCCTCACCAATGGGGCATACAGTGTCTCCATAAGCTTTTTGGCCTTCTCTGATTGAGTGCCAATAACGACACGGTCAGGCTTCATAAAATCATCAACTGCTACGCCTTCCCTTAGAAACTCAGGATTAGAGACTACATCAAAATCAACCTTACTGTTCATTTTGATCATGTCCACCACTTTTTCTGCTGTGCCAACAGGCACTGTACTTTTGTCTACAATAACGGTGTATTCTTTCAACAAAGGCCCCAAATCTTCAGAAACCTTCAATATATATTGCAAGTCTGCTGAGCCATCTTCACCCGGAGGGGTTGGTAAGGCAAGGAATATGATTTTTGCTCCTTCTATCCCTTCTTTTAGGTCTGTAGTGAAATGCAACCGCTCCTGTTTAATATTTCTTTCAAATAAGGTTTCGAGCCCCGGTTCGTAAATGGTAATAACACCATTATTTAAACTGTCAACTTTCTTTTTATCAATATCAATACAAGTCACGGTATTCCCTGTTTCGGCAAAACAGGTCCCTGTCACCAAACCCACATACCCTGTACCTACAACGGCTATTTTCATGCTACAATAATTTTCAATTTATTAATGGCCGCAAAACTAGGCCAATAATACCTTAAATCCATAAAGGAAGATAATTTTTGCCTCTCACATGAAAACCAAACTAACATTCGTTT
The DNA here is from genome assembly GCA_002338655.1 of Flammeovirgaceae bacterium UBA1842. Lineage (GTDB taxonomy): Bacteria > Bacteroidota > Bacteroidia > Cytophagales > Cyclobacteriaceae > Fulvivirga. The sequence goes on along the minus strand of DDIU01000043.1, from coordinate 75,197 downwards.
GGGTAAAATAAATTTATATCTAAATTTGTGATCCAAAATAGCAAATAACATGAGTCTAGTAGCAGAAAAACCAAACGGAATAAGCTTTGAAGAATCCGAAAATCAATTAATGATCGCCCAAATGATCAGGGATTTTGGAGAAAAGGAAATAAGACCTAAAATGATGGAATGGGACGAATCGCAAGAATTTCCAGTTCCATTGTTTAAGAAATTAGGCGGATTGGGTTTAATGGGGGTTTTAATCCCTCAAGAGTATGGTGGCTCCGGCTTTGGTTATCATGAGTATGTTACGGCCATAGTTGAACTTTCTAAAATTGATGGCTCTATAGGCTTATCAATGGCTGCTCACAACTCTTTATGTACAGGGCATATCATGCAGTTTGGTACTGAAGCGCAAAAACAGAAGTACATCACCAAGTTGGCAACAGGTGAATATATTGGTGCCTGGGGCTTAACAGAACCCAATACTGGTTCTGATTCAGGCAACATGAAGACCACAGCTAAAAAAGAAGGTGATTACTATGTTATTAATGGTGCCAAAAATTTTATTACACATGGAAAATCTGGTGATGTTGCGGTGGTGATAGTACGTACCGGAGAGGTTGGGGATTCCCATGGTATGACGGCCTTTGTTGTTGAAAGAGGAACTCCTGGATTTACTGCAGGAAGAAAGGAAAATAAATTGGGGATGCGGGCATCGGAAACTGCTGAAATGATTTTCGATAATTGCCGCGTACATAAAGATCAGATTTTAGGAGAGGTGGGTGAAGGCTTTATTCAGTCAATGAAAATATTGGATGGTGGAAGGATTTCCATTGCAGCTTTGAGCTTGGGAATAGCTCAAGGCGCTTACGAGGCGGCTTTACAATATTCAAAAGAAAGACATCAATTTAATCAGCCAATCTCTAAATTTCAGGGCATCTCATTTAAATTAGCGGATATGGCGACCAAGATAGAGGCGGCTAAATTGCTTATCCATCAAGCTGCGGATATGAAGAACAAGAAAAAGCCAATGACGAAAGAATCGGCCATGGCCAAGCTGTATGCTTCAGAAATAGCTGTGGAAGTATGTAATGAGGCTGTTCAAATATTTGGCGGGTATGGCTTTACCAAAGATTACCCGGTAGAGAAGTTTTATAGAGATGTTAAACTTTGCACCATTGGTGAAGGAACTTCTGAAATACAGAAATTGGTAATAGGAAGAGCTATTTTGAAATAGGATCTCCCTTACTCATTTCAAAAAGCCCTTGACCAAAGGGCTTTTTTTATAATTTGATTGCATTGCATTTATTTTTTTTTAAATTTGCACTCCATTTGAAAGGAGGTGAATAGAAATGATTATAATTAACGTAAAAGAAAATGAGTCGATTGATAAGGCTCTAAAAAGGTTCAAGAAGAAGTTTGAGAAAACTGGTGTTTTGAAAGAGCTTAGGTCAAGAACATTTTACGAGAAGCCTTCTGTAACTCGAAGAACTGAAATGATAAAGGCAAGATATATACAAAATAAGTTCGTAGACGAAAATTACTAGTCTAGTACTTATTCCTGTATTAATTCATTAAATTAGTACTACACAGCACCCGGCTGAGTAGTACTTTTTTTTTATGCAGGAATCTTTCTTAAAATACCTCCAATACGAAAAGCGCTATAGCAAACATACCCTAACGTCTTATAAATTAGATTTAGGCCAATTAGAGGAATTCGTTGCCCAGAATTCGCCAGAATTAAATATCCAGGAAGCAAACCATAGTCTACTTAGAGGTTGGATCGTTTCTTTGGTTGAGAGTGGCATACAGCCCAAATCCATTAATAGGAAAATTGCCTCCCTAAGATCTTATTATAAGTTTCTATTACGCCAAGGACACATCAAGAAGGATCCGACCGTTAAAATCAAAGTACTGAAAACCAGTAAAAAGTTGCCCCAATTTGTCAATGAAGCTGAAATGAACTTACTTCTTGATAGCTGCGATTTTAGTGACGATTTTATCGGAATGAGAGACCGACTAATAATGGAGCTTTTATATGGAACAGGTATTCGTTTGTCCGAATTAATTACCCTTAAAACCCAAGATGTTCATTTACAAAATAGGACCATCAAAGTTTTGGGTAAAAGGAATAAAGAAAGGGTCATTCCATTTTCAGCAAGTTTGGAAAAAGTAATAAAGCAATATTTACAATTGAAGAAATTTTCGTTTTCTATAGACGAATTGCCTAACTTAATCGTTACAGATAAAGGAGAGCCTTGCTATCCAATGTTTATATATAGAGTAGTAAAAAAATATTTGAACTTGTTTACAACAATCGATAAACGTAGCCCACATGTATTGCGTCATACATTTGCTACACATTTACTAAATAAAGGAGCGGATTTAAATGCTGTTAAGGATCTTTTAGGTCATACAAGCTTAGCAGCCACACAAGTATACACACATAATTCGCTCGAAAAATTAAAATCGGTGTTTGATCAGGCGCACCCAAAAGCGTAATATATTTCTAACCTTTTAAATAATAAGACTATGAAGCTACAGATTCATTCAATCCACTTCGATGCAGACCAGAAGTTACTTGCTTTCATACAGAGGAAAGCAGATAAACTCGAAACATTCCATGACCGTATTGTAGACGGAGAAGTCTTTTTAAGAATCAACAACTCAACTATTGAGAATAAAACCTTTGAAATAAAAATCAATATCCCCGGCAATCAGCTGTTTGCTAAAGAACAGGCCAAATCATTTGAAGAAGCAGCTGACCTAGCAACGGAAGCTTTGCGCAGGCAACTGAAAAAATTCAAAGTGAAACAAATGGCTCATTAAAAAAAAAGAGGCTCATTAAAAATGAGCCTCTTTTTTTGTCTCTTAAAATTTTACTAGAGTCCGAAAGCCGTTTTTACTTTGTCCACGTAGTCCAGTTTTTCCCAAGTAAATAATTCCACATCCAACATAACCTTTTCACCATTAGCTGCTATGAATTCCTTTTTAACAACCTCATTTTTCCTTCCCATGTGACCATAAGAAGCCGTTTCTGAGTAAATAGGGTTTCTAAGTTTCAACCTAGTTTCAATAGCATAAGGTCTCATATCAAAAATATCAGAAACCATTTGGGCAATCTCCCCATCGGTCTTATCCACTTTGGCAGTTCCGTATGTGTTTACAAAAATTCCCATTGGCTCAACTACCCCAATGGCATAAGAAACCTGAATCAATATTTCATCTGCCACTCCAGCTGCTACAAGATTTTTAGCTACATGTCTAGTTGCATATGCAGCTGACCTATCTACTTTTGATGGGTCTTTACCTGAAAATGCCCCTCCACCGTGGGCACCTTTACCGCCATAGGTATCTACAATTATTTTTCTCCCTGTTAACCCCGTATCACCATGGGGGCCACCTATTACAAACTTTCCTGTAGGGTTGATGTGATATTTGATATCATCATTGAAAAGCTTCTGTAGCTCAGGCTTCAATTGTGATTTTACCCTTGGAATCAATATTTCAACTATGTCCTTTTTAATTTTGGCCAGCATCTCTGCTTCTGGCGCAAAGTCATCGTGTTGCGTTGATACCACAATCGCATCGATACGTTGAGGCACATTATTATCAGAATACTCAATGGTCACTTGAGACTTAGCATCAGGCCTCAAATATTTAATCTCCTTTTCCTCTCTTCTTAGTTTAGCTAACTCGATCAGAATCTTATGAGACAAATCAAGAGCTAAAGGCATATAGTTTTTCGTCTCATTGGTAGCATAGCCGAACATCATCCCCTGATCACCAGCACCTTGATCTTCGGGGTTCACCCTATCAACACCTTGGTTGATATCTGGAGATTGTTCATGAATGGCCGAAATGACACCGCAGGAATTACCATCAAACATGTATTCCCCTTTGGTGTAACCAATACGATTGATCACTTCTCGCGCGATTTTCTGCACATCTAGATAGGCTTCAGATTTTACTTCACCACTAAGGACGGTAAGTCCAGTAGTCACCAATGTCTCGCAAGCCACTTTTGAGTTCTTATCGAATGCTAAGAAATTATCAATTAGTGCGTCTGAAATTTGATCAGCTACTTTATCGGGATGCCCCTCGGATACAGATTCTGAAGTGAATAAATATGGCATATAAATATTTTTAGTTTGCTCTTAAATTGAAGACCGCAAATTTAGATTAAAATGGGTTGATAATAAAATGAATATGAACGGTAATGTTATTGGGCTACATACATTAGGAAAACGGTAGGTATTTTATGTAAATCAATCTTTGTTTTCTTCCACTCCGCTATTGTTTTTGTTTCAATTAATTGATCTGGTGCAGTTAAGTTTTTGGCAATACACAGAAGTGTTTCATTATTGTTTACCTGGGTTAACGTTTTAAGTAATTGATTGTTCCTGAACGGGGTTTCTATAAAAATTTGAGTTTGATAGGAGTTTCTTGACTCAATCTCCAATCTCCTAATTTCAGCCTCCAGTTTCTTTTTATCTATTGGCAAATAGCCATGAAAACAAAATTTTTGACCATTAAAACCAGACCCCATCAAAGCCAAAAGTATAGAAGAGGGGCCCACTAAGGGTATTACCTTGTATCCATTTCGCTGTGCCCAAGCCACAGCATGTGCTCCGGGATCGGCTACTCCCGGGCATCCCGATTCTGAAAGAATCCCCATATTATAGCCCTTGGTAAGTGGCTCCATTAGTATATCTAAATCCGTATTTTTTGTGTTCTTATTAAGGACTTCAAAATTCAAATCTTCAATGGTAAGGCCTAAAGACAGGCTACTAATATACCTTCTGGATGTTCTTACATTTTCAACTAAAAAATATTGCAGTGTTTTAAGCAATTCTTTAACCTGATCAGGTATGGTATTTGTCTGTCGATCAGCAATAACAGTAGGAATTAAATACAACGTTCCTTTTGACATCCTATTGATTGATAAAATTCTTTACTGTATTTAAAAACACCTCAGGTTGTTCGGCATGAACCCAGTGCCCTGCATTATCGATAGTTACCAATTCTGCACCCGGAAAAGTCTCCTCAATTAACCCTTTGTCTTGAGGGGTGATGTAATCTGAATTTTGACCATTGATAAATAGAACCGGTTTTTCTTTATCCAAAACTTTACTTAGCCCCTCACCGATAATCTCAATATTATCTGTAATTACTGGCAGGTTAATTTTCCACTCAAACCCATCTGTTCCCCGTGCTAGGTTTTTGAGCAAAAACTGCCTTACCCCCAATTGAGGTACATATTCACTTAATTGCTTATCTGCTTCACCTCTTGAGGTCAGTGTATCCAAATCAAGTGACCTTAGTCCTTCAAGAATCTTATCATGATGTACTGGATACGCTTTTGGGGCGATATCAACCACAATTAGTTTCGACCAACTATCGGGGTTGTTTACAGCAAATTCCATAGCTGTTTTACCGCCCATGGAGTGTCCCATTATTATAGGGTTCTTTATGTTATTTGACTCTATGAATTTCTTTAAATCCTCCGCCATCACGGAATAGTTAAATTCCTCATTATGAGGCGATTGTCCATGATTACGCTGGTCAACTGAATAAACTTTAAAGGATTCACTTAGTATTTTGGCAATGGACAACCAGTTATCTGATGACCCAAACAGGCCATGAAGAATGATCATTGGACTTCCTTCGCCTAACTCTCTGTAAAATAATTTCATATTCTATCTTTAGTTGTAGCAAAACTAATACTATCAGAAACTTTAACGGTTATAGTGGCTATAAACTTGTTTAATTTCTATATTGACATTAAAAATACGGTATAATATATGAACTATATTCGATTATCATTTACAGTTGTCATTGGGTTGATTATAACATTTAAAAGCCAAGGGCAGGCTACAATGCGAAAGCTACCCCCTAACATTAATCAGCCGTCCATAAATCTTTATGCCCCTGCTTTAAGTGGGGATGGGGAATCGCTTATATACTTAAATGACTATACTGATGATGGTCATCATTCAATGCATTATGCCACAAAGAAAAGTGTATCGTCATGGAATGACCCAGTAGAAGTGTCTAAATTATTAAATAGGCCAACCATGAATTACCGGGGAGGCTATTGTCTTTCCTTTGATGGGGATATGCTTTTGTACACATCACGAAAATCAGGCTTAGGGGGATTTGAACTATGGTACAGCACCAAAGAAGGCAACAATTGGAGTGCCCCAAAGAATTTTGGCAGTCCAATCAACTCCGCAAGTAATGAAGGAACACCCTCCCTATCGCCAGACGGGGAATATCTTTATTATATGCGATGCAATCAAATGTCAGAATATAAAGGCGCCTCAGGTTGTAAATTAATGGTAGCAAAACGTAATTATAATACATGGAATGATCCAGTTGAGTTACCCCAAAACATTAATACTGGCAATTCTCAGAATCCAAAAATATTAGCCGATGGCGAGACTTTGATATTCTCATCTGACCAAATGGGGGGCAAAGGGGGCCTAGATCTTTATATGTCAAGAAAAACAGGGGATACCTGGTCTGATCCGGTACCCATGGATTTTATAAACACCGAAGGTGATGATCAGTTTATCAGTATTCCCGCCAAGGGCCGGTACTTGTATACTTCACAGAAAGATGCACGAAATTTTGAACTGGTTCAAATACTAATTCCTGAAGAATTTCAACCTAAGAAGGTAATGCGAGTACAAGGTATAGTGACAAACAAACTTACCGGTGAACCTGTAGATGCCAAACTAACTGTTTTTAATATTGGTGAAAGGGATAGGATTTGGAATGACAAAATAGGCCCAAAAGGAGAGTTTACCCTTGTGCTGAATGAGGGGAATGTATATGACCTTTCCCTTAATCATGATGATGCCAGTTACATGTATTACTCTAAAATATATGCGTTAGAAGAAATAGGAAGAAGGGATAAAGAAACTTTAAAAATTGAATTGGCCCCTTTGGAAGTAGGTACAGTTATCGATTCAGACATTTCGTTTGATCCTTATACCTCTAATCTGAGTGAGAACGATGTATTCGAGTTGCGCAGGCTGTCCAGTATGGTTAGAAAAAATCCAACCATGCAGATAGAAATTAATGTATTGCAAAACAATTATCTGGAGGATTCGATTCAGAGCTCTCCTGATCTAACTGAATTAACTATTGATTCCGTTTATATTGAAAGGCAGGTGCCCATTGTTCAAGATACCATTGTACTGGCTACCACCGATGCAACAGACACACTCGAAATAGTAGAAGAAACCCAAGAAGAGCTTGATAGCCTGTACAATGAAGCCTTGACGGGAGGTGGGTTGGAACATGAAACCGATAGCATCCAGTATGAATTTATACGTGAGCTTCAATTAAAATATACTTATCATAACAACAGGACTAACCAACAGGGAGAAGCAGTGAAATCCTATCTTGTGGAACATGGCGCCAATCCTGACAATATTAAAATCATAGGGGAGGCTAAAATGGCAGATACTGCTGATTTAGATGCCGAAACAAAGGATATTACTGTAAAAATAAAGGTGCTCAGCCTCTAGTTGGTTGGTATCATCGGCAAAACCACAAGGGTCTTGTCCCACATCATAACAATGTCAATTTCATCATGCATTTCTTCAAAAGCAATGGTAAATTGTTCAAAGCTATTTTTGGTAGTAATAGGGGATACATCTGCCACAAGGGCATCTGAAGACGGCTCCCTAGCAGCTTCACCGGAAAACCTTACCCCCCAGCTGGGGATTGTTTTGTTAAAAATAATTTGCCAATTATCTCTGTTAGGGACTGTAAATACAGCATACTCCCCTTTTTTCAAAATATCTTCACCAATTTTCAAATCAACATTTGTAGTAAAAACGGTAGGTTCATTGGCTCCTGTTCTCCACACCTCACCATAGGGAACAAGGCCATCAAATATCAATCTGTCTTTCTTATATGGTCGTCCATATTGAATACTTAATTCAATATCATTTTTACTGTAGGTGGAAATATCCCTTGGGCTAAAGGATTTTGTATACATTCTAAATCCAATAAATACGGCCACAAGTACTGCTATCAGGACGCCCGCAATTACAATCAGTTTTCTCATTACTCTGTTGATATCTACGCAATTGTGTAGAGTTACGCCAATGATAAGATTTTGTTTCGAAATGCAATAACGATTACTGGGATAAGGTCATTATTTCACATTGAATTGAATTTTATTATCTTCATGGCCTGTTAAAAAAATTATCATTATGAAAAATTTATTATCGCTGGTATTTATCATGGTTGTCTTTACTGCGTGTGAGCAGAAAAATAATTTTGAAGAAGCCTACAACTCTATTAATGAAGAAGAGCTTAAATCGCGAATAGCGCAACTAGCTTCAGATGACTTCCAAGGCAGAAAGCCTTTCACTGAAGGGGAAACAAAAACGATCAATTATTTAAAAGGAGAATTTGAAAAGCTTGGCTTACAACCAGGAAATGGTGACAGCTACTTTCAAGAAGTGCCGATGGTACAACTTTCTGCAACTGTAAAAGACTCTGCAATGGTTATAGCCGGTGGTAAGAAAGAAATCAACTTACATTACTGGGATGACTTTGTTTCACTCACCAGAAGGGTAGTTGACACCATTAATGTACAAGAGTCAGAAATGGTTTTTGCCGGATATGGAATTATTGCACCGGAATATGAGTGGAATGACTATGAAGGACTGGATGTAAAGGGAAAGACGGTAGTGGTTTTGATCAATGATCCTGGGTTTGGCTCTGATGATCAAACCTTCTTTAAAGGCAATGAAATGACTTACTACGGGCGTTGGACTTACAAGTATGAAGAGGCTGCCCGTCAAGGTGCTGCAGCCCTGATTATCATTCATGAAACTGCCCATGCGAGTTATCCTTTTGAGGTAGTTCAAGGGGGATGGAGTGGTGCTAACCTTTATTTGGAAAGTGAAGATGGGAATATGGGACGCTGTGCTGTTGAAGGCTGGATTTCTTATCAAAGTGCTGAAAAAATATTTGCCAATGCAGGAAAAGAAGGTTATGATTTTTATAATGAAGCCCGAAAAAGGGATTTCAAGGCATTTGACTTAAATCAAAAAATGTCCGTAAGCCTGACCAATCATATAAAAAGATCGAAATCTAACAATGTAGTAGCAAAATATGAAGGAACTGACCTTGCTGATGAAACCATCATTTATTCCGCGCATTGGGATCATTTTGGAATAGGTCAGCCCGTTGATGGCGATTCGATCTATAATGGAGCAGTTGATAACGGCACTGGGGTTGCGGCCATTATCCAAGTTGCGGAAGCATTTACCAAACTAAAACAAAAGACAAGACGCTCTGTTATTTTTATGGCCGTAACCGCTGAAGAACAAGGCCTATTGGGTTCTGAGTATTATTCCGTAAATCCCATTTACGATCCAGCCAAAACGGTAGCCAATATCAATGTAGACGCAATCAGGCCGATTGGTAGGGTAAATGATTTCTCCATTGTTGGTTATGGTCAGTCGGAACTGGAAGACTACGCTAAAATTGCGGTAGAAAAACAAGGCCGATATATAACACCAGACCCGCACCCAGAGGCAGGTTCATTTTTCCGATCAGACCATTTCAACTTTGCTAAAATCGGAATCCCCGCATTATATGGAAAAGGTGCTGTTGATAGTGATGCCCATGGCAAGGAGTGGGGCGAAAAAGAATATGCAAAATACACTAGAGAACACTACCATAAACCCTCCGATGAGTATACTGATGATTTAAATGCTGAAGGGGTAAAACTCGATGCCCAGATATATTTTGAAATAGGTTATACATTAGCCAATGAGGCTACCTTTCCCAAATGGAAGGAGGGTTCAGAATTTAAGGCGATCAGAGAAAAGAAATGAGTTGTATGATTTTAGACACAAGACATAAGATTCAAGATTTTCTTATGTCTTGTGTCTTGAATCTTGGGATCTATCCCTAATAACTCACCGTTTCTTTCAACCTACCCCCACGGTAGTAGTATTTCCATTCACCAGATTTCTCACCTTCTTTAAAGTATCCATCCGATTCGATATTCCCGTTGGGGTGGTAAAATTTCCAGTACCCTGTTTTAATTCCTTGCACAAATTGACCTTCCTCCGCAAGTGTCCCATCGTCATAATAGTATTTCCATGATCCATCAGGGAATCCGTTTTTAAACTGACAGTTAATTTCAATTTGATTGTTTGGATAATAGTCAATTTTAGTGCCCTGGCCATTTTTTAAGGTGCCTGATGTAAGTGTATCCCCCTCTACTGTATAGTAATCGCTCACTTCCCAAAGTTTGCCAAAACGCCATTTCTCTTCTATCATCAATTCACCGTTTTCATGGAAAATCCCCCAAAGCCCATTTTCTAAGCCGTCAACAAATGAACCTACGCTCTTTATTTTACCATTACTATGATAGGCAAACCACTGTCCATTTTGCTTATCCTCTTTGTATGTTCCTTCTTCCATTAAAAGGCCATCATCATAAAAAAATCTCCAATTGCCCGCTCTTAAGTCATTTTTGTAAAAGCCGGTAATCCTTGGCTGACCATTGGCAAAAAAGCTTCTATAGAGACTATCCTTGAGGTTTTTCTTATAAAATAGCTGCTCTTCCAAGTTTCCGTTATCATAATAATACCTCCAAACATTTTCTTTCAGCCCATTTTTATAATAACCTTCCACAATCAGTTGGCGAAACAAATTATACTCTTTCCAAACCCCATCAGTAGTATCGTTTTTATATTCCGCCTCTAGGACTAGCTGCCTCGTGGGTGCATATTCCTGTATGATACCTTGCCGCTTACCCTCAACATACTCATCTACTCTTTTTCGAACACCGTTTTCATAATAGGTAGTCCAAATGCCCGACTTCTTGCCATTCTCAAAATCGCCCTTCGCTCTTATAATACCAGTTAAATAGTATTCTACATATTTAGTAGGATTACCTTTTTCGTAGTCCAGTTTGCCAAACAAGTCGCCCGTGGAATAATAAAACCGCCAAGTGCCCTGTCTTTTATCATTGACAAAGTCACCAACCTCTGTTAATACCCCATCATAAGTATATATTTTCCATAGCCCAGTTTTAACACCATTTTGGATAATCCCCAAACCATAGGAGGCACTATCTTTTGTATAAACCTTTTGTATTTGCTGGGCAATGCCCTGATTGCCGGCTATAATCAGAAAGATCAGAGATAATGCATGCCAGCGGTTTAAATTTATTTTCTTCATTTTAATTTATATGATCCTGAATCCTATTTCATTTAGCTTGACAATGTTATCTGCAAAATTGTTCCCCACAAAACGGATGGTCCTGACGACATTACTTTTGAACAATGGCAGTGGCTTCCATCTCTACCAAAAATTCAGAGCCGATTAATTTGCTTACTTCCACCATGGATGTAGCCGGTTTAATGTCTTTAAAGTACTCTCCATGGGCTTTTCCTATTTCAGGCCAATCCTCAATGTTAACAACGAATATTCTTGTTCTTATTACATCACTTAGTTTAGCACCTGCCTGCTCTAATGATTCTTTAATAATCTCACAACACCTAATCATCTGAGCATAGGGGTCATCTTTTCCAATAAGATTTCCGTTTTCCAATGCTACGGAGCCTGAGACTTCAATGTTGTCCCCAATCCTAACCGCCCTTGAATAACCGACTATGTCCTCCCATTGTGCCCCCGATGAAATATTTACTCGATTTGTCATAATATTATTTAAATTAGTTTTACCCTAAACCCCATCACTAAATTATGAATAATATATGTGTCTTTTGCGGTTCAAATGTTGGTAACGATATTGCGTATGAAAAAGGTGCTAAGTCGCTAGGGTTTGAACTGAGCCAGAAGAATATACATTTGGTATATGGCGGAGGGAGAGTTGGCCTAATGGGTATTATTGCAGATGAGGTCCTGAGTCAAAAAGGCCAAGTTATTGGGGTAATTCCCAAATTTTTAATCCAGAAGGAAGTAGATCACAAAAACTTAACTGAATTACATGTCGTGCAATCTATGCATGAACGAAAGCAAATGATGGCTTCTTTGTCCGATGCCTTTATAGCAATGCCGGGTGGGCTAGGGACGTTGGAAGAACTTGCCGAAATGTTGACCTGGGTGCAATTGGAGATAATTAAAAAACCAATAGGGCTGTTTAATATCAACGGATTTTTTGACTCTTTGATCCTTCAACTCAATCACATGACCAAGGAGGGGTTTTTGAATATTGAAACCCGTAAGAATTTGGTGGTAAGTGATAACCCAAAAAGTTTGGTGGATATGATTTCCAATTTTCAATTCAGCAGTCACTCTATTTGGGATGACCTGAATAAAACCTAAGTGTTCAATACTGTACATAACAATGTTAAAAGTTGAACAGCTTAAAAAGAAGTACCTGCTTTATTATCTTATTTGACGACATATTCTATATGGTACGCTTTGTGCCTTATAGTTGTCATGGTCTCTAATAATTTCAAATTAGCTGTTCGCAATACCTTCCCAATCACGGGAATACCAATAGTGATTATTGGAATTTATGTGATGCTGATTTTGAGCATTCAGCTATTGTTTATTGAGGAATCGAACTGGGGTTTTTACACATTTATCTTTTCCATCGCTTTGCTGACAGTAACTTCCTTCTACTACCATTGCAATTTATCCAAGATAAGGCGGGTTGCTATTTTGAAATTGTATGGCGCCAATTTTCTAAATATTTTCATTTGTACGATAATCGAAATGAGCATTTACACACTGCTCGCCATCACCATTTTTTTTGTATCGATTGATCTGATGCGTCATGTTTTCATTTTACTGGCCATTTTCAAACCCAAATATTCAGAATTGCTGAGCCTATTAATAGTGCTGATGGCCATAAATACCTTGATATCCATTCCCATCGGAATTGTAAAATCTTCCTATGCGAGCCCAAAACATCTAAGAATCAGATAATTCACCCATATTGGGTTAGGGGGTAGTGGTAAAAAAGAAATAACGTTGTTAGTAATACAATACTTATTCCAATTTCGTATTTTTTGCATTATTCTATCTAAATGAAAAAATCTTATTATATAGTATTTATACTACTATTATATGCAGTAGCTGCTCACTGTCAGACATTGGGATTTAAATTCATTGATGATCAAAAACAGGTCAGGATACCTTTCGAGCTTCACAGCAATTTAATAGTAGTACCGGTAATTCTTAACAATCAACTCCCATTACGATTTATTTTAGATACGGGGGTACGTACCACGATCCTGACCGAAAAAGCGTACAGTGATATTCTTGATCTTGAGTACAATAAAAAATATATAATATCTGGAATTGGAAGTGAGAATCGTGACATTGAAGCCTATATTACAAATGGCGTAACGTTGAGTATGCCCGGGGTTAAGGGTATGGGTCATGCCATGCTGGTTTTAGAAGAAGATTATCTTGAATTGAGAAACTACTTGGGCACAGAAGTCCATGGTATTCTTGGTTATGAAGTTTTTAGTAGATTCATTGTAAAAATTGATTATGATAATAAGGTATTAATACTGACCACTCCAGAACATTTTAAGCCAAAAAGGTCTTATGATGAAATCCCAATAATAATAGAGGATACAAAACCTTACATTCAGACTTCTATCACTTATAATAGCGGAGATTCGCCTATTCCTGTAAAATTAATGATTGATTCTGGGGCTAGTCATGGCCTTTTACTGGACAGTAAATCCGATAATAGTCTTTATATCCCTGAGAAAAACTTGGATTGTAACTTAGGAAGAGGTCTTGCTGGTAACCTGCAAGGTAAAATTGCCCGTATCCAAAATTTTAAGATTGGCAATAGGTCATGGGATGACGTGCTGATCACATTCCCAACAAGTAGCAGCTTACTCGACAGTATTAAAAGGGGTGATGTTTTTAGGAACGGCTCTATTGGCGGTGAAATACTGAGTCGTTTTAAGGTTATTTTTGACTTTCCAGGAGAAAGGATCTACCTCAAAAAAGGGAAAGATTTCAAAAAGAAATTTAGTTATAACATTAGTGGTATAAATGTAAAGGCAAAAGGCAGTAGACTAAATTCCTTTGAAATTACTGAAGTTCGCCCTGGTTCTTCTGGAGATTTGGCAGGTTTTAAAAAAGGCGATACCATATTGTCCATTAATAATGTAGCCTCAAAATCCTTAAACCTTGGCCATATTATTGGTATGCTAAATGCAAGGGAAAATAAACGTGTGTCAATAACAGTGCAACGTGGAGGAGAAAGGTACAGTGCTACCTTTAGGCTTCACAGCCAAATTTAAGACCCTAGGAATTTCTCAATTTTTGACTTGTTCTTTTTTATCTTTTTCATCAAGTAAGTTTGCATAGCTTTCAATTTTATGGAGTTATGAATTGAAATTGAAAGTGATTCGGAGGTGAGTGAGTCTTTTAACACATACTCCTGAGCATGGGAAAACCCTTCTTTGTAATTGGAATTCTTGATTACAGTAATTGGAATGTTTTTAGTTCTATTATTAGAAGCAAGGCTCTTCAATAATTTCTTAATATATAATCGTTCGAGGTTATCATCAATTAAAATACATGAAGGCCTAAATTTTCTTATTTTAGCTAGTATACCTTTAATATTAAAGCTTATTTCAGTTTTAAAGGTCCTATTTTTAATGTCTTTGAGCTTATTATAAATACTGCCCAATTCGATTGGATTATTGCCAATAAGAAAGACATTAATGGATTCATTCGATTGGTCTGGTGTCAAAGCTGGCATAGACGTAGTAGTTTAGGTGTAATTTAACGATTTTTAGAATACTTAGTTGTATTCTTGACGTAATATTTATGTAAGTTTTGGAGCAAAAAATCAATAAACTGAAAGTACCCCTTGTAATTATAGGTGGTGGTCTTGCTGGATTAATCACAGCTATAGCCCTAAAAAAAGCTCATTTACCTGTTATTTTAATTGAAAAGAAAAAGTACCCATTCCATCGGGTTTGTGGGGAATATGTATCAAATGAAGTCGTCCCCTACCTTCAATCTTTGGACATTAACCCGCTTAATATTGATCATGCCTCGATATCCCAATTTGAGATAACCTCAACGACAGGACGAAGTAATTTAATTGATTTGGATTTAGGAGGGTTCGGTATCAGTAGATACACCCTAGATTACTTTTTATATAACAAAGCAATTCAACTAGGGGTGGAAATTTTGCAGGAAACTGTAGAGGAAGTGTATTTTAAGGATGGCTTATTCACCCTGAACCTTAAATCTGGCACTAAAATTATATCAGAAATAGCGGTTGGCGCTTTTGGGAAAAGATCCAATTTGGATATGAAATTGGACCGTAGGTTCTTTAAAAGGCCGTCTCCCTATGTTGGGGTTAAGTACCATATTAATTATGATATAGATAGAAAAACGGTAGCCCTACATAATTTCGATGGTGGATACTGTGGTATCAATGCGATAGAAGCAGGGAAAGTCAATTTGTGTTATTTAAGCCATCGGTCTAACCTCAAAAGGCATAAAAACATAGAAAGAATGGAGAAATCTGTTCTGTTTAAAAATCCGCACCTAAATAGGATCTTCAATGAAGCTGAGTTTATTTTTGAGAAACCCGAAGTAATCAATGAAATCTCCTTTGAAACAAAATTGCCGGTTGAAAATCACATTTTAATGTGTGGTGATGCAGCGGGGATGATTACCCCACTTTGTGGAAATGGGATGGCCATGGCCATTCATGCGGCCAAATTGTTAAGCGAATCAATAATTGAATATCAAAATCATAAGGAGAGATCAAAACTAGAAATCGATTATACCAGTAAATGGAATTCCATTTTCAAAAATCGGCTTGCCTTAGGTAGGCACATTCAAAGGCTATTTGGCTCAGGTAGCCTTTCCAATTTAACAGTAAGCATTAGTAAAATAAAGCCTGTAGCTAATTACTTAGTTAAACTCACTCACGGCAAACCATTCTAATGACTAAGAAATAAATAGATGAAAAAACCATTGAGACAAAAAGCAGAAATGGCATTTAATCTCATTGTATTGTCAAAGTTTGCATTGGTTGTGGCCTTCACTACTTTATTTAACCAGTAGAAGAAAAACAGAACGACTGGAGACATCGACAACAAATAAATGAAGGCCATTTGAAGATCATAAAATGAAGTGAAATACCATGCAAAACAAAGTGAAGCTATGGTAAACATGGTCATTGTGAAGTAAAATGTGCCTCTTATCCCGAGTTTAATACTAAGGGTAATATCGCCTCTTCTTCTATCTTCTTCATGCTGATAAATTTGGGTCATGGGATAGGATCCCCAAAGCATAAGTGAGGTCAAAAATGCCGGAGTGATTATTTCCAAACTCAATATGGAAGAAAAATCAACATTGTTAATGCCAATGTAAGCCATAAAAAAAGTAAAAGCGCCTTGAAATAGACCAATAATAAACCAGCTCCCGTAGGGATATTTTTTGATTCTAATTGATGGATGACTATAGGCTTTTGAGACTAATCCATAGATAAATAACAAGGCCATAAATCCCCAGTTAAAGCAACCAATAAGCAGGGCTATTACGTCAAATAGCAAAGTCAAATAATAAAGGCCTTTTTTTACTTTTGGTGGGTTTTTTAATCCTCCTATGCTTTTTTCATCCCTATCAAAATAGCTGTTATAACCATTACTCGCGGGATACAGAAAAATATGCAGCGAAATAAAAACCAGAAGGGCATACGTGATGTTTACATTTTCTGAAATGGCCAATGCAAATAAATATACTGGCATTAAAAAGAAGGAGAAGGGAATACGCAGATGTTGCCACGATGACTTTGAAAACATATAAACAGATTTTTACCAAGATATTAAATTTTCGCTATTATTGATGTTGGATGAATAGTTATATAACTTCTATAGAAACGGCAGTTCCTAAAAATAAAATCTCTCAAAAAGAGGTTTTAAAATTCATGATTCAAGCCAACGGCCTTAATGCTAATGAAGCACGCGATCTGGAAGTACTCTATAGGGCATCAGGCATTACCTCTAGGTATTCTATTATTGCCGACTATTCTAAAAACAATGGATTCACTTTTTTTTCAGACAATGCTACACTTGAGCCGGTACCGGATACAGCAACCAGATTAAAGTTATTTAGAAAAGAAGCAGTGGAATTAAGTGCCTCAGCAGCTTCTAAATGTCTAAAATCCGCTTCAATAAAAAATGAAGAAATTACCCATCTCATAACGGTGAGCTGTACTGGCATCCATGCCCCTGGCCTTGATATTGACCTAGTGTATGAGCTAGGGCTCAGAAAAACGGTAGAGCGATTAGGGATCAACTTTATGGGTTGTTATGCTGCCTTTAATGCCATCAAAGCTGCCGATGCAATCTGCGCGAGTTCCGAGGCTAAGGTGCTTATTGTATGTACCGAACTATGTACGCTTCACTTCCAGAAAGGTAAAGATGAGGACAATTTATTAGCGAATGCACTTTTTGGCGATGGTTCTGCAGCAGTACTAGTTGAAAGCAAAACTGCAGCCCAAAAGTATTTCAAAACAACGGCCTTTAAGTGTGATCTGCTTCCAAATGGCTTAGAGGAGATGGCTTGGAACGTTGGGGCATTTGGCTTTGAAATGAAATTGTCCACTTATGTCCCTGATATAATTGAAAAAGGGGTTAATAGTTTACTATCTAATTATCAGAAATCATTTGATTTCTATGCCATCCACCCGGGTGGGAAGAAAATATTAAAAGTAATCGAAAACTGCCTAGGAATAACCAAAACAGAAAATGAAATCTCCCACGAAGTATTGCGCCAATATGGGAACATGTCTTCACCCACTGTTCTTTTTGTGTTGAAGAAAATATTTGACGGCTTAACCCAAAATGATAATGGCAAAGAAGTTCTTTCTCTTGCTTTTGGCCCAGGCCTGACCTTGGAAAGTATGACGTTGAAAATAGCGACTCACTAATGCCGAATTTCAACCAACGCTCCTACGAACCTGAGTTGATGGATGACTTTGAAATAACAGGTCAGGTTATTGACCAAACACTTCGTGAGCTAGACACAATCAATAAACTACTTGGCGGTAATTATGTGACTATCAATGGATTGGAAAAGCTAATCAAGAATAATCAGCAGGAATTGATCATTGCTGATATTGGCTGTGGGAGTGGTGATATGCTCAAATTAATTGCCAACTGGGGGAAAAAGCGGAATATCAAATTAAAACTTATCGGAATTGATGCAAATCCATACATCATTGAATTTGCTAAAAATAACTGCAAAGCCTTCCCTGAAATAAGTTTTATTGCCACCAATATATTTGATGACGATTTCATTAAAATGAAATTTGATGTGATCATTGCCACACTATTTACTCATCATTTTACTGAGAAAGCACTCATTACTTTATTAAATAATGCAAAAGAGCAATGTAATCTTGGCATAGTCATCAATGATCTCCATAGGCATTGGTTTGCCTATTATTCCATAAAATTTTTAACTGGGTGGTTTTCAAAATCGG
Source organism: Flammeovirgaceae bacterium UBA1842 (assembly GCA_002338655.1). Classification (GTDB taxonomy): domain Bacteria; phylum Bacteroidota; class Bacteroidia; order Cytophagales; family Cyclobacteriaceae; genus Fulvivirga. The sequence continues at coordinate 56,719 of DDIU01000043.1, read as the reverse complement.
AAATGGTGAAAAATGATGCAGCAGTATCTGTAATGCGTTCTTTTAAAAGAAAGGAGCTAATAAAAATACTTTCAGCATCAACATTTACTAACTATACATTACGGTGGATGTGGGCATTCCGATGGCAATTGGTAATTAGAACATAATCCATAGAATTTGCCGATTATAAACTTCCCCTTTAATAAGCGGGCAATTATTATTAGCTTCAATAATGAGATTTAATTTTAAGGAAATAAACCATAACCAAATCATGAGAAAAATACTGCTCCTCCTTCTTTCTGCCTCAATAGCCCTTACACTTCAGGCACAAAAGAAAAAGAATACAACGCCAGAAAAAACCGAAGATCTCAACTTATCCGGTTTAAAATTCCGTTCAATCGGTCCAGCTCTTACCTCAGGCCGAATATCAGATTTTGCCATTAACCCAAAAAATCACAAGGAATATTATGTCGCTTCTTCTGCCGGAGGAGTATGGAAAACCGTCAATAATGGAACCACATACACCCCCATATTTGATAGCCAGGGGAGTTTTTCCATTGGTTGTGTAACCATTGACCCCAATAATCCAAATGTGATTTGGGTAGGAACGGGTGAAAACAACAACCAGCGTAGTGTGAATTACGGGGATGGTGTTTACAAATCTACCGATGGGGGCACTACTTGGAAAAATGTAGGTCTCAAAACCAGTGAGCACATTGGGAAAATAGTCATCCAGCCGGACAATTCAGATGTTATTTATGTAGCGGCCATTGGGCCTGTTTGGAGCAGTGGAGGCGAAAGAGGAGTCTATAAATCTACAGATGGTGGAAAAACCTGGAATGCTGTACTTACCATTGATGAAAATACAGGTGTAGATGATGTAATTATGGATCCTAGAGATCCCAGTGTATTGTACGCTACCGCATTTCAGAGAAGAAGACATGTATTTACCTATATCGGTGGTGGCCCCAACTCGGGAATATATAAGTCGGTAGATGCTGGTAAAACATGGGAGAAAAAGAACTCTGGCCTCCCTTCTGTTGATATGGGAAGGATAGGTATCGCCATATCTCCCGTTGATCCTGAAATTATTTATGCCATTGTAGAGGCCGCTCAAGGAAAAGGGGGTTTTTACAAATCCACAAATAGGGGTGCTTCATGGGAGAAACAAAGTAGTTATAGCTCCTCAGGAAACTACTATCAGGAAATTGTTGCTGATCCGGTAAATGCCGACAAGGTATATTCAATGAATACATGGATGCAAGTGTCTACCAATGGGGGAAAGAGCTTTACCAACGTTGGAGAAGACGCCAAACATGTGGATAACCACTGCTTATGGATCGACCCTAATGATTCGGAACATATGCTGGCAGGTTGTGATGGGGGCATTTATGAAACCTTTGATGCTGCGGCTACTTGGCTATTTAAGGCCAATTTACCTGTAACGCAATTTTATAAAGTAGCCGTTGACAACGCTGAGCCATTTTACAATATTTATGGTGGTACGCAAGACAACTTCAGCATGGGTGGCCCTTCACGTACCACAAGTGGTAATGGTATTGCCAATTCTGAATGGTACATCACCCAAGGGGGCGATGGGTTTGAGTCAGCCATTGATCCAGACAACCCAAATATCGTATATGCCCAAGCACAATACGGAGCGTTGGTGCGTTATGACAAACTCAGTGGTGAAATGCTCGGCATTCAGCCGCATCCAAGAAAAGGTGAAAATGCCTATCGTTGGAACTGGGATGCCCCTCTCGAAGTAAGTCGTCATAAAAAGGGGCGAATATACTTTGCTGCCAACAAACTGTTCAGAAGTGATGATCGTGGCAATAGTTGGGAAGTGATAAGTGATGACCTAACAGCTCAGATCAATAGAAATGACCTAAAGGTAATGGGGCAGATATGGAGTACCGATGCCGTTGCCAAGAATGGATCTACTTCTCAATATGGTGCCATTGTAGCTTTTTCTGAATCTCCAAAAAACGAAAACTTACTGTATGTTGGTACGGATGACGGTCTGATACAAGTGACCGAAGATGGTGGGGCCAATTGGAGAAAAATCCAGAACATCTCAGGTGTACCGGCTCAGACTTATGTCAATGAAGTGATTGCTTCAAAACACAATGAGAATGCCGCCTATGCTGCTTTCAACCGTCACAAGTCTGGTGATTTTAAACCTTATATTTTTAAAAGTTCTGATAAAGGAAAAACATGGGTTTCCATTGCAAACAATTTACCCGATAGAGGTTCCATTTATGCCATAGAAGAAGATTTTGTAGACCCTAATTTACTATTTGTGGGCACTGAATTCGGGCTGTTTTATTCTTCAAATGGAGGCTCATCTTGGACTCAACTTAAATCAGGGCTACCTACTATAGCTGTTCGTGATATTGCTATTCAGGAGCGTGAAACTGACCTTGTTTTGGGTACTTTCGGTAGAGGGTTTTATGTTCTGGATGACTACTCCTCACTTAGAACAATAGATGCCGTAAAAAATAAAGAAGCGGACTTGCTACCTGTACGAGATGCAATAGCTTTCGAATACCGCTATCCGTTGGGATTGCCTGGCAAATCATTTCAGGGGGATAGCTATTATTTAGGTGAAAATTTGGGGGCTGCCGCAATCTTCACTTATTACCTGAAAGAGGACATAAAAACCAAACGAGATCAACGTTTGGATAAAGAAAAGAAAACGACCGATGACCGGTACCCTTCTTATGACGAACTGAAAGCTGAGAAAGAGGAAGCTGATCCTTATCTTTTGTTTACCATAAAAAATGCCTCTGGTGAGATTGTACGCAAGTTGAAAACATCGCCTTCAAAAGGATTGAACAGAATTCAGTGGGACTTAAGAAATGCCGCAACAAATCCTATCAATCTCCGATCCCCAGAGTTTTACAATCCTTGGGCGGGTATTACCACGGGCACGTTAGTTCCTCCCGGAGCTTATAGTGTAAGCCTTGCTAAAAGCGTAGATGGTGTATTCACCGAGTTGGCAGGGCCTGTGACTTTCAATGTTAAACCCATTAAAGAGGTGGTAATGCCAGCTGCGGATAGAAATGCCCTAGCGGCCTTCCAAAACAAAGTCAATGAATTATCCAGAGTGCTGAGCGGTGTGCAGAACAGTATTTCAGAAGTGAGGAATGAAATGAAATATGTGCATGAAGCCATTATCAACGCTCCTGTTGATCAAAAAGAACTTTCTAAAGCGGAGGGTGACCTGAATAAAAAATTATCCGATATTGCCGTAGGAATCAACGGTGATCCTGTGGCGGGTCAGTTGGATATTGACGAGCCAATGTCAGTAGCGAATAGATTGGGCAGCATTCAGTATGAAATGTATTATTCCACCTCTGCCCCTACTAAAACACATTTGGACAGTTATAAAATAGCTGAGGAAGAATTTCAACCTTATTTATTGGCGCTTAGAAAGTTAATCCTTGAGGATTTGACTAACCTTCAAAAGCAACTTGAAAAAGTAGGTGCACCTTATACTCCTAATAGAGTGATGGTGCCTTGATTTGAAAATTCACTGGGTGACTTTAAGTCACCCGGTGAATCTCATATATTAATCTTTCACCCACCTCACTTTTTCATCAATTGGCTTCCGCTTCCCCTTAGGCCACTTATCAGATTTTGGCATACCTATAAACAGAAATCCCAACAATTTATCCTTGCTCCCCAATCCGAAGAAGGGTTTGGCCTCTTCATAAAAGGTGACACCTCCAGTACTCCAGTAACATCCAATACCATAAGCCGAGGCCGTGAGCTGCATGTTTTGAACTGCACAAGCTGTGGCACAAACTTCCTCTATTTCGGGAAGGCTTTCTTTCTCCTCGCGTTTCATACCAATGGCAATAATATGTGAGCATGCCAGTGGCTTATTTGCCAGTTTTTCAAATTTATTCTGATCAAACGTCCCTTTTTCAGAGGCTACCTTTTTGTATAATTCAGATTGAAAATTGGCTAATTTATGCAACCCTTTTCCTTTAAATACAACAAATCGCCATGGCTCGGTGTGCTTGTGGGTGGGAGCCCAATTGCCATTTTCAAGCATCTGTTTTATAATTCCATCATCTACTGGTTCACCAGAAAACATATTGGTATAAATCGATCTACGATTTTTAATTGCGTGGTTAACTACCTCAATAGAATCCATATAATTGTTAACTTTATTTCGCATTAAAGATACTAGAATGAAAAGATTTATTTCCTTACTTTTTGTACTGCTGGCCCTATCAGCCAAAGCCCAAACCCCACTCACGGTATTTGAGACCTCAAATGGATTAAAAACCGCAACCTATGAGGAAGCGATAACCTACTATCAACAATTGGCCAAAGACAATGAGGAAATTAATATCCAAGAAATCGGCCTGACGGACAGTGGGTTCCCACTCCATTTGGTTACCCTTGATCTTGACAAAGATTTTGATTTTAAAAAATCTTATGACAAAGGCAAAACCATCATATTGATCAATAATGGCATTCATCCCGGAGAACCCGATGGCATTGAAGCGAGCATGATGCTCTTGCGCAATTATGTGCAACAAGCCGATAAAAAAGAGCTGGTGAAAAATATTGTAATTGCTGTCATTCCTATCTACAATATAGGTGGGGCTTTAAATCGCAACTCCTTTAGCCGTGCTAATCAGGATGGCCCTGAAGACTATGGTTTCAGGGGTAACGCCCGAAATTTTGACCTCAACCGTGATTTCATCAAAGCCGATACCCGAAACACAAAAGCTTTTTATGAAGTTTTCCATAAGGTGAATCCCGATATTTTTATCGATACCCATGTGAGCAATGGTGCCGATTATCAATATACGATCACTCACCTGGCTACTCAGCATAATAAAATGGGTGGTGCCTTAGGTGATTATATCCTGAGTGAATTTACCCCTCAGATTGAGCAAAAAATGAAAGCTCGAAACTGCGAGATCACCCCTTATGTGAATGTATTCAACACCCCTCCCGACCAAGATGGTTTTTCACAATTTCTGGACCAACCCCGCTATTCTACGGGTTACACTGCCTTGTTCAACACCTTGGGGTTCATGATAGAAACTCACATGCTCAAGCCATTTAAAGTAAGGGTAGAAAGCACTTATAGCTTTTTGGAGTCGGTCATTGAAATTGCTCAAAATGATGGTGCCAAAATAAGGGAGTTGAAACTGGCCCGCCAACAAGAATACAAACCGGGTACCAAACATGCCCTAGATTGGCGACTTACCCGAAGTGAGTCTACCCAGATTACTTTCAAGGGCTATGAAGGTGAAAAGGTAACGAGTACAGTCACAGGTCAGGAAAGGCTATATTACAATCGTGACAAACCATTTACAAAAACCCTCTCCTACTATAATACTTTTGTGCCTACGGAAGAAATGACCATACCTAAGGCCTACATTATCCCTCAGGGCTGGTACAAAGTGATAGACCTATTAAAACTTAATAATGTGGCATTTAAGCGGCTATCACAAGACAGCAGCATCAATGTAGAAGTATATAAAATCGACAAATTCAATACCTCTAAGACAGTTTATGAAGGGCATTATACCAACAATAATGTAAAAGTCATTGCTAGTAATGAGACGGTTAACTTCCGCAAAGGGGATTACATCATTTCTACTGACCAGCCCGCAGCCCGTTATTTGTTCGAAACACTTGAGCCGGCTGGAGCTGATTCATTTTTTAGCTGGAATTTCTTTGATACCATTTTGCAGCAAAAGGAATATTTTTCGCCTTATGTGTTTGAAGATCAGGCACAACAGCTTCTGGACGCTGAACCAGAACTTAGAAAGGAGTTTAATAAAAAGAAAAAGGAAGAACCTGACTTTAGCAATAACTGGTATGCCCAGCTTGACTATATCTACAAAAAATCACCCTATTATGAAGCGGCACATATGAGATACCCTATTTATAGGTTAGTAGATTAAAAGATTAGAATTTATTAAATTGTATGAAATAGTAGCGACTGAATTATGAAAGAGCATTTTAGAGACCTTTTCAAATATAATGAATGGGCTAATTATCGGATATTGATAGCCCTTGAAGAACTTGAAACCCCTAGCGACACGCTTTTGAGTCTCTATAGTCATGTGTTGAGCGCCCAAATAGTGTGGCTTAACCGAATCAAGGATTTAGCCACTTCACCTTTTCCGATATGGGAACAGTATAAGCTTAGGGAATTAAGAAGTATGACAGAGGAAAGTGCAACAAACTGGTTTAGTTATCTGGATGAACACCAACTTGATACCTTCGAAGAGATGATTTTTTATACGAATACCAAGGGTGAAAAGCATGAAAACACCATTAGGCAAATTATCAATCATGTATTAAGCCATAGTGCTTACCATCGGGGCCAGATTGCCAAAGAAATACGAAAAGCAGGTGTAACACCTCCTGACACGGACTATATTATTTACGCAAGAGAAAAATAATTTTAAATACCATGAAAAAAATATTTGTACTATTAGTGTCTTGGCTGGCACTTTCAGCCAATCTGTTCGCACAAGACAACATCACTATTTGTCATTCACCAGCTACTGAGAGTTTTGCTGTGTTTGCCAGTAATAAAGACTTTAACAAGGAGCATGCTTTGCCAAAACCATTTGTATATAAAAGCGAAACAGGCAAAATGATTTCTTTCCGAACTCCTGATGGTAAAACGGGAAATGCATTTTTCATTGCTGAGGAGGAGTCGGATAATTATGTGTTTGTTATTCATGAGTGGTGGGGACTTAACGACTATATTAAAAAAGAAGCCGACAAAATACATACTGACTTGGGTGTAAATGTGATCGCATTGGATCTGTATGATGGCAAAATAGCGACTACTAGGGACAAGGCAGGTGAATATATGGGTGCGGTGAAAACCGATCGGGCAAAGGCCATCATAGAAGGAGCGATTGAATTTGCAGGCGACAATGCGAATATTGGTACGATAGGCTGGTGCTTCGGTGGCGGGTGGTCACTACAGACGGCACTAATGGCCGGTGACAAAGCGGTGGCCTGTGTGATGTACTACGGGATGCCAGAAAAAGATGTGACTGTATTGAAAACATTGAATGCACCTGTGTTAGGTATTTTTGCCAAAAAAGATGGTTGGATCACTCCACAGGTAGTTGACAACTTTAAGAAGAATATGGCTGATGCTGGCAAGGAGCTTGATGTTAAAATGTACGATGCTGTTCATGCCTTTGCTAATCCTAGTAATCCAGATTATGACAAGGAAGCCAGTGCGGATGCTTATCAATATGCATTAGACCTGTTTAAGGAAAATTTTAAATAGTTATTGCGAGAATTGTCATTCCGGGCTTCTGCCAATAGGCGGATAGGTGAGCCGGAATCCCCCGTTGAAAACGATTATTATTTGGTGCTTTGAAAATAGAGATTGCGGGGCAGAGCCCGCAATGACAGTGTCGGGT
>DDIU01000043.1:48986-49159 GCA_002338655.1 Flammeovirgaceae bacterium UBA1842 | reverse complement strand
CAGTAACATTTTTTAGCCTTTTAACAAACTAATGCAATACCCTTCATTAATTGTCATTCCGGCCTTCACCAATAGGCGGATAGGTGAGCCGGAATCCCCCGTTGAGAACGATTATTATTAGGTGCTTTGAAAATAGAGATTGCGGGGCAGGGCCCGCAATGACAGTGTCGGGT
>DDIU01000043.1:0-48829 GCA_002338655.1 Flammeovirgaceae bacterium UBA1842 | reverse complement strand
CAGTAACATTTTTTAGCCTTTTGACAAACTAATGCAATACCCCTCATTAATTGTCATTCCGGCCTTCCGCCAATGGGCGGATAGGTGAGCCGGAATCCCCAGTTGAGAACGATTATTATTAGGTGCTTTGAAAATAGAGATTGCGGGGCGGAGCCCGCAATGACAGTGTGGGGTGAGTGTATCGGATATTAGAAAGATCAGTAATATTTTTTAGCCTTTTAACAAACTAATGCAATACCCTTCATTAATTGTCATTCCGGCCTTCCGCCAATAGGCGGATAGGTGAGCCGGAATCCCTCGTTGAGAACGATTATTATTTGGTGCTTTGAAAATAGAGATTGCGGGGCAGGGCCCGCAATGACAGTGTGGGGTGAGTGTATCGGATATTAGAAAGATCAGTAACATTTTTTTGCCTTTTAACAAACTAATGCAATACCCTTCATTAATTGTCATTCCGGCCTTCCGCCAATAGGCAGATAGGGGAGCCGGAATCCCCCGTTGAAAACGATTACTATTAGGTGCTTTGAAAATAGAGATTGCGGGGCAGGGCCCGCAATGACTGTGTGGGGTGAGTGTATCGGATATTAGAAATGATAATTTACTATTCTAATATTCATTTTTTTTGTCCAGCCAATTCAGCGGTACAATTTATTTAATATCTATTTCTACTTGATTCCTCAGTATGTCCTCCATCGTTTCACGCTCACGGATCAAGTGAGCCTTTCCGTCATAAACTAAAACTTCAGCCGGCCTGTATCTTGAATTGTAATTTGAAGCCATAGAAAAGCCATAGGCCCCTGCATTCTTCATCATCAAAATATCCCCCTCCCTTACTTCGGATAATTTCCTATCCCAACCAAAAGTATCCGTTTCGCAGATGTATCCCACCACAGTATAAATCCGTTGTGTTCCCTTCGGGTTTGAAATATTGACTATTTCATGATAAGCATCATACATCATTGGCCTAATTAGATGGTTCAAGCCTGAGTCCACGCCAACAAATACCGTTGCGGGCGTAGTTTTAATCACATTGGCTTTTGTCAAAAAATAGCCCGCTTCACTGACAAGATATTTCCCGGGTTCAAACCACATTTCCAATTTCCTGCCGTATGTTTCACAAAACATATCGAAGGCTTTGCCTAGTTTGATCCCTAGATCATAAACATTTGTGGTGATGTCGCCTTCTTTATATCCAACGCGAAACCCACTACCAAAATCAATGAAAGTCAGGTCAGGAAAATCCATGGCCACACCAAATAGAATTTCGGCTATCTTGAGAAATACTTGCGCATCCAGTATGTCAGATCCGGTATGCATATGAAGCCCCGTTACATTAATACCTGTGGTTTTAACCACACGCAGTAAGTGCGGCATCTGGTATATAGAAATCCCAAATTTACTGTCCACATGCCCTGTGGAAATTTTAGAATTACCCCCAGCCATAATATGCGGATTTAACCGGATACAGCATGGCACTGTATTATGATATTTGTGGCCAAATTGCTCAAGAATGGAGATATTGTCTATGTTAATGACCAAGCCCATCTCTACCCCCTGTTTTATTTCTTCGAACGATACACAGTTAGGGGTAAACAGAATCTCGTGCGGCTCAAAACCAGCTTTAAGTGCCAGGTTAGCTTCCTGAATGGAAACCACATCCACACCAGCACCATTCTTTTTTAACAATTTTAGAATAGAAATATTGGTAAGTGCTTTAGCCGCATATTTAATCTTAATATTTTGATTGGAAAAAGCATTTTTTAACACCTGTAACTGACTGACAATCTTATCAGCATCATATACATAAAGTGGGCTGCCAAATTCTTTTACAATTTTGGTAAGGTCAATACCTTGAACTGAATGGTCACCGTTTTTCATCTTCATTATGAGGAATTTAGGTACCAAAGATATAAAAAACACAATACTGCATCTGTGTTTTATTTGGTCTGACTATAATGCCATTCAACGGATAATTACTTTGTTTTATGATCTTTCTTTCAAATACCACGTATTATTTGTAAATTATTATCCCAAATTCAATTCCCTATTATGAAAAAGCTATTCGGTCTCACACTCACATTCTTGATATTATTTTTTACCTCATGCTCTGAAGATGAGGTTGTCACTAACGAACCAGCACCTGAAATCCCTCCACAGGAAACACTCGTGATGCCCTTTGAGTCATTTGACAATAGTGGTGGACGTATCGAAACCCATAATGCAGGTACTGCCAGATTGGTAATTGCCTTTTGGCAATTGGCGAGCCTTCCCTTGGTTATCCCTGCCGTTGCCTTCAAAGCATCATTTACACAAACCCCTACTTTCGTAAATGGTGAATGGATTTGGAGTTATCAATTCAATGCGGGCGGAGTGTCCCATAGCGCTGCATTGCATGGAAGTATAGTGAGCACAGGGGTCAAATGGGAAATGTACATCTCAAAAGATGGGGAATTTACAGATTTTCTATGGTTTGAAGGGATCTCTCAAATTGATGGGCTTAAAGGTAATTGGATATTATATGAATCTCCTGATAAACCAGCCAAGGTACTGGACATTACCTGGTCTAGAAATATCGATGGTACGGTAGGCGATATTCGCTATACCAATATTGAAGGTGGTTATGTCAATTATGGAATTACGGATGATGCCACTTTTGATGCCTTCTACAACATTAAAGGAAATGATGGCGATCTGGTAGAAATCAAATGGAACAGGGAAAAGAAAAACGGTCAGATTACTACCGCAGATGGAGTAACTCACTGTTGGGACACCTCATTTGAGGATATCGATTGTTAACCCTAAAGTATTCCTTAATTACGTTAAATACTGTTAAATCAGCCTCTTATTGGGTTTCTTCGGCTAATTTTGTTTGATGAAGAGGCGAACAATTATCATCATCATTGCACTAATGACCCTGGCATTGGTGGGCCTTACTTCATTTCAAGTCTATTGGATCAATAACGCTATTAAAATCAATAAGCAGGTTTTTAAAGAGAATGTAGTAGCCTCTTTGAAACAGGTTGTTACCGGATTGGAGCGTAGGGAAGTGGCTAAAGTGGCCAATACACATGTCACCTCCTTTTACAGCATTGCTGAAAAACAGTATAAGTTCATTTACAAAGAAGAGGGAATAAAGCCAAATGGCGAAAAATACGTCATCTATGACCATGACAGTATACCACTGAGACGATGGCAATATGAAGAGATACCTCCACCACCAAAAAAAGTAAGCGAATTTACTCCAAAGGAAGAGACCCCTTTCAAAATTGAAGTAATTCCTGACTCCTTGGTAAAAAATTCATCAAGGAGAATCTATTCTAAGACGCAAATGGTAAATGTGGTTATTGAACAATTAACCAATCAGGAGTTTGCCTTCCATAAGCGTATCGACTTGAAAGAAATCGACTCCCTATTAAAACAGACGCTTATCAATCAGGGAATAGATATCCATTATGAATTTGCAGTTTGGAATGCAAAAACAGATTCACTATTGACCATCAGTAATGAAACCGAACCGGGGCAACTAAAACAAACTGAGCTTAAGGCAGCACTATTTCCCAATGATATTTTCAATAACTCCAATTATTTGCTTTTACACTTCCCCAATCAAACCTCATTTCTGTACAAACAGATTTGGACTTCATTGGCTGCCTCCCTGATGTTTATTATAATCATTGTCAGTTGCTTTTCTTATGCCATATATGAGATTTTCCGTCAGAAGAAACTATCGGAAATCAAAAATGATTTTATCAACAACATGACCCATGAACTTAAGACCCCCATTGCTACTGTTGGGTTGGCGGTTGAAGCGTTAAATGAAAAAGAAATGCGCTCCAATGAGCCTACTCTATTGCGCTATCTGGGTATGATTAGGGATGAGAATACACGATTGTCCAATCAAGTTGAAAAAGTATTGCAGTCTGCATTATTGGATAAAGATACTTTCATCATGAAGCAAGATCCGGTGAATCTCCATCAACTTATTACAAACGCAACGGACAAAGCATTAATGACCATAAAGCACGTAAATGGAACGATTAATTTGAACCTTGCTGCCACCAATGATCTAATTTATGGCGATGCCCATCATCTGACCAATGTTCTGCACAACCTCATTGATAATGCCATCAAATACTCTGAAAATGCCCCTCACCTAACTGTGAGTACTGAAAATACAGCTACAGGTATAATTATGACCATAGCGGATAAAGGAATAGGTATGTCAAAAGATGCTTTAAAAAGGATTTTCGATAAGTTCTATAGGGTATCTACGGGCAACCGCCATGATATTAAAGGTTTTGGCCTTGGGCTCAGTTATGTTGAGGCCGTGGTGGAAAGACATGAGGGCAATATTGAAGTAGAGTCTACTTTAGGTAAAGGCAGTACATTTAAAATTTATTTACCACATGACAGATAAGAAACGGGTATTACTGGTTGAAGATGATCTTAATCTGGGGCAGATATTAAAAGAATATCTTGAGCTCAAAGGATTTGAAACCGTTTTGGCCAGGGATGGACAGGCTGGATTAACGGCCTTTGCCAAAAATGCTTTTGACATTTGCATTTTGGATGTAATGATGCCCAAGATGGATGGCTTTGAATTGGGCAAGGAAATCAGGGCCATTAACAGTGATCTACCATTTATTTACCTTACGGCCAAGGCACTTAAAGAAGATGCCATAAAGGGATTGACCGTAGGTGCAGATGATTACATGACCAAGCCATTTAGCATGGAAGAGCTTTTATTGCGGATTAAGGCCATTCTACGCAGATCAGATCATCAGATTCACAACTTACTAGAACCTATCGAACTGGGTAAATTTACTTTTAACCCTGAAAAAAGGACGCTGAAGAGTGAAAAGAGTGAAAAACATCTGACTACAAAGGAAAATGAGCTTTTAAAAATGCTCATTAGCCATCAAAATCAGGTGCTCGTACGCAAATTAGCACTTCAGCACATCTGGGGTGACGATTCTTACTTTAATGCACGCAGCATGGACGTTTATATTGCCAAGCTGAGAAAATACTTAAAAGACGATGAAAATGTGCAAATATTGACCGTTCATGGAGAAGGGTTTAAGCTTGTAAAATTCGATTAATTTCACTACTTTACCAGTTCCCCTTAGGAATAACGAGTAAAAGCAGAATAACAGAACTCCTTTGGTCCCTTATATGTTTTTTATAAAATGAAATCATTCAAGTGTATTGAATGGTCTCTAATTGTGATCTTAAAACCATAATAGAAATCAATGATTCAGATAATACCTTCGATAGCCATAAATGATGGAAAAGTAATTAGGATGCCACAAGGTGACTTCTCTAAAGGGAAAGTTTATAATCAAACACCTATTGATTTAGCCAAATCCTTTGAAGATCATGGTATTGAGGTAGTGCACTTGGTTGATTTGGATGGGGCTAAAATAGGGCATCCGGTTAATTATCATATTTTAGAGGCTATTGTGGGGTACACCAATTTAAAAGTCGATTTCAGTGGTGGTATCAATACCGATGGGGCCATTTCCAAGGCCTACGAATACGGGGCCAGTTATATAACAGCTGCCAGTATTGCCGTTAACCGCAAAGATTTGTTCGCCTCATGGATTGTTTCATACGGAAGGGAAAAAATAACACTTGGCGCTGACGCCCTTAACGGAAAAATATCAATTAAAGGATGGCAGAAGCAAACGGACATCGACATATTTGAACACATAGATTATTTCTACTCTAGGGGGCTCAAATATGTAAAAACTACCGACATCGCGCGGGATGGGGTGATGGAAGGCCCAGGCTTTGAATTATACCAAGAGATTATCAATACGTTCCCAGACATCTGCGTACTTGCCAGTGGCGGGGTCAGGAGTATTGAGGACATCGAACGCCTTAACGACATGGGCGTATTTGCCGTAATTTTTGGAAAGGCCTTTTACGAAGGCCAGATCAAGCTTCGGGACTTGGAAAAATTCATCGTGAAAGTAGCCTAAAAAGTTAGTGGCACCACAAGTTTAAAACTCACATTTCTTCCTGCATTAAAAATCCCTTGATTGCCTGTATTGGTATTGATAGGCCCATACTTCAACCTACTTAAGTGATCTTGATATATTTCATCGGTCAGGTTATTTCCAGTCAGGTATAGTGAAAATAGTTTCCGCTTATTCCTATTAACAAAATCAGCTCCAATTCCAATTCCTAGCAGACCATAGGCCGGTGTTTCCGTTTCCGTATTGAAAGCGCTAAATATTCTGTTTTGATCAAATTTATATTCATAAAACAGTTTGACGAATACTTTGCTTATTCCCGAAACTGGATTTTTAAAATCGCCCCTTAGCTCAGATCTTAAGGTAGGTGCTGGCTGGAAAGGTGTGTATTTCATGGAATCTGGTTGATTCGACAGTTTACCAATGGTCATGGCAAAAGAATTTTCAAAATGAAGCCAATCTAATGGGTGTGGATGCAAATCAATCATAAATTCCCCTCCATAGAGTAATGCATTACCTTGCGTATATTGATAAACCGCTATGGCGTTATTTTCCCCTCTAAGGGAATCCTGTCCTGCGGAATTGGTCAGTTTTTGTAGATAAATATAGTCATTGATAATATTTGTAAATCCGTTAAGTATTATTGAAACATGTTCGGCTTGTATGTCCAATCCTAAATCGGTTTGGGTACTTGTTTCCGAACTTAAATTGGAATTTCCCAATTCATATCTAAATGTACCCTCATGCTCTCCATTTGAACCCAACTCAGCTATATTCGGAGCCCTAAAGCCTCTCGAAACATTCAGTTTCCACAAGAATTTGCTAGAAACCCTATGCGATAATCCTATACTTCCTACCAGGTTTGAAAAAGATTTATCAAAGGATTGAAACTTTAATTCTGCATTGGGGTCACCCGCTTCAACTGGCTGCTCTTGATCATTTAGGTATAGATTTTCACCCTTTATTTGCCTAATGTCATATCTCAAACCACCACTTAAATTAAACTTTTCAAATGTACTGTGGCTGACTGCAAAAAAGCCGATGTCCTTCATATCATAATCAGGAATAAGATACTCTACTCCATTGTTTGTATTATTCTGAAACTGGCCAGAAAACCCTACTGTAGTTTCCCACTCACCAAAGTCATGAAGATGGTATTTGGCATCATAACTTATGGTTTTTAAATCCATGCTCAATTCTGTTTCATTAGGGTCTATTGGGTTGGCAAATTCGTCACGTAAATTTTGTTGATACCCTAGGTTAAATGACAGTCGGGAATCACCGATAATAAAATTGTTAGAGGTAGAAATCATATAATGATGAATCTTCTGATGGGGAAAATCTATCTGATACCCATCCAAATCATCATTTGTGACCGTGCGTTCGTCCAAGGTGCCATTGCTATTAAATTGGCGGATAAAATTTCCTTGAGCATCCCGCTCGCCTTCAGGTATGGCCACCTTTTGAGCAAACCGGCTAAAATTTAGGTGGGAATAACCCCATTTCTTATTAATGCCTACATAGCCATTTACGTTGAACTCCTCATAACCACTATTATATACTTTCCCGTCTTCCGGGTTTTTGAAATTGCCCCCCAATTTATAACTGGATCTTAACCGCCAGTTTATGCCATTCTTATTACCTGCATTCATTAAGGAATAGCCCTGCTGCTGATTATTGGTTTGATAATTGGCCGTAGCTTCACCTACAATCTTCCCCAAATTAACTGGGTTGGGAGGAAGAAAGTTGATTACTCCTGCCATTGCATCTGATCCGTACATAAGACTGCCCGGCCCTTTAATTATTTCTACCTTATCAATAGAATATTCGTCTATCTCAATGCCGTGCTCATCGCCCCATTGTTGGCCTTCTTGTTTGATATTATTATTGAGGGTCACAATTCTATTGTAGCCTAGTCCTCGAATAACGGGTTTGCCAATAGCTGGGCCTGTTGATATTTGGGTAATGCCTGGTTTACTGGCTAACGACTCTACAATATTGGTAGATGCTGATGATTCTAATTCTTCTTTATCCACAAACGAGGTAGCTACAGGATTTTGTCTTGCTTCAGTAGCTACCGAAACCCCCGTTATAACCACATTGTTTAACTCTGTTGCTGATGCTGAAAGCTTAAAATTTTGAATGGTTTCACCAGCTATCTGCACATATTGTGATTTTGCGGCATAGCCAACAAAACGAATCTCCACTAAAAATTTACCGGTCGGAAGTGATCCAATCTCATAATGGCCATTCATATCTGTTGCCGACCCCGTTTTTAAGTCAGTAATGTAAATTGTTGCTCCAAAAAGTAACTCGTTGTTGGATTCGTCAGATACCGTACCTTTAAAGCTGTTTTGTGACTTGGCTATAAAAGGTAAAACGACTAGTGCTAAGACTGCTATTGCTCTCATTAATTCAATATTTGCCACAAATGTGCAATAAATGCAACAATGTTGCAAATAAAAAATTATGAACGGTAAGGGGCTTACAAATTACTGATCAACGACATCAGTGAATTTGAATTTTTGAATCATATAAAAAAGGAAATTAAATGAAAGAACAGACTCTGAGCCATCATTGTTTGCATTCTCATAGGTAGGTGTAGGGCCTGAAGAGGTTTTCTTTTCCTCGGTCGCCTTTTCCTTTTTCTCTGTCTTGGTATTTTCCTTTGGTTTAGTAACCGTACTTCGAGTCGGCCTGTTTTGAATTTCCAGTGGCCTCATTTCGTAACTATTGTTATCTGTTTGCTCTACTGGTTGCTCGTAAATTATGTTAGGGTTATAATCAGGACTATGGTTTTCATTCGGACTGAAAGGCAGCTCCTGGGCATTAACAGACGTAAACATTAAACATAATAATCCTCCTATAGTAAGAGTTAATATATTTAAGGTGTAGTTGGTTTTGTACATTTCCGAAATTTCCGAGTGCCCTAATATACGCAATAAATTGTAAAAGGTTATTGCGCCAATTGTTAGTGATGTACCTTATTTTTGTTAATTGCATTAAAATTGAAACTATGGAGCAAATTTCATGGAGTGACTTCGAAAAAGTGGAACTTCGGGTCGGCACTATTATGCGTGTGGAAGACTTTCCTGAAGCCAGAAAACCAGCTTATAAGTTGTGGGTTGACTTTGGTGACGAAATTGGTGTTAAAAAATCAAGTGCCCAGATCACTAAGCACTATAGTCAGGATGACCTGCTGGGCAAGCAAGTGATAGGAGTCATCAATTTTCCTGAAAAGCAGATTGGCCCTGTTCTTTCGCAGGTTTTAGTAACGGGGTTTCCAGATGAAAAAGGGGATATTGTCTTAGCCGTTCCGGATAAAAATACCCCAAATGGTGCTAAATTGATTTGAGGCATGTCAGACTCCGTCTATATCAAGCCACTCAAACCTCTGGATCTGACAGAAATGTACATCACATTTATTGATGCCTTCTCTGATTACCCCTTGCCCTTTAAGCTCACAAAAGAGCAGTTTGTAAGAAAATTTGTACAAAAGTTAAAAATAGACTTTCATCTTTCGGCAGGAGCGTTTAGCTATGATGGTGCCATGGCAGGATTTATATTTTCCGCTGTCAATTATTATGAAGGAAAACTGACTTCCTACAATGGGGGCACCGGAGTACGGCCACGATATAGGGGCAACCAGCTCACCGCTCGCATGTATGCGCACCTAATACCTTTATTAAAAGAAAAAAAAATCAAACAATGTGTGTTGGAAGTGCTCACTTCTAATGCACGTGCAATAAAAGCCTATGAAAGTATTGGCTTTGAAAAAACAAAATTTTTTAAATGTTTCAACCTTTCAAAAAAAGCCCTAAAGCTTAAGAAAAAAGAAAATACAAGTATCGATGAATTGATTTCCGTTAAATATCCAAACTGGGATGTTTATGAAAAATTCAATGATTTCCCCCCAAGTTTTCTGGACTCTTCACGAATGATTACAGATAATTTGGCCAATGAAACTATCATAGAAGCCCGTCATCAAGACCAATGCATCGGTTACGCCATTTACCAACCTTCATTCGGCAGGATTAGCCAGGTAGGCATAGACCCCAACATGCGTAGAAAAGGGGTTGGGTCTGCTATTATCAACTATATTTATCAAACAAGTAATCATAAGTCACTTACCATTATTAATGTTAACAATGAGTCAGAAGGTACAAAGCACTTCTTTGAAAGCCTTGGGTTTGAAAATCAAGTAGATCAGTATGAAATGATTATGCCAATATGAAATTTGAAACACTGACAAGTATTATCAAAGGGAAGATTTTATCGTTGAATTTCAATGATCAAATCAGAACATTGGTTGTTGATAGCAGAAAACCATTTATTACTCAAGGGGCATTATTTTTTGCGATATCGGGGCCTCACCATGATGGGCATAGCTTCCTTCAAGAGCTTTATGATCAAGGGGTTAGGCAGTTTGTGGTTGAAAGGGAAATTGTAATTGAAGGTAAAGCTAACATTATCGTTGTTGATAGTGCCATTGAGGCACTTCAAAAGGTTAGTGCATTTCATCGGGAGCAGTTTCATATCCCAGTAATAGGCATTACAGGAAGTAATGGAAAAACCATTGTCAAAGAATGGCTTTTTAATTGTTTATCACCTTTTTATAAAATAGCAAGGAGCCCCCATAGTTACAATTCACAAGTTGGGGTGCCGCTTTCTGTCTGGTCATTGAGTACTCATCATGATCTGGCCATTTTTGAAGCCGGGATCTCCTTGCCTAATGAAATGGAAAGATTGGCCAATATTATTAAACCCACAGTTGGCATATTTACGAACCTTGGGGCAGCCCATGATGAAGGGTTTGAATATAGAGAACAAAAATTGGATGAAAAATTAAAGCTCTTTAAGTCTGCAGAAAGAGTTATTTTCAATGGTGATGATGATCTAATTTATGATAAACTAAAAGATAAATCCATTTGCTGGGGGCAATCCGAGCGATGTCAGGTACAGCTATTGGATGAAAAAACCGCATCAGAAGCCACTGTAATATCAATAAAGTACCTACAACAACAATATCACATTAAATTACCTTTTTCTGACAGTGCGTCAATAGAAAACTGCAAACATTGCATTGCTTACATGCTTTATGAGGGGTTCGATCATTCTACAATTCAGGAACGGATTTCGAAATTGACCCATTTGAGTATGCGGCTTGAGCTTAAAAAAGCCGTGGGGAACAGTCATTTGATTGACGATTCTTACAACAATGATCTGGGGGGCCTGCAACAGGCAGCAGAGTTTCTTTCCCAGCAAAAACTGAATGATCGAAAGGTGGTTATCCTATCGGATATTTTACAATCTGGACTCTCGGAGGAAGTGCTGTACAGTAATGTAGCTGAAATATTGGATTCAGCGGATATTGATGAATTCATCGGTATAGGGCCAACTTTATCAAACAATAAGCATTTATTCCCCAAATCGGCTATATTCTTCCCTTCAACAGAGGAATTTTTAAAGAATTTTGAAACGTTGGATCTGTCCAAAGCCCTAATTCTGGTAAAAGGTGCCCGGACTTTCACCTTTGAGAAAATAGTTAAAGTACTGGAAGAAAAGATACACGGAACGGTTCTGGAGATCAACCTTAATGCCCTCACCAATAATCTAAATTTTTATAGATCAAAGGTGAGTGCCAACACCAAAATAATGGTAATGGTAAAGGCCTTTGCCTATGGTAGTGGAAGTTTTGAAATAGCTAATTTGATGCAATATCACCGGGTCGACTACCTTGGGGTGGCTTATGCCGATGAAGGGGTTACACTTCGTGAAAATGGGGTTTACCTTCCTATAATGGTGATGAACCCCAACGAGGAAAGTTTTGATGGGCTCGTAAAGTACAGCATGGAACCCGAGATGTTCAATATCAGCCTCTTAAAAAAGTTTATCACGTTTTTAAATGGACGAAAGGCTGCCATTCACATCAAGTTAGAAACAGGCATGAAACGACTCGGGTTTGAAGAAAGTGAATTAGATGAGTTAATCGAACTGCTTAATGCCAATACCAATATTACCGTTAAAAGTATCTTCAGTCATTTGGCAGGCGCAGATGAAGAAAATCACAATGCATTTTCACACGAACAAGCAGCCAAATATAATAGGTTATATGAGAAGTTAGTAACCGGCATCAATACACATCCTATGCGGCATTTGGTTAATTCTCCAGGTATTCTCCGATTTCCTGAATACCATTTTGATATGGTACGTTTAGGCATCGGATTGTATGGACTTGACGCTAATAACTCTGATGAGCAGCTAAAACTAGAGCCTATTGGTGTACTAAAAACAGTAATTTCACAGATCAGAACGGTGAAAAAAGGCGAAACGATAGGTTATGGGCGAAAGGGCAAGGCTGATAAACCATTAACAATAGCCACTATAGCTATAGGTTATGCTGATGGATTCACCAGGGCTTTTAGCAATGGCAAAGGTGTAGTTTGGATTAATGGGCAACGAGTGTCAGTTATTGGAAATGTGTGCATGGACATGACTATGATCGACATAACAGGAATAGAAGCCAAAGAAGGTGATAGTGTTGAAATATTTGGAAAGCATCTTTCTATTAAAGAATTGGCCCATAATATAGGCACCATTCCTTATGAGATTTTAACCAATGTAAGTCAAAGGGTTAAACGGGTGTACTATACTCAATAGTGATATGGTGATTGTGAGGAATGAGGTACGATTAACTTATTCTTGACTTACCACTGAGTAAACAGAGAGGCACAGAGACGTTCCAATGTAGGTCAAAGGGTTAAGGCGTGAACTACACACAATTGTGAGATAGCCATTGCGAGGAATGAGGCATCAGGCAATCTTTAACTAACCGCAGAAAACTGAGAAGCACAGAGGGGTACATTGAAAAATAGAAATATTAAAAAACTATGAGGCCTGTGATGACACAGACCTCTAATTGCTAGCAATAATTAAAACTTGACTTCCGGTACTTTATCAGCTCCAGCATCTGCTTCGAAATATCCCTTACGCTCAAAGCCAGTAATACTTGCAATGATACTTCCAGGTATTCTTCTGATAGTGGCATTGAAGTTTTGAACGTTATCGTTGAATCGTTTTCTTTCAACGGCTATTCTGTTTTCAGTACCCTCTAATTGCGATTGCAGTTCAAGGAAATTCTGATTGGCCTTTAGTTCAGGATACCTTTCTACCGTCACCATCAGGCGGGATAATGCACCACTCAATCCTTCTTGGGCTTTTTGAAAATTAGCTATAGCAGCTGGGGATAAGTTGCCCGCATCTACATTGATGGATGTAGCTTTTGATCTAGCCTCAATGACTCCTGTTAAGGTTTCTTGCTCGAAGTTGGCATAACCCTTCACAGTATTTACCAAATTCGGAATCAGGTCCGCACGTCTTTGATAAACGTTTTCTACTTGTGCCCATTGCCCTTCAATGGCTTCTTCTTTGTTTACCAATCCGTTGTAAGATTGGAAAATCCAAAGCACCAATAAGAGTACTACTATCCAGGGAATATATTTTTTAATCTTGTCCATCGCTTTTTTTTAGTAAAAATAGTCTAATTCTTGTAATCATCAATAGCCTTAACTAAGTCATCTCTACAGAGAAATCAAAATTCTTACACTAATTTTCCTTGCGCTCCAACGCCCCGAGGTCAGGTTTGGCATCACGTACATTACCTTCCATATCTATTAAGATACCTATAGGTATGGCAGCATCTTTAGCTGGAGATAAGGTATCCAATGAATAATCGTAGTCGCGTCTGTCAAAGAATTTAGGATCCTCATTAAGAAAATTGTCCGTTTCTAGCAATCCATTGGTGCTCCTTATAATATTATTGTTGAATGTGAGGTTAAAATTGGTTTCTTCAGAATTGCTGATCAAAACCTCTTCACGTCTATCGCCCCAAATGATACAGTTCGTTAATGTAGCATTCAAATCAGCCAGCAACACCGAATTATCGCCTAACACAAGATTATCCGAGAAAACAACGGCTTCATTTTGGCGAAAAAAGTCCGCAGAATAATTCGCAAAAGTACAATGTTCGTAACGGTAGTTGCCACCTGCCAAATTAGCCACAACATTAATCTGGCAATTATTGATCAACACATTATAGGCATACAGATCGGAGGTGATGGCAATAATACCATAACCCGGTTGTATTAGGCTATCGATGGTAGGGATAATGGAGTTTCCACCCATATTCTCAATTCGTGTATTTGATAAAATCAAGTCCGGATCCATATCATCATCGGGTGTGCCCAAATAAATACCTACTTCCGCATTTCGGATATCACTGAAATTAATGCTGTTCTTATTACTGCCTAGTAAAAATATCAAGCCCCCCCATTGTCCGGGAGCATTAGCAAAACTCCCATCAAACCGATCATTGGTAAACAGAATTCGATTTTCAGCTGTCCCTTTGGCAATGATCGATCCTTGAACAAAAATAAATGAGCCGTTATGGGAGTAAATTTTAGTACCTTCTTCAATGGTTAATGAACATCCTTCATTAATAAAAACAGAATTATATAGGACGTATGGTTTTTCTGCTGTCCAGGTCGTGTTACAGATTAGCACCGAGTCGCGAAGGAAATTGGCATCCTGCCCCCAAGCCACCAACTTTATATTCTGATCATTGCCATTTGTTTTAAAATTGATCTGGTCGGTGACCAAAAAAGGCAAATTTTCATTTTTAGGATCAATAGTAACTTCAGTCAATACTAAAATACTATCATGGCCCAATATCCTCACATCTTGGAGACTTGGGCCTGCCAATCCGTTTACAAATATGGAAAATGGGGAAGATTGCCCACTATTCAGTGAGATATCGGAGATATTCACCGCATTTTTTGAGTCATTAAAAACTTTAAATCTTTTGGTTACACTACCTAATGAAGTGAACAGGGTATCAAAGAAAACAGTATCCGTTGAAAACCTCAAAGAAGCAGAAGCATCTAAAGTGAACTTCTCTTCTTCAGGTCGACAGGATAATGCCGCCATGATCAGCAAGATTAAAATGAATGTATATCTCAAAGTTATTGTTTAACGATTTATAGTCTGGATTATTCCATTGAGCCATCCTTCATTTTTTCGGCACTTTCAGCGATTCTCAGCTGACTGATAAATTCTTCAATCTCTCCGTCCATCACTGCGGGTAAATTATGTTGACTATAATTGATTCTATGGTCGGTGACCCTACTTTGAGGATAATTGTATGTCCTGATTTTATCTGATCTGTCACCACTGCCCACCATTGTTCTTCTCTGAGCTCCTACTGCTTCATTATGCTTAGCCAATTCAATTTCATAAAGCCGTGACCTTAGTACTTTAAGTGCCTTATCGAAGTTTTTAAGCTGTGATTTCTGGTCTTGGCAAGAAACGACCAATCCGCTGGGTATGTGGGTTAAGCGTACTGCTGAATAAGTGGTGTTCACTGATTGTCCACCAGGCCCAGAAGAACAGAAAGTATCTTTTCTTACATCGTTCATATCAATGACCACATCTACTTCATCCATTTCTGGAAGTACCGCTACCGTAGCAGCAGAGGTGTGTACCCGTCCTTGCGTCTCAGTTTGAGGTACACGCTGTACACGATGTACGCCCGATTCAAATTTTAATGTACCGTAGGCTTCTGGGCCACTCACTGTGCTAACTATTTCCTTGTAACCTCCACTGGTACCTTCAGTGAGGTCTAGTACAGTTAATTTTAAATTGTTGTTTTCACAAAACCGCTGGTACATCCTAAATAAATCGCCAGCAAAAATGGCCGCTTCATCCCCACCGGTTCCAGCCCTAATCTCCAGTATAGCTTCCTTATCGTCATTTGGGTCTTTTGGAACGAGCATCTTTTTCAATTTCTCCTCCATTTTCTCCTGCTCTGGATAAAGCTCATCCAGTTCCATCTTGGCCATTTCACGAAATTCTTCGTCCTTTTCGGTTTTTAGAACGTTTTTGGCACTTTCAATATTGGATAATATTTTACTATAGACATCATATTGTATCACAATCTTTTCAAGCTCCTTGTACTCCTTACTTAGCTGTGAATATTTCTTCATGTCAGCCATGGCATCAGGTTGAACAATTAGCTGTCCAACTTCTTCAAACCTTTGCTTGAGATCCTCTAATTTTGCGATCATATAAATTACAATTAAGACTGCAAAACTAACAAATAGCTTGATTTAATAGTAATTTTGATATAAATCGAATTGATGGCGATGAGAAATAGAATAATTGTGCTTTTTATGCTGCTCATACTTGTTGGGTGTGGGGGAAGCCTCTCAGAAAAACAACGTAAAGCATTTAAAGAGGAGATGAAAGACAGGGAGATAAAAAAACTTTCAGAAGAAGAAATTTATAAGCAGGCACTGGATGATGGACAATCGTTGATGACTCAACTTGATAACGGGTTAACCGTAGAGCAGGCTATGAAAAAATGTGGCTGTGGGATATCCTTTATTGAAAATGAAAACCAGGATCTCACCATTATAGAGAAAGAATTATTTGAGGCCTATCAGTATAATCCCAAGGGTACTGATAATATTCAGAAAGAGGATGATTGGCTTATTTACTCCAAACCGGTTGTGGAAGGAGACTCCCTTATTGGCGTGTGGTTTATAAAATTTCCAAAAAAGGGCATTGTAAAGGAACTCTAAACTTCATGATAGCGGAAGCAATCCACCAAGTGGTCGTTGTATAAACCGCATGCCTGCATGTGAGCATACATTATTGTGCTCCCCACAAACTTAAACCCCCGTTTTTTCAAGTCTTTGCTCAGGGCATCTGATCCGGCAGAAGTAGCAGGGCATTCACCCATGGTTTTCCATTTGTTTACTATGGGCTTCCCATTTACAAATTGCCAAATGTAGTTATCAAAACTTCCAAACTCCTTTTGCACTTCTAAAAACCGTTGGGCATTATTTACTGCCCCCCTTATCTTTAACTTGTTCCGGATTATTGCTTCGTTGGAAATGAGTTCTTGTATCTTTTCCTCATCAAATTGTGCTACCTTATTCACATCGAAATTGGCGAAAGCGGCTCTATATCCGTCACGTCTTTTTAAGATAGTGGCCCAACTTAATCCTGCCTGAGCACCTTCCAATATCAAAAACTCAAAATGCTTTTTATCATCATGGACGGGAACGCCCCATTCCTTGTCATGGTATTCTACATAATCCTCAAATTGGCCTTCAGCCCATGCACAGCGATTTTTCATGTTGGTAATGTTGATTTCGACAAAGGCAATTTACTTGCTATCTGCCATTTTGCCAATTATGGGTGGGGTAAGTTTAGACCAGTTATGGTGAAATAACTCACTTGACTTTTGGTCGACTTTAAGTTTCCAATGTAAAAGCTTAATTTGGAATCTCCATTTAAAGGTGGCATAAACGGAAATATTTTATTGAAAAGGGCCAATCAGGCAAATACTCTCAACTTTAAATGAAGTTATTATACCCATTCATTTTCTCAACATTGACACTTATGACCGCAAATGCACAACCCACAAAATTCTTTCTTCCATCAGGTGTTGGTTATGATGCGCAGTTACTTGACTATAAACATGAACGTGGACAGGTAAGGGCACGAATAGAGGTGAGCCCAGAAGTTTGGGAATCCGTTGATTTGGTGATGCTGTTTAATCTCAAATGGGATAACAGAAATCCTGGTTCTGTAAGTGGCGATAATCCTGTTGAAATTACCTTGGTGCTGAGTAAAAATTTGTATTCTGAACTACAAAAAACCAATGCCTTACTTGCCGATTCAGTGGCTTTTCTGAATGCACCGCCCGACCATCCTATGAAGAGCACCACACAATGGTATGCCATCGAAATTACCGAAGGAGTGACACTTCCGGGCGAACTGAAAGACAAGGGGACTTTAAGGCAGGGATTTACTACCAAGTGGAAAGAAGAATTCTCAAACGATAAGTAATTTATACGTCCCATCTGTAACTTATTTAAGTTTATCACATCTAGAAGATAAGTTCAGGTAAACTTATTTTATGGTGTTCTCGTTCTAATATCTCGCATCATCGGCATTATAATGAGTAAAAAATTACAGAAAACAGATTTTCCGTTCAGGACAAGGCTCAATCTATTGTCCCTTATACAATATTGGGAGAACAACCTGTCTTCAAACAATATACTCCATAACTTCCCCAAGGAGCAAATCCTTAAAATGATTGAGGACGCACCAGAATTAAAGCAACCCATTGACGATCTTTCTGTTTTAAATAAGCATAAAGAACTGCTAGGATTGTTAATGAGCGCTATTATGCCGCCTGCCTTGGTAGATAAGGAAATTGCAGCTGCACTTGTTCCTTTTAATTTCAGAGGGTTCTATTCTACTCCCGCCTATCGAAATATTATGCCTTTGGATGAGATTAGGACAGACATTGTCTCCAACATGAAGGACAATAACATGGAGAAAGGGAAGGTCATTAGGGCATGTATATTTATACTAAACAAATTTTATGGCACTAACATTAATTTTGATTTGCCAATATTGGTCACCATCCCAAACAAAGAAACAGGGTTATCGAGAATCTATAAAATTGACATAAATACAGATTTTGCCGATGTGATCAGCAAAGGTGAACTCAAGCCCATTAGCCCAGAGCTGATAAGGCTGATGCTGGACAATCTATATGATACGGATTTGTGGTTAGAGTATATTGATGCCACCAATTTTGAATTTGAAGGGTTTTCCATTATTAAGCTCGTGGATGTAACTGTTGAGGAAATGATGTCTTCTATAAAGTACGACCTTCTTAAAAAAGATGCCGTTTCCTGTCCTGAAAGTTTTGATGCCATTCAGCAAAAGATAAGGGCCATATTTGATCTGCCAGGAATCAGCCTTGGGCTCTCTTTTTTTGATGTCAATAACAATATTATTTCGAACCATGGTTCCAGTTCCTGGAATAGCTTTATGATGCCCACCAAAGATGAGATCATCAGCTGTAATTATTTCAAAGATTCGATTTATGACCTAGCGTTTAACCTTAAACGAACAGTGGTCTTTGAAGACCTTGAATCAATGAAGGACCTGACCCATATAGAGAAAAAAATATTGGAGACTGGTGTTAAAAACGTGGTGGCTTCGCCATTGATATACGAGGACAAAGTAATTGGTATGCTTGAGTTGGGAGCACCCTATGCCGGAAAATTAAATGCTGTGAATTCTGCCAAGATGGAAGCGGTAATCCCCATGTTTACAGCTGCAGTACATCGGGTATTGAAGGACATGGAGACGGAGGTTCGAGCGATAATCCAAGAAGCATGTACGGCTATCCATCCTAGTGTAGAATGGCGATTTTTGGAGGAAGGGTACAAAGTGCATGTGCAACGCTCGCAGAACAGGAAAGTCCCATTGGGAGATATCGTCTTTAATGATGTTTACCCGATTTATGGACTTTCTGATATTAAGAACTCATCTTCCACTAGAAATGAGGCCATACAAGCTGACCTAAAGGAAAATTTGAAGCAGGCCAAAAAAGTGATCAAAACTATCTTAGCAAATAAAAAAATGCCGATTCTTGATGAGTTAAATTTTAGGCTTGATCAAGAAATAGCCAGCATTAGTAAAGGGCTAAATTCTGGCGATGAATCTTCTGTACTAAGTTTTATTAAAAAGGAAATTGTTCCTGCATTCAAACTTTTTAATGAAGAAGTGGACGCCCCCGAAGCAATACGAACGGAAATAAATCGATACCAACAACTTCTTGATCCTGTACATGGAGTGATTTATGATAAAAGACGGGATTTTGAAGAAAGCTTAACACTCATCAATCATTCCATTTCAGATTACCTTGATGAGGTTGAAATCGAAGCTCAGCAGATATTCCCACATTATTTCGAGAAGTATAAAACTGATGGCGTAGAGTATAACATCTATTTAGGGCAGTCCATTGTTCAAGACAAGGTATTCAATAAGCTATACCTCAATAATTTCAGGCTGTGGCAGCTTATAGTTATGTGCGAAATAGCCACCCGCATAGAGCAATTGAAAATAACTTTAGCTACACCTCTTGATATAACACAACTTATACTGGTGCACGGTGAACCATTATCAATTAGGTTTAGAAATGACGAAAAACACTTCGATGTAGATGGTGCCTACAATATCCGGTATGAAATCGTTAAAAAGAGAATTGATAAAGCACTGATCAAAGGTACTAAGGAGCGTATAACGCAACCCGGTAAAATAGCCATTGTCTATGCACAACCAAAGGACGCAGAGGAATACAGGCGATATATTGAATATCTTCAATCAATAGGGTATTTAACTGATAATGTCGAGGATTTACACTTGGAGGAACTGCAAGGTGCTCATGGGCTTAAGGCATTGCGGGTTGAGGTTAATCTTAAAGCTCACCAAAGGGATTTTGGCAACGAGGCTATTCAACAAGTGATTGACGCTATAAATGCAAACTAGCTTAAATATTGGTCAGGATATTGCAGTTCCTTAAATTAGTGCCAAATTTGAGGCTATGCGGATTCCCCTAACCATTCTTATACTGACTATTACTTTACCCATCTTTGGCCAGACCGTACCAGAGCTAGACCGAAGAAATGGCTTCAAGGATATAAAGATGAACAGTTCTGTGCTGGATTATGAAGGATTGGAATATAAGAAGGACATTGCTGATGGTTATTATCCCGAAGCAAAATTATATGTCGCCAAAAAAGGCTATTATGAGAATATAGGAAGTCTTAAAATCTATGATTTGGAAGTTAAGACCTATCGTGACTCTGTATTTCAAATCATTGTTGTTACAGATGGTGATATATACAAGGGGTTAAAGACAGCTTTTGGAGAGCCTGAATTTCATTATCGATCTAAATTCCATTATTGGATGGGCGAAAATTTACGCCTCTCTTACACTGCACCAAGGAAAAACCGTTTGGAATTAAAATACGAATCCTTTTTGATGCGCGAAAAGCTCAAAAAAGACAAAGAAGAAGTGGTTGAGGCCATTGTAGATGACTTTTGACCTTACCCATTAATACTAATCCCCTACTAAAATTGAATCGCAAACAACAAAGATTCTGAGCTCCCTTCTCCAGTCAGTTGGCGGGTGCCGGAATGTCCCATTTAGGGCATTTAGGGTAGGTGTGAAAACGTCATTTTTTCTCGGATGCTGAGTCCCTTAACTTTCCTAAAGTTGATATTCGTGTATTTCGTGATCCTTTAAGTCGTATTATATCCATCTTGAGCAGAACTCTAGGAAAGTTCTATCTATCCAAATACTTTTTAAATAATGCAATGGCATTATGCCCACCGAAACCAAATGTATTGCTCATTGCGTAAGTAATCTCTTTACTTACTGCCTTACCTAATGTTAAATCAATACCTTCGGGCATTTCCGCATCAACATTAGTTGTATTTATTGTTGGCGGAACCAATGATTTCTTAATGGCCATAATGGTGGCTATTGCTTCCACAGCACCTGCGGCTCCCAACAAATGGCCTGTCATCGATTTTGTAGCACTTACCTGAATTGTTTTTGAACTATTACCAAAGAGGTTCTTCAAAGTATGCAATTCCGACAGGTCACCCACTGGTGTACTGGTGGCATGTAGATTAATGTAATCTATTTGTTCGGCAGAAATTTCAGCATCTTCCAAAGCCATTTCAATCGCCAATCTTGCGCCCAAACCATCAGGGTGGGTGGCTGTGCTGTGATAAGCATCATTCGACATACCAGCACCCACTACTTCCGCATAAATATTAGCTCCTCTGGCCAAGGCATGTTCCAACTCCTCCAAAACCAGTGCCCCTGCTCCTTCACCCATTACAAAACCATCACGATCTGTATCAAAAGGCCTAGAAGCTGTTGATGGATCCTCATTTCTAGTTGACAGGGCTTTCATAGCTCCAAAGCCGCCAATGGCCGATTGGGTAATGGGCGCTTCCGAACCGCCTGCGATCATGGCTACAGCTTTGCCCCATTTGATGTAATTATAGGCATCCATTATAGCTGAATTGGAAGAAGCACAAGCGGACACAGTGCAGTAGTTGATGCCCCTAAATTCATGTGTTAAGGCGATAGCTCCAGAAGGGGTGTCTGATAATATTTTAGGGATAAAGAAAGGCGAAAAACGTGGCCCGATCTCAGATTTGGAAAACTCTAGCATTTCCGTTTCAAAGGTGGTAATGCCGCCATTGCCCGATGCCCAGATGACTCCGGTTTTATTCTTATCAATTTTGGCCTCGTACAGTCCCGCATCCTTGATAGCCTCCATCGCACTAACCTGCGCGTAAATGGTAAATGGATCATTCTTTCTTACCGTCTTCCGATCAAAATGGTCCTCCGCCTCAAATCCTTTTATTTCACAGGCGAATTTGGTTTTGAAAAGTGTTGTGTCAAATTTGGTGATCGGTGCTGCCCCACTATTGCCTGCCACCAGTGAATGCCAGTAGTCATTAACATTATTACCAATAGGTGTAAGCGCACCTAAACCCGTCACTACTACCCTTTTTGTTTGAACCATTGTTATTTATTTTTTGTAAGTTTTACCCCTCACCAACAAAATAAAGATAAATTTCGTTACATATGTAACATTAAAAGTGTTAATTAAATGAGACCTAGCACAAAGTTTTCTACTGCTGTTCATATCTGCATCTATTTAAACCATACCCAAGAAGATATAGTATCGTCCTCTTCGATAGCGGATAGTGTTAAAACTAACCCAGTGGTTATCAGGCGATTAATTCATGATCTAAGAGTTAACGGTATTATTGCTAGTACCAGTGGATCCAAGGGAGGATTTTATTTGAACAAACCAGCAAGCGAATTATCATTATGGGATATTTATTTGGCAACCAGAGAAGAAGAATTATTTAAACGTCCGAAGCCCAATCCCGATTGTGTGGTCAGTTCCAATTTAAAAATGCTGGTACACGATAGTTTTATCGAAGCCGAAAATTCCATGAAAACCGTTTTATCTAAAGTCACTATTGCTGATATGGAAAATAACTTGATCAATATTTTGGGTATGGATACCGCTCCAGAGGCAATAATCAAGGGTAAATAAATTTCTTGTGTCAGCTGTCTGACAATCATTCAACTTAAATATCATTTGATCTGAACCTTCTTGAACAATAGGCGTTATATAAGTAACATTTAAAGTTACACTTAATTTAAAAAACTATGAAAAACTTAGAAACACTCACAAAAGATCAAGCTAGTCCAGCCTCAAAAGAGATTTTTGAAAATCTTGAAAAAAAGATAGGGATGGTACCAAACATTTATGCGACCATCGGAAACTCAGCACCCGCTTTAAAAGCAACGCTCGCCCTTGGAGAAACATTGGGAACTGGAGAATATTCTGGTAAAGAAATTGAGGCTATTGCATTAGCTGTTGCACAAGCCAACGAATGTGGCTATTGCTTAGCTGCCCATACTGCAATCGGTAAAGGTCAGGGGTTGACATTGGAAGATACAGTAGCCATCAGAAATGGTGAAATAAAAGATACTAAGCTTAAAGCTTTGACTGACTTAACTAAATCCATTACCGTCACAAGGGGATATCCAAAGCAAAACCTAATAAACGGTTTTTTCGAAGCAGGTTATAACAAAGCCGCCCTGGCTGAATTAATTGGACATATTGCGTTAAATACAATCACCAATTATACCAATCACATAGCAGAGACAGCAATAGATTTCCCTATTGCGCCTGAATTAGCTGAAGCTTAAATAACCGTTTGTAAAATGGCTCCCAAATATTGGGAGCCATTTTTAATTTTTAGTTCTTTTTTGGATTGAGATTTTTTCAATTTTGATCTCAACCACTTTACTAAAGGCTATTTGCCCTTTTTGGCTTTTTTCTCCTGCTTCTTTTCTTTTGGGGTTTTGGCTGGAGCTTTTTTCACTTCCTTTTTGCCACCTTTATCCTTCGACATGACTTTAAGCGTTAAGTTTAAACTACACTAAATATAGTAGTAGTTTAGTGATTTAGGTATATAGTAGCTATATTTTTTCAATCAACAACCACGAATTTTTCATTAGTACAATCTAGTATTAATACCTTCTCTTTAAATAGCTCATTGCCAATCATTCCACCCATTCCTGAGAGGCGCATCAACAAATTCTGAATGAAAGAAGTGCTTTCAATATAGCTCACACGATTTAGCCCTATACCTGTTTTGCCAAAGAAAATAACATTATCGCTCCCAATATCATGGACGGTTAAAGTTCTTCCCCAAGAATTTACATCGTAATTAATCTCTGTTGTGTTGGGTTTAGCCATCTGTTGCCATGTTTTTTTGTCTGTAATAAATTCAAATCCACTAGTCCCTGAATCAAACAGTAATTCTGTTGGTTCACCATTGATGATGGCTGGTAGAAGCACTCTTCTTTTCTCAAATTTAAAATCCAACAAATCTAGATTAGGGTCAAAATCTGCAGCCGTTTTTCCCAAAATACAATAGCTATTTTTAAAATCCAGAACAATCGGCTTATGCTCAATTAAGTCTGCGCCTATCGTTCCAATGATATTTAATGAGGTTGTATCTTGCCAATTAATTTCTTCACCATAGTCAATAACTCTAAATTGATCAGCTGACACCATTATTTCACCCAGATTGAAAGCGAATGTTTTTAGGATATTAGTACTATCTATAGGTATCAGTTCCCCATTACGTTTATTTATGGACTCTATCGCCATACTATAAAAGAGGGTGCTGTGCGAACCCAAATCAAATTGCATATAAAACTGTTTGCGGACTCCTTTGATTTGAATTGGCAAAAGTAAAGCAGCTCTTTGATTGGCTTCATTGGTAAGCCAGGTGATAGGAATGCTATCATTAGTCTTAGACAGTGACAAATAATTTGGAGGCGGAGTAAATTTTTTATCCAAATAGAAATAACTCCCTATGGCTAAGAAAAGCAGAAACAAGAATATCGTAATAGTCGTTATTTTCAAAATTTTCATATCACATTATATTTATACCAAAGTAGCATAAAAGTGAACCGAAATAATACGACAGCATACCGACAATAATGTGTCAGTAATTATAAAATACTAATAGGAAGCCTAAGGATGTCAAGGTCACCCTTATCAATCGACCTGGTTGTTTTCGCAATGATTATTAAATTCAAACTCATACTAATGAGCAACACATAGAGAAATAAAGGGGAAGTCAAAGAAAAAGATTTCTGAACAAAAGGGGCACAAATCAATAATATTGAGGTGGCTACTGACCAAATAATTTGGTAGTTAATTACTTTTCTACCCGCCTCATCAATCAGGACGTTACCGCGGCTCTTTGACCACAGCCACAATGGAAATATTATGTTGCCAAATGGAATTGCCATGAAGGAAAGTGCTGATAAGTTGATGAGCTTAATCTTTATTTTATCTTCTCTACTTAGATCATGTGTGTCATTTGTTAATTCCGATTTACCAACGCCTAGTGCCTCAGCAAGTACAACGAGTGTGTGTCCTTTTGGTACTGTTTTACCTGATTCAATTCGTTGTATTGTACGCAGCGATAAATTAGCATGCTCAGCTAATTCAGATTGAGTATATCCTAAACTCTCCCTCCGTTCACGCACCTTCGATTTAGTATTCATAACAACGAGAATGTCTTCAACTCAATTAAGTTCATTTAATATCAGGTCTATCATTTCAAACCTAGGAACTTTCAGCATTTACATGATGGTTTAATATGTAGTAGTCATATCACTATCCACGCAGATAATAAAATCTGCACGGTTTAGGTTTTCCTCCTCCAAATGACTTACATCTTCTTGTGAAACAGTGGAAATGGTGGCATAATTGAGCTGACTATCCGACTTTTTTAAATACCAAAGTATCCCTTCATATTTATCGGAATGATAGGCTCCATTAAAATGAAGAAACAGATGGTCTTTTTTATAATTTCTAAATATGAAATAGGCCATTGTTGCATCTTTTGTAGCTTGTGCCATTACTAATTTGGGACTCCCATGTTCGCCCATCATAGTGAGTATTTGCTTATAGGTAGGCAATTCACTATCAAAAGCAATGGGCAAAGGGGCAATCCATTCCTTTTCTTCCGTACTTAAAGAGTCAAGAACTTCAAACCCTTTTTTAAAGACCATGTTGGCATATCTTCTGGGGATATTAGTAGCAATAAAATCGAGCTTATTCTGCTTGGCGAAATCAACTAATGGGGCATAGTCTGTTTTATAATTAGGCCATAATCTTGCCGTAGAATCTAAACCAGCATAATCAATTTTGCCTTCCAAATATTCATTTAACGCTACTTGATTATCCGCTTCAAACATCTCAGCTCCGAGAATGAGCCGTCTTTTCGTACTTAGATCAGAGGCTAATTCTAGCTGCATCCAATGTGAGATCGGATTGTTATGGCTTTCGCCAAAGAGCACAACATCTTTCTTCTCGAGTGTTTTAGCCATTTTCTTATAAGACACCTTTTTTCCTTTGGAGTTAAAGATCACAAAGGCTCTTTCTTGTCCATAAGTCAGGCTTGTGATAAATAATAACGATAGTGTCAAATACTTTCTCATTTGTAATATGTAATATTTAAAATTCTTTTATTTCTTACCAGCCTTTATCAGTAGCTGGTTGCGATACTCTGAAAATATTGTGAATAACCGCATACTCCTTGCATTTCTAGAAGGTCTGAAATAGTATTGCTCCAAGCCACTGATCGCGCCTACAAGCCAGGCGAAAATCAAATTCCTTTCGGATTGAAGGAAATTCATTGATTTCATTATTTAAAAATACTACCCTTTAAACACGGCTCAATGTAACAAGATCATTGGCAAAATAAAACCGATTTTGAAGGCCATTCTAAATTTTATTCAAAATTCAATGTTTTCAATTCAGCTATTTCGCTAAATGTTGAGGATCAAAAAATCACCAATTGGTCATGCTTGTGTATAATGTCTCATGTCTTGTGTCTTGTGTCTAATGTCTTGTGTCTCAAATCTATTGTCTCATGTCTCACATCTCAATATCTCCTTACCACTCATAAAAATCCATTAGTCCTGTTGGTCAACGTTTTATAAATTGCCTATCCATTGAAACCATTTTACCTATGAATAAAATAATATCGGCCAGCACATTGGCCATTGTTGTAATGGCTGGTTGCTCACAACCTCAAAAAGACGAAGTACCGATGACTTCAGATAACATGTTACTTCAAGAGTGGTCTGGCCCTTATGGGGGACTTCCAGCTTTTGATAAAATGAACTTAGCTGACTTAAAACCAGCTTTAGAAGAAGGGATGGCCATGAATTTGGCAGAGATTGATAAAATAGCCAACAACCCAGAGGAGCCTACTTTTGAAAACACCATAGAGCCGCTTGAGGCTGCTGGGGATGCACTCAGCCGTGTATTCACATATTATGGCATTTGGAGTAGCAATGAGTCCTCTCCAGAATTTCGGGAAATTCAAGGGGAAATGGCACCAAAACTTTCGGAGTTCAATTCTAAAATCACGCAGAATGAAAAACTTTTTGCCCGTGTTAAAGCAGTTTATGAGGCATCACTTAAAACCCCTCTACCTGACGACCAACAACGTGTGGTGCTATTGAACTATGAAGGTTTCGCCATGAATGGGGCAGACCTTGACACTAAATCGAAAGCCCGTTATGCAGAGATAAACAAAGAACTTTCCACATTACATACCAACTTTGGTAATAATGTATTGGCCGATGAGGAAAACTATGTGACCTATTTAACAAAAGACCAGTTGAGTGGCTTACCAGAGTCCTATATAAAATCTTCAGCCAAAGCAGCGGCTGATAGGGGCCAAGAAGGTAAATATGCGGTTACCAATACCCGCTCTTCAATGGATCCTTTCCTTACCTATTCTGATGAAAGGGATTTACGGGAGAAGGTGTGGACCACCTACTATAGTCGTGGGGACAATGGAGATGAACATGACAACAATCAGAATATTGTCAATATCTTAAAACTACGGGATGAAAGGGTTGGTTTGATGGGCTATGATAATTATGCGCAATGGAGATTGCAAAACAGAATGGCCAAAACCCCTGAAAACGCCATGAATATGATGAAGGCCGTTTGGCCAGCAGCCATTGGTAGGGTGAAAGAAGAGGTGGCAGACATGCAGGCAGTAGCTAATGAAAGAGGTGATAATATTACAATTGCTCCTTGGGATTACCGCTACTATGCCGAGAAGGTAAGAAAGAAAAAGTACGACTTGGATTCAGATGAAGTAAAGCAATACTTACAGCTTGATAAACTACGTGAAGCTATGTTTTTCGTAGCTGGTGAACTCTTCAACTTCAATTTTAAGCCCGTTGCCGAAGGCACCGTACCTGTATTCAACGAGGATGTAAAAGTGTGGGAAGTATCCGATAAGACTTCAGGCGATTTCATTGGCCTATGGTATCTTGACCCTTATGCCCGTAAAGGAAAGCGCTCTGGAGCTTGGGCAACAACCTATCGTAGTCATGATACATTTAGAGGTAAAAAAACGGTATTGGCTTCCAATAATTCCAATTTTGTAAAGCCAGCCCCTGGCGAGCCTTTGCTTGTCTCTTGGGACGATGCCACTACCTTTTTTCATGAATTTGGCCATGCACTTCACTTTTTCTCGTCTAATGTAAAATACCCAACTTTAAATAGTGGGGTACGGGACTATACCGAATTTCAGTCGCAATTATTGGAACGTTGGTTGTCTACTGATAAGGTAATCAACAATTACCTTGTTAATTATAAAACAGGGGAACCGATGCCATCTGAACTGGTTGCTAAAATCAAAAATGCCTCCACATTTAATCAAGGGTTTGGCACCACCGAGTACCTCGCTTCGGCACTTATGGACATGTATTACCATACCACTGATCCCACAAATTTAGACCCTGATACTTTCGAGAAAGAAACACTCGCTTCATTGAATATGCCCAAGGAAGTGGTAATGCGTCACCGCTCTACACAGTTTGGGCACGTATTTTCTGGTGAAGGATATTCTGCAGCCTATTATGGTTACATGTGGGCTGATGTACTCACTGCTGATGCCGCTGAGGCATTCCAAGAATCCCCTGGAGGATTTTATGATAAAGATGAGGCGGCCAAATTGGTAAAATACCTGTTTGCACCTCGTAATTCAATGGATCCTGCCGAGGCCTACAGATTATTTAGAGGTCGCGATGCGAAAATTGAAGCGCTAATGCGTGATAGAGGGTTTCCGGTAACTAAGGAATAAGTAAATAATTAACCATCATTGATTTAAAGTGAAGCAATTCCATTAATTGTAATTTTGGAATTGCTTCATTTTATTTTATAATTAAACTGTTGAAATATAATTGTCGGAGCGTACACTCCATCACCCTAAAGGATTAACTATATAGAAATGAATTTACTCATCATATTGGTTTCTATTGTATTGGGTATCCAAGTGGCCTTGTTCTTTGTGATTCGTAATAAACGTAAAAAGGAAAAGGAAAACAGTGTGATTGAAAAATATAATATTAAATCTGCTGGTGATGCCTTCAAGCTATTAAATGATCCTTCCATTCCCGAAGCCGATAGAATAGAAATAGAGCGGCTGTATAATGGTGAAGAGGGGTCATAAATAGACCCTTCAACAATTAATTACCTACCTTTACTTTTTTATAAAATTGATCTTATTATGACAGCCGTAAGCAATCCAAAGGTTACTCTTATAGAAGAAGGAGAGAAGATTACTATTAAACAGATGGAAGCGTATTCGGGACAACTTTTGCCCGAACATAAGGCGTCAGATGAGTCCGTACTTGTGGTGCTCAAAGGGGAGTGTAATTTGAAGTTGGCTGAAAAGGATCATTTACTTGGGCCAGGCAGCAGTTTGGTTATCCCTCACAATGTATGGCACCAAATTAAGGTCATTCAGGATTTCAAGGCACTCCATGTAATGCCAAAAGACATACTCTTTGTGTTTACAAAATAAATAACTTACCCGGCTATCCAAAAATCTCAATACCCCCACGGTGCATCGGGTTAAGAGAATTTGCTTTACTTCTATGATCTTTGACAGCCTTTTAGAATTCAAATTAGCCTTCTATCAAAAACTTACATATTATTTCTAATACGTTCACCCATTCTTGGGGATATAATATTCTATCATGCTACTTTAGCAGGCATTGATTAATAATGGGGAGCAGATGTTTTTAAGAATGAGATACTTTTATTTTATTATTTTGGCTATTGGAGTCATGGGATGTGAAGAAGAGCAGAAGAGCCCAATAGTCATAACTGAAGACGTGCTATACTTAAGTGGTGAAATTGTCAAATTAAGTGGTCGCATATATGAAAATGGAGGCTCTCCTGTTAGTGAACATGGTTTTGAAATTTCAACTTCAGAAAATTTCGATTCAGATGTTACTACCCTCAAACTAGGTGCAACTAATAATATTGGACAGTTTATTGGCTCGGATAGCACTCTGTTGAGTGATCGGGATTATAGTTATCGTGCGTATGCAGTATCACAGGAAAATATTATATATGGACATACCAAGAGATTTCAAACATTATCCCCAAGGATTAAATATTTCAGTCCACATATTGCTTATGAAGGAGAGACGATGACAATTGTTGGCTCCAACTTATCATCCAAAACCAAGGTTTTTTTTGGAGATAAGGAGGCAGACATAGTTAGTATATTATTAGAATCAATAATTACAGTAAATATTCCTGAAATTCAGCAAACCCCTGTTGTTGAAATAATAGTTCAAATAGATGGTGAAAATTATACTTTCCAAGAGCCATTTGAATACATTGTTGGGGACTGGAAGAAAGTTGGAAACTTTATAAATAATATAAATTTTTTCAATGGCATTAATATACAAATTGACAACGAATTATTATTCGGATTGGGTTATATACCAGGCGGTGAATCCAATGAACAAATTTGGAAGTTGAAATTTGATAATTGGGAATGGGAAGAAGTTTTTAATTATCCTGGGACAACTTTAAGAGGGCCTTTTTATGATGAATCTGGTGTGATTGGAGCTGGGGCTTCAGTATGGCCAGCTGAAGCAGGAACGATTATACCCAACAATCAAATGTGGGAATATAAGAATGGGATATTTAACAATATCGGAAACACCCCTTTGATATATAAGTCGATTTTATTTCAGGCTAATGGCGTTTATTATGCAACTGGTGGACGACAAGTAACCTCTTCAACAAGTTCTGTTGAAAATAGGATTGTATTTAAATATCACAAAGATTTAAACACTTGGACTGAATATAGTTCAATGCCATTTGAATTTGATTCTGATATGATATCATTTGCCTATGATTGTTGTCAATTTTTTCTGACTAAAGATGGGCGTCTATGGGAGTATAACCCGAGTCTTAATAATTGGACACGTCTTAGACAAGCACCATTTACGAGAACAGTAGGTGGTTTTGCGGAGGTCATTGGTGAAAAAATATATGTAGGTGGCATAAGACAGGATAATAAAATATGGGAATATAGTGTTGAAAATGACAGTTGGAAGTCGAAAACAGACTTTCCAGGTGATGCCGCATTATATAACGCTACTCATTTTAATTACAACTCAAAATTATACGTGATCAAGGGCCACGCTTTTGATCCATCACTCGAATTTCCCATGGAAATATGGGAATTTGCTCCTGAAAAATTCTAAAGAATAATTATTAGATGAAACGAATAACACTAATTTTACTGTTTATCAGTATTGAAATGGTATCTGTTGCCCAACAGAACATCATTATTGGTAAGAAGAATGATACCAAGTCTGTTAATACGGTTAATGGAATTGTAAAAGATAACAATGGTGAATCCTTATTTGGGGTCACTGTTTACATTCCTAGTTTAAAAAAGGGTATAAGTACCGATATAAATGGTCATTATATTTTGAATCTAAAAAAAGATACCTATTTAATTCAATTTAGCATGATTGGATATGAGACCCTAAGCTACAAGTTCAATGTTCGTGGCGATGGAGAATTTGATGTTAGAATGACGGAAAGTTCTTTACAATTAGATGAATTGACCATAACAAGTGAAGCTCCTGATCATAATGTAAATTCAACGGATATTGGAAAACAGGTTCTTGATATTAACACGATTGAGCGGTTGCCCGCATTCGTTGGTGAGGTTGATGTATTAAAGTCTATAACTCTACTGCCAGGTGTAAGTACAGTAGGTGAGGTTTCCTCAGGATTCAATGTCCGTGGAGGTGGATCAGATCAAAATCTTATATTATTGGGCGGAGCAGTACTCTATAATCCTTCACATCTGTTTGGATTCTTTTCTGCTTTTAATTCAGAAGTTATAAGTGATGTGACACTCTATAAAGGAGGAATTCCAGCGAAATATGGAGGTAGGGGGTCATCTGTGTTGA
The DNA here is from genome assembly GCA_002338655.1 of Flammeovirgaceae bacterium UBA1842. Lineage (GTDB taxonomy): Bacteria > Bacteroidota > Bacteroidia > Cytophagales > Cyclobacteriaceae > Fulvivirga. The sequence goes on along the minus strand of DDIU01000043.1, from coordinate 16,537 downwards.
ATATTAAATACAAAAATGGAGATATGAAGCACTGGAAAGGAAGTGGATCCATTGGTTTAATATCTGCCAAGGTCATAGCTGAAGGTCCAATTGTAAGAAACAAATTATCACTAGTTGTAGGTGCTCGAACTTCCTATTCTGACTGGCTTTTAAAAAGCGTTAAAGATCCGGATGTTAAAAACAGTTCAGCCTCTTTCTATGATTTAAACGGTCGATTGAGCTATTCAATTAACAATAAAAACAAATTATCATACTCATACTATCTAAGTAATGATGATTTTAGCTTTTCAAGTGACAATGCCTTGTATTGGAGCAATCAAAATCATGTTATCGAGTGGAATCATTCAAATGGAGAATTGCTTTCATACGATTTTTCATTGATACAAAATCAATATGAATACTCTATATATGACCATAAGAGTGAAAATCAATATGATTTAGATTTTAGGGTAGATAATACTCAAATTAATTTCGATTCTGATATAAAATTATTCAAAGAAAATTATCTAAATGCTGGGTTTCAGTCTACACTAATTGATATTAATCCTGGCGAACTTACAAGTAGGGGTAAATCCTCCATTAATGATAAAAAATTGCAGCACGAAAAAGCATTGGAGTCTGCGTTGTTTGTTGATTTAAATTTAAAAATCACGAAGTCACTTAGTGTTTCAAGTGGTATTAGGTATAACAAATATTATTATTTAGGTGAGCGTACTATATATGGTTATGAAACGTATGTACCAAAACAAAAGGAAACCATAATTGACTCGACTTACTATGATAACTTGAAACCGATCATTGAATATGGCGGTTTTGAGCCAAGAATCTCGTTGAAGTGGTCTCTTAACAATACTACATCAATAAAGGCTGGGTACAATAAAATGTATCAATATATTCATCTTATATCTAATACGTCAACAATCGCTCCAACTGATGTTTGGAAATTAAGTGATACTTATATTAAACCAGAGATCGTACAGCAGTATTCTTTAGGGTTATTTAAAAATTTCAATAATAATTCCATAGAGACATCTGCTGAGGTATATTACAAAAATTCGGAAAATGTTATCTCATACAAAGACGGTGCTGAATTACTTGTAGAGGGTGATGATATGGTGCTTAATGAAAATATTGAGACAGAGTTGTTAAGTGGTATAGGAAAAGCCTATGGACTTGAGCTATTTATTAAAAAGAAGACTGGAAAAGTCACTGGATGGTTGAGTTACACCTATTCTAAAAGTCTTATACAAGTTGAAGGAGCATATGACGTAGAGACTATTAATTCAGGAAAATGGTTCCCAACAAATTTTGACAAGCCACACGATTTTACAGCGGTTTTGGTATATGATTTTGCAGATCATTGGTCATTATCGTCTAATTTCACATTTAGTACAGGAAGACCAGTAACTTATCCAGTGGCTAAAATTGACTACGAGGGTTATACATTGGCCTATTTTAATGAAAGGAATAGCTTAAGGATACCAAACTATCATCGACTAGACTTTTCCATAACATATAAATCACCAAGTAGAAAGAAAATTTGGGGAGGCGAATGGGTTTTTTCTATATATAACGTATATGGTCGAAAAAATGCCTTTTCTGTATTTTTTGATGATGTAGAAGGTTCCCCTCCACAACCATATAAACTGTCTGTTATGGGAATTCCATTTCCCTCCCTGAGTTACAATTTCAAATTTTAATAATATGATAAAAAGAATATTTATTTTTCTGGTTCTTGGTTTAGGAATATCATGTGTTGATCCAATTTCCATAGAAAATAATAGTGAAGTACAAGTACTCGTGGTGGAAGGCGGGATAACAACTGAATATGGACCACATAAAATTAAATTAAGTAATAGTGCTAAATATGGAGATATTTTTGCCGGAGTTATACAACCCGTTCTAAGTGCCAAATTATTAATTAGAGACGAATTTGGTAATGTTGTTCAATTAGTAAATGCTGGTAAAGGTTACTATGAAACCCCAGAAACTTTTAAAGGAGAGGTTGGCAGAACATACACTCTGGTAATTATTAAATCTAATGGTGATGAATATATGTCATATCCAGAGACAATCCATAAAGTCGCCAAAATTGATTCCATTTATTATAAATACAAAGAACTTCCAATAGGTGCAGGTGCTAATGAAGCAGAAATTGTATCAGGAGTAGACATTATGGTGAGAGTATCAGACCCCGGTGAGGAAAAAAATTATTACAAATGGGAAAGCTCTGGTACTTATAGAATAAAAACTAACCCTGAACTTTATACACCCCCCAGAAGTAGAAATCCACAACCTAAAGATTGTTGTGAAATATGTTACATAAATGAAAATAATATAATGCTTAGTGTGGCAAGTGATATCCTTTTCAATAGTAATATACACCAACAAAATGTTTTATTCTTAGAGGATGATGGAGCAAGGTTCTCGGAAAAATATGTTCTCATTTTAGAACAAATATCACTTACAAAAGAAGCTTATAATTTTTATGACTTGCTAAAAAATCAGATAGGTATTGATGGGGATATTTTTGATCCTCCTGCTGCAAAAATTAGAGGGAATATACTTAGTATTTCAAACCCAAATGAAGAGATTGTTGGTTATTTCACTGCCTCTGATGTTCAAAGGGATACATTACAAATAAATGGAGAAAATTTACCGAAAGTCAAACCCCAAAAAACAATCCCCGATGATTGTAGGGTGTTAAAAAATTCGACAGCCGTCAGACCAGTCTTTTGGTAAATTAAATGAGTTTTACTTCTGCGCAACTAACCCACTAGCTAATAGTCCGTACTTGTGGTGCTCGAAGGGGAGTGTAATTTGAAGTTGGCTGAAAAGGATCATTTACTTGGGCCAGGCAACAGTTTGGTTATCCCTCCCAATGTTTGGCACCAAATTAAGGTCAATCAGGATTTCAAAGCACTCCATGTAATGCCAAAAGACATACTCTTTGTATTTACAAAATAAATAACTTACCCGGCTATCCAAAGAATCTCAATACCCCCATGGTGCATCGGGAGTAGGTACTTCTTTTGTAAGATCAAACCTCACTGAAAATACTCTGTCTGTCCCAATTCTACGCAGGTTGTAGGTAAAGCTTTTTTCATCTATAGTAACCCACCAAACATTATTGGAAGCGTAAGAAATCAAGTCTGCCGTTTCTTGATCCGCAGGAAAAAATTGAATGCTATCCAATCCCAGTGTTTGGATTTAAGCCACCGTATTGGGTAATTTCATCTTCCGTGCCGTCTTTAAGTCTATGGTCGTGTTTCAAACGAATTAATTTATCTTCAGTCATCGTAAATACCCACGTACGGGACTTATCGTCACCAACAAAAAATGGAACCCTAATCGTATTTTCATCGCAAGAACGAACATGCATCACTAGCCTTTCCCCCTTAAAACCATCCCCTTCTTTTGCGCCCTCAATTATCTCACCTTCATAAGATTTTCCGCAATGTTCTTCTAAAGTATTCCAAAACAAAACTGATCCGGGAAGCTCCTGAGCCATGACCTGCATGGGAAACAACATCATAATAAAATACTTCTTCATAATTTATGGCACTTAGATTAAACAGCAATATACTTATTGTTTTAATGATAAGATAATGATTCAGTTAGGTTCAAGTGTAGCTAATAATATGCCTTGAGCTCTTTGTGTAAAAAGTGCTATTTTGGTAGTAGATTATGTAGAATCGTGTGCATAACCGATAACTTTAAACAGGTTTGTAATTATAAAATCTAAAGTCATGAAAAAATTAATTGTAACACTCATTTGTTCTTTTATCTCACTAGGAATGAATGCACAAAGTGTCCTAGGTGCCTGGGAAAACCATTCAACTTCTGACAACGGAGACCAATTAAGAAACGTGGTTATTTTTGCGAATGGTTATCAAGTGTTGACAACTTATGACGTCACTACCGGAAAGTTTATCCATACAAATGGTGGTACATGGGCGTTAGAGGGCGATATAATGACAGAAAAAATAGAGTTTAACACAGAGAATCCTGAGTTGGTTGGTTCAGAGGCGAGTTTTAAGGTGATTGTTACCGACAGTATAATTGAAATTGTTGATAAAGGTTTGAAATTTAAGAGAATAGATAAGGGTGAACCAGGAGAATTACAAGGTGCTTGGTTAATGTCTGGTAGGGTGATCGATGGCAAAACACAATCGCGTGATACGAGCGGACCAAGAAAAACGATGAAAATATTATCTGGAACCCGGTTTCAATGGATAGCTTACAATACAGAAACTAAGCAATTTATGGGAACAGGTGGGGGAACTTACACAACCATAGATGGTGAATATACTGAGAACATCGAATTCTTTTCGAGAGACGATTCTAAAGCTGGGCTTAGTCTAAAGTTTAATTATGAACTGATTGATGGAAATTGGAACCACAAAGGATTATCCAGTAAAGGAGACCCTATAAACGAAATTTGGAGCGTGAGGGACTAGTAAGTGATGCTGTTAAACCAAATCGAAATAAATCTATTGTGTCTATTATGAATGAATCAATTTCTCAAAAAATAATAAACATTTGTAATGATAAAATGGAGAAGAAAGGGAGGGATGTCGGGCTTTCATTCTATGCTTTTTTTGCCAATAAGAATGACGACCCAAAACAATTAATGGAAGTCGCGGAATGGTGGATTATGAAACATAAGCTTGACCATTTTGAAAAAGCCGTGAAAATTAGAGATTTGGTACAAAAAGAATTGTAACGGTAAATTTGTACAATGACAAAAATTGACCCGATAATAGCCGTAAAGGATGTTGAAGTAAGTTCTAATTGGTATCAGGCTATATTAGGATGTAAAAGAACCCACGGAGGTGATGAATTTGCTGTTTTAGTATCTGAAAATGATGAGGTGTTAATCTGTCTTCATAAATGGGGAGAACATGAGCACCCGACAATGGTAAATCCAAGCATTACTCCTGGAAATGGACTGATTCTTTATTTTAAGATGGAGAATCTGGATGAGATACGGGATAATGTTAAAAAAATGGGTTATCCGGTGGAGGAAGAGTTACACTTAAATCCGAACTCAACAAAAATGGAATTTGCATTGCGGGACCCAGATGGTTACTATCTTACAATAACTGAATATCACGAGTACGAAGGGTGAGAAATTTTTACCAAATCTCCTCATTTTGGCAGTAATGAAGGAAATTATTTACTAGCTGTTATACTAGCTTATCAAAAAGATTGATTAAAAATAGCTGCTCTTTTCAGGCTTAAACTTCGACTCTTTAAATAGCTGCTGAGGACTTTTTACCCCCATTAACTCAGGCAAAGTAGTTTTGTCTTTCTCGGCCATGTATTTATTTACTATTTGCCAACCCAACCAGGTGCCAATTCTGCCGGGAGCTTTTTCCCCTATCTCATAGGTCTTTGGCCGGTCTTCAATGTATTTCTTTTTGACCATGTGATTGGTTTCAAAAAGCAGTTCGTTCTCCACGAAATGCGTCCAAATAATATCAACGTTTTTCCGAACACCTGTCATTTCCTCAGTTGTATACCAAATAAAAATACTGTCGGGGGTACATGGCATCATTCTTTTAGCAAAATAGAATGACTTGCCATAGGCCACCATATCGGCCAAAAGGGTTTTGTCTTTTAAGTCAGTGGCGTTGTAATTAGGTGATATACCATATAGCAACATGATGGAAGGCACTATGTGTGCTGGGGTATAACGGGTGAGAATGTAATTATATACTCCTAACGGACGAAATTTGGCCCCTTTACCCAAATAATCGTCCAACCCAATAATGATCAATGAATCGGAAACATATAAGTCGAAATCAAGCCCTGTGGCTACAGTCTGGATCTTGGGCAATTTTACTTCAGGATAATAATATTTTAAATGGCTAAAGGCCGTTGACAGTTCTTGTTTCAATTCGGTCAAGTCTCCGAAAACACGATCTATTTCCAGTTGAAGCGAATCAATATATGGATTACTGAATTTTTCAAGCAACACATCCATCATAATTGAGTCATTAGGATAGATACTACGCTTTAAAAAGAACTCTGTTATTACGGGATGGGCTTTAATAAAAGCACGTAAAGTGTCACGATTATCAATATCGAGTAGCTTGTCTTCAAGTTGCTCTATATCCAAGGTAACAGGTGTTGTATTGGGTTGATAGGCACATTCTTCTGCCCCCTGATCATTACAGGAAAAGGTAAACAGCACCATGCCAACCATAATACAACCGAATAACACCTTTTTCATTTTCAAACTGTTCATTTTATTTGCTAATATTGGTCGATCAAATAACTGCGCTAAGTAACTAAAAATTATATTCTTATGAGAAAAATACTGATCCTATTCCTATTCGTTTCTCTGTCCATTTCGGCATTTTCTCAATTTAAATTAGGCTTTCAATTCTCACCTACACTATCCACCAATAGAGTAGAGTTAAAATCAGACTCTGTGAACCTCGACAGTGACGGCACTGCCCTTCGGTTGGCCTTCGGCCCCATAGTAGATGTACAACTCACTGATAATTACTATTTCAGTTCTGGGATACTCCTTTGCTCTAAAAGAGCAGGTTTTGAGGGTCAAGATAAGGCAGGCAACTTTCCTTCAGTTAAAGAAGATTACAATCTTCAGTACGTACAGATTCCATTAAGCCTAAAATTGTATACCAATGAAGTAGCGTTGGACAAACGCATTTATTTCCAATTTGGCGGGGCATTAGAATTTAACGTAAAGGAAAAAGCCAATAATGACAATAACATGTTGGTAAGGGATTTCAGGCTTTTTGATGGATCCATACTCGCAGGAATGGGCTTAGAATATCAAATAGGCACAAGTACACTCGTTTTTGGAGGATTAACCTACCACAGGGGATTGGTGAATGCAGTAAGTAAGCATGCTAACGTTGGTGGAGATGTTATTTTAAAAAATGACTACATCTCCTTGGATATAGGGGTGAAGCTTTAAACTGTAATCCTGTTGTCCATACCCACAATTTGCTTTCTGGCAAATGATGGGTCATAGTTATTATAAAACCCGGATAGAATCCTATGTGCAATGTGTCCGTAAATTAATTCCTCATCGCTCTTACCTTCCTTACCGAGCCAAAATACGCGTTTAGGGTGCTTCTTCATATCTTCAATGTATTCAACAGCCTTTGCATATTGGTCTGGTGTGAAGGTCAATTTAAAAGTTGTTTCAACAGATCTCATGGCATTCATTTAATATGGCGTAATGAAAATTAAAAAATTTGTAAATCAATAACACGGAATTATCGTAAAAAGTTGACCCTCAATTCATTGAACCAGAACAATTCCCTAAAAATACGGGAGAACAAAGCCTCTTTTTTTAAATAATTGTATATTAGAATTTAATGGCATCTGACCAAAAGATAATATACTTTTAAATAATGCATTTAAAACATAAGAGAAAATTTTTGTCCTTGAGATACTTACTAAATACGCCCATTAGAGGAGCTTTCGTGAGCATTGAATAAAAATGATTCTCTGATATTACTACTTAGAATTTAATCTTAACGACCTGAAACCATAGACGCAGTACAACTTAATTTTAACAGCGAATCACTTTGGGCGCTTAACCTCTGTTTGGCAGTAATCATGTTTGGCGTGGCCTTGGATTTGAGGTTGGCCGATTTCCTTCGTCTGACCAAAGTCCCAAAGCCAGCCATTGTTGGGGTGGTTTCACAATTCCTCGTTCTTCCTTTGCTTACTTTCCTATTGGTGCTGGTAATAGAGCCCCGGCCAAGTATTGCTATGGGAATGATGATAGTAGCGGCTTGTCCAGGTGGCAATGTTTCCAATTTCATGACTTCCCTTGCTCGGGGAAACGTAGCCCTCTCTGTAAGCCTTACAGCAATTTCAACGGTTGCGGCCATATTCATGACTCCGTTTAATTTAAGTTTTTGGGCAAGTCTGTACCCCCCAACAGCCGCAATATTAACTGCGGTTAGTATCGATACATTTGAGGTTTTCCAAACCATCGTTTTGATATTGGCCATACCTTTGACATTAGGTATGTTGGTAAGGCACTACTACCCAAAAACAGCCGTAATATTGATGAAATGGCTCAAACCAATATCCATCATTATTTTTATCGCCTTTGTGCTGGTGGCCTTCTCCAATAACATTTCAATCTTTTTGGAGTATTTCCAATTTATGGTATTGATCGTATTTGTGCATAATGCACTGGCTTTTACATGTGGTTATTCCATGGCCACCATATTTGGCCTGTCAGACGATGACCGAAAATCCATTACTATTGAAACGGGGATTCAAAATTCAGGACTTGGGCTCTTATTGATATTCTCCTTCTTCCACGGGCTAGGAGGAATGGCCATGATTGCTGCCTGGTGGGGAATTTGGCATATTATTTCGGGCCTGACCTTGGGAATGCTTTGGTCAAAATACACTTTACAGTCAGCTTAGAAGATGCATAAGCTATTCTATCAATCCCTTAAGCAATACGTAAATTTTGGTTTGCACCTTTTTTTTAGAAAAATTAAGGTGGTAGGTAAAGAAAACATCCCCAACAACGGGGCGGTATTATTTGTGGCCAATCATCAAAATGCACTGATAGATGCACTACTTCTTGTAACACAAATTCAGCGTAAAACCCATTTTGTTGCACGGGCTGATGTGTTCAAAAGGCCAATTGTAAAAAAAATGCTTGCCCTAATTTACATGATGCCTATTTATAGAATAACAGATGGTAGGCAATCAATGTCAAAAAATGACGAGATTTTGGATAAATGCAAGCAAATACTGCTCAATGAAGAAGGCCTTATGATTTTCCCCGAAGGTAATCATAACCTACAGCGTAGGCTTCGGCCATTAAGCAAGGGGTTTACCAGAATCGTATTTAGTGCACTTGCAGACAATCCAAAATTAAACTTGAAAATAGTGCCCGTTGGACTTAACTATACTCATCATCAGTATTACAGAGGGAGTGTAAGCCTCTACTTTGGGAAACCTATAAATGCGGCTGACTATGTTGATGATGACTTTAATAAAGCTTCCCTGACACTTAAAGAGGCTACTGCTAACCGACTGAAAACATTGATCACGCACGTTGAAAACGCAGCTGATTATATTGAACAAATAACAAGGTTGGAAGCCGGCAACCCTGATTACTTAAATCCATTGGAAACAAACCTGAAGTTGAAAAACCTTGGGGATCAAAAAGAACCAAGTGGATCGAAAAGTAGCAATACGGGCTTATTTTCGGCTTTAATCAAGATTCTAAAAGCACCTATATGGTTCAATAATCTATTGCCTTTGACAATTTGGAGCTGGATAAAAGCGAAAATAAAAGACCCAGTAATGATCGCATCAATTAAGTTTTGCGTTGGGATCACCGTATTTCCAATATTTTACTTGCTGCAAGCAATTATAGTAACCCATTTTTTAGATGGATGGGTAGGTCTGGCTTATTTTATTTTCTCAATAATCTCCTTCCCGATTTTAAGCAACCCACGGAAAGGTTCGGATAATTAAAAAATGTAGGTTTGCGTTTAATTTGAGTTTTAAAAGTTGATATGTCTGACTTAGTTGATAACACAAAATATCAGATCTCTTGGTGGAGGCCTTCATGGGACAAAAACCCGCTACAAGTCATTTTACTTATTGCACTTGTAATCAGGGTATTAGCGGCCATATTTTCTAAGGGATATGCTTTTCATGATGACCACTTCGATGTTATCCGAGTTGCTCAGGATTGGATTGATGGCATCCCGCATTGGATTGCTGACGACATTCCCCCTAATCATAGTATGTTTTATGTGGGCATCAATGCCACCTTTATTTATATTTTAGAATCTCTCAGGATAGTAGATCCACAGATTAAAATGATATTTATCAGGTTGGTACATGCCTTCTATTCCCTTTTGGTGGTCAGCCTCATCTATAAAATCACGGAACTGTTAAGTGGCAAGGAAGAAGCAAAATTAGCAGGGTTGCTTACTGCCTTACTTTGGTTTTTCCCCTACCTAGGGGTCAAAAACCTAGTGGAAATGGTCTGTTTACCACCGTTGTTGGCAGCTTTTTATTACGTATTAAAGCGACCAGAAAAATTGAGTAGCTGGTTATTTGCGGGGATGTTATTTGGTTTATCCTTCGTGTTCCGCTACCATATTATGATATTGACCGGTGGCCTTGGCATCGTAATTTTATTAAAAGGCAAATGGCGTGAATCTATCGCCATTATTGTTGGGTTCTTGTTAGTAGTTCTGGTGATAATAGGTATTCCAGATGTCATCTTTTGGGAATACCCACTTCAGTCTATTGTGGCCTATTTTGATTACAATGCCAATAATGCCTTCAACTACAGCACTGGCCCCATTTATAGGTATTTTCTTACAGTTATGGGCTTTACGGTTCCACCTGTTAGTGTGTTTTTATTGGTTGGGTTTATAAGATCAAGAAAAGTGAGCCCAGAACTTTGGTGGGCAGCCATTTTGTTCTTTGTGGTCCATTCGCTTTTCCCCAATAAGCAGGAGCGGTTTATTATTCCATTTTTCCCCTTCTTCATTATCCTCGGTTCCATTGGTTGGTACCAGTTAGTTAAAACCTCATCGGGCTGGTGGAGTAGTAAAGTATTTTTGAAGTATTCTTGGAATCTCTTCTGGCTCATGAATGTCATAGCCGGTTTCGCTTTGGCATTTACCTATTCCAAAAAAGACCGAATAGAGCCTTTGTCCTATTTGGAAAGTACTGCTGATGTGAAATCATTAATCGTTGAAAGTGCTTCATCAAACATTAAGGAAGTACCCGCCTATTATCTCGGAAAAAATACTTCCAATTATGAAGAGTTGTTTTGGAAATTTACCGGTAAGGCCGAATTGGTGAAAAACAAAGGCTATTTGGCAGATGATTACAGGGTGATTTTTGAGAAGTCAAAAAACGAAAGCATTGAAACACTAAAATGTGAACTTGATTTTGTAGAAAAAGTACCCAGTCATGTGATCATGATCAGGGAGGAAAATTTGATTGAGCGGCAGCTAGCTTTGAATACACTTTTTCCCGATAAGAAGATGGTCTTTGAGAAGGCCATTACCCCATCATTGTTTGATAAGCTTTTGCATGTACTCAACCCACGGGTTCATAAAGATGAAACGGCTTTTGTGTTTAGGCTGGAGCCGAGATAAGTCACTTTCTTGCTTGCCAATATAGCCGTGAAGCATATATGCTCATGCTAATCGTTGGCAAGTATTTTAGACTCCTTGATGAATCCAAATAAATTTGTTAACCTCAAAACTGTTTTTCGTAGTATCATACCATGTTTTTAGGTACTGTTCTGAATCAGCATGCTTCTGCCAAAATTCTCGTAAAGTACTTTTTGCAAATATTATACAAAAATGACTGGTAGCAAGTCAGTGTATATTGGAAGTTTCTAATTTTCATACTTGAAACCAGATAAGTTATTAATTATGTAATGTCGTTTTCACGTCATTAAAATTGAAACATTAGGGCTTCTTCTTTAGTTACAGTTACTATGAACTATAAAAACAGCCAAAAATGAACCTATTAAATACACCGGCTCTGCTTTTAACAAGTCTACTATTTGTTTGCTGCGCAGCAAAGCCAAATGAAAACCAATCCAAAGAGAAAAAGACAATCTCACCTGAAGTAGCGGCTCAATTGGATACCGCTTACTTCGCCAGTGGTTGTTTTTGGTGTACAGAAGCTGTTTTTGAGCGAGTCAATGGGGTAGTTGACGTAATCTCTGGATATGCAGGTGGAACGAAAAAGAACCCTACTTACCAGGAAGTAGGTGCCGGACTTACCAATTACGCTGAGGCAGTAAGAATAGCCTATGACCCCAAAGTGGTGAGCTATAAAATGTTAGTTGAAATGTTTTTTGCAAGTCATGATCCTACACAACTTAACCGTCAAGGGCCCGATATCGGTAAACAATACCGTTCTGAAATTTATTATCGAACAGAAGAGGAGAAGAGCCTAGCCATAGCCAGAAAAGAGTACCTTGATAAATCAGGGAAATACGATTCAAAAATTGAAACTAAAATAACGGCCTTTACTACTTTCTATCCAGCAGAAGATTATCATCAGAATTATTATGAGTTGCATCCCAATCAGTCGTACGTCTATGCTGTCTCCCGACCAAAGGTGGAGAAGTTTGTAAAGGAGTATCATGATTATTTGAAGCCTGAGTATAAAAAGTAGTCTGGTTTAGAGCTTTTCTGAAGTTAAACCCCTTTGGGTTATTTTAGGGAGAAATACTATTATTAATATTAAATCCCTTTGGGATTTCAGGCCATTTTCAATTTCTTTCTGCCTGATCAGTCTCCTGGAAGGGACTAGAAACAAGAACCACTAAGTAGCGCTATACTGATTACCTGCGGTTTACATTACCTTCAAGAAGGAAAGACGGATTTAAAACCCTATGGCAATCATTCGACATTGCAAATGTCGAATAGTATGTATGTTAAGCGTGCCGAAATCACCCCCTAATCCTGATGGGATTAAAGATGAATAATTAGAAGGCCATCCAACAAAACCCCTCAGGGGTTTAACAACTGAAATTGTGCATTGGAGAATCGATAAAATCGTAGTTGTACTTCTCCTTATCTTATTATTATCCTGAGATTAAAAAAACCCACACGGATAATTCGAACATTGCGAATGTCGAATAGGATTTACTGCTTTTTTTATCGACTATCCTTCCTCATATTTACCTGTGCTTTCCTACCTTTATAAACATGAGCAAACCTGAGAAGAAACTATTCCTACTTGACGCCTATGCGTTAATATATCGAGCCCATTTTGCCTTTAGCCAAACACCAAGAATTAGCTCAAAAGGCTTAAACACAAGTGTTATGTTGGGGTTTACCAACACCATGCTCGAAGTTTTGCAAAAACAAAAGCCCACGCACATTGCAGTGGTATTTGATACCTCCGCACCCACCTTCAGGCATGAGCAATATCCTGCTTACAAAGCGCAACGGGAGGAGACCCCGGAAGACATTAAGATAGCAGTGCCAATAGTTAAAGACATTGTGCGCGCATTCAATATACCTGTGATAGAAAAGGATGGGTTTGAGGCGGACGATATCATAGGAACGTTGGCAAAAAAAGCCGCTAGGAATGGGTTTGAGGTTTTTATGATGACCCCTGATAAGGATTTTGGTCAGCTCGTTGAAGAACACATTTTCCTTTATAAACCTGCTTTTATGGGAAATGCCGTTGATGTGATGGGTATTGAAGATGTTTTAAAAAAGTGGGATATCGATCGAATCGATCAGGTTATTGATATGTTGGGCTTACAGGGGGATTCCGTTGACAACATACCAGGAATACCAGGCGTGGGGCCCAAAACGGCCTCTAAATTTATCAAAGCATATGGCTCAATAGAGGAGCTACTCAAGAATACTGATCAACTCAAAGGTAAGATGAAGGAGAAGGTGGAGGAGTTCGGTGAACAGGGCCTACTATCCAAAGAGCTTGCTACAATAAACATCAATGTTCCCGTTGAGTTTGATGAAAAGGAACTTGAATATACAGGAGCAGATGAGGAGAAGTTAAAGCCCATATTCGAGGAGCTTGAGTTTAGAACTTTACTGAAACGTGTATTTAATACCGAACCAACAACCGTTACCCAAGGAGCTGCGGCATCAACATCAGGACAATTGGACATGTTCAGCGCTGAAAGTAAAAGTGCCCTTGAGCTGGATGAATCGCCTCCCGCGAAAATGGATACCATCAAAACGGTCACCCATAATTATCAACTAATAGATACTGCTGAGTTAAGAAAATCACTGATTGAATACTTAAAGGCACAAGATGAGTTTTGTTTTGATACGGAAACTACCGGTATCGATGCCGTGGAAGCCAATGTTGTAGGGATTGCCTTCTCCTATTTTAAAGGCGATGCTTATTATGTGCCTGTTCCTGACGACTTTGATAAAGCACAAGCAATAATTCAAGAGTTTACCGAGGTTCTTGAAAGTGACAAAATACTTAAAATCGGGCAAAACATTAAATACGATGTTTTGGTGCTGAAGAAATATGGTATTGATGTACAAGGGCCGATATTCGATACAATGCTGGCACATTACCTAATAGAGCCTGAAACCCGCCACGGTATGGACGTGATGGCAGAACAATACCTCAACTATTCGCCCGTACCCATCAGCTCATTGTTGGGAGCCAAAAACAGCAAACGGCAAAAAAACATGAAGGACTTGCGGCCTGATGAAATCGTGGAGTATGCCGGAGAGGATGCTGATATTACTTTCCAGTTGAAACAGAAGCTTGCTGAGGAAATAAAGGCAGTCAATATGGAAAAACTGCTCAATGAAATAGAGCACCCATTGGCACTGGTATTAGCCGAAATGGAATTTGAAGGAGTTAAAATTGATGAGCAAGCCTTGGCATCCATGTCGAAAGAACTACAGGCTGAAAGCCTTCGTGTACAAGATGAAATTTTTTCTATTGCAGGGGTAGAATTTAACATTGCTTCACCGAAACAGCTGGGGGAAATTCTTTTTGATAAACTAAAGCTGACCGATAAACCCAAAAAAACGAAATCTGGTCAATATGCCACAGGTGAGGAGATCTTGAGTAAAATGGCCAACGAACATGAAATCGCCAATAAAATATTGGAATTCAGGGAATATCAGAAACTGAAATCCACCTATGTAGATGCTCTGCCGAAAATGATCAGTCCACGGGATGGTAGGGTGCATACTGATTATGGTCAGGCAATAGCGGCAACCGGAAGATTAAGCTCCAATAATCCTAACTTACAGAACATACCCATTCGTACAGAAAAAGGACGTGAGATCAGAAAGGCGTTTGTGCCAAGGGACGACAATCATGTGCTTTTATCTGCCGATTATTCCCAAATAGAATTGCGTATTGCCGCTTCTTTCGCTGAAGATAAAACCATGATAGAAGCCTTTAAAAATGGGCGTGATATCCATGCCACTACAGCCGCCAAGGTATTTGATGTGCCGTTGGAAGATGTGGATGCTGGCATGAGAAGAAAAGCCAAGGAAGTTAACTTTGGAATCATCTATGGTATATCAGCTTTTGGTTTGGCGCAAAACCTAAGCATCTCCCGGTCTGAAGCCAATGATATCATCAGTGCTTATTTCAAAGAGTTTTCGTCCATCAAAAAGTACATGGATGCCAGCATTGCCAAAGCCAAAGAACATGAGTTTGTGGAAACGATCATGGGCAGGCGTAGGTACTTACGTGATATCAACTCCCGCAATGCCACCATGCGTGGTTATGCGGAAAGAAATGCGATCAACGCCCCAATTCAGGGAAGTGCGGCTGATATCATTAAACTGGCCATGATCAACATCCAGCAATGGCTGAAAGCAGAGAAACTAAATACCAAAATGATCATGCAAGTGCATGATGAATTGGTATTTGAAGTGCCTAAAAATGAGGTGGACAAAGTGAAGCCAAAAATCATTGACCTGATGATGAACGCTGTTAAAATTGAAGTACCCCTAGAGGTAGAGGCAGGTGTGGGTGACAACTGGTTAAAGGCACATTAAACGTTGGAGGCACGTAGTTGTTTTTGATTATACCTTCTTTTAGCTTTTATTAATTTATACCTTATGTTATTATAAAATAAACTAATAAGTAAAATCAAAGCCCCAACAATCAATGTGTTTAATTTCAAATTCAATTGTGAATAGAAAATCCCACCGATTATTCCGCCTGCAAAAAAGTATAGAATAATATAAGCTCTCAACTTAATATTAGCCTTTAGGCTTTCCCTTTGTGGGTATAATTTGGGGAAGAACATCTGTGAAATCTCAATGCCCAAATCGGTAAAAAGACCCGTAAGGTGTGTTGTTCGTACCACGGTATTTGAAATTTTAGTAACAAATGAGTTTTGCAGTCCCATTGTAAAAAGCAGTAGGCAAACTATTATATCAGAAAATTCTATTTCGATAAAATTGCTTAGAAGCCCAATTGATGTCAAAATCAAGCATTCAATTAATGTTGGTAGTAGGTAAGCATTTAGTCTTTTATTTTCCCTAAAGTTGATTATTAGGAAGCTGGATAAAAATGACCCAAAGAGAAAAGAGAGAATGTACAGTAAATAAATTGCACCTTTCCAAAACTCTAAATCACCAACATCATTAATAAAGTGGGAAAAATGACCCGTAACGTGGGTGGTCAGTTGTTTAAAAGTCAAAAAGCCTGTGACATTTACAATTCCCGCTACTAATGACAGAACCCTCGCAATTCGCAGATTATGTTTTAGTGTCCTGCTTTTGCCTTGGTGTTTAAACATTCGGTTTACATTAAGTTTAGTGCACTGCGCTACTAGTGCGTTGTGGCCGATGAAATTAGGTTTTTCTATGAATCAAATCAAGCTTGACTCTTGGAAGGCAGGAAATTTATCAGTGATATCCTTTCATATTCAAAGCCATCCGATGGCTCAGTGGGTTGACTGCCAGAATACCAGGCAAGTGTAGGCTCTGCAGGGGGTGGCAAGGGTTATTCTGGCAAGCGTTTTTGGGCACTTTTTGGGCGAATGCAAAAAGTGTCAGAA
>DDIU01000020.1 GCA_002338655.1 Flammeovirgaceae bacterium UBA1842 | reverse complement strand
TGGGTTCTCCCGAAATCATTCGGGATCCACAAGAAAGCACTGCGAGGTGCTTTTTTTGTTTATCCCTGTTTATGTAGCTCAGTTGGTTGGAGCGTCCCGATTGCATCGGGAAGGTCTTGGGTTCTCCCGAAATGATTCGGGATCCACAAGAAAGCACTATCCCGTACTTTTATTTATTTTAATAAATTCATATTTTACAATCTTACAAAGCAGGTATTGATATGGTCCCTTCAAAGCTCATTTAGAGCATTACTACTCAATTTGTTGGAGTTAGGTAAGATTCTGTGTTATAAATTTGCTATCTTTTCGGTTAAGTGACTGAATTCAATGTTTAGTTATTTGATAAGATAAAGTAAAAACCAACAAATAAATTGACCACCAGGTCCTTATGTTTTTATGGCTAAATTAAAAAACATAATTAAGCAACTTTCCCTCAAGGATTATGAAGCTATTTATAATTCCTTAATTGAAAGTAATGCGGAAAAATCTGCATACCTGCTCCAATCCATGCGTGAAAGACAATTGTCGGATACGAAGATAATGGTAGAGATAGATGTCAATACCAATGCCTATTACACGCTACGTTCCAGGTTAAATCAGAAAATAGAAGAGCATTTGCTTCAGCAAATGGAAAGCCCTAGAACGGATATACTGAAGAAGGTAGCCAACATCAATGAAATAATTTTCACTAAAAAAAAGGCGATTGCAGTAGCTACCCTAAAAAAACTTGAGAAGGAACTTCTTGATTACGACCTGTCTAACGAATTAACTATTGTCTATAAGTCCCTAAAGAAACTCCATCTCAATTCCCCTGACTATTACAATTATTCTCAATTGTATAACCGGCATGTGGCCTACATGTTGGCGGTGGATAAGGCAGAGGATTTATTGGCAGAATACTTTAAGCAGTATGGTCACTTTGCTTTAACTGGAGCTGAGGAAGACAAAATTGGGCTAGGTATGCTGCTTCAAGAAACGAATAACGTAGCAGCCTTATATGAGTCACATAGGTTATATATATACAATAGCTGCATGGTTATCTTCCATCGCCTTTTTGTGGATCATGAAGATTCTATGGATGATAGTCAAGAACCAATTGAAGATATTTTTGATAGTGTGGAAAAGATTTTTGCGCAATACCAACTTGATTCGATATACTACCACCTGAATTTGGTTTTTGTATTTTTAAAACTTGAGTATTATACACATTACAAGGTTTATAGAAAGGCGGAGCGTTATTATGAAGAAGTAAATGATGCAGTAGATAATTTGCTCACAAACTATACACTGTACACTTATCCGGCTCAATTCTTAATTACCAAAATGAACAGGCATTTGAGAATGGGTATTGCTGAGACAATGTATGAAGAGAACGAAGGCCTGTTTCAGGATTTTGAATTGGACAAACAAGATGTACCTACTTTTTTAACCTACACGATGTACCGCGCGATATCCGCTTATTATGTAGGTAAATATGATGAGGCAAGCAAATGGATCAACAATTTGCTGAACGAGGTGAGCCTTAAAAAATATCCTTATATCCAATTGGAAATTAAGGCTGTCTTGGCCCTGCAGTATTGTATGCTTAACGATTTTGATTTGTTCAATCAGTTGATCAACAGTATCCAAAGACAAATAAGGCTACTGGGTAAGGAGAATTGCCATCACATTATACTGATCACTAAGATTCTAAAAACAGCTATTAGTGATGTGAAAAAGAGTAAAGGCAAAAAAATAGGTTTGTTAGCCGATAAAATGGGTGAAATCAATACGCCATTTTTCTCACCATCATCAATGATTAAGTTTAAAGAAGATTTTATAAAAAGAATAAGTCAGCGAGTATTAAACGTCTAGTTTTTCTAGGTTAGACTGAGAAAGTGGTTTGTTTATATACTGTTTAACGTAACCATACTTCTTGGACTTATTAACATCTTGTGGGTTAATGGATGAGGTAAGCATTACGATTTTACACTTCTTCCTTGTTAAGTCCGAGAGCTTCTCAAATTCATCAAGAAACTGAAAGCCATCCATCAAAGGCATATCAATGTCTAGGAAAATAACATCGGGGAGCACTTCTGAAGCTATGTTTTTTAGCTTGCTGATATTTTTCAAAAATTCAATGGCACTCTTCGCTCCGGTATGTGTAAAGATATGTTGAGCGATGTCCGCAGCTTCTATCATTTTCTGATTAATGAGGTTATCTATCTCATTATCATCTATTAACATAACCGTTTGATATCTTTTGGCATCTGTAGACATTTCTCAATATTTAGTATAAGCTAAATATAGTTTTTAAAAAATGTATTACAAAATAAAATTATTGCCACTAAGGGGATTAGTGGCAATAATTTTTATTGATTTTTATTTATCAAAGATCAAATTTTATACCCTGGGCCAGAGGTAAATCCTTTCCGTAATTGATGGTATTTGTTTGTCTTCTCATATAGACTTTCCAAGCGTCAGAACCAGATTCACGTCCACCACCGGTTTCTTTTTCACCACCAAAAGCACCACCTATTTCGGCACCGGAAGTTCCGATGTTTACGTTGGCTATACCGCAGTCAGAACCCGCCTGCGACAAGAAACGCTCAGCCTCACGCAGGTTGGTGGTCATTATGGCAGAAGACAATCCTTGTACCACACCGTTTTGTATTTCGATAGCTTCTTCCAGCTCTCTATATTTCAAAATGTACAAAATGGGGGCAAACGTTTCATCCTGAACTATTTGTAGGTCATTTGAAGCTTCCGCTATCACAGGTTTTACATAGCATCCTGATTCATAACCGGCACCAGTCAAAACGCCACCTTCCAATACCATTTTACCGCCTTGTTGCTTGATCTGTTCGATAGCATTGTTATACATTTTTACTGCATCCTTGTCTATCAATGGCCCTACATGGTTAGTTTCATCTAATGGGTTGCCAATTTTAAGTTGATTATAGGCTGAAACAAGCTTGTTTTTCACTTCTTCATACTTGCTTTCATGAATAATCAGTCTTCTGGTAGAGGTACATCTTTGTCCACATGTACCTACTGCACCAAACAATGCTCCGGTAATGGCGACATTAAGATCAGAGCTTTCAGTAATTATGATTGCGTTATTTCCACCAAGCTCTAATAATGCCCTTCCTAATCTTGCACCTATTGCTTCGCCCACCTTTTTACCCATTCTTATTGAGCCGGTAGCAGAAACCAAAGGAATTCGTTTGTCATTAGATAGTAACTGTCCTATTCTATAATCACCGTTGATGATACAAGAAACACCTTCAGGTACATTGTTTTTCTTAAATATTACATTCACAATATTTTGACAGGCGATTCCACACAATGGGGTTTTTTCTGAAGGTTTCCAAATACAAACATCACCACATACCCATGCCAACATAGTGTTCCATGCCCAAACAGCCACTGGAAAGTTAAAAGCTGAGATTATACCAACTACACCAAGAGGATGATACTGCTCGTACATTCTATGGTTAGGTCTTTCAGAGTGCATGGTGAGCCCATGAAGTTGTCTTGAAAGTCCCACTGCAAAGTCACAGATATCAATCATTTCCTGTACTTCACCTAGCCCTTCCTGGTATGATTTTCCCATTTCGTAAGAAACAAGCTTGCCAAGAGGCTCTTTTTGCCTTCGTAATTCCTCGCCAATTTGCCTAACAATTTCACCGCGTTTTGGTGCTGGCATCAAACGCCATTCTTTAAATGCCCCAGATGCACTTTTTACAACTTCATCATATTGTTTTTCTGAGGTGGTTACTACATTACCAATCTGTACACCATCAACGGGTGAAGTAGATGTGATTTTTTCACCTTCATTGGGCAGCCAGTTACTTCCTGTAGATGTTCCTGAGTTAGTATCTTTAATCCCTAAACTTTTCAGGGCTTCCTTTATTCCGAAATTATCGCTCATACCTTTAGTTTTTATTGCGCTGCAAAGCTATCAAAAATGTTTCTTTTTGGGGTAGGGGATGGGGATAATTAGCGATTATTAACAATTAGCAATTAGCAATTAACAATTAACAATTAACAATTAACAATTAACAATTAACAATTTTTTATTGCCAGTCAATACCGAAGATGCCCTTTTCTCCATCAATATAGATTCCTTCTACAAGTATGCCGCCCTTTTTGTTTTTCATAACCAAATGAAGGTCTTCGATATCTTCAATATCTATTTTGTCAATTTTTGTGATGATAAATCCAGGAGTGATGCCCGCTTCTTTCCATTTACCCTCCTTCAACTTTGTTATTTTAACACCTCCGGCAAGGTCATATTTCAACCTATCATCATTGCTCAACTCTTCAAATACAGCACCTGATAGTTCTTTATCGTACTCATTTCTCAGTACCTCAATTGTACCTTCCGTATTCCGTAGCGTTGCCATTACCGATACTTCGTTACCATCACGAATATAGAGTACCTCAATTTCATCCCCGGGTCTATTTCGCGCTACCATCTCCTGTAACTCCGATACATTGGTGATCTTATGCCCATTGATCCCTATGATTACATCTCCCTGATGAATGCCTGCCTCTTGAGCGGAACTGTTGTCGTTTACATAACTCACAAAAACACCATTGACCACTTTTAACCCTTGAGCCTCTGCCAACCGTGCATTTACGTCACCTATCCTTATTCCCAAAAGCCCGCGCTGCACCCTGCCAAATTCCAACAGGTCATCCATTACTTTTTTTACCAAAGTAACTGGTACCGCAAATGAGTAGCCTGCATAACTTCCATTTGGAGTAGCAATGGCGGTATTGATACCGACCAACTCGCCTCTTAGGTTGACCAGCGCCCCACCGCTATTTCCTGGATTAACAGCAGCGTCAGTTTGTATGAATGATTCTATTTGCAAGTTGTTTCTGTCCCTTAATATGCCAATATTCCGTGCTTTTGCACTTACAATTCCAGCAGTTACTGTTGAGTTCAGATCGAAGGGATTGCCAACCGCCAACACCCATTCACCAGGCTGAATATCGTCTGAGTTGCCATAAGGTACAAAAGGAAGGTCGATAGCATCAATTTTTATCAATGCCAAATCTGTGGTAGGATCGTCCCCAACAATTTTTCCAAAGTAACTACGGTTATCAGACAATATCACTTCTATTTCACTTGAATTCTCAATCACATGATGGTTAGTGACTATAAAACCATCATCGGAAATAATTACGCCAGAGCCAGATGATTGAGCAGGGCCACGCAATATCCCATTTATGGGATTATAACTTGAGCCACCATTATATAATGATCTAATATGTACAACTGCCTCGGTTACCTTATTGGCTGCGGATATAAAATTTAACCCTTTGGGCACTACAGCAATTGAATCTTTAAAACTGGTTTTAGCTACCAGTGCATTTTGATGGTCTGATATGGAGGTATAGTTATAGTTTCTTGAGCTTTCGAAGTAGGAGGCAACTAGAATAGCAGAAAAAAGTGCACCTAGCACTGAGGAAACTAAGACAATGGTAAATAATGATCTTTTGCTCATAGTGGAGTGATTGAATTTAATTTAACGCATCAAATGGGTAAGAGTTCTGTCCCTATTCTTTTTCCTCTAACAATTTCTTTAGCTCAAGCATTTCATCACGGTATTGCGCTGCCTCAATAAAGTTAAGCTCCTTAGCTGCTTTTTCCATACTTTTTTGGGTCTTCGCTATTAATTTTGTGAGCTCATCCTTTTTCATATAAGCCACTACCGGATCGGCTGCGATGGTATGTTCTTCTTCAATATAATATTTGGCAGAGGATTTATTCTTGTCAGCCACCTTAGTTTGACTGAGTATGGACTCTTTTGACCGAAGAATGGTGGTAGGTGTAATGCCATGTTCTTCATTGTAAGCCATTTGCAAACCCCTTCGTCTATTGGTTTCATCAATGGCCATTTGCATTGATTTGGTAACCTTGTCAGCGTACATGATCACCCTGCCATTCGCATTTCTGGCAGCTCGCCCAATCGTCTGTATTAATGACCTTTCATTTCTCAGAAATCCCTCCTTGTCTGCATCCAATATGGCCACCAGTGAAACTTCGGGTAAGTCTAACCCTTCTCTCAATAGGTTTACTCCAACCAATACATCAAAAACACCAAGCCGCAATTCCCTTAAAATTTCTACTCGATCTAAAGTATCTACCTCACTATGAATATAGCGACACTTAATATTTACTTTTTCAAGGTACTTATTAAGTTCTTCGGCCATTCGTTTAGTCAATGTGGTAATCAATACCCGCTCCTGCTTTTTTACCCTTTCATCAATTTCTTCCAGAAGGTCATCTATTTGGTTTTGACTTGGCCGAACATCAATTTCAGGGTCCAATAGGCCAGTGGGGCGTATCACTTGTTCTACAATGACCCCTTCTGATTTTCTTAATTCATACTCAGCAGGGGTCGCACTTACATACACAACTTGGTTGAGTAAGCCTTCAAATTCATTAAAGGTGAGTGGCCTATTATCCATAGCCGATGGTAAGCGAAACCCATAGTCCACAAGATTTACTTTTCTGGATCTGTCACCGCCCCACATAGCCCTGACTTGTGGTATAGTAGCATGGCTTTCATCGATTACCATTAAAAAGTCATCAGGAAAATAGTCAATCAGGCAGAAGGGGCGATCCCCAGCAGATCGTCTGTCAAAATAGCGTGAGTAATTCTCAACTCCCGAGCAGTAACCAAGCTCCCGCATCATCTCCAAGTCAAATTCCGTCCTTTCTTTTAATCTTTTCGCTTCGAGGTTCCTTTGTTCTGACTCAAAGAAGTTAAGTTGAGTGACCAAATCATCTTGTATATCGTGGATGGCCGTTTGTAGTAAATCTTTGCCCGTTACGAATAGGTTGGCAGGGAAAATTGTTATGGCTTGTTCAGTAGACAGTTTTTTACCACTTTGAGGATCAATTTGTTGAATACCTTCAATTTCATCGCCCCAAAACATGATGCGATAGGCAAAATCCCCATAAGCAATGAAGATATCTACAGTGTCTCCTTTTACCCTGAAAGTACCACGCTTAAACTCTGCTTCCGTTCTACTATATAGGATATCAACCAGAGAGAACAATAGTTTATTGCGCGCAATGGTTTCGCCTACACGAAGTTTAATTACGTTCTTTCCAAACTCTTCAGGATTTCCAATACCGTAAATGCATGATACTGAGGCTACTACAATAATATCTCTTCGCCCTGTAAGTAAGGCTGAGGTAGCACTTAGCCTTAGTTTCTCTATCTCTTCATTAATGGAAAGATCCTTTTCAATATAAAGGTTGGAGTTGGGGATAAAGGCTTCGGGTTGGTAATAGTCATAGTAGGAAATGAAGTACTCAACAGCATTATCAGGGAAGAACCGCTTAAACTCCCCATATAGTTGAGCCGCCAATGTTTTATTATGGCTAAGAACCAATGTCGGTTTGCCTGTTTGGGCAATAACATTGGCTATAGTAAAGGTCTTGCCTGTACCTGTAGCACCGAGTAACGTCTGGTTTTCTTCGTTATCATTAATGCCTTCAACAAGTTGAGCGATGGCTTTTGGTTGATCCCCGGTAGGTACATAATCACTGATTAGCTTATATTCCATAATTAATTATTGATCCAAATTCTCCACGATTCTTCTGCCTGTAAATGTAGCATTTCAATACCGTTTTTGATATTTGCACCTTTATTTTGCCCATTTTTCAGAAAAACAGTTAACTCCGGATTATAAACGAGATCATACAAATAATGATTTGATGTTAACCATTGATAATTAATAGTGGGGGATGAATTGATGTTTGGCCACATCCCCAAAGGGGTAGTATTGATAATTAAGTGTGTATCCTCAATTAATTTTTTATTTAATTGGCTGTAGGATAACTGCCCTATGTCAGGGTTTCTTGATACACTTTGGTAAGGTATTCCCAAATCCTCAAGTGCTGTTATCACGGCTTTTGCAGCACCACCAGTGCCAAGTACCAGTGCTTCCAAACCGATATTTTTTGGCAACCAATTTTCCAATGAAATTTTGAATCCGAGATAGTCGGAATTATATCCAATGGCTTTGCCTTCTTCTATTTTAATGACATTTACTGCGCCTACACGCTGCGCTGAATGATCCAACTGTTTCAGAAAAGGGATAATGGCCTGTTTATAGGGAACAGTAACGTTTAGTCCTATTAGGTTAGGGACAGATAATACTCTGCTGATTTCGGCTATTTCAGCTAGTTCAAAAAGCTCGTAAGTGTGATTTTCTAACTTTAATTTTTCAAACTTTTCGGTAAAATAGTCACGGGAAAAGGAATGAGATAATTTTTTTCCTATTAACCCGAATTTTTTCATTGATTAGGTTTTTGTCTGTAATGAGCGATTTTCTCTATCAATACTACTATAAAAACCCCTAAAGCCATAAAAAATATGGCATGAAAAAGAAGCGGATACTCACCTGTTTGCCTAAGGAACTCTGCAGGTAGAACATTTTTAGTAACCGTTGCCACTTGCTGACCTTCACTATTTATTCTAAAAGCCTGAGCGATTTTCCAAGGCCAGACCTTGTTGAGCGAACCTATCATAAACCCTGCAAGCAGTGAAACTGCAAGATCATGATAATTTTTAAGTAGCCAAGATACCGCACGTGCAAATGAAAGTAAGCCCACAATACAGCCAAGGGCAAATATGCCGATCACTACAAAATCCCTTTCAGTGAGTGCGGTGATGATGTATTCATATTTGCCCAGTATGAGCAATATGAACGACCCTGATATGCCGGGCAGTATCATTGCACAAATGGCAATACACCCCGAAAGAAAGACAAACCAGTATGCATCGGTGGTCTCAGTGGGTGAAGTGACAGTAATCCAATAGGCAATGCCAGCCCCGATAAGTATGGAAAGGATGGTAATCCAGCTCCATTTCTTAATTTCCCTTAAAACCAATATTGAGGAAATAACGATAAGTCCGAAGAAAAAAGACCACAGTGAAATAGGTTCTTCTACAAGTAAATACTTGACCAATTGGGAGAGGGATACCAAACTGGTGATGATGCCTAAAAATAAAGGAAGTAGAAAACTACCGTTTATTTTTTTCCATAGGTCTTTGAACTGGAATTTTTTGAGCAATAATAAGGCTTGTCCATCAACAGATTTTATCGAATCAAGAAGTTCTGTATAAATGCCCGTTATAAAGGCAATGGTTCCTCCAGATACGCCAGGCACGACATCTGCGCCACCCATAGCTATCCCTTTCAGATAGGTTAAAATCTGATGTTTAAACTTGCCCATAAATTAACCTCAATTATCAGCTTCCAAGTTCAGGAAATGGCTAAAAGTATCACCTCTTAAACCTATCCTGATTGTTTCTAAAGGAATCACCTCGTTTGGCGCAATATTGCCCATGTTTACATTGGCACCCAATAGTTTGATGAACCAGACTTGCTGAGCTTTTTGTGGTGCTTCCCATATAATTTTCTCAAATGGGATTTGAGTTAATATTTCTTGCACCAAGCCTGACCTTACTTCGCCTGAAGCCCTGAAAAGTCCAACATTCCCACTTTCTCGTGCTTCTCCTATTACTTTCCAAGCACCGGCATCCAACTCAGCCTGCATCAATTTGATCCATTGATAGGGAGGAATAATTTTCTCCTCGTCTTTGGAACCCACCTCAGATAGGACGGTTACCTGCTCAGATAATTTGCTGATGTAATCACATTTTTTATCATGGTCCAATTCTATTGACCCATCGGATACTTCAGCGTATGATAAATTGAACTTATCAAGCACTTTGCGATAATCATCAAACTGATTTCTGATTATAAACGATTCAAATAAAGTGCCCCCGAAGTACACAGGTATTCCTGCATCACTATAGATTTTGATTTTGTCTTTTAAATTGGGAGTAACATAAGACGTACCCCAACCTAACTTAACTATGTCAACATATTCTCCTGCAACACTTATAAAATCTTCTACTTCTCTTTGGCTTAAACCTTTATCCATGGCCATAGTATAGCCAAATTGCCTGGGCTTTGTAGTACGCTCAGGAATGTTATTCAAAGTATAACTCATTAGGAATTCTCTTTTCTAAATTGGTCAATAATTTTGTGAAGCGCTTTTTGAGTTTCCAGTTGAGGGAAGAACTCAAAGAGCACGGTGTGATTTTCGAAGTCCAAAATTAATGCATTTTCTAAATAATTAAAGGCTTCTTTGTATTTACCGTCAGCAATTAGGTAAGCAGTGATTCTGTAGAAGTAATCAGATTCATCTGGAGACTCCTCTAAACCGTTGATTATGAGGTCAATAGCCTTTCCATATTCGCCTTGGTCATAATAAATAAATGACCAATTAAGCCAAATTTCTTTGTCTTCAGGGCTTAACATACTGGCCTCTTCGTAAGCATCAATGCTGGAAACCACATTACCGATGTTAAACTCAGCTTTGGCTACCGCTTTCCAGTAGTAAGGATTTTCATAATCCAGCTTTAAAGCTTTATTGAAAAAATGGAGGGACTGATACCACTTTTCTTGCATTTCGAGACAATGACCAGCACCGAACCATGCCTCATCATACAGGTTGTCAAGTTTTGTTGCTTTCTGAAAATATTTGAGGCCCAATTCATATTGCTCAATACGTTCATAGGCTGTGGCCATTTGGCAATATACTTCTGCACTTGGCCCTTCAATATCAATAGTGGTTTTATAATTATCAAGTGCCTTGCTGTATTGGTCAAGTTGCATATAGGTGTTTCCCATATTGAAATAGGCAGACGAAAAATTCTCCTCTATTGCAATGGCATATTCATAAGCAGAAATTGCCTCTTCGTATTTTTCTAGTTTATTATAAACAATACCTAAATTGTACCATGCTGCCTGTGAGTAAGGATCGGCATCGATAAACTGCTTATAATATGCAATGCTACTCTCAAGCTCATCACAAACATCAAGGCAGTAGGCAAGCTCGTAGAGGGCACCATCGTGAAAAATGTTATTTTCAATTGCACTCTTATATGCACTGATGGCTTCCTCATATTTCTCCATACTTTGGTAAGCAAGGCCCATACTGTAGAAAGCATCGTCTTTTTCTTCAGCATAAATCACGGCTTGTTTGTAGCTTTCGATGGCCTCTGGATAATTTCCCAAAAGGGAAAGGATGGAGCCCTTCATCAAGTAAATTTCACCATCATTTGGCTGAAATGATTCCGCTTTATCGAGAAGCTCCAGGGCCTCATCGTATTTTTCAAGGTTGCTGAAAATCTGGGCTTTAATAATCAACAGCTCTATTGAAAAGGGATATTGTTCTTCCGCAATATTAGCTGCTGTAAGTGCTTGATTATACTTGCCGTTTTCCTGATAGTAGGCAATTATGTTTTCAAAATTTTCCAGTTCGAAAAAAGAACGGGATTTATTCTTCACATGATCTTCAAAGCGTTTGATTAGTTCATCTTCTTCCTTTTTTTTCTTGAAGTTTTTTGCCATACTGCTTTGGGAGAAAGTTTAATGAATTTAACGAAATTATAACTTCATTAATAGACTATTGACCAGAAATTTTCAAATTCTATAATTTGAGAAATTCTTCACAATTCCAACCTATCGTTTCTGTGAAAGGGACAAAGGTAAGATTTAATTCTTTTTTGATTTTGGCATTACTAAAGTATATTTCACTTTGTGTTAAAAGTGCGGTCTCAGTGGTGATAATCGTTCGCCTTCCGGTAATTAATGACCTGATTTTATCCAGTAGCATCCCTATCTTCAATAGAATTGGATTGGATTTTATTTTTGGAGGTTTTTTATCAAAAGCTTTAGCTATTGCATTAAATAATTGTTTGTAACTGGTTATCCCTCCATTAACTATAAATCGCTCCTTCGTTGGCTTCATTTTTAGGCACGAAATTATTGCCTGTACAACATCCCTTACATCCACATAATTGATTTTACCGTCTGGGTAGAACAGATTCTCATCCCAAACATATTTGAAAAGAGCGCCACTGCTTCTTTTCCAATCACCGGGGGCTAGTATAACCGATGGGTTAAGTATAGCTGCATTGAGTCCTTCTTCCATGCCTCGCCAAACTTCTAGCTCAGCAAAATGTTTGGATTGTGCGTAATTGCTGTTCCATTTAGAATATTGCCATTTACTATTCTCGTCAACCTCTCCATTGCCTGTCAGCCTCCCTATTGCAGCTACTGAACTGATTTGCAAAAAGTACTCAATATTAAGTTTCAAGGCCAGGTTAACCATATTTGCCGTCCCTTGAATATTTACGGTATTCATCAGTTCTTTATCTGATTGGTGGAATGACACCACTGCTGCACAGTGTACGATAGCAGTCACATTCTTTAGGGATTCATAAAGACACTCTGGGTCCAGAATGTCCCCTTCCACAATTTGTAGCTTATCCAATAGGCCATTAATAAGGCTTAGATCACTATCACTTCTTACTAGTGCCAGTACGTCAAACCCTTCTTTCAAAAGGGCTTTGCAAGTAAAGCTGCCTAATAATCCATTAGCCCCTGTGACCAAAATCATAATTCATAATTTTTTAAGGGTAACGCCATCACCTTGTGGTAATACTTGGTAGAACGAGCAGTCTGCAATACTTCAAAATGTTTTAGATTATGGCAATCACTACCTATGAAACTAATAAGTTTTTTGTCAATGAGTTTTTCTGCCAATGACTTTACCTGTTTTGAATAGTAACCGGCCAAGGAGTTGATATTAAGCTGCAAAAGCAACTCTCTGTTGACCAAGTCTTCAATAAGCTCATCATTGCCTATCAAATATGAATAACGCTCAGGGTGGGCAAGTATTGGGTTAATACCCCTTGACTTAGCCTTGAATATAAAATCTTTTAGATAGAAAGGCTCATTCATAAATGAGGTCTCGAAGAGCATATAATTCTTTCCAAAAGTCAGAAATTTTTCTTCTGGATTTTCAATGCGCTCAAGTAAATATTCATCCAGATAATACTCTGCACCTAATTCTAATGTAACCTCAACCTTTTCCTCTTTCAATTTTACTACCAACTCCTGATAAATTTTCATCAAATCACTTTCAGAGTTTTTGTAAAAATCACTCATTATGTGCGGGGTGGTAATAATTTTTTTATGACCGATCTCTACGAACTTTTGAATAAGGTCAATCGATTTCTGAAAGCTCTGAACACCATCATCAACTCCGGGAATGAGATGGGAATGAATGTCAACTTCCAGGTTAGGCGGAGGGACAGCTTGTTTTTTGAAAAAATCAAACACTATCTTTTAAACAGTTTTTTTATCAAGGAAGTTTTACTCTTTGAATTGTCTTCATAATACCCATAACCGTAGCCATAGTTATTACTTCGCAATAGAGGCAATGCGTTGAGCACCACGGCTAAATTTTTGAATTGATTAACGTTTATTAGCCTATTTAATGTTTTGATAAAGTTTCTGTGCGAATAATTAGCCCTAACAATATAAAGAGCCAAATCGGCCTTTTTCATTGCCAAAATACCATCCGTGACTAGTCCTACTGGTGGCGTATCAAGAATAATTACATCATAATCAACTTTGAGCTTGCTCAGAAGCAGGTCAAATTCGCCATTAAGGAGCAATTCGGATGGATTAGGGGGTGTTGGGCCTGCGTTTATGTAATCCAGATTATCAATATGCGTTTTTGTAATGCATTCTGTGACTGTATTTTTATTGATTAATATGGTGCTTACCCCTTTACCTGGATTATCATTGCCTATAGACATATGAACCCTTGGTTTCCGCATATCTAAATCGAGAATGATTACTTTCTTATTTGACATAGCGATTATGGCTCCAAGGTTTACTGCAATAAAGGTTTTGCCTTCGCCACCTACCGTTGAGGTAACTGAGATGACTCTACGCTGATTTTTACTCAACATAAAATCAATGTTAGTGCGCACTGACCGCAACGATTCACTCACTGCTGATTTCGGTTTTTTATCCACTACAAGAGCAGTACTGTCTAATTTTTCGCGTTCCTCTGGCACGTGACCAAGGATAGGAGCAGTTGTAAGTCTCTCTAGCTCTGCAAGGGTAGTGATCTTGTTATGCAGTAAATATCTGATACCCACAAAAAACAAGCTTAACATTAATCCAGAAACCATTCCTATTCCATAAATGATCAACTGATCTGGTGAAATGGGCTTATTGCTTAATGTGGCGGTAGATAGTATTTTAAATTGAGTAGTAGTACCAGCTTGCGCTATCTGAAATTCAGCTTTACTTTGCATAAGCGACAGATAAAATTCCTCATAGAGTTTAAAAAACCTTTGATTTTTATTAAACTCAGTACTTTTACCAGGTAATTCAACAAAGTTTTTTTGCAGTTTACTCTTTTGCCTGTCAAGGTTCTTTAGGTCAGAAGTAAAGCTTTTGATCATTGTACCCACCTGATTACGAAGATTGGATATTGTACTGGCAATTTCATTGTCTTTTTTTGTAAAGGCGAAGGTAGATTCTGTATAGGACAGCTTTAACCTATCACGCTCATTGATAAGCGTAATGAGCTCAATAATGGTTTGGGAAATGTATTTAGGAAAAAGGTTAGGATTGATATTAGTAATTTCATCGATTTGATTTTTTTCCAAATGGCCAAACAGCCGATTAGCAACATTTATTCGTTTGGTAAGCTCATATCGCTGTGAATCTATTTCATTGATATAGGCTATTGTTTTTTGCAGGTCTTCATCTAAATTATTAGTCCTGTTTTCAATGGTGAAATTTTCAAAGTAGTTCTCAAAACCTTCCAGTTGATGCTCGATATTTTTTAATTCACTATTAAGCCAATTGATCTTTTGATTGTTTTCAAGATTTTTTTCGTCTTGTGTATATTTTAAATAGATACTGTCAATAGCATTTACCAAGTCCCGTGCTTTATTGGCATTATGATCCTGAAAGGTGATTTTAATAGTATTGGCATTTAAATTTAGTGGAATTACGGTGAGGTTACTTTCAAGGTAATTTATTAAGTGTGCATTACTGTTGATGGTAAAAAAATGATTAAGCTCTCCTTTAGGGTCGAAATATTGCGTGGTAAACAATATGAGCTCGATGTTTTCATTGGTGATCTTTTCTCCGAACCTGTATGTTTGAAAGTCCCCTTCTTTACCAGAAAAATTAATTTTGTATGTTGTACTATTAACAATATCCACTTTTATGGGACGGTCGTAAAGTGAATTGTTTTTCAGGTCATATTCGATAACAAAAGGCGATGATTTATATTTCTCATCATTTAGTACATTCCCTATGGTATAGTAGGATACATCAAGGTCAAAATTTTCAATTACTTTATTAAAGAAGAGCTTAGATCGTATTAGCTCTATCTCTCCCGATATAATGTTAAGGTTTTTGTTCTCAGCCAATGTTGTTAGCCCTAAATCTGAAGCATTAGCTTCTACATCCAACTTAAGCTCTGAGCTTGATTCATAGAGGGGTTTGGTCCACCTGATGATCAGATAGGCACTAAGGTTAGTGATTAAAAATATCAATACTATCCAAATAACGCTTTTGCGCAATACAGTAAGGCCTTTGTCTAGGTCAATACCTTCGTATTCAGATGGGTTGTTTGTATTTTCCAAAATTATTTAATGCTGATCAGGACTGCTACCAATGATACTACGCTAGTAAATACGGATATAACGGCACCATTGTCTTTCATAAATTCCGTAAATGGCCGCCTTACTGGTTCAATATACACTACATCACCGGGTTCCATTATTACATTGCCTTTTCTATACCCTTCGACAGTTGACAGGTTCACCAAAAAAACCTGATCATCCCTTAATATGCGTATATTGTTGGCTTTACCAAAATTATTAATGCCTTCTGCCTGAGCTATAACCTCTACTAATGTAGTATTCTCATTGAGAAGAGGGATTACTTTGCCACCAGGCGCACCCAGAAGGATTATTCTTTTGTTTAAAAACTCAAGATTCACATAGGCATCGTGATAAAACCCCTCGTATTTCTTTTGTAGAAGGTCTTCTCCTTCTTTGAGTGTAAGGCCAGCTAATTCCACCTCACCTACCATAGGCACTTTTACAAAACCATCATTCCTCACAAGGTATTTAAGCTTGGGTTTGAGCTTTTCTACATTAATATTCGTATTACTCAATTCAAAATCAGGGTCGATTATTTTCTCGCCATTTTTTGTAAAGACCTGTAAATCAAGGTAATCACCAATTTCTATTTTGGTATTTGATTGAGGTGTAAGCTGAGCTTGATCAATGGCGTTCGAGGATTCTGTTTGAAAAAGGATATTCTGTCTGTAGGAGCTACAGGCAGCAAGCCATATGATGGTAGTAAGTAAAAATAAAGGCCGGAGTCCTCGCATAGCTTTAAAAAATTAAACTCTTAATCAAAACCAGTTTTAATTAAGAGCCTTATACTAATATACTACGGCTAAATTAGGCAGAAATTCTTTTAAGGTAATAATTCTTGTATTGTATTTAGGTATTTGTCTATTACCAGCTTTTCGTCAAATTCTGTTTCAACTTTCTTTCGGCCATTCAAACCCATGGTTTTTAGTTGATTATCATCGAAAGATGCCATGATACTCATTTTGTCAGCTAAGTCTACAGCATCCTTCATTTTACAAAGGAGACCATTATAATTATGCTGCACCACATTTTTACAGCCAGGTACATCGGTTGTTACTATGGGTTTGGCAGAACTGGCAGCTTCCAATAGGCATTTTGGTGTCCCCTCTCTATAGGAAGGCAATACTATGCAATCTGCTTTATTGATAAAACCACGTACATCATCTGAAGTTCCCAAATATTCAATGGTATTGTTTTCTATCCATTGATCAATAATATTGGATTTAATTCCCCGCTTGTGGTTCGGGTCTTTTGCGCCTAGTATTTGAAATTTGGCGTCAATGCCCCTACTCTTCAAAAGTTTAATAGCATCAATATACTCAAGTATCCCCTTGTCGTGAATTAGACGGGAAACAAGGAGGAAAGTAAATTGCTTGTTTCTGGAATAATCAATAGGGCCAAATTTCTCCAAATCTATACCAGAGCCCGGTAAGGTATCGGCAATGTTCTCTTTTACTATATTATTTTTAACAAATAGCCTCTTGTCATAACTGTTTTGAAAAAATACTTTCCTTGGTGTTCTGAAAGCCAATTTATACATCAAAGTGGCCACTTTAGAAATAAAATTTTTCTTTAGGAATACCGTGCCCAATCCACAGACATTATTTACTGCAGGGATGTTGTTCCATTTAGCCGCAATTGTCCCATAGATATTTGGCTTTATGGTATAATGCAGAACCACATCAGGTTTTACACGTTTATAAATTCTTGATAATTCGAATAAAAGCTGGATGTCTTTAATTGCATTGGCACCACGGCTATCCATTGTCAGTTCATGATAATGACAACCTTGGTCAATGAGTTTTTGTGTATACTCATCACGGGGTGCTATTACAGTTACTTGATGGTTGTGGTGTTGCAAGGCCTTGATAAGACCCATCCTGAAGTTATAAACGTTCCAAGAAGTATTTAGTACAATTGCAATATTCATAAATGCCGCATATAGTTTTATTCTATTTGGCTAGGAATGTGCTCAACATCAAACATCTTTGCAAAGCAACAATTCACCAACTAGATATTCACTTAATTATCAAAGGTATAGAAAAGTAACCTGTTTAGTACGAAGCAGGTAAAAATATTACATGTGAATTTCTGCTGAAAAATTGTATTTAATAATGAAGCTGCATAAAACAAAAGTAAAAAAGGAAAAAGCCATATTAATTTCTGTCAGCGAAAAACAGACAGATGATAATATTGTGGAAGAACATTTATCGGAATTGGCTTTTTTGGCTGAGACTGCCGGTATAAAAATAATTGGAAATTTTAAGCAAAAATTGGATAAACCCGACATAAGAACCTTTGTTGGGAAAGGAAAACTTGAAGAGATACGATCTTTTGTTAAGAGCAATAAAGTAGAAGTTATCATTTTCGATGATGATCTTACACCATCACAGCTAAGAAATATTGAACGGGAGCTTAAGCTCAAAATCTATGATCGCAGTTTGTTGATTCTTGATATCTTTTTGCAAAGGGCACAGACAGCACAGGCAAAAACACAAGTAGAACTAGCGCGATATCAATACTTAATGCCCAGACTAACCAATATGTGGACTCACCTTGAACGGCAAAGGGGAGGGACTGGAACTAGGGGTGGTGCTGGTGAAAAAGAGATTGAGACCGATAAGAGGATGATCCGAAATCAAATAACTGTACTTAAAGGAAAACTCGAAAAAATTGAAAAACAAAATGCCGTACAACGTAAATCGAGAGGCAATACAGTAAGGGTAGCTCTTGTAGGCTATACCAATGTTGGCAAGTCAACTATAATGACCATGCTATCCAAAAGTGAGGTAAAGGCTGAAAATAAGCTTTTTGCTACAGTAGATGCAACTGTGAGGAAGGTGGTTTTTAATACAATCCCATTTTTATTGTCAGATACCGTGGGTTTCATCCGCAAACTGCCTCATCACTTAATTGAGTCATTTAAATCTACTCTTGCAGAAGTAAAAGAAGCGGATGTTTTATTACATGTAGTAGATGTGGCCCATCCAGCATTTGAAGACCAGATAGCAGTGGTTAGGGAAACGCTGAAGGATATTGGTGCAGCAGATAAACCAACTATTTACGTTTTTAATAAACTCGATCTTTTGCTTGAAAATGAGGATTCAGAAATGGAGTTGGAGGGGATAAAAGATTATTACAAACAACTTGAGGATAAGGATAAGGACGTAGTATTCATATCAGCCGAGGAGAAATTAAATATTGAGGAACTAAGGGAAAAGATTTATAGAAAAGTGAAGAAGAAGCACTTAACTATTTTCCCAAATTACCTAAAAAATGAAACCTACTGATGTTTTAAATGAGTTATAAAACTTTCTAAACCGTTGTCATATGATATGCGGTTTACTAGATTTGCAACTTCCATAATTATTTGGTCTCATAGTTCAACGGATAGAATAGAAGTTTCCTAAACTTTAGATCCAGGTTCGATTCCTGG
This sequence comes from Flammeovirgaceae bacterium UBA1842, assembly GCA_002338655.1. GTDB lineage: Bacteria > Bacteroidota > Bacteroidia > Cytophagales > Cyclobacteriaceae > Fulvivirga. The sequence continues at coordinate 67,189 of DDIU01000020.1, read as the reverse complement.
TGAGACCACTATATTTTCTCATCCCGTCTTTTTATAGCTCCAAACCGCCAGTCCATTCATAACAATGGCAAACAATAGGGTTTTGATAACCTGAGGCAAAATATCAGTTAAGCTTGATCCTTTCAGCATTACCATCCGCATCACTTCCACAAAATATTTTATTGGATTGAAATCGGTGATATATTGCGCCCACTTTGGCATACTTTCGATAGGCGTAAACAGCCCGCTCATTAAAATAAAAATTACCATAAAAAACCAAGCTATAAACATGGCCTGTTGCTGCGTATCTGTAAAATTTGAAATAAATAACCCTATGCCCAGCACTACCAAAATATAAATGGAAGTGTAAAAATACATTACTACCATACTACCAACCATGGGCACATCAAACAAGAGTTTGGCGATAATCAGCCCGATGGTCAATAAACCAAGGCCTAACACCCAAAAAGGAAATAATTTACCAATGATAAACTGGCTTTTTCTAATGGGTGTCACATTGATTTGCTCTAAAGTGCCAATTTCCTTTTCACGCACGATGTTCATTCCTGATAAGAAAAGGGTAATCATTGTTACCAACAATACCAATATGCCAGGTACCATAAAGGTCTTGTAATTCAAAGTTTCATTGTACCAAAAAGAGGGCAGGGTGATAATATTGACAGGTTTGGCGGCTAACCCTGATGACTGCACAAGTTTAACCTGAATGCTTTTATTAAAGCTCTGTACTATTTGGTTGATATAGACATTCTCAACTCCAGCAGCTGCGCCATCAATTGCATTGATGGTTACAGATAGATTGCCGTGTTTCTCTTTTAACAAATCGCGATCAAAATAATGTGGTATTTCCAAAATCACATCAACCTCACCTTTTAACATGGCCGAACTGGCCTCAGATTGAGATGGGAAATCTGCAATTACATTAAAATAATCCGAAGCCCTGAACTTGTCAATTAATGCCCTTGAAGTTGGGGTACGATCATTATCAATATACGAAAACTTGATATTTTTAACCTCAAATGTAGCCGCATTAGACAAGATCACCAGCTGAATAATAGGCAGGATAAATATGAGCGGAAGCATCGCTTTATTTCTAAAGATCTGCCTGAACTCCTTTTGTACGATGTATCCAATTGTCTTCATTACTCCAATCGTATTTTATATTTTTTGGTACTTACACCAATAAAAAATATGGTCATACCCAGTAGGATGAGCGTTTCTTTCCAGATATAGGTGATCCCGACACCTTTTAACATAATGGCTTTGAGTATGATGATGAACCATTTGGCGGGAATGATATTACTTATGAGTTGCAAGGGAACAGGCATACTTGATATTGGAAAAATGAAGCCCGATAATAAAATTACGGGCAACATCAGTCCCATTAAAGAAATCATCATGGCAGTTTGTTGCGTGGCAGCTACGGTGGAAATTAAGATACCTAATGCAAGAGAAGTAATGATAAACAAGACACTTTCTGCCCCTAACAAAAACAAACTCCCTTGAACTGGCATTTTGAAAATAGAAATACTCAATACAATAATGATGACGGCATTGACTACCGACAAGAAGATATAAGGTACTACTTTGCCAATAATCACTAAAAATGGTTTTAATGGCGATACTAGCAGGATTTCCATTGTACCCAGTTCCTTTTCCTTAGCTATGGAAATGGAAGTCATCATGGCAGACACTAGCATTAAGATGATGGTCATAACGCCCGGCACGAACATAAACACACTCTTTAACTCCGGATTATAAACCATGCGGGTCTGAGGCACTATTTGATAGGCCACTGTAATGCTTTTGTTCAGTTCTTGCTGGTATTTTTGTAGAATAGCACTTGTATAATTACTTATAGTATTAGCAGTGTTTGGATCTGTGGCATCGGTAATTATTTGGACAGTAGCGCTGCCTTCTTTTATAAGTTTTTGGCTAAAGTCTTTTTCAAAATTTAAAACAGCCTTAATCTTTCCCTTTTTGAAGGCGGATTCGATATCTGCTCCACGCTCAAGATATTGTTGGACACTGAAATATTTTGAAGAAGAAATTCTGTTGATAATTTCTTGTGTAGTGGCATCTTTGGAGTTATCCAAAATAGCTATATCAACGTTGTTGATTTCATTGGTAATGGCGAACCCAAAGAGTAAAATCTGCGCTATGGGCATCCCAAAAAGGATAAATAGTGACCGCCTATCCCTGAAGATGTGGTAGAACTCTTTTTTTATAAAACCTATAAAACGCTTCATATATACTTGTTATTGAGTCTGTCTTAAAAGTGACATAAATGTCATTCTGAACTTGAATCAGAATCTTTATCTAGCTGGTAATCCACCCAATGAGATTCCAATTCAAATGGAACGACAATACTTTTGAGACAGCCTCTTTTGGTTATCCCCTTGCTAATTTTAAAAACACATCATTCATATTAGTTACACTAAATTGTTTTTTAAGCCTTTCTGGTGTGTCAAGGGCTTCTATTTTACCATTCACCATAATGGAAACCCGATCACAGTACTCGGCTTCATCCATATAATGTGTGGTCACAAAAATGGTGGTGCCGTTATTGGCTGTTTTGTAAATCATTTCCCAAAATTGCCGCCTTGTAATGGGATCAACGCCCCCGGTTGGCTCGTCTAAAAACACGATTTTTGGGTCGTGCAATAAGGCCACGGAAAAGGATATTTTTTGCTTCCACCCCAGTGGCAATGAGCCTACCAACTGGTTAGCAACTTCTTGTAATCCTAATTCTTCAATTAACTGAGCTGTTTTATCCTTTATCTGGGCGCGGGATAAACCATAAATCCCTCCAAAAAAAGTGATGTTTTCTTTTACCGATAGATCATCATATAAGGCAAATTTCTGACTCATATAGCCAATGTTCTTTTTAATATCTTCGGCATGCGTGTACACATCAAAATCGGCAACGGAAGCTTTACCGGATGTGGGGGTAGAAATACCAATAAGCATTTTCATGGCGGTGGTTTTACCAGCACCATTGGCACCCAGAAATCCAAATATCTCGCCCCTCTTCACTTCAAAAGTAATGGCATCAACGGCCTTAAAATCACCAAATTTTTTACTCAATCCCTCAACTTCTATGACGTTTTCCTGTTTCATAATCGTGCTAATTCCATAAAGGTATCTTCGATTGTTGGCTTCGTAATTTCAATGGAAATATTAGATAGATTCATTGTTTCCAAGTAAAGCTTTAACTCTTTCGAATTGAAATCAGATCGGTTATCAGTGTAGTGCACAAATTCCCCAAAAGGGTACACGCTGTATTGGTGTTCATAGCCTTTGAGGGTTTCAATAAGCTTGTACATATTATCTGCCCCCACGTTGTAAAGTTTTTTTGGATAATGCTTCACAATTTCTGGAGGCGTATCGATTTGAAGTATTTCACCACCTTGAATCAGGGCTATCCGGTCACACAATGCGGCCTCATCCATATAGGGTGTTGAAACCAATATTGTAATACCTTTTTGCTGAAGGCGTTTCAGCATTTCCCAAAACTCCTTACGTGATACCGGATCAACACCGGTAGTTGGCTCATCTAAAAACAGTACTTTAGGTTTATGGATTAGCGCACAACATAAAGCTAATTTCTGTTTCATGCCACCAGAGAGTTTGCCAGCTCTTCGTTTTTTAAAGGGTTCAATCTGTACATAGATGTCTTTGATCAAATCATAATTTTCTTCAACGGTTGTTCCAAATATGGTAGCAAAGAAATTGAGATTTTCCTCGACAGTTAAATCTTGGTACAATGAAAATCGGCCTGGCATATACCCCACATGATTTCTAATGCTTTTGTAATCATCCAATACATCAAAGCCCGCCACAGTTGCACTTCCCTTTTCTGCAATCAATAGCGTAGTCAAAATTCTGAATAAAGTAGTTTTACCCGCTCCATCAGGGCCAATCAAGCCGAATAATTCCCCCTCATTTACCTCAAAGGAAATATTATTCAGGGCTTTTACATCCTTGTATGATTTACTGATATGTTGGACACTGATGCTCATGTAATCGTTATTGGTTAATCGTTAATTGTTAATCGTTAATCGTTAATCGCAATCGCTAATTGTTAATTACTAATTGTTCATTGTACATTGCCAATTATCATTTCAGCAGGCATTCCAATCTTTAAACTCCCATCATTCTCCACCATGATTTTCACCGCATAAACTAGATTGATGCGTTCTTCTTTGGTTTGGATGATTTTTGGCGTAAACTCTGCTTCAGAAGCTATCCAACTCACTTTTCCATTAGAGGATTTCATTGTGTTCCCACTATCAACTTTAATGGTAACCTGTTGGCCGATTTTTATGTTTGCCAATTGGGTTTCACTCACAAATACACGCAGCTCCATCCTACTGAGATCAGCGATTTTATACAATGGCCTACCATAAGCTGTTATTTCACCGGGCTCAGCATATTTGGAAAGTACGGTACCTGTTACTGGATTTATAACAATGCACTTTTTTATAAGATCATCAAGCTGTTTGATTTGAATTTCCAGCCCTTTTATCTCGTTTATAATGGGCGAATTTTGAGTTTCGACACTCTTTATCTGCTGTTTGATCACATTTATTTGCCCATTGACATCGTCCAGCTGTTTTTGTGTAGCAGCCTTATCCTTAATTAGATTTTCAACCCTATTTTTTTCAGTTTCAGCTATTTTCAACTGCTCCAGAAGCACTTTTCGTTGGGATAGCACATTGTATGATTTTGAGAATACGGTGTTTTTAGCCGCTATTAACTGCTCTTTTTTAAGATAAAGCTGAGTAGTGTCAATGACACCTAATATTTTTCCTTTAGCTATTTGATCACCTTCATTTACTTTAAAAGTGAGAAGTTTCCCACTTGCTTCCGATGATACCGTAATTTCGGTAGCTTCAAAATTGCCATAGCCATCCGCTTTATTATTAGCGTCACTGCAAGAAAATAGGGCAGAGGCCGCAATTCCCATAGTTAGTATGATTTTCAAACGTCTCATTTTCAAAGTCCTTTAGTTATATTATAATTGGCTTTCATCAGCATCAGTTGTATTTCATGGGTACACATGGTATTTTCATCTTCATAGAGATTAGTGAGTTCGGTAAGATAGGCAGAGGCGGTGATCACGCCATTTTTCAATTGTGACTCCGCAGATTTCAATACCTCTTTTCTCAAATCCACTATTTCAACATCGGTATCAATAAAAGCGGAATACTTATCGATTTCAGTTTGTTGCTGTTCTAATTCTATGCTTGTTTTTAAATTAAACAGCTCCGCTTCATTGTCTACAAATTCCTTGTTGATGGATAATGATTGACGTTGCTTTTTATTGGCATTCCAATCGAAGGGAGTCCAACTAATTTTTAGGCCAACGATATAAAAAGGTTGAAATGAATTGTCAAGCATGTTTAAACCAGGGTTGCCATATCCACCTTGGGCAAAGCCCATGAGTTTGGGCGAATTCTGTTTGGCCATCAACTGCTCGGCAGTTTCAATCTGATATTTTTTCAGTTGAAATAATTCAAGTTCAGGCCTCCTAACACTTACCTGATTTTCAGTGGTTAACTCTGGCTTTAGGAGAATGACAGTAGGGGGGATAGTAGTGCCTATAATGGATGACAAAGTTTGTATCAGACTAATCTTGTTTTGTTTGATTTCAGTCATTCCCTGTTTGATTTTAAGAAGTTCTGTTTCCAATACTTTGTCTGAAGCAGGGAGCAGTACGCCATTCTTAACACCAGATTTTACCTCGTCAAGCCTGCTGTTAAGCAGTTGTTGTTTGGAGATCAATAAGGCCTCTTTTTTCTGGGTTAATAGTATCGAAAAATACAACTGGTTCACTTGTTTTTTTAATTGGTACAAGTTCACTTCCACTTCCTTCTGTTTTGTTTTTAGGGTGGCTGCTTCGGCTGCCAATGAGGCATTAATGGCTCCACCGCCATATATTAACTGATTGACCGACAGTGTTGCTTTATATTGATCTTTATTGGGGGGATCGATGCCCGCATTGGGAATAGGAATCGAAATGACATCCGATTGATAAGTAGCTTGGGCAGCTACACTAAATTCCGGTAATTTTTTAGTATCAATTACTTCCTGATCTACTGCACTTTGTTTTACCAAAATAGTGGTTTGCCGCGCTAGTGGATAATTAGCATTTACCAATTGATAGCAATCTTCTAGGGTTAAGCTGTTTTGTGCTATTGCACTTAAGGGCATCAAAAAAACCGCATATAAAATGATTCTTTTCATGATTTTATCTTTATTGAATCAATAATGAAAATGGCAACTTCTGTTTTTCTATCTACAAGTAATTGTTGGTAAGCGGCATCATCAACATTGGCAAACGCCTTGATGAGAGGGGAAGCTAAAAACGGGAATATGTTTAATGCCACTATGTTGATAAATAGCTGTTCGGCTTTTATCGGTTTTAATATTCCCTGTTCTACTTCCAAGTTCACTTGTTTTTTGAATTTGTCCAGATTTGGAAACCCTTTATTAGCTTTCATTTTTAGTAAAAAATCTGGGTTTCTATTTAGCTCATTGAGAATGAATGACGGCAAATAGGGATGTTTGATTATAAACGATAGATAGTTCTCAGTAAAATTCCTGATTTTCTCTTCTATGGAAGAGTCGTCATTTAGAACCTTGTTCAATTGTGGAGCGAGCAAAGAGAAAGCTTTTATAAATACTGCCTCGAAAAGCATCTGCTTACTTCTGTAATAATAATGCAGTAAGGCTTTGTTGATTCCTGCCTCATCAGCAATCTCTTGCATACGTGCGCCATCCATTCCTTTTCGCTGAAATACATTTTTTGCAGCTTCCAATATCTGACTCTCCTTGTTTTCGTCTTTAGTTTCTGTCATGATTAACTAGGTGGTTTAACTGTATGGTTTAACCATTTGGTTAACAAATGTAGAAAAAAATTTTAACAGGCAAAAAATATTGGTAAATAATTAGATAAAAATCAAATGGTGATGCCTCAAACAGGGTATTCGATTTCCATGAATGGTAGCCATTTAAGGAAATTGCATTGGTTGAGATGAAGGGAAGGATTAATTATGTTTCTGTTATTGGCTTCTAAATTATTGGCATATGAAAAATATTAACCTAAATCTCGCAATCAGATTTTTTAAAAAAGATCGCCTATTTTCCATTATTAACTTATTGGGATTAAGTATAGGATTGGCATGTGTTTACTTTATTGCAATTTATGTAAATGACGAATTATCTTATGACAACTACCAACAAGATAATGTATTCAGAATAGCGTTGGAACGACACTTTCCAAATAATCAAGTGAGTTATGCCGTAACACCATTACCACTTAGCTATGCCGTAAAACATGATTTTCCAGAAGTTGTTCAGGCATCAAGGGCACTGCCTATTGGCATAGATTATAAAATTGAAAATGAAGAAAAAAATATTTCATTTAGGGAAGGAAATGTTTTGGCTGCTGACTCCGGATTTTTAGAGTTAATGTCAATTCCGATATTATCCGGCAAGAAGAATGCATTGGACCAACCATATTCGGTAGTAATTACTGATAAAATGGCCCAAAAGTATTTTGGTTCACAACAAATATTAGGCAGGAAGTTATTGATGAATGACACATTGGAGTATACCATTACTGCTGTGGTTAAGGACATGTCTAAAGTATCACATCTGGAATTTGATTTTATATTATCTTGGAGCACATTCCCTTTTGATAGTCAAAATACAAATTATCAGTGGGTCTCCTATAGTACCTACAACTATATAAAACTCCGTAATGATGTAACACCAGAAAAATTTGAGAAACAGTTGCAACTGGTAGTGACCAAATATATTGGCCCTCAAATTGAAAGTATATTGAGCAAACCTTACAGTGAATACGAGGCGGCCGGTAATATCCATAATTTCTTTCTACAACCGGTGAAAAGTATTCATCTGAATAGTCACCTTCAATTTGAAATAAAGCCAAATGGTGATGGGCAGTACATCCTATTATTCTCCATTGTCGGTGCTTTCATTTTAATAATCGCTGCCATTAATTTCACTAATCTATCAACTGCCAGATCAATTAAAAGAGCAAAGGAGGTGGGCATAAGAAAAACCCTCGGATCTACCCGAAAGGCTTTGTTTGTTCAATTTTTTACAGAGTCAAGTGTACTTTGCCTCATGTCGGGTATTTTGGGAGCCCTACTTTTTATGGTCATGCTTCCGTACTTCAATCAAATTGCTGGTAAGGACTTGTCAATAACTCAGATTGACTGGGTAATCTATGGCCCAATGTTCGCATTGATCATTGCGCTCATGAGCCTTCTTTCAGGTGCATATCCAGCATTTTTCATTTCTTCTTTCAATGTGGTCAAAATATTGAAAGGTCAGGTGACTCAGGGTAAAAGCAAAAACTTGATGAGAAACCTATTGGTAATTTTACAATTCAGCATTTCAATATTCCTGATTATTGGTACTATTATAATTAACCGTCAAGTCAATTATCTAATGCACAAGAAATTGGGCTTTGATAAAGACCAGATACTTACAATAAACGATGCCAACTTACTTGGTTCCTCATACCTATCATTTAAAAATGATCTGGTGCAATTACCAGGAATATCTTCGGTTAGTTCGTCTTTTCAAGTGCCAGGCAGGCAAGTGGGCGGTACTACCTTTGAAGCTGTTGGCAGGCCTTCAACGGAGCGTTTTCAGACAGCCATCTTGAATGCAGATAAAAATTTTATAACCACCTATGGTCTAGACATTGTGGAAGGCCGGGGTTTTGAGCAATTGAGAAATGATTCATTGTCTGTGATAATCAATGAAACGGCAGCTAAAATAGTGGGCTGGAAAAATCCAATTGGTCAAAAATTAATACTGGCTGCGGGTAATGAGTTTGAAGTGATTGGTGTGGTAAACGATTTTCATTTCAACTCATTGCATGAAAAAATTCGGCCAATGCTGCTATTTGGTTTCGACTTGGAGCGTATCAGCAATCAGCAGGTCTATCCACCTGTGATAAGTATTCAGTTTGATCCTAATAGCAATATGACTGGAAACTTAAATGAGATTTCTAAAATTTGGGATCTAAGGGTAAGTGATGAAAAGTTAGCCTATAGTTTTTTAGATGAGGAATATGATCAACTCTATAGGGCAGAGCAACGATTCGGAGATATATTCCTGATTTTCACGGTTATAGCTATTTTCATTGCACTGATTGGCGTGATTGGGCTTTCATCATTTTTTGCCGTCCAAAAGACACGCGAAATCGGTATAAGAAAAGTGCTGGGGGCCTCCATGCAAAATTTGATCATCATTATGTCCAAAGATTATGTTAGAATGATTATCGTTTCAAACTTAATAGCTTGGCCTTTGGCTTATATAGCGCTGAATAAATGGCTCGAAAATTACCCTTATGAAATTAATATTACGGTAGACATCTTTATTCTTGCTGGTCTGGTATCGGGGGCACTTGTGCTTTTGGCCACAGGCTATCAATCTATAAAATCGGCACTGAAGAACCCTGTTAATGCAATCAGGATTGACTGATCGGATTTAAATATACTTCTCCACGTCACCAAAGTTTATAGACTGCTGTTCACAAATCAACTTTAGCCATGATTCCACATAATCGAGCAATTCAGATTGTCCTTTTGATCTGATGTATTCTGTCATGTACTTAACGTGCATGATAATAAACATCGAATTGGCCATTTTGTAGGTAATCTCATACTTGGCAGAGCCTTCAAGATTGATATTGAGGCAAAGACCCACGCGGGCTAATTCTTTATAAACCTCTTGAAGAGTAGCGCATTCTATTTCTTTAGAACTATAGGTTTGCTTGTCAAGAAATGCGTAAAGTTCATCGATTTTTAGTTTCTCACCTTTTTGGTTTAGGTAAGTTTCAATCTTATCACAAGCGGCTCCACATTCTGTTTTTTCTTGATCGGTGGACAGGGCTATTGGGTAAGCTAGCATAGGTTAAATTTGACTATAGACTATTTAATTAATTAGCATCAGTGAAAGCAATTTTCATCATCACTTGGCGTAACTCACTGAGCGCATTTCCCTGATTACTGTCACTTTTATCTGACCAGGATATTGCATATCCTTTTCTATTTTTTGTGAAATATCAAACGATAATTGACTCGCCCTTTCATCAGTAACGTTGTCAGCATCTACCATCACTCTTAGCTCACGGCCCGCCTGAATAGCGTAACATTTATGTACCCCTTCAAATCCCACTGCCAAAGCTTCAAGTTCTTTGAGCCTTTTGATATAACTTTCCATCACTTCCCTTCTGGCACCTGGTCTTGCTCCTGAGATGGCATCACAAGCCTGCACTATGGGCGAAAGCATGGTTGTCATCTCGATTTCATCATGGTGAGCACCAATGGCATTACAGATAATAGGATGCTCCTTATATTTTTGTGCCAGCTCCATACCTAATATGGCATGTGGCTTTTCAGGCTCTTCGGGCCATACCTTTCCAATATCATGAAGTAAACCAGCTCGTTTGGCTTGTTTAGGGTTCATGCCCAATTCCGATGCCATAGTGGCGCATAGATTGGCAACCTCTCGTGAATGCTGTAATAGGTTCTGACCATAAGAAGAACGAAATCTCATACGGCCTACCATTCTGATTAATTCAGGGTGCAACCCATGAATACCAAGGTCAATTACTGTTCTTTCACCAATCTCAACTATTTCCTCATCAATGTTTTTCTTTGTTTTGGATACGATCTCCTCAATTCTCGCAGGGTGGATCCTGCCGTCCACTACCAATCTATGAAGTGAAAGCCTCGCAATCTCCCTTCTTACAGGATCAAAACCAGAAATGATAATGGCCTCTGGGGTATCGTCAACAATAATTTCCACTCCGGTTGCAGCCTCCAATGCCCGGATATTTCGGCCTTCACGGCCAATGATCTTCCCTTTGATATCGTCACTTTCTATATTGAAAATTGAAACACAATTTTCTATCGCATGTTCAGTAGCGGTTCTCTGAATGGAGTCCACCACTATTTTCTTAGCTTCTTTGGTAGCTGTGAGTTTGGCTTCTTCTATAATGTCTTTAATAAATGACGAAGCCTTGGATTGAGCCTCATCCTTTAATGTTTCCATTAACTGCTCACGTGCTTCATCTGCTGATAGGTTTGCGATTTTTTCCAGTATCGATACCTTTTGCGCATTGAATTTGTCGAGTTCAGCTTTCTTATTATTTACATTTTCAAGTTGTAGGTTATACTTCTCTTTAAGCTCGTCCACTTCACTTTCCTTTCTACTGATTTTCTCTAGTTCCTTGGAAAGTTGCTGCTCACGCTGCTTGATTTTGTTTTCATTGGTGATAATGAGGTTTTTCTTTCGGGAAGCTTCCTCTTCGAATTCTGCCTTTAGCTTGAGAAATTTTTCCTTAGCTTCAAGGATTTTATCTTTTTTGATATTCTCAGCTGTAATTTCAGCCTCCTTAATTATCAATCTGGCTTTTTCTTCACGGTCTTTATCTTTCTCTTTGTTTGCTTTCGCAACCATCGATCGACCCACGATTATACCAGCAGCAAGAGCGATGACCCCTGTAATTATTACATAAATTAAATCTGCCATTGTGGTTAATGTTTAGGTTTGTTTGATCAATCGCATACTTAAAAAAAGTATACAGGAATGATCTTTCCTGAAATGATCGGCAGTATTACTAAGAAATGAAGAGGGCCTTATAAGGCCTGATTGATTAGATTGTTTAGTTGATCAACTTTTTGTACCACACTTTCGTCCGTATCGATGTGTTTTTCCTCCAGCTCCATTTTATCTACCAAACAGTCAAAAGCTACCATGGCTAAAAGATCCTGTTTGTCATCTATTCCGAAACGTTCTCGATAAGTTCGTATCCTCTCATTAATGGATTTACCAGCATTTCGTACCCTTTGTTCATCCTCGGTTTTCACCTTCATGGGGTATTCCCTGTCAGCAATTTTAATTTTAATTGAGAGTTCGTTCATCAATTTTGTTTATCTACTCAAGTGCACTATACACTTGTCAATCTCTTTAATATAATCGTCAATCTTCCTCTTCAATTCAGTGGCGTCTTTCCCATCCGAATCTATTTCACCTACAATCTTACTAATTTTAATCTGATTTTGAAAGCTGCTAAGTTGCTCTGCTTTTTGCTTTAGCACTTGTTTTAACTCGTTGTTCTCCTCTTTTAATAGCCCCACTTCCTCTTTTATGGATTTGTGCTTATCAAGTAGTAAGGTTAGTTTTCTTTCAAGTGTTAATAAATTGGACTTCAGTAGGTCTTGACTCATCTATTTTCTAATTATTGCCCCCAGGTCATTTTCAAATGATGTCATCAATTTAGACATAGTCTTGTCAATAACCTTGTCAGTAAGTGTTTTTTCTTTGTCCTGAAGAGTAAAACTCATTGCGTAAGCTTTCTTGCCAGCATCAATTTTATCACCCTCATACACATCAAAGACATTTATGGCCTTTAGATACTTACGTTCTAATGAGGTTGCCAATGTATGAATTTGATCAAAAGTTATTCCTTTATCAATAACTAGAGACAAATCCCTTTTCACTTCAGGGAACTTAGAGACTTCCTCAAATACTATATTATTATTTGTAAGTTTCAAAAGCAAGCCCCAATCAATATCTGCATAAAATATTTCCTGTTTTACCCCAGTTTTTCGGCAAATCGAAGCAGAAACCTTCCCAACTGTGGCTATAACCTTTCCATTTGCTTCTAATGAAAGTGCATAATCGAAAGGGTCACTTTTTTGTGTCACTTTAGAACTTAGTTCTTTCCCTGTTAACTTTCCAATTACCATATTAACTGCACCAGAAAGATCATAAAACTCTACTTTTCGGGTTTTGGAAGACCAATGCTCCCCTTTGATATTTCCAGAGATTAACATTGCAAGCCGTGGAGACTCATTGTACTTCTCTCCAGAGTGCCTATAGGTTTTTCCGAATTCAAAAAGCTTAAGATCAGTTTGTTTTCGGTTTATGTTATGCGCTGCCACCTCCAACAAAGAATAGACCATGGATTGGCGCATAACACCTAGATCTTCACTTAGTTTATTTAAGATTACAACATTGTTTTTTTCATCAATGCTACTATCACTTTCTGAATAAGAAGGCTTGGTAAGTGAATTGGTGATTACTTCGTAATAGCCTTTTGCAGTTAGGGTATTGGTAACTTTTACTTGTAATTTATCTTTGTCGATAACTGGAAAATTGGCTAAATAATCAGTGCCCATATTGTCGGAAAGATCGATATTATTGAAGCCGTATATCCTTAATATTTCTTCAATAATGTCCGCTTCTCTTTGCACATCCACACGATAAGTAGGTACAATAGCTGTAAATCCCACCTCTTTATTGTCCTGTATTGCAATATCCAATGATTCCAAAATAGAGTGGATTTTATCCTTAAGTATAGCCTTTCCAATAAGTCGATCAATATTTTTATATTTCACCAACACATTGAAGTTTTCAATAGGTGTAGGGTATAAATCAGTAATTTCTGAAGATACCTGAGCACCTGCCAATTCTTTGATCAACAGAGCTGCACGTTTCAGTGCATAAACCGTGATTTCTGGATCAGTACCTCTTTCAAATCTAAATGAAGCATCGGTTTTCAGCTGATGATACTGAGCTGTTTTCCGTACATAGTCTGGCGAAAAATAGGCACTTTCAAGGAAAATATTTTTAGTGTCAGAGGTCACTCCAGAATTGATACCTCCAAATACCCCTGCTATACACATGCCTTTTTCTTTGCCATCGCATATCATCAGGTCAGTGGCCTTGAGCTTTCTTTCTTTTTCGTCAAGTGTAGTAAATGTAGCCCCTTCATTTAAGGTTTTCACCAATACTTTGTTACCAGTAATTTTATCAGCATCAAAGGCATGGAGTGGCTGACCAGTTTCATGTAGCACATAATTGGTAATGTCAACCACATTGTTGATGGGTGCTAAGCCAATGGCCTTCAATCGATGTTTTAACCAGTCAGGCGATTCACCTACACTTACGTTTGTGAGCGTAACACCTGAATATCTTGGGCAGGCAATTGTATTCTCAACAATTACTTCAATGGATAAATTATCGTTGTCTTTTTTATAGGTATCAATTGATGGCCATTTTACAGGTTTGTTAAGTGCTGCCTTTAAGTCCCTCGCTACACCAATATGGCTAGCCGCATCGGCTCTATTAGGCGTGAGGCCAATTTCAAAAACGATATCATTTTCTAAATTGAAATGACTGGCTGCTGGTGTTCCATTTGGTAATTTGGTATCCAATACCATGATCCCATCATGACTGTTGCCCAAACCAATCTCATCCTCCGCACAGATCATCCCTTCAGAAACCTCACCACGGATTTTTGCCTTCTTTATTTTAAATGAATCACTCCCCTTTGGGTATAAAGTTGCACCTACTGTGGCCACTATCACTTTTTGCCCTACGGCTACATTGGGGGCGCCACATACTATTGGAGACACCACTCCATTTCCAATAGCTACGGTGGTAATTTTGAGCTTATCGGCATCAGGATGTTTCTCACAAGTGAGTACCTCACCTATGACAAGGCCGCTTAATCCCCCTTCCACCTGCTCGACTACTTCAAGTCCCTCCACTTCGAGACCGGTATCCGTCAAGGATTTACTAATGGTTTCAGGAGACTCTGATAAATCCATGTAATCTTTAAGCCAGTTTAAAGATATTTTCATTTTGGTATTTCTTCTTGTGAGGCCAACTAGGGCATATTAAAGTTGGCAAAATTAAACATTTTGAAGGTCAATGAGCGATGAGCTGAGATTTTATTGGTAAGTTTTTTCGCCAGCCTGAATTGGTATAGATAATAAGTTCTGCCGAGGTGGCAGAGGACAACTAAATTCTTCCGAATAGGCACAATATGGGTTGTAAGCAAGATTAAAATCCAATAATATGGATTTGCCACCATCATGCTTAACATCTAAATAACGGCCTGCCCCATAGGTTTCTTCAGCGCTGGTTTCATCACCAAAGGCAAGAAATAGAACTTCATCTTCCACATTTTCAAGGATTAACAGCCGTTGGGGTTTGTCAGCAAAACTAAATTCGGCATAACCATAATCCAGATATTCACTTTCAGAGTGATCATTGGTAGGTAGTTTTACTATTGATTTGTTTTTAATCGGTACAAACCTTGCCTTTATTTTGAACCGTATATCGGGAGGATAGTATTGTAACGGTTTGATCTCTTCGGAAGAATTATGAAAAGGTGACTCATCAGAATTTTTCATAAAAATATCCTTTTCCTCCCGCTCTTTTTTTATTTCGTTGATATAGTCTTCTGTAGTCTGGCCACCAGAAAATGAGTATCCGATAATGATAATTATGACTAAACCAACACCAATTTTCAATAAATTACTTTGTTTCATAATATTCCTTCATCTGCAAAGCTAAAGTAAGACTCATTGGTAAATATTACATGATCAATCACTGGAATTTCCAATGTTCGTCCTGCCTCGACCATCTTTTTGGTGAGTTTAACGTCCTGGTCACTTGGTTTCAGGTTGCCAGAAGGGTGGTTATGGATAAGGATGATTGAAGAGGCTAATTCTTCCAATGCCGATTTAAAGATAAGTTTAGGGTCGGCCACTGTACCTGAAACACCTCCACTGCTTATAAGCTGTTTTTTTATAACCTGATTATTGCGTGTTAACAGCAATACCCAGAATTCCTCGTGGCTAAGGTCAAGTAAATCTGATTTAACCAAATTATAAACATCTGAAGAGCTTGTTATTTTTGGTTTCTTGATGGATTCGGTATCCTTTCTGCGTCTTCCCAATTCCAACGCAGCCACAATACTTATGGCTTTGGCTTCACCAATGCCTTTATATTTTGTAAGATCTTTAACTGACAAACGGGCCAACTCATTCAAATTGTTATCAGAGCCGTTTAAAATTTGTTTGGCCAGATCAACGGCACTTATGGATGATGTGCCAGAACCAATCAAAATCCCTATCAATTCAGCCTCAGATAAAGAGGCTTTGCCTTTAAGTAAAAGCTTTTCGCGAGGCCTATCTTCTTCTGCCCAGCTTTTAATTCCTAAGTAACCTGAATTTTTCACAAGCTTGAAAGTAATAAAAAAATAAAAGTCCTCTGCGAAAAGCAGAGGACTTTTAAATCCTTACATAACAACGGAATTATAGGCTATTTACCAATTTCGTCAATCTTGACTTATTATTAGCTGCCTTGTTGCGATGGATAATATTTTTCTTCGCCAATTTATCGATCATAGAAGTTACCTTTCTTAACAATTCCATCGCCTCTGACTTGTCAGTGGCTTCAGTCAATCTCTTAACGAAAGTCCTGGTGGTCTTGTGCTGGTATCTGTTCCTTAATCTTTTTGCGTTATTAGATCTGATTCTTTTTAACGCTGACTTATGATTTGCCATAACTGATCTTAATTCAACTACTTATTTTTGAGTGTGCAAATTTAGCATTAATTATTTTTTATACAAAACATCTCTCAGCAATATTTTTTTAATCTTAATCCTTAAGTTTATTGCATAATGTAAACCGGAAATGAAGAGGATTGTTTTTACGTTCATTTTATTGCTTGTATTACCATCTGTGCAAGCCATGTGGGGTTTTTTTGCCCATCAACGGATTAATAGATTGGCGGTATTTACCCTTCCTGCCGAAATGATAGGCTTTTATAAACACAATATTCAGTACCTGACAGAAAATGCTGTTAACCCAGATCGAAGGAGATATGCTGTGGAAGGTGAAGCCCCACGCCACTTTCTGGATGCTGATGTTTACGGTGATAGTGCTGTGTACAAGCTTCCTAGGTATTGGAATGAAGCAGTGGAAAAATATTCTGAAGATACTTTACAGGCCTATGGTATTGTACCCTGGCATATTAATAGAGTGAAATCATGGTTGACTGATGCCATGCAAATCAGGGATGCGAGTGCTATTTTACGTTTATCTGCAGATTTGGGGCATTACATTGCTGACGCTAATGTTCCGCTCCATACTACTGAAAATTATAATGGCCAAATGACCAATCAATATGGGATACATGGATTTTGGGAATCTCGCTTACCGGAATTATATTCTGATAATTATGATTTTTTTGTTGGAAAGGCCAATTATATTAAAAATACGCAATTGGAGGCATGGGAAGCTGTGATCCAGGCTAATAATACTCTTGATTCGGTTTTCAGGTTTGAAAAAGAGCTCACTGACAAATTAGGAGCAGACAAAAAGTACGCATTTGAAACCCGAGGCAATACTACCGTGAAGGTTTATTCCAGATCATTTTCTAAGGCATACCATGAAAAATTAAATGGCATGGTTGAGCGCCAAATGAGAAAAGCAATTAAAATGGTCGGTGATTTTTGGTATACCTGCTGGATTGATGCCGGACAGCCCAACCTTGATGAGTTGATTGATTTTGAGTTCACCGAAGATGAATTAAATCAAAAAAAGGAAGAGCTTAAACAGTGGAAGGAGCAAAAATATAAAAGCAGGGGACATGAGAATTGATAAAAGTTAAAAGTCCCAAGTTCTAAGCGATCTTTTAAACTTAGAACTTAGAACTTAAAACTTGAAATTTAGAACTATTCAACCATAGTAGAGTCAGACTCCATTGCTTCTTCCATCATTTCTGGCTCGGCCACGGGTTTGGCTTCTACTATTTGTTTTAAATCTGCAAGGCCTTGTTCGAACATGGGCAACATGGTAGTATTGATATCCATCATTCCCATAAAAAACCTACCAATAATGTTGATCTCGCTATAATCATAGCCCCAGACAACTTTTGTGCCTTCACCTTCCGGTGAGAGTTTGATCCAACTGCTAAACTTACCAGGGAAAGATTCAAATTTCATTTCTGTTCTGATAAATTCATTAGGTACTGCTTCAATAATTTTCAAACTCCCTTTACCTAATTCTTCTTTTTCAGAATCCCACATCGAGGTGGCACCTATACCCTTCACAGGCCCTTCATAAGAAAATGCAGCTGGTTCTATATTATACCAGGGTGACCAAGCATCCAGCTTTTTAATATCAACACACTCTTCATAAACGGATGCTGGTGACGCATTAATAACAATGGAACTCTGTAAACTGCCTTCTGCTGGTTGCATCATTGCGAAAGCTAAAGCACCTAGAACAAGCACCACAACTACGACAATAATAATTTTAAGGATTTTCATGTTGGTTTGGATTTGATTTGCAACAAGGTAATAATTTTTTAGGATATTTTGAATCGCCTGATACGAAGGAGGGCAATTTCACTACTTTTGCGGGATGAATTATTTGTCAGTAGATAACATTTCCAAATCATTTGGAGAACGGGTTTTGTTTAAAGATATCTCTTTTGGGATTGAACAAGGTCAAAAAGTGGCGTTGGTAGGGGTTAACGGAAGCGGCAAAACTACTTTATTGAAGATTTTGGCTGGTCTGGAAGTGCCAGAACGGGGAGAAGTGGTAATTAATAACGAAGTTAAAATTGCCTATCTAGAGCAGCAACCTGAATTTGGCAATACTGATAACATTATAGAGGCGGTTTTAGGAGGAGATAGGGTCTTGGCTAAATTAATTGGTGATTATGAGCATCATCTTGCTCTTGCAGAGACTGAACCAGCCTCGATGGAAAAGCTAGGCTCGCTAATTGAGGAGATGGACAAGGCAGATGCCTGGACGTATGAATCGCAAATCAAAGAGATTCTTGGAAGGTTGGGGGTACATGATCTTGAGAAAAAGATCAGTGATATGTCAGGGGGACAGAAGAAACGGGTGGGTCTGGCGAAAGCCCTGATTGAAAAACCAGATTTGGTAATATTAGATGAGCCCACCAACCACTTGGATTTAGAGGCCATAGAATGGCTTGAAAACTACCTTTCAAGTAGCCAAATGGGAATCATTATGGTTACTCACGATCGTTACTTTTTAGAGCAAGTGACCAATGAAATTATTGAATTGGACAGGGAGCAGGTATTTCGCTACTCTGGAAACTATTCCTACTTCTTGGAAAAGAAATCAGAACGGGAGCAAATTGCTTTTGCAGAGAAAGATAAGGCAACAAACTTGTTTAAAAAGGAATTGGATTGGATAAGGCGCCAACCCAAAGCACGTGGCACAAAAGCCAAATATAGAGTAGAGGCCTTTGAAGGGATAAAAGAAAAAGCCCATGAAGATTTGACCAAGTCAGAAGTTGAGCTGGATATTAATCAAAGGAGAATTGGTAAGAAAATCCTTGAAGTAGAGAATATCAGCAAGTCGTTTGACGGAAAGGTGGTTGTCAAGCCCTTTAGTTATGTGTTCAAAAGAGGCGAAAGAGTAGGGGTAGTTGGTAAAAATGGGGCAGGAAAGTCTACATTCTTGAATATGCTAACCGGAATTTTACCACCTGATCAGGGCACAGTTGATAAGGGTCAAACGATTGTATTTGGCTATTATAAACAGCAAGAACCTAATTTTAAACCGGGGATGAAGGTAATTGAAGTGGTTCAGGAAGTAGCTGAAATTGTAACGCTATCTTCAGGGGCTGTAGTTACCGCGTCTAAATTTTTAACACAGTTTAATTTTTCGCCCAAAGCACAATACGATTATGTAGATAAACTAAGTGGCGGTGAAAAAAGAAGGCTTCAATTGTTAAGGGTGTTGATTGAGAACCCCAATTTTTTAATTCTTGATGAGCCTACCAACGACCTTGACTTAATAACTTTAAGAACCTTAGAAGAATTTCTTATGAACTTTCAGGGGTGTCTGTTGATTGTTTCTCACGATAGATATTTCATGGACCGATTGGTGGATCATCTTTTTATTTTCGAAAAGGATAAACCCATTGAAGATTTCAATGGCAACTATACCAAATATAGAAATTCGGAAAAGGCCTCAAAAACGATAGGATCGACAGATAATAAACCGAAGGAAGTAAAGGCTGATAAAGTAAAAGTTACAGAGCAGAAGTTAACTTATAATGAAAAGCGGGAATTCGATCAGATTGAGAATGAAATTAAATCACTCACTGATAAGAAAGTTGAATTTGAAAAACTCTTGATTTCGGGCGAAAGTGACCATGAAGTTTTAACAAAATGGAGTTTGGAACTTGATGAAATAAAAGCCAAAATTGATGCAAAGGAGCTCAGATGGCTCGAATTATCAGAAAAAAATTGAAAAATTTCTTAAAATCACGGAAAAATTTCCATAACTTAGTGTGAAAGAGGAGGATAAATGGAAGTGAATGAAGCTCAGGCAATATATGGCAGATACAAATCCAAGATAAGTGATCCCGCTACTATCGTTTTTGCAGCTCAAAAAGGGATTTCCGCTAACATATTTGATGATGTAGTTAAGTTGTTTGGTAATAATGATTACATGGCTGAGATAGTAGAGCTCACACATAAAACCATTAACAAGTATCGACTCAATAAGACAAAGTTCAGCCCGATTAGAAGCGAAATAATGCTTAAGCTCATTGCCTTGTATCATCAAGGGGTAGGCATTTTTGGAGAAAGAGATGCCTTTATTTCTTGGTTGTCTAAGCCAGCATTCGGTATCAACGGGCATGTTCCTTTTGATCTGGTCAAAACTTCCGATGGCATTGACCTTGTCACAGAAGAGCTCGATAGGATACAGTACGGTGATACTGCATGATCGTATACCGCATAACCCTTGCTAAATATTCAAACCAATTAGTAGCATCTGGCAGACCTGCTAGGTGGAACTCCAATGGCACATTTATGATCTATTCCGCATCATCAAGGGCATTGGCCTGTCTTGAAAATTTAGTTCATAGGGGAAGTGAAGGCCGTAATGATGCGTTCAAAACATTGGTCATAGATATTCCAGATAATATTATTCCAGAGGAGTATCCTAAGGATCGTTTACCTAAACGGTGGACAACCTACAAAGGACAGTTGAGGACGAAGTTTATCGGTGATGGTTGGATAAAATCAAGAAGGTCATTAATAATGAAAGTACCATCAGCAATTATACCTGAGGAAAGCAACTACCTAATAAACCCAAACCACCCGGATTACCCGAAAGTAAGAATAATTAGTGTGGAGGATTTTAATTTTGATATGAGAATATAGTTTAGTCAACCCAGTGTATTTCCCAAACGTGGTCTTCCGTGGCGACCGTGGTATAAGCTGCATTCAGAATTCGATTTACTGTCACAGCGTTATCTTTCCATTTTAACTTTTCCTGCTCAAGTACAATAGTTTTGTTCTTTTTATGAAAGGCCATTATATTGTCATTTTTAGGCAAGGTAATTATATAACTGTTTTTTGAATGAACTTCTACCTCTTTGCTATTGCCAAAGTGCAATGAAGGATCTTTCATTAAGGCCATTATTTTCTCAGCATTTGGGACACCAAAACCTAGATAGTTATTTGAGAAGGGATATAAATGAGACGATTTATTCAGTAATTCTTTTATCTGATCATTGGTGAGTGAAGGATTATATTCCATCATACAGGCTATTAACCCGGTGATTATGGGTGCTGAAAATGAAGTGCCATCAGTGGCATAGCAGGCGACCTCTGGTTTAATGGATGCCAAAGGCTCTGGACCAATGGAACTATATCCTTGTTTTCCCCAATGGTTTATTCCTGTTGCCCCTACTGTAATGGCGTCTTCGGCATCAGCGGGGATTGAGATCACTTCAAATTTATTATTGCCATCATTACCAGCGGAGAGCACGATGGTCATCCCTTTTTCTTTTACGGCAATGTTAACTGCTTTCGTAATTGCACTGGAGTTCCCATCAATATCATGTGGTTCATAATTTTCTTTTGGGTTGTCAAAGCCATCAGAGTATCCAAGGGAGGAATTAATCAATCTCACCCCTTGATCATACATCCATTCAAGTGCTGCCACCCAATAATCTTCTTCACCACGATATTCCTTGTCGGATTGATCGGTACGGGCTAAATAATATTGTGCCCCATTAGCTAACCCAATATAATTATTATTCATAGTGCCGGCTATAGCCCGAAACACTGATGTGCCATGGTGGTCATTGATACTATTATTACCTCCATAAGGATCGGTAATATCAGGTTCTATATAATTGCGGTACCCTTTGATCTGACCATTTTCAATAATTTCTTTAAGATAGCTATCCGAATCGGCTCTTAAAAAACCCGCATCAATAATACCAATTTTAACATCCTTGCCTGTCAACCCAAGCATAATTAAGGTATCAGCTTTTATTTGGCCCAGTGCTTTAGAGAGGTTTTCATTACTTAAATTGGTGGAGGTAACCCGCAAATTCTGATTGAGCTTTTGAATTCTTGAGACAAACCCAAGTTCATGAATCTCACTTATTTGCTTTTCATTCAATTGTGAAGATATGGCATTTAACCAGTTGGATTTTACGATTGGTGATACCCCATAACATTCCAGGCTGTCAATAATTAAAGCTGAGATTTTACCACTTATGTAATTCTTTTGGCAGCTAGGATCATCTATTTTGTCTTTTAGATATATCCAGTACTTTTGCTGCGCCTGGTTAGGTGCCAGACATACCAACAAAAAGAACAAAATAATTAACAGCTTCTTCATTGGGGCAAATTTAACTCAAAATTGCTTTCCCTAGCATGTAAGCAGAATTTATCATTATACACCATGAAATACACTCCATTAAACAAGGATTTATATATCCAAAACAGAAAGCGTTTTGTAAAGCAAATGAAATCTAAAGCGTTAGCTGTTTTTAATGCCAATGACATCATGCCAACCAATGCAGATGGCACAATGAATTTTAGGCAGAACAATGATTTACTTAGCCTTTCGGGAATAGATCAGGAGGAGAGTATATTGGTACTGTTTCCAGATTTTTATGATAAGGCATTTTCAGAGATATTATTTCTGAAGGAGACAAACGAGAATATTGCTATTTGGGAAGGGCATAAATATACAAAGGAGGAAGCCACCGAAACATCAGGAGTAAAAAATATTATGTGGCTTTCTCAGTTTGAGAATGTTTTTAATACACTGATGGCCGAGGCAGAATTTGTATACTTAAATACCAACGAGCACATCAGGGCTGTTGTGGAGGTTCAAACCCGTGACAGAAGATTTATCGATTGGTGTAAGGACAAATATCCATTGCATAAATATGAGCGATCAGCCCCAATTATGCATAGTATTAGGGCTATTAAAGGGCCTCATGAAATAGAGGCACTACAAATTGCTTGTGATATTACTGAGAAAGGTTTTAGACGAATCCTTTCCTTTGTAGAACCCGGTGTAACAGAATATGAAATAGAAGCAGAATATCTACATGAATTTGTCAGAAATAGATCCCGAGGCTTTGCCTATACACCTATAGTTGCCTCCGGTGCTAGTGCCTGTGTGTTGCATTACATTGATAATAACAAGGCTTGTAATGACGGGGAGATGCTTCTTATGGATGTGGGAGCCGAATACGCTAATTACAATGCCGATATGACCCGAAGTATCCCAGTAAACGGTAGATATACCAAGCGTCAAAAGGCGGTGTATAATTCAGTATTAAAGGTGAAAAGAGAGGCGACAAAAATGCTGAGGCCAGGCAATGTGATTCCTGAATACCACAAAGAAGTAGGGAAACTCATGGAAAAGGAGTTATTGTCTTTGGGCTTAATAGATAAAACGGACATTAAAAATCAAAACCCAGCTAACCCTGCCTATAAAAAATATTTCATGCATGGCACTTCTCATCACATTGGCCTTGATGTTCATGATGTTCCCAATATCTACAAAAAGATGGAAGTAGGAATGGTGTTTACCGTAGAGCCTGGTATTTATATTCCTGAAGAAAATCTTGGGGTTAGGTTGGAAAATGATGTGGTTATCACCAAGGACGGAACATTTGACCTGATGCGCAACATCCCAATTGAAGCTGATGAGATAGAAGAATTGATGAATAGCTAATTGACTACAAAAATCTTACTGTTCAATTCATTTTCCGACTGTTTGAGTGTATATAAATTGACTTATTAATTCGAAAAGGCAAATATTACAATCGTTAAATAATGTTAAGTACAGTATTTTAATGCTGTAATTAAGTATTTTCGGTGCCAATAGGTCATTTTTCAACAAACTCAAACAACAATGCTTAAGAATCTTATTAAGATTTCCGTTAGAAATATCCTTAAGGAAAAAGGATACAGTACAATTAATATTGTCGGATTGGCTATAGGGATTACCTGTAGTATATTTTTGCTCCTATATGTACTTGATGAACTCAGCTATGATAGGTACAATACAAATGCAGATAATATTTATCGGGTGGTTTCCAACATTAAAGAACCTGACAATTCCTTTACGTGGGCAGTGGCCCAAATACCTTTGGCAGATGAAGTACGTGAAAACAATACGCAGGTAGTAAATGCAGTACGCTTTTTCGGCTCAGGACGCACACTTTACAAGTATGAAGATAAGTCTTTCAATGAAGAGGAGTTTTACTTAGCAGACTCCACGGTATTTGATATGTTCACCTATGAATTTTTGGAGGGTGACAAAGAAACAGCTTTGGATAATCCGAATTCGTTGGTACTAACGGAGTCTGTGGCCATAAAATATTTTGGTACAACCGATTGTCTGAATAAGGCTTTGACTGATCCTGAAAACAAGCAATATAATATAACAGGGGTAATTAAAGATGTACCCCAAAACTCCCATTTTCGTTTTGATGCTTTGATTTCCAGAAACAGTGCCCCCGAATACCGTGGCAGTTGGGGAAATTTTGGTGTTTTTACCTATTTGCAATTCCCTGATGGGTATGATCCACATGACTTCCAACCAAGTCTGGATAGTATCATTGTCAAAAACGTGAATCCCATTTTTGAAAGAATGGGAATATCCATTAGCTATGAATTGCAAAAAATAACTGACATCCATTTACACTCAAAAATTCAGGATGAAGCAGAAGAGGGTGGGGACATCTCGTACATCTATATATTCTCGATTGTAGCGGCATTTATGTTAATCATTGCCAGTATTAACTATATGAATTTGGCTACGGCAAGATCTTTTAAGCGAGCCAAGGAAGTGGGTATTCGTAAAGTGATGGGCTCTTTGAGGGGGCAATTAATCAGCCAATTTATTACCGAATCATTGTTGCTGACCTTATTATCCTTACTCGTAAGCTTAGGAGCAATCTACCTGTTGCTACCGTATTTCAATGACTTAGCTAATAAATCTATCAGTTATTCCTATTTGTTCCAAGGTAATGTGATCATTGTGCTGATAGGCATAGTATTTCTTGTAGGCATAGTGGGAGGAAGCTACCCAGCTTTTTATCTTTCAAGGTTTAACCCAGCGGAAGTATTGAAAGGGCGATCTTCAAGGCAAGGGGGCAATTCCATTATCCGTAAGATATTGGTGGTTTTACAATTCAGTATTTCAATTTTTATGCTCATTTCCACTTTAGTGGTTTTTAATCAGCTGAATTTTTTAAGAGATAAAGACCTTGGTTTTAATAAGGAACAAGTACTTAGGCTGGAAGTGCCAGGTCAGGAATTGAGAAATAAGTTGGGTGTACTTAGGAATAGCTGGATGCAACTGCCAGGAGTGGTAAATGTGGCAACTGCTTCTACTACACCAGGAAGTAATGTGGGTAAGGTTATTTTCAATGTAGAATCCAATGACGGGGAAATGATGGAAAAAGGAGTAGACTTTTTTGCTGCCGATTTCGACTATCTTTCCACCTTAGGTATGACCATAGTTGAAGGCCGTGATTTTTCGAGAGACATACTTTCCGATACCATAGAAGCCGTCTTGGTCAATGAAGCTATGGTAGATCGTATGGCATGGACAGAGCCGTTAGGTAAAAAATTTGAAATCCCCTCAAGGGATACTGTCGTAGTAAAAAAAGTAGTGGGTGTGATTAAAGACTATAATCAAAATTCACTTTATGATGAAATTGAGCCCTTAATGGTGATGTACAGAAAAAATAATTACTTCACTTATATCAAAATGGATACTAAGGATGTTCCAGCTTTGGTAAAAAATGTGGAGAGTGACTGGAAAACGGTATTTCCAAACCAGCCCTTCGAGTATAAATTCCTAGATCAGGATTTTGATTCTCAATATGCAGCTGACCAAAGAAGAGGTACAATTTTTACCATATTTTCTTCACTTACTATAGTTATTGCTTGTTTAGGATTACTAGGCCTTACATCGTTTACAACTGAGCAGCGCACCAAGGAGATAGGAATTAGAAAAGTGATTGGAGCAAGTTTACAATCCATTGTATTTTTAGTTTCGAAGGAATTTTTATTATTGGTGGTGATAGCAACGATTATTGCATTTCCGGTTGCTTATTACTTCATGAGTAATTGGCTTCAGGCTTTTGCTTATAAAATTAATCTCAACGATGAAGTTTTTACGTTTATTCTGTCGGCTATTCTGGCACTATTCATTACTTTGCTTACTGTAGGCTTCCATACCGTTAAAGCCGCTATGGCCAACCCAGTGAAAGCCTTGAGGAGTGAATAAGTAAATAATAGCAAGATGGATGAAAAAAGCATAAGTAACTCTGAAAAAGCACCTGAACCCGTAGGGCTCTACCCCCATGCTAGAAAAGTAGGCAACCTACTATTCCTATCGGGTGTTGGACCCAGAAAACGAGGGACAAAAGAAATTCCCGGTGTGGTATTAGGTGCTGATGGCAATATCAAATCTTATGACATAGAAGCGCAGTGTCATTCTGTATTTAACAATGTTCGGCTCGTGTTGGAGGCTTCAGGAAGCAGTTGGGACAAATTGGTAGATGTTACTGTCTTTTTGACCAACATGAAAGATGATTTTAAAAAGTACAATGCCATTTATGCAGAATATTTTAAGGACAATCAGCCTTGCAGAACCACAGTGGAGGTAAATGCACTCCCAACACCGATAGGTATTGAGTTAAAATGTATAGCGGTATTGGAATAGTGGGTATTCACAGGGTGACTCAAAGTCACCCTGTGAATCAAAATAAATTAAACTGAAAAACTTTCACCACAGCCACAAGTTCTTGTAGCATTTGGGTTAATGAATTGGAACCCTTTACCATTCAGTCCATCTGAGAAATCTAAAGTTGTTCCTAGTAGATATAATAAACTCTTTTTATCGACTAATATCTTTATACCTTGATCTTCAAATACCTCATCGCTTTGTTCAATTGCCGAGTCAAACTTTAAATCATACATGAGTCCAGAACAACCGCCACCTTGCACCAACACCCTGATGTTATGGTCATCAGATTTGCCCTCCTGTCCTCTCAACTCTACTATTCTATTTTTGGCTTTATCTGTTACACTTATCATAATTATAAAATTAAGCTACCGGATTTAAAATAACACTAAATACAGTAATTGTATTGCTATCCCTTCCATAATATAATTTATCCAGCGCATCATAGATGCTAGATGCTCGGAAATAGGAAGTATGGAGTTCTTTGTTTTCGCCCTTTGCTATCCACTGAATGGTGTAAGGACTTTCTTTTTCTTTATAATTTTCAACATACTCTAGCATTTTCTTCAACGCATCTATTTTGTCAAATCCCTGCTCAGTATGAAATAAAAACGATTGATTATGTCTCGGATTAATTGTTATAAGATCAAGCTTGGTTTTACCCTCGAACTTACTGTACTCAAATATTAGCGCATTGCTACGTAGGCCCAAATGGCTCTTTATTTCTTTTTGAATCCTTGCGGCCTCAACGTGTACATCACTTATTGTATCCATCATTATGTCAATATTATGGTAGTCTGACGAAATAAATTTAAGTTAAAACTTTTGCTCACTGCAAAAAGTTTCAAACTTTAGGCAAAGTTAGTCATTTGATTGACATTAGTTAAAAATTTAAACTATGCTTAAGGTAGAACATATTGGAATAGCAGTAAAAGATATTGAAGAATCGAACAAGCTTTTTAGTAAGCTTTTTGACAAAGAACCCTATAAATTGGAAGAAGTGGCCTCTGAAGCCGTAAAAACATCCTTTTTCCGAATGGGGGAATCTAAGATTGAACTATTGGAAGCGACTAACGAATCCTCTCCAATTGCTAAATTTATAGCAAAGAAAGGCGAAGGCATACACCATATTGCCTATGAAGTAAAAGATATCATTGCTGAGATGAAACGTCTGGCAGCGGAGGGATTTACACTATTGAATGAAGTGCCAAAAAAAGGAGCAGACAATAAATTAGTTTGTTTTTTGCATCCAAAATCCACTAATGGGGTTCTAATTGAACTGTGCCAAGAAATTGTCTAGCGGTTATTTCTCTTAAAACTCTTGATTGTTTTTGGCTTTTCTTTGCCGAACTGGACTGAATTGTAATGTTTCAACTTCTTTTTCCCAAGTGCGGTTTTATATTGGGGTCTAGGCCCGCATGCTGCAAATATTGTGAATATTAAACCAATTAACATTAAGTTTTTAAATACTGCTTTCATCACGATTCTTCTTTGTTTCTGTACCTTAATACCCTTAAACTGTATTTTTGTCACCACAAATAGTTGTGATAATAGATATCACGTAACTTTGCTGGACGAAATGCTGATATTGGCGATGGGTTAACAGAATAAAAAATAGCATAATGGCTGAAAATAGGACAGAATTGGTTGATTTGGGAGAGTTTGGATTGATTGAACGTATAGAAAAAGGTGTTAAAACAAATGGTGAAAGTACTGTCAAAGGGATCGGAGATGATGCAGCGGTTATTGATAGTGGAGACCATTACACGCTGATATCGACCGATATGTTAATGGAAGGCATTCATTTCGATTTGTCATATGTGCCCCTCACTCATCTTGGTTATAAAGCAGTTGCTGTCAATGTTTCGGACATAGCGGCTATGAATGGGGTTCCTACACAAATTACAGTAAGTATAGGGTTGAGCAATCGGTTTTCTTTGGAAGCCATAGATGCATTATATGCAGGCATTAATGCCGCTTGTGAGGCTTATAAGGTAGATTTAGTGGGGGGTGATACCACCTCTTCTACTAGTGGATTGGTTATTTCAATTACGGCAATTGGTACTGTATCAAAGGACAAGATTACCTATCGTTCAGGCGCAAAGTTGAATGATATTCTTTGTGTTTCCGGTGATTTAGGGGCAGCTTATATGGGGTTACAGGTGTTGGAAAGGGAAAAGCAGGTTTTTCTTACCAACCCGGAAATGCAACCCCAACTTGAAAAATATGATTACATAGTTCAAAGGCAGTTAAAAGCGGAAGCCAGAATGGATATCGTTCATGAACTCAAGGAGCTAGGCATCTTGCCTACCTCTATGATAGACATTTCTGACGGTTTGGGATCGGAATTGTTACACCTTTCAAAAGCCTCTGGGTTAGGACTTCAGATTTTTGAAGATAAACTCCCTATTGATAAACAAACCTATGATACTGGCTTTGAACTGACACTTGATTCCACAACAGCAGCACTTAATGGCGGTGAGGATTATGAATTATTGTTTACCATTAGCCAAACAGACTTTGAAAAGGTTAAAAATCATCAAGATATCCATTTGATAGGATTTATGCACGAGAAAGAAAAAGGCTGTAAGATGGCAACTAAAGGAGACAATTTAGTAGATATTACTGCCCAGGGCTGGAGCCATTTGAAAGCTTAATCTTCAGGATAAGGGATGTATACAAAGTTGGTGAAGTCATCATCTACCACAAACAGACAGCAAAATTCATCAGGATCTTTGTAGTTTATTTTAAATTGCTCGACTTTCTCAGGACTCACAATTTCACGCTGAACGAATTCGTCCAAAAAAGAAGCGTTATAATTCCAGTTCGTTGCTAGTTCTTCCTTGGCTATTAGCAATTGCCCTATTGGCAATTCAAATTTTGAAATAGGGAATATTGGGTGCTCGGAGAAGTCATTCTTTCTTATTTGATATGAAGCTTCCTTTAGTGTATCAGAAATCACTACAAAATCTTGGGATATTGAGCCTAAATATTTACCGTTTAATTCTGGATCGTTGTTCATTGTAGAACGGGAGGTTATTAATCAATTATTTAAAGTACAAAGCTACGATATTTTGTCTTTTTCAACGGCTATCCAGTTGCTAACAAATGCTTTTAACTCAACAAAAAATAAATTAAATTCTTTATCAAAGGCTTCATAATTGATCTTCAAATCCTCGACTGCCTGTTCCATTTTAGAATGAAATTTAGTTCGGTTGGCCATTCCTGACAATGCTTTGTTTATCCCTTCCACTTTGGAATAATTATAAAGCCAATTGTTTTCAATCATGTATGGAAGCATATACCTGGCTCCTTTGGGAAGGATTTCACTATAGCCTTGAATTTTCTTATAGGTGTCCAGTGTGAACTCTAACAATGGCTTTGGATGATAAACGTCCCAATTTTTAGCTAAAAAATGATCATAAAAAACGTCAGTGATAACACCTGAGTAATGACGATATTTTGCTCGTAACCTATCCTTACTTTGTGATACGATTGGGTGTTGATCAGTATATTCGTCAATGGCTCTGTGAAGGTGAATACCTTGTTTTATTTCCAACTCGAAGTCATTAAGTTGGTTGCCTTTTACAAAATCTCCAATGAAGTTGCCAATCATCAATTTTTCATTGTTTCCTGACAAGTAGATATGAGCTAAAAAATTCATAAAGGGAGGTTCAGTTTTAAAATTAAGACTTTTATTTATCAGGATTTCATTAAATTGCCATGATTGTTATGATCACTTTAAATAAAAGAAGAATGAAATATAATCCACATCTCAATATATTGGTAATGATGGCCAAAATAGATGGTGAAACAGATGGGGCAGAATTGGAGCTGATTAGACAGATTGGTGCTTCTAACAATGTTTCATCAGAAGACATTGAAATGATTATCGAAAACACAAAGGCAGATCATAATATCCCATCACTTGAAAATATATCCCGCGAGGAAAAAATTGCCTTGATGGCAAATCTAGTGATGGTAATGAAAATTGATGGCCGTATTGATAAAGAAGAAATGAAGTTTTGTATGCAGGTACTTAAAAAATTGGGCTATAAAGAGGAAGCTCTTTTCGATCTGGTATCAACCACTTATCTTGACCCTGCACATGAAATAGACATTGAGGAAATTAAAAAAAGAGCTGAAAAACACCTTTTATAATTTGGAGTCCCCGTTCGATTCAGCACTGGAAGCTTATTTTTATCACAATATAGCTACACCACTTACCTTACATAACAATTATGGTGAGCCAGAAGAAATGCCTGTGGAGGTGTTTTTTAGGGACGCAGAGGAATTATCGGACATTGATGGCATTGCGCTAACTTTTTGTAATGGAAAGGTCTTGGATATAGGTGCAGGAACCGGGGTGCATTCATTACCTCTTCAGGAATTGAACATTGATGTCACGGCCTTGGAGTTGTCTACCATGGCCTGCACAATTATGAAAGAAAGAGGGGTTAAAAACATTATCAATACTAGCTTTATGGCTGATCTAGGACAAAAATATGACACTTTATTATTGTTGATGAACGGCTTTGGACTGGCTGGTCAATTGGCAAATACTAAGGCATTTCTAGATCAACTAAAGCGTCTTCTCAACCCAGGTGGTCATGTTATATTTGACTCCAGTGATGTCTCTTATATGTTTGATGAAAAACCTACGGATCATTATTTTGGGGAGGTGAAGTTTTGCTATGAGTACAATCATATCATTGGAGAATGGTTCAATTGGTTGTATATTGATCCTGATATGCTACTGCAAGTAGCAGAAGAAAATGGTTGGTGGGCTCAAATTATCTATGAAGATGAAAATGACCAATATCTGGCTGTTCTGAAACCTAATTAAAATTAAACATGAAAAAATTATTCTTCCTTTTACTGCTTCTGACTTCTGTTTATGTCAATGCCCAAAAAACATTGATTTATTGCGGCACTTTAATAGATGGTAAAAGCGATAAAATCCAAAAAGAGATGACCATTGTAGTTGAAGGGGATAAAATCACTTCAGTAGGGAAAGGATATTTAAAATCAGGGAACGGAGATACCATTATTGACCTAAAGAATAAAACGGTTATGCCTGGCCTGATGGACATGCATGTGCACTTGGAGGGGGAATCAAGCCCGAGCAGTTATATCGATGAGTTCACTAAAAATAGCGCGGATATCGCCTATGATGCAGCTGTCTATGCAGAAAAAACCTTGATGGCAGGGTTTACGACAGTTCGGGACTTAGGGGGTAGTGGAGTAAATATTTCTTTAAGAAAGGCGGTTGATGCGGGTAAAGTTAAAGGCCCTAGAATTTATACGGCTGGCAAAGCTATTGCCACTACGGGAGGCCATGCTGACCCGACTAACGGATACAGAGAAGATTTGATGGGTGACCCAGGACCTAAGGAAGGGGTAATCAATGGGCCATTTGAAGCGAGGAAGGCCGTAAGGCAAAGGTATAAAGATGGTGCTGACGTCATAAAGATCACAGCAACAGGAGGGGTACTTAGCGTTGCCAAAGATGGGTCGGGACCACAATTTGATATGGATGAATTAAAGGCAATTGTTGAAACTGCCAATGAGTATGGTATGATCACTGCGGCCCATGCCCATGGTGCAGAAGGAATGAAGCGAGCTGTAGAGGCGGGAATTACTTCCATTGAACATGGTACCTTGATGACGCCCGAAATAATGGAATTAATGAAAAAGAAAGGAACGTACTATGTGCCTACCATTACAGCAGGAAAGTCAGTGGAAGCATTGGCCAAAATTCCGGGTTATTATCCTGATATAATCGTACCCAAGGCATTGGCGATAGGCCCCAAAATACAGCAGACATTTGCAGAGGCCTATAAAGCAGGGGTTAAAATAGCCTTTGGTACCGATGCAGGAGTTTTCAATCACGGTGAAAATGGTAAGGAGTTCGGCTATATGGTTGAAGTTGGAATGCCTCCAATGGAAGCTATCAAGTCGGCTACAATGACTTCAGCTATCATGCTCAAAATTGATGACCAATTAGGTTCATTGGAAAAGGGCAAACTAGCAGATATAGTGGCTGTAGATGAAAATCCTTTGGAGAATATCAAAACTATGGAGCATGTGACCTTTGTGATGAAGGGCGGGATTGTTTATAAATCAATTAACCATTAACCATCTACGGTTAACCATTAACGATTAACCATTAATTATCTTGTAAAAACTGACCTTGTTTGTATTTGTAGCTAAGGTAGGAGAGTACATCCCCGAAGTGATTAAGGCTTTCCATTAGCTCGTTAGGCACATGTTGGCCATTCATTCTCAGTAATAAGAGGCCATAAATACCGTTCAAACAGATTTGAATTTCATCAGTAATTTGGCCTTTTGATAATCCTATTGATTTATCAATAAAGGGTTTGGCACTTTGGTAAGTTTTATTGAACGTTTCATCGGTCTTTATAAGTTTATCTTTCAGGGAATTTAGTTCTGCAACTATTTCATTGAGTTCTTTTAAATGGCCTGATTTTTCTATTCCCTGTGATTTTATCGCATTGAGTTGAGCCTCATACCAAGCTGCTAAATCTGCTTTTGAATCCTCATTTTCAGGAATATTTTTTATCACAAACTCCTTTATTTTTTCAATATCAAATTCAAATGCCCTTATCAAATCTTCGGTTTGATACATGTGAATAATATATTCAGCAATATTGTTTTGTTTTTTACGGTTAGCAATATTCATCTTCGGTCTTAAATATATGTTTAGGGGCAATATTCTTTTAGAGTCAATTATTGACTACTTTTGCACTTCAAAATTCGAAGTTAAGGGAATAGTTTCTAGATGAAAAACATAAGGAATTTTTGTATTATAGCTCACATTGACCACGGCAAAAGCACCTTGGCGGATAGGTTATTGCAGTCTACCGATACCGTAACAGGCCGTGATATGCAGGCTCAATTACTTGATAATATGGACCTGGAGCGTGAGCGGGGGATTACCATTAAGAGTCATGCCATTCAAATGAACTATAAATTTGAGGGTGAGGACTATGTATTAAATTTAATAGACACCCCAGGCCATGTGGATTTCTCCTATGAAGTGTCCAGGTCTATCAAGGCCTGTGAAGGAGCTCTTCTTATTGTAGATGCAGCTCAGGGTATTGAGGCACAAACCATATCAAATTTGTATCTGGCATTGGAGCATAATCTGGAAATTATCCCCGTTTTAAACAAAATTGATCTTCCAAGTGCGATGCCGGAGGAGGTCACAGATCAAATAGTGGATTTGATCGGATGTGATCGGGAAGATGTATTGCATGCCAGTGCTAAAGAAGGGCTTGGAATCATTGAGATATTAAATGAGATCATCAAGCGTATCCCAGCTCCTGTGGGTGATCCAAACGCTCCATTACAAGCCATGATATTTGATTCTGTTTTTAATCCTTTTAGGGGGATCGAAGTTTATTTCAGGGTATTTAATGGTACATTAAAAAAGGGTGAAAAAGTTAAGTTTGTCCATACGGGAAAGACCTATGAAGCGGATGAGATTGGGGTTTTAAAACTTAAACAAGAACCTAAAACCTCGATAAGCGCAGGTAATGTTGGTTATATCATATCTGGCATTAAAGTCGCTAAGGAAGTTAAAGTGGGTGATACCATCACTCATTTTGATAGGCCTTGTGCTGCAGTTCGGGGTTTCGAAAATGTAAAACCTATGGTTTTTGCAGGCATTTATCCGGTAGAAACCAGTGAGTTTGAAGAGCTGCGGGCTTCAATGGAAAAACTGCAATTAAATGATGCCTCCTTGGTTTGGGAGCCAGAGACATCAGCAGCCCTTGGTTTCGGTTTCCGCTGTGGGTTTTTAGGGATGTTGCATATGGAGATTGTTCAGGAACGGCTTGAAAGGGAGTTTGGGATGACCGTTATCACTACTGTACCATCTGTACAATTCCATGCGATTAAATCAAATGGCTCAAAAATGGAAATTAATGCTCCTTCGGAAATGCCAGAGCCAAATACCATTTCTCATATAGAAGAACCATTTATAAGGGCTCAAATAATAAGTAAGGCCGAATACATTGGCAATATTATTACCCTTTGCATGGACAAAAGGGGGATAATAAAAAACCAAGTGTACTTAACCTCCAATAGAGTTGAGTTAACCTTTGAATTGCCGCTTTCAGAAATTGTATTTGATTTCTTTGATCGACTGAAGACTATTTCCAAAGGATATGCCTCACTTGATTATGAATTGATCGGTTTTCGACAGTCTACCATGGTAAAACTGGACATCATGCTCAATGGTGACAAGGTGGATGCACTTTCAGCTATTGTTCACCGTGATAAGGCATATGATTGGGGCCGAAGGCTTTGCGAGAAACTGAGAGAACTTATCCCAAGGCAAATGTTTGAGATAGCCATTCAAGCTTCAATAGGGACAAAAATTATAGCGAGGGAATCGGTAAAAGCCATGCGAAAGAACGTGTTGGCAAAATGCTATGGCGGTGATATTTCCCGAAAGCGTAAATTGCTTGAGAAACAGAAAAAAGGTAAAAAACGAATGCGACAGGTGGGCAATGTTGAAATCCCACAAGAGGCATTTATGGCAGTTTTAAAACTAGATTGATAGACAGACAATGGCAGCTACAATTTTAGATGGCCGTAAGGTGGCCGATGATATTAAAAATGAAATAGCAGAGGAAGTTGCTATTCTTAAGAAAAATGGTCATAAAGCACCACATTTAGCTGCTATACTAGTTGGTGATGACGGAGCCAGCCAAACCTATGTTAATAACAAAATCAAGGCCTGCAAAAAAGTGGGCTTTGAATATACCTTGCTCAATTTCCCTGAAACAATTTCAGAGGCCAAATTGATGACCGAAATCGATAGGATCAATTTAGACAATGACATCGATGGACTTATTGTCCAGTTGCCCTTACCCGCTCACATTTCAGCAGCAAAAGTCACTGACAAAATATTGCCCCATAAGGATGTTGACGGTTTTACAAATGAAAATTATGGTAGAATCACTTCAAAAAACCCTGGACTACTTCCAGCCACTCCATTTGGAATAGTAGAGTTATTAAAGAGGTATAAAATTGATATTAAGGGTAAACACTGTGTTATGGTGGGCAATAGCCGTACAGTAGGCGCACCAATGAGCACCATAATGGCATATCATGAATTGGCAACGGTTACGGTTTGCCATATTCATACTCAAGATCTGGCCAGCCATACACGTCAAGCCGATATACTTATCGTAGCTACGGGCAAACCTTCGTTAATAAAGGCAGATATGGTGAAAGACGGTGCAGCAGTGGTTGATGTTGGCATTACCAGAATCACCACCTCTGAAAACACAAGAGGTTATGTATTAAGTGGTGATGTTGATTTCGAAGAAGTGGCTGAAAAAGCTTCCTTTATTACCCCTGTTCCTGGAGGGGTAGGGCCTATGACAATAGCCTCACTTTTATTAAATACCCTTAAAACAACAAAGGCCAACCACACCATTTAAAATCTAATCTGGTAATTCTCGTTAGAGATTCATAGTTTAGTTTACTATGAAGAATATATTACCTCTAATTTTTGTCACCCTTTTTGCTTTTCAGATAGGTACTGCACAAAGCCGTTTGAGCACGCATTCCAAAAAAGCAGCAGCTTTATATTATGACGCTGATAACTTCAGGGTTAGAGGACAATATGTACAAGCCATTGATTTGTTGGAGCAGGCCATAGCCAAGGATAAGAACTTCCATGAAGCATACTTTAGACTAGGTGTGATATACAAGGCTAAGGGGGAACTGTCAAAAGCCGAATCATTATTACTTAAGGTAATAGACCTTAATAAAGGCAACAATGCTGCATCCTACTTTGAGCTTGGTGAGCTGTATCTCAAGCAAAGTAATTATAATGAGGCCATTGATTATATAAATAAATATCTGGCTTATAACCCTAGAAATCAAGCAAGGATAGATGAGGCCACAAAAATTAAGTCTAATGCACAATACGCTATAGATAATGCTTCAGTTGCTGCTGAATTCAACCCTCGCCCATTGAGTGATACCATCAATGCATTTCCAATGCAGTATTTTCCAGTGCTTTCTGTAGATCAAAAATCGATCATTTACACTAGGCGATTGGGAACAACCATGCAGCACGATGAGGACCTGGTAATATCCACTAAAAATGAAAAAGGTCAATGGGGGATTCCGGAATCGATTTCTGATAATATAAATTCGCAAAACAACGAAGGTACCTGCACACTTTCAGCAGATGGAAGAACACTTATATTTACTTCTTGTGCAGGACGCCCAGGTTATGGCAGCTGTGATTTATATATAAGTACCAAAACAGGAGAAGTCTGGTCGACTCCTGAAAATATGGGGCCAAATGTAAATTCTATGGCATGGGACTCCCAACCAAGTTTATCAGCAGATGGCAGACGCCTATTTTTTATTTCAAATCGTAGTGGGGGGGTAGGAAGTAGGGATATTTGGGTCTCGACCAAAAATGACAATAATGTATGGTCTAAACCCGTAAACCTTGGTAGGGGGATAAATACAGTCGGTGATGAGGTTTCACCTTTCATTCATCCAAATAACAAGACACTATACTATGCAACCAATGGCCTACCCGGCTTTGGTGGGTTTGACATTTATTACTCCAATCAAAATGGGAGCGAGTGGAGTACTCCAAAGAATCTGGGTGCACCAATTAATGATGGTAAGGATCAGGTTTCCTTATTTATTACAGCTGATGGTGAAAAGGGTTACTATTCCAATGAAGATAATAGTTCAAAGGAAAGGAAAGGCATTATTTATGAGTTTACTATGCCACAATCTCAAAGAGTTGAATTCAAAACCTCCTTTGTATATGGAAATGTTAAAGACGAACGAACACTTGTCCCATTAAAAGCCAAAATCGAATTATATGATTTAAGGCTGGATCAGCGAATTTCTTTAGTTGGATCAGATTCTATTACAGGAGAGTATTTAATGGTATTGACGGAGGGTTCGGAATACGCCTTATATATAGAGAAAGAAGGCTATCTATTTCAAAGCAATACATTCTCCTATCAATTGGGGGAAAACCCTATGCCAGTGAGAAAGGACATTTTACTTTCGCCATTAAAAAAGGGTGCAACTACCAAATTGAATAACCTGTTTTTTGAAACGGACAAATATGAACTTGAAGACAAGTCAAAAACCGAACTCGAAAAGGTCATCTCCTTTCTAAGAGCCAATTCCAATATTGTCATTCAAATCAGTGGGCATACAGACAATGTAGGATCTGATGCATATAATCAGGTTTTATCTGAAAAAAGGGCCAAAAGTGTTTACTCATACCTAATCAATAAAGGCATTAATCCAGTTCAGGTAGATTTTATTGGCTTTGGCTCAACCGAACCTGTTGCCCCCAATGATTCTGAAGAAAATCGTCAATTGAATCGTAGAATAGAATTTAAAATTGTAAATATTGAATGAATTTTATAACATCCCCCAAATTACGTTAGTAATTTTTATTTACGTGAGAACATTATTCTGAAAATCCCCCCATATACGTTATTTTTTTAGTGTAAAAGTTTATGTTTCGCCAATTTAGTTCTAAGTTTATGCATTAACATTTTATAAATTAAACCTAAACAAAACAATATGAGGAAGTTTTTACTACTTAGTTTCATGTTGATG
This sequence comes from Flammeovirgaceae bacterium UBA1842, assembly GCA_002338655.1. Taxonomy (GTDB): domain Bacteria; phylum Bacteroidota; class Bacteroidia; order Cytophagales; family Cyclobacteriaceae; genus Fulvivirga. The sequence continues at coordinate 28,618 of DDIU01000020.1, read as the reverse complement.
TTCGCATTCGCTTTCAGCGATTCGTGGGCTCAAGAACGTACAGTGTCAGGTAAAGTGACGTCAGTTGAAGACGGATCAACCTTACCTGGAGTAAACGTTGTACTTAAGGGTACGACAACTGGTACTGTTACCGATATTGACGGTAACTTTAAATTGTCTGTCCCTTCAGAGGGAGGATCTTTGGTATTCTCTTTTATCGGTTTAGCTACAGAAGAAGTTGCTATCGGTGCAAGATCTGTAATTGACATTCAGATGTCCCCAGATGTTAAACAACTATCTGAAGTTGTTGTTACTGCATTTGGTCAAGAAAGAGAAAAGAAAGCACTTGGATATTCTGTTCAGAATTTAGGAGGTGAATCTTTAACAAAAGCAAAGGAAACAAATATAGTTAATTCACTTACAGGACAGATAGCGGGTGTTCAAGTTACAAATGGATCGGGGTCTCCTGGATCTTCTTCTAGAATTGTTTTAAGAGGCGCATCTTCACTTACTGGCGAAAATCAACCACTATTTGTTGTTGATGGTATTCCTATTAACAATCAAAATTTGGGAAATGCTGGTCCTTTTAGTGGAGCAGACTCTCCAAATGGAGCTGCAGATATTAACCCTGATGATGTGGAAAGTGTTTCTGTACTTAAGGGTGCTAATGCCGCTGCTTTGTACGGATCTAGAGCTGCAAATGGAGTTATATTAATTACTACTAAAAGTGGTAAGAAGACAAAAGGGTTAGGTGTATCAATTAACAGTAGTGTGCAATTCCAAAAGCCATTTAGATTACCAGACTATCAGAATTCTTATGGTGGTGGATATGATGATAAAACATATCGTTGGATTGATGGGTCTTCAGGAAGTGGAGGACAGGATGAAAGTTGGGGGCCAGCACTAGATAACGGTTTTCATTTTCAGCAATGGCAAGACTACAGGGCAGATGGTACTTTTGGAAGTCCAAGTCCATGGGTTTCTCATCCTGATAACGTAAAGGATTTCTTTGAAACAGGTACTATAATTTCAAATAATGTTGCATTAAGCGCAGGTTCTGACAATACTAATTTCAGATTGTCTGTAACTAACATGAAGCAAGATGGTATGATTTATAATACTGGACTTGAAAGAAATACAATTGCGGTTAGTGCTGGAGCAAAATTATCGGATAAATTATCGGCTGAAACCTCAGTAAATTATATAAAGTCTGAAAGTGACAACCTACCTGGTGGTGGTTATGATAATAATAATCCTATGCAGCAGTTTACTTGGTTTCAAAGACAAGTTGATATAGGTGCATTAAAGGATTATAATAATTTACCTCTATCTCCAGATGGAACCTCTGCAGCAGGTACTCCATTAGATTGGAATACAAACTTTAATAATAATCCATACTGGATTTTAGACAATAATACTCAAGGATTTGACAAGAACAGAATGATTGGTAACATTCGACTAAACTATCAATTTACTGATGAATTGAGTTTGATGGCTCGTACTGGAATTGACTTTTTTACGGAACTTCAGAATATAAAAAGAGCTAAAAACTCTAATGATTTTCCTAATGGATTCTATCGAGAATTGGATAGGACATATTATGAGTATAATACAGATTTCTTATTGACTTACGATAAGGATATTAATGAGACATTTGGTTTAGCTGTTTCTGTTGGAGGAAATCTTAGAAGAGAAAATAAATCTAGAAATATTTTAACTGCAAGTGAGTTAGAAATTCCAGGAACCTATACAATTGCAAATGCTAGTGTGCCAATCGTAGCGACTAGTTTTGACTCTAAAAAAGAAGTTCAAAGTGTTTATGGAACAGCTCAATTGAGGTTTTTAAATGCAGTTTTCTTGGATTTAACAGCTAGAAATGACTGGTCAAGTACTTTGCCTGAAGCAAACAACTCATATTTTTATCCTTCAGCATCTTTAAGTACAGTTATTACCGATTTAATTGATTTGCAATCAGATATTTTAACTTTTGCTAAAGTTAGAGCAAGTTGGGCGCAAGTTGGTTCAGATACTGATCCTTATCAGTTACTGGATGTATATAGCTTCAGAGATAAATGGAATGGAAATATTATTGAAGCTACAAAAGGGAATCTATTGTTGAACCCAGATTTGAAGCCTGAAATTACTACTTCAATAGAAATAGGAGCAGATTTGAAATTTTTAGATAATAGAGTTGGATTAGACTTTACTTATTATGATGCTAAATCTGAAGATTTAATTGTAAATATTGATGTGTCAGGTGCTTCAGGTTATACATCATTAGTAGGAAATGTTGGTGAAATGACCAACAAGGGATTTGAAGTCCAACTGTATGCTACACCAATAAAAACTAATGATTTTCAGTGGGATCTTAGGTTAAACTATGCAAAAAACAAGAGTGAAGTTGTATCATTAGGTGGTGTGGACAACCTTCGTTTGGGTGGACAGTGGAATGTTGATGTAATTGCAACTCCAGGTCAGCCTTATCCTTCACTATTTGGCCCTGACTTTCAGAGAGATTCTGATGGAAATATAATTCATAAGAATGGTATCCCACAGAAAGATCCTGTAAGTAAGGTTTTAGGCTCTGTAGCTCCAGATTGGACAGGAGGTATTGTTAATAATATTTCCTATAAGGGAATTTCATTAGGAGTTGTTGTTGATGCAAAAATAGGTGGTGATGTTTATACAATGACAAATGCTTGGGGTAGATACTCTGGTGTATTGAAAGAAACACTTATTGGTCGTGAGAATGGAATCGTTGGTAAAGGTGTAATGAACATTGGTACAGATGATGCACCAAATTATGTACCTAATAATGTTGTAGTGAGTGCATTGGATTATAACCATAATGCGTTTGGTAATAGTATTGCCGCTGGTTCTGTATTTGATGCTAGTTATATCAAGCTTAGAGAGATTACCTTAGGTTATACATTACCTAAATCGCTAATAGCTAATACTCCTTTTCAGAGTGTTTCTGTTTCATTTGTAGGTCGAAATCTGGCACTTCTTTACTCTAATGTTCCACATATTGATCCTGAAACTGCTTTTTCAAATGATAATGCACAGGGAATCGAGCATGCTCAACTACCTTCTGCTAGGAATTTAGGATTCAATATCAATCTCAAATTTTAATCTTAATCATTAAAAATCATAAACATGAGAAATATATTTAAATCAATACTAGCGGCATTCGGAGTAGTTCTGATAATGTCGGCTTGTACAAACGATTTTGAAGAAATAAACACAAACCCAAATGGGCCTGTTGTAGTACCATCTGATTTATTGTTAGGTAGTATCCAAGAAGCCACTGCGGATAGGTTATATAGTACTTTTGTTGGTGGAGATATGGGTGAAACCTGGATTCAACACTGGGGGAAAGTTCAATATAATGACGAAGAGCGATATGATGTTAGACCTGGTGTAATCAACTCCACATGGAATGGGTTTTATGCAGAGGGTTTAGTAGATGCGAAAGCAATGTACGAGTTGGCTCAAGCCGAAGGAAACAGAAAAAATATGGGTGTATCATTAGTAATGAAAGCTTATATATTCTCTGTGCTTACTGAAATGTACGGATCTATTCCATACACTGAAGCTTTGCAAGGTGCCGCATCCAATACCACACCAATATACAATAGTCAGGACGTAGTATATGATAGTCTTCTTAATGACATTAATCGCGCATTACCTCTTTTAGATGGTGAAGGAACAATTTCTTCAACACAAGATTTAATGTATGCAGGGGATGCATTAAAATGGAAGAAATTTGCGAATTCATTAAAATTCAGAATGCTTATGAGAATTTCAGCAAAAAGAAATGTTTCTGCTGATCTCCAGGCTATTGTTAATTCAGGAGTTTTTATGACATCTAATGCAGACAATGCTCAGTTGAAATATACAGGAGTGAATCCAAATGCAAATCCTATCTGGAATACAGTAGTGTTTGGTACACGGAATGAGTGGAAAATTAATGAAACAATTGTAACTATGATGTCCGGTTTAAATGACCCACGATTAAATGTATATGCACAACCAAATTCAGATGGAGACATTCGAGGTGTAGCACCAGGTATTAATAATCCAGTTCAAAGTGGATATGACTATGATAATGTATCTGCACTGGGAGAATATTTCTTAGCACCTGACTTGCCTGCTACATTCATGTCAAATTCCGAATTAAAATTCTTAATGGCAGAAGCTGCAGTTAAGGGATTTATTACGGGTGTTGTAGCACAAGATATGTTTAATGCAGGTATACGTGCTTCATTTGCTACTTACAATGGTTTTGTAAATGAGGATGGAAGCTTGGTAGCTATGGATCCTGAGGCTTATATCTTATCCCTTGGTTATACTCCTGCAAATGCTTTGGTAAATATTGCTACTCAGAATTATTTAGCTTTATATAGTCAAGGAGTTGAAGCATGGACTGAATGGAGAAGAACCAAAATACCGGTACTTTCACCAGCCATTGACCCTAAAGGTGGAATTAATGAAATACCTTCAAGATATTTTTATCCTACCGATGAACAAACTCTGAATTCAGCTAATTATAGTGCAGCATCAGCAGAAATAGGAGGTGATCAATTGACAACCAAGCTTTGGTTTATGCAATAATTTAAATTGAAATGAATATGAAAAATATATATAGTTTATTAATAATTTGTTCCCTTTTGGTGACATTCACTTGGTCTTGTAACAACTCAGATGATGTTGTTACCGCAGATGCACAAGAGGGCGGAGGACTGGTAGATACTTCAAAATCTATCGGAAAGTTTTTAGGTGCTACAAAAGAAGGTACTGATTCAATGACATTGATATCAGATGCTGAATTAAATTTTGTAGTTAGATTTAAAAATGGCGGCAATACTGGATCTATACGTAGTCTGTCAGTTGTAAAAAGCTTTAATGGTTCTGAAGAAGTTGAGGTAACTTCTTTTTCTCCCAGTGAAACACCGTTCACAGTGAATGTTGGTTCTGAAAATGATTTTTATGATGGTCTTGGATTGTCTAGGGAAAATATGCTTGTAGGTGATAAGTTTGTTTTTAGAACAAAAATTAACATGGCAGACGGTCGAGTATTGTATGCGTCTCCAGGTGATGGGGAATATACAGTAAATGTTGCATGTGTTTCTCAGCTTGCTGGTGTATACACATCTAATATTACTCGTTCTGATGGTGGAACAGCTACATTCACGCAAATCATAACTGAAACAAAACCTGGTGAGTATATTACTTCTAGGGCAGGGACTTGGGCGCCTGGCGTATTAGCAACCCCTACAGGAGAAGCACCAACTATTTTTACGGATGTTTGTAGTAGTATATTTATACCTCAACAAGACTTAGGTCAATTCTATGGTAATCAGGTATATGGTTTTGAAGGGCCGGAGGCTAAGGCTGGTTCTGTGGATTTACTTACTGGGGTAATAACTTTTTCCTACATTATTGAATTTTCATCTGGTAATACTACGTATACAGAAGTTTTAACTCCAAATTAAATAGTATAAAATTATGAAAAATATAATTATAAAAATATTTACTGGTCTACTGGTGCTTGTGTTTTTAAACGCTTGTTCAGAAGACGATAATACTGGTTTTTCTACTGTTAAACCTAATAACATAACAGTGACTACTGACGTACCAGGAAGTATCCCTGCTTTAGTGGAGAGAGATTCTGCATTTACATATACTATTACGCTAAGCGCTCCACAAACTGTTGATGTTCAAGTAGCAATTAGCCAAATTGATGGAACTGCAGTTGATGGTGAAGATTTCGTGATCCCTCATTTAGTTACAATTAAATCAGGTGATACTTCAGTATCTTTTGACATTGAAGTTTTGGATGATGATTTAATAGAGGATACAGAAACTTTTACCTTGGAAATAGGTGCTAATACAGCAAATGCATCTCTTACTCCAGTTACGGTTAAATTTACAATAGAAAATGCAACTGGTGATGGCTTAAATGTAGATCTATCTTGGTCTTCTCGTTATGATTTATTTGATGAAGAAGATGGTCGATTTGACGTATATGATTTTGCAGACTTAAGGTTACTTATCACAGATGCTTCTGGGGCTATATTAAAAATTGCTGATGGTGCTTCAGCAGAGTCACTTACTTTGCCTGGGACATATGCAGATGGGACTTACTTCATCAAAGCTGATGTTTACGTAATTAATAACCTAGGTGATTTGGAGTCAAATGCAGTTGAGTTAGACCTAGCTGCACATGCTACACAGAAAGGTGTTCTTGATCAATCTTATTCCTTTCCTGCAATTATGAACTCCAGTTTAGGAGACTGTCCTGGGTATACTGCAACATTGCTCGAGATAGTTAAAGTGGGTGAGAATTATACAATATCGAATGCAGAAGATGTTAGTATCGGTCTATGTATATTCGTAGGTGCCTATGATTGTGACGAACCGGGTTATAAAGTTTATGATGTAAACTTTGGCCTGAAAACCTCTGATCCTTTCACATTAACAAATGATAATTTCTGGGATTCAGGTTTCGAAGTCGACTATGTATTCGATAATGACGGTAATGTTGTTATTACTCCATATGAATTTGATGCTAATTATGGTAGAGGCGTAGAGACATGGGTAATTGAAGGTGCTGGTACTTATGATTTGAATGATTTATCCATGGTTGTTCCTTATACGGTAGCTGCAAAGGCTGATGGTGCTGTATTGGATAATAATATACATACATTTACCAAGAAATAAATATTGTATATTTTTATTATTAAATTAAGAAAGGGCCATTTATGGCCTTTTCTTATTTATAGGTAAATCTTGTATTTTTATAAAGACATTATGCATTAAAAATTTTCACAAATGACAAATATTAAGATTAAACTCAGCCTGTTATTGTTGTATAGTGCAATAAATGTAAATGGCCAAGGATATGTTGGGGGTGATACTGGTAAGGGTACACAGATTAGTACTGTTCCAGGTGGGATTGTTCAAGAAATGAATCTTTCTGAACCTAAAACAGAAGGAAATACTTATTTGTTTCAGAATTGGGTTAGCGCTGATATTACTTTATCGGATGGAAAATTAATTACTGGTTTACCAATTAGATATGATTTGTATAATAATGGCTTAGAAATTAAAACTTCAAATAACATTAGGTTTTTATCGGCCATTAGAATTAAGGAATTTAATTATTACAACGAATTAGGAATTGAAGTAACATTAATAAATCCTTTATCGATTGTTAATATTAATCCTGAAATACCGAGTTCATTTTTAAAAATTGAAGGGCAAGGTAAGTGGTCACTTTATCAACAGAAGTATGTTAAACTGATTAAAAGTAATTATAATGCGGCTCTGGATATGGGTAATAGAAACAATAAAATGATTATAGAATCACAGTTTATTTTGTCGAATGACAAGGTTGCCTTTATAGTAAAAGGGAACAAACGAAATTTTTCAAGAAATTTTGAAGATCCGGAGTTGGTATATTCTTTTTTAAAGGACAATAAGTTAAATTTGAATGAACTCCATGATTTAAAATCCGTGTTGGTTTTTCTAAATTCTCAATAATATAATTATAGTAAGTGCACACTAATCACAATTAATAATGAAAAAATTTTATATAATATTAATACTAGTCTTTGGAGGATTATTATATTTGGTAACCACTCGGTTTTTAGATGTTAATAAAACTAGTAAATCTATTCATTCAAGGGAGAATATAAAAGAAAAGGATAAATCTGAAAAACTGAAAACTGATAAACCAGGAGAATTCTATAAGTATTATAATGAGATATCTATACGGGTAAATCATACTAAATCTGGATATAAACCTAATTACAGGTATACTGAATTAGTGAAGGCACAACATTGGGCAAAGAAAAATCTAAAATCAAGAACTGAATCGTTTGACATAGTATCACGTGGCCCAGGTAATGTGGCTGGCCGAACAAGGGCTATTGTTGTTGATCCTGATGATGCTACACATAATACATGGTTTGTGGGAGCCGCAAGCGGAGGGATATGGAAAACGACAGATGGTGGGAGTACTTGGTTAAATATATCACCGGATTTGCCAAATCTTTCTACTAATTCAATAGCTATGGCTGCATCAAATACAAATGTTATTTATGTGGGAACTGGAGAATTGTTTGCTGGGAACTATACATTTGTACGAGGTGATGGTGTTTTTAAAAGTATTGATAAAGGCGTAACCTGGCAACAGTTAGCTTCTACCGCAGATGACAGTGATTTTAGTAGCGTTAATAGGATCATAATAGATCCTTCGGACGAAAATATAGTTGTTGTATGTACTAATTTTGGAATATTTAAATCAATTGATGGGGGAGTAAGTTGGACGAATAACTTTGATGGTTATGTTCAGGATTTAGTTGCAGACCCCTCGAATTTTAACACTCAATATGCGGGGGTAAATAGCAATGGTATTTATAAATCAATAGATGCCGGTAATTCATGGGTAAAATCCTCAGAGGGTATTGGAGAGGGAGTTAGATTTGAATTGGCAGTTTCAGCCAAAAATCCCAATAAAGTCTATACAAGTACTTATGATGCTGCAACTGGAGAAAGTACTATTGTATACCAATCTGTTGATAAAGGACAAAACTGGGCAAAGGCCTTCCTTCCAAATAATGTTAATGGAAATTTCTTAGGTGAACAAGGGTGGTATGATAACGCAATAGCCGTTAATCCATATGATGAAGACGAGGTATTTGTGGGGGGTGTTTATATAGGTAAGTATAATTTTTCAAGTGATATAAATACAGGAGTTCCTGCATTTGCAGGTGTTGACCTTGAAGGAACAGAATCCTTCATGAGTTTTGTAAATTTTGGCCAGGACTTTTTTGGAGGCGCCTTGGCGATCGGGGATGGAAATAATGCTTCTACTGAATTTCATACTGTAGAGGTAAGGTTTGGTCCTGGTATGTCTCAAAAGGCTCATCGATTTACAGTTCCAGCTAATGGAGGAACAAATTCTGACGGGGGAGCGGGTGTCCCAGATACAGATTACGCATATGAAGATTATGTTGATGTCCCCTTCGAAGTATGGGATATGGATGATAATGAACAGTTAATGATTTCCTTTAGGGATCAAGAGCGGGATGGTACTTTTAATTTAAATCCAAGTGAAGATGCGGATAATTTGACTTCCCGAGAATATTTATTTATTCATAATATAACATATAATGGAGCTTCTGCAGATGCTGAGGTTTCTGCTGGAGGAGGAAGTCATCTTAAAGATAATATGTATTTTTTCTGGCCTCAGTTGGTCGTAGGAGCCACTTTCCCGCCAACAGAAAGTGCAATTATGCGAATAAACTATAAGCCAATTGTTACAGTAGGTGCTACGGCAGAAATTGTTTCAGATCCAAGAGGTGGTTTTGGTGGCAAAAATGGGAATCTACATGCTGATCATCACAACATAACAATGATTCCTATTAATGAAGGTACAGGTGAGTTTAGAATCCTTAATGGCAATGACGGTGGTCTCGGTATTTCAATTAATGGAGGAACTACTTTTACACAAATAACAGATGGTTATATTACAACTCAATTTTATGGTGCTGATAAAAAACCAGGTGCTGATGAATATATTGGGGGAATGCAAGATAATGGTACATGGAGGTCACCAAGTGGGGTTTCCGCTACAAATACCACAGCGTTTGATGAAGTGTTAGGTGGGGATGGTTTTGAGGTAATTTGGCATGCCAAAGATCCTGATAAATTAATGGGTTCATTATATAACAATAGAATTAATCGTAGTACAACAGGTGGTGGAGCTGGTACTTGGACAACTGCTCAGTCAGGGATAAATACTGCTGAGGGACCATTTATTACAAGATTGGCCTCTTCTAGAACAAGTCCTGATGTAGTTTATGCAGTTTCTTCCACTGGAGTATTAAAAACAACAGACTTTGGAGGTTCTTGGGTTTTAACACCAATTTCTGTAGAGGATGGATGGACATTTTTGAATGCGGGTACTCCTTATCCATCTTCTCAACTTGATGTCGAAGTTTCACTTGCAAATGATCAAGTAGTATGGGCAGGTGGAGGAATGTCTGATGGTGCAAGAAAAATATTCGTCTCTACTGATGGAGGCGAGTCATTTAATGCAACAATTGATTATCCTACGGCAGATCTAGGAGCAATAAGCGGATTAGCTACTCATCCTACAGATGAAAATACCGCATATGTTTTATTTTCATTTGCCGGATCACCCAAAATCCTTCGAACTACAGATTTAGGTAAAACTTGGGAGGATATATCCGGGTTCAGTACCAATGAAAGCACAAGTTCAAATGGTTTTCCAGATGTTTTTGTTCATAGTTTACTAGTGCTACCCTATGATACTGATATTATTTGGGCAGGTACCGAAATTGGACTTTTTGAATCAACTGATAATGGAGTTTCATGGCATTATGCAGATATAGGTTTGCCGGCTGTTTCAATATGGTCAATGAAAGTCGTTGACGATCAAGTAGTTTTCGGGACCCATGGAAGAGGAATTATGACCGCTGCTCTACCGGAGTTATTGAATCCGCAATTAGTCATAAACGGGGGAGAATATTTGGGTAACAGAAAAGTATCAATTGATATTAATTTACCAGTTGATTATGATGAAGTTAAGGTCTTTGTAAATGGTAACTTGAAAAGCACAAAGGCAACCCCTACTAAATTACTAGATGAGATACAAGTCGACATTGATGCGGTTGAAGAAGAATCGATTACCATTTATATTGAGGGAGCAATAGGAGGAAGTTCTTTTAAAAGTCCTAGTAAAAAAGTGAATGTGGATTTTCGCCCTTCTTTAGTCAGCTTATCACAAGATTCAAACGAAATAGAGAGCATTAATTTAGTTGCCGACATAACTGAAGAGTACGATTCAATTCAATTCTATATTAATGACAAATATTCTGGCAGTATAAACGAAATCACAATTGGAAATATTACTACCTCGTTTGGTATAAGTAGTTCAGGTAATTTTACTGCAATAGCCGTGGGATATTACGGTGAACAGGCATTTTCAAGTTTATCGATTTCTACTTTTGTAACTACAATAACAGGACTACATACTTTTGAGAATGAAAAGGGATTTAGCATCTATCCAAACCCAACATCTGCTGAGATTGGGTATGTCCTTCCCGAAAGTGTCGGAGATATTTATACCTTGACTGTCGTCAATGGAGCTGGAGAAATTGTTATTACAAAAACACTTAACAAATATGTAAACGAGTCGATACTTCAGCTTGAACAACTGAATCAAGGGATTTATATTTTACAACTAAAGGACGATAAAAATGTATTCACGAAGAGGTTTATTAAGAAATAGAGGCGTATTAGCTCCATTCTTTTTTACAATCCTGATTCTTCTCATGTCTAATTGTAAAAGTGTTCAAAAGCATGATGATGATGTTATGGATGAAGTGAAGTCGATATTAGCGCCAGCAGATGGAGGTGAATTTGAGTGTATTGAAAACTCATCTGGCACTTTTATATTATGTAGTAATAGATTAAAAGTTGATCCACTCACCCCAAATCAGCTATTAAAGTTTTTAGTACTGAATAAAAAGAGTAATAAAATTACTTACCGTAACAGCATAACGGGTGGGTATGTGAATTGGATCGATAATGAAAGGATAGAGTTTTATTCTCAGCCCGGTATAATACCTGATGGAAAGAATCAGAACGACTATATAAAAGTTTATAATGTGGTTACTGAAGAAAACTTGACTAAAAGTGTATTTCTAAGTGGAAAGAATAAATAGTTATTTTTTAGTAAGCCACTGATTTCGAGAATTGTGCCGAGAACTTTATTGTTCTCGGCTTTTTTGTGTCAATAAAAAAACAAAGATGTTTACGTAGCTTAAATTTGGAACTAACTTATTAAGGATAGCAAAATTGATCCGTCTTATACACTTATAAATTTCTTAATTGTTTAATGAAAATGTAATTGAATATCACTTGAAATGAACACGTAAAACACCCCAATAATGGGTTAAAAAATTAATTGAAATACTACCGTAATTTGGATTATTTTATTATCTTGAGTTCAATTTTAATCTTTTAACCTAAACAAAACAATATGAGGAAGTTTTTACTACTTAGTTTCATGTTGATGTTCACATTCGCTTTTAGTGATTCGTGGGCTCAAGAACGTACAGTATCAGGGAAAGTGACGTCAATTGAAGACGGCTCTACCCTGCCTGGTGTAAACGTTGTACTAAAAGGTACTACGTCAGGAACAGTTACCGACATTGACGGTAACTATAGAATTTCAGTCCCTACAGATGGGGGTACTCTGGTATTCTCATTTATTGGACTTGCAACCGAAGAAATTCAAATTGGCACGAGGTCTGTTATTGATTTACAAATGACACAAGACGTAACACAACTTTCTGAGGTTGTGGTAAGTGCGTTAGGATTTGAAGTAGATGCAGATAAATTAGGACAGGCATCTAGTTCTATCGGTGGAAATGCCTTGGTAGGTTCAGGAGAAACCAATATTCTTAATGGAATGCAAGGAAAAGCTGCAGGAATAAACATTACTAGCGGTAGTGGTGATCCTGGGGCGGGTTCTAGAATTGTTATTAGAGGAGCAACATCTATTCTTGGGAATTTAGAGCCTTTAATAGTCATTGATGGGATGCCTATGTTTAACGATCAATCATATGGAACTGGCTCCAGTAGCGTAGCTGGTGTAACGCAACAATCTCGTTTAAATGATATTAACCCTGATGATATTGCCTCAATGGAGGTATTAAAAGGAGCTTCAGCAGCAGCACTTTGGGGGTCTAGGGGAGCGAATGGAGTAATTGTAATTACCACTAAAAAAGGTAAATCAGCCCGCAATGATTGGAGTATTGATTTTACAAGTCGCGCAACTCTGGATAAACTTAATAAGGAAGTAGATTTACAGTATGATTATGGGCAAGGAGCATTTGGTGTTTATAACCGAGGTGATGCTGGTGATCCCTTTTTTGGGTCATCAATGTCTTTTTCTTGGGGAGATAGAATAAGTGACCGTTCAGGTGGAGCTGATGCAGTTATTACTGACCCAAATGCACCCGGATATCTTGGTTACTTTGAAGCTGAAGATGGTACACGTTATTACGCGATTCCGAGGGGAGAATATGGTGTACCTGGTTTTGGACTAAATGAAGGAACTAATGTCCATGGAGGAAAAAATGATAGATCAACTTTTAATCCTCATGATAAGATATTTCAGGATGGATATACTTATTTCAATTCTATTGGTATCTCGAAAAGTAGTGAATCAGGTAGTGTTTATCTAAGTTTCTCTAATTCTAACCAACAAGGTATCGTACAGGCCAACAGTAATTATATTAGGAATACTGCAAAAATCAATGCAACTCAAAATATAAATGATTGGATATCTGTTGGGGGATCTGCAAGTTATGCCAGAATTACTTCAGATAGGATTCAGATGGGATCCAATACTTCTGGTATCATGCTAGGTGGATTAAGAAACCCAGCAGACTTTAATATCGATGATTATAGTGGAACTTATTATGATCCTTCAGGGGTACCATTTACAGATAGGCAAAGAGCCTATAGAAATCCACTGGGAAGAAGAACAACTTCTAGTTATGACAACCCTCTTTGGACTATAGAGAATAACCTTAGTACCACGGCAGTAGACCGTTTTATGGGAAAAGTTGAAACGGATATTTCTCCAACAGACTGGTTAACTATTACGGGTAGAGTAGGGGTAGATACATATACTGATACTCGAGATGATGTAATTGACCCTAGGGCAGCCACATTACCAGGAGGTTTCTATTCAAAGGAAATCATTACGAACAGACAAATTAATGCGGATCTTATTGCCCGTGCTAATTTCAAACTAACTGATGATATAAATGCTAATTTCTTAATTGGTACCAATTGGAATGAACGATATTTCAGTAATGCTGGAGCTTCGATCACTAATTTTATAAATACTGCTTCACCACCTGATTTAGGTAATTCTCCAGCAACAGCCAGGTCAACCATAGGTAGTGAATCTTTAAGAAGGAATCGTGGATATTACATTACATCTACATTCGGATTTTTTGATCAGGTTTACTTAAATGCTGGAGGTAGATTAGATTACTCTTCAACTTTACCGATTGGAGATAATGGATTTTTTTACCCATCTGTTGATGTAGCTTGGCAATTTTCCAAGATGTTAGGGGTAACACCGAATTCTCCCTTTTCTTTTGGAAAACTTAGGGTTTCTTATGGTAAAGTTGGTAGGGAACCAAGTGCTTATTCAACCCAAACATTCTTCGTAAATGCATCCTATACTGATGGATGGGGCGCAGTTATTGATGCCGCACAATATGGAGGAGGATTTAGACAATCATTACAAGCTGGTAATCCAAATATCAAACCTGAAATAAAGACAGAAGTAGAGTTTGGAGTGGATATGAGGTTTTTAAAGGATAAACTGTCTTTTAGTGGAACATATTATTCCAATACAACAGATGACCTGATTGTACCAAGGGAATTGCCTTCATCTTCTGGGTTTTCACAAACAGTAGCAAATACTGCTAAAATTGAAAATAAAGGTATAGAAATTGAACTTGAAGGTCAAATCATAAGTACTGGGGATTTTAAAGCCAGTGTTTACGGAAATTGGTTCAGAAATAGAAATGAGGTTGTGGAAATAGAAGGAACAACTGAAATTTCTTTGAATGGATTTCAAGGCTCAACCTCAAGTGCTGTAGTAGGCGAACAATTAGGTGTACTTTATGGTGACAGATGGGATAGAGATGAGGATACCGGTGATTTGATATTGGATGCAAGTGGTTTTCCTCAATTAGCTGGAACACCCGGGGTTTTAGGTGATCCAAACCCTGATTGGAAGGCTGGTATAGGTACAAGATTAGCTTATAAGGGATTTTCACTGAATGTGCTATTTGAACATAGCCAAGGAGGAGATATATGGAATGGAACAAAAGGTGCACTGGCATATTTTGGTCGGGCAGGATATACTAATCATACCACAACCCTTACAGCAGCTCAAGCAAATACATTATTGGATTATGAAGGATTAACAGCTGCAAATGCGTATGCAGGATATGCTAATTCTGACGGCACATATACTATTAGAGGTTATGTGAAGGATTTTGGAGGCGGTGAAGTCTTAATTGATGAGACATATTACTGGTCAGGCCCTGGAAGTGGGTTTACAGGACCTTCTGAACAATTCATTGAAGATGCAACTTGGACAAGATTAAGAGAATTGACACTATCATATAACTTTGGGGGATTAGACGCCCTTACAAAAGTGGGTATCAAAAAGGCCTCTTTAAGTTTGACAGGACGTAACTTATTTATATGGACAGATTATACCGGTATTGATCCCGATACCAACCTTTCTGGAGCTTCAAATGGATTTGGTTTGGATTATTTTAATAACCCATCTACTAGATCTTATATTGTAACACTGAATGTAACGTTCTAATTAAAAAATGAAAGCTATGAAATTGACAAAAATAAAATATATTTTACTTCTACTCTTATTACCATGGGCTTCGTGTTCAGATTTTGTAGAAGGTGATACTAATGTAAGTCCAAACAGTGCCACAGATGCACCTTTGAATTCATTAATAACAGCCTCTCAGGTTTATCTGTTTGGAGTTTATACTAGTGAGGATGCTCGTCTTGCAAATATGTGGACACAGCAATTTACTGGTTCGGAAAGGCAGTATAGTAGTTACTATAACTATCTGGTAACATCTGAAGTTTTCGATTTCTTTAATTCATATGTTGGTGTAATTCAACCAACATTAGATGCAGAATCGCGAGCTGAAGTTCAAGGTAATACAGTTGCCGTAGGTATGCTTAAAGTAATTCGAGCGATGGCTTTTGGAAGACTAACATCTTTATATGGAGATATTCCATTTAATGAGGCAAACAGTTATCCAGAAATTGAAAATCCGGTATATGACGATCAAGTTACTATAGTTTACCCAGGTATTCAAGCAATGTTAACGGAAGCTATTGGTAACTTAACATCAGGCGAAGGTGGTATCCCAGGATCTGCTGATTTAATTTTTGGAGGAAATATAGCCTCTTGGGTAGCTGCAGCACATTCATTAAAAGCGAGATATTTCTTGCAAACTGGTGATTATGCTCAGGCAATAACTGAAGCTAATCTAGGTATTTCCAGCTCTGGAGGGGATATGAATGCTAGTTTTGGTACTACTGTTTCCGCTAATCAAAATCCATATTATGACTTTACAGTAATACAGAGAAACGGATATATGACAGGCGCAAATTCATACCTGAGGAAAATGCTTACAAGTTCCGAACCAGAATATCGTGGTAACGCAAAGACAGATGAAACTGAAAGATTAAATTTCATATTTAATGGGCTGGATTTAAACAATAATGGAATGTTTACTGCTGATGCACCAATGAGCCTAATTTCATATAAGGAGAATCAGTTAATCTTAGCTGAATCAAACTTAAAAATTAGTTCACCCAATGCAAATGCTGCTCTTACAGCTTTAAATAATGTGAGAGCTGAATTGGCAATTGAATTTTCTTCTGGTACTTATTCTGCTTATACCTTAGCTGATTTTGGGCCTGGTGGTATAGCCAATTCTGCAGGAGAAGGAACAAATGTAGCACTGCTCAATGAGATAATTGAAGAAAAATATACTTCACTTGTTGGTCAGATTGAGGTTTTTATTGATTTTATCAGGTTGGATAACCCTCTTGGGTTAACTCCAGCATCAGGTACTCAATTCCCAAAAAGATTTTTGTACCCTACCGATGAAGTTAATTCTAATTCAAATGTTCCTAACCCTTTACCAGGATTATTTGATGCTACCAAGGTAAATAATTAAATTATTGAGTTACAAAAAAGAGCCATCAATACAGTTGTATTGATGGCTTTTTTTTGATTGACAAATCAAGAATATGAAGGCTCTAATCATTTTGTATTTAAGTATAATTTCCCTTAATGCTATTTGTCAAAATCAAGACAACTATGACCTTTTGATTGCCTCAGGTGGAATTCCGTTTAGTAGTTTCTATGAAATAAATAATGAGGGAAACAATAATAGAACAGACTCATTCTACTATTATAATGACTGGCAGAAAGCTGATTTATACTTAAAAAGTAAAATGATTACTTTACCTTGCCGATTTAATATTCAAAGAGGTCTTCTTGAAGTGAAGTGGAATAAGAATAATTTAGTCTTAACCTCTAAAAATATAGACAGCGTCTTATTTAAAGAAGCGAATACTGTATTTGTATATGAACAGATGTTACGTAGTTTGGTTCAAGTGGTTGTAAATGGAGAATTCAAGTTGCTTAAGGAATTTACATTAAAAACTAATAAGGCAGATTATAATCCTAGCTTGAATATTGGTAATAAATATGATAGTTATAGTGTGATTTATCAGTATTATATTAAACACAATAACAGTGTTTGTTTAATATCCAATAGAAAAAGTATTAAAGGGTGCCTTAGTAATATAGGCTTTTCCCGTAATGATTTCAAAAAAATAAGAATGAATGAAGCATCACTTAAAGAACTCACTCAACAACTTAATAATTAATCATCTCCTATTTAGCCCTATTTAAATAGGGCACATAATCTTCCACACCTTCTTCCAAGGTGTGGAATTTTTTTGAATAACCAATTGATTTAAGCTTGTTCATATTGGCTTCAGTAAAATATTGGTATTTATCTCTAATATCTACGGGAGTATCGATAAAGGAGATTTCAGGCTGCTTTCCCATTGCTTTAAACACAGCTTTGGTTAGATCTAAAAATGTCCTAGCCTTTCCACTTCCTAAATTGTAAATACCTGAATCCTTTCGGTGATGCATTAACCAGTAGCATACATCTACTACATCTTTTACATAAACGAAATCACGCATCTGTTCACCATCTTTAAATTCAGGATTGTGCGACCGGAATAATTTCATGGCATTGGTCTTTGTGATCTGATTATAAGCATGCCATATAACGGAAGCCATTCTACCCTTATGATATTCATTTGGGCCATATACATTAAAAAATTTCAGACCTGCCCAGAAAAATGGTTTTTCCTCTTGTTTTAAAGCCCAAACATCAAAATCTTGCTTTGATTGTCCATAAGGGTTTAAGGGTTTAAGCTGCGGTATTGTGCTTTCATTATCATCGTAACCAAATTCCCCTAATCCGTAAGTAGCTGCTGATGAGGCGTAGACTACTGGAATTTGATGGGCAATACACGCAGACCAAATATCTTTGGTGTATTGAGTGTTCATTTTCTCAAGAAGTTCTAAATCAAATAAAGCTGTATCTGTTTTAGCACCTATATGAAAAATAAACTCAACTGAAGATGCATTTTCTCCCAACCAGTTGATAAACACATTTCTGTCAACTTTCTCAAGTACGGTTAGTCCATCCAAGTTCTTATTTTTTTCTGGTCTATCAAACTTGTCAACAGCAACGATATTATTAAAATTATTATCATTAAGCTTTTTAATAAGTTGACTCCCAATAAAACCTACAGCACCAGTTACGACTATCATAATTCTTGATTTATGGGCAAATTAACCCAATGATTTCAATAAATTAAAGTGTATTATAAAATATTGCCTTGTTATCTTTGTAAGATAATTTTAGATGATGGTATTTGTAAGTAGACACGAGCATTTTAATGCGGCCCATAAACTATATAATCCGAATTGGAGTAAGGAGAAGAACGATGATGTATTTGGCCCTTGTGCCAATGCCAACTGGCATGGGCATAACTTTGAAATTATTGTCACTGTAAAAGGCATTCCTGATCCAGATACCGGCTTTGTAGTGGATTTAAAGCGATTGAGTAAGTTGATAAGAACGGAAATAACGGATAAAGTAGATCATAAAAATCTAAATTTGGACGTTGATTTTATGCAGGGTAAAATGGCCAGCACTGAGAATTTAATTATTGAATTTTGGAAAATATTGGTTGATAAAGTGCCTCTAATAAGTAAATCTGCTACCTTACACTCTATCAAATTATATGAAACACCTAGAAACTATGTTGAATATTTTGGTTAACGCATGAAGTACTTTATAGTTGCTGGCGAACGATCAGGAGATTTACATGGAGGAAATTTAGTAAAGGAACTTAAAGCCTTAGACAAAGAGGCCACATTTACAGGTTTTGGGGGAGATTATATGGCATCTAACGGTGTCGATATTAAAGTCCATTATAAGGAATTGGCTTTCATGGGGTTTCTGGAAGTGGTTCTTAATTTGTTTAAAATAAGAGCCTACCTAAAGCAATGTAAAAATGAAATCGACCACTTTCAACCTGATGCTATTATACTTATAGACTATGGCGGTTTCAATATGAAAATCGCAAAATATGCCAAAGCAAATGGTATTGCTGTACATTATTACATATCACCAAAGGTGTGGGCATGGAATCAAAATCGTGCATTGAAGCTAAAGAAAATCGTAGATCGTATGTACGTGATATTGCCTTTTGAAAAAGCATTCTTCCAAAAATTTGATTGGAAGGTAAATTATGTTGGAAACCCTGTATTGGATGCGGTTAAAGCACATAGTAAGAAGCCCATTTCAATTGAAAATAAGGACAAAGATATTGTAGCCATTTTGCCTGGTAGTAGATTACAAGAAATTACTTCTGTTTTAACTGGAATAAAAGAAGTTATAAAATCTCTTCCAAATGCTTATTTTGTAATTGCCGCAGTCGACAATATTGACTCGCATGTGTATGATCAAGTTAGGGATTTCCCTAATGTGGAATTTGTCTATGATCGAACATATGACCTGTTGGCAGTTTCTAAAGTAGCGATTGTAACTTCAGGTACAGCTACTTTGGAAACAGCTCTTTGGAAGGTGCCTCAAATTGTTATATATAAAACAAGTGGGTTATCATATTCAATTGCAAAACGATTGATCAAAGTCAACTATATTTCATTGGTTAACTTGATAATAGGCAAACTACTAGTTAAGGAACTAATACAAAATGATTTTAATCACGTCAATCTTAGCACAGAATTAGAAACCCTGCTAGATAATGATAATTATCGAAATAAAATGATTGAAGGGTATAATGAGATTGAAAGAATGCTTGATACAGGTTCCGCATCAAGCAATACTGCCAATCTCATTTATAAATATTGTGTAGAGAATAAAGCTTAAGCAACCTTAAGTTTACTGTACTTAGACTTATTGAACTTCTCTTCTGCGTAAGCTCTAGTAATAATTAATTTGGTGGTGTCCTTGGAAGAAGGAAGCTCAAACATGGCATCATTAATAATAGCTTCACAAATAGACCTCAAACCTCTGGCTCCAAGCTTATAATCCATGGCTTTTTGCACAATAAAGTCAAGCGCACCTTTTTTAAATTCCAACTCAATATCTTCCATTTCAAACAATTTTTCATATTGTTTGACCAAGGCATTTTTAGGTTGAGTCAGGATTTTTGATAGTGCATCCTCGTCTAGTGGATTAAGGAATGTAAGCACTGGTAATCGACCAATTAGTTCAGGTATCAACCCAAAACTTTTTAAATCCTGGGCAGTAATATATTGTAGCAAATTGTCACTTTCTACATCCAATGGCTTTAACGCATCTTCAGACGATGCAAAACCCAGAGGTCTTGTATTTAGTCTTTTTGCGATATTTCTAGAAATACCATCAAAGGCACCACCACAAATAAAAAGTATGTTTTCTGTATTTACAGAAATCATTTTTTGATCTGGATGTTTCCGGCCACCTTGTGGCGGAACATTGACTACAGTGCCTTCTAACAGCTTCAGCAAGGCTTGTTGGACTCCTTCTCCACTAACATCACGTGTTATGGATGGGTTATCCGATTTCCTGGCTATTTTATCCAGTTCGTCTATATATACTATACCTCTTTCGGCAGCCTCAACTTCATAATCTGCAGATTGTAATAATCGTGTAAGAATACTTTCTACATCTTCACCAACATATCCAGCTTCTGTTAGTACAGTGGCATCAGCAATACAAAATGGAACTTGCAGTATTTTTGCCAACGTTCGGGCTAAGTATGTTTTCCCAGTCCCTGTTTCACCAGCCATAATGATGTTCGATTTCTCGATGGTAACATCATCTTCTGATGGCTTTTGCATTAGTCGCTTATAATGATTGTACACTGCAACTGACATTACTTTCTTGGCTTGGTCTTGCCCAATTACAAATTCATCAAGAAACTTCTTCATTTCTATGGGTTTCACCAAATTGAAACTTGGTGCACCCCCTTCACTACCCCCAGATTTTTTCTCTTCAGAAAGAATTTGATTCGCCTGCGTGATACACTTGTCACAAATGTGTGCATGAATACCTGATATCATCAGGTCTACATCTTTCTTATTTCTACCACAAAATGAACAAGTAACTTCTGACATTTCTGTTTTATTTTTTTTCAAGTACTTCGTCTATTAATCCGTATGTTTTTGCTTCGCTGGCCCTCATCCAATAGTCACGATCTGAATCTTTTTCAATTTTATCGTATTTCTGACCACTATGCTTAGCAAGAATGTTGTATAAATCTTTTTTAACCTCTAGGGTCTGTCTTAAAGAAATTTCCATATCTGATGCCTGACCTTGCATTCCACTCATTGGTTGATGGATCATAATTCTTGCATGAGGAAGAGCAGATCTTTTCTTTTCATGCCCAGAAGCTAATAAAACAGCACCCATTGAAGCGGCCAAACCAGTACATATTGTAGCCACATCAGGATTAACATAATTCATTGTATCATAAATCCCCAAACCAGCATATACTGATCCTCCAGGACTATTGATGTACATGATGATGTCTTTTTTAGGGTCGCTGGACTCTAAAAACAGCAATTGTGCTGTAATAATATTGGCAATTTGGTCATCGATACCCATGCCTAAAAATATAATTCGGTCAGAGATCAATCTCGTAAAAACGTCAATCGCCCTGAAATTTCCCGGCCTTTCTTCAATTACATATTGAGTCATGGCTTGAATGCTATTTGCGTAGTCATCAAACGTTTGTCCGTTGATCCCTTGCCCTTTAACGGCAAATTTTCTGAATTCTTCTTTATTAATCATGTTTAGATTGTCTTTTAAAGTACTCAATTATAACAAGAATTTCTAGTTTTATACCAAAAAGCCTACCGTTTAATGGGTAGGCTTCTTGTAAACAAAAGCGATTAAATATTAGTTTGACGCCAACTTACGAAATTCATCAAGGTTAACTTTTTTCTCAGAAAGTGTGATTTTCTGCTTAATTAACCCCATTATTTTTTCTTCTCTTACTTCGTTGTAAAGTCTCATATAATTCTGACCATTTTCAGCTTTCAAGTAATTGTCCGCAAATGAATCCATATGATCTTTAAGTTGTTCCGCAGCACCTGCCCCACCAAGTTGACTCAGTATCATCATTTTGGCCCGGTCAACTACTTCCGCATTTTCAACTTCTATTTTGTTATCCTCACTGATTTTATTACGAATCAAATCCCATTTAAGTGATCTGGCATATTCATCAAATTCTTTATTTATGTCTTCTTCAGTTACTTTACCTTCGTTAGTTACCAGAAGCCATTTTTTAAGAAACTCCGATGGAATTTCCATTTTCGTCTTTTCTATTAAATAGTCTCTGATATCCCTACTCAATAAAAGAGCCGATTCACGCTGATAATTTTCCTCAACGGTAGCTTTTACCTTGTCGGTAAATTCTTTTTCTGATTTAATAATATCCTTACCGAAAACTTTATCAAATAACTCTTGATTCAATACTGCTGGTTCAGTTCGGTTTATGTTTTTAATGGTAAAATTAAATTTACCTTTAATATCGTGAGCTTTATCATGACCAATGTCTAACAAACGCATTAAACCATGGTTGTCCTTCAATAATTTTGAAATTTCAAATTCCAAAACATCTCCTGGCTTTGCTCCAATAAACTTTTTTTGTTCTTTTTTTTCTATGCTATCCCACTCTAGTAATGATTCATTGGTTATTGAGCCATCAACTTCGGTAAACGTGCCAAAAAAACCATCTCCTTCAACTCCTTTTTCAGGATTAGTTACGTTGCCGTATTGCTTCTTAACATTATCTAGGGTTTCATTTAATCCCTTTTTGTCTAGTTCAATTTTGTAAGACTTCACTTTGACTTTGTCAGAAATATCATATTTGAAATCCTGAACCATCCCTATTTCATAATCAAATTCAAAATCCTTTTGACTTTCCCAGTCTATTAATTTTGCTTTTTCTTGATCAGGTAAAGGCTCACCAATTATTTGGATGCCATTATTTTTAATGTATTCCTGCAATGATTTAGATAGTAGGTTGTTTACCTCTTCAACTACAATTGATTTGCCATACATTTTTCTAATCAATCCAGTAGGTACTTTACCTGGTCGGAAACCTTTGATGCTGGCTTTCTTGGCATAGTCTTTTACTTTTTCTTCAACATTATGTTGATAATCAGACTCCTTTAACTTAACTTTAATTAAGGCTTCCGTTGAATTTCTTTTGTCTAATGAGATGTCCAATGCAATAAAGGTTATATAGTGGTGATTTTAAATAAAAACCCTCAATCTCGATAAATTTTCATCGTGATCGAGGGTATTTCTTTGTGCGGGTGGAGGGACTCGAACCCCCATGCCGTGAAGCGCTAGATCCTAAGTCTAGTGCGTCTACCAATTTCGCCACACCCGCATTCCTTAAAATGGAGTGCAAATGTATTTATATTTTTTGATAGAACAAATATGGCTTTTAAGTTTTTTCATAATTTTGATCTTACCTTTTTCAAATGATTGCTATAGACGTAGAGGAAGAAAATAGAGAGATAGTTAGAAGATATAGACAATTGTTAAGGCACGCCAAGCCTTTCTTGAAAGACAATGACTCCAAATTGATTCGTAAGGCTTTCAATACCGCCCTTGAGGCACATAGTGGTACTAGACGTAAATCAGGTGAACCCTACATTTTTCACCCAATGGCAGTGGCAAAGATATGCGTTGACGAAATAGGGTTGGGCACTACTTCTATTATTTCAGCGCTATTACACGATGTGGTTGAAGATACCGAGTGGACCATTAAGGAAATTGAGCGCGATTTCGGCAAAAAGATAGCTCGTATAATTGATGGGCTTACAAAAATATCAGGGGTATTTGAGCATGGTAGCTCACAGCAGGCCGAAAATTTCAGAAAGATGCTGCTAACCCTTTCAGAAGACGTACGGGTAATCTTGGTCAAATTAGCCGATAGGTTGCACAATATGCGGACTCTGGATAGTATGCCGGTAAATAAGCAATATAAGATTGCTTCAGAAACTATTTTTTTATACGCCCCACTTGCACACCGACTTGGGTTGTATGCCTTCAAATCTGAAATGGAAGACTTATATCTTAGATATACCGAACCTCAAGTTTTTGAAGATCTTGTTAGAAAAATAGATGTTGCCAAGGAGACAAGAAATAAATTTATAAAAAGCTTTATTCGTCCGATACAAAGAAGTTTAAATGAACAAAAACTAAATTATGTAATAAAGGGCCGTCCAAAATCAGTATACTCCATTTGGAATAAAATGAAAAAGCAAAATATTCCTTTTGAAGAGGTATATGACCTATTTGCAGTCCGTATTATTCTTGATGTGCCAGTCGAAAATGAGAAGGCAGTTTGTTGGCAGGTTTATTCTATTGTCACTGACTTTTATAAGCCAAATCCTGATAGACTGCGAGATTGGATAAGCACGCCTAAAGCCAACGGTTATGAGTCACTACACACCACAGTCATGGCAAAGAATGGGCAATGGGTTGAAGTTCAGATAAGAACGCACCGTATGGATGACATAGCTGAAAAAGGGTATGCTGCCCATTGGAAATATAAAGACAACGAAACTACAAGTGCCTCAGGACTGGAACAATGGATTTCAAAGGTCAGGGACATGTTAGAGCAGAATGACTCTTCGGCATTGGAATTCGTTGATGATTTCAGAGGTAATTTGTTCAATGATGAGGTTTTTGCTTTTACACCTAAAGGGGAATTGAAAACATTGCCGAGGGGAGCCACCGCATTAGACTTTGCTTTTGAAATTCATTCTGAGGTTGGCGCTAAGTGCATTGGAGCCAAGGTAAACCAGAAATTAGTACCCATAAATTACGCGCTAAAAAATGGCGATCAGGTAGAAATACTCACATCTACCAAGCAAAAGGCAAATGAAGATTGGTTACGGTTTGTCGTTACTTCAAAAGCCAAGTCCAGAATAAAAGAAGGACTTAAAGAAGATAAGAAACACATCGTTGACGAAGGTAAGGAGATTTTGTACCGCAAGTTGAAGCATTTCAAAATTGAACCGAATAATGACACCTTCGATAAGTTGAGAGCCTATTTTAATTTACCCAATCAGTTTGAGCTATTCTACCAAACAGGTAAAGGCCTAATTGATAATAAGGATTTAAGGAGGTTTAAAGATTTTAAACCAGCCAGTACAATAAAATCAAAGCCATCAACTCGAATTTCGGATGCAAAATCTTTTGAAAAGGAAATTGTAAAAGTTAAGTCAGACGATGTGTTGCTAATAGGGGAGGACATGGACGTCATTGACTACAAGTTGGCGAAATGTTGCAATCCCATTCCTGGTGACAGTGTATTCGGATTTGTAACCGTAACAGAAGGCATAAAAATTCATCGTCCTTCTTGTCCTAATGCCCCAGAGCTGCTGGCTAACCACGGACATCGAGTTGTAAAAGCAAAATGGGCATCACAACATATGTCTTCCTTCCTTGTAAGCCTGAAAATTATTGGCACTGATAGAGTAGGTCTGATCAATGATGTTACCATGATTATTTCAGAAGAGTTAAAGGTAAATATGCGATCAATGTCAATCGATACAGATACTGGAATATTTGAAGGGGAGATCATGCTGTACATTAATGACACTCGTCATTTGGATTTACTCACATCTAAATTGGAGAAAGTAGAGGGCGTAGTAAAAGTCTCCCGCTCAGAGCCGAAGGAATAGGGTTCGGCTTTCAGAGTATTTACACAAAGAATACTATATTTGCAGTCCTTAAAGAGTAAATTTCATGGCATTAAATGAAAAAGTATATCAGGAAGTAAATAAAATATTTACAGCCTATTTGGAGAATAAAGGGCTTCGTAAAACCCCTGAGCGTTATGCTATTCTTGAGGAAATATACTCACGTAACGGTCATTTTGATGTAGAGTCACTTTATATCAGTATGAAGAATAAGAATTATAGAGTTAGTAGGGCCACTGTTTATAATACATTGGACTTACTAGTGGAGTGCGATTTAGTAAGCAAACATCAATTTGGGAGAAACTTAGCACAATATGAAAAGTCATATGGCTATAAACAACATGATCACTTAATATGTACTGAGTGCCATAAAGTTGTTGAATTTTGTGACCCACGAATTCATAATATACAAACTATGGTTGGTGAACTATTGAATTTTGATATTCTTCATCATTCACTCAATTTATATGGCATTTGTGGTGATTGCAGGATAAAGTTAAAGACCGATAAAAGTACCAACAATAAGACTAAAAAGACAACATGAGTTTTGAACATACAGTAAAAGACAATATACTTTTCCTTGATTTGAAAGGTGATTTAATTGGGGAGGACAATGGTATAGATATCATTGAAGTAGTTAATGATCATATTCAAAAGAATATTCAATTGTGTGTCGTTGATATTTCCGGATTAAGGTACATTAACAGTAGTGGAATTGGAGTACTTATAACTACACTCACTAAATTTCGCAATAAAGGTGGTGAAATGTGCCTCTTAAAACCTTCGGAAAGCGTGAAAAAATTATTAATCATCACTAAACTCAATGCCATCTTCATAATCGAAGAAACAGAAAGTAAAGCAATTGAAGTACTGAAAAATTCTTTAAAATAATGAAGTTGGATATTTTATTAGGCCTCCAATGGGGAGATGAAGGTAAAGGCAAAGTTGTAGACTATCTTGCACCCAAATATGACGTAGTTGCGCGATTTCAAGGAGGGCCAAATGCAGGTCATACCCTTGAGTTTGATGGTATAAAACATGTTTTACACCAAATACCTTCTGGAATCTTTAGAAAGGACATTAAGAATATAATTGGCAATGGAGTGGTATTAGACCCAGTCATATTTAAAAAGGAGATTGAGGCTTTGGCTAAATACAACTTAGATGTTTTCGCCAATCTATTTATTTCTAAAAAAGCTCAATTGATTATTCCGACTCATAGGCTTCTTGATGCGGCATATGAAGTTGCAAAGGGAAAAAAGAAAATTGGATCTACATTAAAAGGCATAGGCCCAGCCTATCAAGATAAAATAGCAAGGCAAGGATTGAGAGTTGGTGACATTGTTTTACCTTCTTTTAAAAAGAAATATCAAAAGCTCGTGGAAAGCCACGAAAGGATATTGGGCTTTTATAAAAGTGAGTACGAACTTAAACAGCTCGAAACGGATTTTTTCGAGTCCATTAAGTTTCTAAAGAAGTTTGAGCTAATTGAAAGTGAATATGCTGTAAATGATGAATTATCAAATGGCTCTAAGGTTCTTGCAGAAGGGGCGCAAGGTTCATTATTGGATGTTGACTTTGGCAGTTACCCATACGTTACAAGTTCTAACACCACAGCTTCTGGAGCTTGCAGTGGCCTAGGTGTAGCTCCAAATAAAATAGGTGAAGTATTTGGAATTTTTAAAGCATACTGCACACGAGTAGGCGGGGGACCGTTTCCTACTGAATTGTTCGATGAAGATGGGAAGTTAATGCAGAAGGAAGGTAATGAGTTCGGTGCCACTACGGGGAGACCACGGAGGTGTGGTTGGCTAGACCTTCCAGCATTGAAGTATGCTATCATGATCAATGGGGTAACTCAATTGTTTATGATGAAAGCTGATGTGCTCAATGTTTTCAAGAAAATAAAAGTATGTACAGGGTATAAAATGGAGGATGGACGAATAATAGATATTATGCCCTATGAAATTGTTGAGGAAAAAATTGAACCAATATTAATTGAGATGGAGGGTTGGAGTACATCTTTAGAGGGTGTTGATGAGTTTGAAAAATTCCCTGAACAATTAAGAAACTATGTTTATTATTTGGAGCAGGAATTAAACGTTCCAATTAATATGGTGTCTATTGGTCCAGACCGCACTCAAACAGTTATTAGAGGGCAGGTTTTGGCTCACCAATAAATTTTCAAATAATTTCTCACACATTTATTGTGATAGAGTAAAAGGTTATTACCTTTGCAGACCCTTGCTAAAAGAGCGGGGGTATTGGTTGAGAGGGTGTGGGGATGAATTCGGTGTTCAAAAAATATTTATCGAATAATTTTTGGATAAGAGAATTGTTAACTTATCTTTGCACTCGCTTTCGGAAAAACGGTGATAAAAGCAGAAGGTTTTGATCACGTGGGGCGCTGAAAAAACGGAGTTTAAATGGGCGGGGAAGCTGCTTATTGTTGCTCAACAAATCCCGGTAGATATTTTGTACCAATTACTTTGTACTCTGTACTAAAAAGGGAAAAAGTTCTTTGAATGGATGTGAATTGATAGCAGACCGCGGGCATACTTTATGGTATGTCCGGGTCAAAAAGAGAGGTTGGTGAGATAGGGTCTAGATACTGATCACTAATTACTGACCATT
>DDIU01000052.1:1091-3406 GCA_002338655.1 Flammeovirgaceae bacterium UBA1842 | reverse complement strand
TTTTGCTTCGTTTTTTGGCCTCAAAAAATGAAGAGGTGAAGTGGCTAAAACCTTAACGGGCTTGTTTCTGGATTCATTCCGGGTCCCTAGGTTAGGGAAACCTGCCCACCGGTATAGTAAGCTGTCTTTTATTGGTAAAGGGCCGGAATAAATCCGGCCCACTGCGTACTGATTGATTATTTCCTAATATAAATATTCCCGAATTCCGATTTGAATTCCTGCTCCGCTCCGCCACCATTGATAGCGCACGACACCCAATCCCATTTACCAGGGCTATCCCCAAAAGCAATGACATCAAACTTTTGATCCAGGTTAGTGTATTTTTTGCCGAATTTGGTGCCCGCTTTAATGGTGTTCTTGGCGACAGGCACAGTTACATCCACCCCACCAAATTTAGAATGAACGTGCAGATTGCCTGTATAACCCACTACCTCTACCATTCCATATTTACTATAGATGTCCAAATTGATGTTGGCAGGAACATGCACCACCAGTTTGATGTCTTTGATCACACCGTAGTTCATAAATTCATATCCAGAAGATCCTTTTTCTTCTAAAAACCGAACCACTTCGGGACTGTTTCTGTCATCCGTATTAAAGAAATATTCCTCGCCCCCAGACCTGATCATTATTTTCTTAGGTAGGGTCTCATGGTTTTCTATTTCCGAATAAATGTTTAGTGATCCCCCAGCTTCATCCATCTGCAATTTAAACGCACCATCATTTTGACCCTGATTAATACTCACCAAGGCTTCTATTTTGATCTCATTTTTATCCCAGGTGTTCACCTGAATCAAATCGGGCCAAGTGAAATTCATGGACACATTTTGACCGTTTTTCGTAGCTATCGTTTTGTTAATTCTCGTTTGGCAGAGGGCAAAATTTGCCACCCCAGCCAATAGTATTAGGCTAATTATCTTTTTCATGACTCCTATAAGTTAGTGTTTAAAAAGGCACTTAGATTACAAGTGCCATTTGGTATTATTTCTTCCTCAAATAGATAGTGCCGTGCGTAGATGAGATATTAAAACTCACACCACCGCCATTTAACTTACCATTCACCTTGTTCATGTTATAGCGCTTCATGCTTTCCGTATTTTTCTCAATTACCAAGTCCAGATCAGAGTAAATCTCGCCCCAATTGGTACTGATCGTAAAATTGGCTTTAGCTGCCGGTGGAATAGACAAATCGATTCTTCCATGGGTGGAAATGATGGAAATAGGACTGGATTGGTTTATCGAACCAAAATTACCTTCAATATTTCCATGAACCGTACTTATGGTCATAGGGCCAGTTACGTTATCGAGGTATATTTTGCAATGTGTTGTTGTTGCCTCTATTTCACTGGTAATATTCCTGAAGGTCACCTTATCGCTGTACACCGATCCGTTTTCAAACACTATGGTGATCCCCTTGGGCACTTTGATCAGGTACTTGCCCGATCCCATTCTTGAAATTTGGTTGATCACTGCACCCTCTGAAGTTTTTTCAACATTCAGGCCAATGCCCGTATTGTCTTCCATACCCATGCCATTAATGAGCTTCAATCCTTTTGCCCTTTCCGATCGTTCTTGGTTCTTGTCCTGATTGGTTATAATTACAGAGCTTCCTGTACTGGCTTCAAATTCTACATTGTCCAGTTCCTTCACCATTAGTTTTCCCGAACTCATATCTAATTTATACTCGTTCGAATTCTGGGCATTTAATTTACCTTGACCAAAGGCTATTACTAAACACACCAGACCTATTAATTTTAACTTTTTCATCTTTTCCATTTTTAGTTGTTTACTTTGATTTTTTGCCTCGGAAGGCTATTGTTTATTCACTCGAGTTTTACGATAATTTGAAGATTCCATAATTTGCCTCGTCACGTACGGCATCAATATTTTCTTCATCTTCAGTTATTTTTTTAAGTGGCGCTAGGGCCCTTTTATCTTTTAGCTGAACCAATAAGTCAATGAGCACGATCTGCATTGCGGGCTTATCTTGAATGCTCAGCGAGGCAATCAATGCCTTTCGTACTTTTTCATCATCAGCATATTTTCTTAGTGCTTCAAGAGCCGCCAACCGAACATTTATATTTTCATCGGTATTTAGTGTATTTACAAAAGCATTGATGATGTCATTGTCCATATCAGCGATTAAATAACTGGCATTAACTGCTCCAATTCTTGAGCTCGCAGACTGATCGTTAAGTGAGTTTAAAACCAGGGCTTTTGTAGCGGCCATTTCTTTTTTCAACTGATCAATTTCATCCGTATTGCTTTTGTTAATTGATATACCCAATGCAAACCCAACCGCCAGTATGGCTAAC
>DDIU01000052.1:0-991 GCA_002338655.1 Flammeovirgaceae bacterium UBA1842 | reverse complement strand
AACCGCCAGTATGGCTACCGCGGCAGCCACTTGATACCACCTTTTATAAGAAGTGGACGGCTGTATTGATCTGACTTTCGTGTTTTCGATTTCTGCGTTAAGGAATTGCTGAAAATCATCTTTCAAAGAAGCGGGGGCTTCTATTTCCACGTCAGTGGCCATCATATTACTGAGCTCACTGAACTTGTCATAAGTGGTTTTCCAGTGTTCATCTTCGTTTATTTGTTTTTCCACAAAAGCTTTCAACTTGCCCGAAAGGTGCCCCTCTATATAATCGCTTATCAACGCTATCATTTTGCTCTCTTCCATGCTTATATTTTTTCAAGTTCAAGGTAATTTTCCTTAAGCTGGCCCATGGCCCGATGCACTTTGGTTTTTATTGCCCCCACAGTGGTGTCATATATACTTGCTATTTCTTCGTATTTCATTTTTTGAAATTTGCTTAATAACAGCATCTCTTTCTGCTCTGGCTTCAGTTTGTAAAGCGCGATGTACAAAAGCTTATGCTGTTCATCTTCTATTAATAAATCGTCTGTTGCCACTAACTTTTGATCCATTATTTCAAGGTTGTCATCGCTTACCATCATTTTGTTTTTCTTATAATGATCTGCATAAATGTTCCGCGCTATTTTGAAAATCCATGATTTAAAAATCGCACCATTCTGATAAGTATGCCTGTACTGTATCATTCTCATAAAAACATTTTGCGTAAGGTCATGCCCCAGGTCTTTATCCATGGTGATCTTTACAAAAAAGTTGTACAGATGCTTATGGTAGCGATCAAATAATAAAGAAGCTCTATTTAATTCTCCTCTTTTAACAGCTTCCATAAGCCATTCATCAGTAAGTGTTTCTTCCACTAATTATAATTTTCAGTCCTACATACCACGCCTTTGACAAATGGTTACAGAGTAAGTTAAAAAATATTTGGCGTCCGAGAAAAATGAAGTTTAATCGAAATTTTACCTTACACTTACCCCTAAATCCCCTA
>DDIU01000035.1 GCA_002338655.1 Flammeovirgaceae bacterium UBA1842 | reverse complement strand
AGCAAAGCATATGCGAAAGTGCTTTCTACAAAGCGATACCTTTTATCCCATTCATTCTGCGTTTTGAGTTCTTGGCTTTAAGCGCAGGTCTTCCTTGGTCTTATTGTGATCTTCGCCCTCAAGCAGATGAGGGCTTGCAACGGGCAGAGAAAGTTCTTCGCCAAGGTCGCTGCAACTAGGTCGGAAACGCAGAATTTCATTACTTTTAATGCAAATCAGTCTGGGTGGCATACGCTTGCTGCACAGGCGTTAAGCGCAATGATGTCATTCATGATGAAAAGATTTACTTTAATTACATCGATATTACTAATCTTAATCGGATGCAAGGAGGAAGCTAAATATGAATATCAAATACCTGAAAATACTGGTGATGGGTGGCAGACTTCCTCACTCATGGATTCAGATATTGATACACTGCTGATTTCTCAACTTGTTTCCAGTATCCAAACAAATAAATTTAAAAACATAGATGCTCTTCTAATTGTAAAAGATGGCAAACTGGTGTTAGATGAATATTTTAATGGATATGATAAGAATAAAAAGCACAAACTATGGTCCTGTACAAAAAGCTTTAGTTCAGCCTTAATAGGAATTGCCATTGATGAAGGGCAAATCAGAAATGAAAATGACAGTATAATTGAATACTTAGGGACATATGCCAACAAACTAAATGAAAGTCAAAATGCGATAACTATTAAAAATGTCCTTGAAATGGGGACTGGACTTGAATGGAATGGTGACCTGACAGAATCAGGTAGAAAATTACCTTATGCCGAAGATATGGTTAACTACACTCTTGAACTCCCACAGGAATTTAAACCAGGCACTAAATTTCAATATAGCTCAGCTAATTCAATGCTTTTGGCACCAATCATCTATAATGCTACGGGGCAACAAGCCAATGAATTTGCAAAAAATACACTATTCAAAGAATTAGGTATAGAGAACTATGAGTGGAATAAACAAGCCGAATTTTGGACAAAAACAGCTGGAGATGAAATCCCAGCTAAAAAGCCAAATATTAGTTATGAATCTAATTATGCGGAATTAACGAATACTGCTACTGGACTTTGGATGACTCCACGTGATATGTCAAAGTTAGGTCAATTATATCTGAACAAGGGAAAATGGGAAAACAAGCAAATAATTTCCGAATCATGGATTAAAAAATCCACTACAGAACAAATTTCTGGTTCAGATTAT
The DNA here is from genome assembly GCA_002338655.1 of Flammeovirgaceae bacterium UBA1842. Taxonomy (GTDB): domain Bacteria; phylum Bacteroidota; class Bacteroidia; order Cytophagales; family Cyclobacteriaceae; genus Fulvivirga. Next base: position 27,941 of record DDIU01000035.1, on the reverse strand, counting down.
GGACTTCATTGGAAGCTAATACAAATAGGAGAATATCAGTCATTTTACGCTTCAGGATTTGGGCTTCAAAGAATATTCGTTATCCCTAAACTAAATACTGTAATAGTATTCACTCAAAACTGGTATCAGAACCAGCCAAAAGGCAATAAACAAATGATGAAAATATTAGAAGAATACATAATAAAAGCAATAAAAAGCGCTTAACAAAACCTATGAATGAATGGGGTTTCATCGGTCTAAATATTTTCGTGGGGATTGGAAAGTCCGCCACAAGTTTTAAATTTAAATCAAGGCGTGGCTATGTGCGAGATGAGAGGTTAGTGCTTTCTAATCCCCACTCATCATAGCTAGGCGTTGTGGTGCATTAAATAAAAATGGAGAACGATATTAAAGGAGCATATAAATCACCAGATAAGAAACACGGTTTTAACTTCATATTTGAAGGTGAAATTAGATTCGGACCAACTTATTACAAGATCCAATTAGACGGACAAATTATATCTAATAGAATTTTTGGATTTGAATTTAAATGGCATCCAGATTCTAAATATTTGGCTCTTCAAGAATGGTTGACAACTGACTATCAAAAAGGACCAATAACAACTCTGACTATTATTGACTTAGAGAATGGAAAGTTTGCTCGTGTATCAAAAGCTGACAAAGGATTTATAAAGCCATTAAAATTTGAAGGTAACTTGATTCTTTTTGAAAAAGAATACATTGGAACCGGTAAGAAAGGCGAATATGAAATCCATCTATTCGACATTTATAATATCGAATAAATATCATAGGATTTTTAATCCGACTTTTTAACTTTTAAAAACCTGTCAGGTTTTTCATTACTTAAAACTGTTGATCTTTAAGCGGATGAAGGCCTGACTAAAATTAAACCTGACAGGTTTAGAGTCAGGATAACAAACGGCACTTGTCTTGATTTTCATCAGAATCCTTTTCGAGAGACACTAAGGAGGAATAATTACGAAGGAGTCCATACGTAGACTGAGTAATCCCCTTCATTTATTTAGTCATTGCGAGTGAACACAATTCGATGACAATCGAATGGGTGAGCGTGGCAATCCCCAGATTCACTCATCTATTCGACATTTATAATATCGAATAAATATCATAGGATTTTTAATCCGACTTTTTAACTTTTAAAAACCTGTCAGGTTTGTCATTACTTAAAGCTGCAAATCTTGAACGTATGAAGGCCTTACTAAAATTAAACCTGACAGGTTTAGTGCAGTCAGGATTTGGCTTCCAACTGGTCGTAGGTTAAGTGCAACGGTCCTACGACTGCTATTATTTAGACATATAGACTAAAAAGAAAGGTTGTAGCGGACGCTAAGCGTCCGCTACAACCAGTGTTGCGTTCTCTGCGAAAGCCAATGAAAGTTGTAGTTCATCCGAACAACCTTCCTTACCGATATGCTTCAGAATAAATAGTACGTTATCTTTACCCAAATATGCATTTGGCATCCAAATGACGAAACAATAAATACTGTTAATGGCTTTACTCGAATTAAAAAACGTCACCAAACAATATCCCAAGAGCAGCAAAGGTTTGCTAAAAACCAACTTACTGATAAAGAAGGGCGCAAAAACTGCCATTATAGGTGAGACAGGTTCTGGTAAGTCAACTTTATTACGGCTAATGGCTGGCCTTGAGCAGGCTGATACTGGATCGATACTGTTTAAAGGCACAAAAGTCCGTGGGCCGGAAGATCAATTGGTTCCGGGCCATGCCGAGATTGCCTATTTATCACAGCATTTTGAACTTCCTCGGTTTATCACGATTGAACAATATCTATATGATCCTTATGAGATAACCCTAGAAGATGCACATAAAACCTATACTGCTTGCCGTATAACCCATCTGTTGGACGCTGATACCGGACAGCTTTCTGGCGGTGAAAGACAGCGGGTAGCCCTTGCCAAAGCAATCATAAAATCACCTGAAATACTGCTGCTTGATGAGCCCTTTTCCAACCTTGATTTATCCCACAAGCGGATAATAAAAGAAGTGATCTTTGATTTAGAAAAAGAACTGGACAGTACAATCGTATTGGTCTCGCACGATCCGTTGGATGTACTGGCCTGGGCAGATGAAATTGTCGTTTTAAAAGCAGGTAAAATAATTCAAAAGGCCATGCCATTGGAAGTTTACAATCACCCGATAGACGAGCACACCGCTGGTCTCTTTGGAAGTTTCAACCTCATAAATCCAACAGACTGGGGGCTGTCCATCAACCATATCAATAATAGGAAGGGTAAAGTAATCATCAGGCCAGAGAGATTTCAACTATCCAAATCTGTTAAGGGTGTAAAGGGTAAGGTAATTCGGACAATGTACTTTGGTAGCTACGATGAAGTATTTGTTGAAACAAACAAAGACAGTATAGTTGTGAAAGCTGAGGCTGGTTTGTTTCAATCAGGTGATCAGGTGGCTGTTTCATTAAAGAAGTAAGGCTGTCTCTCCCGGCTTCCCTAATCTCCTGCAAGGGACTCTGAGTTAGAATAAGTTGCCTCGGTGTCCTATTCGAGAGATGCTGAAATGGGATATGAAAATATCAAATGGCTTTACCTTGCCACTAATAAAGGTTTGGCATAATTTAGACCTATGAAACAATCAATCACACTACTACTAGTACTAGCGCTGTCAATTTCTAGCTACGCTCAGGAATCTGCGAAATACCAAAAGTTAAAAGCCAAAAACAAATACAAGGAAGGCTATGTCATTACCAATGATTCTGTAAAAACAGAAGGGCTAATCAAAGACTTCTACAATGCCGCCCGGCAATATGCTGAGGTCAGTTTTGTAAAGCTGGATGGCAGTTTGGTGAAATACCTGCCAAGCGAGCTTATCGAATTTGGGTATGATGATAATAAATTTGCTGCTAATATGGCTTCCTTTTATCAAGTCATTGTAGAAGGACAAAAAGTTAGTTTATACAAAAGTATGACTGTTTCTACTGCCTACTCAATGTATGGCCCAGGTGGGGTTAACGGGTCATCTAATTATACTTCCACCAGTACCGACCTCTATTTCCGTAAAACAGGTGAAAAAGATTTCAAATGGATCAGAAAGAAAGATTTTTCTGAAGTATTCTCCACATATTTTGAAGATTGTAACGCACTAAAAGCAAAAATACTTGATGGTGTCGTTGGAAGGCTTAATATCGATGTAATTCTTGAGGAATATAATAATTGCCAATAGTGAATCAGCCCTACACTGTTCGTGAAGCTAATAAAAATGAATTTCATTTAATTGGCCAATTAATGGTGCAAGTTTATTCACAATTGGAAGGTTTTCCTTCAAAAGAAGAGATGCCTGCTTATTATACTATGCTCGCTGATATTGGCAGGCTTACAAAAGATCCAAAGACCAAACTGCTGATAGCAGTTGACGGCAGTGGCCACATTGGTGGTGGAGTGGTATATATTGGAGACATGAAATATTATCGGTCTGGAGGTACGGCCCCTCAGGTAAAAAATGCAGCTGGCTTTCGTCTTCTAGCTGTTGATCCAACAGCTAGAGGAAAAGGCCTTGGCAAGCTCCTTTCTATGGCGTGTATCCAAAAAGCAAAGGAGGAAAACCTAAACCAAATGATTATACACTCCACAAAGTCAATGCAGATAGCCTGGAAAATGTATGAGCACATGGGCTTTACAAGGTCAAATGATCTGGATTTTATGCAAGGTAATCTACCTGTATTTGGATTCAGGCTAAGTCTTTAAGATTAATTGGGCGTTTGCATAAATGAATGGCCTAACATCTTGAATAAAAGCCGAAAATAATCAAGCTTTGTGTGCATTTACACTTGGTAAGCACAATTAATGAATCTCAGGATAAAGAAGCTTTATATCAGTTTTTTACGCTTTAAAAAAGCATTTAGTGACTACCCGTTCAGGAAATTCAATATTGTAGAGATTCTACTTTTTTGGATAAAAAACAAACTTACCCGTTCACAGTTTCTGGTTTTATCGGGGGTACTCGTTGGTTTAAGTGCTGGATTGGCTGGTGTACTCTTAAAAACACTGGTTCATCATATCCAATCCTTCGTTACAAAAGACGTTGCATTTGAAGAGCGACTGTTGGTCTATGCTATTTTTCCACTCTTGGGTATCGTTTTAACGGCCATTATTGTCAAATACCTTTTTAATTCTGAAGAGGACAAAGAGCTTTCATTTGTATTGAAAGATATAGCCCAAAATGAAAGTAGGATTAAATCAAATAAAATGTATTCTCAGATAATACAGAGTGCTGTCACTGTGGGTTTTGGTGGCTCTGCGGGGCTGGAAACCCCCATTGCTGTCACTGGTTCGGCTTTCGGTTCCAATTATGCACAACGTTACCGATTGGGGTTCAAAGAAAGGACGTTGTTGCTGGCCTCTGGGGCTGCTGCTGGTATTGCCGCTGCATTCAACGCACCTATTGCAGGTGTCATGTTTGCTTTTGAAATATTACTGACCGGGCTCGTATTTACAGATTTTATACCCTTAGTTATTGCAGCTATTTGTGGGAGTCTTTTGTCGCGTGTCATTCTTAATGAAGATGCCATTTTTATCCTCCACGAACGAGATGCTTTCAATTATATCAACATTATTTATTTTATTGGGCTTGGTGTTATTACTGGCCTATATGCACGCTATTTTTTGGTGGTAGGCCAACGGGTGCACCGGTTTTTTGGTCGGTTTAAAAAGCAAGTATTATTAAGGGCTTTAGTAGGTGGGATATTGCTTTCCCTCTTGTGCGTGGCATTCCCACCATTGTTCGGAGAAGGGTATTCCAATATCCGAATTTTGCATCAAGGCAATATTGACCATTTGATCCATGAAAGTCTGTTCAGGTATTTTGAACCATCACATTTAGTTATTATTTTCTTTTTGGCATTGGCCGTTATGTTCAAGGCCTTCGCTACCAGTATTACATTAAGCTCTGGTGGTAATGGCGGTAATTTTGCTCCCTCTTTAATTGCAGGTGGCTTACTTGGCTATCTATTTGGGTACGTGTTAACCGCTATGGGGATGGAAAATGTACCCGTCACAAATTTAATGTTGGTAGGAATGGCAGGTGTAATGTCAGGAGCACTTTATGCACCATTAACGGCCATATTTCTAATTGCAGAAAGTAGTACGGGGTATGATTTGTTTATTCCTCTAATGATAGTTTCCGTAATCGCCTACACGATTAATCGGTTTTTCTCTCCGATTAACCCGGTTTATCGTAAACTTGCGGATGATGGCGAGATATTTACAACCCGACAGGACCAAAACATACTTTCCCATATTCCACTCAAAGATTGTATAAACCCATCTTCAGTCGTTATAGGGACTATCGAAAGTATGGAGGAGGTCATGTATAAATTCAGGAACAGTGATCAGAATAGTATGGCCGTGGTTGATAGTAACAAACAGTTTTGGGGAATTTTAACCCGGGAACAATTAAGGCCTTTTCTGATGGGAAGAAGACACCCTGATGAAACCAGCGTAAGTGAATTGACAATTAATCCTGCATTTGAAATATCAACGCATGATTCAGTAATGAAAGTAACCAAAATGTTTGATGAGGCTGACGTTTGGCAACTTCCCCTATTGGACGAAAACCGTGCCTTTCTTGGTTTTGTAAGCCGCTCCAAAATATTGGCCAATTATCGGGCACTTCTTAAAGATTATTCGGAGTAAACTATCTTGTCCTTATAATTTTTTGAAGAGCTATTTCCTTACCACGTACATCATATCCTTTTACAATAAAGGTACCAGTAGCTAGCGTACCGACATTTATAGATTGATCAGGGCTAATTAATGAGGAAAGCACAAGCTTACCCTGCATGTCAAATACCTTAACGTTACTAATCCCAGACGTTTTTGGCACGTATAAAACGTCCTTGACCGGATTTGGGTAGAATAATATTTTATTGTTTTCAATTTGATTTTGATCAACGCCAACAACCTCTATTCCGTCCTGACGATAATTCCCAATAAAAATACCTTGACCATGCGTAGCAGCCAGAATGGTGTTATCAGATGCCCTTAAATCAATCATATCTACCCTTATCAATGGCAAACCTATATTGTAACTTTTCCATTCTTCATTCTCACTTTCCACATTTTCCAATCCCCAAACCCCCATTTCTGTAGCTATGATCACCTTATTATCATCTGATGGATTAAGGCGGCCCCATCTTACGGGCATATCTGGCAAATTTCTTTCAATATCAGACCAGGTAGAACCTCCATCTGTAGTTATCCAAACAGAAGGTAATCCAAAGTTTGAAATCGTTACCAATATGGTGTTCACATCAGATCCCACATCGATGGACGAAATGTAACCAATAGGCAGTTTTGAATCATCAATCTTAGTAGAAATTGCTTCATAAGGCAGTCCTTCTACCTTAAAAACCTGACCATTTTCTGTCCCAATTATAGCAGTTTTGTTGAGCGGAGCGGATGATCTTACCAATCTAATTGCTGTAATCGCTTCTTCTAGACCGGCATTCAATTTTACAAATTCCAAGGTATCCAGACCCAAATCATCTGTGACCAGATACTTATTTACATTAATAACTTCAAGAGTATCATAGTATCTGCCTTTTAGAGAAGTGTAAAGTCCTCCATAGCTACTTGTAGCTGTATTGGAATATATCAAATTCGATTCGTCATCATAGTCCATAGGGTTTACAAATAATCCATTAATGATTCCGTAACTGTAGGTCGTATTACCAATATGGATATAAAAACGATTACCATACACGGTTGTGATCTTCAGGTTATCATTGTCACTATCAAAAAAACTATAGCCACCATCACCACCTGAAATATTCTGTTCATTATTCACCCCAGTCGTAAAGTTTTTATAAATACTTCCATTATCCTGAAGACCCCCAATAAATTCCATTCTACCCTTTCCGGGATGAAGGCTTGCATAATAATATTGAGAGGTGTTCAATCCATTATTAGGGGTTTTGAAAACAGGAAATTCCTGAACTGGATTTTCTGGATCAATTGAATTAGTCAAGCCCATGTTCGAGGAATAAAAAACACCACCATCAGTAGTAATCAGAACCTCATCTGAACTTCCGCCAATGAATTGAATATCATGGATATCTGCATGGACATATCGATCTAGATATGCTTGTTTTTCTTCAGCTGATATGCCGGGTGTGGCTGCATAAAATTTAGATGCCCAATTGGATAAATAAATCCAATCGAAATAAGAAATGTCCGGAGAGGAGGCATCGTTTAACACATAGACATCCAAACCACCCACAATGATCTTGTTTTCGTTGTTGGGGTCGATAGCTAAGGCCATCGCATGCCAAGGCAACGAGAACACGCCTATACTTTCTGATGAGGGTATCATTGACCAATTCAGCCCTCCGTCCAAACTTTGCCATATTTCGGTATAAAAATCCCTTAACTGATCTAGGTTGTTTTCACTTCCCATTGAGAATACAGCATATATATGATTGGGGTTAGAAGGCGCAGCTTTGATTAATGATCTACCGGCATAATAACCGCCTTGGCCCGATACCCAGTTATTAAAACCATTGTAAACATTCCAGTTAACTGCGTCATCACTATATAAAACTATTGATCCTCCATTATTTTTTGAGTTTCTCATAGTACCCAAAAACATCCTTCCGTTGCTGGCAATCTCTATATCTGCTACTTGATAAAGTTCTTCTGAACCAGGAATTTTTGGTAAAACCTGACTCCAGGTATTACCTTGATCAGCTGAGCGATAAAGACCTTCCTGAACAAACGTTCTGCCCCTGTACTCCCCCGAACCAACAGCGGCATATAGAACGCTTACGCCTTCTTCATTTCTCACAACCAAATCATTTACATAGTAAAACCCATCAGTCGCATCTATTCTATCCCACTTAGTGCCGCCATCAGTGGATTTAAATATTCCATTGCCCAAACCAGTGGATTCTCTATAGTTCGTAAAAGCAGTAAATGACTCCCCTGTCCCGATATAAATTATGTTCTCATCATTAGGGTCTGGAGCAATGCAGTTAACCGCTACCCCATTAAATCCAATGATATTTTCCCATTTTGAATTGCTTTTATAATCGGTGTTTTTCCACAACCCTCCTGTAATAGCCCCGGAATATAAAGTTTGAGTAGTGGATTGGAAATAAAGGGCCCTAGACCGGCCTGGATATTCCGTATCAATATTTTTCCAATTAAAATCCCTTGATTCTTCTTGATTTCGGGCAAATGAGCTATTTGACCTCAGTTGTTTCAACCTTTCATAAGGTATTCTGTTTTCATTCGGATCTTTTATCATATAGGCATTCTGAAGCAAGGCCTTGTCGGGCCCATCTAAAAATTGAATGGCCACTTTATCCTTTTTTTTCAATGATAATACAATCCCAAAGAGCGCAATAGACAATATTAGAGCAAGTCCTGATAGTTTCGCAATACTATTTCTATTCGATGGTTTCATAAGAATTTTAGTTTAACGCACTAATCAAGTGCATTATAAATATAATCAAATCGGGAAAATATTTTAGAAATATTTTGTTAGTTAGGATTCCTTACTATATTTGTATCGACAATAATGTCATAACCTAAATATTTTTATTATGTCAAAATCAATTTTCTATCATGCCGGATGTCCAGTATGTGTAAACGCAGAACAAGAAATCCTATCTCTTATCGACAAGTCTCAAGTAGAGGTGGTACACTTAGGAGAAACTAGAAACAGAATAGATGAAGCAGAGAAAGCAGGGATCAAGTCTGTTCCAGCTTTATTAACACCAACAGGAAATGTCCTACATCTTAATTTTGGTGCTTCTATGGCCGATGTTAAAGGATAAAAAATTTAATTTATATAGTTAGGAATCCTTATTTTAAATAAAATTTATATACAATGAAACAGATTTTAACACTTGCCATCATCTTCGTTACCTCTACAGTGATGGCCTGCAATAAATGCAGCAATTATGACAACGACAATTTTCAAATTGTGAAAGTAGAGGTGAAACACAATGCAGATCTCGCTGCTACTATTTGGGAAATAACAGTAAAAGGCGAAGCTGGAAAAACAACGCCTACACCCGCAGGGCAACTGAACGGTGCCCCTGTATTGGGCTACGTATTCCCAACCTCACTCAAATCAACAGATGTTGGCTTTGGGCAGACAGACGGAATAGTAGCCTTAGCATTAACCTCCCATCCTGACTTTGATGATACACCGCTTTGGGATGAGAATGCAGATTCAAAATATGATAACGATGGTATAATATGGCATCCGCATTGGGTGGTATTAACTGAGGACAAAAGAGTAGAAGGCGGTTTGTCTGTAAAGCAGTTTGAAAAAGGTGATGCAACCGTGATCTTGCCACCGACCAATCCAGGAATGCCTATGTATATGGATTCTCCCGGATTTCAGGTAATCACAAAAGGGAATGTAATAAGAGTGGTGGTTCCCGATTACAGAATGAGCAATAAACATCAATTTAGCTACGATGGCGTTGCCGCTTACATGCAGGTAAATACCGAGGATATGGAAAAACCAATGCTTGGCGTATACAAAGTTTACAGTGTAGCCAGTGGCAATTTATCTTTACCTTACACCGTTAAATAACGCTTATGGAAGTTGCAGTTTGGGATACTTATGTAGCACGGGCAGATGGCAAAATAATGCATTTTGACATACTCGTAGATAGTGCAATGGAAGACACTAAAAAAGTTTTTGAATTTGGAAAGACTTATTTATCTACAAAATCCTTTGATACAGGTGAGATAAACTCCAAATCCTGCTCTTTTTGTCACATTGAACATGCTAATCCAGAATTGGAATCAGCTATTTTAGAAAGCGGATTTTCTATTATAGAAATGCAAAATTGCGATTAGTCTTTAACTTAATAATTAGGATTACTAACTTTGCCTGTATCGCCATTGGCTTTACAGGCATTTTTATATGGATCAACAACTAAAAAGCAATATCATTATAGGGCTGGAAAGAATCTCAGAGGCTTTCAAGTCATTACTTTGGGAAAAAGCCAAAATCCATGGGGTCAGCCCTATTCAGATACAAATCCTATTGTTTGTTTTAAAACACAAGGCTGAGCTGTGTAATGTAAGCCACTTGGCTAAAGAGTTCAATGTGACTAAGCCCACGATTAGTGACGCCATTAAAATATTGGACAAAAAAGGGTTTGTAGAGAAAGAATACTCTTCTACAGATAGCAGAAGTTATACCCTCTTGCTTTCTGAAAGTGGCAATGAAATGGTAAAGGATTTAGACACTTATTCCCTGCCACTTGAAAATGTACTGGACAACCTAGATGAAACAAATCTAAAATTGATGTACAATACATTGACCCATCTTATTTTCCAGCTTAACCGGGGCGGTATATTAACTGTACAAAGAACTTGCTTTGGTTGCCGGTTTTACGAACAAAACCAAAGTGGTCATTATTGTCATTATTTAAAGAAACCACTGATTGACAAAGAGTTGCGCCTTGACTGTCCCGAGTTTGAGAAGCCAACTGTTTAATAAAAAACACCGACTTCTCAGCCGGTGCCCTTCGCTTCGTATTTACTACCTAGTTCTAATTGAATATTATTTCCCTTACCTTTTCCCATGGAATGTAGGTAGGTCGATCTTGTTCCCTGAAAACCAAAATCCCAGTGTTTTTATCTGACACATCCTGCCCTTCACTTAACATTATCTGCTCGCCATTTTTCAATACGATGGTGCTATTGTCATAATTCTTAGGCATGATTTTACTTATGTTTTTGAATGCGATGATGTACTCAATGTCTTCATTCATACCCTGAAGTACTTCATAGTCATGAGACTCATCTAGGTCGTAAATAATCCTACCTGAAACAGTTTCACCATTTGTGGTTTTCACTACTGCATTTAACTCCTTCTGGGATTTAAAATCTTTATAGGCCATTGGTTTTTCCTTTGGGCTTTCGAAAGTAACTTTTTTAAATTCCTTCCAAGGGATGTCAACCCGACCATATTTACTATTGGTTACAACTATTCCCCGGTTTTCTGAATTTACATCATTACTGCCGCTAAGCTGCATCCTGCGCCCAGAGGCCAGTACTACCTGGCTCCTGAATCCATCCCTCTCAATGGACTTAAGTTTGCCAAATTCAATGGATACATCCCCATCGTCAGTATCTCCATCCAATTTATCAGTAGAAACACGCTCATCATGATCCCATTGTACAAAACCAGTAAAAGTACCACTGTAAGTTTCTACAGTTCCGTATAAGGGTTCGCCAAATTTGTTAGGTATTTTAGATGGCGCTTCCATAAATTCAACCGTCTCAATTCGGCTCCAGCTCAATTCAACTTCACCAATCTCGGCATCCATTACTTTTACTTTGGTACCAATGTCGTTGTATCCATCGCCATCTACTTCAAAGGATTGTCCCCCTTTTAACTCTAGCCTTGCTCGTTCCCGACCTGTAGGTTTGATGGTTTTTATTTCACCAAACTGACAAACAAATTGATGTTGGTGACGATCATCACCGAAATCATGGCTCCACCTTATATTGAACCACTCGCCTACACGATCTCCAAAATCATTGTTATGTCTGTGATAGCGCTCTTCAAGGTCTTCCCTTTCTTCTCTGGATAGGTAGTTGAGGTTTTCATTTCTTTCTTTGGAAGCATTAAATAAGTCTGTCCAGTAGGCCTCCTCCTTGCCCCAGCGAAGTGCTCCTTCATATGACTTACCTTCAATGGTAGTGACCTTGCCATATAAAAAACCTTCATCCTGACTTTGGACTTGGGTAAAAGACGCTAATAAAAAGAAAGTTAGTACTGCGAAGATTGTTCTGTGTTGTTTCATGTGTGTTGTTTTTTGAGTTTTTGATCTTAGAAGTAAATAAGTATTGACCGTGACCTATTTTCTAATTGATACTCAAATATGACAACCCTATGGCTTTAAAAAAACGTGATAATGATGAGCCGGACTATTTTTATACTGAATCGGGATATCAAAAGGATGAAGTCCTCGATTAAGTACTGAACCGGAACGGGGCTATATTAAAACCTAGCGGCCATTAGCAGCGCTAAATCCTTGTGTTTCATACCAAACTTGCGGGCAATATGTTCGTTGGTAAGCCCCCCTTTAAACGTATAAACACCATTCATAAACCAATGGTGGGCAAAAATCATCTCTTCTACCCCACCCTCTTCAGCAGCTCTAAGTATAGTAGGCGTAAATATGTTGCTCAGTGCTGTAGTGGCTGTGTGAGCTACCCGGGAGGCTACATTTGGCACACAATAGTGAATAACACCATATCTTCTAAAGGTAGGTTTCTTTAATGAAGTGAGCTCTGAAGTGGCCACGCATCCGCCCTGGTCTATACTCAAATCTATGATCAATGAGTCTTCTTTCATTTCTGCCACCATTTCTTCACTTACTACATGGCGTGCTCTTCCTTTTTCAGCTCTCAATGCCCCAATCACCACATCAGCATCCTTTAAGGACTCTGCCAAAGTAACCGTATCAATAGTAGAGGTATAAAGTTGATGCCCGAGGGTTTGCTTTATCCTTCGCAGTTTATAGATATGATTATCGAATATTTGGATTTCAGCACCCAGACCAATAGCCGCCCTACCTGCATACTCCCCTACTGTGCCTGCACCTATGATCACCACTTTTGCAGGTGGTACACCGGTAATTCCACCTAAAATGATGCCTTTCCCCCCATTTGCACAACTCAAATATTCTGAAGCTATGGACATTACGGTATTACCTGCAATTTCGCTCATTGCCCTAATAATGGGCATACCACCCACTTTATCCTGAATAAATTCAAATGCAAGTGCAGTAATATTCTTTTTATTTAGTGCTTTTATATAGTCAGGTGTCTGATTGCCCAATTGAATGGCTGAAATAAGGATTTTCCCATTTTTCATCAAATCAATCTCCTCAATGGTGGGTGGTTCTATTTTTAGAATCACATCTGCTTTATAAACTTCTTCAGGAGTATAAATTATTTTAGCACCCGCTTCGCTATACAGCTTATCAGTAAACTTAGATCCCTCACCAGCCTTTGTTTCTACCCAAACTTCGTGACCATTATTAACCAAAAGTGCCACAGAGTCAGGTGTCAGCGTAATTCTTTTTTCCTGTAAGGAAATCTCATTGGGCAAACCAATGAGAAAAGAATTTTTATTCTTCTTAATGGCCATAAGTTTCTCCTGTGGATATAGGCTGCTTTTTGAAGCCAACTGGGCAAATCCTGATTGCTCTTTTTTAGTCATGACGGGTTAATTCAATACGCCTGAAATCATCATGCGTCATTTCAATGGACACTTTTAAAAAATTAGATTCAGGCAATAGTGATGGAACTTTTGAAGGCCATTCAACCAAACAATATTCACCAGATTCAAAATATTCATCTGCACCTATATCATAGGCCTCAGATTCATCATTCAACCTGTAAAAATCAAAATGATAGATCGGCACCCCCTCGTTGTTCCGGTATTCATTGATAATTGAGTAAGTAGGACTAGTTACTATATCCTTGACTTTCAATTGGTTACAAATTTCCTTTATCAACGTGGTTTTACCTGCCCCCATATCACCTTCAAAAACCCAAAATCTTATGCCATCAGCAAAGTCAATGATTTTTGAAGCCGCAACATCCAATTGTTCTAAACCACGACTTTCAAAAGTTAATCGCGGTAAAGCACTATTTACCATATTTCGAATTTAGCGAAATTATTGGAATAATCATTTCCTCCATCGATACCCCACCATGTTGAAAAGTGTCTTTATAGTAGTTCACATAGTAGTTATAGTTGTTTGGGTAGGCAAAAAACTGATCTTCTGTAGCAAACACATAACTTGTAGATACATTGAGCTTGGGTAAAAACAATCGTTCTGGCTTTGGTACTTCCATAATATTGGCCTTCACATCATAACCCAGGTTTTTACCTTGCTTGTATCGTAAGTTGGAGTTGGTATTTCTGTCCCCTACTATTTTAAATGGCTTCTTCACACGAATAGTACCATGATCGGTAGTCACTATTAATTTTGAACCGCTTTCAGCTATCAACCTTAACGCTTCTAACAAAGGGGAGTGCTCTATCCAGGACTTGGTGATGGAGCGGTAGGCCGACTCATCAGGCGCTAGCTCACGTATCATGGCCATATCGGTGCGGGCATGCGACAACATATCCACAAAATTATAAACGATTACATTCAAGTCATTGGTGAGCATGTTGTTGATATTATCCACTAACTGCTTACCTTCTGCCGTTTGCTTTATCTTGGAATAACTAAACTTAATGTCGCTGTTGTTTCTTCTTATCTGACTGGCCAAGAACTGATCTTCGTTGTTGTTTTTACCTTCATCCACATCTTCACCTACCCACAGATCAGGATATTTCTTCTCCATTTCTGAAGGCAACATCCCTGAGAATATCGAATTTCTGGCATAGGCCGTAGTAGTAGGAAGAATAGAATAATAAGTATCTTCTTCTTCAATGGTAAAGTATTCGGCCACTGCAGGTTCGATGATTTTCCACTGATCATACCTAAGGTTATCAATTACCAAAAAGAAAACACTGCGTTCTCCTTTCTTAATATGATTGAATACCTTTTGTTTCATTAACTGATGTGACAGCATAGGCTTGTGAGCGTCTGCATCATTGAGCCATGATTCATAGTTTTCCTTAATGAATTTAGTAAAACTATTATTGGCTTCTTCCTTTTGCATGTTAAGTACTTCGTACATGCTTTTGTTTTCAGTACTGTCGATCTCAAGCTCCCAATAAATCAGCTTTTTGTAAACATCGGCCCATTCTTCATGGTCTAGGTCATCGCCAAATGACATACTTATGTTTCTGAACTCCTGCTGATAGCCCATATTGGTCTTTTCAGTAATGAGCCTTTTGTTATCCAATATTTTTTTAACTGAAAGTAATATCTGACTGGGGTTGAGCGGCTTAATCAGGTAATCGGCTATTTTGGCACCAATAGCATCTTCCATGATCTGCTCTTCCTCGTTTTTGGTGATCATCACCACAGGCATATTTGGCTTCATCGCCTTTATCTGTCCAAGTGCCTCCAAACCAGACATCCCTGGCATATTTTCGTCCAAAAACACAACATCAAAATGGTTTTCTTCACAGCTTTCTACGGCATCGGTGCCGCTATTTACGGGCGTTATATCGTAACCTTTATTTTCAAGAAAGAGGATGTGGGGTTTGAGAAGATCAATTTCATCATCCGCCCATAAAATATTATATCTTTGCATCTATTAGTTTTTGGTAGAAGGTACATTTTTATTACTTCAATAACGGAAAAAGAAAGCAATAGATTGAATAAAAAGAAAATATTTAACGATCCCGTCTATGGCTTCATTACCATAAAGAGCGATCTCATATTTGATATTATCGAACATCCGGTGTTTCAACGTCTTAGGCGCATAAAACAACTTGGTCTTGCCGAATTGGTATACCCCGGTGCCCATCACACCAGATTTCACCACGCCATAGGAGCGATGCATTTAATGTCAAAAGCACTGGACACACTAAGGGGTAAGGAAACAGATATTACAGATCATGAATATGAGCAAGCTCAAATTGCTGTGTTACTTCACGATCTAGGCCACGGCCCCCTGTCCCATGCATTGGAATTTAGCTTGTTGCAAGGAATTAAGCATGAAAGCTTATCCTATTTGTTAATGAAAATGCTAAATAAAGAAATGAAGGGGCAGCTAGATACTGCACTCAAAATATTTCAAAACTCCTATAAAAAACCCTTTTTACATCAGCTTGTGTCAAGCCAACTGGACGTTGACAGACTTGACTACCTAAGAAGGGATAGTTTTTTTACTGGGGTTTCGGAAGGTAGTACCGGCACAGAGAGAATACTCTCCATGCTCAATGTGCATAGGGGTAAAATTGTAGTGGAAGAAAAAGGTATTTATAGCATTGAGAATTTTTTAAGCGCCAGAAGGTTGATGTATTGGCAAGTGTACCTTCACAAAACATCAGTTAGCGCAGAAAAGATGCTTATCAATCTTATTTTAAGGGCCAGGGATTTATCTCAATCAGGAGAGGATGTCTTTGGGACATTGGCATTGAAAACTTTCCTGAAAAACAATTACACGCTTGATGATTTTCAGAATAATCCTGATATACTTAAGCAATATGGACAATTGGATGATTACGATATATGGGGGGCTATCAAAGTATGGCAACATTCTGATGATAAAATTCTAAAGAAACTAAGTACTATGATCTTGAACAGGGATCTGTTTAAAATTAAGTTGAGCAATGAACCCTTGAGCAAATCAGAATTGGAAAAATTACGAAAGTCAATTGTGGAAAAGTTTGGATTAAAACAAGCCGAGGTAAGGTATTTCTTTGCTCATGGTGAGGTGACGAACAAAGCCTATATGGCAGACAATTCCTCCATTGATATACTCACAAAAAAAGGTAAAGTTGTAAATATTGCAGATGCTGCAGATTTACCTAACATCAAGGCGATTAGCAAAATTGTAAAAAAATACTACCTATGCTCTGTCAAAAATGTATCTTTACCCAATTAACAACTAGCCCCATTCAACTAATAAATGGAATTTACAGTTAGTCAGATAGCCCTACTTTTGGGCGGTGAAATAAAAGGGGATGGTGATGTAAAAATCAACATGCTAGCGAAAATTCAGGAAGCAAAACCTGGACAGATTTCCTTTTTATCCAATCCCAAATACGAACCATATATCTATGATACTCAGGCATCTGCAGTTATTGTAAAAAAAGATTTCGTGGCACGTAAGCCCATTAATTCTTCACTAATTCTAGTAGATGATCCCTACTCTTGTTTCACGGCATTACTGGAAGAGTATCACAAATTTATAAGTTTTCAAAAAAGTGGTGTGGAAAACCCCAGCTATATCGGTGAGAATTGTAAAATTGGTGAGGACATATACCGCGGGGCATTTTCCTATATTGGAAATGACGTGACCATTGGTAATAACGTAAAAATATATCCACACACCTATATTGGTGATAACGTCACCATAGGTGACAATACTATTTTAAATGCCAATGTAAAGTTATATGCCAATGCCAAAGTGGGCAGTAACTGTGTAATACATTCGGGAGTAGTGGTTGGCAGTGATGGTTTTGGTTTTGCCCCTCAAGCTGACGGCACTTACAAAACCATACCCCAAATGGGCAACGTTGTCATTGGTGACCATGTTGATATTGGTGCCAATACAGTTATTGATTGTGCCACATTCCATGGAGATTCCACAAAGATCGGTAATGGGGTTAAAATTGATAATCTAGTTCAAATCGCCCATAATGTAAGTGTTGGCCAAAACACGGTTATAGCTGCCCTTTCCGGAATAAGTGGCTCTACTGAAATAGGTGACCACTGTGTAATTGGTGGCCAAGTAGGTATCGCAGGGCATTTAAAAATAGCCGACAATACTTCTGTGGGAGCTCAAGCGGGTATTGGCAAGTCGAGTAAAGTAGGTTCAAAA
This sequence comes from Flammeovirgaceae bacterium UBA1842, assembly GCA_002338655.1. GTDB lineage: Bacteria > Bacteroidota > Bacteroidia > Cytophagales > Cyclobacteriaceae > Fulvivirga. The sequence continues at coordinate 10,451 of DDIU01000035.1, read as the reverse complement.
CTATTTGGGTCTCCTGCAATCGACTTAATGAATTACCACCGATCTTATGCAATATTTAAAAATCTACCTGATATAACACATCGACTAAAACAACTTGAAGAAAAAATGCTAGATTTGCAGACATTTCGAGAAAGTCAATGAATATCAAACAACACACAATTAAAAAGTCAGTTACTCTATCAGGGGTGGGATTGCACACAGGTGTAGACTCTAACATGACTTTCGTGCCTGCCAAACCGGGTCACGGTATTAAATTTCAAAGAACCGATCTTCCCGGTCAACCTATCGTTGATGCCGATGTAGATAATGTTGTAGACCTATCAAGAGGAACTACCATTGAACAAAGTGGTGCAAGGGTCAATACTGTTGAGCATACGCTTGCTGCACTGGTAGGATTGGAAATCGATAATGTTCTTATTCAGCTGGATGGACCGGAGCCGCCCATTATGGACGGGAGTTCAATTCAGTTTGTCAATATATTAAAGGAAGCTGGCAATGAGGAGCAAAATGCATTGCGTGACTTTTTCGAGGTTCCAGATGGCATATTCTATCGAGAGCCTGCCCGGGATGTAGAAATTGCCGCCTTACCACTTGATGATTATAGATTGACCGTAATGGTGGATTATAACTCCCCTGTATTGGGTAGCCAACATGCCTCCATTGCACATATCAGTGAATTCGAAAAGGAAATCGCTTCATGTAGGACATTTTGTTTTTTACATGAACTGGAAATGTTGCACAAAAACAACCTTATTAAAGGTGGCGATCTTAATAATGCCATTGTAGTTGTAGATAGGGTTGTAAAAGATCATGAGTTGGAAAGTCTTGCCAAACTCTTTAACAAACCCAAAGTAGAGGTTAAAAAAGAAGGCATACTCAATAATGTTGAGTTACGGTACAAAAATGAGCCAGCCAGACATAAATTACTTGATGTCATCGGTGATCTTGCTTTGGCAGGAAGACCAATTAAAGCTCAGATATTAGCGGCACGGCCTGGTCATGCGGCCAATGTTGCTTTTGCAAAAAAGCTTAAAAAAGCGATGAAGAGCCAGTCAAGGCACAACATCCCTAAATACAATCCTAATTTACCACCTGTGCTGGATATCAACCAAATAGGTAGTATTCTGCCGCATAGATATCCTTTTTTACTGATCGACAAAATCATTCATTTGAGTGATGAAAGTGTATCGGGAATAAAAAACGTAACGCTCAATGAACATTTCTTTACAGGCCACTTTCCCGGTAATCCTGTAATGCCTGGCGTATTGCAGGTAGAGGCCATGGCTCAAATTGGAGGTATTTTAGTATTGAATACTGTTCCCGATCCTGAAAATTATTGGACTTACTTCCTGGGGATTGAGAACTTTAGATTTAGAAAAATGGTTCTGCCTGGCGATACATTGGTGATCAAATGTGACTTATTGGCCCCAATAAAAAGAGGCATAGCTAAAATGACAGGAAAGGCATACGTGGGAAACACTCTTGTATGCGAAGGAACAATGACAGCCAGCATAGTAAGAAAAGACATATGAACCAACCATTAGCATACATAGACCCACAGGCAAAAATAGCTAGAAACGTAGTTATCGAGCCTTTTTCAACCATTCATAAAAATGTAGTGATAGAAGAAGGTACTTGGATAGGACCAAACGTTACTATTTTTGAAGGGGCTCATATTGGTAAAAACGTAAAAATATATCCGGGGGCATCCATTTCTTCGGTTCCACAAGACCTGAAATATGCTGGTGAAGAAACAGAAACTTATATAGGTGACAATACTGTGATCAGGGAGTATGTGACCATTTCAAGAGGTACTGACGATAGGTACAAAACCGTAGTTGGAAATAATTGCCTTCTGATGGCCTATGTGCACGTAGCTCACGATTGCATTATCGGTGATAATTGTATTATCGCCAATGCAGTTCAGATAGCAGGCCATGTAACCATTCACGATCATGCCATTATTGGCGGATCGAGTGCCATACACCAGTTTGTAAAAGTAGGCTCACACACCATGTTATCTGGTGGGTCGTTGGTACGTAAAGACGTACCCCCCTATACTAAAGGAGCCCGTGAACCACTTACCTATTGTGGCATCAATTCAATAGGCTTAAGAAGGCGCGGTTTCAGTTCAGAAAAAATCAATGAGATCCAGGAGATTTACAGATATATCTTCTTAAAAGGCCTTAACAATTCCAAGGCACTCGACTTGGTTGAACTAGAATTATCACCTTCAAAGGAAAGGGATGAGATCATCAACTTCATCCGTAGCTCTGACAGAGGGGTGATGAAAGGGTATTCATACTAATTTATTGATGCAGGTAAAGCTTGAAAAATTAACGAAGCGATTCAATCGCGAATTGATTTTTAAAGACCTCAACTTCACTTTCGAATCGGGCAAAAGGTATGCAATTATAGGCCCAAATGGGAGTGGCAAGTCTACGCTCCTCCAAATTATTGCGGGGTATGCCTTACCTTCTTCAGGTGCTGTGATTTACAATGCCGGTTCAAATTCCATTGAACCTGAAGAGATTTTCAGTCATGTAACTATTGCTGCTCCATATTTAGAGATTATTGAGGAATACACCTTAGTAGAACAACTAGAGTTTCATTTTAAGTTTAAGAAGATAAGGCCAAATTATACCATTGATTCCGTTATTAAAGCAGCGGCTTTTGAAGGAGTGGAGCACAAGTTTATTAAAAATTTTTCATCAGGGATGAAGCAGCGATTGAAGCTGGCAATGGCCTTTTATTCTGAATCAGATATACTTTTGTTGGATGAACCAACTTCCAACCTTGATCAACAAGGGGTAACTTGGTATCAAGAACACTTGGCCAATATCAATGACAGGTTAATAATTATTGCATCCAATCAAGAATATGAATATATTACAGCTACGGAACATTTAAACATAATGCATTACAAACAAAGTTGATTAGGTTACCTAAGCAAAAATAGAAGTATACAATTAGGCTTTAGTACTTATTATATTTAAAATAAATACGTACTTTAGTTTTTTAAATACTAACAAAAGAATTTCAACTCATAATAAATTTCAAATTCGATCTCGATGAAAAAATTAAATTATCTTCTTAGTCTAGCTGTATTAGTTATCATTTTGGCCAGTGCAGGTTGTGGCGGTAGTAGCGACCCAGGCATACCCGCTGATGATCAGGTAGGAGCCAAATTGACCTCTGTTTGGAAAATAGATGGTAATACGCCTAACAGTGTAACATTTGGATCTCCTTCTCAGGATAGAACTAGTGATTATTCTGATTTTACATTAACAATTACTTATGATCCAACAAACAACATTGGTACATATTTAATTGCCAATGGACCATCAGACGGTACTCGTCCGTTTCCTAGTTCAATGGACACTTGGTCATTTTCTTCCGACATAGTTGACCCTGCAATGACTATTTTTCCAATTACCAGAGACATCGATGATTTGAGCATGAACGTAGAACTTTCAGAAAGTTCATTGCAGCTATCATTTTACTTGCCGGAGGGTGGAACAACTTCAAGGACAGAAGCCGTTGTTGGAGAATGGTTTTTTAGCTTTGTGAGGCAGTAAAATATAACACTATATATAAAAAAGGCCTCACTTGAGGCCTTTTTTATTTGTAATTCCCAGTCAAAGAGTGAGACACTGTGGTCTATAATTCTTAAATTTCAATTAATAATAAAACCAAATCTGAAAGACAACCTATCTCTTATATTTGATGAGCCAACAGGTGCACTGGAAGCTGCTTTGTATAACAACAATACATTGGCCTTTAATTGACTTTTGTAATTTAGGTATTTACCCAACCCCACCCAGAAATTATTCTTTACTTTTAGTCCAGTCTCTGGAAGAGTAACGAACTCTCTTTCAAGTTCGGAATGCATAAACAATGACTCCGATAATCTGTAATCAAAAAAAGCTTGGTAAGCGTATGAATTATTAACGTTTACTTGATCAGAACTACCCAATATCCAACTATAATTTCCACCTGTACCAAGAGTTATCCTTTCAGTAATCCGATAACCAATGGACGGATTTGTACTAATAATGAGCGGTTCTGCTTTATCAATTTGAATGAAACCAGCAAGATAAAATCGTTCCTTGAAACCGGGCTTTTGATCTACTGATTTCAAATCTTGTTTAAAAAAAGAATTAACAACTTCTTTGAAGTTTTTCTTTTCACGGCTTACTTTTATTATTTCTTTAGACTTCTCAACAACCTTTTCATTACCCGCGAAATAATCCTGATAAGCTTCTTTGAGTGACTCCTCAACCAATTCATTTTCCTGAAGCTTCTTCATAAAATCTTGACCTTTTACTTGTTCGCCCTCGGCTTTAGGAATATTTAACAAAGATGGGGTAGACATCAATTCCTTATTCAGATCTTCTAATTCTTCAAGCTCTTTAAATTCTTCTTGGAAACGCTCCAGCGCGAAAGTGGGTGGTTCGTTTAACACAGAGTCAATATTGTAGTCATTCTCTTTAAAACTCTTTAAATCTTCTTTTAAAGAAGCATCAACGGGGATTTCATTCAGTATTCTTTCCGTTCCTTCCTTGACTAGCGCACTACTATCTTTAGTACTTAATTCTTTTACCTTGCTAATCTCCTGTTTTGCTTCGCCAATTTTTTGTCTTCCTTGGCCATTTCTATCTATTTTATCAATCCATTTAGATTGCGAGGCCTTCTCATAGTATTCCTGACTATTCTTTCGTATTTTATTTCTTCCCGCTGAATCACTCAACAGTTTTCTGATCATGACAATGCTGTCGTATTTGAGTTTATAAAGTTTGGCGTTAAGTTTTAACTCTTTTTTCAGCTGTTTCCTGAGTACTTTTTTCCTTTTTTTATGTTCTTTATCCTGATTGCTATCACCTTTTTTATTAACAATATCTGCCAAATCAATTTTATAAGAATCGGGTATTTCAGATGCTATCTTAGTTTGAGCAAGTGCGCCAATTGTCACAAACGTTAGCATTATGATGCCGAGTGATTTGATCATCGCTTTCAGTTAGGAATAAACAATTCTGTTAATTTCTATTTTGGGCTCTGAGCTCTTCATTTTCAGTTTTTAGCTTTTTCAGTTCAACTTCAATGGCGCTGACACGCTCATTTTCCTTAATTAGGTACAAAGTTAATTCCTCCACTTTTTCAAGTAATTTCCGATTCATTTCACCCACATTGATACCCCCTTCTTCTTCTACAGAAGCTTGTGTAGGGACATTTGGCAAATGCTTTTCCTCTTTTACAAATTTCTTAAGCACAGCTAAAGGCATTAGGTTATAGTTATCTTCAAAAACATAATCCGGCCACGCTTCAGACAACTCCACTTTTAGCTCTTCTACCAATACCCTACCATCAACTGCCAACATGTAGGCGGATGGAATAGTGGTAGTACCTATACCCACTTTCCCTCCAGTAAAAGAAATATTTGTTCCTGACTCATCCCAAGGACTTAATTTTAACGTATTAACATCCCTATAATGAATTTGATTATTTCCATCTACCACCATCATATTTTCCAATGTTGTACTCAGTGGTAAATTGTTCATAAAAATATTTCCCGTCTCTTCAATACGCATAATTTCATTATAATTGGGATCAGTTCCTTGGCCATTGGTTCCAAAACTAATAGCATTGCTTTCTGAGGCACTTTCACTATCATTATCAGCATCCATTGATAGATAGAGGGTATTGTTACTACTTACCGAAAAGTTATCCGTACCTGATAGAGAAGGGATCAGTACATTCCCCCCGAATTCTACATTTCTACCCGTAGATTTTAAAAAGTAATTATCGGCATCACTATTGTTCGACATATAAGTACTACCAGCTTCGTGATAAAAATTGGTATAATCCAAAAAGGTATTTTGATCATATAAAACAATGCCTTTTTTGTCTGCCGAGGACATAAATTCAATACCGTCATCAAATCGAATCCAATCGTCATTGAGGCCACCATATTCTAAGTCATCATCTATGTACGCATTGTCTCCTATTCTAATATTGCCATTCAGGTCGATAACATCAATTACAATATTCCGTAGCATTGACGAATCTGGACAAATCATTGAAATTGTATCCAGTCCATTGAAAAATTCAGCAAACATCCATGGACTTTCTATTGATTCTACACTTCTTGTAGCCATCGATCCATCTTGCCTGATTACCATAAGGTCATCCTGAGAATTGTCTTCAGTAAGGGCAGAGGCATCGAATTGAATTGTACCTCCCACCAGCAAATTGTTATTGATAGACACGTCACCATCGGTGTTAGAAATTGTCATTCTAGTAGTTCCTTCGGTTTGTAGTTGAAGATCCTCGTCAAGACTACCTATTAAACCCTCATTTACTGTAATGCCTTTATTAAAATAGAAACGTGATCTATCTGTATAAAAACCTGACCATGGAGAACTTTTTGATCCTATTTCTGTATAACCAAAATCTGTTTGAATTCTAATTGCTCCCCCACTTAATCCTCCCCTCAAGTCACCATTAATTTTTGCTCCGCCATTAAAGTCTACCCGGGAATTAAAGATCCCACCATCAAAAGTAGGTGTCATCCATTGTGAATTATTAGTAGCCATAATAGCGCCCCAGCCATCTTCATTATAGACGGCCAATCCTCCACCATTCCCATTTAATTCAGGGAAATCTTGATAATAATTTTGATCAAAATAAATCTCACCCGTAGTACCTGTAGTATTGCTCTTTTCTTTATTTCCCAAAATAACACTGGTGTCAACGAAAGCCGAGCCATTAACATCCAATTTTTGGGAAGGTGTTGTAGTGCCTATACCCACATCTCCCTTAAAATAAGCATTCCCATTAAATGAGGAAATACTGGCGTTCATTACACCATCATTTAAAAATAAAATTTGATGTTTCCAACCAGAAACACCTTGACCTGAGTTTGGTGCAGCATATCCTAAACCATATAGATTTCCAAAATCATTGTTAACTTCATCTATTGAGTATCCCGAACCAATAGACCATATGCCTTGTACTTCTACTCCATTAGAGTTATATACTCCGGATACCCCTGTACGCGGAGTTATTACTTTGCCACCAAAAGTAGCATCTCTCCCATTCCCACTCAAGAAATAATTACCTGATGCTGAATTTTCTGAGAAATAGGCTTTATTATTAACCTCTGTTATTGCCAGATATCCATTTCCATCTTTGTCTCGTATTCGAAATCCCCAATCATCATTATTAGAGTTTACTTGCAAAAATTGATCCGTGCCACTATTCGAGAATTTTATCCAATCATCACTATTTCCACCTAAAGTAGCATCGTCATCCAAATACCCCCCCTCCTTTACTATAAAATTACCTGCTGTTTCTAAATTACCTGTGGACTTAAGGGTACCATTGATCGTAAGCGCATTGCTTAAAAAATCACCATAGATAAGTGGTGCTGGTGTATTCACGTTATCAATATAGAGCTTATTAGAACCAGTTTCATTATAGCCAGCTTGATAGCCAATAAATACGTTATTTGAACCGTTATTATTTTGGCCTGATTGAGAACCTAAGAATGTATTTTTATAACCATAAACATTTGCACCTGAATTATAACCAATGTAAGTATTATTATCCCCAATTGTATTTTTATTACCTGATGTTGAACCCAAAAATGTATTATAGTTCCCAGAAGTAGTAAATCTGCCGGACGCATAACCTATGAATACATTTTCCCCTCCTATTGTTGAATATCCAGAAAAGTATCCAAAAAATGAGTTTTTACTACTAGTGGAATAATGACCGGATGAGTGACCAAAAAAAGAATTATAACTACCATAAACATTTTGTTGGCCTGAATATGTTCCGAAGAAAGAATTGAAAGAACCAGTGGTATTTAACATTCCAGATTCATACCCAAAAAAGTCATTCTCAACCCCTGAAGTATTTTTCCAACCGGCTATTGATCCAAAAAAGGAATTTCTATTGGCATTATTGACATTGCCAGCTTCAATTCCAACAAATGTCGTATTATAAACAGAATTGTTATTTCCATTTCCAGCACTAGTACCAGCCCAGTAGTTACCATTTTGGGCCTGAGAAAACAGTGGCGTTAACATTAATAACAGAAGGAGTAAATTGTATAGCTGTTTCATGGCGGTGGTGTTTTGATATTTTAATTTCTTTGTTATAATTGCCTTTGCTCGGCAGTGTCTATTTTTTATTTCTCTGTCTTTCTTTTCTATGCCTTACAGGAGACTTTGAGGAGATTGTAAATTCATTTCTGAAGTTCATAATGAGCTTTCTCCATTATTTCAAATACTCTTTTGTCTTTATCTTTTATTCGTAATAAATTGATATCAATTTTCCTTGGAGGATGTGGTCCATCAAAAAGGAACTTGAAAAAACTCTCTATTTCTACATCATTTTTATTTGAAAGACTGTAGAGAACTAGGTCAATATTGTTAATTACTTTGTCTGTTAGACCTTTATGAAAAAAATTAATGTCATCAGCTTTCCAAAAGCCACCTATAGAAATATTTATTAATTTTTGATAGTAAATGGTATCTGAAACACAATCAAGGTTGTTAAACAGCTCTCTAATATGATAGTATCCATTCTCATTTAAGGGTAATTTTTCTTTCTTTCCATCTACTGCTTCTTGATATACATATATTTCATAAATTTCTTTGAAATTACAAGGGAAGTATTTAAAAAAACCAACACAATAATTAGTACTATCTGGATTTTTTTTATATAAATTATAGTAATAGTTTAGTCTATCCGATTTCTCCTTTAAATCAATATTCGGACAGGAATAATAACTAATAATCTTAGCACTATCATTTTTGTCATTCATGGACCAATTGATTTTATCTAATGAACTGTTTGTTTCAGCAGGCTGGTTAGTACAATTCGAAAAGTAAATCACTAATGGTATTATTGATAAGATTTTAATCATAATATTAATTTTATCTTGGAAATATTTCTCTTATTCTCATCCTTATTCCTTTATGAACTCCATTATTGTTAATTATCGTTCTAATTTGGAGCATTATAGCAGCACTGTTATTTGTATAATTAGTACCACCAACGAAATCAGTGTCAAAAGTACTTCCTGGAAGAAGACACCCTTCAGTATCACATGGGTAATTTCCAGGATGAAGTAATACATAACTTCTACCTGGAACGTTGTTTAATATAAATGTATTTGGATGGTCTACGCTATTCCATTGTGAAACATCGTATATTCCTGTTAGTATTCTTTGATCTGAACCATTAATTGTAGACCCAGGGCCTCTAGGTTCAAGAAAATAACCACTTAACGAATTTCCATTTGGATCAGTTAGCGTAAATGTACTAGTTGTTGAATTATTAGTTTGCATAAATCTTGTGACTAGAATAGAAACTCCTTGGTACTGGGGTGGAGTTAAAGGAATACTTAATCCAGGCAATTCAATTCCTATAAGAATTGAATTGCTATTTCCTTTAATAATACCATTCATTACTGCAATTGATGCAGAAACATCTGGGGCTGAAAAAGTAGCTTGAGCAGCCCGCTGAACTCCACCACCTCCTTTTCCAATTCTTCCCAATCCTGGAATATTATAGGTGCTAGCATTATAAATACCACCACCAAGTACTCCAAGAGCAGCACCACCAAGGCCATATTTCCACCAGTTGTCAGAATCAAACGCAAGTCCGACTGTTGTACCAACCACCGCCCCAGCAATTGCACCCGTAGCAATAGCACTCCATCCACCATCTACATCTGTAGCTCCAGGATTATTTCCCATCCCCAAATAAGGGGAAGAAAATTGTCCATACGGATCAGTACTCAGCCAGCGCGTAATAATGGGGTCATACATCCGCAACTCAAAACTGCTCCAGCCTGTTTCTTCATCATGCTCGGCAAACTGGCCCTGGTAGCCAAAACGGTACTTGTCATTGCCCTTGCTCCATTCGCTAAAGGCCAGCCCCATTGGGTAATATTCAGAAGTCTGTAAAATATCAACTCCGAGTTGCATTACCGTAAAGTCATCGAAATAGACATTAAGGTCATTTACTGTTTCATTGACCAAATACACAAACAAATAGCCGTCTTGAGGTATTGTAATTTCATTTTCCAAGTGCTCGTGCGGAATGTTAATAATCTGACCACTTCCATTTTTGGTCACCATGGCGTTAGTGGTTACCATTGTATAAGTGTCACCCACGGGTATAGAACTTACATAATTGAAGTTTTCATCAAAAAGCAGATATTGCATATAAGCTTTAGGTGCCCCTGATGGGGGTGCTGCGGTTACAGCAGCAGGCCCACTTAAGGCGTCTTGCAATGCCGAAAGATAGGTTGTAGTTTCATTGCCCAATCCAAAATTATAGGCATTGGCAACAGACAATGCGAGACCTGCAATCAGATCGTTGGTAGGATTTGGATCTACATAATTGGCATAAACATCCATCTTCACCACATCGCCAGC
>DDIU01000007.1 GCA_002338655.1 Flammeovirgaceae bacterium UBA1842 | reverse complement strand
TCTTCAGATAAAACGGGATTTAAAATGAATACCGTCTCGTAATTGTTCATAATTAATTTATTAGTTGTTAATTTTTCGGATTGCAAAGATAAACTAAATGTTTTTTAAACAAAATAATGTCTGCGGAATAAATTGAATCCAGTGAAAGCGGAAAATTCGTAAATAATGTCAATGAAAATAAGTGTAATCATTCCAACGTATAACGAACAGGGCAGAATAGGCAAACTGGTTGATGAAATACACAATAGTAACAATGGCCATATTCATGAAATAATTGTTGTGGATGGTGGAAGTGAGGATAATACGGTCAACGAAGCAAAGAGAAGTTATGTCCGACTTATTGAATCAACTGAAAAAGGCCGTGCCATCCAGATGAATGAAGCGGCTTCCATGGCCACTGGAGATATTTTATATTTTGTTCATGCGGATACTAGACCCCCCAAAGGATTTGACAATTTAATTGTTGAAAAATATGGAGATGATAATCGTGCGGGATGTTTCACTTCTATATTTGATTGGAATCATCCTTTTTTACGCTTTTGTAACTTCTTTTCAAAGTTGCCCTTTTGGTTTTGTAGGGGAGGGGGGCAGACCTTATTTGTCTGTAATAGCCTGTTTCATAAATTGGGAGGTTTCAAAACTGAAATGTCACTTATGGAAGAGTACGAATTTATAGGAAGGTTAAAGAAGGAGACAAATTTCACCATTATTAAAAAGAATGCGATCACATCCGCACGCGATTATCGGAAAAACGGAGCAGTGAGACTTCAACTTATTTATGCGTATGTTTTTTATTTATATGCTATTGGAGCATCTCAAGAGAGGATGCTAAATTTTTTAAAGGAAAGGGTGATGAAACCTTCAAAGTCATGTTCATGACATTTGGCCAAATGACAACATCCAATAAAACTGTAGGCCGTTTAACTTTCTTAGAGGTAAAAAAATATAAAGATGAAACCCGTTGCACTAACTAGCCTATTTTTAATTTTCGTTCTAAGTTGTACTGCTGATGTTAAAAGCAGAAAAGTAGCAGACACTCCCCCTTCCCATGCAATTTATGACGGCCTATTGAAGAAGTATGTTAAAGGGGCTTTTATTGACTATGAAGGGTTGAAAGGTGATAGCAAGGAGCTTCAGAAATACCTCGATTTACTGAGCCAGAATCCTCCAAATAAGGATACGTGGAGTCCGAATGAACAGCTGGCATATTGGATCAATACCTATAATGCCTTTACTTTAAAATTGATCATTGACAATTACCCGGTTAGCAGTATTCGCGACTTGCACCCTACATTATATGTGCCATTGGTAAATACTGTATGGCATAAAAAATTCTTCGAAATAGGAGGGGTGCCTACCAATTTGGACGAAATCGAGCATAGTATATTAAGAAAGGAGTTCAACGAACCCCGTATTCATTTTGCAATCAATTGTGCCTCTTACTCTTGCCCGCCTCTCAGGGCAGAGGCGTTCTTTCCACAAAAAATTGACCAACAGCTCAATGAACAAGCGGTTCAGTTTATCAATGACAAAGACAGAAATGTGATTTCACCCAACAAAATAGAAATCTCAAAAATCTTCAGCTGGTTCACCAAAGACTTCACTAAGAAAGGGAGCCTGATTGACTATTTGAATCAGTATTCTAAGGTGAAGATCAATAAAGACGCTGAAATAGATTATATGGATTATGATTGGAGTCTTAACGACACGAAATAATCATTATTTAACTTCAAATTGCGTGCTTCCCATTTTATAACCTTCGGTGTAGACTTCCAGCAGGTATAGGCCAGGTGAGTAAGCAGAACCCTTACTGTATTCAAAGGTGAGCAATTGCTTGCTGTTATCGAACAATATCTCCTGATTGGCAGTATAAAATTCTTCTTTGTCATTATACATAAATGTACCCGACCCTTTAGCTACATCGAAGATCACCTGACCTTTATCATCTACTATTCTAATCAAGATATTTTTCCCTTCAATTGGGGCAACATTATTTTCAGCAAGATTAAAGCTCACTTTGATTTTATCTATCTGCTTACTCTTGGCAGGCATCTCCCGTTCACGGCCCCTTTCATTGACAGCTAATATTTTCACATTCTCCACCTTAAGCTGCGAAGCCAAGGCTACTTTTCCGGCCAGCACTTCTTTGGAAAGATTCATCTGGTTCAGTGAATCGGATAACTCATTGGTTTGTGTCTTTAAGGTGGTGTTTTCAGTTAACAACACTTTATTTACTTCTTTGAGCTTTATTATTTCTTCATCCTTAATCTTTAACAATTCCTGAAAACCGTCCACTTTATCCTTTAAGTCTGAAATGGCTTGCCTATCCCTTCTCTTAGTACGCGACAATTCAGCTTCCACATCGGCCTTTGCTTTTTCCAGTTCGGTAATATCACCACCTAATTTTTCTATTTCCACTATTTTCTGATCCAACTCTTTACTTATATCGGTCAGCTTTTGCATTGTAGAAGCAAGGTCTTCCTCCGTGTTCATTAACTGGGTTTCTGTTTCTACACTATCTTTATGGTCAACATAGATTTTAATGGCCTGAGCTATAACCACCAAGGCGAGTACTATAACTATTACTGTTGTCTTATTGCTTTTATTTTTCTCTGGGACCGGATTGGTGTTTGCAGGTTCGTTTTTTAATTCGCTCATCGATTGGGTTTTGACATTATTAGACAAAAATATTGTTTATTTAATACTATTCAATGGAATGAGGTTCATTTGTATCGAGAATTAAGTTATCTGAAAGAATATTATGGAATTTGATGAGGAATATTGGACAGCAAGGTACATCAATCACGCTACCCAATGGGATGTGGGCGATATCACTACTCCTATTAAAGAGTATGTTGATCAACTCTCGGATAAGACAATTAAAATCCTGATTCCTGGCTGCGGCAATGCGCATGAAGCCGCCTACTTACATAAACAGGGTTTTGTTAATGTCTTTATCATTGATATTTCAACCATACCGTTAGTCAATTTTGCAAAACAATACCCTACATTCCCAGCCGATCATATTATTAATATGGACTTTTTCCAACTCAACGATCAATTTGACTTGATTATTGAGCAAACTTTCTTTTGTTCGCTTCCTCCTACAGAGCGTCCTAATTATATCAGTCAAATGCATAAGTTATTAAAGGACAAAGGACATTTAGTAGGCCTATTGTTTGATACCACTTTCGACCATGACGGCCCACCTTTTGGAGGTAATGAAAAAACATATAAAAAATTATTTGAACCCTTATTCAATTTTGACGTGTTCGAACGTTGTTATAATTCAATTGTACCTAGGTTTGGGAGAGAATTATTTATCAAACTTTCAAAAAAGTAATTAGGAAAATAATTTTCAACTTCAATTTTGTAGTTTTAGTAATTGTCTCAAAAGCTACCCCTTACCAGTAACCTTTTGAGACATTTGTATTCATAGATTTTGAGCTGTTTGAAAAAAATATTTGCCTTTTGTTGGTTGTTTCTTTCTATAATAATTTGTGCCAATGCACAAAAAAAATTGAAGCAGAGCGGTATGGACAGTGTCCATGTTAAAGGGCGGAGTTTTTTGATATTGGGCGATTCTGCTATTTATATCCAAAAGGACACCATTTTTTATTTACCAGATTCTGTGGCTGGCCGTCTCAAGAAAGACCGGGAGGGACGTAGTGAGGAGTTTTATCAGAAACTCCGTGATAAATTATCAAAGCGCAGGGTTACTAAAGAGCTTTACAACCTCCTATTTAATGATGTGAACAAAACGAAAGTACCTGTTCAAGCTGTAACCGTAGCCACTGATAATTTCGGTAAATATGAAGGAAGGACCATTGGAAAAATTAAGCTCACAAAATTAGAACCCTTTGGCACAAGGATAACAGATACCACCCTTTATACTAACAAATGGATACTCAAAAAGGCAAATGACATCCAAATCAATACCCGTAACGAAATTATAAAGGCGGTTTTGTTTTTTAAGCCGGGCGATAAGGTTGATCCTGAAAAACTAAAAGATAGTGAACGGATACTTAGAACACAGCCCTACATTAAAGATGCCCGTATTTATATAATGCCCAAAAAAGGCACAAAAGAGGTAGATGTTATTGTGGTAGTCAGGGAAATTTGGAGCATATCAGGGGGCTTTAGGTATAAAGATGTAGATAATTTTAATATAGAAATTACCGATAAAAACTTTCTAGGTCTGGGTCAACAATTAAAGAACGAATTTCTTTATTCAGCTCAAACAACTCCTAAAATTGGCTATGGGGGTACTTATACGGTAAACAACATAAAAAGTACTTTTATTACCGGTGAACTTACCTATGCCCGTTCCGAGCCCTTTGATAGAAAAGGCATTAAGTTTTACAGAAACTTCATCACCCCGGACATTAAATATGCTGGCGGGGTTGAATTAGCTCAGGAAAAGCACCAGCAGTCGAGAATTTATAGGGACACGACCATAACGTTTATAGCAAAGTACAATTTTCAAGATATTTGGTTAGGCCGCTCATTTCTAATAGATGAGTCTGAAAGTGGGCGTACCAATTTCCAGACAGCATTTAGGTTTGATAGGAGAAGGTACTTGGACAGACCTATAGTAAGGAGTGATACCAATCAGTCCTACTTCGATAGTAATCTAAAATTGTTATCGTTTGGAGTTACTAAGCGTAGGTTTGAGCGTAGCAGTTTAATTGTTGGGTATGGTAGGACAGAGGATATCCCTATTGGCTATTTGCTAGAGTTTACTATCGGACGGGACAACAATGAGTTTGTTGACCGTACCTATGTCGGTTCCATTATTTCAATGGGTGATTATGTAAAACGTATAGGGTATTTGAGGCCCTCCTTAAGTATAGGTGGATTTATTGAAGCACAGCGTATGGAGCAAACGGTGATTAGACCTGAGCTGTCCTATTTTAGTTATCTGTATCGGGTGGGAAAAACAAATTTCAGGCAATTCTTTAATTTGCGTTATGTCCTTGGAATCAGACGGTTTGGAGATGAATTTATTAATATCAATAACTCCGATGGAATAAGAGGCTTAACCGACACATTTTTAAGAGGAACGAAAAAGCTTACATTTAGATCGGAAACGGTGGCTTTCACACCATTCTATGTTGCAGGTTTTCGATTGGCAGTTTTTGGGTTTGCCGACCTCGCTTTTATTAATGACAAAAATTCCAAATTGCTAAAGAATACCCTTTATCAAGGATATGGTATAGGATTCCGATTTAGGAACGAAAATTTAGCCTTTAATACAATCCAAATTCGACTGGCATGGTATCCCAAAACGCCAGATGGTATTGATCCCTTTAATGCCGATTTTTCTGGACAGAATGTTTTGAGCATTCCTGACTTCAGGGTTGATAGACCACAGGTAATCAGTTTTGAATAATAAATAGCACCATCATTTGCAAGTATAAAAAGTGTTAAAATGAGGTATTATACACCGAATTATTATTTATAAATATTCTAAATTATAATCCAGAATAGCTATTTTCATTGAAATAAAGCTATTTTAAGATCGTACTACGTAGTCTAATCACTTTTTGTTGTCAGACCACTTAAAAGGTACTTGAAATATGTTTGAAATAAAGTAATCCGATATTAGATTTGTGCCGGGTTAAAAGAATGCACTATTGCATTTGCTGTTTTAAAAACTACACATTAATATGACGCAAAAAAGATTACTAACTCGCGTTTTTCTTTCCTTCACACTCTTTGGATGTTTCTACATTTCCAACACGCTAGCGCTAGCACCTGCTGATGAAATACCAACAGATGCAGCCCGGATAAGTGAAGGGCAAGCTATATTTGATAGCAACTGTAAGACCTGTCATAGGGTTCACGATAAATTAGTAGGCCCTGCTTTGAAGGAGGTCTATAATGTAGCTCCATCAATTGATTGGATTGTAAATTTCGTCCATAATTCTTCAAAAGTTATTGCCAGTGGAGATCCATATGCAGTGGCATTATATGATGAATATAATAAGACCCAGATGACGCACTTCCCTTCCATTAGTAGGGATCAGATTCTGTCAATTCTTGGATATATAAAGCAGGAAACGGAAAAGGGACCGGCAGTTGCAGCAGTTGTTAGTACAGGTGGTGGTGATGCAAACGCCAGTGGCGATGCAGGTGTTCCTGCAATCTATATTGACGCTATCCTGATTGGACTGATTATCGTATTGGTGCTTATTTTAGTGGTACTGGTACTTATTACTACCATTTTGCGCAAGTATCTAAATCAGCGTGATGATCTGGATGATGCCGATAGGGAAATAGTCAATCCTACTTTCAGTTTTGATTTATTGGTTAAGAGCAAACCGTTTATATTTATTGTCACCTTCCTGTTTGTGGCCATAGCATTCAAGGTCGTTATTAATAACCTGTATGCAGTGGGTGTTCAAAAGAACTACGCACCAAAGCAGCCAATTGCGTTCTCTCATAAGATTCATGCAGGAACATATGAAATAGATTGTAATTATTGCCACACGGGTGTGAACAAGAGTAAAAACGCAAATATCCCTTCACCTAATATTTGTATGAACTGTCACGGTTCAATAAAAACAGAATCACCAGAAATTCAGAAAATATATGCGGCCATTGAAAATGATAAACCTATTGAATGGATAAGAGTGCATAACTTACCGGATTTGGCCTATTTCAATCACTCACAACACGTAGTGGTGGGTGGTATAGAATGCCAAACCTGCCATGGGCCAATAGAGGAAATGGATGTTGTAAAACAAGCGTCACTGTTAACAATGGGTTGGTGTATAGATTGTCATAGACAAACGGATGTTAACACCAAAGACAATGGATATTATGACAATCTTGTAGAGCTTCATAAAGAGGAAAGCAAATCAGCACTTAAAGTTGAGGACATTGGAGGCCTAGAGTGCTCAAAATGTCACTATTAATAAAATTAGATTCTAAGAATACATCGATATAAAAAACATGATGAAAGATAATAAAAAGACATACTGGAAAGGTATTGAGCAATTATCTAATGATCCTGAATTTGTCAAGAACGCAGAGAAGGAGTTCCCTGATTTTCTTCCAATAAATCAAAATGAAGGTGGAGGAAGCAGTAGAAGGGACTTTCTGAAAATGATGGGCTTTGGTATTGCTGCTGTTTCATTGGCTGCATGTGAGGCTCCTATTAGAAAGGCCATTCCTTACGTTAACAAACCCGTGGATGTTGATCCAGGTGTGCCTAATTATTATGCTTCTACCTATGTCAATGGAGGTGACTATTGTAGTATCGTTGTAAAAACCAGGGAAGGAAGACCTATCAAAATTGAAGGTAACAAGCTTTCTAAGTTGACCCAAGGTGGTGTTAACGCCCAGGTAGAAGCCTCTGTGCTTACTTTGTATGACAATGAAAGGTTGAGAAACCCTAAAGCTGCGGGTAAAGACACCGACTGGAACACCCTTGATAAAGAAGTAATTACCAAATTGGGCAGTATCGCAGCTCAAGGCGGTCAAATAAGAATTGTCTCTAATACAATATTAAGCCCATCAACCAAACAGGTTATTGAGGACTTTAAAGCAAAATATCCAAATACTTCACATGTAACTTACGATGCAATTTCAGCTTATGGAATGGCTAAAGCCAATGAAGACTCGTTTGGCGTGAGGGCCATCCCATCTTATGACTTTAGTAAAGCAGATGTTATTGTAAGTTTTGCTGCCGATTTCCTAGGCACTTGGATTTCACCTATTGAATACACAAAACAATACAGCAAGACAAGAAAACTGGGTGATGGCAAAAAGAAAATGTCTCGCCATTATCAGTTTGAATCCAATTTATCATTAACAGGTTCAAATGCTGATTATAGGATTCCAATTAAGCCTTCAGATGAAGGAAAGGCAGTGGCGGCATTATACAATGCAGTTTCAGCTAAAACAGGTGGCACTTCGGTAGCCGGAGCAGGAAAATATGCAAATATTGATAAAGCTGCTTCTGACTTAGTAAAAGCCAGCGGAAAATCAATCGTTGTTTCAGGCTCCAATGACCCTGCTATTCAGACATTGATTAATGGAATCAATAGCATGTTATCCAATTATGGATCAACAATTGATTTATCTAGACCTGTCAATTACCGTCAGGGAGATGACGCAGCAATGGATAAGTTGGTCTCAGACATTAATGGGGGAACAATCGCAGGATTAATATTCTTTAACTGCAACCCTGTATATGACCACAGAAGAGGTACAGAACTAAAGGCAGCACTAAGTAAAGTATCATTAAAAGTATCTACTTCAGCACGACCTGATGAAACGGCAAGTTTAGTGGACTATGTAGCTCCTGATCATCATTTCTTAGAATCATGGAATGATGCTGAACCTGTTAAAGGCTCATATAGTTTAACCCAACCTGCGATAACGCCAATATTTAATACAAGACAAGCACAAGACACACTGCTGACTTGGGCAGGTTCAGAAGAGGAGTACTACAATTATTTGAGAAATTACTGGAGACGACACATGTCGTTTACAGGAAGTTTTGATACATTTTGGGATCAAACCCTTTATAATGGTGTCTTAGATACTGAAACTGAAACACAATCTTTTGAATTTGCCGGGGATGTAAATAGCGCAGCAGCATTGGCTACTGCGGTGAAAGCAGCAGATACCGAGTTGGCACTTTATTTCAAATTGGGCGTAGGTGATGGATCTCAGGCAAACAACCCTTGGTTGCAAGAAATGCCCGATCCTGTGTCAAAAGCCACTTGGGATAATTATTTGACAGTTTCTCAAGCTTGGGCAAGAGACAATAAAGTGACTTCATTCCAAGGGGAGTGTAACAAAGCCAAAGTGACTGTTGGAGGACAATCTTTGATACTTCCAATATTAATCCAACCCGGTCAGGCTCAGGGTACGGTAGGTTTAGCTTTGGGGTATGGAAGGACAAGTGCTGGTAAGGTGGCCAATGGAGTAGGCGTTGACGCTTATCCCTTATTAACTAGTCAAAATGGTGCGACCAATTTAAATGTCACTAGTGGGGTAACTGTAGAAGTACTAGACGAAAAATATCATATAGCACAGACTCAGACATACCAGACCGTAATGGACAGGGA
The DNA here is from genome assembly GCA_002338655.1 of Flammeovirgaceae bacterium UBA1842. Classification (GTDB taxonomy): domain Bacteria; phylum Bacteroidota; class Bacteroidia; order Cytophagales; family Cyclobacteriaceae; genus Fulvivirga. The sequence goes on along the minus strand of DDIU01000007.1, from coordinate 51,854 downwards.
TTATGTCATTCAGGAGTCAACACTTTCTGAGTATCAAAAAGATGCCTTTGCTGGCAGATATCATCCACAAGTTTCCAACTGGATGGAGCCAAGTGGACAAACCAGCCCTGGAAATATAAGCTTGTGGGAAGGACATGAATATAAGAACCACCACTGGGGAATGGTTATTGACCTTAACTCATGTACTGGTTGTAGCGCTTGTCATATAGCTTGTCAATCTGAAAACAATATACCAGTAGTTGGCCGCCAAGAGGTGGTTAATAGGAGAGATATGCACTGGATTCGTATCGATAGATACTATAGTTCCAAGAAAGGCACAACAGACTACTATGAGATGATTGAGGCTACGGATAACCCTGAGGTAACATTCCAGCCTATGATGTGCCAGCACTGTAACAACGCTCCTTGTGAGACAGTTTGTCCAGTTGCGGCTACTACACATAGTACTGAAGGACTTAACCAGATGACTTATAACAGATGTATCGGTACAAGATACTGTGCCAATAACTGCCCGTATAAAGTGAGAAGGTTCAACTGGTTTAAGTACCATGACAACTCTCAGTTTGAAGATATAAACACTTCAATGAACAATGACTTGGGCAAAATGGTGCTTAATCCTGATGTGACCGTAAGATCACGTGGTGTAATGGAGAAATGCTCTCTTTGTGTACAAAGAATCCAGTATGGTAAATTGGAGGCTAAAAAGGAAAAGAGACGTCCAAAAGATGGTGAAATTGAAGTGGCTTGCGCAAGTGCATGTCCTGCTGACGCCATTATTTTTGGTGACATGAAGGATAAGGAGAGTAGAATAAGCAAGCTTTTGAAAATTAAGGACACTAAGAAGGCTGATTATATCATTGAAACCGAAATAGGTGAGCCAAGAGCCTACCATGTATTGGAAGAGCTTGGGGTGAAGCCTAATGTGACCTATTTGACTAAAATTAGAAATAAAGAGCAATCGGAGGCTTAGGATGTTTACCAAGCCTTGAGTGAAAAATTGTTAAACTAAGAACTAAAAAAAAAGAGAATATGCAAGTTACTTCATCCGTTCGCGAGCCATTAGTTACCGGTGGCAAAACCGCACACGATGTTACCGAAGATATATGCAGCCAGTTAGAAGGTAGACCTTCAAAATCTTGGATGATTGGAATGGCAGTTGCATTGTCAGCCTTAGGCATAGGAGCTTGTGCTGTTTTTATACTTGTCTGGGACGGAATAGGCGTATGGGGACTGAACAAAACAATAGGCTGGGCATGGGATATCACTAACTTCGTGTGGTGGGTAGGTATTGGTCATGCCGGTACCTTGATTTCAGCCATACTTTTGCTGTTCAGGCAAAAATGGAGAATGTCTATTAACAGGGCGGCTGAAGCAATGACTATATTCGCAGTTATATGTGCGGCTTGTTTCCCTGGACTTCACATGGGACGTCTTTGGTTAGGGTTCTATTGGGCATTACCATTACCTAATACTTTTGGATCCCTTTGGGTGAACTTTAACTCTCCATTGTTGTGGGACGTGTTTGCGGTAAGTACTTATTTTACTGTATCCTTGGTGTTCTGGTACATTGGCCTTATTCCTGATTTTGCCTCTATTCGTGATAGAGCGACCAATAAGATTTCTAAAATGGTCTATGGAGCTTTAAGTTTTGGATGGGATGGAGCAGCAAAAACCTGGTCAAGATATGAATCTGTAGCATTGATACTAGCTGGATTAGCTACCCCACTTGTACTTTCTGTTCACACCATTGTATCCATGGACTTTGCTACTTCGGTAATCCCTGGATGGCATAGTACAATATTCCCGCCTTACTTCGTTGCGGGAGCCATATTCTCAGGATTTGCCATGGTTCAAACACTGTTGCTCATTACCCGTAAGGTGATGCACTTTGAGGATTATATTACCCGTGGGCATGTCGAGTTAATGAATATTGTAATTATTATAACAGGTGGTATTGTGGCCATTGCTTATACTACTGAATTTTTCATGGGTTGGTACAGTGGCTTAGACTTTGAAGATTATATGTACATGTCATATGGTGCGGCTACTGGTCCTTGGGCTTGGGCATGGTGGGCACTTATCATCTGTAATATTCTTGTGCCTGCTACATTATGGTTCAAGAAAGTACGAACTAGCTTTGTATGGTCATTTGTAATTTCAATTGTAGTGAATATAGGAATGTGGTTCGAGCGTTTCGATATCATTGTGATTGATCTTAGCCATGATTATTTGCCTTCAAGTTGGTCTATGTTTTACCCTACCCGTTATGATATAGGCGTCTTTTTATTCACTTTCGGATTTTTCTTTACGGCATTCTTATTATTTGCCAAGTTCTTTCCAGTGATAAACATGAGCGAAATAAAGAGTATTATTAAGTCAACATCCTCAAAAGAGAATAAGTAAAATGGAAAGTAATAAAAACTTTGTGTTAGGAATTTATAATGATGAAGATGTGCTGCTATCTGCTATCAAACAGGTAAGGGATAGTGGTATTAAAATCCACGAGGTATATTCACCATTCCCTGTTCACGGAATAGATGAAGCTTTAGGATATAAACGTACACGTCTTCCAATCGCTGCTTTTTTGTTTGGTTTGCTAGGCACTACACTCGCCCTAACCATGCAGATTTGGATGTTGGGTTATGACTGGCCAATGATCATAGGAGGTAAGAACTTTATTTCGTTTGCACCTTTTATTCCAGTTACTTTCGAATTGACAGTACTTATATCAGCATTGGGTATGGTTGCTACTTTTATGATTGTGAGTGATCTAAAACCTTATAAAAAACCAAGGTTAATGGACATCAGAATTACTGATGATAAGCATGTAATGGCTGTAGACCTTGCAAAAAACAACATCACTAAAGAGGATATTAAAAAGGTGATTCAAGGTAGCGGTGCTAGTGAAGTGAATGATAAAAATTTTTAAGATTAAGAACATTCAAATTGGTATGAGAATATATAAGAATTTTAACTACGCAGTAATAATTACCATTGGCATTATAGCTGCTGGCTGCGGTGCAGGAGGAGATAATCAAGGGTTGGAATATGCACCTAACATGTATCATTCAGTGCCTTATGAGGGCTTATCCCAAATTACTGATGAAGGATCTGGAGAGGCAACACAATTCCTAAACAACCCATCAGATGGGCATGGTGAATATTATAACTCCAATCCTTATAATAAGAATAGAATGACCATGCGAACTCCTCCAGCCAATACGGTAAAAAGGAATAAATATGGTTTTTTACCTTATAGAATACCAAAGGATAGTATTGACTATGCATCTAGGGTCTTGAAAAGTCCTATTGATAGTTCGATGACCGCTGCGGCCATCCAAGATGGAAAGATTTTATATGGAAAGTATTGTGATCATTGCCATGGACCAAAAGGAGAAGGTGATGGTCTCATAGCCTCACCACCAGCTAATGACCCTGATGGACTACCAGTTTTTGCAGGTGTAGCCAATTTGCAAAGTGATGCATTTAAGAATATGACCGAAGGACATATTTTTCATGTAATTACTTGGGGTAAAGGCCTTATGGGGGCACATGGGTCGCAGGTAAGCCCTGAAGACAGATGGAAGATTGCCAAATATGTTAAATCTATACAAAAGTAAAAGCTCACAAGAGTTATTAAAAAGTAAATCGAATAACAAATGACTGAAGAAAGATTTTCGTTTACAGCAAGTGCAAAGAAAACCATAATGATAATTGGGCTGATTGGAATTGTACTATTGGTAATTGGCACAATATCATCAATGTCAGGTGGACATGCTGAGGAAGGTGAACACGCCACTAATAACTTGACTGAACATGTCGAAAGCACGGATCAATCAACACATGGGGAAGCGGAAGCGCATGAAGCAGGTGAGGAAGGGCATCATGGTAGTGCTACTTGGTTAAAAAGAATTTATAGTAACCTTTGGGTGAACAATATTTACTTCACAGGATTGGCAATAATCGGATTGTTTTTTGTAGCCATTCACTATGTTTCACAGGCCGGCTGGTCAGCTGGAATAAACCGTATACCTTTGGCAATGGCCCATTGGTTACCTATTGCAGGTATACTGATGATAGCAACATGGTTCATGGTCAAAGGCGATGTTTTTCATTGGACTCATGCGTCACTTTATGCAGAACATGGCGGTGATCATTTGATCCAAGGAAAAGCCGCATATTGGTACTGGCCATTAGAATCTGGCACCTTTCCTTTATTTTATCTATTAAGGTTGGTTTTATTTTTTGCTCTTTGGGTAATGTTTTTCCGATGGATTAAAAAGGAAATGCTGAGTGAGGATATTGATGGTGATGTAAAACATTGGTACAAAGCGAAAAAATTATCAATTATATTCCTACTCATTTTTGCATTCTCATCTTCTATTGCAGCATGGGATTGGATAATGTCAATTGATCCTCACTGGAAAAGTACTTTAATAGGTTGGTATGTCTTTGCTAGTTGGTGGGTAAGTGGCCTTGCAGGAATTACATTTATTGTGGTACTCCTCAAGCAAAGAGGATATCTTAAAGTAGTAAATGCCAATCATTTACATGATTTAGGTAAGTATATATTCGCCTTTAGTATTTTCTGGACATACTTATGGTTTGCGCAATTTTTGTTAATATACTATGCCAACATACCAGAAGAATCAGTTTATTTTGTTCAAAGAATAAATGCTAGTCAATATAGTTGGGTGTTTTTTCTTAATTTAATATTGAATTTCCTTTTCCCCTTCTTGTTATTTATGACTCGCGATGCAAAACGACATATGTCAATGCTCAAGGTGGTTTGTCCAATTGTTTTGGTTGGTCATTGGTTTGATTTTTATCTAATGGTAACACCGAGTGTAATGAAATTTGAGGGAACCTTTGGTTTTGTGGAAATAGGAATGGCGATGATGTTTTTAGCGGCATTTATGTTTATAGCACTTTCAAGCTTGGCGAAAATGCCTTTGATTGCTAAAAATGACCCTATGTTGGAAGAGAGTTTACACCATAACATTTAATTGATAATAAGATAAATTAAAAAAATATGTTCGAAGTAATAATTGTAATCGGTGTTCTACTTCTACTGTTTATTCTATATACATTATTTAGAATAGGATCATTAGTCAATGTAGTAAAAGGAACCGACAAGAAGGTTGTTAGTATGAGTAACCGGGTCAATGGTGCCCTAATGATGATTGTAATGATCGCTGGCCTTGGGTTTATGTTCTGGTACTCATGGGTATATTTTGATAAGTATACACTGCCTGTGGCATCAATTCATGGAGAGCTTACAGATAAGTTATTTTGGGTTACTACTGCCATTACCGGTGTTGTATTTGTAATTACCAATATTCTTCTATTTTGGTTTGGCTATAAGTACCAGCATAAAGAGGGGCATAGGGCAACATTCTACCCTGATAATGTAAAACTGGAATTAATGTGGACTATTGTTCCTTCAATTGTATTAGTAGTATTAGGATACTACGGTCTACAAGCATGGCATGATATTACCGGTAAGGCATCGGATGATGCAGAGGTAATAGAGGTGATGGGCTATCAATTTGCTTGGGCAGTGCGTTACCCAGGCATTAAGGATAATCAACTAGGGGATTATAACTATAAACTCATTGATGATAAAAATGGTAACCTGTTTGGGATTGATGTCACTGATGAAAACTCCTATGATGATTTCACACCATTGGAAATGCATTTACCAGTAAATAAAGAAGTGCTACTGATAATAAGAGCAAGGGATGTATTGCATAGTGTGTTTATGCCACATCAAAGGGTAAAAATGGATGCCGTACCAGGTATGCCAACTCATTTCAAGTTTACCGCCACCAAAACCACACAGGAATTGCGTGATGAGATAGGAAACCCGGATTTTGACTATTTTATTACTTGTGCCGAAATCTGTGGAAGGGCACACTTTTCGATGAAATTAAAAGTGGTTGTAGATACTCAAGAAGATTATGATAAATGGAAATCAGAACAACAACCCTGGTTGAAGTTGAATCCCGATTACTTGAAGGATATACCCGCAGAAAAAAGAGAACTAGCTAAGATAAAGGCTGGAATTGAAGATACTGAATTAGACGCATCATTATAAGAAGATTTTATTATGGCTACTGCTGACATACATATTACAGAAGAAACACATCACGATGGTCATGAGCATGATCACGATCATGGAAGTAATTTTTGGACGACTTATATATTTAGTACTGACCACAAAATGATTGCCAAACAATTCCTGATTACAGGGATATTTTGGGCATTGTTGGGAGGTACACTATCAGTAATCTTTAGATTGCAGCTAGGCTTTCCAGAAGCTGAATTGGGATGGTTAAGACCTTTTTTGGGTGATTGGATAACATCACAAGGTAAAATAGATCCTGAATTTTATTTAGCACTTGTTACAATGCATGGTACCATAATGGTATTCTTTGTGTTGACGGCCGGTTTAAGTGGTACCTTTAGTAATTTCTTGATTCCACTACAGATTGGAGCTAGGGACATGGCATCTGGTTTTATGAACATGCTTTCTTACTGGTTCTTTTTTGTTTCAAGTATTATCATGCTTACATCACTGTTTATTGAAACAGGACCTGCATCTGGTGGTTGGGTAATTTACCCCCCTCTGAGTGCACTGCCTCAGGCAATAAGTGGTTCGGGTCTGGGGATGACAATGTGGCTGGTGTCAATGGCGTTGTTCATTATTTCTACTTTGTTGGGTGGAATTAACTATATAACCACGATAATAAACCTACGGACAAAGGGGATGTCATTTTCCAAATTACCACTTACTATTTGGGGATTCTTCTTTACTGCTATTGTAGGTTTACTTTCTTTTCCCGTATTATTTTCGGCTGTATTGCTGTTGATCTTTGATAGAAGTTTTGGTACAAGTTTTTACTTATCTGACATTTATATAAATGGGGAAGCATTGCCCAATCAAGGAGGAAGCCCAATATTATTTCAGCATTTATTTTGGTTCTTAGGCCACCCTGAGGTTTATATTGTGATCTTACCTGCATTTGGAATTACCTCTGAAATTATATCTACCAATTCTAGAAAACCAATATTTGGTTATAAGGCAATGGTAGGTTCATTATTGTTTATTTCTTTATTGTCATTTGTAGTATGGGCACATCATATGTTTGTAACAGGGATGAACCCATTCTTAGGATCAGTGTTTATGATATTAACATTGATTATTGCAGTTCCTTCAGCTGTTAAGGTGTTTAATTACCTTACCACACTCTGGAAAGGGAATATAAGGTTCACGCCAGCGATGTTGTTTTCTATGGGACTTGTATCTTTCTTTATTTCGGGAGGTATTACTGGTATATTCCTAGGTAGTGCTGCAATTGATATTCAATTACATGATACTTATTTTGTGGTAGCACACTTCCATTTAGTTATGGGAAGCGCATCATTTTTCGGTATGGTAGCGGGTGTATACCACTGGTATCCTAAGATGTTTGGCAGGATGATGGATGCTAAGTTGGGGTATATCCATTTCTGGTTATCGTTTATTGGTATTTATTTGGTATTCTTCCCAATGCACTACATAGGTATTGCGGGTTACCCAAGAAGGTACTATTCATTTACAAACTTTGATGCCTTAAATTCATTTACGGATTTGAACATGCTTGTAAGTATAGCTGCTATCTTAACGCTAAGTGCACAATTTATATTCATCTTTAATTTCTTCCATAGTATGTGGAGAGGTAGGAGAGCACCAGCTAATCCTTGGGAATCAAATACTTTAGAATGGACTACGCCAATCAATCCAGGACATGGCAACTGGCCAGGAGAGATTCCAACTGTTTACAGATGGCCGTATGATTATAGTAAGCCAGGGGCTGAAAAAGACTTTATCCCCCAACATATCCCTTTTTCAGAAACACTTGAATCCAACTTCGAACAAGAAAATGAGTTGATCAAACTTGAGGGAACGGATAGCAAAGCCATTGTCATAGATGGAAAATAATAATAGTCGGGAAATGAGCAAACTGGGAAAATTCAGTTTGCTCACTCTCGTTGCTGTTTACTTTTTAATACTTGTAGGAGGGATAGTGAGAACTACTGGCTCTGGTATGGGTTGCCCGGATTGGCCAAAATGTTTTGGTAGCTATGTTCCTCCAACACACATTTCCCAGCTACCTGCTAATTACAAAGAGGTTTATTCTCAAAAAAGAGCGGATAAGAATATTAAATTGGCTAGTTATTTAAACTTTTTTGGTTTCAATGAACTTGCCGATAAGGTGTTGCATGAATCGATTTTGCATGAGTCTGACTTTAATCCTACGAAAACTTGGATTGAATACTTCAATAGACTGACCGGAGTCCTTACCGGAATATTTATAATCATCACTTTCTACCTTTCATTCAAATTCATAAAGAAGGATACTAAAGTATTCGTAATGGCTTTGGCATCTCTAATATTGGTTGTTTTTCAAGGCTGGGTGGGCTCTTTAGTGGTATCAACCAAGTTAATTCCAGTAATGGTAACAGTGCATATGCTGTTGGCACTTGTTCTCGTTGCTATGCTCAGTTGGATAGTAATAAGAAGTAATCCTGATCTTCTCATCAATACTGGGAAGATCAATATAAAATGGATTTTAATCACGCTGGGCTTGTGTATGGTTACATTGATATTCCAAGTAGTACTTGGGACGCAAGTAAGGGAAGTGATTGATCACCTTGCCTTAAATTTACCAAGGACAGAGTGGGTTGTTAATTTGGGATTAGAATTCGAGATTCATAGGTCTTTTTCGTGGGTGATTTTGATATTACATGCTGCATTGCTTTATCAATTGTTTAAATTGGAAATTAAATCTAGGATAGTAAACTCCCTTATAGCGGTAATACTTATCACTGTTATTACAGGTACAATCATGGCCTATTTTAATATCCCTGCAGTATTACAACCTGTTCATTTATTACTGGGTACGTTGGGCTTTGGACTTCAATTTTTCCTATTTTTGCAACTCAATTCTAAATCAACTCAATTGATATGATTGCCAATAGCGAACATAATTTACAAGGAGTTACCAAGCTCAAATCTTATCTTGAGCTATTGAAATTCAGGCTTTCATTTCTTGTGGCATTTTCTTGTGGTTTCGGGTATATATTGGGCTCTAATGGTGTAATGAATTGGGGTCATTTCTTAATCATTTGCTTCGGTGGGTTCTTGGTTTCAGGAGCATCTGTAACCATTAATCAGATAATTGAAGTTGATTTTGACAAGTTGATGAAAAGGACACAAAATAGGCCTTTACCAACTGGACGGTTAACAACACAAGAAGCAGCTGCTTTTGCATTTTTGGTAGGAGCTTTAGGTATAACGATACTCGGTGTTTACACAAACATGTTGACCACCTTATTATCCATACTTTCAATGGTATTATATAGTTTTGTTTATACCCCCCTAAAAAGAGTAGGCCCCATAGCTGTATTTGTAGGTGCCATTCCTGGAGCTTTGCCTCCTTTGTTAGGATGGACTGCCGCAACGGGAGCGATCAGTATTGAAGCATTGATTATTTTTGGGATACAATTTATTTGGCAATTCCCACATTTTTGGGCGATTGCATGGGTATCGGACGATGATTATAAAAAGGCCGGATTTAAGCTATTGCCTTCGGGTGGAGGTAAAAATTTGAATACAGCTATCCAAATAATGATCTATACACTGATTCTTTTACCAGTTGGCTTATTGCCAGCGAAATTTGGTATTACAGGTATTGATTCAGCGATAGTTGTTACGGTATGTGGCGTGTTGTTTTTAAGCCAAACGTTTGCATTAATGAAGACAGGAACAAGACAATCAGCCTTGAGAATTATGTTTGGATCATTTTTGTATCTACCAATAGTTCAAATTGCATATTTGTTAGACAAGGTATAAAATGGGAATAGATATGACTTCAGATATTAAAATAGTAGACGATGCCAAAAAGCAATTGTCTATGCACCCTAAGAAATTCGGGTTATGGTTATTTATTGTAACTGTTGTGATGATTTTTGCCTCATTGACGAGTGCATATATCGTGAGACAAGCAGAAGGCAATTGGTTTGTGTTTGAATTGCCATGGCAAATGTGGGCTACCTCTGGAATTATTGTGCTTAGCAGTGTATCAATGCATTGGGCTTATATCTCAGCTAAGCGTGATAATTTAGAATCGATTAAAATTGCTATTTCTATCACAACAATACTTGCAGTATTGTTTTTAGTGGGGCAAGTTTACATTTGGGGGTTACTGGTAGATGAAAATGTTTTCCTTGTTGGTAATCCTTCAGGTTCGTTTTTGTACATTCTTTCAGGTCTTCACGGATTACATATAGTAAGTGGTGTTATTTTTCTGTTAATTGTATTAAATTCAACTTTTAAATATAAAACACACTCAAAAAATTTGGTACAAATAGAAATGTGTACAACTTATTGGCACTTTCTAGGAGGACTTTGGATATATTTATTTATATTTTTACTACTGAATCATTAATTAAAAGTTACTACAAATCATATGTCAACTACTGCACATACCATTGACACTACAGATAAGAACATCTGGGATGGAGGACAATCGCCACTAAAAGCTAGCTACGGAAAACTAATGATGTGGTTTTTTCTGTTGTCTGATGCTTTTACATTCTCAGCCTTATTAATTACTTATGGTCTAATAAGATCTGCACATCCTACTTACGATGGCACGGTTGAGGCATTTACATTCTCAAACGAATATTGGCCCATACCTGAAAAGGTGTTCGAGGCAGTTCCTTTTCTTCATGGAGTATCATTGCCCCTAGTGTTTGTGGGTATTATGACATTCATTTTGATTATGAGTAGTGTAACTATGGTGCTAGCAGTAGAAGCTGGACATAGAATGGATAAAAAGGCGGTTGAAAAGTGGATGTTATGGACTATTATTGGAGGGTTAACCTTTTTAGGTTGCCAGGCATGGGAATGGACTCACTTTATACATGGAACCGGTGGAGGAGGAGCCAGCCTATCATGGAATGAATATGGACCTGCTGATTTTGCTGGATTATTCTTTTTTATCACTGGATTTCACGGAACACACGTATTCAGTGGGGTATTATTGAATTTTTTAATCTACTACAATACAGTAACTGGCGTGTATGAAAGACGTGGCCATTATGAAATGGTCGAAAAGGTGGGGCTTTACTGGCACTTTGTAGATTTAGTGTGGGTATTTGTATTCACTTTCTTTTACCTTGTTTAATCGATTAATTTATAAACTATGCATACGGAAGAAACAGCTCAAATACAGGTAATTCCTGCCGATAAAGAGAAGATTAAGAAGATATGGATGACAGCCGGTATACTGGGATTGGTTACCGCACTGGAATTCTTAATTGCTTTTACTGTTCCTCATGAAATGGAAACCTTACGTGTCTCCATATTTGTGGCCATGACAATAGTAAAGGCATTTTATATTGTTGGGGAATTTATGCACTTGAAATACGAAGTCAAGGCACTTATTTGGTCAATTCTTATTCCAATGATATTGGTAACCTGGCTATTGATTGCTTTGATCCATGAAGGATCGGCTATTTATAATGCAATATATTTATAGCGCCAATCTAAAATAAAGCTTTTAAAAGGCTAAGGTTGTGGATACAGCCTTAGCCTTATTTATTTGAACAGAACTGAAATGAATAAAATCATAAAATTTATATTTTTAATTGTGATGTTGGCTGTTCCAGTAGCCATATTTATGTTCTTGAGGTTTTTTGGCACCAATAAATTTGATGTTGATATTTATTATCAGAATGGGGTAGACAGCACAGTAGGGGCAAATTGCAATTTTCCGGAAGGACAATTTTATGTTCAAGAAGAATTACTGGTTAACCCTTCCCAATCAATCAATGTCGTTGGTTTTTCTAAAGCAATGCCTTCACTTGAATTTGTAAATATGGCGAAAAGGTTGAATCAGTTATTTGCCAATAAAGGCGTGGCAGTGGAGCTTATCTCAGAAACAGCCTTGAAGCCTAATAACTATGAACTTTCACAGGTAACAACCCCTGAGCTGGCTCCTGTATTAAATTGTAGTTTTGTGATGTCCGATATTAACCAAGTGGTTCTTGTTGATCAAGAACGGAGGATAAGAGGGTATTATGATTTGGATTTGGATGAGGTTGATAGGTTAATTGTTGAAATAAATATCCTTCTGGATAATAGATAAAATGAATGAGGAAGTAAAATATAGAAAACTAATTATAGTACTATCAGTGCTCATACCTGTGGCCATTGCCGCTTTATTTGGGATAAAAATTGAAGGATATGATTTTTCATTTTTACCACCCATATATGCTTCAATTAATGGACTTACAGCCGTGTTACTTGTTGCAGCACTACTGGCGATTAAAAATAACATGAAAAAGCTCCATGAGCGACTGATGAAAACCTGTATTACCCTATCTGGTTTGTTTTTAATTATGTATGTAATGTATCATATGACCAGTGAAAGCACCTCGTATGAGGGAAGTCTAAAAGGATTTTATTTTACTATATTAATTTCCCATATTGTTCTTTCCATAGCGGTGATACCTTTAGTTCTCTTTACTTTTGTAAGGGCACTGGCACAGCGTTTTGATAAACATAAAAAGTTAGCCAGGATTACATTCCCTATTTGGCTTTATGTCGCTATTACAGGTGTAATGGTTTATATTATGATCAGTCCATATTATATGCATTAGGTAGAACTATACTTAACTCAACGATGTTTGTAAAATTGATGTCACATAAAAAAATAACATTGGTATTATTGGCCTTATTGGTTCCTATTGCCAATTCATTGGCACAATGTGCGATGTGTAGGGTCACTGTTGAAAATAATTTTAGTAATGGTGATGTTGGAATCGGTGCAGGTCTGAATTTTGGAATAATGTACCTATTGGTGATGCCATATATTGCCTTCAGTATAATAGGATATTTTTGGTATAAAAGCAGCAAACGTAACGCAAGAAAAAATGAGCACGTTAAAAGCGGTTATTGAAGGTAAATGCCCACGTTGCCGAGAGGGGCACATTTTTAAAACCAATGCCTATAACTTATCTAAGTTTTACAAAATGCATGAAAAGTGTGCTAAATGTAATTTGCGTTTTGAAAGGGAGCCTGGTTTTTTTATTGGGGCAATGTATGTAAACTATGCATTTACAGTGGCTATAATAGTAATGGTGGGGGTGGTTTTAGCCATTTTCAATCTATACAATTTTTACTCCCTCATAAGCACGATAATAGCGTTGGTTATATTATTAATGCCATATCTATTCAGGTATTCAAGAATCATCTACCTCCATATGTTTGGAGGAGTAAGTTATGAACCTGACTACCTTAATCATCCGTAATGGTAGAATATAAACAGATGAATTCTGTTTATATTTAGTGTTTTACATCACCATTACAGTTTGAAACTAACAATCAATACCATATTACTTTGCCTTGGGAGTGCCTTTTTAGTCACGGCATTGTCAATGCATTTGCTTGTAAAGCAACAGGCCAAAAATCAAGCTACTTGGGTTAATGAAATTCAAGATCAAATTGATAGTAATATCTCCGCACTTGAAAATGATGTATCAACATTGTCAAGTAATTTATTGAGTGGTGACGACTTGTGGAAAAGTTTATTATCAATTGATCAACCATTATATGTATATAAAAATGACCAGTTGATTGGCTGGTCAGAATATAGGTTTGTACCTGATGTCAATTTGGTGAGAGGCGATTTCAATTTTAAACTTATTAAAACCATAAGGCGTGAGTTTGTTGCAGTACAGAAGAGAATAGGGGACTATAAAATTATCGGAATTGTCCCTATTTATACAGGTTATAAAATCGATAACCGATATATCTCCTCTTCATTTAATAAGAAAATCTTCTTTGACCAACATCTTACACTTCTGCAACCAAACGGAAGCAATGAGATATGCTACCAAAACCAATGCCTTTTTAGTATCGATTTTCAACCCGACTATAAATCAGATGAGCTCGGTTATAGAAGGGCGGCTTTTGTTTTTTATTTGCTTGCCTTTATTTCTTTCTTGATACTGATTTTTAGGGTTTCCTTAAAAATAGCCTACAAACGATTTTTAATCGGCCTGGTTTTGCTCATTGGCTTGGTGTTAGGGATGAGGTATTTAATGATAACCTTTTCAATCCCTAAGGAGCTGGTGAGCATGGACGTTTTGGATTCAAGGATATTTGCATCCTCCACTCTCAATTCATCTTTTGGGGACTTACTCCTTAATATTTTTCTGCTTGTAATAATATGTGCCTTTATTTTTAAGAGGTTTTATAGATCTCAGATTTATAGGCATATTTTACGCTGGTCACTTTTTGAAAAATGGATCATTAGTACTTTGTTTCTAGGCCTTTTTATATTCATGTTTCATTGGCTGTACTTAATCTTTCAGACCATATACCATAATTCACAGGTCACCTTTGATATTAACGAAACCATCCGTTTTGACTTTATTAGAACTGTAAGTTTTATAATTTACCTTTTATTCTCATTTGCGGTATTTCTAATGGCCCATATGTCATTTAGAATATCCAAACAATTACTTGGCCAAGACAAGCGACTACTACTGTGTTTTGTTGGTAGTGCTGTTTTGTTTGCTATAATAAATGCGTTAATAGGCCAGGAGTTTATACCCTCGTTAATTGTGGTAACGATTTTGTTTGTAGCGTTGGTGATCACCCAACTGCCGGCTTCTATGAACAGGTTGAAATATGCCACATTTCTGTACTTCTTTAGTGTAATGCTAGCCACTTCTATCATTGGTGCCTGGGCGATATATCATTTTGAAAATGAAAGGGTGGTTGATAAGAAAAAAAAGTTTGCCTATCAGTTTTTGATTGAGAATGATCATATGGCTGAGTATTTACTTTCGGAAGCCGATGAAAAAATACGAAATGATTTATTTATCCAAAGTAGAATGGCATCACCCTTTTTATCTAAGGATATTGTTGAATCAAAAATCAGGCAAGTCTATCTCAATAGCTATTTTGATAAGTATGATATTAAAATCAGTCTGTTTAATGCTGCCAAGAAGCCTATTAATGAGAGATTGCAATCACCCATACCGTTTGAGGAATTAAATGTAGATAAATTCAAAACAGGATATGACGGTATCTATTTTATAAATAAACTGGATGGAAATACCTCCAAACGATATATCAATAGTATAAAGATAAAAAAGAGGGGAATTACCGTTGGGTATATTGTAATGGATATGAAATTGAAACGGATTATTCCCGAAAATGTATATCCTGAATTATTAGTGGATAACCGATTTCTTACCCCGTATGAAAACACCAATTATAGCTATGCGGTATATGAGAATGGAAAAATTACATATAGTTCGGGTGATTTCAACTACCTATCGAATATTCCTGCCAATTCATTTCCGGATGGTATTCAAAATGTATCCTATGGTGGTTATAAGCATGTGATCATGAAGGATCAAGCTGGTAGAAATATAGTTATTAGCTCCAATGAACATTTACTATCTGATTTGATCAGTAATTTTTCCTTTCTGTTTTTACTTCAGGTGTTTGTGGTTTTATTATTAACTGTTATTTACTCTTTTTACTTTACTTACAATAAAGCTGGATTGAATTATTCGACAAGAATCCAACTGTACTTGAATATTGCTTTTTTTCTTCCACTTTTTGCTGTAAGTATCACTACACTTAGTTTGATCAATGCAAACTTTGAACGTGAAGTAAATGATGAGTATTTTAAGAAAGCTGAGAGTGTAGGTAATAACCTAAGTGCAATTTTGGAGGATTATGTAAAAGGCATAACTGATATTGAGGAGCTTAGCAAAAAAGTAACGGAAATAGCACGTTTTTCACAAACGGATATTAACACCTTTAATACCAAAGGACAATTATTAGCCACAAGCCAACCTTCGATATACGAAAATGGCCTCTTGTCTGAGTACGCTAACCCCAATGCTTATAGGCATTTAATTTCAGGGGGAGACCGTGCATATACAACCGATGAATCTGTTGGTTTACTAAAATTTAACACAACCTATTTTGGTGTAAAATCCTTTGATACGGGAGAGTTGATTGGATTAGTGAGCATTCCTTTTTTTCAATCAGAATATGCCTTAGAACAGAGCCAGATTGCTGTGGTTGTCAGTGTAATCAATGTATTCACCATCGTTTTTATTGTATTTCTTATCATATCCTATTTTTCAGCCAAATGGCTCACTTTTCCTTTGGCGTTTATTACCCAAAAATTAAAGAAGACCTCACTTACTGAATTTAATGAGCCACTAACTTGGAATACTGATGATGAAATTGGTTTAATGGTAGGGGAGTACAATAAAATGCTTATTAATCTTGAGGAAAGTAAACGTGCCTTGGCGCGCAGTGAAAAGCAAAGTGCTTGGAGGGAGATTGCCCAGCAAGTAGCCCATGAGATTAAAAACCCCCTAACTCCAATGAAACTCACACTGCAGCATTTAAGCAGGAAGTTGCTTGGCTTAGGGGAGGATATTGAAAGGAGTAAGCCAGTTGAAACCCTTTTGAAACAAATAGATACATTGGATGATATAGCCTCTTCATTTAGCTCTTTTGCTCAAATGCCCATTCCAGAAAGCGAGAAATATGAGTTTAAAGAAGTACTCAATAGTATAGTTAATCTTCATTCAGCTACGGAGGGGGTCACCATTAACTTACAAATTCCTGATGTAAAGGTATATACGATAGGAGATTCGCAGCTAATGGGTAGAATTTTGTCAAACCTTATACTTAATGCCATTCAAGCAAGTGATGGAACAAAACTACAGATGAACATTAAATTGTCAAGTAGCGATAACCGCTTGCTTTTGCAAGTAGAAGATAATGGGCCAGGGATTGATGAGGAAATTCAGACTAAAATATTCATTCCTAATTTTACTACTAAGGAAAGTGGATCGGGTATTGGTTTAGCTATTGCCAAACATGGGATTGAGCATGCAGGAGGCAAAATTTGGTTTGAGAGCAAAATAAACACGGGCACTACTTTTTATATTGAATTGCCAACTATTCATGAATGAATGTCCGATTTATATTCATATTGACGTTTGTTTTTACAACCCAAGCAGTATATGCACAGCTATCCAATGAAAAATGCAAGTGGGTATCAACATTCAATCAACCCATTGAACTCGATAGCCTCACTATAGTAGCGGGAAGCATAACTGCACGAAGTGATATATCCGTAACTCAAAATATAGCAGAAGGTACTGTCACCATTACCTCATCTGATGCCATTGATTCTATCCTGGTGTGTTATAAAGTGTTTCCATACACCTTTCATAAAAAGTACTTTAATAGAGACCTTACAGTCTATGATTCCAATGCCTACTTTAAAGACCCTGTAATACCTTCGTCACTGTTGAAAAAAGAGGAGCTTTTTGCCACAGAAGGCCTTTATAAAAGCGGAAGTATTAGCAGGGGGATCTCATTTGGGAATAATCAAGATGTCTTTGTTAATTCTGCCTTAAACCTGAATATAGAAGGTAAATTGACTGAAGACCTTAACATACGGGCAGCAATAACCGATCAGAATGTTCCTTATCAGCCGGAAGGGAACACACAGCAATTGCAGGATTTTGACAATGTTTACCTTCAGATTTATAATGATAATTTTTCGTTAACAGGTGGGGATGTTGTTTTCAAAAGCCAGCCTTCCAACTTTCTAAAATATTACAAGAATGTCCAAGGCGGACTGGCGGAAGTAAAATATGATATAGAAGGGACTAAGGCTGAAACTAAAGCTGGATTTTCAGTAGCCAAAGGCCGTTTTGCTTCTGTTATTCTTAATGCTGTTGAAGGATTATCTGGGCCATATCGGATTCCTGGACCAAATAATGAACGATTTATTCTTATTTTGGCCAATTCAGAACGGGTTTTTTTGGATGGACAGCAATTGGATAGAGGCTTCGACAATGACTATGTAATTGATTACAATAGTGGGGAACTGACCTTTACCAATAAAGTCCTGATTACTGAGTTTTCTAGAATTCGGGTCGATTATGAGTTTTCCGATCAGAACTATAGTAGATCGATAGCAGTGGGATCGCATAACCAAACCATCGGTAAACTGAAGCTATCAGTAAATGCCTATAGCGAAAAAGACAATCGGAATAGGCCATTGTTATTTGATTTGACAAATGAAGATAAACGCTTTTTAAGTGGTATAGGAGATAGTTTAAACCTTGCTGTAGCGTCAACAGTTGATAGTGTTGCTTTTTCGAATGAGCAAATACTATATCGGAAATTGAGTGTAATAGATAGTGATGGAAATAATGCTTTGATCTATCAATATTCGACCAATCCCGATAGCGCCCAATTTAGAATCACTTTTAGTAATGTGGGGCAAGGTAAGGGTGATTACGTAGCGGTTCAGTCAACGGCAAATGGAAGGGTTTTTAAATGGGTTTCTCCTGTGCAGGGAATCCCGCAAGGTGAATATGCGCCCGTGGTGGTATTGCCAACACCCAATAAAAAGCAAATGGTGACTTTTAATACTGAGTATGCCATCAATGAATATGAGAGTGTGTTTGCCGAACTGGCCTTTTCTGATAAAGACGAAAACCTCTATTCGGACCTTGATGATGAGGATAATGTTGGCTATGCAGTAAAAGGTGGAGTTAAAAGTTCGGGTAGGGCCATTGCTTTTTTGCCAAATTATAAGTTGGAAACATTTGTGGATTTTGAAATGGATGAAAAGACTTTTAATGGGATTGATAGATTTAGATATATTGAGTACAATCGTGATTGGAGCTTTGATCCAACCAGTGATTCTAGAAAGTTTGAAGACCGCATTTTTAATGTAGGAATTGGCATGGAGAAAGACCAGAATAACCAGTTCTACTATAGTCTATCACACAGAAACCGAGGGGAACAGGTAAATGGTTTCCAACATAAGGTGAAAGCTGATCACAGTTTGGGAAAATTTCAATGGCGTTCAAATTTATTTAGCATGAATAACAGTGTGGACACATTTAACTCAACATGGAATCGATATAGTGCTGAGCTGTCGTACAAGAACAATTCTGTAGTGCCAGGATACAGATATAGTGTTGATCATAATATAGTACGGCAAGCGGTTACTGACAGTGTCCAATCCTCAGCTTTGTATTTTGACGAGCATACATTTTTCTTGCGCAATGGGTCCTCTTCAAAATTGGATTTCGATTTAAGGCATAGCATTAGGGAAGACAAAAAACCCGAAAATGGAGAGATAGGAGACTATTCAAAATCCAATACCACTCAACTTTCATTGGCAAAGAATTTTGAAAATCAAACTCTAAATACTGTATTCATTTATCGTAATCTTGACAACATTAGACTGGATAAAACTGAGGAGACCGTATCGAGTAGGGTGGATTGGAACGGTACTTATTTTGATGGGCATGTACGCTCAGAATTAACCTATTCAATCGCAAACAGCCAGGAATTAAAAAGAGAATTCGTATTTATTCGAGTGCCCCCGGGAGAAGGAACACATACCTGGCGTGATCTTAATGAGGATGGTGTTCAGGATTTAGGGGAATTTTTTGAAGCTATTAATGCCGATGAAAGAAACTTTGCCAAAATATTTACCCCATCAAATGAATTCATAACAGCTTTTCAGAACCTTTTTATTTATCGCATTAGTATTGAAGCACCAAGATCCTGGAACAGTGCAAATGGCCTAAAAAAGTTTATTGGAAATTTTTCCAATAATACCTCATGGTCGGCTGATACTAAAACTACCGATAGGGATTTGCAAATCAGACTCTTAGCATTTGCAACTAACATTGATGATCAAGAGCTCTTGGTCGAACGCAATTCTTTAAGGACTACATTATTCTACAATCGTACCAACCCAGTATATGGGCTCGAGTTTACGTTATCGGATAACGAACAAAAGCAATTACTAACCAATGGGTTTGAATCCAGCAATGTACGTGAATATTCCTCCAACATCCGTTTCAATTTTTCAAGACAATATAGCTTTAACTTCCGTATCAAATCGGGCAACAAGGAAGTGGCTTCTGACTACTTGGCGGACAGGAACTATCTAATTGAGACGTATCAATTTAGCCCTCAAATTGCCTGGCAACCAACGGGCTCATTTAGGTTGTCGCTCCAATATGGGTTAACAGAAAAAGCCAATAATTTTACACCTGAGTCAACGGAAAGTGCTCATTTGAATGAATTCACTGCTGAATTACGGGTAAACAAGGCAATTCAAAGTAATTTTGGTGCTCAATTGAGGTGGGTTAAGATTGACTTTAATGGGAAAGAAAACAGTCCTGTGGGTTATGATTTGCTGGAGGCGTTACGCCCAGGCACTAATATCACATGGACAGTAAACTGGCAACAAAAAATCACCAGTGGCTTACAACTCAACCTGTCATACAATGGCAGAAAATCAGAGAATAACGATCCAATACATATTGGAAGGGTGCAAGTGAGTGCTTTATTCTGATGCTTTACTTTCTCAGTTTTTGCATTACCTTATTGGCGAAAACAAAGTCATCAAATTCCTTAACTCCGCTGTTCATTATTTCATCTTTTGTTCCTTCCCATAGTTTTCTTCCTTCATAAAGGAATAATATATTTTCTCCAATACCCATTACCGAATTCATATCATGGGTTACCACAATTGTAGTAATGTTGTATTCTTCAGTGATTTCAAGAATTAGATCGTCAATTAATATGGAGGTCTGTGGGTCAAGCCCTGAGTTTGGTTCATCGCAAAATAAGTATTTACTATGGTTGACAATTGCTCTTGCTATACCCACACGTTTTTGCATACCGCCACTGATTTCCGAAGGCATTTTATGATTTTGGCCAGCTAGCCCAACACGTTCCAAACAAAAATTGACCCTGTCGATTTTTTCATTTAGTGGCATTTTGGTCAACACATCAAGTGGGAACATGACATTTTGCTCAACCGTTTTACTGTCAAATAGTGCCCCACCTTGAAAAAGCATCCCAATTTGCCTTCTAATTTCAGTTTTATCATTTCTAGAAGCAAAGGTGAACTCCTTGGTATTGTAATAAACAAAACCATCGTCTGGTTTAATAAGGCCAACAATACATTTTAAAAGCACACTTTTTCCAGTACCACTAGAGCCAATTATCAAATTGGGCTTGCCTTTTTCAAAAGTGCCACTGATGTCTTTAAGCACTTCTTTGCCATTAAAGGCTTTACTAATATTTTCGACTCTGATCATAAAAGTAGCTGGGCTAAAAGGTAATCGGCTAATAATATGGCAATCACACTTGAGGTAACGGCAGCGGTACTGGCTTTACCCACTTCTAACGAACCCCCCACTGTATAATAGCCTTTGAAGGAAGAAATAGAAGAGACCAAAAAAGCAAATACGAAAGATTTTATCAGGGCAAAGGTGACAGTATACTCATTGAACCCAAAACGGATACCATATATAAAGTCATGTGGTGTGATTACCCCTGATAATACCCCTGCTAGATAACCGCCAACAATATTTAAGACCCCTGCCATAACCACAAGGATAGGGTAGGTCAATAATGACCCCAATATTTTTGGAAGTACCAAATAACTGGTGGAGTTGATGCCCATCACCTCCAGTGCATCGATTTGTTCTGTTATTCGCATGGTACCGAGTCCACTGGCCATGCTAGACCCTACTTTACCTGCGTATATTACACCAATGATAGTAGGGGCTAACTCAAGGATGGTCATATCCCTAACTACCATGGAGATAACATAATTGGGTATAAGTGGATTAACAAGGTTGTAGGCAGTTTGGATGGTGGTAACAGCACCCATGAAAAAAGAAACCAATGACACCAAAAAGATAGACTTAATTCCAATTGATATAGCTTCCTCTACCGTGAGTTTGAAGTAAGTTTTAAAGGTCTCCCTGTTAACGAACAGTTTTCCCAGAAATATAAAATACTTGCCTAGTGCTTCCATTGAACAATTAAAAAACTGCTGATTTTATGTTAATTACTCTCAAATCAGCCATCTTGCGAAAGATAAACAATAATACTATAAATGATTTTGATCCTAAATCGTTTTAACCGATAATCTTAATTAATAATGAAAAAAATCGCTGTAATTACTGGTGGAACCAAAGGCATAGGCAAAGCAGTTATTGAGAAATTTGCCACTGAAGGATTTGATATTATCACCTGTGCCCGTAGTAAATCGGACTTGGATAAGCTCAAAACTAATGTGAGCTCAAAATTTGGAGTGGATGTGCACACCTTCACCATTGATATGAGCCAAAAGAAGGAGGTAGCTGGTTTCGTAACAGAGATCAATAAAATCAATGGACAAATCCATGTGTTGGTAAACAATGCTGGATTATTTATACCTGGACAAATGCACAATGAAGAAGACGGGGCTTTGGAAAAAATGATAAACACCAATTTATATAGTGCCTATCATATGACACGTGGCCTGATTGAAGAAATGAAAGCGAATCGATTGGGACATATATTTAATATTTGTTCTACAGCTTCCTTTATGCCGTATGTAAATGGTGGATCTTATTGTATTGCTAAATTTGCCTTGTTAGGAATGAGCAAGGTACTACGCGAAGAAATGAAGGAACACAATGTAAGGGTCACTTCAATTATGCCAGGTGCTACTTATACGGCCAGTTGGTCAGAAGCTGACATCCCTGAAGAACGCTTTATGAAATCTGAAGATGTAGCTGCAGCTATATATAACGCTTATGAGATGTCGGATAGAACCGTAGTAGAGGAAATAGTAATGCGGCCACAATTGGGAGATATTTGAATAATTATGCATTCATATTTTAAGAATAATTGACTCGTTAATTTTGTAACTTTGATTTATGAAATGTGCCATTGATCTGTATAGTGGAATTGGAGGCTGGACACTTGGAATGAAGTTGTCAGGAATACAGAATGTAGCATCATACGAGTGGTGGAATGAAGCTAATCAGACACATAATTTAAATTTCAATACAAATCATAAAGAAATCAATATTCGTAATATTGATGCCGCAAAAGATTTAAACTATAAGCAAAAAATAGATTTTGTAGTAGGGAGCCCACCTTGTACCCAGTTTTCCTTCGCAAATAAGGGAGGAAATGGCAATATAAGTGACGGCCTTATTGACGTCATTAAATTCCTTGAAATTGTAGAGTATTTAAAGCCTAAATATTGGGCAATGGAAAATGTTCCAAGAGTAGCTAAAATTTTGGAAAAGGAGCTGAATGGGGGCGCGTTGCAGCGATTTAACAAATTGGTCAAGATAATTAAAGTTGTTGATTGTGCTGATTATGGCGTTCCACAGAACCGTAAAAGGATGATTGCTGGGAATTTTCCAGAGGCTTTATTTGACTCTTACAAATTAAATATTAACAAATTAAATTTGGGCGAGGTAATAGCTTCACTAAACCAAGAGGTTATAATTGACCCTAATTATGGTTATCAGATACCTAAAAGTGAGGTGACTGAATTGGATAATGAGGTTAATCTTACATATGAAGAGGAGCGTATAAATAGGGATTCAAAAACTTACCATCCTGTCTACAACAAAATGGCATTTCCTGATAAACTTGATAGGCCAAGTAGAACCATTACTGCCACATGCACGCGAGTTTCAAGGGAAAGTGTGGTTATAAAAGCAAAAAACGGCTATCGAAGATTGAATGTCCGTGAACGAGGGGTACTTCAAGGGTTTCCCATTACGTATCAATTTTATGGAAAGACCCTAAATTCCAAGTTTAAAATGATAGGTAATGCTGTTCCGCCATTACTTACATATTACATTTTTCAAAGCATGTTAGAAACTAAAGCTTCTGACATCAAGTCACCCAAGGAAAATGACTATTTTCATGAGAAGCCTCCCTATAAACCACATAAGTCAAATTTGGGTTTGCCAAAGAGAAAGTTCCCAGCCAAAAGAAAATTTCAATTTTCTGTCCCTAATTTAAGATACGGAAGTGGAGTCAGGTTTGAGCTTTCGAATAATCCAAAATCTGAAAAGGAGGAATGGTCGTTCAAATTCTTTCATGGTAATTCCAAGAATATTAAACAGATTAAATTAGACCATAATATAAAACAATCCCTTGCTCCAATTATTAATACATCCCGCAACGAGATTTTCACAGAATGTATTAATAAAATTAGTACGGCCTATGACCATTATACTTCAGAAAGACTACAAGAACTTTGGACTTCAACTGACCTAAATGATAATGTTTTTGAATTTCTCGATCATGTTGGAGATTGTGTCGAGGAAATTATAAAGGAGACTAATTTCAATGGATTTGATAGTAGTTTAATTGAATCAATAGTTCAGGAGAAGAATAGGAAGTTGGATGAAAATAAGGAAAGTATTTTGGTAGGGTTTTACTTTTTATCAAGCTTGAATAAAAAATTATTTCATAAATGAAAATAGGGGCAATGTATTCCCATTTAAATGGGTATGAATGGATTCAATACCATCAAAAACCCATGTGGCTGGAAATTGAAAACATTATAAAGAAAATTAATGCAGAAGATTTCAAACTAAAAGTTAGTAAAGAAAAAACCATGAAGGGAAGGATGCTCTATAGTCCTTCAGATTTGAACAAACGGATAAAGGAGGATTTCGAAAAATTGGGTTGGTTTGAAAGTAGAACAAATTATTGGGTTACTGATGACTATAATTTAATTAGTAAAACGATGCACCTAAAGGCAGATGAACAAAAGAGGATAATTGAAGGTGAAGGAAAAATAGCGATCAAATCATATAACCAAACAGATTTTGTTAAGAATAGGATTGCTGTGGAGGTACAATTTGGCAAGTATAGTTTCATTGCTTATGATCTGTTTGTTAAACACTTGGCATTTTATGTTGGAGATACTATTGATGTAGGTATTGAAATTTTACCAATGAAAAAAATGCAAAGTGAAATGTCATCGGGACCAGGATACTATGAGGGGGCGCTTTATGATTTGGCCCGACAAGGTAGAGGTGTGCCTTCCGTCCCGTTAGTTTTAGTAGGTATTGAATAGTGACACAATGCAAACACAAATAATTAAATCACTTCAATATTGTGATAGCCTGACAAAATACGCTAGGCGCAAAACCAGGGAGGTCTATATTGGAGACGTGCCTATGGGAGGTAATAATCCCATTCGTATTCAATCTATGACTACGGTTGATACTATGGATACTATGGGTAGTGTAGAACAGGTACTCAGGATGGTCGATTCTGGTTGCGAATATGTTCGGATCACTGCACCAAGTATCAAAGAGGCACAGAACCTCGCAGAAATCAAAAAGGAGCTGGCCAAAAGGGGCTGTCATGTACCGCTTGTTGCCGACATACATTTCACACCCAATGCGGCTGAATTGGCGGCTAAAATAGTTGAGAAAGTACGGGTAAATCCCGGGAATTATGCAGATAAGAAGCGCTTCGAGGAGATTGAGTATACTGATGAAAGCTATAATAACGAACTCGATAGGATTCGTGAAAAATTTACCCCGCTTGTAAAAATATGTAAGGAGCATGGTACCGCCATGCGCATAGGAACCAATCACGGTTCATTATCAGATAGGATTATGAGCCGCTATGGTGACACGCCATTAGGAATGGTAGAGTCAGCATTGGAATTTTTACGTATCTGTGCTGATCATGATTATCATGATATTGTGCTGTCCATGAAAGCCAGCAATACCCAAATCATGGTGCAGGCCTACCGACTATTGGTTAATAAATTGGATGAAGAAGGATTTGAACCCTATCCACTGCACCTCGGTGTAACAGAAGCAGGGGAAGGTGAGGATGGTAGGATTAAGAGCGCTGTAGGCATTGGTACTCTGTTAGAGGACGGTTTAGGGGATACAGTCCGGGTTTCATTGACAGAAGAACCTGAATTGGAAGCCCCTGTGGCCAAAATGATGGTGGACAGATATGCTACCAGACAGGGGCATGGGCCAATCAAAGAAATAGGTGAGGTAGCCATCGACCCATTCCATTATAATAGAAGGGAGACCTTTGAAGTAGCCAATTTTGGTGGCTCCAATGTGCCAAGGGTAATAGCCGATCTGAGCAATTGTAAGATAGAATCATACAAAGACCTTAAAAACATTGGCCACTTCTACCTTCCAGAACCTGATAAGTGGAAAATGAATGATACTGGGGCAGACTATGTTTACTCTGGTGATAGGCCAATTCCTTTTATGTTACCCAATGGATTGAAGGAAATCATCAACTATCAACAGTGGTTAAATGTGGACGATAAGATCAATAAGTTGCCAATGATCACTGCGGAGGCTTATTGTTCGACTGAAATAAAGCATAAGGAGTTAAATCTCGTATTAACGGATTCAGCCGAGCTGAATGACATGTTCCTTGAAAAACTAAAAACAGATAACACAGCGGTAATACTTCTGGAAACGCAGAATGATCATGCTATGTCAGCGATCCGAAGGGCTTTTGTTACATTAATAGAAAATGGCATAAGAAATCCTGCCATGATAAAGCGGTCTTATGGACCAATAAGCGAGGATCAGCTTCAAATCTATGCAGCCACTGATATTGGTGGTTTGTTGATTGATGGACTTGGTGATGGTGATATGCTTGGTACGGGGCTGGCTGGTGCCAACCTAAATAACGAGGAGCATTTGGAGCTGATCGGTATTTACAACAAGACAGCGTTTGGTATTCTACAGGCAGCACGTACAAGGATGACCAAAACGGAATACATTTCCTGCCCCTCTTGTGGAAGGACACTTTTTGATCTTCAGGAAACTACGGCTATGATCAGAAAACGTACGGATCATTTGAAAGGGGTGAAGATAGGTATAATGGGGTGCATAGTGAATGGACCTGGGGAAATGGCCGATGCGGACTTTGGGTATGTGGGTTCGGGTAAAGGAAAAATAACTCTATATAAAGGCAAAGAAGTAGTAAAACGTGGTGTACCTTCAGACAAGGCCGTTGATGAGCTCATTGATATCATCAAAAAAGATGGCCGTTGGATAGAAATGGAAGCTGCAAATGAATAAATACATAAAGTGATGGAAAATAAATCAGAAGTAAAATCAGGACGTAATGGCTTAAAGGAATTCTTTGGGTTAGGCGAGGTTGCAGGATATTTTTTTCGAGGGAAGGATGCGAACAGGCCTTCTAATTTCAATATTCGATCGATGCATGTTATCAATAAAATTTCTATGAGTATATTCCTATTGGCCATCATCTATCTCATTATCAAGCATTTATTCTAGTGAATATTGAGTTTTACAGGGGGTATTGTCTCAAAAAGCCGGGAGTTACCGAAAGCTTTCCTTTTGACAATAATACACTTGTATTTAAGGTGATGAATAAGATGTTTGCGCTTTGCGATGTTGATCTGTTCACTAGCGTCAACCTGAAATGTGATCCTGAAAGAGCTGTTCAGCTGAGAGAACAATATGAGGCTATTATTCCTGGTTACCACATGAACAAGTCCCATTGGAACACTATAGCTATTGATGGCACCGTACCAGACAAATTAATCCTAGAGCTAATTGATCATTCTTATCAGTTGATTGTTGAAAGTTTACCTAAAAAGCTCAAAGAGGAATTAGCTCAACTAGAATAGTGCCACGTCTTAAATATTGATTTCTATACTAACTTATGATCGTAGGCGTATTTAATTAGCGCAACCAGATTTGAGCTTTTCGTTTTCTTTAAAATATTCTTTCGGTGGGTTTCAACCGTACGTTGACTTATGAATAGAATCTCAGCGATTTGTTTAGTTGAGAATTCCTTTACAATTAATTTGACTATCTCCTCTTCGCGTGGCGTCAGTGCACTCGATGGTGGCTGATCTATTCCTTCGATTAGAATACTTGCAATGTTATCACTTAGATACCTTTTGCCATTTGTTACTTTATCAAGCGCAGCAAGCATGCTCTCATGGCTATCACTTTTTAATACATAGCCATTTACCCCAAGCTTCAACAATTCTTTTACGATAGCTGGGCTATCATGCATACTTAAAATAATGGTTTTGATTTCTGGTTGGGCCACTTTAGCCATTTGTATTAATTCGCTACCGGTAAGATCTCCCATTTCATAATCAGTAATTAGAATATCAAAATCCTCCGATTTTATCAATTCCATAGCACTTTGAACATTGGTGGCAGTAAAAGTAACCTTATATAATTCTGAGGAATTAATGAGGTTTTTACTGCCTTCAAGTAAAATCGGATGATCATCTACGAGTAGTACTTTGTACTTATTCATTCGCTTAATGTGCTTAAGATATGTATTTCCTAAAAATCCGACCATCCTTTTATTCCAAAGATGCCGATCTGCTTCATTTGGAAACAGCCGTAATAATCGGTATTTATCGAATACCCAATAATGGGTATTAATTAGTTAAGAATCCCAATCCTTGTGTTTTTTACAACAAGTGGAACATTTATGATGACACTATTTCCTTTTACATTAATAACGTTTTCAATGTTAATTTCACCCTTTATCAAGGAAATTCTAGTGCTTATATTTCTCCATCCATTCCCAGCACTGTTTTTAAATAGATCGATATCGAATCCGGTTCCATCATCCTCGATGGAAAGTACCAATTCATCATCATGACCAGTTAAATCTAAATAGATGTTTTTGGCATTGCCATGTTTTAGAATATTTGACAATAGTTCTTGAGTAATTCTATAAAGTGAAACCTCTACTATTTCATCTAAAGAATTGGGTACATCCAAGGAGGAATAGTGTATTGCCATTTGATCAGTTTTATTGATCTTATAAATCAGTTCACTTAATGCTGCATTAAGACCTTCTTTCACGAGCGTTTGTGGCATTAAATTAAATGCAATATTTCTAATTTCTTGGTGCACTTCTTTTAACAACTCTGTGGAATGATCAACTATTTCGGCTCTTTGTTCGATGTTTTTATCATCAGATTGTAGCGACTTAATATTAAGCTGAAGTGCAGCAACGAGCTGTCCCATTCCATCATGCAGATCTTCAGCAAAGCGTTTTCTTTCATTTTCTTGAGAATCAATTACAGCTTGCATTTGACTTTCCCGCATTCTTATTTTTTGTGCGTCTAGTACGGCTTTATGATTTTGTTTGAAGCGATACCTTAGGAAATAGAATATGACAACCACCAAAATTAATAAAGTTATCAATCCAAAAATGAGTAGTGTGTTTCGTTGCAGGGAAGCTTCTTTTAAGGCATTTTGCTGATTTAAAAAGCTAATCTCAGATTCCTTTTCTTTGGTTTTATATTTAGTTTCCAGGTTGGAAATTTCGGAGGATCGCTTGGCTTGAAACATGGCGTCCCTGACAGCAAAATATTCATTTCTATAATCAAGAGCCTCTTTATAAGCTGAGTTTTTTAAAGCAAAGGCATATCGGGCATTATAATTTTCAGCAATTAGATTTTTCGAATCTATTTGTTTTGCTACGGTCAAGGCTGAATCGAGATAAGCATAAAATGCGGAGCTAAGTTGTTTATGTCCGTTGGCGGTGCCAATGTGAAAATAGTTGAGCGAAGTGTGGTACAAGTCGCTATTTTTTTTGGCTATTGATAGTCCTTCTAAAGCATAATTTATGGCGCTGTTGTATTCTTTCAATTCTATTGATACGGCAGCTGAGTTGGTTTTGCATAGCAAAATGCCCTGTATGTAATTTTTCCTGGTATAATACTCGGCTGCACTATCAAGATAGCTTCGGGCAGCACTTAAGTCATTTTTGGTGAACATCAGTCCTCCGAAATTGATATACATATTGCCTATTTCTATGGTATCTTTAATTTGCATTTTTTTGCTCATTGCTTTTTGATAGAAGTTATACGCTTTGTCCAACTCCCCATTTTCCATATAGGATATTCCGGTGTTGTTATAAGTGTTACCAGCCAATCTCAGATAAGATGCTTCTTGTGAATTTTTGGGCTTATAACTTTCTATAATATCTATACTTTTATATAAGTAAACCAAAGCCGAATCCAAGTTGCCAGACAACTGATAGCTTCTGCCTATGTTAGAATAGGTTGATATTAAATTAAAGGAGTCTTTGATGGCCAAAAACGAATGCATGGCATCGAAACTGTGCTTTATTGCACTTTCATAGTTGCCTGATTTCGATAAAAGAGTGGATAAGTCTAGCAAGATAAGGGCTTCATTGGAAGAGTCATTATTATCCCGAAAAGTGTCGGCCAACTTTCCATATTTATTGATTGCTGAATCGAAATTGCCTCTGATACTTTCCAGATTGGCGGTTAGATAAATCATTAAGGTGTTTCTTTGATTTTCTTCTGACCACGTTAATACTTCAACTCTTTTAATTAATTCTTTGGTCTTAGCACTGTCGGCTTTATTTTCTCTAGCTATCAACCATAATCCTGCAATATCAAAATTGCCATTTTGATCATTCACCGTCCTTAGGTGAGATTCCTTCTGTGCTTTCAGGGGGATGTTTATAAAGCAACTAAGTAGGAAAGAACCAATCAATAGTTTGAGTGCATTCATACGATTCATTTATTAAAAAAAAATTAACTACCGAGTACTCGGTAGAAGCAAATTACCAAGAAGTACGGATTGAACTCAAGTATTGTAAAAATCAAATTTGTAGTAAACAATAAATGATAAAAATATGAAATACCTTATTACAATAGTTTACATACTATCTTTTTTCTTTTGTCAAGCGCAATTTTCAAAATACCCCAATAAGGGAGAGAAGGTTATGAGATTTGCGGTATTTCACGGAAAAATAACCAACGAATGGTCGCAAAAAGTTGAGAATGAAAGCCATAGTGCATTTGTAATTGATATTGGCAACAGTCGTTCTACATTTGGAAATTTTAAATTTCAGTCAAGTCATCGTTATAAAATACTTGGTGATGTCATATCCATGCTTTATACTGAGCCTGGTTATTCAGAAAAACCTACTCCGGGAACGCCAGTGATCACCAGCGTTGTAGGATGGCATAACTACGGCATTTCTTTGTATTCAACCAACTATTTCCAACTGTCAGTAGGGGGCCATTTAGGTGATTACTTCTATGGGATTGAAGGTTTGCATGAGAGCAACCGAAAATCGCCAGAAAACACAAGTGGCACTATCAATTATTATGGAGGTGTAGGCCCTGTTCTTTTTGTTGATTTAGCACTATTTGACTCAGGCCTATTCTTTCATTATGAGGGATCGTACGCATTCACTTTCGGAGAAACACCGGTATTGCCCGATGTACAGCCTAAAATCTTAAACCAAATGTTTGAACTACGATGGAACAATTTATATCTAAACCTAGAAATTGTCAATGGCCTTAACACCACGGGCAATCGTATCGTCAGAAGGCAATTAGGTATCGGCATTTCAATTTAAATTATTAATCATGAGAAACATATTATTAGTAGTTGCGCTGGCACTTATTTGTGCAAGCTGCGTGAAAGAAGAAAATATAACAACCAGCTGTGGTAAATGGGAAGTGGAAATTAACAATCCAGAAGCGACTGTGAGGGTTGAGTACGGAAAGTTGATCATCGATATTGAAAATCCAAAGTCTTCAAAAGATGTTCGTCTGATACAGGTACAAGACCCTACTATTAATGATCCTGAAATAGGATTGGCCATTTCAATTGCAGACTTTACATGGGTTGGTGTTAATAATGGAGCCTCACGAGATGCTCAGATAAGTGCTTCTGTGGCCTATGCTTCAAATCCAAATACACCATTTGTGGAGGCTGTTAATGGTGCGGATAAATCAACCTACTATGTGGAGGGAGTGGAGGTTTTTTCTAGATTGTCTGGCTTTGGTAGAATAAGTAATGAGCTAATGTTATTTGCCTCACAAGAGGAGGTTGCTTTTGAACGGGATAGCAGAACTTTCCCTACTAAGCCAGTATCCGTTGCTTCTAAAATCGTTTATCTCGATTTCGGTATCAATACTGGATTTACCAGACAGAATCCAACTCAATCCATTCATGTTGAACTAGACATAATTATTTTCGGGCAATATACCGGCAATCAAAATCCAATAGTGTTACCCACAGGTTTCAACCCTTCCAATTATGGGTTTATTCATGATTCATTTGATTGTAACTCACTAAAATAAAGGAGATATGAATACTAGAATAAAACGAGTTATTTACTTAGGCCTGTTTTCCCTAATAATGGCCTGTCAGGAATCGCCAATACCAGTGGATCCATGTAACGATGGACAGTGGGCCACTGCTTTAAAAAATGGCACAGAAGTTTGCTTCCCAGAAATAAGTGTTACTTATTTTTTTCCGAACACTAAAAATGCAGTGATTATTTTTGATGCTGGTCAGCTATTGATGGATGAGATTAATGCAGAGTTTTCAATACCCGTAGAAGGTATTGAACTGAATAAAGATTACCCTTTAAAAGAGGGTAAAATATCAGGTGCTGATCCATTTACTGAAGGTAAGATCAACTTCATACTATTCGATATGCCCGGTCAGTCAAAAAGTGGATGTATTGCAGGTACTTTTTCATTAAAGGCCAATAGTCCGAATGCCCCAGCTAGTTTTGAATTTACAGAAGGGAAATTTGTGTATTTCAGAAGTGCAATGTCGCAAGAAAATCGTGACAGTGGAACTGGTTGTAATCCTTTTTGAAATGGTATCAAATTAATAATCTAGTGGAAGGAGAATGCTCATAATATATTAATAACAAACATAACATGAGCCTACATGTAAGCTAAAGGAACATTGTGATTTTTGGGTATTTAAAAATTCTAAAATTAGGAATGAAGTAATAAAACCTAATTAATCAGCTCATTTACAGAAGCTTATTTTATTTCTTTTTCCTTTAAGTATTGCTTTTTTGCCCTTACCTTTATCGATTGGTGAATTGTATACAATTGACACGGGAAAAATACGTTTTGTAACGTAACCCACAATTGATTTATTGGATGATCAGAATCAGGCATGTTATAGTTGGACTTATTATCGCTTGGGTGGCTTCGGCTTGTACTCAGCGTATGATATGCCCTGCGTATCAAAGTGCCTTCATCCATGACAAAGCTACATTGGACCGTAAATTCAGCTATTTTGGCGAAGATTCACTCCCTAAAGTACTGGAGGCTAGTAAAAGCAAACATTTGCTTATTGACCCGGTCACTTATCGCAGAAAACTAAGGATGATGCAAACGGTAGAAATGAAAGATATCTATCCTGTGAAGCCAGATTCCTTGGAATTTAATGATGAATTTGCCCTTGCCGAGCGTGATTTTGAGGATGTACCTGCCATTGATTCAACTGCCGTGGCTTCTATCTCTGATAGCATTTATGTCATTTCCCAAAAGAAGGAGAAGTTTAACATCGATCAGGAATTGTACCTGTGGTACATGCGTGATCAACTCGTCTATCCGGATGTAAAATTACAAATGGAGCAAAATGCCGTTACAAAGGGGAATATTTCTAAACAAAAGGGTCAGAAACAAGGATTTTTTAAACGCTTGTTTGGCAAAAAGAACAAAGCGGATAGCACCAATTTTGATATTGAAACTTCAGCCACAGAAACTGGTGATGGAGGAACAAAGAAGAAAGGTTTCTTTTCGTTTTTGAAGAAAAAAGACAAAAAGGAGAAAGAACCCAAACCTGAAAAAGTAAAACCAATAAACCCACCTAAAGACCCACCTCCAGCGGAAGAGGAAGATGACGGGGAAGATGACTTTTAAAGAAAAAGTCACATCTTGTGGAGATCTTATTGTGTATTTGGATTCTTAGACTAAACCCCGTTTATCTTTGAGAAAGATTCTATTAATTTTACTTGTTGCGCCTTTTGTGGTTTCCTCCGCATTCTGTCAGACCGAGCAGATTGATAACCTTCGGACATCACTGAACAGTTTGAGTCAAGACACATCAAAGGTTGATCTCCTCATAGAAATGGCCAATGTGTTTAAGAATGTCAGTTATGATAGTATGAACTATTACGGGCACCTCGCCAATGACCTTTCCAAAAAAATCAAGTACAATAAAGGAGAAGCAAGCTCAAATTTAATAATTGGGTTTACATTGTGGAAAAAAGGGAAACTGGAAGAAGGAAAAGCCTATTGTGAAAAAGCCTTGCAATTAGCCGAAGAATATGGATTTATTGAGATTCAAGCCAATAGTTTAATAAATATTGGCTTAATTCAAAACTATGAGGGCAACTATTCCGAAGCCCTTGACTTCTATCAGAAGGCTCTGGATTTAGCTGAGTCTATCAATAACTTGTCGATAAAGGCAGGTGCTTTTCAGGTAATAGGCGGGATATATTACAACCTTAAAGATTTTGATCAAGCCCTAGACTATTGGAAAAGAGCATTCAGCTTTCAACTTGACATTAATGATACGGTAGCTGCTGCTTCCGCATTGAACAACATTGGTCTGGCCAATGCAGAGAAGGGTGATATGAAGGAAGCCTTAATTTACTTTAATCGGGCGACCAAAATTTATAGCAATATGACGCTATGTGCCAAAATATATCCCTACGAAAATATCGGAAGTATTTACTACAAATTGGGACAACTGGATAGTGCTGAAGCGTATTTGGAGAAGTCGTTGGTTGGAGCCAAATTTTGCGGTGATCGAATTGTGGAAGTAGGAGCGCTTTCAGAATTGGCGCAAGTAAGTATAAGCAGAAAACAATATAAGCAGGCCCTAACCTTGCTTCACGAAGGATATGATATAGGAACTAAGTATTATCTAAAAAGAGAAACCAGCATTATTGCCAAATTACTATCTGAAACTTATGAATTGAAAGGCAAGCTGGATGAAGCTTATAAATACTCAAAGATTTATTATAGCATGCAGGATTCGTTGTTTCACGGGGGGAATGCGAAAGAAATAGGCAGATTAGAGGCAAAGTATGAATTTGAGCGTAAGCAGCGTGAAAAGGAGATACAAAGACGGATCAATGAAATTGAAAAGGAAAAATTGCGAGAGCGTGAGCTTTGGATTCGTAATTCATTAATTGTGGGATTTGTACTGATGCTCGTGATTGCCTTTTTAATGTACTTGAATGTAAAAAGAAAACTAGTGGCTAATCATAAGTTGGAAGCTCTCAACCATGAAATCAGCACACAAAAAGAAGAGCTACAGGCTCAAGCGGAAACGCTCAAAGAACTTAATGAATCATTGAATGGAATAAATGATAATCTAGAACTTAAAATTATCAATCGTACCAATGAATTGCGTGAAAAGAATGCTCAATTGGAGAAGAACAACAAAAAACTAGCAGAATATGCATTTATCAATGCCCATAAACTACGGGCTCCGGTAGCTACTATTCTTGGGTTGATAGAGCTTTTTAACAACGATAAGATTGATATCAATGAAAAAGCAATGATCGTGGACAAACTGAAACTTAGCTCTGTGGAACTAGACGATATAGTAAAACAAATCAGTATCATTTTAGAAGAGGAGGGACTCATAGGATAATTAGTGTAATTTAGGTGGATATAATATTTGTAGTGAAATGGATGTAAGATTTGCAGTACTGATTGATGGAGACAATATTCCGTCAGCGAATGTAAAAGAGATGATGGAAGAAATTGCCAAGTATGGCAATCCAACCATTAAGCGCATATATGGTGACTGGACAAAACCCAATTTGTCAAAATGGAAAAACCTATTGTTGGAAAATGCCATAACACCCATCCAACAATATGGCTACACAACTGGAAAAAATGCCACGGATTCGGCCATGATCATTGATGCCATGGATATCCTATATTCAGAAAAGGTGGATGGTTTTTGCCTTGTTTCAAGTGACAGTGATTTCACCAGATTAGCTACACGGCTCCGGGAAGCTGGTATGCAGGTAATTGGCATTGGAGAAAGAAAAACACCAAATCCATTTATTGTAGCGTGCGATAAATTTATCTACTTAGAAATACTTAAAGGTCATGGGGATGAAGATGAATCTCAACCTAATAAAGCGAAAAGCAACCAAAAAAATGAGGTGGATAAAATCACCGACAAGGAAATTAAACTGATTTCTACCACCATTTCAGATCTGGCAGAAGATGATGGATGGGCGTTTTTGGGTGATGTAGGTAGTTTACTACAGAAAAAGCAGCCAAATTTTGACTCCAGAAACTACGGTTTTCAGAAGCTGACACCTCTAATTAAGTCCATTTCTAATTTTGAAGTGGAACAGCGTGAAAGTAGTAAAGGCCGCTCAAAGTTAATTTACGTCCGAATTAAGGATAAATACTCAAAGTAATTCATAGTACTTGCTATCCAGCCGTCTGTGCTATATTCTTAGCCATTCATAGCTATTTATAAGTGTTTTATCTACAAAGTAGAATTTTATGTAACCTTATTATCTACATTTACGAATAATATAGAAATCTGAAGTTTATGAAAGGATCAAATTTAGGTGAATTTGAAGAGTTGGTCATGCTGGCCATAGGTGTATTATATCCTGACGCTTACGGTGTGGCCATCAAAGACGAAATAATAGCACGGGCAGGAAGAAGCGTGACCTTAAGTGCCGTCCATGCCTCGTTACATCGGCTTGAGGAGAAAGGCTTTTTGCAAAGTGAGTTTGGTGAAGCTTCACAGAAGAGAGGGGGGAAGCGGAAGAAGAATTTCTATATCACTGCCTTTGGGGCCAAAACCCTTGAGGAGGTGAAGTCTCTACGTGAACAAATGTGGGGTGACATTGGAAAGGTAGCTTTACAAGGCAACTAATGAGCATAAGTAAAAACATTTCCCCACCTAAATGGCCGCAGAGGTTTTTGCACTGGTATTGCAAAAGCGATCTCTTAGAAATGATCGAAGGGGATATTGAGGAAGAATACTATCAAATAGCAGAAAAAAAAGGCGCATTAAAGGCCAAAATATACTATCTGAGACAGGTTTTTAGTTTTCTAAGGCCTTTTGCAACCAAACGATTTTTCAAGCAAAGCATTACTAATATGGGGATGAACGGAAATTATATTAAGGTAGCTCTTAGGGGCTTTAAAAAAGACAAACTAAACCTAAGTTTGAGTTTGATTGGGCTTATCGTAGCATTTACATGTGCGATGATCATCTATACCGTTATTGACTACCAATTGAACTATGATAAATTCAATACAAAGGCCAATCGAATATATAAGGTCACCTATGATGAAACCTTAAATCCAAATAGTGATAGGAAGCTAGCAACCGTAGGGCCACCCTTGGGCCCTGCCATTAAGACCTACTTTCCAGAGGTTGAAGATGCCGTAAGGTTTCGTGATACACCCGATCAGATTGTTAAATACAAAGACAAGCAGTTTTATGAAAAAGGTATTTTGTTTGCCGATCCAAGCTTGTTCAATGTGTTTACCTACCCATTGGAAAAAGGCAATGCATCCAAAGCACTTACCGAGATCAATAGCATAGTAATTACGCACGAGATGGCCATTAAATACTTTGGTGAGGAAGACCCCATTGGAAAGCTAATGGACATTGAAGGCACTACTTTGCAAGTAACAGGGGTTTTTGCCCCCATACCATCAAACACACATTTGCATTTCGATTTTATCCGGCCGTTTGAGGCATTCAAAGTGCCATTTGGCTACCCCGTTACCCTTGACACCTGGGGGTGGATTTCTTTCCATACTTATGTGCTACTTCGTCCTGATGCAAACGCTCAGGAACTGGAATCAAAGTTGCCACCGTTTGCCAAGACCCACTTTGATGAAGATCGTATATCAAGATTTAGATATAGGCTACAACCGCTGCTCGATATTTACTTTGGTGATGTCAAACACGATAAAATTGCCTCTGGAAGCTACAATTATATTTATGTACTGGGAAGTGTCGGCATATTGATATTGGTTCTTGCCGCCTTTAATTTCACCAATATTTCAACGGCCAAATCATTGACCCGAGCCATGGAAACAGGCTTGAGAAAAACCATGGGCTCTACCGAACGGGCATTATGGTTCCGTTATTTGATGGAGCCCATCATGTTGACCCTATTTGCTGTAATAATAGCTTTAGCCATTACTCCCTATGGCTTGGGTTGGATAGGAAGTACTTTGGGTTTTGAGTATTCATGGGACATGTCACTTTTCCAGCGTTTGTTGATCCTTTTTCTTCCAATGGCTTTAGTTATTGGATTGTTTTCTGGCTTTTATCCCGCATTTATTATGTCATCTTTCCAACCCGCATCGGTTTTGAAAGGAAATTTGAAAGTAAGCCATAAGGGTAATTTCTTGCGAACCACATTAGTAACTGTACAATTTGGAATCACCTCGGCATTGTTGATAGGCAGCTTCATTATTTCTGCTCAGGTCAATTTCATGCTTGACAAAGACCTTGGTTATGACAAAGATCAAATAGCTATTCTGCAAATTCCTGGTGAAACCCTTGAAAAGTATTATCGACCCTTGAAGCAGCAATTGCTTCAAAACCCATATGTGCAGGCAGTTTCAATAGGGGGTACCCGTATGGATGGAGACAATGGTAGTGGGCCTATTTTGGCAGAAGGTTTTGACGAAGGGATACCGATGAAGATAACGGCCATTGGAGAGGATTTTCTGAAAACCATTGGGGTACAAATGTTAGCAGGTAAGGAATTTTCAGCCACCCATGAATACGACAGTGCTGATGGCATCATCATCAATGAGAGTGCGGCTAAAGTATTCAAATGGACACCAGAAGAGGCTATAGGCAAAAAAATGCAGGTCAGTGACCAAAGGGAAGGACATGTAATGGGTGTGGTAAAAAACTTTAATTTTAGTTCGTTACATGAACCGATAGCACCTTTCATTTTGATTTATCCCCATACACGATTGACAGATGTGTACATTAAACTAAAGCCCGGTAAGGTGCATGACCTAGTCCTTTCTATTGAAAATAGCTACAATGGCGTTATTGCAGATGTGCCTTTTGACTTTATGTTTTTAGATGATCACTTGCAAAAACTCTATGCTTCTGACAAGCAATTTGCTTCGCTGGTTAAAATATTCTCGTGGATTACCATGATCGTAGCCATAGTCGGATTGTACGGGCTTATTGCATTGATATGCCGTTATCGGATGAAAGAAATTGGGGTAAGAAAAGTGCTTGGGGCCACTTTTAGCTCTCTTATTTTCACGCTGTCAAAATCCTTCGTGTTACTTATTATTATCGCTAATGTGATTACCTGGCCAATGGTCTACTATTTTGCTAGTCAATGGATCAATTCCTTTGCTTATCAGGTGGATTTAAGTCTTATGTATTTTGTGTTGGGTTTTCTGATTACCATTGGTATCGCAAGCATTGCACTCACCGTACAGTCGGGCAAGGCGGCTTTAGTGAATCCCGTGAATACGTTGAGGCAGGAGTAAGGGACTTTTCGAAACCACATCAGGTTTTACTTTAACCTAGCTCACAATGCTAAAAGTGCACCCTTCACCTTCTTTTCTGCTGCATCTGTCCAGGCAAATAACACATGATCCCCAGCTTTGGTCATTTGTGGGAATCCGCTAGAGCGTGCTGATGAAGTTTGAGCAACAACTATTACCTCGCCCAATTCACCATTTTCATTTACCTTACGAGCGGCAATTTGGTCACCTTCTAACCAACTAACAATTGCATTATTTTTATCCATTAGCAGTACATCAACCCGACCTAGCGTGTTGCCAGTATCTACTCGGATGGCCTTGGTCATAGTGTCACCGGCATCATGCGAAAACAATATGTTCACGGCACCTTTCCCTTCTGGGGCGGTAAACCAAGCAATCACTATGTCATTTCCCTTTGCGTCTATCCTAGGGCCGTTTACTGGACATCCGGCAATATTCCAATTGTCAACGTGAACAGGTTTGGATTTCGTCCAACTGCCATTCTTCCATTGTGCGATAGCGATATCCCGGATTTCCTCTTCAGAACGATCACGGTAAATGGCTACTGGCCCCTGGTCTGTAATGGCAGCAAAAGTTTGACAACAATCGCATACACGGTTATCCAATTCTACTTCTGTTGATTTAGTGCCATCTGGAGTGATAACCGCAGCTCTAACAGTCATTGCGCCCATGTGTTCCATATTATGTCCATCGCCTTCCATGGAGGCATTTCTACCATCAAGCCAGGTAGCAAAAAAATTATCTTTGTAAGGTAGTAAGGTTACAAAGCCATGCTCCGCTTGCTTACCATCATCATGCAATACCCAAGGGGTACTCCACGAATCTCCTTTGTTATTGGACTGAATGATTTTGACATCATAAGCATAAACGTCCTCTCCATTGGGTGACAGATAGTGAGCAATCATGTTATCCCCATTTTGTGCGATTACGGGGTAATCTGCCCAATTGGAGAACCAAGTGGTATCACTCACAATCGTTTTTGGCTGAGACCAGGATTCATGCTCCCATCGGGAAAATTTCAGGGTATATTTATTTTCATTTTCCTCCACCCACGACATCAATGGTTGTCCATCAGGTGCATTGGTAAGGTAGGGTTGGGCGCTGTTTGTGTTTGCTGGTACATCAACAGTTTGTATTGTTGGGTTTTCCTTCACTGCACATGCTTGAAGAAATACAATAAAGAGTAAGGTGAGTAGCCTCATAATTAGTTCAAAGTTCAAAGTTCAGAGTCTTAAGCTCAAATCTAAAACTTTAAATCTCAAACTTTAAAACCTTGAACTTAGAACTTTAATCTTAAATTTTTATTTTATTTCAAATACAGCTCTTACCTCTGCATTCAATGTGATGGTTTTGTACTCAAGATCAGACTGGTAGCCGTCAGACTCAGCCTTTAACGACATCGTATTTCGGGCATATTGATAGTTGTTATTGCCATAGTCAATTTCCTGGATTTCGATAGCTCCACCCATTTGTTCACCAATTGAGGTCAGAAGTGCATTGGCTTTATCTTTGGCATTTTGCAATGCTTTGATTTTAAGCTCCATTTTATACTCCTCAATTTTTGAATGCGATACCTCACCAATGTTCATGCTGTTTACTCCTTCAGCGTCAAGTTTTTCAATCAGGTCATTCATCATCTTTACATTGGTCAACTTAAGTTTAAAGCTTTTGGTGGCTAAAAAATCATCAGATTTTTTCTTTCTCCAATCCCAATTATAGCCATAGATATTATCTACTGTTAAGTTCTCTTTAGGCAAACCTATTTGACTTACTGCTTTTACTAGTCCCGCTTCGAGGGTATTCAAATTGACAATTTTTGATCCGTTTTTGTATTCCTTGAGTGCAATTTTAAGATATATCTCATCAGGCACCACTTCCATTTCGGCTGTGCCTTTCACTTCGATTCTCTTTTTACTTTCAGTTGTATTGGGTTGGCCAACGCTGGTAGTCCATACCAATAATAAAATGCCGATGCTTATTATCTTGTTCATAATCGTTTTGTTTTTCCTTTAAGATGTGTCGATAGATCAAATTCCATAAACAGGGGTTAATATTTTTTTACACCTAAAACCTGTCATGGTTTTCAACGTCAGACTATCAAAAATAATGTTTTTAGTATAAGAAATAGTCAAGTTAAATTACTATTCTCAGTACTTTTGAACACATGTTACGATTCCTATATTTTTCACTCTTTTTGGTGCTCATATCTTGTGGTACCAATTCAGATACACAAAAGCAACGTTTCTTAATTAAGGGTAATGAAGCCTTTAGACAACAAAGTAATAGAGATGCCATCCGCTATTATAAGGAGGCTATCAACCTTGACCCTTGTTATACCGATGCTCTAAATAATCTGGGCATCGTCTACTATGAGCAAAAACAGTATACTAAGGCATTGGAGCAATATAACATAGCCCTAAGCTGTGACCAGCAATTTTTTGATGCAGTATTCAACCGGGCTAATGCCTTTTATGAACTTAATGAATTTTATAGTGCCATTGACGACCTGGAATTTTTACAAAAGAACATTCCCGATTCGGCTCGGATCTATTTTATGATGGGTTTGGTTAAAACCAAGATGCATAACTACACTGATGCCATTACGGAATTTGATAAAGCCCTAAGCCTGGATGCCAATAATGCGGAAACGTTGATCAACTTGGGAACCGTGAAGTATTATATGAAAAAATATGATGCGGCAGAGGAGGATATCAAAGCAGCTTTGAAGATTAATCCATTGGAAGCAAATGGATATAATGCTCTAGCGCTCATCCAGATTGATCAGGATAATTTTTCTGAAGCAATAAACCTGATCAATAAAGCACTGGATTTTGAACCTGAGCAGCCTTATTTTATTAATAATCGTGGGTATATCAAACTTCAACTGGGTGAACTGGAGGCTGCACGGGAAGATATCGACCGAAGTATTATCAAAGACCAAGGGAACGCTTGGGCCTACCGTAACAAAGGTTGGTATTATTATAAAAAGGGAGATTTAAAAAATGCCATCACTTTATTGGAACGATCAGCCAAGATGGATCCTTTTGTTGATCGTGTGTATGCTTTTTTAGGACAAGCTTACGAAGCGGACAATCAACCGGGCAAGGCGTGTGAAAATTATAAAAAGGCCATTGAAAGAAAGGAAACAGTAAGTACGGCTTTGGAATGCAAATGAATGACTTTCTAAGGAAATTGGAACAATGCTTAAGGGAACCTCTCCCTGGCCATGAGGCGCACAGACTCATGATGCCAAAAGAAAGCTCCAATGCCCGATTTGATGATAGTAGATTAAAAACCGCCCGACCCAGTAGTGTCTTGATTCTTTTTTACGAAAAGAAAGGTGAACTCTATTTGCCACTTACCCAACGTCAGGAGTATGATGGCATACACAGTGGTCAGGTGAGTTTTCCCGGTGGTAAATGGGAAAAGGAGGACAAGGATCTGGTAGCAACTGCCAAACGGGAAACCTTTGAAGAAATAGGTGTGAATGGAGCAGATGTTAACGTTATTGGTCAACTTTCGGAAATGTTTATCCCGCCAAGTAACACCAAAATTATGCCCATTGTGGGGTATACCGCTAAACCATCCATATTTGTCATCGATCCTTATGAAGTAAAAGAACTGATGGAAGTGCCACTGGCACATTTACTAGACGATGTGAATATCAAAACCAAGGATATTACCGTTAGAGGAAATTATAAACTACGCGCGCCCTATTTTGATGTGGATGGCAAAGTGGTGTGGGGCGCTACAGCCATGATGTTGAGTGAATTGGTAAGCATTATAAATAGGATAGAATGAAAAAGATTAACGTATTAGAAAAGTTCAGCCTGTTCAATGAAAAGTGGACGCCAAAAATAATTGGTGAGCTTAATGGACAACAGGTGAAACTAGCTAAATTGGTAAATGAATTTGTTTGGCATAGCCATGAAAACGAAGATGAGTTGTTTCTGATTTTCAAAGGCACGCTCAATATGGAATACCGTGACCGAACTGAAGTACTCAATGAAGGCGATATGGTAATCGTACCCAAAGGGGTTGAGCATTTTCCTACTGTACCTGAAGGGGAAGAGTGTTGGGTGATGCTTTTCGAACCTGCGTCAACCAAACATACCGGTGAGGTGATGCACGAAAGGACAGTTGAGAATCCCGAGTGGATTTAGATATCCTTTATAATTGTTAACGATATTTTTCCCAGTTATTCATACGTATCGCGTTAGCGTGCTCTTCAATAATAGCTACCCATTCCTTTTGCCCTGATTTCTGAGCAATTTCTAAGGCCTGATTTGAAATCTTAAGAGCTTCATTACTATTACCATTATTGTAAAGTAGCCAGGAGTATTTGTCTAGGGTAATAAAATCCCTCTCAATTTCATAATTCCATTTTACATTGAGTAAGTAATATCTACTATCC
Source organism: Flammeovirgaceae bacterium UBA1842 (assembly GCA_002338655.1). Taxonomy (GTDB): domain Bacteria; phylum Bacteroidota; class Bacteroidia; order Cytophagales; family Cyclobacteriaceae; genus Fulvivirga. Next base: position 8,135 of record DDIU01000007.1, on the reverse strand, counting down.
GTTGGCAATGAGTGAAATAGGAGGGCAATTACAGCAGTTAACCCCAATGGTATTAGACCCAAGTATTTATGTTGTTTAATTAATACAACAATTATAAATACTGATATAATAGTCGCTAAAATCAATGCCACATTGCCAAATGGGAAGAATTTCAGTGAGCTAAGGAGCACTAATAACCAGCTGCAAATACCGATGTTTTGAAGATAACGTTTGTCCTTTTTGAAAAGGAGAATTAGACTTACAACTAAAACTCCTCCAAGTCCAGTAAGCATTAAAACCGCATTATAATGAATATGAAAGAATTTTAAGATGAACCCCACACAGAAAAGACTGTAGAATGAAATCAATAGCTTACTCATAATCTTAAAATTGAAGTTTAAGGCATTGTAAAATAATAAAAACTTCTGAAATTACATTGGCTATATGAGAAACAAATAAGTTATATCAATTTACGTGCATGTGCATAATTCACGAGTCCAACTACAGTGGAGCAGTTGGTTTTGCGCAGAATGTTTTTGCGGTGTGTTTCTACAGTTTTCTCACTGATAAAGAGTACTTCTGCTATCTGTTTGGTAGAAAAGTCCTTCGCAATGAGCTTAATGATTTCTGTTTCTCTAGGGGAGAGGTCACTCTTTTCGGTTGGCGAATTGATTTGCCTGACAAGGATTTCAGAAATTTCATCACTAAAGTATTTTTTTCCTGATGTGACTTTATCCAATGCCTGCATTAACGAGGAGTGGGCGTCATTTTTTAGAACAAAGCTGTCAATATTCTCTTTGAGCAAATCTTTCAAAACCGAGGGATCATCATGCATGCTTAGCACGATCACCTTCATGTCGGGATTTACAGAACGGGCTATCTTAATGATCTCCAAACCGGATAAATCCGGTAATTCGTAGTCAGTGACCAATATATCATAGTCGTGTAATTTGAGCAACTCAAAGGCTTCTTTACCACTGCATGCCGTGCCAGTTACCTCATACAACTCCAAACCACTTAACAGCCGCTGAGTGCCTTCAAGTAGTATTTTATGATCATCTATTAAAAGTATCCGGTACTTTTCCATACTCAGTTTGGCCACCATACTTTTAAATAAACGCATCTTATCTTTTATTACAAAGAAAGTGGTGTAGAATGTCTAAATCAATACCTACAACTGGGTATTCAGCTCTACCTGTGATGTGGTAAAGGCAAGGTCTTTATTTACTGAGATGGTCAGGGTTGTATTTTTTCGGCCTTGCTGTGTATCAATATCCATAGTGCCCGCAATAAGATTTAATCGGGTGTTGATACTTCGCCAGCCGTTGCCCTTGCTGTGTTCAAAAGTGTGCAAATCAAAACCGATACCATTATCTTCAATTGTGATTATCACTTCATCCTCATGTGCAGTAAATTGGATGAGAATCTCAGAAGCTTTGGCATATTTGAGCACATTTGAGATCCACTCTTGCAATATTCGGTAAAGCGAGATTTCAAAAACTTCGTTAAAACGCTCGTTCAGTCCAAAGGCTTTAACTTGAGCTTTTACCTGATTGGACTTATCAATGCGTGCCGTCAGCTCTTGCAATGCCGGGATTAAACCTTCATTGGTCAACACCTGTGGCATCAGGTTAAAAGCAATATTTCGTATTTCTCGTTGGATATCATTGAGTAAGGAAGTTGAATTATCAACTATCTCATTTCTAACCTGAGCGTCACTACTAGCCTCTTTCAGCCCTTGAATGTTCATGGTCAAAGCACTGACTAATTGCCCCATGCTATCATGTAAGTCCGATGCAAAGCGTTTGCGCTCTTTTTCCTCACTATTAATGACAGCCTGGATTTGGGATTCGCGCAGCCTTATTTTTTGCTCGTTCAACACTTCTTGTTGCTGGATCCGAGCCCGCTGACGCCACAAATAGAATACGATCAGCAGGAGCAAAACACCAATGACCAGTGCCAGTATAATAATGTTGTTTCGCTGGTTGGTGGCTTTTTGCAGTTTATTTTCCTGATCTAAAAAGGTGATCTGCTGGTCTTTGATCTCCGTTTCATATTTAGAATTTATTTCCTCTACGGCTTTACTCTTTTCAATGTTGAACAAAGAATCACTTAATATCTGATTGCGTTTTAGCGCTTTATAGGAGTCTTTGTAATTGCCGCTTTCTGCGTAAGCCAACGACAAACTTTTGAGAACTTCGGCTTCCATATTGACTTCTTTAAGTTCTTCCGCCAACCTTAGGGCTTCACGTAAGTTATCAATGGCCTTGACATAGTTCTTTAAATGATAGAAGCCTTGCCCCATGTTCAATCTGGTCTCCATGGTGCCACTTGGGTTATTTATTTTAGCATAGTAAAATAAGGCGCTATCATAATAATTGAAGCTAATTGAATGCTGCCCCAGTGATTTGTAGCTGGAGCCAATGTTTTGATAACTATTAGCAATACTATATTGATTGTTTGCTGCTTTGGAAATGCCAAGGGCCTTTTTATAATATAGGATGGCAGAGTCATATTGTTGCAAATTGTTACTCACACCGGCTATATTGTTGTATCCGCCCGCTATTTCTGTGGAATCAGGTACGCTTAGTGCATTTTTTAAATAGAGTTGGAAATATTCTTTGGCTTTTTTATAGTCCTTATTAAAGTAATATACCTGACCGATGATATTGAGAGAGATGCCAACCCCCTTTTTGTCACCTAGCCGATCGAACATTTTATAAGCCTCTCTAGTATAAAGAATGGCACTGTCGTAGCTCCCTATTCTATTAAATACCATTGCGGTATTCACTTTTATCTTAGCCTGATCCAGCTCACTATTCAGGGTTTTATAGGTACGCGCTGCTTTTTTATAATGAAGTATGGAGGTATCAAACTTGGAAACCCTATAATAATAAATGCCCATAAATTTCTCATACTCCGCTGAGGTATAGGAGTCAGGTTTGTTTTTAACATAGCCAGTAAATAGGGTATCTAAATAGAGTTTTCCAATTTCAGCGTCTTTGTTCATCCAAGATCTGGCGTTGGCTATGAGTTCTGCGGTTCTGATTGAGTCTCCTTGACTATACGATGAGTAACTAACTAGTAAAAGGCAGAAAGTAAGTAATTCCTTCAAATTTTTATGTTTTGGCAGTGAATACCTATTACTAGGTATACCAAAATACCGAATCCACCCTATTGAAGCAAGGCATTATTAAAGAGTTATTTGTACAAATATAAATTCTGAATTATGAAAAAATTAATATTAATCGCTGCATTGTTTGCCTTTACTATGGCTAATGGACAGCTAGTAACAGAGAAAAATCTTAGAGATGGTAGTTACGGTGAAAAAAAATTAAAGAAAGCCCCAAAGAAGATTTATTTAAATCAATTCTTTATCAACTATCAGGTGCTTGCTTCAAGTACTGAGTCTAGTGCTGGAGGTAAGACTAGAGCAGAAATGGCCGTAGGTCTTGTGGGAATAGAGCTTGAAGATATGCAAGAAATTACAAATAATGCCTATGCCATGGTGGTTAACAAACTAAAAGCGGCAGGGGTTGAAATTGTAGGAGCTGACGAAGCAGGAAAATCTGAATTTTTCAGTGATTGGACAAGAATTGAAGGAGGGACACCTTCACAAGCGCAACTATTAGGATATATTTCAACAGCACCTGTTGGGTATGATTTTTACGTGAAAAAAGTAACGAAAAAGGGTAAAAATAAAGGTACTTTTTTTGACACTACACCAAAGTTATCGAAGGAATTGGGAGACATTCCTGTATTCGAGACTAACGTAAGTTTCCAGTTTGTAACCATAGAGGGTAGTAGTTCATTGGTAACGGATGCTTCAAGGATGAAAGGTGTTGTAAACTACCAAATGCCTGAATCTGCAATTGCAAAATCTGCAGAAGGGTTCTTTGGTGGAAAAATAGAAGTTGCTCCGGTAATGACCCGCGTAGTGTGGAAAGGTGGAGCAAGTGGGCTTGGAGCAACTACCATAATGGCGTTTAGCCCAAAGAAAAAAATTGAAATACCGGGCGTAGTAGAACAAAAGAAATTTAAAGAATATGTAACGCCTGACAGAAATTACTCCACTTCGTACTCAGGTATTGTATACAATAACAAAAAGGAACTTGAAGTTTCACATCAAGTAAAAGCGGACCGAGAGGCATTCAAAACAAAAACACAACAAGCACTCAATGAATATCTAGGACAAGTAGTAGATCAATTTATAGCAAATCTTAACGGATAGTGTGAATTAAAATTACTTAGAACTATGAAAAACATGTATAAATTAACCGCCATTTTAATCATCACTAGCTCAGTTTTCATGTCTTGCGGCAGTGATGATCCAGAAGCTCAGATGCAATGTACAACGTTTGATGAAGGTAGAAATGCCGTCTTAGAAGCCGAAGAAAAGGAAACGAAATGTGTCTATGGAGTAGCAGGTTACAACCTCTTTAAAGACTCCTTTGAAGCTGATACAGAAGAAATCAGTTTTAAGTTAGATCAAGACTTCATTGTTACATTCATTACCTACGATTCTTATTATGAGAATAATTCACTTGTAAATAAAAGCAACGGGGTTTTTGAAGTAGGAATGAGTTATGTAGGTGATGCCAGAACGGGTAACGCCACCTTTTTCTCACCAGCCACACTGGAAATAACCAGTATCGATAAGGAGAATAAATTGATATCTGGAAAAATCACCAGTAAGGCACCTATCCGCTGGGAGTTGGGTACGCCCATCATGGGTTACGCCATTTTCTCTTTTGTAGATATGAAGATGTAATACTGAATTCGGTCTTTCCAATAATAAATTTTATGAAACAAATTACAACGCTGCTGTTCATTTTCATTCTCAGTAATGGGTATGCACAACTCTCTAACTACAATTATGCAGATGATGGTAAAATGGTAAAGTTTGAGCCTCGATACATCAGTGTAAAGACTTTGGAGGCAGACCCGGATTCTGTCAAAAACCCTAATGGATTCACCATCCGATTATTCAGTTTGGACAAAGTTAACTTCGACCAAGGCGGTTATCAATATAGTCACAGGTTTGCCTTTATTACCGAATCGCTATCAGGATTTTTGATAGACATGATCAACGGGGGAAATTTTGAAACTGGCTTTAAAAATTCTTCGACTTCACTTTCCGATTTTATAATAGGCTGGCATAACCATGTAGTCAATGTGGTGAGTCTGGATAACTTCAATGTGGCTATCGGTGGCCATTGGGGTGACTACTTTTTGGCCTTTGAGCCCTATAGTGAGAGCAGCAATACCTTCGAAGTGGTGAATGAACCGGCAGGATGGTATGGTGCATTGGGGCCGGCTATCATGTTGGATTTCAATGTGTTCAATGTGGTAAATCTTCATTTCGAAGGTTCCTATGCTTTCACAGCCAAGTTTATGGATGCTACTGATATGAATTTTGACCGGGAATACCCAAAACCACACTTTATCAATTTAAATCTTCAGTTGCGAACCAATTCGCCCATATATGCAGGTTTTGAACAAATAAGATCGGTCAACCGTGGAGATCATCCTTTCAATGCTACCCGTAGCGATATTTTCATTGGTATTTGGCTTTAAAAACTAAGATTATGAAAAACCTATTTATCCCATTTTTTTGCTTTGTATGTCTAATTGCAATAAGCTCCTGTCTTGAAGATGAAGAACCTGTGATTGACCAGTGTGCTGTTGGCAATTGGGGTAGTGTAGAACGTGATGGAATAGCCATCTGTTTTCCTGAGGCCAGTGCCTTGCAATATGGTGCCAACACTTCATTCGCCACCTTTAAAATTGAATTATATACGCCAGCTGACAAAAGTGCCGTATCACTATCAGCAACGATTAATGTGCCTGCGGCTGGTCTCGAACTAAATAAAGCTTATCCCATGTCTGCTGCCGACTTTTTTGGAGTAGAAGAACTAGTGAGTGGAGAGATGACCATTTTAAGCTACGAGCCCGTAGTCAATGGGAGTTATTGTGGAGCAGGCACCTTCAACATGATCACCAAAAACCCTAACTCTGGAAGCCAGACAATTCTCACCAACGGTAAATTTTTATCTTCCCAAGGCATATCCGATTGTAACCCCTTTAACTAATTAGCTTATGAAAATTCTATACACATTATCAGCGCTGCTACTCTTGACAATCTTATTTACCCTACAATCCTGTTCGATTGGTGGAGAAGACGATGACTGCGAACTAACAGCTTCCCCAATCACCAACGAATCGTTAACCACGGGTTATGACGGAAATGGCAAGAGCCAGTGGGTACAGACTGCTGTTTACAAAACAACAAAAGCCACAGAATTGTATTATTCACTCGGTAGTTGTGGTCCAAATGGGATAGGCGTCAACTGGGAGTACACGGGCGATTTCGAAATTGTATCTCAAGGGAATACGGGTAATTTGTCAGCCTTATTCTATACTAGTGGCACACTCTGTGCACAATTTGTTGGTAATGGAAAAGCTACTGCAAAAGCATGCCAGCAAATAAAAGTGGTGAGCGATAACACTTGGTCTTTGGGCCCTGAATTCCCAGCCGATCCAAGCGTAAACACCATTACTTTGAATATCAATAATACTATTTATAGTGGCTTTGGTAATACCAACGTATGGTATAAACTGGATACGCTTGACTTCTCTTGGCAGGAGCAGGTCAACATACAAAATGCTTCTTTTACTGCTTTTAGCGGCTTTTCCCTTAATGGAAAGGGCTATATCGTAGGCTCCAATTCTTTGGTTTATGAATATGATCCAACGGCTGATTCATGGACATCTATTGGTGAGTTTCCTGTAAATGTAACCGAATACTTGTTATTGAACAGTATTGAACCTGATCGATACTTTCACACGATCCTAGGCACTGCAGTGGGTGGTAAGGGCTACTTTGGCTTGGGTAATCAAAATCGGATTTGGGAGTTTGATCCTAACACCAAAACATGGACGGAGAAATCCAGCTATCCTGAAACACATGAAGATTCAAACTACATTTTTCCTTATAAAAACCGGATCTATGTAGGGCAGCATTATTATGATATTGCTACCGATGCCTGGGTAAAGAACAACTATGATTTTAATGTAGAAAATGGCTTTGGTATCAATCCCGTAGAGCTAGATGGAGTAATTTATGGGAGTTATAATACCAAAACAATGACTTATGACGGCACTACCGTGGAGGTATATGAACCAAGACCTCATGAGCCTTACGAACCATTCGCACCTCACACCAGTATGGGTTACGGTGCTGCTCTAGGCAACTTGATCATTTATCCGAGAGAAAGTTACCATCTGGGTGCATATACCAATAGCCCTTCTTCCAATGTAAAAATATATCGAAAATAGACTATGAACAGATTAATATATATCCTTTTTATGCCTCTATTATGGGCATGTAGTGCTGAGAACGAACCAACAAAAAAATGTGTGGGTATTTGGGAAGTGGAACTGCTCCATGAGGGTGCTAATGCCGAGGTGGTCAATGGTAGACTACAACTACGCATACAAGACCCTCAGACCGATCATGATATCCGACTGATCCAACGCCAGACAGACTATCATACCCCCGCACATCTTGGGGTTTATGTCTATTTTGAAAACTTTGATAGTGAAACCACTGGAGCCAATAATTTTGATATGCAGTTGAAAACCTGGTATGCTTATAATTATTCGCCTACAATTCTTTTAGCGGGTGTTACCACTGGTACGTTTGGGGTAAGAGCGGAGGCCAATAACATTAAGTATTATGGTTATGATGGTGAGGCACCTGATCATGTGCAGTTTGGTGGCTCGGGCCAAAACATCAGTTTTGCAGGAGTGAGTGGCACTTTCACCATTCCAGCTATACAGCCTGATCCTAAAACGATTTACATTGATTTTGGTGTGAATCAGAACACAGGTACGGGAAGGTCCAGCTACATTGCGGTGGACATTACAGAAGTGTCTTTTAATAAGGAAGTTGGGAAGGATGAATTACTCAATGACACCTTCGATTGTAATTCGTTGACAATTAAATAAAGCCTACATTACCGGACTTGTTCCGGTATTCCTCATTTGGCTGCCCTTGCTGGTGTTATCACCAACAAGTTAAGGTCATTAGCTCGGATAGGTTTATGGTAAAATGGTACTGAATAGGTTAGTCGCTTATTTCTGACACTTTTTGC
>DDIU01000039.1 GCA_002338655.1 Flammeovirgaceae bacterium UBA1842 | reverse complement strand
TTGTAGTAGCGGGAGCAGGACTCGAACCTGCGACCTTTGGGTTATGAGCCCAACGAGCTACCAACTGCTCCATCCCGCGATATGTCTTTATATCATTTTTTTAACCCTGCGTCCGCCAATTGGCGGATATGAGCCCAACGAGCTTCTCCCGATATCTATCGGGACTCCATCCCGCGATATATTTTTGGTATTTTAGTCTGTTTTAAAACTGCACTTGAGCAGTTATTTTCCCCTCATTTTCAAAAGGAGTACAAAAGTAGAGGTTATAAATTTTAAAATCAAGTACCTTTGCATTTATATATTTTTATAATTGAAAGAGACTCCAAAACATAAGGCCGGATTTGTAAGTATTATAGGTAAACCCAATGTAGGAAAATCTACATTGATGAATCAAATGGTGGGTGAAAAGCTATCGATTATTACTTCGAAAGCGCAAACCACCCGACATAGGATTATGGGAATTCTCAGCGGTGAAGATTTTCAGATTGTTTATTCTGATACCCCAGGTATTCTAAAGCCAGAGTATGCCCTTCACAAATCCATGATGAAGTTCGTTAGTTCTTCATTATCAGATGCTGATGTTGTTCTGTTCGTAACGGATATTTACGAACTCTTTGATGAGAGTATGGCAGAGGCCCTTGAAAAAGTAAATGTACCTCTTGTGTTTATCCTGAATAAAATTGATCAGGCAAAAGGCACGGGAGCCGAAGATAAAATGACTTATTGGAAGGAGCGTGTAAAAGCGCAATCCTATGTAGCCATCTCTGCTTTAGAAGGAGTCAATATTGAAAATGTATTCAAAGAAATAATCAATAATCTACCTGAGCACCCGGGCTACTTTCCCAAGGATCAGTTAACGGACAAGCCTGAGCGTTTTTTTGCGGCTGAGATATTGAGGGAAAAAATATTTACCAATTACAAAAAAGAAGTACCTTATAGTACTGAAGTGGAAATCACCGAATTCCTTGAGAGCGAGACGATCATACGTATCCGAGCTGATATCTATGTGGAGAGAAATAGCCAAAAAGGGATCGTCATTGGTCACAAAGGAGAAGCATTAAAGAAGGTGGGTATTGAGTCAAGGATTGATATGGAGAAATTCTTTGGCAAGCAGGTACACTTGGAGACCTTCGTGAAGGTGGCCGAAAACTGGAGAAAAAAAGAAATCAACCTGAAGAGATTTGGGTATTAAAATAGATGTTTGACATAAGATATTAGATGTTAGACATAAGATATTAGTTAAGGGTTTTTCAAACTTATAATCTTTTGTCTTATGTCTTCAGTCTAAAAATCTAACGTCTGCATCTGCATAAAAAAGAATATGGCAAATATAGTTGCAATAGTAGGCAGGCCTAACGTAGGCAAATCCACCCTTTTCAATCGATTGGTTGAACAAAGAAAAGCCATCATGGATGATGAGAGTGGCGTAACCCGTGATAGGCACTATGGGTATGGTGAATGGACAGGTAAATTCTTTACTGTTATTGATACGGGCGGTTATGTTACCGGTTCAGAAGATAAATTCGAAAGCCAAATCAGAACTCAGGTTGAAATCGCCATTGAAGAAGCGTCTGTAGTGCTGTTCATGGTGGATTCCTATGCAGGCTTAACAGATGCAGATAAAGATTTTGCGCGTGTTTTACGTACCTCCAAAAAGCCGCTTTATGTGGTGGCCAACAAGGCTGATACTACCGAAAGAGAGCATATGGCGTATGAATTTTACGAGCTCGGCCTAGGTGAAGTTCATCCTATTTCATCAGCTACTGGATCAGGTACTGGCGATCTATTGGATCATGTCGTATCACATTTCGATGAAAGTGAAAAGAAAACCGATGAGGGTATACCCAGAATTGCCATACTTGGCAGGCCCAATGTAGGGAAGTCCTCTTTTATTAATGCTTTATTAGGCATTGACAGAACGATAGTAACGGATGAGGCTGGTACCACAAGGGACTCCATCAACACACGATACAAGCTATACGGCAAAGATTTTATACTTACCGATACGGCCGGAATAAGGAAAAAGTCCAAAGTAAAGGAAGACATTGAATTCTATAGCGTTCTTCGTTCACTTCAGGCTTTACAAGACAGTGATGTTTGCGTTTTTATGGTTGATGCCGAGCGTGGGTTAGAAGCTCAAGACATGAACATCATCAGCCTTGCCCAAAAATATACAAAGGGTATTATGATTATGGTCAATAAGTGGGACCTGATCGAAAAGGAAAACAATACTGCAGAGCAAATACGTAAAGAGATCGTTTCCAAACTGGGACTGATGGATTATATACCTATCATTTTTACTTCGGTAATTAATAAACAAAGGATATTTCAAGCCATTGAAAAGGCTATTGAGATAGCTGACAATAGGGTTCTTAAAATAACAACATCAAAATTAAATGAAATAATGTTGCCTGAGATAGAAAGAAATCCGCCTCCAGCATTAAAAGGAAAATATATTAAAATAAAGTACATCACTCAATTACCTATTCATACACCCACTTTTGCCTTCTTTTGCAACCTCCCACAGTACATAAAAGCTCCTTATGAGCGATTTTTGGAGAATAAATTAAGAAAGCACTTTGGATTTGAAGGTGTTCCAATACGTTTGTTTTTTAGAAAAAAGTAACATGCTATTGACCCATATCCTTATTTCTAACTATATTTGTCCTTTATAAAAACCAAAAACCTGTGAAAATGAAAAAATTATTAACATTATTATTAGCTGTAGGATTTTCTTTAGCATTTGTTGCTTGTGGAAATCAGGCAAAAGAAGAAGCTGATTCAACTGAAGCAACTACTGAAATGGACGAAGCTCCAGCACAAGAAGAAATGACTGAAGAAGAAGCTCCAGCAGAAGAAATGACTGAAGAAGCTGATACTACTCAAGTAGAATCAGAATAAGTTATAGAAACTTCAAAAAGGCTTTAGCTCTGCTAAGGCCTTTTTTTTTGACTAAATTTTAATTACAGGTGATTGAAGCACATTCTATAAACAAGACGCTTTCGAAATATATTCCTCTAGAAGCGCTGCATTATTGCACACAACTTTGGATTGAACAGCCATTCAATCTGAAAATTAAGAAAAAGCGTACCACAAAATTGGGGGATTATAGATATCTCCCTGCCAACAAAACTCATCAAATATCCATTAATAACGACCTTAACCCCTATTCCTTTTTAGTCACCTACCTGCATGAAGTTGCGCACTTAAAAGCTTTTGTGACTTATGGTAGGCAAATAAAACCACATGGATTGGAATGGAAAGCGACATTCAAGGAAATCACCCTACCACTTTTAAATTCCTCGGTTTTTCCTGATGACGTCCTCCGCAAGCTGGCTCGTTATATGAAAGATCCAAAGGCTTCATCGTGTAACGACCATAACTTGATGCGTGTGCTAAAAGGACATGACAAAGAAGATTCCACTTTCTTAGCTGATTTAGAGGTCGGCCAAATGTTTAAGTTAGGCTCTCGTACCTTTAAAAAGGAGAACCTCCGCAGAACAAGGTTTGTCTGTCAGGAGGTTTCCACCGGCCGTAAATATCTTATTTCAAAAACTGCTGTTGTGGAGCCCTTACCGGAATCCGTAGTGGTCTGATCACTTCAATTCTTCAAACTTATTAATGGCGGCTAGTAAATAGGGTGCAAATCCTGTAGAATGTGTTTTACCCTCCAAATCAATAAATGTAACAATACTTGTTGAGGCTCCGGCATCAATTAATTGATTGTAAGAATCAACCGAGTTTTGGTAAGGTACTGTAATATCTGCCGTTCCGTGATACATAAACATTTTTGCTCTAGGGATCCAGTGTGTGATAGTATTGTCGTTCAGTGCATCAACAAAGTTTTTATACTTTGGATCGGTATCTATATTTTCTAGAATATCAGGCTGTAACAAATCGGCTATGACAGGTGTAAGCTGTGCATTGATAGCAGCACCATTTTTTGAACCATCAAACAAATCTGGCATTATGGTGGCGTATGGCTCTTGAAATAAATCCGATAAAGGGTCGTCATAACCATAGATTGATTGGTAAGACAATGCTACAAAGCCCATGTAGAACGGATTATCAAAAGTATCTAGATTAAAGAAATATTCTTGAAATCCCTTTACATCATAACCACCCGATGAAGGTGCAGAAGCGATCAGTTCAAAACCTTCTGGGTTCTCCTCTTCAAGCATTTTATGGGCAGCCATGGTAGCATAACCACCTTCAGAGTAACCTGAAAGAAATGCCTCTCCATTGAAATTATAACCTTCCTGATAGGCCAATTCACGTGCTGCCCGCATTAAGTCAATAACTGCCCGACCAGTATATTCGGCACTGTGATAGGGTGAAATAATATCACTTGAAGCTCCAAAACCTATAAAATCCGGAACAACAAAAATATACCCAGCACTTGCTATTCCACTTAACACTGTAAATGTTTGTGTGTTGACTGTTGGCGCCTCTGCATTGCTGGCGATAGTTCCGTTTTGAAAGCTGATCATAGGAACAGGATTTGTAGTTTCAGGAAATGTGACAAGTCCTGAAGCGATAATCTCTTGTCCCAGATAGGTAGTTTTGTAAGTTACCTTGTAGTGGACTACATCATATTCAAACAATTCGGTTAGTGTTTCTAATTCAGTTAAACCTGAAGCCTTAACCAATCCTTTTAATTCACTTACCCCCCGCCCAAATAGCCGATCACCATTATCCAGCCTATCTACCTCAACAACAACCGGTGTTGGTGCCTCATCATCTTTACAGGAATAAATGGCGGTAGAAATAAGAAGAATGAGCAGTAGTTGGTAGGGATACTTCAGTAAATTCATAAGCTATTTTTTTGAAAAAACATTATTCACTTTCAATTTAACCGTTTTCTTATCAGATCGTTTACATAATTGCAAAATTGTTTTGGTCTCATGGTTCTCCAGTTGCCAATATCTAATGTACCGCCCATGTTTATGTAATTGTCAATATTATAGTTGACCAGCTCTTGCTGTACAAAATCAGGAAAATTCACAGCAGCGATCCATCCTGGCATATCAAACTGCTCAGTATCTTCCACATCCTCAAACCATTCCTCATAATACTCATCTCCCGACCCATGAAAGTTAAATACGCTTTCGCCCATTAGAATGAATTTGCTAATACCTTGCGACAATAAATGTTCAATAATATTCCGTTTCAAATGCATGATGTCATTATGGAGCGTATCATTCCACTCCCCTATCAATTCGATTACAGCATATCCATTGTCATAGTCGGCAAATAATATTTTGATATAGAGCGTTTCAGAGCCCATGCAATCCCAAGCCGGATCTATATAATAGCCATAGATAGTTTCGCTGTACAGGTCATAATTATACTCCTTTCCAAAAAAAGGGGAACGTACATCCTCTGCCGGATTATAATCATTAAGCCAATTATAGTAGGGTTCAATCTCGTGCATTGTTTCTGATAAATTCTATTACTTGCCTAACAGAACCATGCTTCTTTAGTAATTGTTCAGCCTCACCTCTACCAATGCATAATTCTTCCATTAGCATACGCACTCCGCGGTCAACAAGCTTGTTGTTGCTCAATTGCATATCCACCATTTTATTACCTTTTACATGCCCAAGTTGAATCATTGTGGCGGTAGAAATCATGTTTAATACCAGTTTTTGAGCAGTACCCGATTTCATCCGGGTGCTACCAGTCACAAACTCCGGCCCTACGACAACTTCTATTGGAAAAGTCACCGCTTTAGCCAATTCCGAATTTCGATTACAAGTAATAGCTCCTGTAATAAGTCCCTGATCTTTGGCCTTTTTAACGCCCCCAATAACATATGGTGTGGAACCTGATGCTGCAATACCTATTACTACATCTTTATGGTTAATCTGATGTTCTTGTAAATCCTTCCAGGCTTGCTCAGTATCATCCTCAGCAAACTCTACTGCCTTTCTAATGGCAGAATCTCCTCCAGCAATTATTCCTATCACCACCCCATGTGGCAATCCAAATGTGGGCGGGATTTCTGAGGCATCTAGTATTCCCAACCGTCCACTAGTGCCCGCCCCTATGTAAAACAGACGGCCTCCTTTTTGAAGTTGCTTTACAATCTCTGGAACTAGAATCTCTATTTGAGGCATAGCCCTCATTACAGCCTTGGGCACGGTGCTGTCTTCCCTGTTTATGTTTATCAGCAAGTCCTTTATTGACATCTCTTCAAGATGATCGTGGTTGGAGGGCGATTCAGTTGTACTCATGCTAGCTTATACTCCTATTTGTGATATAAAGTTAACCCCGCTATTGGGCTTTCGGCTATATTTTTAACAAAGACATTCTGCTCTGAAGCTACTTGTCTTAAAATATTTGAATAGTAAAAAGCAATAGACCCGGTAAAATGGACAGGCATTTTTTCGAAATTTTTATACTTCTTAATATTTTTTTCAAAAAACAAAGAAAATCCCTCATGTACGATATTATAAAAATAAGGGTCAGAAATATTATCGCTAATGATAGGTGAAAACCCCGCAAGGTATTTCCCTGCCAAGGGTTTTTTATAAACATTTTCAAGAATCTCCGCCCTGTTCATTTCCAACTTGTCTTCCAATAATTTTTTGGCTGTTGTAGGCAGATCCCTGCCAAAATAATCATTGATAAGACGCTTCCCTAACCATGATCCACTCCCTTCATCTCCCAATATATAGCCCAATGAAGAAATATTATCCACAATATCAACACCATCATAACTACAAGAGTTGGAACCTGTTCCCAAAATACAAGCAATACCAGGCTGATGGCCACACAACGATCTGGCAGCTCCTAATAGATCATGAAAGATATTGACATCGGCATTACTTATCACTTCTGAAATTGCTCCCTTTAAAAGAGCAACCATGCTGGGCACAGAACATCCCGCCCCATAAAAATTGATTGCCTCAATGGTGTCATCAATTTGTGGTAATAAATGAGTCTGGAGCAATTTGATTATCTCCTCCTTTGATTGATGGTAAGGGTTGATCCCAGGGGTTTTAAATTGTTGAATTTTCCCGTCAGCTGTAATTACCCGCCAATCGGTTTTTGTAGAACCACTATCTGCTATTAATATCATATGTTACGGTAACTGGCCTATGGCCTTAAACTTGTCAAATACATTTTCATTATGTGGCGCATCACCAAATTCATGTGTGAGGTCTTGTCCGGCCCAATGTTCATAATGTTTTCCATCACGCCACAATTTCGATTTTGTAACATCATAAATCACCTTTTTATAGGCTATCCATACTTCTTCACGGTCTTGCCCATTTCTTAATGCCAACTGTTGTATTGTATAAGTGGGGAGTTCCCTCATCCTAAAATTGTTTTTAAAGAGATCAAATTTATATATCTTTCAGCACTAAAACTTTAATACATACTTATGAGATATCTAAGCATACTGTTTTTCATGTTGGCTATAGTGGCTTGTCAACCAAAAAAGACCGAGGAAAAACCCCTCAGTGATGAGCAACTAATGGAAAAGGCCAATGCCTTGGCTCAAAAATATATTATCACTGATGGACATATTGACTTGCCTTACAGACTCCATGAAAGCAATTTCAATATTGAGGAGAATAAAGATGAAATCCTGAATGTAGAAAAAGGTGATTTTGACTACACCCGAGCGGTTAAAGGTGGGTTAAACGCCCCGTTTATGTCAATATATATACCTGCAGAGCTTCAGAAAACAGGTGGTGCCAAAGAATTGGCAGATACGCTCATATCAATGGTCAATGACATTGCTAATGCTTATCCTGACAAATTTGCTGTAGCAAAATCGGCAGGAGATGTGGAAAAACAATTCGCTGAAGGAAAAATATCTTTGCCTATGGGCATGGAAAACGGTGCACCCATTGGTGATGATCTTGCCAATGTGGCCTATTTCAAAAAGAAAGGCATCAGTTATATCACGTTAACACACTCTAAAGACAACCTTATCTGTGACTCTTCCTATGACACCACACGTACCTGGAATGGATTAAGTCCTTTCGGTGTAGAAGTGGTAAAGGAAATGAACAAGCAAGGTATTATGGTAGATGTATCTCACATCTCAGACAGCACATTTTATCAAATAATGAGGATGACCAAAGTACCTGTGATCGCTTCACATTCTTCATGTAGACACTTCACCCCTGGTTTTGAAAGGAATATGTCTGACGAAATGATCAAAATGCTGGGTGAGAATGATGGGGTTATTCAAATTAATTTTGGATCTACCTTTCTTGATCAGGGCTCTCGTGATGCCTATGACCATTTGTCAAGTTACTTAAAAGCTGTACGTGATAACCCTAATGATACTGCTTCACAGAATTATATTAAAGATTACACTGCTGAGTACCCCATACACACCAACGTTCAAAAAGCTGCAGACCATATTGATCATGTAGTGGAGCTTGTAGGAATAGATCACGTAGGGCTTGGGTCAGATTTCGATGGCGTAGGCGACTCATTACCAGTAGGTTTGAAGGACGTATCTCAGTATCCTAACTTAATATTTGAACTCTTGAAGAGAGGTTATACTGATGAAGATATTGAAAAAATCTGTTACAAAAATGTATTCAGGGTTTGGAAAAAAGTAGATGAGGTAGCAAAGCAAAGTTGATAATGTAATCAATCCTTTTCATGATTAAATACACTGGCTTATTCTTATTATTTATTGCTCATTGGACATTTGGCCAGGAAATCATTAAAGAGAATCTTGGACCAAATATCAATTCTGAATATAATGAGTCTAAACCATTAATCGCACCCGATGGTAAGACCCTCTATTTTGCCCGGCAAAATTATCCTGATAATTTCAAAGGTTTTAAAGATGATCAGGACATCTATTACTCCTTGCTCGTCAATGGGAACTGGTCGTTAGCGGTGAACATCGGATTTCCTTTGAATGACAAATACCCCAATGGGGTTAACTCTGTTTCATTGGATGGGAAATCATTGTTAATCATAAACGCCTATGAGCCCAATGGTGCGGTTACCAGTGGAGTTTCAATAAGCAGAAAAACAGGGAATCAATGGGGCTATCCTCAGAAAGTAAACATTGATAACTTTTACAATAACAGTAATTTTGTTGACTACTATCTTTCTAATGAAGGGCGCAACCTCCTTATGGCCATAGAGCGCGAGGATAGCTTTGGCGACCAGGATTTATATGTAAGTACTAAGATAGATGACACGCATTGGTCGGAGCCCATCAATTTGGGGCCAGATGTAAATACCCCTGAAGCTGAATTTTCGCCTTTTTTAGCGGCAGATGATAAAACCTTGTTTTTTGCATCCATGGGTTTTGATGGGGAAGGCAGCAGCGACATTTATTACAGCAAGCGATTGGATGATACTTGGAAAAAATGGTCTAAGCCAGTCAATTTAGGCCCCGAAGTAAATTCTGACGAATTTGAGGGTTACTATAGCATTCCTGCGTCAGGCAATTTTGCTTATTACGTTTCTACTAAAAATGCCATTGACGGATCTAAAGATATTTTTCGGGCTACCCTGCCCTATCAATTTCGACCTGACCCTGTATTGCTGGTTTCAGGAACGGTGTATAATAAAAAGACCAACAATCCAGAACAGGCCGCCATATCATTTATAAATGTTCAAACAAGTAAAGAACAGTCCATTGTCCCTACTCACGATCAAGGATCATATAAGGCAATTTTGCCACGAGGGATCATTTACGAATATTTGGCTATTAAACCTGGCTTTATTGGCGAAGCACAATATAAAGACATGAGCAATGCCACCGCCTATGAAGAGTTTGAAAGTGACTTGGCTTTGGTACCTATTGAAGTGGGGCAGCAAGTAGCAATACACAATATATTTTTTGAATTGAATACAACCAAATTATTGCCTGATGCCTATTTGGAACTTGACAGATTCGTAAACATAATGAAAGACAATGCTGGTTTAAAAGTAGAATTCGTAGGTCATGCCTCGGATTTGACTCTTGCTACCGATAACCTGGCCTTGTCTGAATCAAGAGCTATTGCTGTTAAAGATTATTTTATAGCCAAGGGAATTCACCCAGATAGAATGCTAACCAAAGGATATGGTAATACCGTTCCCTTAAAGAGTACTGATCGAATTAGTTTTAAACCTAGCACAAACAAAAATGACCGGATAGAAATGACCATATTAGCTACGGACTGGACGGTTCCATTAATAAAAGACCGTGACAATGATGGCGTTAATGATGATGTTGATCAATGTCCAGATCAGGCAGGGCCTGCCAGCACCGGAGGTTGTCCAGATTCAGATGGTGATGGCATAATCGATAAGGAAGACGATTGTCCAAACCTGGCGGGTGTACCAGAAAATAATGGCTGTCCTGAAATTACCGAGGAAACCAAAGAGGTCCTGAGGCAGGCATTGCAAGGCATCGAATTTGAAACTGCAAGTGATGTTATTAGAGTGGTCTCCTATCCTATTCTCGATAAAGTGGTGGATGTGCTGCAAAATAATCCCGACTATCTGTTAAAAATATCTGGACATACGGATAGCCAAGGAAATGATGATGCCAATTTGATATTGTCCAACAAGAGAGCGCAATCAACCAAACGCTATATTGTGGAACATGGCATTGACGAAGCCAGATTAGATGCCATAGGCTATGGCGAAACCAAGCCTGTAGCTGACAATGAAACGGCTGAAGGCCGCAAACAAAATAGGCGTGTTGAATTCCAAATAATTTTTGAGGGTCAAAATTAATTTGCCATTTGTCGAACCTATCTAACCGTTCATTTGCGATAATTCGTTGTATATAATATTGATCAAACGGTGGTTCATGTCAATACGTAAAAACAATTGTCATGAACTTTTACCGAAATCATTATAAAATTACCAGCCTATTAATGCTATCTCTCGTACTGGCAAGTTTTATCTATTTGGAAGAAGTGGTCAGTAATAAAGTCCATCAAACCTTTACGGAAATTAATTGCCCTCATTCTCAAAAATCTTACCCTGATATCATCATCAACATAGTAAAATTAGTTGATGAATCAAAAACTGAAGCAATATTTGGGAAGCTCTCCCTTATTAAGGCCGAAGAATAGCAATATTTTTTTTATTATTGTTCGGTATTATTTTTTAAAATGTTCGGATTCTTTAGCAAAAATAAAAAAGACAAGCTTCCCTTATTAACCGACTTAAATAACAACCCGCTTATTGTTGGGGATATCGTTGATGTATTTCGATACGAGTTGGGTAGAAGCAAGCTTATCATAGTTGATGAAACCTATTACTATCAATCGATAGAATCGGGTGAAAAAGTAAGCTGGCTAAAAATGATTGATGCTTCAAGCGAAAATCAAAAGGTAAAGAAGATCATTGATGAGTAGGTGCGTTTATCAAAGGGTATTATTTTAAATATCATGTTAAAACATTAGATCATGCATTTAATCGCATTGATGAATTAGAAGTTGTTTATTATGAACGGAAACAATAGGTCCTCTCCATTACTACTTTCATTTCTTTGATTCTCCTTCATTTTTTTTACCTTTGTGCGAATTTATACATAGGTATATTTTATCACGTTTTTCAACCCGTAATTCATGCCGAGAGATCGAAGTATCCGTACTGTTTTAATCATAGGAAGTGGGCCAATTGTAATCGGACAAGCATGTGAATTTGACTATGCTGGTTCTCAAGCTTCAAGATCATTAAGAGAAGAAGGAATTGAAGTAATACTTATCAATTCCAATCCCGCAACTATCATGACTGACCCTGTAACCGCAGATCACGTCTATCTAAAACCCCTCACAAAAAAATCCATAAAGGAGATACTCGAAAAACATAATATAGATGCGGTACTCCCGACCATGGGTGGGCAAACTGCCCTCAACCTTGCTATCGATTGCGAAAAAGCAGGCCTTTGGGACAATTTTGGAGTAAAGGTTATCGGAGTGGACTTCGATGCCATTGAAACTACCGAAGATCGAGAGAAATTCAGACTTAAAATGCTGGAAATTGGGGTTGGGGTTTGCAAGGGCGACACCGCAACTTCATTTCTTCAAGGAAAAGAAATTGCCCAAGAAATTGGTTTCCCTTTGGTTATCAGGCCATCCTATACATTGGGTGGATCTGGTGGAGGATTTGTAAATACACCCGCGGAGTTCGACAATGCTTTAAATCATGGACTTCATACTTCCCCAATTCACGAAGTACTTGTAGAGCAGAGTATCATGGGATGGAAAGAGTACGAACTCGAACTATTACGCGACAACCTCGGAAACATAATCATCATCTGCTCCATCGAAAATTTCGATCCGATGGGAGTTCACACTGGAGATTCTATTACTGTGGCTCCTGCCATGACGCTCCCTGACACGGTATATCAGGAGATGCGTAACCTGGCCAAAAGGATGATGAATGCCATTGGTATGTTTGCCGGTGGGTGTAACGTTCAGTTTTCGGTTAATCCTGAAACGGATGAAATCATTGGTATAGAAATTAACCCTAGGGTTTCAAGATCTTCTGCACTGGCCTCAAAAGCAACTGGCTATCCAATTGCAAAAATAGCCGCTAAACTAGCTATAGGTTATAATCTTCATGAGCTAAGCAATTCTATCACGGGCACTACTTCGGCATTTTTTGAGCCCTCTTTAGACTACGTGATTGTAAAAATACCACGCTGGAACTTTGATAAATTTATTGGCGCTGACAGAAAATTAGGCCTTCAAATGAAGTCGGTAGGTGAGGTCATGGGCATTGGCCGGAATTTTCAAGAAGCATTGCAAAAGGCCTGTCAGTCACTGGAAATAAAAAGAAATGGACTTGGGGCTGATGGTAAGGAATTAACAAAGCAACAGGAGATTCTAGAAAGTTTAGAACACCCTAGCTGGAATAGGTTATTCCATATCTACGATGCCTTTAAACTGGGAATACCTTTTAAAACCATTCAAAACCTGACCAAAATTGATAAGTGGTTTCTCAATCAGATTGAAGAACTGATATTGATAGAGGATGAGATTGAAAAGCATAAAATAGATACTATCCCTGAAGATTTATTAAGGACAGCCAAAGAAAAAGGCTATGCTGACCGTCAGCTGGGTCATTTAATGAAGTGCTGGGAAAGTGAAGTATTCACAAGAAGAAAAGATTTGGGTATAAACCGGGTTTATAAAGTTGTGGATACCTGTGCGGCAGAGTTTGATGCTAACACCCCATACTTTTACTCCACATTTGATGCTGAAAACGAATCTATCGTTTCAGATAAAAAGAAAATTATTGTCCTAGGATCGGGGCCTAACAGGATTGGTCAAGGTATTGAATTTGATTACTCATGTGTGCATGGAATTTTGGCCGCTAAGGAATGTGGTTATGAAACCATTATGATCAACTGTAATCCTGAAACTGTCTCTACCGACTTTGACATTGCCGACAAACTATATTTCGAACCCGTATTTTGGGAACATATCTACGAAATCATTCAGCATGAAAAGCCTGAGGGGGTAATTGTGCAGTTAGGCGGTCAAACCGCATTGAAGCTTGCTGAGAAACTTGAGAAATACGGTATAAAAATATTGGGAACTTCCTATGAAGCCCTGGATTTGGCTGAAGACAGGGGAAGTTTTTCATCTCTATTAAAAGATAACGACATTCCCTATCCTAAGTTTGGTGTGGCTGAAGATGCAGAAACAGCTGTTGAATTATCAAAAGATTTAGGTTTCCCGTTATTGGTTCGTCCGTCCTATGTTTTGGGCGGTCAGAGCATGAAAATTGTGATCAATGAAAAAGAACTTGAATCACACATCGTTGATATTTTAAGAAAGATACCCGGTAATAAAGTATTGCTCGATCATTTCTTGGAAGGTGCTATTGAGGCGGAGGCAGATGCCATTTGCGATGGGGAAAATGTTTACATCATAGGTATCATGCAGCACATAGAGCCTGCTGGTATCCATTCTGGTGACTCCTATGCTGTTTTGCCTCCTTATAATCTCGGTGATTTAATAATCAAACAAATAGAAAATTATACCAAGCGTATTGCCATTGCTTTAAGAACAGTTGGTCTAATCAATATACAGTTTGCCATTAAAGATGATAAAGTCTATATTATTGAAGCCAACCCACGTGCCTCACGTACGGTACCGTTTATTTGCAAAGCTTATCAAGAGCCTTACGTTAATTATGCCGTCAAAGTGATGCTTGGGGAAAAGAAAGTGACCGACTTCGATTTCAAACCGGTGAAAAAAGGATACGCCATCAAGGAACCTGTATTTTCATTTAATAAGTTTCCTAATGTAAACAAGGAACTAGGGCCTGAAATGAAATCGACAGGGGAATCAATATATTTTATTGATGACCTGATGGATGATTATTTTATGAAAATCTACGCAGAACGAAACCTATACTTGAGTAGATAAGTTATAATACAAAAAGATCGATATGTTTAAATTTCTTCTAATCGTATTTATTGTTGGGTATGTTCTATTTAAAGGCCTTGGCTTTTTTATTAACACCATCTTAGGTGGGCCTTCGATGCAAAGACCTTCAAATCAGCCAAATCGAAATAGGCAGCCTTCCGGCACAAATCTTCGCGTGGATCATGTGCCAAATAACGACAAAACTTCAAAGAAGAATTTCAAAGGAGGTGAGTATGTCGATTTTGAAGAATTGGATTAATCAAATCCCTAAACCATCTGAAAGTCCCAAATAATTTGGGACTTATTTGTTTAACACCATGCCGACCATTTCCTTCTATAAGTATCAAGCCACCGGTAATGATTTCATACTGATTGATAATCGTGATAATTCCGTAAAGCACAATGAGTCGTTAGCATTAAGTTTGTGTGATCGGAAATTCGGTATAGGATCGGACGGCCTCATTTTAATAGAAAACCATGACACCCTGGATTTTGATATGGTCTTTTATAATCCAGATGGGAGCAAAAGCCTTTGTGGCAATGGTAGTCGTTGTGCCGTTAATTTCGCACATAAGTTGGGGTTAATTAATTCGGAAACAACTTTTAATGCTTTTGACGGCAGTCATGAAGCAGAAATACTTAATGGCACAGAAGTAAGGCTTAAAATGAATGATGTACATAATGTCATGCTCAAGGCTGATGGTATGTTTGTTGATACTGGGTCACCGCATTTAGTGGTATATGAGAATAATGTAATTGGTGCTGACGTGTACCAGAAAGGAAAGGCCATTAGGTACAATGATGAATTTAAAGCCACTGGCATAAATATTAATTTTGTTGAGATTGTTTCCAACAATGAAATATTTGTTCGAACCTACGAAAGAGGGGTGGAAAACGAGACCCTTTCTTGTGGAACGGGGGTAACAGCCGCAGCACTGGCCTCAGAGAGTAAGGGGTTAACCAGTCCGATAGATGTAAAAACAAAAGGTGGACGATTGAAAGTGGAATTTAAAAAAGATGAAAACAATAAGTTCAGTGAAATATATCTAATAGGGCCTGCTAAGGAGGTTTTTAAAGGAACCATAGATATTGATTGAAAATATAATAATTATAAAAAACGACTTAACTTTAAGCGTTCAAAATCTTGAAAACCGTTAGTTAACATGTTAAAATTAATTGCAAAAGTATTCGGCACAAAGTCCAATAAAGACATTAAGAAAATAATGCCGATAGTGGAGGAGATAAATAGTGAATTTGCAAAACTCAGTTCCATATCAGATCAAGAATTACGCGAAAGCACAAGGACAGTAAGGGCGCAAATTGATGATCATCTTAAAGAAATTGATGGTGAAATTGCTGCGTTACATAAAAAAGTAGACGATCATCCTGATCTAGGTATCAATGAAAAAGAGGAGATTTTCAATGAAATTGACGCTCTTGAAGAAAAAAGAAACAAAGATTTAGAGGTGGTTTTGTTGGAAGTATTGCCAAAGGCATTTGCTATCATAAAAGAAACCGCACGAAGATTCAAAGAGAATGAAAAGCTTGAGGTAGAAGCTACACTAATGGATAAGACCATAGCAGCATCTAAAGCCAATGTTCAGATTACTGGCGAAACGGCAATTTGGCATAATAAGTGGCTTGCAGCTGGCACTGAGGTAACTTGGGACATGGTTCACTTTGATGAGCAGCTTATTGGTGGAATTGTGCTCCATGAAGGTAAAATTGCCGAAATGGCTACTGGAGAAGGTAAAACATTGGTAGCCACACTTCCAGCATTTTTGAATGCCTTGGCTAAAAGAGGGGTTCATGTGGTCACCGTCAATGAATACCTTGCTAAAAGGGACAGTGAATGGATGGCTCCTATTTTTGAGTTCCATGAATTGACTATTGACTGTATCGATAAATACGAGCCTAACTCAGAAGAACGAAAAAAAGCCTATAACAGTGATATAACTTACGGTACCAACAATGAATTTGGCTTTGACTATCTACGTGACAATATGTCACGTGACCTGAATGACTTGGTACAGCCTAGACATCACTTTGCCATGATTGATGAGGTCGATTCTGTGCTTATTGATGAAGCCAGAACACCGTTGATCATCTCTGGTCCAATTCCAAAAGGAGATGAACACGAATTTTATGATTTGAAGCCCCGTATAGCCAAACTGGTCGAGGCTCAGAAAAAAGTGGTTCAACAATATCTTACTGAGGCTAAAAAGCTGATAAGTGAGAACAATGAAAAAGAAGGTGGATTACCATTATATAGGGCTTTTAGAGGCCTTCCAAAACACAAGCCTTTGATCAAGTTCCTAAGTGAAACGGGTACGCGCCAGTTAATGCAAAAAACTGAAAACTACTATCTACAGGACAATCAAAAAATGATGCCTGAGGCAGATGCACCGTTATATTTTACCATTGATGAGAAGCATAACAATATTGATCTCACTGAGCGTGGAATTGACCTGATTACTGGTGAAGGTGAAGACCCCAGCTTCTTTATACTCCCGGACATTGGTACTGAAATTTCAGAATTGGAAAAAGATACTTCCCTTACGGATGAGCAAAAAGTCGCTAAAAAAGATGAGTTGATAAAGGATTATGCCATTAAAACACAGCGTATTCATTCGATAAATCAATTACTAAAAGCCTACACCCTATTTGAAAAGGATACTGAATATATCATTGTAGATGGCAAGGTGAAAATTGTAGATGAGCAGACGGGCCGTGTAATGGACGGAAGAAGATATTCTGATGGGTTGCACATGGCCATAGAAGCCAAAGAAAATGTAAAGGTTGAAGATGCTACGCAGACCTACGCGACTATTACCTTACAAAATTACTTCCGTATGTATCATAAACTGTCTGGAATGACAGGTACTGCGGAAACTGAGGCAGGTGAATTCTGGGAAATTTACAAATTAGATGTTGTGGTAATCCCTACCCACCGGCCAATTGCACGCCAAGATAACCAAGACATGGTGTACAAGACCGTACGGGAAAAATTCAATGCCGTAGTAGATGAAATTGTAAAACTTACTGAACAAGGCAGACCTGTACTGGTAGGTACTACCTCGGTAGAAATTTCAGAACTGGTAAGTAGGATGCTTCACATGCGAAAAATAGACCATCAGGTCCTTAATGCAAAACAGCATCAGCGTGAAGCGGAAGTGGTAGCGGCAGCCGGTCAACCTGGAACTGTGACCATTGCTACCAACATGGCTGGTAGGGGTACTGATATTAAACTTTCTCCAGCTTCGAAAGAAGCAGGCGGTTTGGCCATAATAGGTACCGAAAGACATGAATCAAGACGTGTTGACAGGCAACTTAGAGGTCGTTCTGGCCGTCAGGGTGACCCAGGGTCTTCACAGTTTTTTGTAAGTCTTGAAGATAACCTCATGAGAATGTTCATGCCTGAGCGAATAGCAAGGATAATGGACCGTTTGGGACTACAGGAAGGTGAAGTGATATCTCACTCCATGGTTACCAAATCGATTGAACGTGCACAGACAAAAGTTGAGGAGAACAACTTCGGAACAAGAAAAAGGCTTCTTGAATATGATGATGTAATGAACTCGCAACGGGAAGTGATCTATAAGCGTAGAAGAAATGCTTTGCATGGTGAAAGGTTGGAATTGGACATCATGAACATGCTTTTTGATACTTGCGAAGATATCGTTATCAATACCAAAGGCTCTGAAAATTATGATAGTTTCAAATTGACCATACTAGGTGTTTTGGGCATCGATTTTGAAATTACCAAAAATGAATTTGGTTCAATCAATGAAGATGTATTGACTCAAAAACTGTACAGTCAGGCATTAGAGCACTATAGAAGAAAAAATAAAGCAATTGCAGAAAGATCTTGGCCTATATTCAAAGACATTGAAGCAACCCGGGGTGCAACAATCGAGAATATTTTAGTTCCATTTACTGATGGCAAGAAACAAATAGGAGTAGCTGCCAATTTGAAAAAATGTGTGGCCACAGAAAACAAAGAACTAATCAAATCGATGGAAAAAATGGCCACTTTAGCCATTATTGACCAATTATGGAAAGACCATTTACGTGAAATGGATGATTTAAAGCAAAGTGTTCAAAATGCTGTTTACGAGCAAAAAGACCCGCTTTTGATCTATAAATTTGAAGGTTTTGAGTTATTTAAGAGATTCATTGCAAAGGTAAATGAAGATACCATTTCGTTCCTTGCCAAAGCAGATTTGCCAGTGGAAGACCCTAACGAGGTTCAAGAAGCAAGACAAGCTAGGCGACAGAAACTTAACGAGAAGAAAGAAGAGGCAGGCTCAGTATTAAGTGGAGGAAGGCCAGCTGCCAATAGACCCCCTGCTGAGAAAACTATGCCTATAAAGTCAAATAAGTTAGTAGGCCGCAATGATCGTGTAACTGTTCAGTACATGGATGGCAGTTTGAAAAAAGATGTCAAATTCAAAACAGTAGAAGCCGACATCAATAGCAATAAATGTGTATTATTAGAGGACTAATGATTAAAAACTTAAAATATTGCCTAATTGTCTCGTTGGCTATTTATAGTTGTTCACCAAGTGCTACTACTTCAACCTCGTCAGTTGAAACATATAGTGAGGATATCTCTGTGCTTAGACCGAGCTTTGAGGAGGCTCCTGATAACACTAAAGAATCAATTGCAACCAAGGAGAAAATTGAAAGTTACCCTGAACCAAAACATGATGTAACTAAACAGTTAAACTCTGTTCTTGACAGTATTGACAGAATCAAAGCCAACATCAATTTTGTGGATGGGTATACCGTACAGGTGTATTCTGGCATCAATAGTGAGGAAGCTAAAATCGCCAGGGGCAAAGTTTACTCCTTAATACCGGATGCAGCTCCTATACTTAAATATGATGAGCCCAATTTTAAAGTAAAAGTCGGCAAATTCTATTCCCGACTAGAGGCTCAGAAAACATATTATCAGTTGAAAAAAAGGTTTCCATCAGCCATCATTATTCCTGAACGGATTTATATAAATTAATTTTGATAGATAAAATAAAACAACTGGCTCAAAAATATGCTTCAGATGTCGTGGACATTCGTAGGCACATTCATGCAAATCCAGAATTATCATATCAAGAGTACAATACTGCCAAATACGTAGCCTCCCAGTTAAAGGAGGTTGGGATAACCCCTAAAGAGGGTGTTGCAGAAACGGGTTTGACCGCCATTATCGAAGGTAAAAACCCTGGCAAAAAAGTAATTGCTTTAAGGGCCGATATGGACGCCTTGCCAATAAAAGAAGCCAATGATGTTGTATACAAATCCAAAAACGAGGGTGTTATGCACGCTTGTGGACATGATGCACATACCGCTTCATTGTTAGGAACAGCGAGGATACTTCATACCCTTAAAGATGAGTTTGAAGGAACGGTTAAGTTCGTATTTCAGCCCGGTGAAGAAAAAAATCCGGGAGGTGCGTCACTAATGATCAAGGACGGTGCCCTTAAGAACCCAGCCCCAACTAAGATGTTTGGTCAGCATGTAATGCCCCTGATCCCTGTTGGAAAAGTAGGTTTTAGGCCTGGCATGTATATGGCAAGTTGTGATGAAATATACTTGACCGTAAAAGGCAAAGGAGGACATGGGGCCATTCCCGAACTTGCAATAGATCCGGTACTCATTACTGCTCATATAATTGTTGCCCTACAACAAATTATTAGCCGAAATGCTAGCCCTAAAACACCTACCGTTTTAAGTTTTGGAAAGGTGATTGCTAACGGAGCCACTAATATCATCCCGGAAGAAGTAAAGGTAGATGGCACTTTTCGGGCAATGAATGAAGAATGGCGTGCCGATGCTCATAAACGTATCAAAAAAATGGCCGAGAGCATTGCAGAAGGTATGGGCGGTAGCTGCGAAGTAACCATCTCAAAAGGATATCCTTACCTCGAAAATGATCCGGCACTTACAGCCGAAGCCCGAAAAGCAGCTGCTACTTATATTGGTGAAGAAAATATTGTTGATTTAGACTTATGGATGGGTGCAGAGGATTTCTCCTATTATACCCATGAGGTTTCGGCTTGTTTTTATAGGTTGGGGACCAGAAACGAATCAAAAGGAATTACATCCTACGTACATACCCCTACCTTTGACATTGATGAAAAAGCTCTGGAAATAGGCTCTGGCATGATGGCCTGGTTGGCCATCAATGCACTCAACAACTAAAATTCTTAGGCTTCTATTCTCATTTCATCATCGTCCTTAATACCCAGACCTAAAACTGCTTCCGTAACATTAATAACGTGGTCGCCAATTTTTTCATATCCGTTGAATAGATCACGAAATACGATACCTGCCTTGATATCATAATTTTCGTTTTCAACACTCTTAAGATCTTGCTTCCTTAATTTACTTCTAAATTTATTGATCTCGAGTTCCTTAGCAAATGCCGCATCAAGTGTTACCAATTTCGATGGCTTACTCAGATTGTCGATCATTATTTCAATCGCCTCATCTACCATAGAGGCCAAGGTGTTAAGTTGTTCTATCTGATGATCGCTAAAAGTCACTTTCTTGTTGTGCTGTCTTTCGATATCTTTTGACATCCTTAAAATTATATCGGCCACCCTCTCCAAATCACTTGAAATACTGAGGATACCCCTAATTTCAATTGAACTCTTCAAGCTAAGTCCAGCACTGGTTATTTTAACCATAAACCCATTGATTTCCTCCTCAAGCTCATCAGTTATAGCTTCCGTCTTCTCTATTTTCTTTAAAAGTTTGTTGATTCTCTTATCTTTCTTTTCATTGGATAACTCAAACAACCAACCAGACATTTTTTGAATAAACCCGGCAAATTTGGCCATCTCCTTAGATACTTCACCCAGTGCTATTTCTGATGATGAAACTACTCCACGGGAAATATATTCCAATTTAAATTCTTCATCGTCATCACCTCTAGACTTCACGGTACGTGTGGATAATGCAACCAGTTGCGGGACGAAACCAATAAGTAATAACACATTTATCAAGTTGAATGCCGTATGAAAAGCCGCCAGCGCAAAATTGCTCGAAGTATCTGTGCTACTAAAGAATAGAGCTAAAACCCATTGCAGTCCATCCAAAAACCACGGCATGACAATTACCATCCAGGTGACCCCAATTATATTAAACATTGAATGTATCCTGGCCGATCTTTTAGCATGGACATTAGCTACCACTGAAGCTAGTTCCGCGGTGATGGTAGTTCCAATGTTTTCACCCAGAACCATGGCAGCGGCTATTTCTAAGGGTAAACCTTGTGTTGTCAGTACTATCGTAAGTGTCATTGCCGCACTACTTGATTGCACAATGACGGTAAGCAATGTACCAACACCAACAAACATGATACGGGTTAATAATCCGGGATTTGAGAATTCGTGTAAAAACGAGAGAACCTCTGGATTGTTCCTAACGTCTGGCACGGCATCTTTCAATTCCCCCAGACCCATAAATAACAAGGCAAACCCAATTAATACCTCCCCCCATTTTTTATTTCTTTCCTTAGAAGAAAATAGCAACGGAAAGCCAACGGCAATTATCGGTAGTGCATAACTTGAAATCTTTATTTTAAAACCAATTAAGGAAACTAGCCAGCCTGTAACAGTAGTACCTATATTGGCTCCCATCATCACCCCAGCTGACTCTACCAACGACACAAGTCCTGCATTTACAAAGCTTACTGTCATTACCGTAGTAGCTGAGGAGGACTGTAAAATGGCTGTTATTAAAAACCCCGTAAGTACTCCAGTGTAGCGATTTGTGGTCATGGTACCGAGTACTTTTCTCATACCTGAACCCGCTACCAATTGCAGCGACTCACTCATCACTTTCATGCCAAAAATAAAGAAACCTAAGGCCCCGATTATTCTTACTAAATCAAATATTCCAAAATCCATTTATGATCGATTTATTTCAGGACGTAAAGGTAGTAGATGCATTGCCAACAAAAATCCTGTTTAAGGTTATGCTTATGTTAAGTTTTGAAGAAACAGAATTTAATCTACAAAATATTCTGCTTTAAAATCATTCTAAACTATGAAAATTGACACAAAGACTTAACTATAGCTTAATATACTTTTCTTCATGACCATTATTAATTGGTCTACTTTTGCATAAATTTTTATAAGAAGTTCACTCATTGCTAAATACATCCTCAAATAGAATCACTATAGTAAAGGTGCTGCTAGTGCTTATGGGCATAGCTATTTTTCTATTTTCTTTGGATTTAATGGCCGAATCCTTTGAACACCTAGAAGGCAAACCACTTGGATCAGTAATTAATGCGGCTTCAAATCCATTCATTGGTTTGTTTATTGGCTTACTTATCACTGCATTAATCCAAAGTAGTTCGACCACTACCACCATGGCAGTAGCAGCTGTGGCAGCCGGATCAATCCCGCTTCATACTGCAGTACCAATAATTATGGGTGCCAATATAGGCACAACACTTACAAGTACAATTGTGGCAGTAGGGTTCATTGCCAAAAAAGATGACTTTAGAAGAGCTATTTCTGCTGCTGCTCTACACAATTTTTTTAACATTATTGTTATTCTGTTGCTATTCCCATTAGAGTATAAGTATGGGATAATCACATTGGGTTCAGAATATTTGGTCAGAATAATCACCGGCCCAGAATTAAGCACCTCTATAAATCAAGTACAGTTTAGGTTTTTGGATTTTTCCTTTATGACCAGTTTGTTTTCATACTGGAAGATAAATCCGATAATAAGCCTTTTAATCTCTTTCCTTTTACTTTTTGGGTCAATAAAAATTTTATCCAAAATCATATATGAATTAGCTTTAGCAAAATCAGAATCAAAATTCAACGATTATGTTTTTAAAAATACTTTAAGATCTTTTGGTTGGGGGACCTTCTCAACAAGCATTATCCAGTCAAGTTCAATAACTACCTCTCTTATAGTGCCTTTAGTGGCTACTGGTAAAATTTCTTTGAACAAAGTAATGCCTTTTGTTCTTGGGGCAAATATTGGAACAACAATTACGGCATTTATTGCAGTAATATTTAAATCGCAAACAGCGGTGAACATTGCAATAGCCCACTTTTTAATCAATGTAATTGGTGCCTTATTCTTTTTTTCTTCCCCCTTGTTCCGTCAGTTATTGGTTTGGGCGGCTAACCAATTCGGTATCTTTGTTAGTAACTATCGCTTTTCAATTATGATTTACATATTAATGGTATTTTTTATTATCCCATTTTTACTCATTTATCTCAATCAATAACTGACCAATTAAAAACTCATAATGTTAATCCATATTTGACATGCGAATTCCTCTAATTATTTTACTCTTAGTTATCACACAGGCAACAGTAGCCCAAGACCTTACTAGTAACCAGTTTGGAAAAGGGATTAAAATTATAGCTAAAGATTCCTCCTTCAGCTTGAAATTTGGGGCCAGATTTCAAACCCTCTATGAAGGGGTTTATAATGAAGTCTCTGAAAATTATAATGACAAACTATTAATCAGAAGGTCTCGGTTAAAATTCGAGGGCTTTGCTTACTCACCTAAACTGGAGTATAAAATTGAACTTGGCCTATCAAACCGTGATGTAGGCGGTGCAAGTCCAGAAACAGGTAATGCCCCCAGAATAATTTTTGATGCCGTATTAAAATGGCATTTCAAAGACAATTGGCAGCTTTGGTTTGGCCAAACTAAACTTCCCGGCAATAGGGAAAGAGTAATATCTTCTCAAAAATTACAGTTCGTGGACCGTAGTTTGGTCAATTCGAGATTTAACCTAGACCGGGACATTGGCGTGCAACTGCATCATAAAAATAATTTTGGTGCCAGCGTTTTGAAACAGGCCATTTCAATATCTATTGGTGAGGGTAGAAATATTACTTCAGATAATATTGGGGGTTATGATTATACCGGTAGGATAGAATATCTGCCCTTTGGTGAGTTTGCCAGTAAGGGCGACTATTTTGGATCTGATTTGAAAAGGGAATCAAAGCCAAAACTAGCCTTTGGCGCTACCTATGACTATAATGATGGTGCTAGCAGGCAAAGAGGCCAGCTTGGGTCCTTTATGTCTGATTCATTGGGTTTTGTTACCAATGACCTATCAACTTACTTTTTTGACATCATGTTCAAATACAACGGGTGGTCGATAATGAGTGAATATGCACATAGAGAATCAAAAAAGAGTATAATAAACACAAAATTTGGGACAGGCAATGGGTTTGTGTTTCAAACGGGATACCTATTCAAAAATAATTTTGAAATAGCTGGACGGTACACTTCAATTAACCCTATTGATCCTGATTATTCCAGTATCAGTAAAGAAGATGAATATACGCTAGGAGTTTCAAAATATTTTATGGGCCATAACCTTAAAATACAGAGTGACTTGTCCTATAGAAATAAATCACTTTCTGATAATACCTTTGGATATAGGTTTCAAATAGAATTGTCCATCTAAGTCAACATTTCCTTGTTGATCTACTATAGGTGTTTTTTCTCTTGTATTGATTAGTTATATTCGTTGAATACAAAAACACAAAGTTTTGGCTGAAAGAAAAGGACTTTTAAATTTACTCGGAATGGGCAATGTCATCGACAATGTCAAAGCCCTTGTGGATACAAGGCTGCAGATTATTAAGCTCGAACTGAAAAACGATCTTTCTAAGGCTTTCGCCAATGCGCTTATTAGCCTTGTACTTACAGGTTTAATATTATTTACTCTGATGCTTGTAAGTATTGCTATCAGCATATACTTTGGCCAACTTGTCAATAATTATGTCTATGGTTTTTTGATCACAGCCTCCATTTATCTTCTTTTATTTATATTGTTGTTGGTTTTGAGAAATAAAATTGGACTTAAAGAGTACTTTGAAAAAGAGCTCAATAAGTTATTTAAAATTGATAGATGAAATCGCTACCTGACAAAATAAAATTGGAACGTCTCTCCGAGGAGCATCAGAAAGCTCTGGAAAGTGAGCTTGAAATAATTGGCGAGAAAGGAAAGAAAATAGCAATAAATGTTCTTTTAGTTGCCGGTGGGTTAGCGTTATCTTATTTACTTTTTAAAGTAGCCACAGAAGACCGTTCCACCAAGGCCAAGAAAAAAGATAAAAATGATAGTAGTGAAACAGAACAAGAACCATCGTTTCTAGCCACTATTACTCAATCCATAGCCAAGGAAGCTGCTATTGCGTTGTTAGCTCTAGCAAAAGATAAATTAACTGAATATCTCCAAAAAGGACTCAAAGAAGAAGATGAAAATACTTCAGGATCTCATTAACAGAAAGGCCCGAAAACAAAAATCTCTTGCCATATTAATTGATCCCGATAAGATCACTGAAATATCCTCTATTACAAATCTGATTGCCTTGGCCAAAGAATGTTATATTGATTTTTTCTTTGTTGGGGGTAGCCTTATCACCCGAGATAACCTAAATGAAGTTATTCAACAATTAAAACTTAACTGTGATATCCCGACCGTTCTATTTCCTGGTAATAATATGCAGATCAACCACGATGCTGATGCCATTTTATTTTTAAGTCTAATCTCTGGCAGAAATGCAGATTTGCTTATAGGTCAACACGTAAATGCCGCACCCCTACTTAAGAAAAGCCAACTTGAGGTAATTTCTACTGGGTATATGCTTGTGAATTCCGCAAGTACATCAGCGGCTTCTTATATGAGCAATACCATTCCTATACCGCCTGATAAGCACTCAATAGCCTCCTCTACTGCACTGGCGGGTGAAATGCTTGGCATGAAACTAATCTATATGGATGCCGGAAGTGGGTCAAAACAAGCCATCACGCAGAAAATGATTAGAAAAGTCAATGAGGCTATCAGCTGTCCTTTGATTGTTGGAGGGGGTATTACAAGTGCTCAGCTAGTTCAGGAGGCTTTAGTTGCAGGGGCAGATGTTATCGTTATTGGCAATGCCATAGAAAAAAACCCCGATCTGATGATCGAGGTTTCTGAAAAAATCTATGATTTTAATAAAAGTTTAAACATTCATTAATGTTTCCCGCTTTCTCATTTTACCAGCAGGAATACCGTACATCATTTTAAACCTTCTACAGAAGTAGGCTGTATCTTTATATCCACATGCACGGCCAATATCACGAATACTCATTTTAGTTGTTCTCAACAACTTAACAGCGTATTCCATCCTTTGATATTCTATATAATCTTGAGGGTTTATTCCTGTTAAAGTTTTGAAATATTGTCCTACATAATCCTCGGACACATCAGCAACTTCAGAAAGCATCTTGTTGGTTAGTTCACCACTTAGATTTTCTTTAATGTGTTTGAATAATTTGATTAATCTTGGGTCTTTGAAGTAGGTACTATTTGTCGCCATTTGTTCAACAAACAATCGCTTCTCTAATATGTGCCTTATCACCTCAATAACCATCAAATCAGTTTTGAGCTTCACCACACGCTGGTTTCCTGCCCGACCTTTTTGACTTTCGATTATAATGTCATATATACTATTGTTAACGGCTGAATTTTCCAATGAAAATGCAGGTATATCAAGTGCAGTGAAAAAATTGACTGTGTCAAATACTTTAGTTTCAAACACTACCATGGTGAAATCTGCCACCACATTGCTTAATTCTTCAGTATCACTGGTTCTGAAATACTCTGACTGTTTAAACCCAAATTCCTCCAAGGTCAATTGCGAGGTCTTCTCATCAGTATTCCCAAATGACAGGGGTGTCATCCTGTTTGCCGGGATAAATACCGCATGTCCTTCTTTTAAAAGTTCCTGATCTTTGCCAAAATGTATAATTCCTTTCTTAAGAATTATAATTGCATTTTCCGTTTCTTCATAGTCATTCAAAGTGAAAGAAGTAGAAACCTTTATATTATTGGATTTTAAGTATTTTACCCCTAGGGATTCTATTATTTTGTTGTAATCTTCCATTAATGTGCTGTATTTATTCTACTCTAAATTAGGCATAAATATTTATACTACATGAGATTTTTTCAAGAATAGTATAATTTTTTTTGGATATCAGTTGTATTATGCTCTTAAGAGCTCTCGGGATATCACTATTTTCTGTATTTCCGAGGTGCCCTCATATATTTGTGTGATTTTAGCATCACGCATCATTCTTTCCACATGGTATTCCTTGACAAACCCGTAACCACCATGAATTTGAACTGCTTCAATGGTAACATCCATGGCCGTCTTAGATGCAAATACTTTTGCCATGGCCGCAGCCTTCACATAGTCTTTACCTTGATCTTTTAAAGCAGCAGCTTGAAGACACAATAATCTAGCGGCTTCAATATTCGTAGCCATATCTGCCAGTTTAAACTGGATAGCTTGATGCTGAGAAATCTCTTTTCCAAATGCTTTTCTTTCTTTGGAGTATTGTAAAGCCAATTCATAGGCTCCAGATGCAATCCCTAATGCCTGTGATGCAATACCAATCCTACCGCCATTGAGTGTGGACATGGCAAATTTAAAACCAAAACCATCTTCACCTATCCTGTTTTCTTTTGGGATCTTAACATCAGTAAACATTAAAGAATGGGTATCCGATCCCCTAATACCAAGCTTATTTTCCTTTTTACCTACAACAAACCCTTCCATCCCCTTCTCTACAATTAAAGCATTGATGCCTTTATGCCTTTTCGCTGGGTCTGTTTGGGCAATTACAATATAAGTGTTAGCTGTATTTCCGTTAGTGATCCAATTTTTTGTGCCATTAAGCAAGTAATGATCTCCCATATCAACAGCCGTGGTCTTTTGGCTAGTGGCATCAGACCCGGCCTCTGGCTCTGAAAGACAAAAAGCACCAATGTGCTCGCCCGTTGTCAATTTTGTAAGGTATTTTTGCTTCTGTGCTTCATTTGCGTAGGTCTCAAGTCCCCAACATACCAATGAATTATTAACTGACATAATTACAGAACAAGAGGCGTCCACTTTAGAAATCTCTTCCATTGCTAATACGTAGCTTAT
Source organism: Flammeovirgaceae bacterium UBA1842 (assembly GCA_002338655.1). Classification (GTDB taxonomy): domain Bacteria; phylum Bacteroidota; class Bacteroidia; order Cytophagales; family Cyclobacteriaceae; genus Fulvivirga. The sequence continues at coordinate 89,906 of DDIU01000039.1, read as the reverse complement.
GGAATCCATTCCACCACCATTGTATTTTGGATCGGCCATCATACCTAAAAACCCCAATTCACCCATTTTTTTTACCTGCTCTTTAGGATAAGTCTGGTTTTCATCCCTATCTATAACACCTGGTAAAAGTTCAGTTTGTGCAAAATCCCTTGCGGCTTCCTTAACGGCTAATTGTTCTTCAGTTAATTCAAAATTCATGATCGATACTTTTCCAATATAAACAACAAGGTATAGGGGGATTCCCCTAACCTTTAAAATACACTTTTATTTAGCTTTATGCTCTATAAATTAGTCCCGACTGCCTAAAAATAGGCTAACATAATACAGGAGTGTAACAACAAAACCTAAAGCGGCAACTACATAAGTCATGGCTGCCCATTTCAATGCGTCTTTTGCCATGTCATATTCTGATGAATTTACAATATTTCTTTCATTCACCCATACCAGAGCCCTTTTACTGGCATCAAATTCAACTGGTAATGTGACCAAAGAAAATAAAGTCATAATTCCGTAGGCACCAATTATAACCAATAATGCCAAATTCCAAGGAATTATTGACGGCAACATGAACCCACCAAATAACATCACCATAAATATGATGTTCAACACCTTGGCGCTGGCATTTTGCATTGGCACCAAAACTGATCTAAATTCCAACATGCTATAAGCAGTTGCGTGTTGAACAGCGTGTCCACATTCGTGAGCTGCAATGGCTGCGGCTGCGGCATTTCTTCCATGAAACACCCCATCACTAAGGTTCACTGTTTTATTCACTGGGTTATAATGATCTGTTAATTGGCCTTGAACACTAATTACTTTCACATCGTGAATGCCATGGTCGGCCAACATGAGCTTGGCAATTTCCTCTCCAGAAAGATTTTTTGCCAAAGGGATCTTTGAATATTTTTTAAACTTGTTTTTCAGTCTGGTACTTACTGCATAGCTAAGTATACCAAACACTACCATAATTACGATTATCATAGTTTTTCTATTTTAATGATTTTATTTTCTCAACTAAATTGGTTGTAGAAAAGCCATCGACCAATGAAATGGTCTCAACCCTTCCCCCTTTCGCTTTTACAATATCTGCGCCAATAATATTTTCTGCCAAATAGTCATTGCCTTTTACAAGAATGTCTGGCTGAAGCCATTCAATTAAATCCTTGGGTGTGTCTTCACCAAATAAAACCACTGCATCCACAAATTCAAGTGCCGCTAACAACCGGGCTCTAGCTTCTTCATTGTTTAATGGTCTTTGCTCCCCTTTCAAACGCCTCACTGATAAATCTGTGTTAAGCCCAACAATAAGTTTGTCACCAAGTGCTTTAGACTTTTCTAGGTAATCAATATGGCCTAAATGCAGTATATCAAAACATCCATTGGTAAAAACCACCTCCTGGTTGTTTGATTGCCATGACTGGATAAGGTCACGTATTTTATTTTTATCTATAATTTTATTGGCTGTCTTTTTCAATTCTCGACCTAATTATTTGACTCAAAATTAAGGATAAAGCTCCAACTATGATAATAACCAGCGTTTGCCAGCCATGAAAAATAAATGTAAATGCTATGGCTTTATCGGAAGGTAAGTTATACAATAAAATCAATCCAGTAGAAACCAATACATGAAAACTCCCAGCCCCACCTGGTAAAGGCATGGCCATGGCAATACCACCTATGACAAAAATGGTGAGAGCAGCTCCTAAACCAAGCCGCTCGGTTTCTGGAAATGCTAACATCACGAAATACATCATGAGATAGTAGCATATCCATATCAACAGGGATTCGATTATAAAAACCCTTCTTTTTTCTAGCTTCAACACCGATTTAACCCCTTCCCTGATACCTAGAAGTAAAGATTTAACCTTGGAGTATAATTTGAGCATTAGGTATTTCCTTTTTATAAAAAAATAAATACCTGTCATACCTATTAGGACAGAAATTATAACAGCCCATTTTAAGAAAATATAGGAGTTTGGCCCTGCTTCTTGATTCCTTAATGCCTGTACTTCATCAGATTGATAAAACATTACCAGATTATCCAGTTGAATGAAGAATGAAACCCCAATCAATATAATTAGAAACAATAAATCGACCACTCTTTCTGCCACCACAGTGCCTATTGATATATTGATGGGTGTTTTATTCAATCGATACAAATTGTAGCATCTTGATACTTCACCGCCTCTTGGAATGGCCAAATTAATAAAGTATCCAATCATCACAGATAAGAAGCTTTCTTTAAGAGTAAGCTGATAACCAATCGGATTTAAAAGCAATTTCCATCGTTGGGCGCGAATAAGGTGGCTCAGAATAGCCATAACAGCCGATAGCATAAGGAACGGCTTATTGGCTCCGTTCCATACTATTAATAAGTAATCTATTTTACTTTGCCCTGGAGAGACTTTGATGTTTTCAAAAGACAGCCACAATAAAAATGCTGTTACCAACAGCATTAATGTGTACTTTAAAATGTTCTTGATTTTAGCTTTCATTAATTATCAAGAAAGCATATTGTCGGCATCAGGAAAAATAATTTGAGGTTTGAAGGTCTTTGCTTCCTCAAACTCCATGGAAGCATAGGAGACGATAATAATAATATCGCCTACCTGAACCCTTCTGGCAGCAGGCCCATTCAAACAAACCATACCGCTGCCACGTTCCCCTTTAATAATATAGGTTTCAATCCTTTCCCCATTGTTTACGTTGACAATCTGTACCTTTTCACCTTCGATCATATTGGCAGCATCCAGTAACTCTTCATCAATTGTAATACTACCCACATAATGAAGTTCGGCCTGAGTTACCTTGGCCCTATGAATTTTTGATTTTAAAATTTCAATATTCACTCTATCAATCTTTGTTAAAAAATTCTATTATCAATCAACCTTACCCCCTCCACAACCACAGCAACGCAAATTGCAGATAATTGGTGGCGTGAAATGGCATTTATTTTATTCAAAGCATTTGTTTCCACTAGTTCACAGTATTCTACTTCCATACCTTGGCTGTGTAAATCATCTAATAAAGAATCTTTAATATCGCTAAATAATTTCCCCTGCTTTAATAAACTTTCGCCTTTTACTAACATCTTGTTAATAGAAGCCGCTTTGATCCTTCCCTCTTTACTTAATCTAACATTTCTCGAAGACATGGCCAATCCATCATCTTCCCTAACAATTGGAATGCATTTCAGTTCAATGTTGAATGACAAATCCTGAACCAATTGACTAACCACTTTAAACTGTTGTAAATCCTTTTGTCCAAAATAAGCCCTTTCTGGATCTACTATATGGAACAATTTAGAGACTATCAGTGCTACACCATTGAAATGCTTAGGCCTGAAAGCGCCCTCCATTACATTTTCCAAATGACCAAAATCAAAATTCAGTACAGCCTTTTCCTTATAAATCTCCTCAACTTCAGGACAAAATAATATATCACAGCCCAAAGTTTCCAATAATTTAGTGTCATTTTCAAGTGTTCTTGGGTATACACTAAGGTCATTACTGTTGTTAAACTGAGTTGGGTTTACAAAAATACTGCAAACAGAGACTTCATTTTCTTCTATAGCAGCTTTAATTAGTGTGGCATGACCTAAGTGTAAAGCGCCCATTGTTGGCACTAAACCAATAGATTTACCTTCTAATTTTGCTTGGTAAAGCCTTTTCTTAAGAGACGAGATATCTCTGAAAATATCCATTTCATCGGTTTAAAAGGTCGCAAAAGTAAGTTTTACAAAACATATTATCTTGAATTAAGGAGAAAATTTTGTACTTTTGTGGTTTCATTCTCAGATAGAAATTAAATCAATACATATATGTCAAATCTACGCATTCTTTATGTTGCCAGTGAGATCAATCCATTTTTACAAACATCTGAGGTGGCGGATTTCGTAAGAAAACTACCCCAGGCCATGCAGGAACGAGGAATGGAGATAAGAATTTTGGTGCCTCGGTTCGGTTTAATCAATGAACGGAAGAATAGGTTACATGAAGTAGTAAGGCTTTCAGGAATTAATATTTCTGTTGGTGATGAAGAAAAACCATTGGTAATAAAGGTAGCTTCCATTCCAAATGCCAAGCTTCAGGTATATTTTATTGACAACGAAGACTATTTTCATAGAAAATATGTTTTCCATGACAAGGAGAATAAATTTTATGAAGACAATGACGAACGGGCAATATTTTTCTGCAAGGGCGTTATAGAAACTGTGAAGAAATTAGGATGGGCACCCGATGTAGTACATTGTAATGACTGGATGACAAGTCTAATACCAATGTATTTGAAGACCACCTATAAGAATGACCCGTTATTTAAAGATACTAAATCGATATTTACGGTTCACAATAACAGCTTCAAACATAAATTCAATACCGATCTTATTGAGAAGGTAAAGATGATGGACATTGAAGATAGCATGTTGACCAATCTTAAAAGTGCAGATTATAGTGGTTTTATTAAGTTGGGAATGGAGTTTTCTGATTTGGTAATGATGCCTGAGGACGATAAATCTTTGGGTGAATTATTAGAGAAAACTAACAAAGACAAAAAAGTAGAAACAATAGAAGAAGACGATAATTTTTCAGAATCATATTTTAATCTTTATAATGAACTTGTTGGATAAGAAATTGGGGCTACTATTGATAGTAGCCCTAACCCTCTTCGCGTGTGAAGAAGAATTAAGCACTATCAATTTAGGCCCCGAAAATAATTTGGGGATTTTTTTTGGAGAAATATCTCTTGCTGACAATGTAAGTCAGGTTTGGGCGGGAAGTGCTACCAGTTCTTACAAAGGACAATTATTAGCCGGATATTATCAGGATCCGGTTTTCGGTGACGTTCGGGCTACTGCTTATGGTGATATTTCAGTAGCAAATTCGGCATTGGATTCAACCGCCATAGCATCTGCAAACTTCATTAGCCTAAGTTTAAATTTAAGGATCAATGATGCAAGTGGAACTTATAATACAAATGATTCACAAACATTGGAACTATATAGGCTTAGCTCACCAATTGATGGAGATTTAAATTCCAATAGTTCAAAGGATTTACCGTTGGCAGAAAAAATCGGAGAAGCTCAATTTAAATTGCATAAAGATTCTATAGAATATGTACTGCCTAATGATCCTAAAAATCCTCAAACTAGTTCTTTTTATGATGGGAATAGAAGATACATCTATAAAACGAAATTTACTCTGACGCCAGAATTCAAGTCTCTTTTCTTCAATACCTTTAAAAACGCTGTTATTAATGATTCCTTAAAGAATTTTAATTACTATTTGGATCAAAATTTAAAAGGGTTAGCAATTGTTGCGAAAGATCAAAACAATGCTGTAATCGCTTACAATGTAGTTGATACAGCTTCCATTATTAAATTGAAGTACTCAAAAATCAATAACTCTGGTGTTAGGGATACAACTTCTGCTAGATTCAATTTAAACTCACTAAAATCTTATAGTAAAATTGAACCAAATGAAGATACACCTTGGTCAAATTCAGTTTTTAATGGAATAACAGAAATCAATAGTCCATTTAAAACCAATGATGGAAATGCTTACTTACAATCTGGCACTAATATGTTTCTTGCATTGGACCTCTCAGGATTCAGAAACTTCAAAGACACATTAAATAATGGGAATTCAGAGCATGTCCTTATACAGAGGGCAGAATTAATTCTAGATAATATTATTGATCCCGGATCAAATATCAAACTACCAACGGTATTAGGTCTACACCCATCGAGTTCAGATAGTATTTCCAACGGAAGCTTTAATTTTATTGACAATGTGAACGGAGACCTGCTATTAAATGGCAATTATTCAAGTGATGCCAATCAATATAGTGTAATACTACCACTATACTTGCAATCAATAATCGACAATAAGACTCCATATGACCAATTAGTATTGGAGGTTAATATAACTCAAAATAATAATGGGAGCCTTTCAATTCCTAATTTAAGAGATAATAGCACCAAAAGGTTTGTGGTAAAAAAAGAAGATATTAAAATACGCTATTATTATTCCATCCCTGATAAAAATTAAAAATTATGTGTGGTATTGTTGCATATGTTGGACATAGAAATGCCCATGAGGTAATCATCAAAGGGCTTAAAAGATTAGAATATCGAGGGTATGATAGTGCAGGTATTGCGTTACTCAATGGTGGCTTAAATGTTTACAAAAAGAAAGGGAAGGTATCAGAGCTTGAGGAGCTGGTAAAAAATGAATCCCTTGATAGCCATATTGGCATTGGGCATACACGATGGGCTACCCATGGAGAGCCTAATGACCAAAATGCCCACCCTCATTACTCCAATTCAAAAAATCTTGCGATAATCCACAATGGGATTATTGAAAATTATAGCTCATTAAAGCAAGACCTGGAAAATAAAGGCCATGTCTTTACAAGTGACACAGATTCTGAGGTGTTCATCCATTTTATTGAGGATATTCAGATAAACAATAATTGCACATTAGAAGAAGCAGTTAGACTTGCCCTTACTAAGGTAGTTGGAGCTTATGCCATTGTTATTATGTCCAAGGATGATCCAACTCTGCTCATTGCAGCCAGAAAAGGGAGCCCACTTGTAATTGGAATCGGAGAGGATGAATTCTTTCTTGCTTCAGATGCTACTCCAATAATTGAATATACCAATGAGGTAGTTTACCTCAATGAATATGAGATCGCTGTTATCAACAATAACGAGCTGAAAATTAAGAATAATAAAGACGTACCTATGACTCCATACATCCAAACATTGGATATGGAACTGGAAGCTATAGAAAAGGGTGGCTTTGAGCATTTTATGCTCAAAGAAATCTTTGAACAGCCTAAATCAATCAGTGACTGCATGCGGGGAAGACTGGACGCTAACCAGGGAAGACTAGTGTTGGGGGGAATACGTGAATACGCAAACAAACTAATATCAGCAGAAAGAATAGTGATTGTTGCCTGTGGCACATCATGGCACGCTGGTTTAGTAGCTGAGTATTTCTTTGAAGAATTTTGCCGTATACCAGTAGAAGTTGAATATGCCTCAGAGTTTCGTTACAGAAATCCGGTAATAAAGGAGGGCGATGTTGTCATTGCCATATCCCAGTCAGGAGAAACTGCCGACACCTTAGCGGCTATTGATCTAGCCAAATCAAAAGGTGCAATTATTTTCGGAGTATGTAATGTTGTAGGTTCGTCAATTGCGCGTGCATCACATGAAGGTGCCTATACCCATGCTGGCCCAGAAATAGGGGTAGCCAGTACCAAGGCCTTTACAGCGCAACTTACCGTACTCAATATGATTGCACTTAGGGTAGCACATCAAAAGGGTACCATAACTGAACGAAGGTATCGTGAAATGTTAGTTGAACTTGAGAACATTCCCAAGAAAGTTGAACAGGCTTTAAAGTTGGATCCGCAGATAAAAGAAATTGCTTCCATATTTAAAGACGCTAGAAATTTTCTTTATTTAGGTCGGGGATTTAACTTCCCAGTTGCACTGGAAGGAGCACTTAAATTAAAAGAAATCTCCTATATCCATGCCGAAGGCTATCCTGCTGCAGAAATGAAGCACGGACCAATTGCCCTTATTGATGAAGAAATGCCGGTTGTATTTATTGCAACACGCGATAGCTCCTATGATAAAATCGTCTCAAATATTCAAGAGGTTAAGGCTCGAAAAGGAAAAGTAATAGCCGTAGTAACAGAAGGGGATGTACTCATTCCTACAATGGCTGAATTTGTAATTGAAGTACCAAAAACGGATGAGGCTTTAATGCCAATGGTTTCTGTGATTCCTTTACAGCTACTTTCTTATCATATTGCCTTAATGAGAGGCTGCAATGTAGATCAGCCCCGAAATTTGGCTAAATCAGTTACTGTTGAATAACTAACTCAGATATTCTTTTTTAAGAAGAGGGGCAATTTTATAACGTTCGTCTTTAGTATCCTCATAAATGGCCTCCAATGTTTCATAAACATGTTGGAGGCCAATTTTTTTACTCCATTCAAAGGGACCAAATGGATAATTAGTTCCTAGCTTCATACCTTGGTCAATATCTTCCTTACTAGCCGTACCTTCTTGCACAGTGTAATAAGCTTCATTAATAATCATTAAAATTATCCGCGGGGTAACCATCCCTACCCGATCATCAACAAAAATAAAATCAGTGCCTAGCTGCTGTAACTTTTTATCAGGATCTTTTTTGCTTAAAGAAGATATTTCAATTACTTCCCTATTAAAAAAAGTTGGGAGGCCATTGAACCCATAAATATTTTTGGTCGATTGGCCATAAGTATATTGTAATTCAGCAATAGTGACTTTCACTGTATTAATAAAAATTATAGGGTTGGTACAGTGAGTATAATATTCAAAATGTTCCGGCATTTCATCTATTATAAAATCGAAAATATAATCGAACCCCTCCATCTGGGTATCTTCATTTATCGCTTCTAAAATGGAGTACTGAAATTTAGAGCCTAGTTTTAATTTTACTTCTTCAAGGTTTACCTGTCCGCCTACTATAAGTATGTTCATGCTTAATATTTGATGTCAATGATTCACCTTAATGATCTAAAAGGCGATATTAGCAAAACAAAAATAGACATTACAAAAATCAAAAGCATTATGAAAAAAATAGTAAATAGTAGTCTCGCTCCAGAACCCATTGGCCCTTATAGTCAGGCGGTGATTCATGGCAATACATTATATGCATCCGGACAAATTGCAATTGATAGAAAAAGTGGTGAACTGATAACTGGTGAGATCGGCAAGGAGACAGAATTGGTCATGCAGAATATTGAGTACATTCTTACAGAAGCAGGTTATAGTTTCTCCAATGTGGTGAAGTGCACCATATTCGTCAAAAACATGGATGACTTTGCTGCCATCAATACCGTATATGGTAAAAGATTTAACGAAAATCCCCCTGCAAGGGAAACAGTTGAGGTAAGTAGGTTACCAAAAAATGTGAATGTAGAGATATCGTGTATCGCAGTGAAATAATTTCTCTTTTCAGTTCACCGCTGTTATTCAAGTGTAAGATTCCGTAATTTTGCACCCCTAAAAATAGATGAATGAATAAAGAAGTACGTGTACGATTTGCCCCCAGCCCTACTGGGGCTTTACATATTGGTGGGGTAAGAACAGCCCTCTATAACTACCTGTTTGCAAAGAAAAATAACGGTAAAATGATTCTTAGAATTGAGGACACCGATCAGACAAGGTTTGTACCAGGGGCGGAAGAATACTTAATGGAGTCTTTGGAATGGGTGGGTATTGTCCCTGACGAAAGCCCCATTAAAGGCGGTGAATATGGTCCATACCGACAGTCGGAAAGGAAAAATATTTATGCGGGTTATGCCCAACAGTTGATTGACAGTGGCCATGCCTATTATGCCTTTGACACCTCTGAGGAGCTTGATGCTATGCGGGAACGTCTAAAGGCCGCTAAAGTCGACTCTCTACAGTATAATGCGATTACACGCATGCAGATGAAAAACTCCATTACACTTTCTGAAGATGAAGTAAAATCACGCTTGGATTCTGGAGACCCTTATGTAATCAGGATAAAGGTGCCCCGAAAAGAAGAGGTGAGGCTCAATGATATGATCAGGGGATGGGTAATGGTTCACTCTTCTGCAATGGATGATAAAGTTTTGATGAAATCGGATGGCATGCCTACCTACCATTTGGCCAATATTGTAGATGACCATTTGATGAAAATAACCCACGTAATACGGGGAGAAGAATGGTTGCCTTCAGCTCCTCTTCATGTACTGTTATACAAATACTTAGGTTGGGAAGACACAATGCCTCAATTTGCGCACTTACCATTACTTCTTAAGCCAGATGGCAATGGAAAGCTAAGCAAGCGTGATGGTGACAAGTTAGGTTTTCCTGTGTTTCCAATTACTGGCCAATTTCCTGGTAAGGATGGTGCCATGGAAAATTTCAGCGGATTTCGCGAAGCTGGCTATCTACCAGATGCATTCCTAAACTTCCTAGCCTTCTTAGGTTGGAACCCAGGAACCGAGGAAGAAATATTTTCAATGGAAGGTTTAATCGAAGCTTTCACTGTGGATAGAATAGGTAAATCAGGCACTAAATTCGATATTGACAAAGCCAAATGGTATAATCAGCAATATCTTAAGACCAAAGCTGACGCTGATTTAGCGAAATTCATAAAGCCTTACCTTACTCCCGAGCATATTCAATATGATGATAAAAAGCTTAATGCTATCTGTGCAGAACTCAAGGAGCGCATCACTTTCCCACGGGATCTTTGGAACGAAGGGCAGTTCTTTTTTGTTACCCCTACTGCATATGACGAGCAAATAGTGTCCAAAAAATGGAATGAGGTTGCAGTTAGTGTTTTAGATAAATTTGCAAATAAAATAAGTCCGGATATTGATGCTGATAGTGCAAGGGCAACCCTCAATGAAGTATTGGAGGCACAAGGGGTAAAAATGGGTCAGGTAATGCAAGCACTGAGATTATCCTTAACAGGTAAAGGTTCAGGTCCAGATTTAATGGAAATAATAGCCATTTTAGGTTCGGAAGAAACGAAAAAACGAATTAAGAATGCAATAGAAAAACTACCCGTGAAAATGGAGAACTAATTAATAAACCATGACAAAGAAACGATCTAATAAAGAAGAAAAGAAAAAAGAGAAACCTACCGTCAATCCTGACTTGGAAGGTTTTAGCATTGAGATCGATTCGTTTGGTGAGCTTAAGAACAACTATAACATTGATAAAATCAATGAGTTTCTCAACAAAAATGTGGAAGATAAAAAACTCATTGATAGGGATGATTTCAAGAAAAAGAAATCAAAGAAAAACAAAGACGAAGAGGAGTGATTTACTCCTCTTTTTTTGTGTGATATTTGTCCTAATAAAAAAATCATTACTACTATGCGAAAGGTAAAAATTGGCATTCTTAAAGAAGGTAAAATTCCAATCGATCGAAGAGTCCCAATCATTCCTACACAGGCCAAAGAGATATTAGAAAAATTTGACAATGTAGAAATTGTTGTGCAGAAAAGTGACATTAGGTGTTATGTAGATGAAGACTACTCCAAACTGGGTATACCTGTGGTAGATGATGTGACTGACTGCGATATCCTGTTAGGTGTAAAGGAAGTACCAATAAAAAATCTTATACCCGAAAAGACCTATTTTTTCTTTTCGCATACCACTAAAGAGCAGCCCTATAACCAGCAACTGTTAAAAGAAATACTGAATAATAAGATTCGTCTGGTTGATTATGAGCAGCTTACCGATGAAAACAAAACCCGAATAGTGGCATTTGGAAGGTACGCTGGTCTTGTTGGCGCCTATAATGGTATTCTTACTTATGGAAAACGGTACAATAGGTTTTCTCTTCGTCCCGCACATAAATGTTTTGATCTTGCCGATTTAAAAACAGAATATAAAAAAGTAAAACTCCCTGCCATAAAAATTATCGTAACAGGTGGTGGAAGGGTATCTAAGGGAGCTATGGAAGTGTTGGATGGAATGAAAATCAGGAAGGTGACCCCAGCTAACTTTTTAAACCAGCTTTACAAAGAACCTGTATATACACAGTTGAGTAGCCGTGATTATAATAAGGCCAAAGACGGAACAGACTTTATCAGGAGTAACTTCTATGCACATCCTGAACAATATAAAAGTGATTTTTTGAAATATACGGAAGTAGCCGATTTACTTATAGCCGGTGCGTACTGGGATCCCGATGCACCTGTTCTTTTTCATAGAAAAGACATTCTGAAACCTTCCTTCAAAATTAAGGTCATCGCTGACATCACCTGTGATATTGAAGGCTCCATACCTTCTACAAAGCAGCCCAGTACCATTGATAACCCCATTTATGATTACAATCCGGAAGAAGATAAGGTAGAGCCCCCACTTAAAGATGAAGGGAATATTACTGTAATGGCCGTTGATAATTTACCTTGTGAGCTCCCCCGTGATGCCTCTACAGATTTTGGGCGGGAGATAGTTGATAATGTACTGCCTCATTTACTTGGTGATGATAGTCAGGATGTTATTAAGAGGGCAACTATTACCGAAAATGGAGAGTTGACTGATAAGTTTAAATACCTGACTAATTATGCCAATGGGTTGAAAGCTAAAATCCCCCAATAACATTCCTATGGATAATGAAACCACAAATTTTGACTAATTTAGGATATCATGTCAGAAATTAGTCTTTTAGAACGTTCTCAAAAATTTGCCGAGGGTATCTTTAAAAACCTTCACAATGATTTTACTTACCACGATTTGCAACACACCCAAGAGGTGGTGGCAGCAGTGAAAGAGATAGCCGGGGCTGAAAATTTCGAGGGGATAGAACTGGAGAATGTACTGGTAGCCGCTTGGTTCCACGATCTTGGTTATAGCTGCGATTTAAAAAACCATGAAACCGAAAGTGCACGGCTAATGCGTGAGGAACTTGAAAAGTGGGGCATTGAAGCGGTACGGATAGCGGCCATTGAGGAAATCATTTTAAGTACCCGAATGCCACAATCACCAAAGAACAAGGCCTCGGAGATCATGTGCGATGCCGACCTGTACCATATTTCTACAGATTTATTTTCTGATAAAAGTGAGCATCTACTTGCTGAGCTCAATACTGTATGTGGACAACACATTAGCAGTAAAGATTGGATGGAAAAGACTTATGACTTCATGAAATCCCACAGTTATTTTACAGACTATGGTAAGAAGGTCTTAGCACCAAGAAAAGAGCTCAATGTAAAAAAATTGAAAAAGAAGAAAAAACAACTCAATAGCTCCACGAACGGTTTTGAGGAAGAAATTGAAGTTTTGAAGGAGAAGCTGAAGAAGAGTAAAATACAAAAACCCGATCGTGGTATTGAAACTATGTTTCGGATTACTTCTAAAAACCACCTTCAACTGAGTGCCATGGCTGATAACAAGGCCAACATCATGATTTCTATTAATTCCATCATTTTGTCCGTTTTGGTCTCGGTACTATTTAGAAAATTCGAAGATTACCCCCAACTGATCCTTCCAGCATTAATGCTTGTGATTGTATGTCTTTCTACTATCGTTTTTGCTGTGTTGGCCACACGCCCAAATGTTTCTTCAGGGAAATTTACCCCTGATGACATAAAAGAAAAAAAAACCAACCTGCTCTTTTTTGGCAATTTCCACGGCATGCAGCTGGACGACTATATGTGGGGCATGCGTGAGATGATGAAAGATGCTGAATTTTTATATGGTAGTATGATCAAGGATATCTATTTCTTGGGCATTGTATTAGGCCGCAAATACAAGATGCTTAGGATATCCTATAACATCTTTATGTTTGGCTTCATTATCTCCATCCTAAGCTTTATCGTGGCGATGTTACTGTTCCCAGGAAGTCATTGATTACGCATCTCCTCTGCGAGAGACCCTGAGAAGGGTTTAATTTTTTAGTTTAACTAGCCTCACTTACCCATTTTTCCTTTTACATCCTTTATAATTATCCCAAATTTTCCTCCTTGCATTGTCGCTTCTATATTGATTGCATTATACTTGTCCGACTTTTTGGCGGAAATGCTGTCCTCAAGAATCCTCGTTACAAACGAGGACTAGTTGGGGTTGTTTTTTCATTTTGAATTTTTAAATCCACTTAAAATAAATTTCCATCCGTTTATAGCATCTGCTACAGTGTTATTCAAAGGATAATTTTGGATGGTGTGATGTTTATTTAGGTGTTTAATCAAACTAATAACCCATAATATCCAAGTTATAAGGAGAAATAAGCTTCCTGTCAGAAAAAACACGCCCAAAAATTTAGCAATGTTTACTGTATCCTCCTCTTTTAACCCCATAATAAGCTTTCCGTTCACCCTTAGTCTTTCAATAGTATTTTTATTAGTCTCTATCTCTATTTGGTTGGAGGTGTTTATCTGGTTTACAGAAATTGCAAGCGGCAAGGATTTAGCCCAATCAGCAGCAAGTGGATTGATTAAAATTGCATTTACAATATTTACTAGTGTATTTTCATTGGTAAAGCTTTTAACATAATGCTTTCCATTAGCAGTTATGTCCAAAAAATAACTACTACCTTGATTTGGATTGGAAATTTCAACTTTCTGAATATTTATTTTTTTAAAACTTTCATTAGTAGCATTAAATAAAATATTACCCATCTTATAAGTAAGAAATATTGCCATTATGCCTATAGATAATCGTAATATGATATTTAATAATTTGCTCATTGTTAAATGTCTCATTTGATACTTGACAACACAAAAGCTTTCAACAAAGCCTTCCCTAAATCTTCATCTGTTGCTGTTGAATAATCTAATTCAATATTGGGGTGCTCAGTCTGTTTAAACCCATTTTTCCAACCGTGATTTTCAGTAGGAGCAAAGCTTATTTTCCTTTCTTTTTCAATGACTCCCACCCATTTAACCTTTGTGAAAAAAGCTTTTGAGTTTTTTTCACCTGTCAATTTGATTAATGGCTCATTTACTTTTTTAAACTCTTCTTTTGAAGGATGGGTGTAGCCCTCATAAAATGATTCTATACAATCTCTAACAGTTTTACCAATTTTTGAAGCATCAACATCCTGGTCAAATTGATAAACAGGCTCAGATAAAATGGCCACTGTTCTGTCAGTTCTTTTTTTTCCGTGTAAGAATATTTTGTCTTTTAATTGATAGGCCTCTAGTTCTCTTCTCATTTTCATGGGATTATTCTGATAATAACATTAATTCCATTAGGATTAGTTGGACTTACTCTTGAAGCAGCATTGGCAATTATCTCATTGATTACATTCAATTGTTCTCCGATTGCAGCCCTTGGTACTGCCAATTCTAATGATTTCGAAGTTATTTGTGTACCTCCAGAGACATTACCAACTCTAAAACCCGCACTCGTCCTCGTTTGCATTACAATACAAACGAGGACGAGGGGGGGTATTTTCAATTTTATGGTCATTCTTCCGTTTTTTCCTGTTTTGTTCCTTTGTATCTCATTCTGTTGTCACTCCATATTCATTGCATTATAAATGCTGTCTTCAAGAATCCTGTTATAAACGAGGACTAGTGGGGAAGATTTATTTAAAATTTAAAAAGATCATCAGGGTTATATGGCTTGTTGTTATGCTTCATAATTGGTACTTTTCTTCCAAAAACATACTCCCACATATCCCAATAAGTGTTAATATTCGTTGTCTTACTTTTTGTTTCATTAAATGCGTAGATGTGGAAAAACAAACCAATTGCTAGGATAATTAAGAATATGGACGCAAACCAATTATAGTTAACTATTAACTTTTCGTTTGATTCCATCTGCATAATTTCTCTACTATTATTTACCCAAATAGTCACTTGTTTTATTTCAGCTATGTACTGGTTGATTTCTCTCTGTGGAGCATTATAATAATTAAAATATGGCTTCGAAATAGTATCATTCAACCATAAATTAAACATATTGTTCCTCCTTTCATTATTATATACAGTTTCGTATTTCACAACGTCACCCTTTATTTTTTGAAAACTTGTCAAAAAAGGATTTGATAGTTGCATTACTATATAAATAACAATACTTCCTGCCCCCCCTATGAATGGAAGCAATGGGCCTCTTCCTACCATGTCATTTTAGTTTAATCATTTCTTCTACCATTTTTTCAAACTCTGATGGGAATTTGTTTTTAAATTCCTTCCCAAAGACTTCATAATATGCTCCTTCTGTGGAAGAGACTCTCGTATGTTTGGTTTATTATTAATAGTTCAATTTACTAATTTACTTAGATAGTTGTAAGAGATTCGGAGACTCTAGATACAAATTTGTTGATATCGTTCCTCAGGTTTTCCTTACACTATCTTTTAATTTTCTTGAAGCCTGGACAGTACCACAAGATCATCCCTGATGGGTGTAAGCTTGAATTTAATACGAGAGAAGGCAACGGAATTCACTAAAAATTTAACGATGGAAACAATTGTAAAATACTCAGTTGGGATTGATATTTCCCATAAAGAATTTATGGCTTCTATTGCTATAATTGATGCTGAACAAAACACCAAAATTCTTTCAACTAAAAAATTTTCCAATCTCAAACCAGGGTTTAAAGCACTTCTTACTTGGGTTGGAAAGTTGACAAGCAAAGCAGCCAATATTGTTTTTGCTATGGAAGCTACCGGGGTCTATTTTGAAAACTTGGCGTTTTACCTGAATGATCATGGTGAAAAAGTATCAGTTTTACTTCCCAATAAGGTTGTACATTATGCTAAAACCCTTCATATAAAATCGAAAAACGATACCATCGATTCACAGGTAATTGCACGCCTTGCTGTTGAACGAAACCTGAATTTATGGCAAGTTTGTTCTCCTGTACTTCGTCAACTAAAGCAGTTAATTCGTGAAAGAACAGAGTTGATTAAGGAGAAAACACAGATCAAAAACCAGCTACACAGTAAACAAGCAGCACACCAGTACAGTAAAAGCTCGATTGCACGTAATAAAAAAAGGATTCGATTTATCGAACGGCAGATAGAGAATGTAGTGGACGAGATAGATGAATTATTAAATGCAGATCAAGAGTTGTTGAACAGAGTTCGCAAGATTGAAACTATAAAAGGAATTGGTCAGCTGACGGCCTTGACCATTATTGCGGAGACCAATGGCTTTGCCCTGATTAAAAACAGAAAACAACTGGTGAGTTTTTGTGGTTACGATGTGGTTGAAAAACAGTCGGGAACTTCATTAAACGGTAGATCTAAAATCTCAAAGAAAGGAAATAAATTTATACGGAAGGCTTTGCATTACCCCTCTTTGAGCGCCACAAGATGTGATGATTCATTCAAAACGTTTTACATGCGGATCAATGAAAGGAACAGTTCAAAAATGGTCGGATTGGTTGCTGTCCAAAGGAAGCTATTACTTCTTGTCTATGCGCTTTGGAAATCAGGAGAAACATATAACCCAAAATTCAATACATCGGAGGATTTAGAAACTAAGGCTTCTTTCGGTCTTTCTCTGAAAGAGAAAAAAATAGAGCAGAATCACTTGGAACCTGCTCTATACTAGATAGGCTTCGGATGACTTGTCAACTGAAGGCTTCTTTCGGTAACTAAAGGTAAGAATCTTTATTTAATTATATTGCAATCCTTGCTTTTTAACACAGTACCTGAGGAGGGTTAGGGTTAAAATTTAAAAAGATCATCAGGGTTATATGGCTTGTTGTTATGCTTCATAATTGGTACTTTTCTTCCAAAAACATACTCCCACATATCCCAATAAGTGTTAATATTCGTTGTCTTACTTTTTGTTTCCTTAAATGTGTAGATGTGGAAAAACAAACCAATTGCTAGGATAATTAAGAATATGGGTGCAAACCAATTATATTTAAATATTAACTTTTCGTCTGTTTCCATCTGCATAATTTCTCTACCATTGTTTACCCAAATAGTTACTTGTTTTATTTCGGCTATGCTCTGATTTATTTCCCTCTGAGGAGAGTTATAATAATTAAAATATGGTTTAGAACTGGTATCGTTCAGCCATAAATTGAACATATTGTTCCTCCTTTCACGATTGAATTCTGTTTCGTATTTTACGACTTCTCCATTTATTTTTTGAAACTTTGACAATAAGGGAGTTGTGAATTGAACATAGAAGTACATAATTATTGCAACAGCACCAGTAATAAATGGAACAATAGGAGACCTTGATATCGCTGCCATTATCTTATTTTTTTTAATTCAGTTAATATTTTGCCAAATTCTGTTGGAAATCTTTCTTCAAACCTCTTCCCAAAAACTTCATAATAGGCACCTGTAGAATCGAAATATAGAGACATAAAATTTGCTATATATTCCACGGTCTGTTGGCTTTTATAAATTCCTACTAAGCTATTTGTAACATTTAGCAATCTATATGTAGCTAAAAAAGATTTCCCATGAATGTTTTCGTTTTCAATCCAACTGATAACTTCATCTGATAAAACAAATGTATTTGTTACATTAAAGAACAGTGTAAGTGCTGCGACTTTTGAAATTCCTTGAGCCCCTTTAATCAATGTCCCCCCCGCAAACAAACTTGTTCCAACAGTAGTGATATCTGAAACATCCCTTTTAAATATATCCCAATTATTATCCTTTAAAACTGCATAAAAGAAAAAGGCGGGTATAGGCATAAAGGAGCCTGGTTCAATATTGAGATCTTCAATGCCCGTATTAAATTCAACCAGAACAATATCAAAAGGGTTTTTTAAATGGGTTGGAGGAATAAAATTTCTAAACAAATAACTTCCGTGATTTTCTTCCACAATTGCCCAAACATTGCCACAATCAGAAGTTAAACAATTAATATTCTTTTCACTACTTCCCAAACCAATAGTTTCTTCATTAAGCCAATCTTTCCATTCAGTGTTCAAATCGATATCGAAATCAGCGCTTAAGTCAATACTTCCATCATCATTTAGTTGCTCATTATAGAGCAAATAAGCTTGAGCAAAAATCCAAAACGTACGCTTTTGGTGCCAAAGAAAATCAACCTCTTGATTTTTGTATTTATTAATATATTGGTCTAGCCCACCTTCCGAATCAATTAGTTTCACAAATAGCACTTGGTTAACTGCCGTAAAATAATCATGACCCGCACTCGTCCTCGTTTGCAACGGGGATGCTTGGAATTTACGTTTACAACGTATATCATACCACCGTAACTTTAACCATTCCCTTCCCTCCAGCATAATCTATGGCACTACTATATACATATTGATCTGGCTCATAAACTATTCCCGCCCGAACCGGATTATCATGTATATAATCTATCTTGTTCATCATATCTATATTGCTCAAGTCAATAGCATGATTGTCGTCCTTCCATAGTTTATAATTTTCTGCTCGACCCGTTCTTCTTGCTTCAAATGAAAATTTATCCAAAAGCCATTCATTACGGCTCTCAGGAATTTCCTGTATCAATTCCACTATCTTTTTTGAAGTAAATTTTTTAAAATCCCTCAAAAATCCTGACATCCCCGATTCAGTTTCAACTTTACCAACTATATGCACATGATTGGTCATGATTATCCATGCATATAAATTCAATCCTTTATGTGCTACACAATAATTTAGTGATTCAACAATTACATCCTTATAATCTCTTCGGCTAAACAAATCAATCCAATACACTACCGTCATGGTTATGAAATAACATGCTTGCTGGTCTTGTATTTTGTATCTATCACCTGACATTATCTCTTTGTATTTTTCTTCATTTTTTTAGTTTAACTAGCCTCACTTACCCATTTTTCCTTTTACATCCTTTATAATTATTCCAATTTTTCCTCCTTGCATTGTCGCTTCCATATTGATTGCATTATACTTGTCCGACTTTTTGGCGGAAATGCTGTCCTCAAGAATCCTCGTTACAAACGAGGACTAGTGGGGGCTCTGGTCAGTTTCGTTGTACTGGGTTATTTCCGACAGTTAAATTATTTTAATTCCCTCTCCGCCAACCACTTATAAAAAGCCACCTGTGACCTCATCGGGGTTGGGGTTTCAAAATGTTGGTTTATTAAATCCTTATCTAACATCACCCCTTTGATATTATCGTGAAGCTGGAAGTTCAACATTTGTTTCACTTCGTCACGCAGCTTCTTGTTCAACACCGGAAAGACTACCTCTATCCTTCGGTACAGATTTCTCTTCATCCAATCAGCCGAGCCTTGATAGAGTTCTTCTGCACCGTTATTATAAAACCAGAACACCCTAGAATGCTCCAAAAAGCCATCAACGATGCGATGAACTGTTATATGCTCACTCAGCCCTTCTACACCAGGTTTGATGCAGCAAATGGCCCTAACAATTAACTCAATTTTTACCCCTGCATTACTGGCTTCATAAAGTTTGTCAATCATCGCATTGTCCTGAAGGTTATTCAACTTGATGATGATATGTCCCTCTTTCCCTTGTTTGACATGGTCAATCTCCCTGTCTATTAGTTCAACAAATTTTTCAATTATATTGAATTGAGAAACCATCAAATAGTTAAAAGTTGGCACCTGATTATGATCGCACAGATAATCAAACAAACTGTTGAGCTCAGAAGTCATCTCAAAATGCTTGGTAAATAAGGCCTGATCAGCATATATAGTTGCCGTTTTTTCATTGAAATTGCCCGTGCCAAAATAGCCATATTGGCTTATCTCCCCCTCCTCTTTCGATCTTATTACAAGGGCCACTTTAGCATGTACTTTCAGGCCTGGAATACTGTAAATGATCCGTATCCCGGCTTCTTCCATGCGTTCTGCCCATTTAAGGTTATTCTGTTCGTCAAAGCGCGCTTTGATCTCAACAAATACCGTCACTTGCTTGCCATTATTGGCAGCACTGATGAGGGCATTGCAAATAAATGACTCAGGGGCTATCCTATAAAAAGTGGCTTTGATCTCCTTTACGAAAGGATCAAGGGCAGCTTCGTTAAAGAAGCGAAGCACATAATCGTACGTTTGGTAAGGGAAGTGGAGTAAAACGTCCCCCTGGTCTATGGCATCAAAAATGGAGGTTTGATTTTCCAATATCCGTTTGGGCAATGGCTCCAGGTATTCATTTTCCAATTTTGGTGACAAGGGGTTTCCTAACTGAAACAGGTCATTCATGTTATGGTACCTGCCACCTGGCACTATTTCATCCGGTTCCAGTTCAAACAAATCTTTAAGAAAGATCAGTATTTTATCAGGCATGGTATGGTCATACAAAAACCGTGAGGGCACGCCAATATTCCTCTTAGCGATCTGCTTCTTAATTTTCTTGACCAAATCACCGGAGTATTCGTCATCTATATTTAGCTCAGCATCCCTATTCAACTTTACAGAATAACATCCTTTAATTTGATAAGAAGCAAATAGGAAGCTTAAATTTTCCTTTACAATATCATCCAGAGTAATGTAGTAATACAGCTTTCCTATTTTTGGTAGCTTAATGTAACGAGGCAAAAAGTCAGACGGAATATTTAATAGAGCATACTGTCTGTCGCCATTTACATCTATCAGATCAAGTGCAAAATAGATGAGTCTATTTTCTAAAAAAGGCTTTTTATCCGCGTCAACATTAAGGATATGCGGCTGTAGGTAGGACAGCACTTTGCTTTTAAAATAGTGGTTAATGAATTTCTGATGTTCTGGGAGAATCTCCTCATCACGATAGAGAATGATATTGTTGTTTTTCAGTGCTGGTACAATTTCATTCCGTTTTATCCTGCCAAATTCCTGTTGTTGCTTATTTACTTCCGCCAGTACGGCATCAAGGGTTTTGCTTGGTTTATGGTTAAACCGCTTATTGATTTTCTTTTTATCGATATTGACAATACTTCTGAGTGCTGCTACCCTGACCCGAAAAAACTCATCGAGATTGGAGGAATAGATAGCCAAAAACTTAATCCGTTCGTAAAGTGGCACATCAGGGTTAGCCGCTTCCATTAATATCCTTTTATTGAATGAAAGCCATGAGAGGTCACGGTCGAAATACTGCGATTTAAGTTCCATTTTACTAATCTCTCAAATCAAAAAGAGACTGCCCAATGGACAGTCTCTTTTATTCTTAAATTAATAAATTACTAGTTACCAAATATGTATCTGATACCAACTTGCATTTGCCATCTTGAGCTAACTAAACCAGAATCATCCTTTGTCAACAAATCTTTAACATCTTCATTGCTGGTGTTAAATGAGAATGTTGGCGTATTTGTAGCTGGTAAAAATCCTTCGAAATCCAACAATTGAACAGAAGTTCCATCACCGTTAGGCACATTATATCTTTTTCCCCAGTCTTTGTTTAGGAAATTTCCAAAATTGAAGATATCAAATGTAAACTGTAATGTCTGCTTTTTCTTTCCAGTCATAAAATATACATCTTGGGTTAACTTGAGATCAATGATGCTTTCAAAAGGTGTTCTACCCATGTTCTTTTCGGCATATTCTCCTCTATGTTCGCTTAGATAATCGTCATTTGAAATGAATTTATCCAATGCAGCCCATTGTTCATTGGCAGTTAGAGGATCAGCAAATATTATTTCACTCTGATTTGCTGGTATATAAATCAAAGCTCTTTCTCTTGAATCCTCACCATTAAATCCATCATCATAGGTATAAGAAAATGGTGACCCAGATTGGCCTTGATAAAACAGTCCAATGGTTGTGGCAAAGTGATTCAAGTATTCTTTTCTGTAGCTTACAGAAGCAATTATCCTTGAGCCAGCGTCATAATCTGAACGACCTAATTGCGCATCATTTCTACCATTTATTGCATATACACCTCTCCATTGTGAAGAGTTTTGTGATGAAGTACCTTCAAATATAGATTCTGCTCGACCAAAATTGTAAGCCAAATTAGCAGTAAGACCATTATCAAAAGGCTTAGTTAAGCTAGCAGTAAAGTTATAGGTATACCCCTTATTAGTATTAGAGCCTAAGTAAATATTACCGCTGTAACTTCCATCTATCCTACCATTTGTAAATCTAAATCTATCGTCCGGTGTACCGCTCATTCTTTCGGTTGGGGGAGCTAAATTTATATTTTCATAAAATATATTATTAATGGTCTTAGAATACATTATTTCAGCAGAACCGATCAATCCCCACCAAGGTAGTTTCTGATCCACGGCTATACTTGCCCTAAATACTTGTGGAAATTTAAAGTCTTCTGCAAATAAATCCAATTGACCCTGAGGGATGGCATCTGTACCACCAAAATCAGATACTGTAGGTTGATTAAAAGGATCAGCAATAAAATTGATTCCTGAGAAAACACGTACACCTCCTACAGTTGCTCCGTTGTTATTGTACATTGCACCTGGCCATACAAAAGGTACCCGACTTGTAAATATACCCAGTCCACCACGTAGTTGAGTAGACTTATCACCTTTCAGGTCATAGTTAAATCCAAATCTTGGTGCAACTAAAAACTGTGGCTTTGGTGCCTGACCAGCTTTAGCTCCTTTTAAATCATAGCCCGCAGCTTGTATTGCAGGTGCTGCAGTTGAGTTAAAATATCCGTCATCAATAGGGTCATCAGTAAATATTGGAATATCAACCCTTAATCCTGCAGTAATTTTAAGTTTGCTATTTACTTGAATCTCATCTTGCACATAAAATCCTAATTGCATAGCATTAAATTCAGCAGCAGCTCCAGTGTCATCACCCGTAGTATTATCCACCAACGAATAGCTTCTGTCATATTGAGTTGCGGCACCAGTAGCTCCACCATTGTTTACATCATCAATAAAATCCTGAATAGTATTGTACCTATATGATCCAAAATTTTGACGAATAAAAACATTCCTCATATTGTAGAATTCATTATGTGTACCAAAAGTCCAGGTGTGTTTTCCTTTATAAAGATTAAAATTATCCGTTATCGTAAATATTTTTTGTTCAAGGACATTACCAGTGGAAAATTGTTCACTACCAGCCTCAACGTCTCCTGTACTTATATCAATATATGGGAATGGGCTACCAAGTGGGTCTCTATTGTCACTTACTGTTGTATAACCAACTATTAACTTGTTAGATTTATCGCCAAAATTACTTTGTAATTCCAAAGTTGTTGCATTGGTTTCAGAGGGAAAGAATACACCAGCATTGGCAAATCGAATTCTATTGGAATTAGAGGTACTTGGAGAAAAATTCTCTCCTTTATTGTAGCTGTGTCTGATTGAGACTTTATGCGTTTGATTTAAGTTATAATCAAATTTGATCATAAATTTTTCCGCATCCAGTTTTTGAACAACATCTTCATATCCTCCAGGCTCGTAACCCAGTCCCCGTAAAGTTGAAGCCAAGGCATCCACATCAGCTCTTGTAGCAGAACCGTTATAATTACTGAAATTGAAAGGGTTAGGAGTTTCATCCCTTTGAATTTCAGCATTAACGAAGAAGAAAAGCTTGTCTTTTATTATAGGACCACCAACTCTTACTCCATAGGTTTTAGCAGAAAAATCAGCTAATTTTTCTCTTCCGTCTGTACCTGTGTCTATGAAACCAGGGGTTTTACCAGCTAAACTTTCATTTCTAACTAGATAATATACAGATCCCTCTACTTCATTGGTACCACTTCTGGTAACCGCACTTATTCCTGCACCAGCAAAACCACCTAAAGTAACGTCATAAGGTGCGACCGCAACACTTATTTGATCAAGTGCGTCCATACTTATTAAAGAAAGACCTACTTGTCCACCATTTTGTCCATTAGCTGCAAGTCCAAATACATCATTACTTACTGCTCCATCAATAAAAATAGAGTTGTATCTATTATTCATCCCCGCCACAGATATGCCGCCTCCTTGGGTAAAAGCCGCTTGAGGAGTTAGGCGAGTAAAATCGTTTAAGGTTCTCGATGCATTTGGTAAGGTTGATAACTGTTCCTTAGATACTGTGGTTTGTGCACCGGTTCTGTCAGCATTAAAAACATCTGAGGCTGTGGATGAAACAACTACTTCCTGTAGTGTTTGAATATTTTCATCCATTTTGATGTTCAAATTATATGTCTGACCCAACGATAAATAAACGCCTTCTGTTTTATTCTCAGAGTAACCAATAAAGTTAACCGTTATAGTATAAGGACCACCAACTCTCATGTTTGGTATCCTAAACAGACCGGATACATCTGATAAGTCTCCATATTGCGTACCAGATGCAGTATGTACAGCAATTATAGTTGCCCCTGGCAGTGCTTCGCCATTAGGGCCGGTAACTTTTCCACTCATGGTTGAAGAGGTAGACCCCTGTCCATAAGTCATCGTAAAACAGAATAGTAACATTCCAGTTAACGATAGCAGTTTAAGTAAGATTTGTTTCATATTGTTTTAGTTTGTTGAAAATTCTGATTTCATAAATCGATGCAAATTAACTGATAATATCCAAACTCATGAAGTACAGTGGTATTAAGTTTATATTAACAAATGATTTAAATTTATCGCTGTATTCCTTCTGTGTAAATTCCTATCTTTATTGACAAGAATGTCAATGTTAAACAACGAAAACTGCTTAAGTTCACATGCTCACTACTAACAATCCAGCTACGATGAAAACCCTTTCAATTTGCCTTTTTTATTTTATAATTACAAGTTTTTCCCTTATTGCTCAGCCTACGGTTGATATTACTTATTATCTACCTTCTGATGTCACTTACAACCCTAATATACCCGCCCCCTCCGATATTATCGGCCATGAAGTGGGGGAATGGCACGTGAGCCATGACAAGTTAGTGAGCTATATGTATGCTGTAGCTGAAGCCTCTGATAGGATAACCATTGAAGAAATAGGAAAAACCTATGAAGGCCGGCCATTGTTAAACCTAATTATTACCTCACTGGCCAATCAATCGAATATTTCGGAAATAAAATCACAGCATTTACTTCTTTCAGATCCTGAAAAATCCAACTCCCTTGAGACTGGGTCAATGCCTGCCGTTGCCTATCTAGGATATAGCGTTCATGGAAATGAGCCCAGTGGTAGCAATGCTTCCATGTTGGTTGCCTATTATTTAGCCGCAGCCCAAGGTGCACCAATAGACAAGCTACTTAATGAAACGGTGATAATTATTGACCCTAGCTTTAACCCTGATGGCCTCAACAGGTTTGCCAATTATGTAAATGCCAATAAAAGCAGTCAGATAAATACCGATCCCAATAATATGGAGTTCAATGAACCTTGGCCAAGAGCCCGTACAAATCACTATTGGTTTGATTTGAACCGGGATTGGTTAGTGACACAACTGCCCGAATCACAGGCTAGAATCAAACAATTTCAAAGCTGGAAGCCCAATTTGCTAACTGACCACCATGAAATGGGCAGTAACAGCACTTTCTTTTTCCAACCGGGCATTCCTTCACGAAATAACCCCATGACCCCAAAAAAGAATTATGAACTGACCCGGAAAATGGGCGAGTATCACGCCAAAGCACTTGATAAAATTGGGTCACTTTATTATACACAGGAAAGTTTCGATGATTACTTCTATGGCAAAGGCTCTACCTATCCAGATATAAACGGAGCCGTAGGCATACTTTTCGAACAGGCAAGTTCAAGGGGTCACGCACGGGAAACCATCAATGGCATACTTACATTTCCTTTTACCATTAGAAACCAATTTACCACCTCGCTATCTTCATTAAAAGCCTTAAATGAAATGCGGCTTGAGTTTCTTGAATTTCAGCGTGATTTTTATGTCAATTCTTTTAATTCAGCCAAATCTTCAGCCGAGAAAGCCATTGTTTTTGGCTCTACTGACAAATACAAAAATTATCGATTGGCTGAAATTGTCAATCGGCAAGGGATTCAGATCTATAATGCCAAAAATCCAATATCAATCAATGGTATTCGATATGAACCGGATGAGGCATATGTTATTCCATTAGTACAACCTAAAAACAAGCTAATACACGCTATGTTCGACACCAATACAAGTTTTCAGGATAGCCTGTTCTATGATGTTTCTGCCTGGACACTCCCCTTGGCATTCAATGTGGACTTTGCCATCCTCAACAATAAGACCTATTCTCCAAGCTATATTGGTAACTCGTTTGACGCAACCAAACGACCTCAGGGACAACTCATTGGTGGGGTTTCCAAATACGCTTATGTATTTGAATGGAATGGGTATTATGCCCCACGCATATTAAGTGAACTACTCAAAAATGGCTATAAGGTAAAAGTAGCCAATGAAATATTTCATGCTGCTGGACGTAAATTTGAAAAAGGGTCGATTTTAGTTCCTGTTGCTATGCAAAACAGGTCTGAGGAAAGTATGGCAGCTTCTTTAAAGGAGCTAGCATTAAATAATGGCATAGACATTTATTCCCTTTCTACTGGTCTGGACTATGAAGGAGTGAGCCTGGGAAGTCCGTCCTTTGAAAATGTTGAAAATCCCAAAGTAATACTTTTGGTTGGAGATGGGGTAAGTGGGTATGATGCAGGGGAAGTTTGGCATCTATTTGACCAGCATTATGACATGAATTTAACATTAATGCCCGTTGATGTGTTTAACAGGGCAGACATTGATAAATACAATACACTGATCATGGTGGATGGGAATTTTCAAACAATAAGTACAAGTGGACAGGAAAAACTCAAAAATTGGGTACGGGCAGGTGGTTTGGTTGTGGCCTCGCAAGGAGCGTTAAAATATTTAGATAAAGTGGGTTTAGGAAAGTTTAAGTTCACGAAATCGCAACAGTTGGATTCACTTAAAAGCTGGAAATATGAAGATATAAATGAATTTAGAGGCGCACAGCGAATAGGTGGTGCTATTTTTCAAACCAAGATAGACCGAACCAACCCGCTTTTTTATGGATATACCAATGATATCCTACCCGTATTTAGAAATTCGGAAGACTTTCTTGAAAAAGCTCCCGGTGGATTCTCCAATCCAATGGTCTATACAGAAAACCCTTTGCTAAGTGGTTATATATCAAGTGAAAACCTGAACAGGTTGAAAAGCACCTCAGCAGTTGGGGTCTCAACGTACGGACGGGGCAGGGTAATTGGCTTTACCGACAACTTAAATTTTAGGGCATTTTGGTATGGTACCAACAAAGTTTTTATGAATGCCATATTTTTTGGTAGGGATATTAACCGTGCTACTTCACGATAAATATATAACTTTGATACAATTGCTTGGAAGATTTTAAAATAGTACTTTGTACCCTGTAATTTACATTTGGCATAGTTTTAGACTGATACCATTAATGTTTCAAACATTATGAAAGAGTTATTTAAATACGCTAGTCTTATTTTGTTTTTGACCATAAGCCTTCAAGTTTATGGACAGGGTGAGATAATTGATGATGTAAAAAATGCCATTAAAGCAGGTAGTTCCAAAGAAATTGCCAAATTCTTAAATTCCAATGTGGACGTCACCCTTGACGGGAACATGCAGAGCTACAGCAAAACTCAAGCTGAATACGTATTAAAAGATTTTTTGACCAACCACCCCCCTACTAGCTTTACCATCGTCCATCAAGGTTCATCAAAAGGTGGATTGCCTTATGCCATAGGTCAATATTTAAGTAATGGTGACACGTATCGGGTTTGGATGCGCATAAAAAATACAGATGGTGCATTCCGCATCCATGAAATAAGCTTTATTAAGGAGTAAGTGCATTTATTCCTTTAGTTTCAATAGTTATACTATATCATTCTCCAAATGCAATTAAATTACCTTACGGAAAAATCGCTAAAAGAATTTATCAAATTAGCCTTGAAAGAAGATGTTGGCGATGGTGATCACTCGGCCTTAGCCTGTATTCCTGAAAACAAACAAAGCAAGGCTCACCTGTTGATCAAAGATGATGGGATCCTTGCAGGGGTGGAGATGGCCGAAAGAATTTTTCATCAGTTCGATCCTCAATTAAAATTGAATATAATGATGACTGATGGCACTCCTATGAAAAAAGGGGACATTGCATTTGAGGTCAAAGGGTCAGCCCGCTCCATTTTAACAACAGAAAGGTTGGTGCTTAATTGCATGCAACGAATGAGTGGCATAGCCACCTATTCACAATATTTAAGCTCATTAATATCGACAAGTAAAGCCCGCTTGTTGGATACCAGAAAAACAACCCCCAATTTTAGAATAGCGGAAAAATGGGCAGTAGCCATTGGAGGAGGGCAAAATCATAGATTCGGATTGTATGATATGATCATGCTCAAAGACAATCATATCGACTATGCCGGAAGTATTAAAAAGGCCATTAGGGACACAAAAAAATACTTAGATAAACTCGGGAAAACATTGGAAATAGAAGTGGAGACAAGGACCATTGATGAAGTTAAGGAAGTGATCGAAGCAGGCGGGGTTGATGTGATTATGCTCGACAATATGATGCCTTCTGTAATGAAAGAAGCGGTGGCGCTCATCAACGGGCAATTTAAGATTGAGGCGAGTGGCGGAATTACAGAAAATAACATTGCCGAAGTAGCTGACTGCGGTGTGGATTATATTTCAATTGGTGCACTCACCCACTCAGTTCGCAGTAAAGATATGAGCCTCAAGGCCATATAGGAATAAATCTGGTTATTGCGAGGACATTAGGACGAAGCACTGCCGTAATGTTAAGTGTCACAATTTAACCAAGAAGCACTCTGATAAGACACAAAGTTCACTAAGAAGCATAGGAGCAATTATTTTATTTCCAAGTGATCCTTATCCTTGCCTGTAGGCATGACTCATTGCTAAAATTTGCCTAATTCATGGCATAATTTTTCCATACCTTAAGGTATTAACTACAGATCAATTAAGTTTGCAGATATTTTATTTGATGAACAATATTATTTACAGAATACAATGAATGTAAAAACGAAAAAGTACAAGTTGGAAAGTGGGACTTACATTAAATTGGCCTTGCTTGAAGTACTTAAACAACAGTGGTGGGTATCTCTAATCGTTTTGGCCATTTGCGCGGGTCATTTTTGGATTGCTAGTGCATGGTGGTTCATTGGTGCCGGTATTGGAGTAGTACTGTACCTCTTGTTTTGGTTGATACAATTTGCCGGTGTTACGCAACTAGAGCAATCAAAAATGCTCTTTGAAAAACTAGGTTATGAAATCAATAGCCAGCAGATTCTTGTAAAGTTGAACAGCAAACAAGGTATGCCTATCAAATGGGATCAAATCAAACGTGGGCGAGTGGGCAAGAGTTATATCCTACTTATGGTGAACAAAGCACAAATGATTCATTTGCCTTTCCGGATTTTCAACTCTGACAACGAGCGAAAATTTGTAGAAAGCATCCTGAAAAGAAAAGGCCTTGTAAAATAATCCATGTTTGCTGACGATAATCATAAGCCTAAAAAGTTTTTGTCAGCTAAAGATGCCAAGGTAAAAGCCGGTGATTATTGTGCTTACCAAGAGCGCTCCCAGCAAGAAGTAAGGAATAAGCTCTACCAGTATGGTTTGCATCAGAATGAAGTAGAGCAAATAATAAGTGAGCTTATCACCGAGGGATTTATAAATGAAGAAAGGTTTGCAAAGGCCTACGTTGGTGGAAAATTCCGAATGAAGAAGTGGGGGCGGATAAAAATAACCCAAGGGCTAAAGCAGCACAGGATTTCTGATTACTGCATAAAAAAAGGGTTGTTGGAAATTGATGAGGATGACTACTTAAGTACCATACATAACTTAATAGAGAAGAAAAGAGAGCATATTTCAAGCGGCTCTACTCTCCTTATCAATAAAAAACTAGCTTCCTATATGCTGCAAAAAGGCTATGAATCAGATCTGATTTGGGAATGTCTTAGAAAATAAACTGACCTTTCAATACATTCAGCTTAAATTGCCACTTTAGTTTATTTCTCATTCTTGGATGCTATGCACTGTGGCACCTTGTTGCTATTGCTTAGTTCCATCCAAGGATACCGGAGAGGGTTTGAATGTAAAAATCACTTTCTTCCCGCTCAATTTCTCCAAAATAGGCCTTAAGATACTTTCCGCATTCTGATTGGTTTGTTCAAGAATACCGGAGTTCAGTGCAGCCCGTTTGATTTCATCTTCTGCGCTTTTATAGGCACTCTGGATAAACTCCTTTTCATCTACCATTGGGTTGGTTTCAAGTGAATATATCCTGGTCTTGCTCATATCTAACTTATAATAGCAAAGTTCAGATGTGGGTAAGGCAATAAATATGGAATCCCCAGCTAATGAAACATCTTTATCTTGTATTTTGGTTAAATCTATACAGCCAGCAGCTTCACCTATACTGATTAAGGCTATTTTTGAATCGGGACCAAGTTTGAATATTTTTAAGTATTCTTTACTTAGCTTTTTCACTTCTGTTATTTCCTTAAAATTATATCGAACCAATTCAATTTTGCCTATAGCTTCAATTTCTTGAACCAGAGTATGATGCGTGATGATCATCTCCTCATTTTGTGTTGGTTTGGAAAGATAAATCCAAACACCTAAAATCAGGACGATCAGCCAGGGCAACACTTTTATTATTGAAATGAGTAGCTTCATAAATGACAGTTTATATTACTAATTTACGCCATTTATAATAGCATAAATTCAGGGGCAATGCTATCTTTCTAAAAAATATTTTATGTGGAATATCTGGATTGATACGGGTGGAACGTTCACTGATTGCCTGGCTACGGCACCAGATGGAAGCATAAAACGGTCAAAAATATTGAGTAGTGGGGTCTTAAGGGGAAATATTATCGAACAACATGATCCCTTAAGCATTAAAGTTGAAATAAATTGGCCCATAGATACAGACATTTTTGAAGGGTATACCTTCAAGCAACTCAATACATCAATCATTTCAACCATACATAAAATTAACCTAACCAAAGGTGAAATTCATTTCCGTGAGCCAGTTTACATTAATCCGTCATCCACCGGATTCGAAATAACGGGGCACGAGGAAGTCCCGATTTTGGCAAGTAGATTAATTACCAAAACAAGGCTTTTTGATCCACTACCTGCGATTGCCATGCGATTGGGTTCTACCAAAGGCACCAATGCCCTTTTAGAAAGGAAAGGAGCCAAGGTCGTGCTTATGGTAACAAAGGGGTTTAAGGATTTACTTAAGATTGGTACACAGCAACGTCCAGAATTATTTGCACTGAACATTAAAACCCCTGCCCCACTCTATCATTCCATTATAGAAATTGATGAACGGATTGACAGTGATGGCAATATCTTATCGCCCTTGTCTCGGGCGGCACTTCAGGTGCACAATGATCTTTTAAAAACAAATAACCTATCCATTGCCATTGCATTAATTAACAGCTATAAAAATAATGTCCATGAAAATTTATTAGCTAAAACACTCAAAGAAACAGGTATCAATTACATCAGTGTTTCCAGTGATTTATCATCGGCTATAAAAATACTTCCGAGAGCACAGACCACGGTGGTCAATGCCTATTTGTTGCCAATTATGTCCACCTATCTTGCAGGTATTAAATCAAAATTGGAAAAAGGGACGCTGAGGATAATGACAAGTGCAGGCGCAGTGGTGGAAAGTAAAGAATTCCGCCCAAAAGACAGTCTGTTGAGTGGCCCTGCTGGTGGTATTATTGGAGCGTCATTAATCGGAAAGTTGAGTGGTGAGCAAGACCTTGTCACTTTTGATATGGGGGGAACAAGCACAGATGTATCCATCATCAATAAATCGGTAAATTTTACCTACGAAACGAAAGTAGGTGATGCTCACATTCAAAGCCCTGCAATTGATATAGAAACTATCGCTGCTGGTGGGGGGTCAATATGTGCTTTCCAAAATGGCATGTTGCAAGTAGGCCCCGAAAGTGCCGGAGCTGACCCAGGTCCGGCCTGCTATGGAAACAGTGGCCCACTAACCATTACCGATGTCAATCTGCTCGCAGGTCGCATTGCGGAGCATCAGTTTACGATTCCCATCGATCGATCTAAATCGGAAAATGCACTGAATGCTTTGCTGGAAACGGCTAACTCTTATGATCAATCGACCATCACCAAAGAAGAGTTGATCACCTCTATATTGGACATTGCCAATGAAAAAATGGCCGCAGCTATAAAGAGTATTGCCGCAAAAAAAGGGACCGACATAAGCAAACTAACCTTGATGTCTTATGGCGGTGCAGGGGGGCAACATGCATGTGACTTGGCACAGATACTAAAAATCAGCAAAGTGATAGCGCCTTATGATGCCGGTCTGTTAAGTGCTTTCGGAATTGGGTCAGCTGATATAGATATCATAAAACAACAGCTTGTACTTGAAGATTTTTCTTCGTTTAAAACTAAGCTGCCCACTTCATGGGAATCTTTAAAGGGGTTGGCCATAGAATCCCTGATTAGTCAAGGGTTTCATAGAAATGACATTATTGTCAAGCATCAATTTTTACATTTAAGGTTAAAGGGCCAAGAATCAACAATAGAATTAGACGCCATTAATTACCCCAATGATGTTGAGACTGAATTTAAGAAAGCTTACCTCGCACTTTATGGGCACTGGATTGACAACCTTCCGTTAGAAGTGGAGTCGCTAAAGTTGGTAGCCAGCATTCCCAATAAAATAGCTGAAACAAAAAATACACCCCATTTAAAAAAACATAAACCTGTCCCAGTGAAAACGGCCCAAAGTCTTGTCAATGGGCAATTCATAGGCACGCCAATATTTATTTGGGAGCAAATTTCATTTGGAACAACCATCAATGGTCCCGCCTTAATTATTAGTGAAAACTGTACGGTTTATGTGAAAGATTCATGGCAATTTGAATTGAACGAACTCGATAATGGAGTGCTTACTCACCTTACTGAAAATCAAACAAGGCTAGCTATTCCCGTGGAGGCGGAAAGAACGCTTTACCTCAACCGGTTTAAAAGTGTAGTTGAGCAAATGGGTGCTGTACTTGAACGAACCTCATTTTCTGTCAATGTTAAGGAACGACTGGATT
Organism: Flammeovirgaceae bacterium UBA1842; assembly: GCA_002338655.1. Lineage (GTDB taxonomy): Bacteria > Bacteroidota > Bacteroidia > Cytophagales > Cyclobacteriaceae > Fulvivirga. The sequence goes on along the minus strand of DDIU01000039.1, from coordinate 56,502 downwards.
TTTCATGTGCATTATTAAATGCTAAGGGTGAATTAGTTGTAAATGCCCCACATATTCCCGTTCATTTGGGTAGTTTGGGGGTATGCGTCCGTTCTGTTTGTGAACATCTCACACTTAAAAAAGGCGATGTCTTCATTACCAATCACCCTGCTTTTGGAGGGTCCCATTTACCGGATATCACGCTAATAAGCCCCATTTATATTAAAAATGAATTAATTGGGTATGTGGCCAATAGGGCACATCATGCTGAAATCGGTGGAAAGACTCCAGGCTCTATGCCCACAGATGCTACCAATCTATATGAGGAAGGTATTGTGATTTACCCACAATTGTTAATTGACGGTGGCAAAGAGAAATTCAATGCAATTAAAAGTATCCTAATGGGTGGGCCTTATCCTACCCGATCCATCAATGAAAACCTGGCTGATTTAAGAGGGGCTATAGCTTCTATCAACTCTGGGATTCAAAATGTGCTTCAAATGTGTGAGGAATTCGGAAAGGATGCCATTGTAAACAATATGCAGCTATTGATGGATCATTCAGATCAATTACTCCTTCAAAAGTTGTGCAATATGGAAAAAGGGGAGTTCAGCGCATCAGAACAGCTCGATGATGGTAGTCTGCTGCATGTGGCAATTGATATAAAAACAAATGGCCTTACTTTTGATTTCAGTGGTAGCAGTCCCGTACACCCATTCAATCTTAATGCCACTGAGGCTATTGTTAATAGCGTGATACTTTATGTACTCCGATTATTGGTTGATGAAAATATCCCGCTCAATGAGGGGTTAATGAAACATGTCAATATAATTCTTCCTACTGGATTGCTTAAGCCTGATTTTAACATAGACAACCCTCCAGCGGTAGTTGGTGGCAATACCGAAGTTAGTCAACGCTTAACTGATACCCTTTTAAAATGCTTTGGAATGGCTGCTTGTAGCCAAGGAACGATGAATAATTTGCTGTTTGGCAATAACAAATTTGGCTACTATGAAACCATTTGCGGAGGGACTGGCGCTGGCAATACTTTCAATGGGCATGATGCCATACATCAACATATGACCAATACCAGAATAACCGATCCAGAAATTATTGAACTGAGATATCCTGTACGGTTAAATAGGTTTGAAATAAGAAATGGCTCGGGAGGCAGCGGAAAATATTACGGTGGTAATGGGGTGATTCGGGAATTTACTTTTTTGGAAACGCTCACGCTCACCTTATTGACTCAACATCGTAAAATTGCACCTTATGGCCTCAATGGGGGATCTAATGGTCAACCCGGATTACAATATCTACTTAGAAAATCCAGTAAAAAAGAAGATTTAGAGGGGATTGTACAAACCCAAGTGTTTAAAGGCGATCAGCTTATTATAGAAACACCAGGCGGAGGGGGTTACGGTTCAGCCCAATAAGGTGGTTCCTTCCTTATTTACTTTTAACATTATTTGTCGACCACACGGTATAGCGATGTGATAAGCTTCATGGCCTATTGGAAAACCGAAGGCGATGGGGCCACTAAATGCTCCTGCATATTCGAGAATCAATTCCTCTATATTTTTACCATAAGGAATACTAGTATCCTTCATTTGCGAGAAATCACCGATAATTAGTCCCTTGATCCCGTTTAACTTTCCTGAACGCTTAAGGTGATTGAACATCCTGTCGATTTTATATAGGTATTCATCGATCTCCTCCACAAACAATATTTTCCCTTTTGTTTCCAGTTCGGTGCCTGTAGCCAAGCTATCCACTAACAATGATAAATTTCCCCCAATCACCAACCCACTTGCTGTTCCCTGCCTATTGTTTTCATTGGCTTCGATATTATAATTTATAACACCATTGAACAGCAAATTTTTCAAGCTTTCAATGGATTTATCCACACCCTCATACTCAAACTGAACAGGCATAAGCCCATGAATACTTTCCATTCCTGATTGATGCAATTTTAAGTGTAGGGCTGTAATATCGCTGAATCCAACCACCCATTTTGGCTGATTCACTATGGATTTTAAATTGATATTATCAATAATTCTACTCATGCCATAGCCACCGCGTGAGCAAAATATTGCCTTTATTTCATGGTCGTCCAATGCGGCTTGTAAATCGCTGAGCCGATGGGCATCAGTACCAGCAAAATAACCCTGTTGGTCATAAACATGCTCGCCTAGCACCACCTCCAGGTCCCAGGAAGTTAATACCTTCCGTGCTTTAACAAGCTGATCCTTGGTAATCATTCGCGATGGCGAAACGATGGCAACCTTATCCCCTGATTTTAAAAGTGGTGGACTAATCATTCGGTTAATATAATAAAAAAGGCTTCCCCAATCGGGAAAGCCTTAATCAATTTATTAATCTGTTATTTATTTTGAAGGAGCTGGTGTGATCCCCATTTTTTGTAAAACCAAATCAGAAATATCGTATTGCTCATCAGCATAAAGCACCACGTCAATTCCACCTACTTGGCCATTTAAAATATGGGTATAACCATGTTCTTTAGCTACAGCCTCAATGTTATTCCCAACTTTAGTATAAAGGGGCTCCATCAAAGTAGTTTGCTTTTTTTGCATAGAAGCCTGAGCATCTTGCTGGAATTTTTGAATTCTTTGCTCCAATTGGGCCAATTCAGTTTCCTTTTCGTTTTTCACTGCATCCACCATAGTTGCTGCACCCTGCTGGTAAGCCTGCAATTTTTGCTGGTACTCCTGGTACTTGGCCTGTAATTGATTTTGTAGTTGAGTGTTATGCGCCTGTAATTCAGATTCCACTTGCTTGGATTCTGGCATTTGGCCCAAAATATAATCAACATCCGCATAGCCAATTTTCATGGTAGTTTGTGCAATTGCTGCACTTCCCAACATTAAAAACGCTACAATTGCCACTAAAAGTTTGTTCTTCATCATTTCTTTTTAATTAACTGTACTACTCTATTTAACTACATCATTGGGATCACCAAGACCCAATTCATCTAAAACATAATCGGTATAATCATGTCGTGGATCGGTATAAATCATCACCAAATCCCCAGATTTATCAAACATAATGGCGAGTCTCTGTTCTTTACATACTCGCTCAACCGCATCAAAAACCTTATCTTGAACAGGTTTTATCAGTTCTTTCTTTTTTAGGAAAAACAGGCCTTCGAAACCAAAAATTTTCTTTTGATAGTCTTTAAGATCTGTTTCTTTTTTAGCAATCTCAGCTAATCTTTCCTTTTTCATATCAGCAGTCAAAAGTACCTCTTCTGCCTGCAACTCATTATACATGGCCTTAATACTCCTTGACATCTCCTGAATTTCCTCCTGCCATCCCATTGACAGTTTATCAATTTCAGTTTGTGCCTCCTTATATTCTGGCATTTTACTCAGCACATAGTCGGTATCTACATATCCAAACTTTTGTGCATGTACAATACTCAACGAAAACAGTGCCAAAAATAAGAATATTAGTTTTTTCATACCAATTACCTGATTTGTTGTCCAATAGTAAAATGGAATTGTGCCCCACTCTTTGAAGTTTCGCCAGGCAACGTATCAAACCCATAGCCCCAATTGATCCCTATTAAGCCAAATGCCGGCATAAAGATTCTTGCTCCAAATCCTGCAGAACGATAAACTTCAAACGGATTAAACTGATCAAAATTGCCCCAGTTATTTCCTCCTTCTGCAAATACAAATCCGTAAATAGTGGCTGCCTGCCCTGTTGTAACAGGATACCTTAGTTCGGCAACATATTTATTATACACTACCCCACCTCTCAGCTGGTTTGGATTAATAGCTGTAGCTACCGGGGTAATAGAATTGTTTTCATACCCTCTCAAACCGATGACATCATTACCCAACAAGAAATTCTGACCTGCAAGCCCGTCACCTCCAAGTGTAAACCTTTCAAAAGGACCAATGCCTAAGTTGTCGGAATACGAGCCTATAAAACCAAAATGCATTCTGGTTTCAAGTACCATTTTACCAATCAACTTGGTATAATAACTGGCATCAAACATCCACTTATGGTATTCAAGGAATTTGTATTTATCGGCATTTTCCCTATCCCTAATTTCTCCGTTAACCCGATTTTCAAAGTGTTCTGGAGATCGTTGACTAAATGGATCTTGATTTTCAATGGCAAATTTATTGTCAATATCCGTACGGACTTGAGCCTTTTCAGAATCATTTAATACCCAGAAATTTTCGTCTCTAAAGGAAGAGTAAGGCGGTGTTAGTGCCAAACTTAACGATACTGATGAACCACTGGTTGGGTACATTGGATTGTCGATACTGTTCCTTGACAAAGTAGAGTTTAGGACTATACTGTTCGCATTGCCATTTGAAAATCCAAGACCCCCACCTAAATAATTATTAAGGGTATATACCAAATAGGATACAGAATTGGTCAGGGTAAAGTAATTATCCGGCCATTCTAATCTTCTGCCTAAGCCTACGGTTATACTCCTTACTTTTAATGACGCATCATATTCATTACGGGATGATGGGAATGTTTCATTTCGTCCGTCACCATCCCGATCAGTACCGTATCTCGCCCGCTGTACCGAATAGTTAAACCCAACTGACAGTGAAGTAGGCTTCTTCCCTCCTAACCAAGGCTCAGTGAATGAGAATGAATAGCTCTGGAATTGACGGCCATTGGCCTGTGCACTCAATGATAGTTTTTGACCATCCCCCACAGGTATAGGTGTAAATTTACCATTGATCATATTCCTCAAGGAGAAGTTGTTAAGCGTCAAGCCCAATGTCCCAACAAAACCATATGATCCTCCCCAGCCTCCGGAGAGTTGAATCTGGTCATTGGATTTTTCAACCAACTCCCATTTTATATCCACTGTTCCATCAGCTGGATTAGGCAGTGGGGTTGGTGTTATTTGTTGTGGGTCAAAATAGCCCAATTGTGACAATCTCTGCTGTGTTCTAATAATATCCGATCGGCTGAATTTTTCACCCGGTACTGTGTACAGTTCCCGTCTAATTACGTGATCACGCGTACGGTCGTTACCTGCAATAATTACTTTTCTGATAGTAGCTTGCTCCCCTTCATAAATCCTCATTTCCACATCAATAGAATCACCTTGAACGGCCACTTCGATAGGATTTACCCTAAAAAATAAATACCCATCATCCATATAGAGCCCACTGATATCTGGCCCCTTTGGGTTAAAAGTTAATTTTTGATCAATCAACTCTTTATTATAAACATCCCCTTTTTCAATAGCCAATACCTTATTTAGTGTAGCTGAGGTATGAAGGTAGTTTCCAGTCCAGATAATGTTCCTAAAGTAATACTTGTGTCCTTCAAATATTTTAAACTTAATGTCTATTGATCTATCATCATACGCTACAATGGTATCTGAAAGAATTTCCGCATCCCTATAGCCTTTTGAATTATAATAATCTATGATACTTGCCTTATCCGTTTCATAGTCAGATTTAACAAACTTTGATGATTTGAAAAAGTTCAGCTTTATGTTGTCATTAATAAATTCTTTAACCTCCTTGCCACTGACTGCATAGGATGAGTCTACAAATTCAACAACTTTTGAAGGCTTGAAACCAAAAACCAATTCCGCAGCCCTTTTAAATAAGGAAATTCTCACATTCTCATTTGTGGATTTCATTTTGGACTTCAGCTTGTTGTCGGTCACATTTTCATTCCCTTCAAATGAAATTTTGTGAATCCTGACTTTGGCCTTAGGGTTTACGACAATCTTGAGTTTCAACCCGTCTGTATTTAATGTGTCGGCTTGCTGTACTACTTTAACTTCGGCATTGAGGAATCCCTTTTTTACATAGTGGTTTTTAACCGTTATTTCGGTATTACGAATTATAGCATCAGTAAGTATTCTTCCCCTTATAAGGTTTAAGTCCTCCCTAATTTGAGATTCCCGGGATTTTTTTACCCCTTCAAAAGAAAAGCCAGTCAATCTTGGTCGTTCGGCTAGCTCTATATTAAGATAAACTTTATCATCTTCAATTTTATCAATTAAAATCGAAACATCTCCGACCAGCCCATGTTTCCAGAGCCTTTTGATGGCCCCACTAACTTCATCCCCGGGAATATTTACTTTATCCCCAACCTTAAGGCCTGTAAGTGATATCAATGCATTTTTATCCAGCACCTTTAACCCTGTAACCTCAATTCCGGCAATCACATATTCTTGGGGTCTGGAGTAATTTAGGCCTCCTTCCTCCTCTGTTGTACTACGCTTACGAAACTGGCCATTGACATCAATCGCAAATACACACAATACCAACAAAAACAAAAATTTCTTCATTCAATCAAGATTTCACTTGTTCACTTATTTTTCCAAACCTTCTTTCCCTATGCTGGTAGGCAACAATTGCCTCATGAAGGTCATTTTTTCTAAAATCGGGCCACAATGTTTTCGTAATATAAATTTCAGTATAGGCCAATTGCCAAAGCAAAAAATTACTTATTCTCATTTCACCACTCGTTCTGATCAGTAATTCTGGGTCAGGAACATGGCCTGTCATAAGAAACGAACGAAATACATCGTTATCTATTTCATCAACTGTATACTCATTATTGGCAACTGCAAGGGCTATCTTTTTGGCGGCCTCCACTATCTCCCATCTCCCACTATAGCTCAAGGCCAAAATCAGGGTTAACCCATCATTGCTTTTGGTCGCTTCTATAGCCTCTGACAATTCCTTTTGACAATTTATGGGCAAATGTTTTAAGTCTCCTAAAGCTTCGAGTTTTACATTATTTTTATGCAAAGTGTTGATCTCATTCTTTATTGTGTAAACAAGCAGTTGCATGAGCCCCTGAACCTCATCTTGGGGCCGTGACCAGTTTTCCGTTGAAAACGCATATAAAGTCAAGTATTTCACCCCCAATTCAGCACAACCTTCGGTGACCTCACGCACTGCTTTTATAGCATTTTTATGCCCAAAAATGCGCGCAGCACCTTTTCCCTTTGCCCATCTTCCATTGCCATCCATTATTACGGCAATGTGTTCTGGCAGGTTGTCGGAATCAATATGTAAATCAGAATTTACCACAGAGGCGCAAAATTAACCTATTTCTGGGAACTATTGGCATCATAATTAATACTATCGCCTATAATTTTTCTTATAGGGATTCGTGGGACATGGTATGGTGTAAAAAGAGTAGGTCAATGATAGTCCAACAAAGAAATAATGGTCATTGTCAAAAGCATTTCCATAGTTGTAATCCTTTATTATGCCATCCCCTGAACTCACATTGTCCAGATAATCAAAAAATGTTTTTCTTGCCCCAAATTCAATGCCTGCGTACCATTTGGGGTTAAGCACATACTTAAAACCAAGGCCAAAAGGAATGGCTGGTTGCAGATTACTATATTCCGCAGGTTTTTCGTCCATTCCCGAAATTCCAAATATGGCTAGGCCGCCAAATAAGTAGGGTGTCCAACGTATTATTGAATTTTGCTCCCGCCACTTTAAAAAATGATATTCAAATACCGTGGATACTTCAAAAAGAAATATATCAAAACTGGCATTTCTATTTTCAGCAAATGGGTCTATGGGGGTGCTGGCATCGCTTGCTCCAATTTTGCCGGCTGTTATGCCCACCCTAAAACTTAATTCCTTATTTAAATTTGATCTATAAAAAACGGTTCCTGCCGGCTTAATGGACTTTATACTAAAGCCACGGGAAAGATCACCAATATATTTAAACCCTCCTATTCCAAATCCAACTTCGGTCTCCTGAGCCTGTGCTGAGAAGGAGAGGAATGAGCAGATCAATAAAAGGAAAAAAGGAAAGCCTTTTATTTGCCTTCCTTTAAATTTCATATACAATTTTGCTTTACGCATGCTATCTGAATTTCGCCCTAGTAAAAGTAGCACCTATTATATAGGCCAATTTTATACTCGTAACGAAATAAACGTCATTATCTTTCTTATTACCTCTAATATTATCTCTGAATTCACTGCCATACCCATTAATGACGGTATAACTCTGGCCATCCCGACCAATAAAACTTTGTGTGGATACATCACCAATTTCTCGTGTTTGCCCTTTTTCAGCAGAGGTTGGATTTAGTGATCTATCCGCCATGTAACGGGCCAGTTCTGCATTAGATCCTGTAAAAACACCAGGGTCAACATAGTTTTGACTCACATCATCAAGGTAGTCTGTAAAGGTATATCTTATTCCAAATTCCATGGAAATGTCAAACACCTGGTTTAGCCTATATCTGGCCCCAATTCCAAATGGGATAGCTAATTGAACCAGTTTATATTGCTTAATACCTGCATTTACATCGGTATCCAACAGCTCAGCATTCTGTCCCTCTGTTCCCAATGGCTTTAAATCTACCCATGTGCCTGCTTCTGGTAAGCCACTGTCATCGGCCACATAGGCCTGTGGATTATGGTGAAATACAGTAAGGCCAATAAAGGCATAGGGGGTAAACTGCAACCTACTGATGTAGGACGATTCGTTCTTATATAAATCAAATACCCCAACTACCGTTAATTCCTTAATCCGATTTCTAAAACTCAGGTTTCTTATATATCGTGGGGCGTCTGCTTGGGAGCCTTTATCAGCTGACTTAAAATCATCGCCACGAATGGTTCCATAGGTAAATGAGCCTCTTAAGCTGTACCTAGGGCCAAACCTATGTCCAAAAAACACCCCAAAACCGGGTCTAGTAAAGCTAATATCAGTACTGGCTACACCAGCGGAAGGTGATAAGTCTCCAAAATAATTAAACGCATTGACAGAAAACCCAACAAAATTGTACTTCTTGTCTTTAGTGAAGTTTTGTTTTTTCCCTTTGAAATTGGCCATCCTCTTATTATTCTTCCTAACATTCTTTCTATTTATTTGAGAAAAAGAAGGAGCTGTTATCCCTAGAATAAGGAGAAGGATAAACCCAAATATAAAATGTCCTTTAGTAATCATTTGATAACCAATTGTTTCAGATAGTAATACCTATTAAAGATCAAAAGTAAACATTAAATGTGCAATTTAAAATTAATTTCTTACGTCAAGTCCCCAATTAAGTTTTTGGCGTAACGTCTTGAAGTAATTATTGTCTTCCAACTGAATAAGTTTGATTGTAAAATCAGCCTTCTGCACCTTAAGTTCAATACTATCATCAACGGTTGCCAACCTACTATCAAGGGAAACCAAAAAATTCTTACCTCTGCCTTCAATTGTAAAAGAGAGTTTTGATTTGTCCGGAACAACTATTGGCCTTACTGTTAAGTTATGCGGACTAACCGGAGTAATAATAAAATTATCGGAATGTGGCAAAACCAATGGCCCGCCACAACTAATATTATATCCGGTAGAGCCAGTTGGGGTAGATACAATGACGCCATCTGCCCAATAAGAATTTAAAAACTCACCATTGATATAAGCATTTACCACAATCATTGAGGTGCTATCTTTCTTTCTTATTGCAAAATCATTGAGCGCAAAATTAAAGCCATTGAATAACTTATCATTCACCTCCAGAGCGATTAAGGAACGTACATCCAAAGAATATTTACCCTCCAACAGATCTCTCAGGGCACTATCAATATTTTCGCGGGCTGTGGTAGCCAAAAATCCAAGCCTTCCAGTATTAACTCCAAGAATGGGTACGTTTTTATCTCCCACGTGAGTTATGGCATCTAGTAAAGTCCCGTCCCCGCCTAAGGTGATGAGCGCATTTAATGAATTTAGGTCATCCCCTTTGGCATAATTCTGTGGGCTTTCAACAACGATTTCATTCTTATTCAATATTTTCTGAAATGAATCAGAAATAACAATCTCAGCGCCATTTTGTTGGAGATTTTTCAGTACATGCCGAATGAACTGTACGTTATCTGGGCCAAATTGCTTACCATGAATACCAATTTTCATAATTGAGAATTATATATCAAGGTATTTTAAGAGCATGTCAATTCGCTCTTTTTGTTCTTCCACAATTTTGGTTTCCTGAAATCGGCCTATTATTTTATAATCAAAACGATCCAGGGTAGCAATGATAGCTTTTAAATCCAATGTGTTTATTTTTAATGTCACCCTTAATTTTGATGCATCAAGCTCGTCCTCTACTACACTACTACTTAATATCTTGGCATTATTTTCTTCAATATGCCTACTGATTTCAGATAAAGAATAGTCTATTTGGTTAATGGACAACACCAAAATACTACCTGACATTTGAACCGCAGCAGACTGAGCGAAAGCAGTAATGGTATCCCTAATGGTAATTACACCTATGTATTTGCCCTCTTCGTCTACCACCCCGACCATTTTAGCCCCATTATCGGCCCCTACCTTAAGGACATCATAAAAATGGGAGTTTTTAGAAACTACACAATCCAAATGTGCTAATTCAAAATCCGCAACTGGTTTGTCAACGTCATTCAATTCCAAAATCATTTCTTCGGTGAGAATGCCCTTGAATTGCTCATTGTCCACCACCGGTAATTCATTGGAGCGTAATTCTTCCATCCAAAGAATGGCCTTGTGGGCATCATCTTTGAGCTTCAACGGGGGTATCATATGATTTATCAGTTCCTCAGCTATCATGTCCATTCTCTTCTAAAAATTTATTTAGAATTACATTAAATTTTCCCGGATGCTCCATCATAGGGGCATGGCAACACTTATCAATAAACTGCAAGGTTGAATTTGGTATCAGCTTATTAAACTCATGTCCTACATGTGGTGGTGTAATAGTATCATTTAAACCCCAAACCAGCAAGGTCGGTTGTTTTATCTTCGGTATTTCCTTGGCCATATTATGCCTTTGTGCTGACTTTGCTATTGCCACTATCCTAAGGCATTTTGGAATACTTTTAGTGGTTTCAAATACCTCCTCAATCAGTTCTTTGGTGGCTGTTTTTGGATCATAAAAAGTATATTCTATTCTTTCTTTTATATAATCATAGCTCCCCCTTCTCGGGAATGACCCTCCCATAGAGTTTTCAAATAGGCCAGAGCTTCCAGTAAGCACTAAGCTCCTTACTTTTTCAGGATTGGAAAGTGTATACATTAAAGCAACATGACCCCCGAGTGAATTCCCTATTAGCGTCATTTTGGTAAACCCCTTCCATGTGATGAATTTTTCAATAAACTTCTGAAGACCTTCCAGACCTGCTTCCCTTATGGGCATTTCATAAATAGGCATCAATGGAATAACAACCCTAAAGTCAGGGCTGAATTTTTTTACTACCTCTTCCCAGTTGCTCAGCGCACCAAATAATCCATGAAGCAAAAGCAAAACCTCCCCCGCACCTTCGTCTATGTACTTAAATTCTTTTTCTTCTTTAACTACTAATGCCATTCGTTCCTTTTTAGTTGATACAAAGTAAACAAAAATGAGGAATTAAATTCCTAACTTGTTATAATCTAACCAATTTTTAAGTAGTTGTAATCCATATTCAGTAAGTGCTGCTTCTGGATGGAATTGCAATCCCCAAATAGGTAGACTTTTATGCCTAACGGCCATAACCTGATCTCCATTTCCTGAAGCAATTATTTGGAGCTCTTCCACTTCAGGCACTTCCAATATTAAGGAATTGTATTGTACTACATTGAAATCTAAAGGAATTCCATTAAAAATAACATCCGACCCATGTCTAACGCTTGTAATTTTGCCATGTCTTGGTTTTGGTGCCTTAACCAATTTCATCCCAAAGTATTCTCCAATGGCCTGATGCCCAAGGCAGATTCCCAGTATAGGGATTTTGTTGTGGTATTCATTGATCAATGCCATTAAACAGCCCGCCTTACTTGGGGTTTGTGGCCCTGGTGAAATGACAATGGCCTCAATTGGCATTGTCTTTATTTTTTCTATCGGCACATCATTCCTGACCACATTGCAATCAATATCAAGCTGTGCGAAATAGTCGACTAGGTTGTAGGTGAACGAGTCGAAATTATCAAGAAGTAGTACCACCACTGAGCATTTGTTGAATATGGTCAAACAAATCATGTGCAAATGGCATCAAGCCCGAACAATAGTCTACCACGGTGGGGGCAAACGATAACAAATAGCTATACAAAATCGAATTATCACGCCATTCCTGTGAAAATTCTATACCAAAAGAACTGGAAAGCCAAAGTAAAATACTGATAGCAAAAGCCCACTTTACGATGGACAATAAAGCCCCCGCCAAATTGTCAACAGACCCCAGTAAAGTCAGGTCAATTATTTTTTTAACAAATCGGCCTAATAGGTTTACGATCAAAATGATGCCAATGAAAATAACTATAAATGAAATATAGGGCAGGATATTGCCCCCAATGTCAAAATACTTATCCAGCATTTCCATACCCCAATGCATGAGCTTGAACCCACCAATAATGGCCAGTATGAATGAAATAATAGCTATTATTTCAAGCACAAAACCTTTCTGATAACCACGATAGGCACCAAAAAGCAATGGGGCTAAAAAAATGAAATCTAACGTGCCCAACTAACCCGCCAATAAAGATTTAACAAGTTCCGATATTTTTTTTCCATCCGCCTTGCCAGCCATTTCCTTGGAAGCCCTGCCCATTACTTTTCCCATGTCCTGCGGGCCAGAGGCACCCACTTCGCTGATAATCTGTTTGAGTTGGGCGGTAATCTCTTCGTCAGACATTTGTTTTGGCAAATATTTGCTAATAATCCCCAACTCGAACAATTCCTTTTCAGCAAGGTCATTTCTTCCTTCTTTTAGGAAAATATCCGCAGAATCTTTTCGTTGCTTTGCCTGTTTTGCCAATAATTTCATTTCAACATCCTTATCGATGCCATCACCTGCTCCTTTTTCTGTTTCTGCTAATAGAATGGCCGATTTAATGGCGCGCAATGCAGTAAGCTCTTCTTTTTTTCTTTGAAGCATGGCCTGCTTAATGTCATTGTCAATTTGTTGCTTTAGACTCATCTATAATTATGTTTATGATCAATTCGTTTAATTTGTGCTTTACACATTCCAAATTTATAAAATATAGCAATGCCCATGACCCGCTTGAGTGTAAATATTAACAAAATAGCCACATTAAGAAATGCCCGTGGTGGTAATAATCCAGATTTGATCAAGACTGCATTGGATTGTGAACGTTTTGGGGCACAGGGAATTACAGTACACCCAAGACCAGATGAAAGGCATATCAAGTACAATGATGTCTTTGAATTGAAAAAAGTGGTCACCACTGAATTTAATATTGAAGGCTTTCCCGATCAAAGGTTTATGGATATGGTACTGAAAGTAAAGCCTGACCAAGTAACACTGGTACCAGATGCACCCGATGCAATTACTTCCAATGCTGGGTGGGACACCATTAAGCACAAAACCTTTTTAAAAGAAATAATCGAATCACTAAAGGCCGCTGGCATTCGGACTTCCATTTTTATTGACACCAATGATGAACTGATAGAGGGTGCCGCTGCTATTGGAACAGAACGGGTAGAACTTTATACGGAAGCGTATGCTAAAAAATATTTGACCGATAGGGTATTGGCTATCAAACCGTACATTAATGCGGCCGATGTGGCACATAAAAATGGGTTAGACCTTAATGCAGGACATGACCTTGACTTGGACAACCTTCGGTATTTATGTGAGCAGATTCCTGCCATAGAGGAAGTTTCCATTGGTCATGCCCTTATTTGCGATGCCCTATATCTTGGGCTTGAAAATACCATTCGGATGTATTTGAGGGAAGTGGGGCACTAATATTTAATCTATCACTTAATATTTATTTAATTAATTCAAAGGATGATTCGAGTCAAATCATTGGATGACTTCAAGTCATCCAATGAATGGTCATCCGATATTAAACGATGATCAATATATATATTGTTAATCTCTTGGGCTTACCTTATTTTTGCGCTTCATTTTTTATAGTCCTTTTATGAAACGCGATAACATAATTTTTGATTTAATAGCCAAAGAAAAAGCAAGGCAACAATCAGGCATTGAGCTAATAGCCTCTGAAAATTTCGCCTCACCGCAGGTGATAGAGAGTATGGGCACGGTGCTTACCAACAAATATGCGGAGGGTTTGCCCGGTAAACGCTATTATGGTGGTTGTGAAATAGTAGACAAGATTGAGCAATTGGCTATTGACAGGGCTAAGGAATTATTTGGTGCTTCATGGGCCAATGTGCAACCCCATTCGGGCGCACAAGCCAACGCAGCGGTTATGCTTGCGGTTTTAAAAGCCGGTGACAAAATATTAGGTTTCGACCTTTCTCATGGCGGTCACCTTACGCATGGTTCGCCAGTAAACTTTTCAGGAAAATTATACCAACCAACATTTTACGGGGTTGATAAAAGCACCGGGCTGATCGATTTTGATGAAGTGATTAAAACCGCAAAAAAAGAGAAGCCAAAATTAATTATTTGTGGTGCTTCTGCTTATAGCCGTGATTGGGACTATGAAAAATTGCGTCAAGCAGCAGATGAAGTGGGTGCTTTGTTATTGGCAGATATTTCCCACCCATCGGGATTAATCGCCCGTGGACTATTGAATGACCCACTGGAATTTTGCCATATCGTTACCACTACCACCCATAAGACTTTGCGTGGCCCAAGAGGCGGAATGATTATGGTAGGTGATAATTTCGACAACCCATTTGGGCTAAAAACCCCTAAGGGTGAGTTGAGAAAAATTTCTTCTGTTTTGGATTCCGGTGTTTTTCCAGGTACCCAAGGTGGTCCGTTGGAGCACGTTATTGCCTCCAAAGCCATCGCATTCGGTGAGGCACTAGGTGATGATTATATGAAATATGTAGTTCAGGTTTCTAAAAATGCCAAGGTAATGGCACAGGCTTTTGTTGACAAAGGTTATGATATCATCTCTGGCGGAACGGACAACCATATGATGTTGATCGATCTACGATCTAAAGGACTTACCGGTAAATTGGCAGAAAATACCCTGATCAAAGCGGATATTACCATCAACAAAAATATGGTGCCTTTTGACGACCAGTCACCGTTTGTAACTTCAGGAATGCGCTTAGGTACGGCTGCGATAACCACAAGGGGTATGGTAGAAGCAGACATGACTAAAACCGTTGACCTTATAGACAAGGTGCTCATGAACCATGACAAAGATCAGGTGATTGAAGAGGTGAAGTCAGAAGTGAATAGCTGGATGAAAAACTTTCCACTTTATAAATAGTGACTAAATACCTAGATCAGCCGGAAGGAAAGGAAATGTCATTTCTTGACCACCTTGAAGAGCTCAGGTGGCATTTGATACGTGCTGTCATAGCCATTTTTATCTTTAGTATTGCGGCATTTATTTCAGTGGATTTCATTTTCAACACTGTTATTTTTGGCCCTGCCAAGGTGGATTTCTGGACATTCAGAATGCTTTGTAAACTTGGTGACTTGGTTCATTCCCCTGCACTTTGCATTCAAACACTGGATTTCAAACTTCAAAGCCGACAGATGACGGGGCAGTTTACCATGCACATCACCTCTTCATTTGTAATTGGTTTAATCGTGGCCTTTCCTTATGTGTTTTGGGAATTTTGGAGGTTTGTAAGCCCTGGTTTACAAATGACTGAAAAGGCAATTTCACGGGGGGCTGTATTTTCTGTTACTGTTTTATTTGCCTTGGGTGTTATGTTTGGATATTTCATAATGGCGCCCTTAGCGGTAAGCTTTCTTTCGGGCTATCACGTAAGTGATCTGGTACACAACGAATTTGATATCACCTCTTACATATCCACGTTATCTTCGCTGGTACTTGGTAGCGGGCTGCTTTTCCAACTACCCATAGTGGTATATTTCCTGTCTAAAATAGGCATTGTAACGCCCTCTTTGATGCGTAGTTATCGTAAACATGCTATTGTAGTTATATTAATTCTTGGGGCTGTATTCACACCTCCCGACCCGTTAAGTCAGATACTGATATCCCTTCCATTGTTTGGGCTTTATCAATTTAGTATATTTATCTCAGCTTATGTACATAAAAAAGCAGAGCGACTTGCGAAGAAAAATCAACTAAACGCCTAAAATGAAAATAGCGATAGGAGCAGATCATGCTGGAGTAGAATACAAATCGGCCTTGGTAACTTTATTAAAAGAACAGGGCCACAATGTAGAAGATTTTGGAACGGACAGTGTTGATTCTGTAGATTATCCTGATTTTGCCCACCCAACTGCAAGTTCTGTTGAAAATAAATCCAACGAATTAGGGATTTTAATTTGTGGGAGTGCCAATGGCGTAGCCATGACTGCCAATAAACATCAGGGCATAAGAGCGGCCATTTGCTGGACAGAAGAACTGGCAGAATTGGCGAAGCAACATAACAATGCCAATATGGTCTGTATCCCAGCAAGGTTTATTTCACTGGAACTAGCGAAAAGCATTGTTAATAAATTTTTGACAACACCCTTTGAAGGTGGTCGTCATGGACGAAGGGTTGATAAAATCAGTTGTTGACATTAAGATGGTAATAACCATCCCTGCTTAAAAAATACATTGACCTCAAGGCGGGTATCTTCTCAAACACGGCCGGCATGACATTATGCCTATCGATAATGATTTCCGGTTTATCATTCATCATGCCCTCATATAATTTGGTGAGATTATCATAATAATCCAGATTGTTAAAAATTTCTTGGCTTACCTGCCAATTTAGAAAAGGTGTAGCCGGTTTAGCATAATAATATGGCCTTAGGTCATCATCCAATACTAATATCCTTAACCCTTCCAAATCTTTATATTCGTCCTTATTGATTAAATAAGATTGATCATTAAAGTACGGTTTTACCCAATTGGGAGATTTTACTGAAACTATATTGGTGAAAACAACGAGTCCAAAAAATGTAAAAAAGGCTAATTCCAGTAGCTTTTTCTTTTTGAAAATCAGGAAGTAATGGCTCAAATAGAAGGCAGCTACAGGTGCCAATATAATATAGACTGCCGGGCTGTTTTGATCACTGAATACAATAAATAGGAGGCTGAAAATCATCCAAACAAACATGGCCCTGGTAAGCCTGTTTTGATAATTTGTCAATCTGGCCCCTTGCAATATCCTTATTAATGACAATGCCAAAAACAATATCGGCACTGAAAATAAAAAGAGGGTGTCGCGAAATGAAATGTACCACACCCTATCAATTACCGTAAAGGGAGAAAAGAATAAATAAAGGAAATCATCGAAGCGATCAGTGATATAAAAATAGCTCCCTGACAGTAGTACGGGTAGGGAAAAGCCGAATACCATCATGACATACCGTCTCCCAACAGTACCGGTAAAGAAAATAAAAACAAACAAGGTACTCAGTGCCAATAAACAAAATGGCAAATAAATAATAGTTGCCAGCCCCAGATAAAGGCCAATATTCAGGATATCTTCATCTCGCTTGGCCCTAAACTCTATATGATTAAAGACTTTATTTATAGCCAATAACACAAATGTCAGCCCCATCAAAAACGGGGTAAGTGTCATCATGTCGTAACACAAAGAGCAAAGCAAAGCATAAATGAAACCTGGGATATAGGTATTCTCAGAAAAAGCCTTATTGGTGATAAGGGTACTATTGAACACATAAACCTGAAAGCAAACCAATAGATAAGCTAAAATCTGATAAGTTAATTGCGACCGCCCAAACATGTAATCAATGGTATTATAAACAAGGGCACTGAGCGGTCCAATACTATCCCAAAGGCCAGAGTAAAGTGATGAGCCTTCAGAAAGCTCTTCGCCTATAAGCATATAATTCAGCTCTGGTAGGGTCAGTAGGTCCGAACTGATGAGTGATGGCAACCTAAGTAACAACAATATCGCGAAAATGGATATTAGTCGGTAAGGGTCATTTATTCTGAAGTATTTTAACAACTTGGCTCAGTTTGAAGTACAATGCACGAAAATAGCCAATACTTAAAAAGGAGCACCTGCATTTTAATAATTTTCTATACTTCAAATATTAATGGCTTATAAAAACTAATAAAATCAGGATATTTGTAGAATGGAAAGTACAAGACAACAAAAATATTCGAAACTGATTCAAAAGGATTTAAGTGATATATTCCAAAAAAATAAAAGTGGGCTCTTCACTAATGTGCTTGTTACTATCGCAGAAGTTAAAATCTCCCCAGATTTAAGCATTGCAAAAGTTTATTTGTCCATGCTTCTAGTGGATGACAAACAGGCCATGATCGAAAAAATAACAGAACATAAGAGTGAGATCAGGCGTGATTTGGGAAATAAAATAGGTAAACAGGTCAGAATAGTGCCTGACCTTTTGTTTTACTTAGATGAAATTGAGCAAGAAGCATCCCGAATGGATAAACTAATAGACTCACTTGAGATCCCACCCCTGGAAGATGAAGAAGAATAAAAATTGAATTTATCATTCTTTATAGCGCGTAAGTATTTTTTCTCTGGGAAAAAACGGAATTTCATCAATGTTATTTCCATCATTTCCATGGCCATTGTGGCCATTTGCACCGCTGCCCTCATCATCGTGTTATCTGTTTTTAACGGCCTGGAAGGGCTCCTGAGGTCATTATATTCCGCATTCGACCCGGAAATAAAGATTGAAGTGGTGCGTGGGAAATCATTTGAGGTATCAGACCAGATGCTCAATGATATCAGGTCGGTAGATGGAGTGGATATAGTAACAGAAGTGATAGAAGATTTCGCCTATGTGCGTTATCGGGAGTCAAATATGGTGGTGACCATCAAGGGGGTAAGTGATAATTTTATTGATCAGAAAAGGATAGACAATGTGATTGTGGCCGGGGATCTTAAACTACACGATGGGACAATAGATTATGCCATCATAGGCCGGGGTGTGCAATATGCGCTATCCATAATACCCGGCAATGACCTATACCCGCTACAAATACACTACACCAAAGATGTAAAGGCTGGCCAACTTGATGTAAGTAAACTATATAGCAAAAAGAATATTTTGCCAGGCAGTGTATTTGCCATTGAAAAAAACTATGATGAAAACTATATTTTCGTTCCGCTCAATTTTGCCCGGGACTTAATGGACTATGGTAAAAAACGCACTTCGTTGGAAATAAAAACTAAAGCTGGACAAAATATCAACAAAGTACAGGCCCGACTAAAGACCCTTCTGGGGCCAGAATTCCGGGTGCAAAATAATGATGAGCAACATGCTGACCTTTATAAGCTGCTCAATTTGGAAAAGCTGTTTGTATTCATCGCTTTCTCATTCATCCTTGCCATTGGGGCCATCAATATCTTTTTCGCATTGTCCATGTTGGCCATTGACAAGAAAAAAGACATCTCCATACTTTATAGTTTAGGTGCTGATAACACGCTTATCAAAAGCATTTTCCTTACCGAGGGAGCCATTATATCGTTAGGGGGAGCCATATTGGGCCTTCTTTTGGGCGGCTTTATTTGCTGGGCACAGCAAAATTTTGGGCTAATCTCGATGGGAATGGAAAGTTCAGTACTTGAAAATTACCCCGTTGAGATGCATTTAATGGATTTTATTTATACTTCTATAAGTCTGGTAATAATTACCTTGTTTATTTCTTATCGGCCTGCTATTATTGCAACTCGTTACGGTAATGTCCACCACCTGTAAGGATACCAGTTATCCTTATTTTTTTACCTTTTAACTAACTAGGCGCTGAGTTATCAGAAAGCCGCTTAAATTGACTTAAAGTCAGATAATTTTTTGTATTTTGCAGGTTCTGTTGAATGAAATGTTATGAAAGTATCGGCAGCTCAGCCTTTCCAGATTGTCTACTCTCTGTATCAGCATGAATATCTAGGATATTTGTTCGAATCCTTTGTTATTCATTTGGATGAGAAAGGGAAACTTACACTCCAACATCAGAATATTTCTTCAAAAAATGCCTCCGAATTTGCCAAAGGGTTGGATGATACCGATTACGAGCTAATCGAGTATATGGATGCTATGCAGCAGGAAGCGGTAGTCAAGAAATTCAACACTAAAGGGCCCATCAAACCAGACGATTTCTTCTTGAAGATTTATGACAAAGAGAAGGGAAATGAACTTATCCAAAAAGAAATAGATGGCTATCTGGAAAGAAGAAGGGCGAAGATACTTGAGCGCCTCAAAGGCAAAATGGTCTTTGAAATGGGCAACGATGGCGAACCAGCCTGGAAACAAATAGAGGTTTTAGAAGAAAAAGCAACCATACTCTTCCATTTTAGAAGAAATGAAGAAAACACACACTATTTTCCAACCATTAAATACAACGGGGAAAAAGTTGATTTCCAATATCGGGGGTCATATATAATCTGTAAAGAACCTGCCTGGATGGTGAGTTGTGGAAAGCTATATTCATTTGAAAAAAATGTAGATGGCAAAAAATTGATACCCTTTCTGAACAAGAAGTTTATCATCATTCCAAAAAACGTAGAAGAAACCTACTATAATAAATTTGTCGCCCCGCTTATTGCCTCATTTGATGTTTATGCCAAGGGTTTTGAGATCAATAGCGAGCATTATGATCCAATCCCCGTGCTCACCATCAGTGAATTGATGGGTTCATCAAGTCTGGGGTTATTTGACAATAAAGAGAACGGAGTGGATGCCAGTGATAAGATGCTGCTTGAGCTTTCCTTTAAATACGGGGAGTTCAAATTTAAAGGCGATCATCAGAGTGCTGTAAGTGTGAGTGTGGAAAGAATTGGTGAAAACTATACTTTTCATAGGGTAAGGCGTAAGCTTGATGCTGAAAAGAAAATCATAAAGTTTTTAAATGATTCAGGCCTTACCTTAAAGAACTCAAAAGCGGCTATTGCTAAAACAGCGGCCTTTGGCTGGCTCGATACCCAACGGGAAGAACTTATTGCCCATGATTTTATCATTGATCAAAAAGGTAAATCACAAAAAAAATACTTCATTGGGGAATACAATATTGTAGTAGAGGTTCGCGAAAATATAGACTGGTTTGATATCCATGCGGTAATCAAATTCGGTGACTTTGAAATCAGCTTCAAGGATATCCGCAAGTTGATCAATAAAAAGAAAATGGAGTTCACCCTACCAAACGGTGAAATTGCTGTAATTCCTGATTCTTGGTTGACTGAATATTCTGAGCTTTTTGCCTTTTCAGAAGAAGATGAAAATGGTGAGCCGAGATTAAAAAAACATCACCTATCGCTGGTTAAAGATCTGGAAACCGGCAATTTGGCCAAAGTAAGTATTAGCAACAAACTGCAAGGGCTTCAAGCATTTGAAGGCATAGATGAACAGCCTGTGCCCAAATATTTTAAAGGTGATCTCCGGCCTTATCAACACGCAGGGTTTGAATGGTTGCAATTCCTGAATAAATTCAAATTTGGGGGCTGCCTGGCGGATGATATGGGTCTGGGTAAAACAGTGCAAACGCTTGCCTTACTTCAATCTCAAAAGGAACAAGGCGTACCCGGGGCTTCGCTCTTGGTAATGCCAACTTCCCTGGTCTATAACTGGGAGATGGAAGCCAAAAAATTTACCCCGAAACTTAAAACCTTTACTTATACGGGTACTAACAGGGATAAAAATCCTGAGAAATTTGCCAAATATGATGTAATAATTACCTCCTATGGCATCATCCGATTGGATATTGACTTACTGAAGCACTATAGGTTCAACTATGTTATTCTTGACGAATCTCAGGCGATAAAAAACCCGGGATCAAATATTGCAAAAGCGGTTAAAGAACTTAATTCCAAAAACAGGTTAATATTGACCGGCACCCCACTTGAGAACAGTACCATGGATTTATGGTCACAGATGAATTTCATCAACCCTGGTTTACTAGGTACGCAGACGTTCTTTAAAAATGAATTTCTGAACCCAATAGAAAAGCAGGGCGATCAGGCCAAAACGCAAAAGCTGTACTCTATCATTAAACCCTTTATCCTTCGTAGGCATAAGTCACAAGTGGCTACTGAATTGCCTGAAAAAACAGAAAACATTCAGTACTCATCTATGCTCCCTGACCAGGAAGCTGAGTATGACAAGGTGAAAAACTATTACCGTAATGCTATTCTAGAAAATATAGAGCAACAGGGGCTCAATAAGTCCCAGATGCTACTGCTTCAGGGCTTAACGAAGTTGCGGCAGATAGCCAACCACCCTAAGATGGTGGATGAAGATTATGAGGGTACTTCAGGTAAAATGTGGGATGTTTCCTTTATGCTGGACAATGCCATTACTGAAGGACATAAAATATTGATATTCAGTCAGTTTGTAAAACATCTGGCCATTATCAAAGACCACCTAAATACCATGGGCATTGACTATGCCTACCTCGATGGGTCAACTAAAAACAGGCAGGAGCAAGTTGAGAATTTCCAGAACAATGAAAAACTGAAGGTCTTCTTAATTTCGTTGAAAGCGGGTGGCCTTGGCTTGAATTTGACCAAAGCCGATTATGTTTTTATCCTGGATCCATGGTGGAACCCAGCAGCGGAAGCACAGGCCGTAGACCGGGCACATAGGATAGGTCAGGAAAACAAAGTCTTCACTTACAAGTTCATTACCAAAGATTCTGTAGAAGAGAAGATTCTTGCACTCCAATCACACAAAAAGAAATTGGCCAGTGACCTGATCACCACCGAATCGAGTTTTGTAAAAAGTTTATCGAAAAAGGATATTGAGTCATTGTTAACCTAATGTCCGCTTTTCTTTTAAATTTGAGCAATTCATTCTAAGTCATCTGGTGGATGAAAGCGGTACATAAAATCTTACTTCTGTTGATTATAAGTGTTTTCTTTTTGGAAAACATGGAATTGGACTCACTATGCGTTTGTGGTGTTGAATTCGCCCACTACCGAGCAGATTACATTCGAAATAATTTTGATAATAATACCCAGTTGGAGCATTTTGTCTATTCACCTGCCCAAATGCGTCTTGCCAAAAATAAACACGAGCTTATCATTGGTGATCGGTATTATGATATTATTAAGGAAGAATTTAAAGGCAATGAACATCATCTTTATTGTATTGCTGACAAAGGCGAAGGGATAATGATGAAATTTTTAAGTTGGATCAAAACCAACAATGATTCAAAATCCCCTTTTAGCGCCACCACGTTACTGAAAAATAAGCTAAAGGACATTAAATACCTGCCAAAAAAAACCACTCCATTTTTTACAAAAGCAATTCCCAAACTCATGTTTTCTGAGTTTATAATGGCCTATTATCAGCCGCCATTCAAGAAAATACCCGTTCCTCCCCCACTCTTTTAGATTTCTTATTCGCCTTGGGTTTGTACCCAATCTTAATGAGCACTCCTGATTTGCATCTTGGTAAATCCAGAAGCTGCTATCCACATTTTAATATTAAAAGAGTATGAAAAAAATAATACTAACCATAGCCATTTGTTGGCTATGCACTAATCTATATGCACAAAACACACTGGAAGGAACGGTGAAAAACAGTGAGAATGAGCCATTGGCCAATGCCTATATCTCCATTCCAGAATTGAAACTGACCACGCTCTCCAATAGTGAGGGTACGTTTGTCCTTAAAAACATCCCTAAAGGGAAATTTCTTATGCAGATAACCTACCAGGGATTTGAAAGCTTTTCCAAAACATTAAAGTTTCCCTTTAACGATAACTTAGAAATAGCCATGACCCCTTCTATCAGGGAAATGGACGAGGTCGTTATTTTAGGTCAATCCTATAAAGAAAAGACCCAAACCACCTACCCTGTTTCTTCACTTGACAGGAAAAAGATGCATACCAATGGTGGCTTTGGTTTATCAGAAGCATTATCCACGCTGCCGGGCATTGCCTTATTCTCCAATGGCCCAGGAATTAGCAAACCTGTACTTCATGGTCTTACAGGCAGCCGCATTTCTATCGTAAACAATGGCTTTGCGATTAGCCAACAACAATGGCAAAATGAACATGGCATGCTGCTTTTCGATGCAGGGATTGACCGGGTGCAGGTGATTAAAGGCCCTGCCTCCTTGCTTTATGGTGAAGGTGCTTTTGGTGGTACCGTGCAACTGATCCCTGAAAATGAAGCGCCTGTAGGCAAAGTACTGGGTGATATCAACGCCTCCATGTTGAGTAATACCATTGGGTTAAACCTGGATGCTGGTGTCAAAGGATCGAGTGAGAAACTGAGCTGGATAATAAGGGCTGGCGGCCAAAGCCATGGCGATTACTACTCGAGTAACACGCAGCGTGCACCCAATACCCGTAATGCTGCGTACCTTTTTCAGGGAACTATGAATTTCCATCGGAAAAACGGTGTCTCCACTGTGAATTACAACTATACCAACAGTACTTCAGGAATTATAGAAGCGCAGGAGCTTTTGGTTCCTGAACAGGAAACCCGTTTTGAAAGGGAGTTTGAAGGGCCGCACCATATGGTGCAGCTTCATAATGTAAACTTCAAAAATTCCTT
Source organism: Flammeovirgaceae bacterium UBA1842 (assembly GCA_002338655.1). Taxonomy (GTDB): domain Bacteria; phylum Bacteroidota; class Bacteroidia; order Cytophagales; family Cyclobacteriaceae; genus Fulvivirga. Next base: position 32,168 of record DDIU01000039.1, on the reverse strand, counting down.
TTTCTTAGGTACTGGCAAGCTGAACCTTAACCTCAATGCCCAACTCAACAACCGCCAAGAGGTAGAAGGAATGGAAGAGAATTCGGTAGATATTGGCGATCTGGAGGTGCATTCCAACACTTTTGTAGAGCAGGCTACTTACACGAAGAATTTGGGATCGAACAGTGATTTCACATTGGGAGTAGAGGCCAAACAACAAAAATTTGAAAATTTGGGAGAAAGACGCCTCATTCCTGATGCCGACCTTTCGAGTATCTCAGGATATGCCGTAACCAATTGGGATTTGGGGAAATTGCAACTCCAGGGAGGATTTAGGTATGACTTCAAACAAGTGAAAACAGAAGGCGCAGGCACTGCAGATACCCTGTATTACTACCAGAGTTTTGAAAAGACTTTTGACCAGTATAATGGCAATGTAGGGTTGAACTGGACAATGACGGATCACCTCACCACTAAGTTCAACATTGGGGCAGGTTCAAGGGTACCTAACCTAGCAGAGTTAGCCTCCGATGGCATCCATGAAGGCACTACCCGATATGAGATTGGTAATAGTGACCTCAAGTTTGAGCGGAATATCCAGTATGATTTAGCACTGGAGGCAAAATACCCCTATTTTGGCTTATTGGTGGATGTGTATTACAATGACATCAATGATTTTATCTACTTACAAGAATCCAATGAGATGTACTTTGGGTTTACCAAGTACTACTTCACCCAACAAAATGCTTCATTTAAAGGCATTGACATTGGTTTGGATTGGGCACTTGGCCAATCGATACAGTTGAACCATACTTTTTCTGCTGTAGAGGCGAAAACGGATGATGGTGCCTATCTGCCCTTTATACCGGCCTTTTCGTTGTTGAACACCGTAAATATCAATTTGCCATTGAAAGGGAAATTTTCTGAGACTAATTTGGTGCTAAGCTCGCGGCATTATTTTAAGCAAGATAAAGTGGCTGAAAATGAAACCGAAACGGAGGGCTATTCGCTGATTGACCTTGGAGTAAATACTCAGCTAGAAATGGGCAATAAAACAGTGCTTTGGAGCTTGAAAGTGACTAACCTGTTGGATGAAAAATACTTCAATCATTTAAGTTTTATAAAGGATTTGGGTGTGCCCAATATGGGTAGAAATGTGGTGCTATCGGCACATATTCCATTGAATTTTAGATAGTTATGATACCTCCTCTGGGTGGCTGCCCGGGGGAGGTGTTTTTGTTTAACCGCAGTTTTTTTAACCACGGAGGGCACGGAGGAACGCAGAGAAGATGCTTTGGTTGTTTAAACCACGGAGGACGCGGAGTAGCGCAGAGGGGATTTAGTTTGAACCACAAAGTGCACAGAGGGGTTTAACCCCATCTCATCCTCTTTTCAGCCAGTGGGCTGACACACTGAAACGAGGATGTTTGTAATTTACGTTGAATACATAAATCTTATTCGTTCGATTGTACAAGAGGTTTGAATCCGCCATATACCATTCTACTGGCGTCAAAAATCAATTTTTTAGTATTGATCAATGGCGCAATTATTTCTGTCATTCTTGGGTCTGTGGGAACATTTTTGTTTGCTAAATCACGAATTTCTTTTGAAGGAAAAACAACCCATCCGAATATAATTTCCTCGTCTTCTTTTGCATCTATGACTTCTACAAATGATTTGGTGCCTTCTAAAGATAAATCGTCACCAACGAATTCGAAGTAGGCAATTGCGCCATACTCTTTCCAAATTTCAGCTACTTTTTCAGCAGACTTTTTGTACTCGCCCAAATATATTCGAGGAATAGGAAGAACGAATCCATCTATGTAGTTTGTCATATTATTGGTTTGCTATTTTTTGTATTTCACTTATCGACTTTGACTGAACTGTTCTTCTCTTTCCTCCTTATTGCATTATAAATGCTGACCACTGAAATCCTCGTTGCAAACGAGGACTAGTGGGGGGGGAATGGTTTAGTTATTTTAACCGCGGAGGGCGCGGAGGAACTCAGAGAAGATATTTTAGATAATTAAACCACGGAGGGCGTAGAGGAACGCAGAGAGGATATTGTAGATAATTAAACCACGGAGGGCGCGGAGGAACGCAGAGAGGATCTTTGTTTCTATTTCTTGGTCAGTTTATATCTTAAATGAGTTGTCAGGTCTGACGGGATTACTTCTTCAATTTGTATGTCATATTTATCTTTGTCAATACCGTCAAAAAGTCGGATGCCGCTGCCTAAAAAAACAGGTGCAATGTGAATAAAAAATTCATCCACCAATCCTGCATTTAGAAATTGTTGAATAGTGTTTGCACCTCCTTGTATTCTTATGTCCTTGCTTTTTGCTGATTGTCTTGCTTTATCCAAGGCACTTTCTATTCCATCATTTATAAAGTAAAAAGTTGTTGTTCCTTCTTGCACCCAAGGTGCTCGCTTTTCGTGTGTTAATACATAAACGTCAGCTTTATATAGGTCGTTTGGCCAACTGGCTTCACCTTCCTCAAACATGCGTTTTCCCATAATAAATGCACCTGTTCGTTCAATGGTCTCTCTAATATATTTTCCATCAGGCCCTTCTTCTTTGCCTCCTTCGAATCCTAAGTATTCCCAGAAAGCTTTTTGATTAAACATCCACGAGTGAATTTGTCCTGAAACACCACCCATAGGATTTTCAGGACTTCTGTTATCTCCTGCAAAGTAGCCATCAAGAGATATTCCACTATCGAAAATTATTCTGCTCATTTTTTATTTCTTGTATTACAATTAACTGACTTTTGACTGAACTGTTCTTCTCTTTCCTCCTTATTGCATTATAAATGCTGACCACTGAAATCCTCGTTGCAAACGAGGACTAGGGAGAGTTTTGGCGTTGCCTGCTCAAAGAACAGGACTTTCAATTTATCTCTTAATGCCCTATTGGCTATACACCTTGTTGGCATTTCGTGTTTTTTATTCCGCACTTGCCGTAAAATAATTAGTCGGCTGCATTTCTTTTAATCCTAAATACCACCTCCGTTTAGTTGAATTATCTAATCCATTATATAATTGAGTATATCCTTGAGTCCTTGAAAGTCGTTCAAAGTTCAAACTCCTTCCTTTTAATTCTTCTATTTCATTACAGACTCTCTCAAAGTAAAATATATTCGAATCTTTTCCGTATAATGCTAAATGAACCGTAACAGTCGGTTGCTCAATTTTTTCTTTCTCTCCCACATTGGAATACCAAACGTCAAAGGTTACGTTAAACACTTTTCCGTAACCGGGAAAACCATTGTCATAACCTAGCTCTGTCCATTTCTGTGAGTGATTTCTAACCAACTCCCAACCATTAGGTACTTCTATTTCTTCTTTTTCAACTTCATCTTCCTCTTTTTCGATTGCTCTATCTGTTTCTATCCAAGTAGGAGTGAATTTAACCAAAGCGAAATACCACCGTTTTCTATTTTTTTTGTCCAAGCCTGTATATAAGGACTCATAACCTTTGATATTATCTAATCTATCCAAATAAATGCCTTTTCCTGTTGTTGCTTCACTGTTTTTTGGTTGATAATGTAAAGGGAATCTATCTCGAATTATTTGTTCGTTTTTAACCTCTTTAGAGCCAATATCACAATACCACACTTTAAACTCTCTGTCATATAGTTTACCATAACCAGGGAAATTATCTCCATCACCAAATCCAAGTTCAGTCCATCTTTCCGTTTTTCTATAAACAATTTCCCATTTAGAATCATTCTTAGGTTTTGCAGATTTTGTTTGAACATTGAACGAAACAGTCTTATCGGTCTCATTCTTTTGTTGAGACTTTCCAATTTGATAAAGGATTATTAGGATTACGACTACTCCGATTATTATATATGTCATTTAGTGTCTTTTATATGAATGCCAACAATTCGATATAGTTATGAACTAATATCGATAGATATAGTGCACATCTAAAGTACAATTTTAAATACTAACCTTTATATAATTAGCCTCAATTATTGATAGGCAATAGTTAATATTTTCATAATCCTCTTACCCTTAGGGGTTTGCAGTACAATTTCATCACCTACTTTTTTGGTCAGTAGGGCTTTGGCTAGAGGGGATAAAAAGGAGATTTTATCTTGGGCAATATTTACTTCATCTACCCCTACTATCTGATATGTGCATTCACAATCTTCCTCTTTTTTAAAGAGGGTTATGGTCGCTCCGAAGTGAACTTCATCTTGAGGTTGGTTGGCTAAATCAACTACCCTGGCGGTGTTGATTCGTTGCTCAAGTAAGCTCAACTTGGCGGTGATATAATTTATCTGAACCCTATTATTCTCTTTCGATTGCTCACTGAGTGCTTTTCGCTCTTCTATTAACACGCTCTGCTCTTCATTCAATTCTTCCAGCCCATTGGGCGTAACAAAATTGGTAACACCAGCAGGAAGATGTGCCCTGGGCGTTACCAAAGGGGTCTCCTCTTGGTCTCCTTCTTTTACAAATCCTCTACTCATACCCTTGCTGTTTGCCTTAATGTATAGTGTCAATCCCTGATTACCAACTTTTTCACTGTAATTGTTTCTTTGCCTTGTGTCACTTGAACGTAATACAGTCCGCTTGTTAAGTTGTCTCGGTGCAGGATAACTGTTCGTCCAGTGATATCATTTATTTGCTTTACTACCTGTCCGTACATATTATAAATGGTCAAAGTTGCGTTGGCAAAAAGGTTATCTGTTTGCAAAGTTGTCTCCGCAGAAAAAGGATTGGGATAAATGTGTATCACCTGATCCTTACTATCATCATTAATGCCTAATACTGTCTGAGCGGTAGCATAACCAATCTCCCAGTAGTAGTTTAAATTACTTGGAATAGGATCTACATCTTTGCCTGTGTACCACATTTTATAAGTGCCATCATCAATTATTACAGATGGAAATGAGGCAGTATTTGCATCCCATTCACCCGTATTGCCATTTTTCATCACAGGGTTAAGAGGTGATTTTGTCCAGTTGATGCCATCAGATGACCAGGCATACCCCACTTTTTGCCCATAACCATCAACGTCATTACCCCCATACCACATATAATACATTCCGTCTTGCTTAATAACATGCGGGTCTTGAACAGATACACCATCCCATGCATTTATGTCCGTGGTCAACACTGGATTGCCTGCATATTTTTCCCAAATAATTCCATCTGAGGAAGTAGCATAGCCAACATTTGCATGTCCATCGGTGCCATTGTCATCAATCACGGCATCATAACCACAATACCACATTTTGTAGCTATTGCCATCTTTGATCACGGAAGGGCCTTCTAAAAAACCATTGTCCCATTGTGTTGCATCCCCCACTTCCATTACAGGGCCTGTATGTTTGGTCCAATTCATACCGTCAGGAGAAACGGCATAGCCGATATCATATCGGTAAGAATTGAAATATTGTCCGGCATACCACATTTTATACCTTTCATTTGTAGGGGCAAGATTATCGATTATTACAGAAGCTGTTTCTACGCCAAGTGAATCCCACTCACCTGTATAGGAAACATCCAGAATAGGGTTTTCCGAATATTTTGTCCAGTTGACACCATCAATTGAAGTAGCATAGCAAAGCCTTGATCGCAATAGCGTATCAGTTGGATAATTAATTCCCCCGCAGGTGTACCACATTTTGTAGGTGCTGCCTTCTTTCATTACCCAACAATCACTGATAGCAAATATATCATTAGGGAGATTTGCACTCACCGTATCTCTGACGAGTACGGGATTATTGGCATCTTTTATCCAATTAGTTTGGGCAAATAAAGAACTTGTCTCGATAAAAATTGAAGGAAGAACAATTGCAATGGCTATTAAACTATTTTTAATTTTCATGACTGTTGGGCTTCGTTATAATTTATTGGTCTGTCCTTAATTTGCCAACGATGTAAGTTGATTCTTATGGCATAATTGGCGTAAGGTAGCTATCCATGCAATTCATTATTATGTTTTGTGTTCCAATAGTATGGTCTAAAACATTAGATTAATGTACAATTTCAATACTAATTATTGAAATATTTTATCCATAAACCACCTGCCTAGTTCCACATTTAACGCAGTATAAGCATGGTTTTTACCAATTTTTAGTACTACTAAAGTTTTCATATTGCTGAGGGTAGATCACGAACCTGCTGTTATCTGCAAAGTGTTTTTCCAATTTAGAAGGCAAGTTTTCCAATACTCCCATATAAGATGGAGCGCCCCTTCGGGCAGAAACCAATACAAATAGGTCGTCTGGTTGAATATCCCTAGCAAGTACCAGAAAATCTTCCCAGTCAGTAAAGGACTTGATGGTGATCACATCGGACATTTTCGCCTTTTTAGACAGTCTTTCAACTGCATATTGTGTGGCTTTATTACAATGCAGCTGAACCGGGATACTGAGCTCCTGGGCCAATTTCAGCATTTTAGTAAGCCACAGGCTGAAGCCGTTTTCATGTTCTGCCAAGGGAGGTGCTGCAATTATGATATTTTTATGCAATACCAACGGCTTTTCTAAATAACAGATAAAAATGGTTTTAGAAATATTATTCAATATACTGTCCACTTTCTCCCCCACTAATTTATCTATGAATCCCGAACGTTGCGGCCAGCCCATCACTATTATGTCGGCCATTATCTCTTTGGAAATACGGGTGATGCCACTTGCCGCATTATGATCAATAGTGGTAATTATATTTACATTAGTCTCTGCCGCAGAGCCCTGTTTTACAAACTTTTCAAGCTCGTTCCTAGCTTTCAGGATATTGAGCTCGGCTTCTTGGTTATTGGCTACTACAGAGAGGATAGATACCGGATTAATCGATTTTTTATCCTTGATGAGGATCGCAAATTCCATTAGTTTCTCTATGTTAGAAACATTCGCAATGGGCAGGAGAATATGTTCGCTGTCTGCCCCATTTCCTTTTTTCAATACTTCGGTATCATCTTCCGATTCTATAATAATTTGCTTAGCAGCTTTTTCTGTGGCAAATGAAGCAACAATACATGTTATCAAAATAAGTATGATGGTCCCGTTCAAAATATTTTCGTCTAGGATACCCGCTTTGTAACCCACTAAAATTACCGCGAGTGTGGCAGCCGCATGTGCGCTGCTCAGGCCAAAAATAAGCTTGCGCTGTGCGTTTGTATATTTGAACACGAGCTGGGTAATCAATGCAGCAAACCACTTGCCGAACAGCGCCACAATAGAAAGTGTTATTGCTACAATAATGGCGGTTGGCCCACTTAATATTACGCTCAGGTCAACGATCATCCCCACACTGATAAGGAAGAAGGGAATGAACAATGAATTGCCTATAAACTCGATCCTGTTCATCAATGCAGATGAATGAGGGATAAGTTTATTTAGCGCCAAACCTGCAACGAAGGCACCAATTATTGGTTCTACACCTGCTATTTCTGCCAAAAAGGCCGCTAGAAATACCATCGATAGGACGAAAATATAATGCGAGTGTTTTTCACTTTCAAGTTTTCTGAAAAACCATTTGGCAATTTTTGGAATTACCAAGAACATGATGGCAGAAAATACGGTAAGAGATACGCCCAACCGGATCCAAAATTCTTGATTTAAATCACCCCTGCTATTTTCCATTATTACAGCAAGAATGATAAGTACTGCCGTATCGGTTAAAATGGTTCCTCCAACGGTGATAGCAACCGCTTGATTTTTGGAAACCCCTAATTTGCTCACAATCGGGTAAGCCACCAGTGTATGTGTGGCGAACATACTAGCCGTTAGGAAACTCGCATTGAAGTCATATCCGAGCAGGTAATAACAAACCGGAAAACCAATGGCCAATGGAAAAATAAAAGTGAAAAACCCGAACATAACACTCTTGTTCCGGTTCGCTTTAAAATCGTTCATATCCAGATCAAGGCCGGCAATAAACATGATATATAGCAGCCCAATAGTAGAAAAGAGGTCTATCGCAGAGTTCTTTTCAAGGATGTCAAACCCATGTGGACCGATAAGCACTCCTGCTATAATCAATCCGATGATGCCTGGGATATTTAATCTGCGCAGCAGAATGGGGGATAACAGTATGATAAATAGTATTAATGAAAATATAAGAATCGGATTCGCTAGTGGCAATTCAAATTCATGCATTAAGTGTTCAAAAAATACTGTCATCTAGGCTAGGTTTATTCAATCCCCATAGAAAGAAAAGTGTACGTTTGGAGGTAGGAGTTCAACACCAGCTCTAATGAACCACACCCTTAGCGTGCATCATTAGAGCTTAGTTGTTACAGCACGTTTATTATTCACATAATCAGTTTTATTTTGTTAAAGATCGTCAATTTACTAGTTCGATTCATTTTAAGTTCAGTGCTACCTACAACTTTGCTAATCTATCTCGATCGCCTACAGGCTCTTGCTAAAATCGTCCTAATTGAACAAAATAAGCAGGTATAAAACTATCCATTTAAACAAAATGGGGTTTTTAGCTCAGAAAATTAAAGGGTTATTTCAACATAGTGATGTACCAATTAAGTAAACGGAATAATCAATCTTATTTTTTGCTCACCAAATATACGCCTATCATAATCAATAAAGAATACGCTACGGTTATCAGATCAAGTCGGTCGCCTCTAAAGCTCACGGCTATCAAAGTAGAAATCATCGGTTGGAGGTAGATGTAGATGCCTACCACCGAGGAGTTGACAAACTTTAGTGACCAAACGTTTAACAGATAAACTAAAAAAGTGGCCGCTAGAATAACATAGGCAATGCTAAGCCACGCTACTGGTGGGATCACCGTCCAGTTAACTTCGGAGAGCTGTTCAATCCCGAAAGGAAAAGCAAAAACAAACCCGAATAGGAAGACCCATTTTATAACCGTGATCGGCCGGTATTTGGCCATCAAAGGCTTCACAATTACTAAATAAATGGCATACGAAGTGCCATTTAACAGGATAAACATATCGCCTAAAAAAGTACCGTGTGCTAAGGATGTACCATCTTTTGTTAAAAGCAGATAGGCCCCGGACGCCCCAATGAGTACGCCAATAATCTTGTTTACGGTCAATTTTTCCTTACCCAATACATAGGCCGTCAGCATCACCATAATGGGCGAAGCCGTCATGATCACCGAGGCATTAATGGGATTGGTAAGACTAAGGCCTTTGAAGAATAGCATTTGGTTAACTGCCACGCCAAAAAAGGCTGAAGCCACCAATAATAGAAAATCCTTTTTCTCAACTTTCTCTGCCACAGAGGTCTTACTAAAAAGCCAAAAAAGTATGCTGGCCATTCCTATTCTCAATACGATGAACCCAAATGGTTCCAGGTATTCGGGCAATGCTATCTTGGCGATGGAATAATTGGCTCCGTAAATTAGAGAGACTAAAAAGAGCGCAGCATGTACTTTCAGGTTTTTAGGCACAGCCAAAACTATCATTTTACCCCTGTAATTTGATACCTTAGTACTTAATAATTAGCCTATGTTTGATATTAACCTTCCACTAGCGGAGCGCATGCGCCCTACTTCCATTGATGAACTTATAGGTCAGGAGCATCTGGTAGGTGAAAAAGGAATTTTAAGGAAAACGATTTTGTCAGGGGTCATTCCTTCCATGATTTTATGGGGCCCTCCGGGGGTGGGAAAAACGACCATCGCTAATATCATAGCCAATCACATCAAGTCGCCTTTTTATACGTTGAGCGCAGTAAGTGCAGGGGTAAAAGATGTCAGGGAGGTGATTGACAAAGCCCGAAGACAATCCAAGACGATTCTTTTCATTGATGAGATTCATAGGTTTAACAAGTCACAACAAGATGCCCTGTTGGGAGCGGTAGAAAAGGGAGTAATCACCTTGATTGGGGCAACCACTGAAAACCCTTCCTTTGAAGTGAATTCCGCTTTGCTTTCACGCTGTCAGGTGTACACGCTAAAAGGGCTTACTGAAGAGGATTTACTCAAACTTATTGATCAGGTGATCGCTAAAGATCAAAAATTAAAGAAGAAAACAATCAAAGTTAAGGAGCATAAAGCACTGCTTAACATTTCAGGGGGTGATGCCCGTAAGCTGCTCAATTTACTTGAATTGGTGACTGATACATTAGGAGATAAGCCAGTCATTACCGATCAGGCAGTGAAGGACATTGCGCAACAGCGTGTGGCTATTTATGATAAATCTGGTGAACAGCATTATGATATTATTTCGGCCTTTATCAAATCGATTCGTGGTAGTGACCCAAACGCAGCGGTGTATTATTTGGCCCGGATGATAGAAGGTGGAGAAGATGTTAAGTTCATCGCCAGGCGGTTATTGATACTCGCCTCAGAAGATATCGGTAATGCCAATCCTACGGCTTTGGTCATTGCCAATAACGCCTTTCAGGCAGTAACTGTCATTGGCTATCCCGAAGCCCGGATTATTTTATCACAATGTGTGACTTACTTGGCTTGCTCTGCAAAAAGCAATGCCAGTTACCTAGCCATCAATAAAGCGCAAGCCTTGGTGAAGGAAACAGGTGACTTACCGATACCAATGGCACTCCGAAATGCCCCAACAAAATTGATGAAGGACGAAGGGTATGGAAAAAACTACCAGTATGCCCATAATTACGATGGCAACTTTGTTGATTTAGAATTTATGCCCGACAAGATAAAGAACAGCAAACTTTATGATCCAGGATTAAATGCCCGTGAGGAGGAGATGAGGAAAAGACTTAAGGTTTTATGGAAAGAGAAATATGGGTATTAAACAATTAAACAATTAACAATTAACAATTAACAATTAACAATTAACAATTAACAATTAACAATTAACAATTAACAATTAACAATTAACGATTAACAATTAACAATTAACGATTAACAATTAACGATTAACAATTAACGATTAAATACAAGCTTGGAGCCGCTAAATCTGATGCTTAGATTGTAAGACTTCCAACACCTTATTCTTGTATAGTCGGCCAATGGGCAACTCCTTTCCGGGTACTTCAATAGCCGAGGCTGAGTAACTTTCAATTTTTCTTATCGGTACAATGAACGATCGATGAATCCTCATAAAACATTCTTCAGGAAGTTTTTCTTCTAGATAGCTTATTTTCTGATGGGAAATAATGTTCTTCTCGGCAGTATGAATCCGGATATAGTCTTTCAAACTTTCAATAAATAGTATATCGCTTAGCATCACTTTTACCATTTTTTTATCGGACTTTAGAAAAATGTAAGCCTCATCATCCATGAGTGGATCATCAGATTCAATTTTCTGCTCGAATTTATACACTTTCTGTAGCGCCACTAAAAACCGTTCAAAAGAGATAGGTTTCAATAGATAATCAACCACTTCGAGCTCATAACTTTCAAGGGCATAATCGCGGTACGCAGTGGTAAGTATTATTTTCGGAGGATTGGTTAAGGTCTTAATAAAATCGATACCTGTCAATTTTGGCATTTGAATATCAAGAAAAATCAGATCCACTTGCTGTTGTTGCACAATCTCAAAAGCCTTAAGTGCATTGGTACAAGTCGCTATCACTTCGATATCCTCCAATCTATCACAATAAGATTCAATGATTTCTATTGCCAAAGGCTCATCATCAACTATTATACATTTCAGTTTCATTGTTCTTCCAGTTCTAATTTCAATACCACAAGATAAGATTCTTCAGTATCCAATATTTTTAATTCGTACCTGCCTTCGAATAACAACTCAAGCCGCCTTTTTACATTGGTTAGCCCAATGCCCTCCCTGTATTCCCTTTCGTCCTTGGTTTCACCATTGCTCTTACTATTATCCACCTTAAGGGTCAAGTGGCCTTCTTTTACCTGTAGGTCAATACTTACCCATGCATTTTCTGTTTCTCCACTTACTCCATGTTTAAAGCTATTCTCAACAAAGGGTAAGATAAACATGGGTGCGATAGCAATGTCTTTAACATCCACCTTCACATTAAAAGATACATCCAAACGATCACCATACCTTAATTTTTCCAAAGCGACATAATTTTGGACAAGCTCGATTTCCTTTTTCAGTGGCACCTTGTCGGTATTACATTCGTAGAGCATATAATTTAGCAAATCCGACAGCTTAAGTACAATTTCAGGTGCATTTTCCGATTTCTTAAGTGTAAGTGCATACAGGTTGTTCAAGGTATTGAAAAGAAAATGTGGGTGCACTTGTGCCTTTAAGAACTTTAGCTCGGCCTGTAATTTTTCTTGTCTGAACTGCTGCGCCATTTGCTGGTTTTTATACCAGTGCTTAAAAAACTTAACAAGGGTGGCCAGTACTACCACAGGATAAATATAGTTGGCTGATTTTAGTATTTTTTGGATATTCCAGAGCGAGCCATAATTTTCACCGGGATAGAAATAAGGATTTTCAATGTAGATGGAAGTGGCCCAATTAAAAAAGCCCGCCACTACCAACACAATTATTACCCATCCAAAAAACAACAAATATCTGTCCTTGAGAAGATAACGGGGCATGAGCCAGTACATGGTCAGGTAGGTGGCCATTATTTTTGGGGGAAGGAAAATAAACTGCAACGCAAACTGATCGGTATATTCATCATAAAAACTACCCCATAATATAGCATAGAATGACGCAAACAAGCACCAAAATAGGATATGTTTGCCCACCCGGGGAATCTGCGTATAAGCGTTTAAAAGTTTATCTTGCATGATATTGTCTGTAAAATTAACTGCTTAAAGCGCCTATAAGTTGGTGAAAATTTCCGAATTCGACAGATATCCATTCTAGTATGACCAACAGATGGTTTTTAATGTTAAAAATAGGGGGGAGAATTTGAATAAGCTAGCATTTTATAGAGATGCTCTATATCTTAATGTGCATATTGCCGTTAAATTCCAAACGTTGTCCAGATTGTAGCGATGCCGAAACCTACGTTGATTTTTGAACATTCCCCACTCTTTTTATTCCTTTGCTTATTGGTGGGCTTGGTTTATGCCTACTTGCTCTATCAAAAGAAAGGGCCATGGGGCAAAACCGCCAATAAAGTGCTATTTGCACTACGTTTTGTTTTAGCTTCATTATTGGCCGCTTTGCTGGTGTCACCAATATTAAAGCAGATTCAAAATAAGATTGAGCAACCTTCATTTGTAATTGCCATTGACAATTCAAAATCTGTTGCTGAGGTGAGGGATAGCCTTGTTTTAGGAAATATATCATCAGGGTTGGATGAAATTTCTAAAGCCCTTCATGAGGCAAATTTTAATGTTGAATTCAGGTCATTGAATGGCAGGGTTGAAAGTAGCAATGTTCCCTTCAACGAGGAGTCCACAGATTTGTGGAAATTACTTAATGGGATAAAATCAGATTATGAAAACCGCAATTTGGGAGGGGTGTTACTTGCCTCTGACGGTATCTACAATTTGGGTATGTCACCAGGATTTGCCCATTATAACTTTGAGATAAATACGCTGGGAATAGGCGACACCATTCCAAAATCAGATATCGCCATTTCAGCCCTATTTTACAATAGGCTTTCTTATCAAGGAAATCAATTTCCCTTAGTAGTTCAGCTTCAACAGAAGGGGTATAATGACCAACGTGTAACTGTTTCGATTTCGCAAGGGAAAGCCGTGGTAGCCAAGGAAGAAGTGGTATTACCACCACACGGCCAGATCAAGGAAGTTAAATTTTTAATTGAGGCCAAGGACAGTGGGTTTCAAAGATATGTAGCCAGTGTAACCAATAAGCCTGATGAGCTGACTTATAAAAACAATAGCCAAAATGCCTATATCGAAGTGGTAGAAGGCAAGGAGCTCATTGCTTTGATTGCGGCCTCCCCACATCCCGACATCAAGGCTTTGCGGTCGGCCATTGAAAGCAATGCCAATTACCAATTTGAGCAGTATATTCTGAGTAATCCTAAAGATGTACAGCGACTGGAAAAATCACCTAAAAAATTCGATCTCGTCATCTATCATCAATTGCCCACCAGAAGTACGGGCATAAATTTCATGCAGGACTTTAAACAAAAGGAGACCTCCACATTAACCATATTTGGCAGCCAGACTGACTTGATGCAATTCAATAACGAAATTGATTTGCTGAACATAAAGGCAGCTGCAGGGGAGTTCGACAATATTACAGCCGCTTTTAACCAGTCTTTTTCAAGTTTTAAATTGAGTGATGAGTTGCAGTCTTCATTTGATCAATTTCCGCCTATTTCAGTACCTTTTGGCAAATATGATCTGGTGGCTGATGATCAAATATTGTTATATCAGCGTGTTGGTAGCATTACTACCAATAAGCCACTCATTGCCATAGAGCAGAAAGGCCAGATGAAAAACGGAGTGTTGATGGGACAGGGGATATGGAAATGGAAACTGACTGACTATGCCAACAATGGGAATAATAACCGATTCAATGAATTAGTGACCAAATTGGTTCAATACTTATCCACCCGTGACGATAAACGGAAATTCAGGGTGTACCCGGTAAAACATGAGTTTTTTAATAATGAAAGTATTGTATTCGAAACTGAGATTTATAACGACCTGTTTGAGAATGTGTATGGCATCAATGTGGACTTGAGCTTGAAAGATGCGGACAATAAGGAGTATAGCTACAACTATGTGACGAGTGAAAATAATTCCCAGTATGTAATTAATGGATTGCCAGAAGGGGTTTATCGCTACCAAGCCAGTACTACAATCAATGGCAAAAAGGAATCGGTGTCAGGTGAGGTGTTGATTAAGGAATTACAGTTGGAAAGCATTAACCTAACGGCTGACTTCACTTTATTGAGGAAGCTTTCAAATGAAACAGGAGGCGAATTTTATACTGAAGCGGATATTACTGCATTGAAAAGCAAAATGGGTAGCCTCCAAGCACAAGGAGTCATCCATAGTAATGAAACCGACCTGCCTTTCATCAATCTAACATGGATTTTTGCGCTACTCTTATCGTTGATCTCCGCAGAGTGGTTTATTAGAAAATATAATGGAAGTTATTAAAGTTTGAACAAGTTGAGTTTCCATTTTTCTACAATTTGTAATTTCACTCTATAAAAACCCGGTCCGTTATTACTTGTTTAACAGTAGTTAACTGAAGAATATAAATTCCTTTTTTAATGTCAGAAGATTGAATTCTCAATATAGGTTCTGTTGAGTTTGTTTGAAATATTAAATTTTTCTGATTACTGCTATAAAGCTTGACTTCATATCCTTTGCTGTATTCTTCCTGTGTTAGATCAAGACTAACTTCAAAATAAGAAGATGAGGGGTTAGGATAAACAATCATTGGAAAACAAGGTGGATTTGGATATACTCCACAATCGCCACCATCAGAAGATACAACTATTGGTACTAGGTTAGATGCATTGCCGCAACTACCACTGCCATTAACATAGATATTATGTGTGCCGTTGTTCAAAACTTCCACAACACATAATGAACCGGAAGTAGAATTAAGATTAACATCATTAGGGTGGTTAGTCGACCATATTAAAGAGTTCATATTACCACCAAGAAAATCTACAACTCGTATTGTTACATTGGAACCCCTTTGAGCTTGAATAGCTGGGACTCCTGAAGGGATTGTTCTGGGATATGATGGTTTGCCTACCCATATTGTTTTTTTAACACGAGCTATGTAACAATTATTTGGTCCTGAAATAGTGAATGTAAGATTGGCTTGGCCGGAAGACGCAAAATTTGAAGTTGAAAGAGAAGCAGAAGTTCCATTTCCACTTGGATTATTTACAAGACTTGAGGGGGTAACTTCCCACGTAATTTGTGCATCAGATGGGAAATCACTAAGGGTAAAAGTTTTAGAAGTGCCGTAACAAATAGGATTACTAGTTCCACTAATGACCGGAGCTTGATAATTTATAAAATTCTTTAAATTTGGCATCTGCATCCACATAATCCCGATTTGGCTTCTAGAAAATTCATCCCTACAATTGTTGGTGGTATATGACATCACATTATGTGTTGGAGGTGTCCATAGCGCACCCCAATTATCTGTTCGAAAATCTCCACTACTTGGGTAATTATAATTGCAATTTCCGTCCCCCCTTCCCCCCTGATTTGGATCTGCGTCAGTATCACACAAGAAGTCTCCATTAATAGCACACTTTTTCAATCCTGAGGTAGAAGGACAACCTTGGTACCATTTATTCTCCCGTGTGCGGCTTACAGACTCCTGATAGCAGCCATTGGAGATGGTGGCATTTTCTTCATTAAAGGCCAGAGATAGTAAACGACCAGGGTGATGAGTGTGCAATAGACCTAATGTATGACCCAACTCATGTGCAAAAGTGCCAGATATATTTTCTGGGGAAAGTTGGGTTCCGTTTGGGTTTACATGGGTTCTAACATACAGTGAATAATCTCCATATGGTGGTGTGGGGTAATAAGGTACACTGGCCTTCCCAAAACCATCTTCTGGTTCACTATTATTTCTGATGAAATGTACATTAATGCCCTTGCTATTATCTGGGATATACCTTTTTCTTGACCACATGTCATATACATGCAGTGTTGTGGAGACATTTCTTCTAAAAAAGTTGTTTGCTTCTATCTCAACCCTGTTGGTGTAGAATTGAATTCCCGTATTTGCATCTCTAAATATTTCATTCACTATACAAACAAAATCACGTGCCTCTGCTTCTGTAATTGCGGAATTCACGTTATTAGCTGCATTCCTGTAAATAAATATATTTAAAGGAATAAGGAAATTTGGTTCTAAAAATGTCGATGAGGTTCGGGCGAGTGGTTGGGTAGATGGGAAGGAAATGTATTCTAATTCATCATAGCCATTCTGCTGCAAATAGTTTTCAATTATTTGATTGTTGTTATAATAAGGCAAATTAACGGCTGTGGCCGAATCTAGGTTTGGGGTGGAGCATTCAATACTAGATTGAGGAATCTGTGCATGACTAATGCCAATAAGAAAATAAAATATGAATGCAAATATGTGTAGTTTCATAAGCTTCAATTATTTTTTAAAATAAAAGGACGTACGTCCATCATAAAATTCATTATCAGGTTGCAAAGTGGGTTGTCCATTAAACAATACTTTTATAACTAAGCATTGTCCAAAATATGTTTGGATGGTGTCAATATCATCGTGAGAAGTTTGGAGATAAAAAGTACGCTCTTTCAAATTTAGCAAAGCTTGAGGATCGTTAAAGGGGACATCCTTATAAGGAGTGAAATTTTCAAAGGTCCAATTATCTATCCAGTATCTATAGTCTGGTGCAATTTCTTCAAAATTTTCATCCATCAATCTCACGCTATCGAGCTGTATGATTGCATCTGCGGTTGTATCTACCAGATTGACAGACGTTACTTTGTCTATTATTTTATATGTCCAAGGACTTCGCAAGTCATTTTCTGTATAAGCATCTGGAAAATTACAAGGGTGATCGCTTGGCCCATGACTATTGGGATCACAGCTACTAAATGAAGAGATTAATAAAACCGCCAAAACCAAGGAGGCGAAACCTAAAATTTTATTCATAATTAAATGTAGATATTGTATTATTAAATTTAAGTATAATAACATTGAAATTATGTCACATGTAACTTATTGGTCAAAATAACGGCAACATAAATTGTAATAATAATATAGTTCTTTTCATAGAATGTTGATATTATAAATTTTTCAAAAAGTAAAATCCTGCTGATGAAGGTATTCCTGATGGTTTAGATGTGCTCTTTTTATTGAACTCAACTTCAATTACCAGACAGTTTTGATAGTTCACTAATATTGTATCTATATCATTACTAGAAGTTCGCAAATAAAAGGTTTGCTCATCTAAATCTAATAGCGATTGAGGATCATTAATTGGGACATTAATGTACGGGGGGAAATTGTCAAATATCCATTCACCATCAAATCTTAATCTTGGCTTTGGGTTTATTTCGATCCAGTCTGATGTAAATAAGAGGACACTATCTGGGTGAATTTTTTCTATACCTGTAGTATCTACAATATTTGTGAGTTGCTTAGAATCAAGTATTTTAAAAGAAAAAGGTTCTCTCAGATTTGCATAGGTCTCGGAATCAGGAAAGTTGCATGGATGTTGCACTGTTTCATTGTCACAACTTGAAAATGTGCAAAACATAAAAATATTAAAAGCAACTAAAATGTTTTTTAATGTATTTTTCATTCTACATTTATTTTAAGAATTAAGTTAATTATTCTTATTAGTATTTATAATCAGTAAACATTGAATTTCTCTCCAATTTAAGGTTTTACCAATAATAGTAGACTAGAGGCTTTAGATACTTTCCTGAGACGCACTCTTCGGGTGTTCCTAGTTTTGGTAAGGCTGTGGCAGTGACTAAATCCAAGTTGGGTGTTGAACACTCTGGACTTGATTGAGCTATCAGTGCAACACTATTCAAATTGCATAGAAAAATTGTCAGGTAAAGTAACTTTAATTTCATCATTTTAAATTTGTTTTATTTTTTAAAATAGAATGAGGCTCCAGAACCCAAATGAGGACTATTTAGGGGCTGTTCTGTAGATTGACCATTAAATAATACCTCCAAGATCAAACATTGCTGAAAGTAAATTTTTATGGTATCCAGATCATCAGAAGACGTGCGAAGATAAAAAGTACGTTCCTTTAAGTCCAGCAAAGCCTGAGGATCATTGAAAGGGACATCCTTATAAATTTCCAGATTCTCGAATATCCAGTTGTCTACCCAATAAGTGTATACCTGAGGTATAATATCAAAATTTTCATCCATCAATATGACGCTGTCTCTATGAATTATTGCATCTACTGTAGTATCTACCAAATTAATAGATGTTATTTTGTCTATTATCTTATATGATCTCGGACTTCGCAAGTCATTTTCTGTATAAGCATCTGGAAAATTGCAAGGGTGATCGCTTGGCCCATGGCTATTGGGATCGCAGCCACTAAATGAAGAGATTAATAAAATCAACAAAGACACGTAACCAATACTTAGGGCTTTCTTCATAATTTCAATATAGATATTGTATTATTTAATTTAAGTATAATAACATTGAAATTATGTCACATGTAACTTATTGGTCAAAATAACGGCAACATAAATTGTAATAAGTCAGTGCCACATTATCGTTGATCTCCGCAGAGTGGTTTATACGCAAGTATAATGGTAGCTATTGACATTGGAGTAACTGATATCTTATAAACCCATCTTATAAAGACCCATCGGATGCCTATCTACATAATAAAGATAGGCATCCGATGGGTTATCAATAAGCACAAAAAAACGCACCGAAGTGCGTTTTTTATTTCTAGAAAGTAGTCAGGTACAAACACCTGACTCAATTTATTTCTTCTCTTCTTTTTTGGTGGATTTACCGGGCTTTTTAACTTTTAGTTTAAGCTCTTCACCCTTACCGTCATAATCGGCCAGAATGGTCGCACCTTCTTCCATCTCACCTTTGAGAATTTCTTCTGCTACGGGGTCTTCCAAGTATTTTTGGATGGCCCTGTTCAGTGGCCTTGCTCCATACTGTGGATCGAAACCTTTTTCTGATAAGAAATCCTTGGCTTTGGCTGTCAGTTCTACATTATAGCCCAGTGTAGTGATTCTTTCAAACAACTTACCCAATGACAATTCTATGATTTTATGAATATCCTCTCGCTGCAAGGAGTTGAAAACAATCACATCATCCAGTCTGTTCAAAAATTCAGGGCTGAAAGCTTTTTTCAAAGCGCTCTGAATGGTTGACTTCATGTTTTCGTCATCATTCTTCTTAGGCCCTGCAGAGAAACCAATTCCCGATCCGAAATCCTTTAAATCACGCACCCCAATATTGGAGGTCATAATGATAATGGTATTCCTGAAGTCTACCCGTCTGCCAAGCCCATCAGTCAATGTTCCATCATCAAGCACCTGCAGTAATATATTGAATACATCTGGGTGGGCTTTTTCGATTTCATCAAGAAGAACAACACTGTAAGGCTTTCTTCGCACCTTTTCGGTTAACTGGCCACCTTCTTCATAGCCCACATATCCTGGAGGTGCCCCTACCAATCGTGATACGGAGAATTTCTCCATGTATTCACTCATGTCAATCCTGATCAACGTATCATCTTTGTCGAATAGATAAGTAGAAAGGACTTTGGCCAATTCTGTTTTACCCACACCTGTAGGCCCGAGAAATATAAATGAGCCGATAGGCTTTTTAGGATCTTTAAGTCCAACACGGGTTCTTTGAATGGCCCGGGTTAGCTTTTTAATGGCTTCGTCCTGACCAATTACCTTTCCGTTGAGTTGTTCGTTCATACCCAACAGCTTATTGCTTTCCTTCTGAGCTATACGCTTAGTAGGAATACCCGTCATCATGGCAATTACATCAGCTACGTTGTCTTCATTTACATCATAGCGTTTGCTTTTGGTTTCCTCTTCCCATCGGGCTTTTGCCTGTTCCAACTGCTCTAGCAATTTTTTCTCTTTGTCCCTTAGTTGTGCCGCCTCTTCATACTTCTGGCTTTTTACAACTTTGTTTTTCTCCTGTTTGATATCCTCAATGGCCGCTTCGTATTTTACTATTTCATCGGGCACGTGGATATTGCTGATGTGTACACGGGCACCAGCTTCATCCATTACGTCAATGGCTTTGTCCGGTAAGTACCTATCACTAATGTATCTATCGGATAGCTTTACACAGGCTTCTATCGCTTCTTGAGAATAATTCACATGGTGATGTTCCTCGTATTTGTCTTTGATATTGGTTAATATCTCCACAGTCTCTTCGGGTGTAGTGGCATCTACCATTACTACCTGAAATCTACGGGCCAAGGCGCCATCTTTTTCAATATATTGTCTGTATTCATCAAGTGTAGTGGCTCCAATACATTGGATTTCGCCCCTTGATAAAGCAGGTTTAAACATGTTGGAAGCATCCAGCGAACCAGAAGCACCACCCGCACCTACAATAGTGTGTAGCTCGTCAATGAAAAGGATCACCTCTGGTGATTTTTCCAGTTCATTCATTACAGCCTTCATTCTTTCCTCAAATTGGCCACGGTATTTTGTGCCTGCCACTAGAGAAGCAAGGTCTAAAGTAACTACCCGCTTACTGAACAGGATTCGGGAAACTTTCTTTTGAATAATCCTCAAGGCGAGACCTTCCGCAATAGCAGTTTTACCCACACCAGGCTCCCCAATAAGTATTGGGTTATTTTTCTTTCTTCGGCTAAGAATTTGAGCTACCCGCTCAATTTCTTTATCCCGACCTACTATGGGGTCAAGTTTATCTTCTTCGGCAAGTTTAGTGAGGTCACGTCCAAAATTGTCCAATACTGGGGTTCTGGATTTTTCGTTCCCTTTTTTCTCTTTTCCGCCACCTTGTCCAGCGCCAGCACCGAATATTTTTGAAGTGTCATCATCTGGATCGTCCGTGTCAGACGAGGCCAAAGGATTGTCAGTTTGATATTCAAGCAATTCTTTTACAACATCATAACTCACATCAAATTTCTCTAAAATTTGTGTGGCAATATTGTCTTCGTCCCTTAGTATGGAAAGCAATAGATGCTCCGTACCAATCAATTGACTTTTGAATATTTTAGCTTCGAGATAAGTAATTTTCAATACTTTCTCTGACTGTCTTGTAAGTGGAATGTTGGCCAGGTTTTTCACATCGTGAGAAGCCGTACCTTTCGAAATTTTTTCAACTGAAGCGCGCAATTCGTCAAGCGAAATGCCGAGTTTCTTTAGTAACCCTACAGCTACTCCCTCTCCTTCACGGATCATGCCCAGCAACAAATGTTCTGTGCCAATGTAATCATGACCTAGTCTGAGGGCTTCTTCTCTGCTAAGTGATATAACTTCTTTTACCCTATTTGAAAATTTTGCCTCCATAATTAAGCTATAGTGGTGTTACGTAAATGTATGATTTCTTAAAAATAATTACCATAACAGAGGTAATTATTCCTGTAAAACGAAATACTAATTTTAAATGTTCATTCTAAACGCATTGATTTGGTAACAACTGTCGAAGCATTGGGCCCTTCATTCATTAACAGATCTATGATACTCAAGTTTTCTGCAAAGTCTTTGCCAAACACCTGAATGTAGGTATAAGGCTTATAAACCTGCCTTTTTGCGTGATTGACCTTTGGTGTAATCACCGAACGATAATCTATAATCCCCGCTATCTGTTCTCTTTGATAGCTATTAGTCCATTCTATTTTTTTATTTGCATTTAATAATTTAAGACATAATGTCAGCATCCTTTCATTAAATTCGGCTAAAAAGGTAGGCCGATATGCAAATACTTTTTCAAAATAGTCGGCAAAATATTCGAAGTACGGTGCTTTTCCGTAAGCTGATTTTATTGATCGCCAATGTTCCGCAGCCCATCGCTGACTATAATCGATTTTAATTTCCCTCATGGGAATTTTACTGTTGCCATTTACTACCGGGATGGTAAGTGGCATAATATTATTGGCCCCCAGTATATAACATCTGTTTCTATATGTCTGCTTCACATAGTGCTCATGCCCCTCTAACAATAAGTTGTCATAAGGATCTATACAGCAAAAATATTCTATCGTGGGGAGGTAGTGAGGTTCAATTAATACGGTATCAGACATAATCATGTATATTGCCCAGACCCTCCCTAATTATTTCAAAAGGTTCATTAGTACAGTCCACAATAGTAGAAGGGATGTTGCCTCCAACGCCCCCATCTATTACCACATCAACTAGGTTTGCATACTCTTCATAGATTACTTCTGGATCCGTGGTATACTCTAGTATCTTATCGTCATCCTTTATAGAAGTAGTGATCAGTGGGTTGCCCAACTGATTCACGATCATTTTTGTAACATTATGATCAGGAATTCTAATCCCAATTGTTTTTTTATTTACATCAAGGATTTTTGGCACATTGCTGCTCGATTCCAAAATGAAAGTGAATGGCCCAGGTAATGCTTTCTTTAATAGTTTGAAGGTAGGCGTGTCTATTCGTTTTACATATTCAGCTATTTGGCTGATGTCATTACAAATGAATGAAAGGTTGAAGTTCTTTGGCTTCAGGCCTTTAATTCTACATACCCGATCAATGGCTTTTTTATTAAAAAGGCTACAGCCAATTCCGTAGATAGTGTCAGTTGGATAAATAATTACGGCACCTTCTTTCAGTAGATTTACTACGTGGTTGATCTTTCTTGGTTCAGGATTGTCAGGATGTAAAGTAATTAGTTCAGCAGCCATTTGTTGTTTTCGTCTTATCGGTTATTCTGTAAAGTTAAAAAATAACGGGACTCTTTACCACGTTGTTTTTGATGTGTCAGCAATAGTAAAGTAATGAAATCAGGGTATCTTTGCATCTTGTAATTTTATAATCCTATGGAAAAAAGAAAAATCCTAGTCATTTTCATTCTTGTATTTTCGATATTATTATCGTCTTTTTCGTTTTATGGCTATCAGATTATGTTCTCACCCAATTTTTTGGTGAACCGTGAAAGTAAGGTGCTACAGATAGAAAAAGATGAGACTTTCAGGTCGCTTCTTGATAAAATACGCGATTTCGATTACGTAAAAGACCTTGTGTCCTTTAGTTTTATGGCCAAGATAATGAATTATGATGAGGCGATTAAACCCGGCAGGTATAGGATAAAATCAAACATGACCAACATTGAGGTCATTCGCCTGCTTAGGTCTGGTGTGCAATTGCCAGTGAGGGTGACTTTCAATAATATTCGCTTAAAGCAGGATTTGGCTGAAAAACTGACCGCCAATCTGGCTTTGTCCACGCAAGAGTTTGACAGTGCGCTTAATGATTTTGTGGAATCAAGCAAAGAATTCAATAATGACAATATTATTGCCATGTTTATTCCCAATACCTATGAGGTCTACTACAATATTAGTGGTAAGGAGCTGATGGAAAGGATGCACAAAGAGTTTAAAATATTCTGGAATGAAGAAAGGACCGCATTGGCAGATTCGCTTCATTTGACACCCATAGAGGTTATTACTTTGGCTTCAATCGTAAATGCTGAAAGTGTGAAAAAAGAGGAGGCTAAAATCATTGCCGGCTTATACATAAATAGATTAAAAAAGAATATTGCTTTGCAGGCGGATCCTACTTTGGTGTTCGCTTCGGGTGATTTTGGTTTAAAACGTGTACTGAACGTACATAAGGAGGTTGACTCGCCATACAATACTTATAAATACACAGGGCTGCCTCCTGGGCCTATCAATATGCCACCTATTTATGCGGTAGATGCTGTGCTGCACTACGCTAGGCATAACTACATTTATATGTGTGCCAGAGAAGATTTTTCTGGGTATCATAATTTTGCAGATAATATCAGAGATCATATTAACAATGCAAATAAGTATCAAAGGCAGCTCTCAATTGAACAGAGAAAGGCACGACTAAACGGTAACTAATGTATCAGTTTGAGACCAAAATACGCGTAAGGTATGCTGATACAGATCAGATGAAATACGTTTACTATGGCAACTATGCCAGGTACTTCGAAATTGGTCGTGTGGAAAGCTTAAGGAATTTAGGGCTCACTTATCGTGAATTGGAAGAAATGGGTGTGATGATGCCCGTGCTCGAAAATAATTCTAAGTACCTTGCGCCTGCACTGTATGATGAACTACTGACCATAGTGACCACCATAAAGGAAAAGCCGGGCGTCAGGATCAAGTTTGACTATGAAATAAAAAATGAAAGTGGCAAGGTGATACATCTAGGTGAAACACTGCTCGTTTTTGTGAATATGCAAACAGGTAGACCCTGTAAAATGCCTGAGGTAATGGAAAAAATATTGGCCTCTTATTTTTAACCATGAAACAAAAAATAACCGACTTTATATTGAATTCGGCCATGTACCGCAACTTGATTTCTTTATTAAAGAAGATCAAGTTTAAGCGTTATGAAGGGCTTACTCTTTATGAGGTAATTAAGGTGTTTATTGAAAAGGTAACTAAGGACGAAATCATTGAAAGAGCAAATGGGGTGGCCTTTAATTTCACCCTGTCGTTATTTCCTGCTATTATTTTTCTCTTTACCCTAACACCTTATATCCATGAAGTTATTCCAGAGGTGAGCAGGACAAGTATATTGGAGTTCATGTCCCAGATAATGCCGGCCAGCATGTATGAGACTGTTTCACCTACTATCGAAGATATTGTGAGTAGAACCAGAGGGGGCCTTTTGACATTTGGTGCCGTTTTTTCATTGTACCTAGCCACGAATGGTATGATGTCGCTGATGAAAGCATTCAACTCCTGTTATAAAACCATAGATAAAAGGGGTTTTTTAAAAATGAGATTGATTGCTACTGGCCTTACACTCATGCTGGCTATGGCACTTATACTTGCCAGTGTCTTGCTGGTTATTGGCAACGTTACGGTAAACTTCATGAATGAAATACAATGGCTTGACATTGAGCAATACCTATTTCAAATCTTCTTTGTAGTCCGATTCATAGTGTTGTTTGTCGTCTTCTTTTTTGCCATTTCGTTTATCTATTATTTTGGGCCGGCAGTTCATTACAATTGGAGGTTTTTTTCAATAGGCTCTTTTGTAGCTGCAGGTCTTTGCATCTTAGTTACCTATGGTTTTTCCTATTACGTATCAAACTTCGCTACCTACAATAAGCTGTATGGTTCACTGGGGGTTTTGATCGCACTTATGATTTGGCAGGAAATTTTGAGTATTGTTATGCTGGTAGGCTATGAGATAAACGCGAGTATCCATCAGGCTTATCGCCTTTCAGGTACTGAAGTTGTGGCCAGTGAGGTTGACAAAACAGCTTCGGTCTGAATAATGAAAAACGCGTAAAAAAAGTAATAGTAGTATTTGCCAAATTTAAATTAAAACATACATTTGCAGACCCATTCGGAAAGCGTTCCGAATGAATATTTAGGGGAGTGTCCAGAAGGGATGCCAAAGATGGCAGAGCGGTTGTCACATAGTGATCCCGATGTGAAATGCACTGGTCTTGCCCCGAAGGGGATGGGCAAATGATAAATAAAGAAAAAGATCTTTATTAAGGTATTAATAATAAACAGAGGAGTGGCAGAGCGGTCGAATGCACTGGTCTTGAAAACCAGCGTACCGCGAGGTACCGGGGGTTCGAATCCCTCCTCCTCTGCACTAAAGCCCGTTTACGATAAGTAGACGGGCTTTTTTAGTGTAAAACGGGTTAGTAAATTTTAGAGAGGAGGGATGAGAAGTTTATCCCGATGAGTCGGGAAATCCCTCCTCCTCTGCATTAAAGCCCATTTACATAAAGTAGATGGGCTTTTTTAGTGTAAAACGGGTTAGTAAATTTTAGAGAGGAGGGATGAGAAGTTTATCCCGATGAGTCGGGAAATCCCTCCTCCTCTGCGTTTTTAAACCCAACTTGAGTTATATCAAGTTGGGTTTTTTGTTTTAGAGGTTGGTTATTTTAGAGAGGAGGGATGAGAAGTTTATCCCGATGGGTCTGGAAATCCAGCACATTTTGTGCTGATCTTTTTTATTTCCACATAATTTATCCTGTCATTTGGATCAGTCACCTAGTCGTTTGCATAATATTCAGAAACAATAATTTGTAGCTCCGTACTTTAATACAAAAAAAGCAGCTATGAAAAAATTACTCCAATGTGCCCTTATATTCTTTTGTTTACCCGTTTTTGCTCAGGATTATCTCAATAATAGTTTTGTCGCTTTTACCATACCCGAAAAGGACCTGCTTCCCGAAAATATCGCTTTTAATCCTGTTGATAATTCGTTTTACATAGGTAGCACTCGAAAAGGAAAAGTCATAAAGATGGGGGCAAATGGTAACCAAAGTACCTTTATAGAAGGAAGTACATGGGGTTTATGGATGATTATCGGTATGAAAGTAGATGCAGATCGAAATGCGTTGTGGGTATGCAGTTCTGGTGGTGACAACCTGATCAATTATACTTGGAAAGACGATAAGGAAGGAAGGCCGGCAGGTATATTCAAGTTTGATCTCACTTCTGGTAAACTTCTTCAAAAGTTTGTCCTTGATCAAAGGGGAGAAGTTCATTTCTTCAATGATCTGGTGGTAGCGCGCAATGGGGATGTATATGCTACACATATGTTTGGAGAACATGCCATATATAAAATTTCTGTGGGGTCAGATAAACTTGAAAAATTTGTACAGAATGACCTAATTAAATATCCAAATGGTATCACATTGGCCGACAATCAATCCATCCTGTTTGTAGCACATAGCGATGGTCTTGCCCGCATTGACATCAAGGATAAAAAGGTGACTCAACTATCCGTGCCAGAAGGGATAAATGTAGCTAGACAAGCGAGTATTGATGGACTCTATTACTACAAATGGTCATTGATAGGCATACAACCCGATGTCAAGGCAGTAACTAGGTATTACCTAAATGATGCGGGTGATGGAATCAAAGAAGCACAGGTGCTTGAGTATAATCATCCGATGTTAGACCACCCTACAACGGGTGTTATGCGGGGACGGGATTTTTATTATATAGCCAATTCACAATTTGAAAAATTTAATAAGGATGGTACTCTTTTTCCTAATGACAAACTTTATGAAGTGGTTGTACTCAAACTAAATATGGAATGAAATGAAGAAAATAATAATTCTATCTATAGCCATTTGTTTATTACATTTTTCCGAAACAGTGGGACAGTCGCAGCTTCATGAATTATTAAACCACGTAGTTGGAGGCACTTGGATATCCCAAAACCAGCAAAACCCTGGGAACCCAGATGATTTCAAATTATTTTATATGCGGTTTACAAATTGGGGAGACAAAGAGTCTGTTCAGGGCAATATCTATGGGGTGAAAAATAATGGCGACTCTGTATTGCTCATCCAAATATGGAATTTCATCAACAAAGCCGAGAAGAACATCTATCTTGTACAGCGGACTACGTGGGGGGAAATGAGCACAGGAAGTATTACGGCTTATGGTGAGAATGATCTGGATATTCAATTTAAGTCCATCACTTCACAAGGGCAACAGTATTACACCAGAGACCTTCATTATTTAGACGGAAATGATAAAATGAGGGCAGAAACATTCCAGAAATCAAAGGAGGCAGACGAGTGGAAAAAAACGGGCGAATCTGATTGGGAAAGGATTAAATATTAAAACTGATGTTTGTTTAGCAGTTGTATTAATTTTTCCCGATAACTCCCTCCAATTGGCAGTTCAACATTACCGATGCTTACTTCATTATTGGTGTAGGAAGTAATCTTATCGATACTTATGATGTTTGACCGATGTGAACGAATAAACTGATTGTCGGGTAAAACCTCTTCTAAGTGACTTAGTTTTTGATAGCTAATTAAGGTACGGACTTTACAAAAGATACGCACATAATTGCTCAGACCTTCAATGTAGAGGATCTCATCCAGATATACCTGCACCATCTTCAGATCTACTTTCATGTAGATATAAGCATGATTTTGAGATAATGGCTTGGGCCGTGATAGTATCCGATTGACTGCCTTCAGAAAGCGCTCCTGTGAGATGGGTTTTAAGAGGTAGTCAACTACATCAAGTTCGAACCCTTCAAGGGCATAATCCCTATAGGCCGTGGTCAGAATTACTTGGGGAGGGTTCTTTAGATTTTTAAGAAAAGCCAAGCCATTGATATGTGGCATTTCTATATCGAGAAATATTAGGTCAATGGGGCTATCCTGAATAATGTTATTCGCTTCTAGGGCATCTTTACATTTGCCTATTAATTGAAACTGCTCCAAGGGCTTGATATAGCTCTCAATGATATCTTGGGCTATTACTTCGTCATCTATTATCAAACAATTAACCTTCATTATCAGTACGGGTTATGGTGAGTGTAACACTGAATAGTTCTTTTGTTTCATTGCACTCCAACGAGTGGCAATTAGGAAAAAGAAGCTCAAGCCTCTTTTTTGTATTGGCAATGCCCAATCCATTATTATCGGAGTTGTCCTTTTCTTTGAGCGCAGGGATTTTGTTTTTGATACTAAAGTAAAATTCCGATTCATTTACATTGATGGTGATGCTCACCCAACCCTCTTGGGAGTCTTTGTTTACCCCATGTTTAAAACTATTTTCAACAAACGGCAATAGTAAAAGGGGCGGAATCTGAAATTGATCTATATCTCCATCAATTTGGAAATCAAGTTTAAACCTATTTTCATAGCGAATTTGTTCGAGGGCTATGTACCGCTCTATTTGATCTATTTCTTTCGATAAAGGCACATGTTCACGGTCAGCCTCATAAAGGATATAGCTCATTAACTCTGAGAGTTTCATGACCACTTCCGCTGTTCTGTCAGACTTTTGCAGCGCCAAGCCATAAAGATTATTTAAGGTATTGAAAAAGAAATGGGGGTTGATTTGAGACCTCAAATACCCAAGTTCAGCTTTGAGTTTATCTTTTTCCAAAAGCTCAGCCCTTCTTTCGGTACTCACCCACTTAGCTACTATAGTCAGCCCTATCAGGAATATCATGGGCGAAGTAATGATCATACCGGATTGTAAAAATTTGTAAGCTTGCCAAAAGTCCCCCTGCTCCCAACCCGGAAAAATAAAAGCGTTGGTATGGTAATAGGCAGTGTACCTATGCCCAAAACTGGCGATGATTATTGTGAAAATTGTTAATACCATATACAATCCGATTTTTCTTTTGAGCAGGTATTTTGGCATGAGCCAAAAGAAATTCAGATAGACTACAACTAAACGGAAGGGTAAATAGACTACTTCAATATAAAATGCATTTTGAAATTTATTCGAATAACCACCCTCTACAAAAGTAAATATGGAGGAATAGGTAATCCAAAATAAGATGTGATACAATATTACTTTATGTCGGGATTGAAGCATATTTCAAATTTACGGGTATTTCATTGGTCAGGAACTCTAAACATTGATTTAAACCCGACAATAATCTGCTACTCGAATCAAAAAAGAGCTAATTGACATAGTATTTTTACCTATTGGAATAAAAACAGGCATCAAGCACGTCATCTTATTTATTCTAAATTCTACATTTAATACTCGTTATTCATCATTCAATATTCTAAGAAAACTGGCAAGTTCCAATCTTCCTTCGACACGCCTTCATTACCGGACAGTTTGTAATAACCAATTATCTGGTTACTGCGAGGCACGAAGCAGTCTTTCATTTAGGATTGCTCCCAAAGGTTAATCCTCAGTATGACACGGTTTTTTTGTCTTTTACCAACAGGAAAATCATTAGATTTGATTTATAACAAAACAAGCTATGAAAAAGAAGATTTCATTAACTCTAATAGTTGTTATGGGCATTATGGTACAGGCTTTTGCACAGCCACCTAAACCCCTTGAAGGACAATGGCAAGGGCTTCTCGACTATAAGGAAACGAAAGTCCCTTTCACTTTTGAGCTGCATTATGATAATGGTACACCAATAGTGACCTTGGTAAATGGAAAGGAGCGGATTGAGCTCAATAAAGTAAAGATAATAGGTGATAGCATCATTATTCCCATGCATCCTTTTGATGCTGAAATTCGTGCACATTATGATGAGAATCAAATGATGGGCATGTGGAAAAAAGGGTATAAGGAAGAAGGCATACCTTTCAAAGCAAATTATGGAGTACCACGATATAACCCATCTAACAAAAATGACTTCAAACTACTAAAAAAGCTATCTATCCGGTTTAAACCAGAAGGTGGCCCACCCTATGATGCGGTTGGGTTATTTGAACAAGAAAACAGCCAGGTAACGGGTACAATTCTTACAGAGGTAGGGGATTTTAGATATTTTGAAGGTATTGTAGAAGGCGATTCCATCAAGATGTCCTCTTTTGATGGGGCTCATGGTTTTTTTTTGACCGGACACTACGTTGATGACAAATGGAGTGGGGAATTTTATTTCGACTCCGGATTTAAAGAAGCCTGGGAGGGTGTTGCTAATGAACAAGCGGAGCTAAATAGCCCTTTTGAAGAAGTGGGGCCGGGGCAAAGGCCTTATTTTGATATCCTTACGGCAGGTGATCCGGATACGAAAATAGATGAGGATAAATATTTTGATAAGGTATTAATTATCCAACTTTTTGGTACTTGGTGTCCCAATAGCTTTGACCAAACAAACTATCTGGTGGATTGGTATGCCAATAACCAAAATAAAGCGGTGGATATCTTGGCTGTATCCTATGAGGCTAATTTCTCTACCCAATATGGCAATCAGCGGATAAAGGACTATAGGGAAGAAATGCAGGTACCGTATGATATCAAGCTCGGAGGCCCAATGAACAAGGGACAAGCCGCACTGGCATTCCCATTTATAGATAAAGTAAAAGCCTTTCCTACATTGATGATAGTTGATAAAAATGGCTTCGTCCGTTACATGCAAAAATACTTCAATGGACCCGCCACCGGCAGTTACTATGCTTCCTTTGATCGGGAATTTAATAAGATCATCCATGCGCTGTTGACTGAGTGATCCATATTTGCTCAAACTGCTGATATAATTCCACACTTTTGGGCAATTTGTACCCTTACAACTACTGAATTCACCCTAAACAACGGCTGAGGTGAAATGGCATGTAATTAGAGTATACTAGGTCAAACCAAAACAATAATGATATGAAAAATGGAATTTTGACATTAGCTAGTCTAATGCTATTGACCCTCACTACTATAAGTACGTCACACGCGCAAGAAAACCGTGGAGGTATCAAAGGTGGAGTAAACTTCAGTAACCTTTATGTAAATGAGGCAGACGATGAGAATGTAAGAGTAGGGTTTCATATAGGTGTTTTCACCCAGTTAGGTGAAGGGTCTTTTGTTTTACAACCGGAGTTAAATTACTCAGCAAAAGGAGCCCGAACAGAGTATGGTGGAACCACCTATAACGGCACGGCAGATTTTAATTTGAATTATTTGGACATTCCCGTACTGGCTACTTTTAAAATAGGCGATGCAGCAGATATCCACTTTGGGCCTTATTTCGGATACCTGGTAGGTGCACGATCTAAAACGGAAGATAATTTCTTCTCCACAAATAGAGAGCTTGATAGAGATAACTTTGAAAAATGGGATTTCGGATTGGCTGGAGGTGCCGCACTTAATTTTGATGTGATGTCAGTGGGTGTGAGATACAACTATGGATTGAAAGAGATTGCTAAAAGTGGTGACGCTAAATCTCTTTTGGGAGATGCGAAAAATTCAAACGCACAAATATTTCTTGCTTTCAATTTAAGGTAGTTGTAAGCGAGATTGAAAAAAGCTCCATCTAATTACT
>DDIU01000024.1 GCA_002338655.1 Flammeovirgaceae bacterium UBA1842 | reverse complement strand
GGTTTTTTGCTTTTATACCTTTTCTATAATAACTATCAGTACTCAAGGTTATATTAATAGCATCAATTTGAGTTTATTTGTATAAACCTTCAATTTTGAAAAAGACCGCCTTAATTTTTACAATTTTAATAATGTCCTCCATTGCAGGATATTTAGTATATAATAAATATAACCAAAAAACCAATCGTGGGATTTGGGAATATGTAACCAATGACGCTGCTTTTGTACTTGAATCTAGTAATCTACTCCAGACAATTGAGAAATTAAACAAGAATGGGACTTCCCAATCGTTTAATAAAATCGAAGAGTTTAGGGAACTACAGAATCTATTAACGGGTAAGGATAGTACTGATAATTTTAGTGATATATTACTAAATGGCCCAGTGCTAATTTCTGCTCATGTAGCTAGTAATAGCACCTTAAGCTATACATTTTTTATTGATTTGAGCATAAAAGAAAGACAAGCTGCATTTCTAAGCTTTTTAGATAAAAATAAACAATCTGCACAAATAGCATCCAGGGTTTACCAAGGCCGGGTAATTCAAGAGTTAAATATAGATAATGGCGTATTGTCTTACCTAATAGACAATAGCACATTGGTTTGCAGCTTTAAACCATTCTTAGTTGAAGATGTAATTAGACTATTAAATGATGATAACGTTGCGTCTTTTATAAAAACCAATTCACAACTTTTGGATATACCTAAATTGACTAATGACGATGGTAATATTTATGTCAATTTCAGCAATTTGAATAGACTTACCCAGATTTTTAAACTAAAGCGATCCACAGATGTCCAAAATTGGGCTAATAATGGTTTTTTTGATATTTCACTATCTGACAATAAATTAACCCTAAATGGCTTTACCCTTACAGGTAAGAATGACTTTTTGGAAACCTTCATTGACCAGACGGCAGTAAATGATCGATTTGATTATTATATTCCAACGGCAGCATCAGAGGCCACCAAATATTTAACAAGTGACGCAAAATCGTGGTACAATAGGCTACTTGTTTATTGGAATGCCAAAGCGTCATCCTACATATTAAATAGGAATGATTTTTTGAAGACCTATGATTACGATGTTAATGAGACTTATGGTTGGATAAAAGATGGCCTTTGTTCTGTATCTTTTGATAATGGCCCCAACAATAATTCATTATTGTTTGTTTCTACCAATGATATAAATCAGGCGCTCAATCAATTAAATGTTTTTGCCGAGAATACCTCAAAGGCTTTGGGGGACTCACTTTATATTGAAAGTTATGGTAACTATAAAATAAGGGAAATTAAAGTTGAAGGATTTCCATTAAAGGTTTTTGGGCCTGATTATACTGGTTATGAAACAACTTATTATTTACCATTAGGGGAAAATATTGTATTTGGGAACAACATCGAAGTTTTAAAAGATTTACTTCAAAGTATTGAAAACGAAGAGACTTGGGGAAAATCAGTTGTTTATAATAATTTTTTAGAAAGTGGATTGGAAGAGAATAACGTGAGTATTATTTATAATATTCAAAGGTTGTGGCCAAGAATTAATACCGCATTCAAACCAGAATGGAAAGAATACTTTAATAAGAACGCACAACCATTGAAGAGATTTAAATTAGCGTCCATTCAATTTAGTAGGGTAGATGAATATTTTTATACAAGTATATCTTTGTTACATGAGCAAAGGGCTCCAACGATAGAAAGGCCAATCTACAACATTGATCAGAGTTTAAGTTTTACAGTTCCAATAATTACTAAACCTTATGTGGTCAAAAACCATAATACAAACCGATTGGAGGTAATCCTGCAAGATTCACTGAATAATTTGAATTTAATATCATCCGAGGGGAAGAAGCTGTGGTCAACTGCCATTAAAGAACCAATTGTATCTGACATTGACCAAGTAGATATCTATAATAATAAGAAACTTCAATATTTCTTTGCTACTAAAAACAACCTATATATCATTGATAGGCTTGGCAACAGAGTAGAAAACTACCCCATTCAGGTTGATTTTAATATAGAATTTGCCAATGTGGTAGATTATGATAACAGTAAAAAGTATAGGTTCCTTTTGGGTGATGATAGGGGCAATATACATTTACTGGGCAAAGAAGGAAAAGCATTAGAAGGGTGGAATCCCATGAAAATGAATGGCAAATTATCGAGTAGACCATTTCATTTAAGGGTGAGGGGAAGAGATTGCATTGTGGCACTCCAACAGGATGGAAAATTAATGGCCTGGAATCGAAGGGGTGAAGTATTGAAGGGATTCCCTGTTCAAATGGATGATCGGTTCGATACTGATATTTTTGTGGAAATGGGTGCTGATTTTTCAAAAACCATTTTAAATTTATTGTCTAGGAATGGAAGACTTTATAAAATCAACCTA
Organism: Flammeovirgaceae bacterium UBA1842; assembly: GCA_002338655.1. Taxonomy (GTDB): domain Bacteria; phylum Bacteroidota; class Bacteroidia; order Cytophagales; family Cyclobacteriaceae; genus Fulvivirga. The sequence goes on along the minus strand of DDIU01000024.1, from coordinate 8,352 downwards.
GTAGGTGAGATACAAAGTAGCGAGGAATTGTACAAGCAGACAAAAGACGCCAAATTTCAGATTGTGCCTGACGCACTTAAAAAATCGTACATCATTGCCAGACAAGAGACCAATAGGCTAGTTATTATTGATGCTACAAAAAAGGAGGTATTAGCTAAAGATTATTTGGGATCTGAAAAATTAAAAATTCAATATTATTACTTCTCACCTGATAATCAGATTTATGTGGTTACAGATCCAATACAGGAGTTTACTTACATTTATAAATCAGATGGCTCATTGGTTAATTCCACACCAATCGATAGTGATCAAGAAGTGGGTATTCTGTTCTCAGAATCTAAAAATAAATTTACGGTTTATACGGTGGCCAATGACACTTATAAACTTTTAACATTTTAAGTCATATGAGAAAAATAGTGTTATCTCTATTCGTATTATTTTCAATAACATTTAGCAATGGGCAGACTATAGAACAAGATAGTTTGGAATATAGTCTGGCAACGCCATATGATGCGATACTAACGCATTTAAAGTATTTGCAACCTGATGATTTTCATCCTGAAATTTCATCTAAAGCTTTAAATAAGGAAGGGAGAAATGGGAAGGATTTGAAGGATCTGAGTTTAAAATTGAAGCAGATATTTGATGGCAGCGCCATTTTTATTGATTTGAATGAAATACCAAGAGAGACCAATTATAAGGATACCGTTATTAACAAAGCGAGGTTTACGCCCTCAAACAAATATCCTGACATATATGTTGAAAAGTATGGAAAAAAATGGTTGTACTCTATAAAAACGGTAAGCAAGATCGAAAGCCTTCATAAGGAAGTCTATCCATTTGGCACTGATAAATTACTTGAAATGTTACCGCCTACATCGGGAAGTTTCAAAATGTTTGGTCTATGGGGCTGGCAACTGTTGGGTATCTTGATTTTAGTGATCGTTTGTTTTGTGCTTCATAAGGTTTTCACACTCATTTTTGAGAAAATCATTATCCAGGTATTATTTCGGATGGGTTATCAAAAGCTAGCGGATGAAGTGGTAATTCCTGTTGCCAAACCAATTAGTTTCTTAGTAATATTTCCATTGCTCATATTATTTGTGCCGATACTACAGCTTCCTATTAATATGAGCCATTATGTAATATTATCGTTACGGGCTATATGGCCAATATTTGCGATAGTATTTTTCTACAGGTTAGTGGATATTTTTTCTATGTACTTAGCCAAGCTAGCCGATAAGACGGAAAGTACTTTGGATGATCAACTGGTGCCGTTACTACGGAAAGTGTTGAAAACTTTTGTGGTAATAGTGGGAGGGTTATTTATATTGGATAATCTGGATTTTGATATTACAGGCTTAATAGCAGGCCTTTCCATTGGCGGTTTGGCATTTGCGTTAGCGGCTCAGGATACCATCAAGAACTTTTTTGGTTCATTAATGATCTTCGTGGATCGCCCTTTTCAAGTTGGGGATTGGATAACTTCAGGAGACTTAGACGGTACTGTAGAGGAAGTGGGCTTTCGATCAACCAGAATCAGAACATTTGCAAATTCTGTTATGTCTATTCCCAATGGAGTCATTACCAATCAGCTGATCAATAATCATGGACTGAGGGTTTATCGAAGGTTTATGACCAATATAGCCGTAAATTATGATACACCGCCTGCTGTCATAGAAACTTTTGTAGCTGGATTAAAGGAAATAGTGGAGACCCACCCTAAAACTAGAAAGGACTATTTTGAAATTCACTTTAATGGTATGGGAGTGTCCTCTCTGGATATTTTATTTTATATATTTTTCAAAGTGCCAACCTGGTCGGAAGAGCTTAAAGCAAGGCATGAGATATTGATCGATATCATAAAACTAGCTGATAAATTAGGGGTTAATTTCGCTTTCCCAACACAGACATTACATGTGGAGACTTTCCCTGAAAAGAAAGGTAACTCTCCAGAATACACCAAGAGCTCACCAGAGTTGAAAAAGAAACTGGAAGAGTTTTTTAAGAAGGATGCGAAGGCATAAGATTTAAAAATTCTTCTATAGCCCGATATATTTTGCTAAGCTCTTCATCCTGAATAATATAAGGCGGTATTATATAAATAAGATTGCCAAGCGGCCTCAATAAAATATCCTTTTCGATAAAGAATGGATATAATGTATTTCTGAGTTCGCTAAAATAGGACGAATCACTATCTGTTTTAAACTCCAGCGCCAGAATAGAACCCATTGACCTGATGTTTTTGATGACAGGCGCATTTTTATGTTTTTCTACAAAGGCCAAATGGTTAGCTGTAATACGGTCAATATTTTTTTGGCAATATGGATCAGTTAAAAGCTTAAAACTTGCTATGCCAGCCGCACATGCTATTGGGTTGGCCGTATATGAATGTCCATGTAAGAATGTCTGCTTTAAATCTTTAGACCGAAATGCCTCAATAACCTTATCGGTACAGGAGGTTGCCCCTAATGCCATAGCCCCCCCAGTGATTCCTTTAGATAGGCACATAATATCGGGTGATCTAGTTAAGTACTGGGATGCAAACAGTTTGCCTGTTCGTCCAAAACCTGTCATAACTTCATCAGCAATACAAAGGATATTATTTTCTTGAGCATGTGTAATTAATCTATTGAGAATGGTTGTACTATACATTCTCATGCCCGAGGCACCTTGAATCAGAGGCTCATAGATAAATGCGGCAATATCACCAGTAGCAACAGTTTCCTGAAACTGATGGAATACCTCCTTTTCGTTATCTGACCTAGGGAAATCAATAAAATCAACATCAAACAGATGTTTGGCAAAAGGTTTAGTGAAATCGCTGCGCTCACCTACCGACATAGAGCCAAATGTATCACCATGATAAGCACCATCTATGGCAATGATTTTTTTCTTTTCCATACCCTGATTGTACCAAAACTGTAGGGCCATTTTAAGCGCTACTTCAACTGATGTACTGCCGTTATCAGAATAGAATATTTTTGATTGATTGGCTGGCAAAATGGATAACAAAGCTTCGGCAAGCTCAATAGCAGGCTTGTGGGTAAATCCGGCAAAAATGACATGTTCCAAACCAGATGCTTGTTTGGCTATTGCTTCTGCAATGAAGGGATGGGAGTGACCGTGTAAATTTACCCACCAGGATGATACAGCATCAATTATTTTCCGGCCATCCTCTGTATGTAAATAAATGCCTTCAGCACTCGTTATCATTAATGGATCATCAACACCTTCAAGGGGCGTAAATGGATGCCAAATCGCTGCTTTGTCCCTACCAACCCAATTCATTCCAATTCTTTTTAATGTTTTGACTTAATGTGTATATCGATTTCTGATTGACTTGATCCATCTGTGGAATTTTAATCAAACATGGAGCAGATGTGTTTTTCATAATTATATCTTCTGTAGCTGAATTAGATGGCCCATTAAAAATAATGGCCTTTAAAGTATAACCCCGTTGTTTTATCAATTCCAAAGTAAGTATTGTGTGATTGATGCTTCCTAAATAAAGGTTTGAGACAAGGATTATTTCAGCTCCAAATTTCGGCACTAAATCAATCATAAATTCATGGTTATTGATTGGTACCATGCACCCACCTGCACCTTCTATTACGAGATTATGGTTTGTTTTGGGGCGGGTGAATTTCCTCAGGCTTAGTTCAATCCCATCCATTTTAGCTGCTTGATGTGGGGATGCAGGAGTCTTTAAAATATATTGTTCTTCATGGCAAGTCACTTGATTGTCCGTCAAGTTTTTGACTGTATTCGTGTCAGTGGGGAATCCGGCCTGAATGGGTTTCCAATAGTCAGCACCAATGGCAAGTGAGAGTGCAGAGGATATCATGGTTTTACCACTGTCCGTTCCTATGGCTGTTATAAAATAATTCATGAATAGGCCGCTAAGGTATCAATCAAAGCGGTTATTTCATCATTTGTATTAAAAGAATGAATGCAGATTCTTAGCCTTTCTTGTCCTTCCTTTACAGTGGGCGATAAAATAGGCTTTACATCAAAACCTTTGTATTGCAGGTGTTTGGCCAATTGCCTTACTTCATCATTGCCTTCAATGAGAATAGTTTGGATAGGGTGATTGCTATTGGTTCTTTTATACTTATTACCAAGAATAGAGTTGGCCTGTTGGGTAAAATATTTTGTTTGCAGTTGTGCCTTTTCTTTAAGCTCAGGATGTTGATTGAGAAATTCAAAAGCACATTTTATTGCTGCGTAATGGTGGTCAGGAGGTGCTGTGGTATAAATAAAGGGACGTGCAAAGTTTATAAGATATTGTATTAACTCGTTGGAACCCGCTATGGCAGCTCCGTGAATCCCCATGGCCTTACCGAAAGTGTAGATTCTACAGAAGATATCATTTTGTAACCCAAGCGTTTCTGAAAGACCGCCACCGTTGATTCCCATCAGCCCAGTAGCGTGTGCTTCATCCACAATTAGATAGGCCTTATGTCGCTTACTGATTTGAACCAGTGCCTGTAGATCACAAATATCTCCGTCCATTGAGTAAACTGATTCAACAACAACATACGTGTCACCCTCTGTCTGAGCTTTTAATTTTTTTTCAAGGTCAACCAAATCATTGTGTTTGAAACTAGCTTTTTTTGCTAAACTCAAACGAATGCCATCCTTTATGCTGGCATGGGAAAGTTCATCATAATAGATAACATCATTTCTCAAAGGTAATGTAGAGAGCACAGAAAGGTTGGCATTGTAGCCCGAGTTAAAAACCAATGTTGCTTGCGATTGAAATTGAAGAGCTAAAAATCTTTCAACCGCTATTGCGCAATCACTATTGCCTGTTAATAGCCTTGATCCGGTTGATCCATTGGACTTTGTGGTTTTTGAATCTTGAATGATTTGCCATAAGGCTTTATTTCTGGACAACCCAAGATAATCATTGGAAGAAAAGTCAATGAGCTTGTTTACAGTAGTTAATGACCGCAAACTATTGTTTTCTATTCTTTTTTGAAGATGATGCTGGTGCCTTGGTGGCAGAGACATAGTAATATTATTTTTTCGATCTCATTTCTTCTAAGGCATCCCACATTTCAGGGGTCACTGCTTCTAGGCCGTTAAACTCACCAGCACCATGGAGCCATTCCCCACCATCAATAGTGACCACTTCACCATTGACATAGGCTGAATAATCGGACATGAGATAGGCTGCAAGATTGGCCAGTTCCTGATGCTCCCCAAATCTCTTTAAAGGAATTCGCTGTAATGGATCAATTTTTTTAGCTACTTCCCCTGGGAATAATCGTTTCCATGCACCATCTGTAGGAAAGGGGCCAGGCGCTATGGCATTACTTCTAATGTTGTATTTGGCCCATTCGGAGGCTAGAGACCTTGTCATGGCCAATATACCTGCTTTGGCGCAAGCAGAAGGGACCACATAGCCTGAGCCAGTCCAAGCGTAGGTAGTGACGATATTCAAGAAAGTACCACTTTGTTTTTTATTGATCCAGTTTTTTCCGGCCGCTAAGGTGAAGTTGTAAGTACCTTTTAGGACGATATCAATTACAATATCAAAAGCACGATTGGAAAGTCTTTCGGTGGGGCTTATAAAATTTCCAGCAGCATTATTGAGCACACCATCTATCTTACCAAATTTGTTTTCAGCTTTATCGATGACATTTTCTATTTCATTGTATTTCCGGATATCACAGGCTATGGGCAATACTTTGCCACCCGTTTCTTTCTCAAGTTCCTGAGCTGTTTTTTCAAGGACTTCAATTTTCCTGCTAGCGATCACCAAATTAGCGCCTAGTTCCAAAAAATACTTACCCATCGATCTTCCTAGTCCTGTTCCGCCCCCTGTTACAATAATGGTTTTCCCCTTAAGGGAATCTTCTTTCAACATGCCAGTCATAATAGTCGTTTTTATTTAAAATAAAGATATTCAAACTTTAACAAGGATAGAACGTTATCAAATTTTATTTGAAGTACCTATTTATGATATTCGCATAAACATTAATATAATATGAAAAGTATAACCCTGTTAATTTCAGTTGTCTTGGTCATAAGTGCCTCATGTGTAACGCAAAAGAAATATGATGATCTGTTAGGTGATAAAATTAATCTTGAAACGGATCTGGCAAATAGTAGGGATAGTTTAGAAACTTCCTTAGGAGTGGTATCAAGACTAGAGAATGAGTTATCGAACCTAAAAAAGGACACGGCTTCCTTGGGAGGAAAAATTAGGGCATCTAACTCTAAATATAAAAAACTAAGTGCTGACCATGCACAGTTGGAGACCTATTATAATAATCTTTTAAATAACAGTGGTAAAATGACAAGGGATCTTGCTGAGCAGCAGGAACGCCTCCTGACTTTGAAGGAAAACCTTGAAGTAACTCAAAAGAAAAATGAACAACTAAGTGCTGATCTGGCGGTTCGTGAGGAAAAGGTCAAGGAACTTGAAGAAATATTGGCCAATAAAGAAAAGCCTGTTCAGGCTCTGAAAAATCGGATTTCACAGGCTTTGTTAAACTTCAAAGAAAGTGATCTTACTGTTTCGGTTAAAAACGGAAAAGTATATGTTTCGCTGGCAGAACAATTATTGTTTAAATCGGGCAGTACGGCAGTTGACCCAAAGGGAATTACTGCTTTGGAACAATTGGCGAAAGCCATAAAAGACCAAAAGGATATTCATATCATGGTTGAAGGCCATACGGACAATGTAGCCATAGGCAGAACCTCACAGTTTATGAATGACAATTGGGATTTATCTGTGCTCAGAGCAACTTCAATTATAAGAATATTAACCAAGGCTGGCTTACCTCCGGAGCAGGTATCTGCGGCAGGACGAGGTGAATTTGTGCCTGTAGCTACTAATGAGACCAAAGAGGGAAGGCAAAAGAACAGAAGAACTGAGATCATCATCACTCCCGATCTTGATGAGTTGTTTAAATTGTTAGAGGCGAATTAAAAATAATTGTAAAACCACGGAGAAAACAGAGGAACCGCAGAGAGAATTAGAGAAAAAAAGCCACCCATAAGGTGGCTTTTTTGTTAGTTACCAGTTCTTGATCTAACAGTGCTAGAGTTTCTGGAATTTCCAGTATATTTTGTTCTACTTGGTCGGCTTGATCTATCCACCTCTTTTGGCTGGTCATAATACCGATCTCGCCTGGTGTAAATATCACGTCTGGCAACAGTTCGTACTGGTGATTTTTTATATGACTTGTGATTTTTATTCTTCTTCTCATAGTATCCATGAGCATACCCATGACCATGTTTTGGCATATAGTTCTTTACATAAACGACATGGTTATGTCCGTAATGATGATGGCTGTTGCAATTATCATAGTACGCAGTATAATAAGTGCTATGATAGCCGCAATGGCTATTGCAAACATGGTTATACAAAGGGTTATGGTTATAAATTTCCCTTCTACTTATAAAACCATCATTTCTTACTGTGATTTTAATAAAGGCATTGCGGTTTTGTAAAAGAACCTCAAAGAATGAAACCCCATGTCTATTCGCCTGAGTAGCATGAACAACATCATAACCATAATAATCGTGGGTGATGGTATGCTGTACAGAATAGGGCATATCCCAAGTAAGGGAAAATCCATAGGAAGTAATAAAATGCTGAGCATTCACACCTAATGAAACCCCAGCGACTAATCCGATTAAAAGTAAGATCTTTTTCATGGCTCTACATTTTTTGATTCACTGAGGAATTAAACAACGATGATGCCAGAAATATTTTACTATTGATAACTAATTGATTGTCAGTACATTAAATTAATGTTTTATCAACTTAGAAGTCATAGATTTGCCATCAACATTAAGCAAAATATAATAAATGCCATTTGACTTTTGCCGTATATCGATGTGTAATGTTTGATTATCTGAATCAATAATAGGAGCAACAGTGATCTGATTTCCAACCATATCGTAAACATTAATTGAGATAGTTGAGGAGTTAATAGTGTGATTGAATTTAACGCTAAACAACCCTATACCTGGGTTAGGGTAAATCATAAACGTATTATCCTTTAGGTCATCAAATCCGAGTACCAAGGACGATTCACTTTCCTCATTACTGTATTCAGAATCACCTCCTGCATTAATCGCTTTGACCCTATAAAAATAGGCATCCGGTGCTCCTAAAGTTGAATCTTGGAAGGTAAACGTATTGGAGGCTGTAGTATCCAACTCTAAGTAATTAGAATTGCCTCCTTTTGATCTTTCAATAACAAACCCAGTTTCATTATCCGAGTTGTCCATCCATTCCAGATTAATCTGTTCAATTGAAATAATCCTAAGGCTCAAATTAGTTGGGGCAGCGGGTGGTGGCGGAATGTTAGAAATACTGATTTCATTACT
>DDIU01000042.1:71455-182690 GCA_002338655.1 Flammeovirgaceae bacterium UBA1842 | reverse complement strand
CTTCTTCGAAGCAGTTGGGGACACCAAGCCCAGCTATCAGATGGCTTTTTAACGACTATAAACCAAAGAAACTGGCGCAAGTGTCTCAATTGTGCCTTTCTTTGTTTTACGGCAAAGCTGTTCGGAACTGGCTTTTAGGGGCAACATCTAATATTGCTTAAAATAACGCGGTATTTTTTCAAGGCTTTTTTGCTTCGTTTTTTGGCCTCAAAAAATGAAGAGGAAGGAATGTGAAATTCTAAGAGTAATAATTCTGTTGGTGACAACCATCCGATCTATCCACAACCCAAATTCCTTTTCAAATCCTGGTCTGGAAGGGCACCCTTTCGTTCTACTTGTGTTTCATTAGACCCGGAAGCATCAATGAACTGCCTAATAGCTAGAAAACATGCCGCTGTATCTTCATACATGCCCATGTGCCCTACATTATTCAATACATGAATAAACGGCTTTTTGATGTATTCAAATTGTGCTTGAGACTTCTCGATAGGCACCGAAGAATCTTGATCACCTGCTATAAAAAGTACGGGTTTATCAAATGTCTTAAGGATTTCAGTGTTGTCTGGTCTATCGCGCATAGCCTCCATATACCTGACTAACGTTTCTTCAGAAGTATTTCCCGCCATTTTCGTTACTTCTTCTATTTCCTTTTTTAATCTACTTCTGTTCTTCAAATAGAAGAGTTGGGTAACAAATGACTCAGCAAAAACCATGACGCCCCTTTTCTTTACAAAATCAATGGTCTTATTTCTTGATGATTTTTTTTCTTCATCATCTGCCAAGGCGGAAGAATGAAAAAGCCCAAAACCCTTGATGGCTTTAGGATGATTTTTGGCCAATGCTAAAGTCACATATCCGCCCAAAGAATGTCCAATGATGATACTACCCTGAAGATTATTATCAACAATCCACTGGTAAACAGTTCCCGATATATCTTCTAGTGTAAAGGCTTCCGTGGGCAACGGACTCGCCCCAAATCCGGGCAAATCGAGTGTATGTACTTCATTGCTTAATGCCAGTTTATTGACAATCGGTTTCCATATTTCGGAAGTTTCACAAAATCCATGAATCAATACAATAGGATCACCACTTCCCTGTTTTTTAGAATAAATTTTGGACATTATTTTTTTGACAATACCCTCTCTGATAGGGCAATTACTGCTTTGGCGATTCCTTTTGGATCAAAATTACATTCTGCATGTAACTCGATTTGCTCTCCATGCTCCACTATTCTATCAGGTATGCCCAATCTCGTTACTTGGGCAGAATAATTATTTTCTGCCATAAACTCAAGAATAGCACTGCCAAACCCACCCATAATGCAGCCGTCCTCAACGGTGACTATTTTTTTAAACGAAGAAAATATTTCATGAAGCATCTGCTCATCAAGTGGTTTGACAAATCGCATATCATAATGTGCGGGGTTCAAACCATCCTTTTCTAGGAGTTCACAGGCCTCCACAGCATAATTTCCAATATGTCCGAGTGTTAAAATAGCTACATCATCACCGTCCTTAATTTTTCTTCCCGTCCCTATTCCAATTTCTTCAAATGGTGTTTTCCATTCGGGCATTACTCCCTGTCCACGTGGATAACGTATTGTAAATGCTTTTCCCTCCCTTGGAAGTTGAGATGTATACATTAGATTCCTTAATTCCGATTCATTCATTGGCGAAGCAATCACCATATTTGGAATACAGCGCATGTAGGCTACATCATAAGCCCCATGGTGCGTAGCTCCATCAGCTCCAGCAAACCCTGCCCTGTCGAGACAGAAGTTAACAGGCAAATCCTGAATACAAACGTCATGGATCACCTGATCAAAAGCTCGCTGCATAAATGAACTATAGATATTACAGAACGGAATCAATCCTTGCGTGGCCAAACCCGCTGAAAATGTAACCGCATGCTGCTCGGCAATGCCCACATCAAATGCCCTATCTGGCATGGCTTCCATCATAATATTCATGGAAGAGCCTGATGGCATAGCCGGTGTAATACCTGTTATCTTATCGTTCTTTTCTGCCAATTCTACCAATGTATGGCCAAATACATCCTGATATTTTGGTGGCTGCGGGGTATCATACGTTTTTTTCCTTATCTCACCCGAAAGTTTATCGAACTTCCCTGGTGCATGCCAAGTAGTTTGATTTCCTGTTTCGGCAGGGCCATATCCTTTGCCTTTTACGGTTACGCAGTGTAAAATTTTAGGGCCTTTTATGTTTTTCAGATCATCGAGAACACTCACCAAATGATTGATATCATGTCCGTCTACTGGACCAAAATATCTCAAGTTCAACGATTCGAACATGTTACTTTGGCTGAGCACAAATGATTTAATGCTGTTCTCTACTTTAGAGATTACTTCACGCGCATTGGGACCAAACTTGCTGACCTTGCCCAAAATCTTCCAAACCTCATCTTTTGCTTTGTTATAGGTACTCGAAGTGGTTATATCTGTCAAGTAATCTTTTAAAGCACCAACGTTAGGATCGATGGACATACAATTATCATTGAGGATAATAAGTATGTTACTATTGGACACTCCTGCATGGTTCATCCCTTCAAAGGCAAGCCCACCGGTCATAGCACCATCACCAATTATAGCAATGTGATGTTGTTCGTTATCACCTTTATATTTGGCCGCTACTGCCATACCCAGCGCTGCAGAAATTGATGTTGAAGAATGACCTACCCCAAAGGCATCGTACTCACTTTCCTTCCTTTTTGGGAAACCGGACATACCTTTATACATCCTATTGGTATGGAAAATATCCCTACGACCAGTTAATATTTTATGCCCATAGGCCTGATGACCCACATCCCAAACCAACTGATCTTTGGGGGTATTGTATATGTAATGAAGAGCAACTGTTAGTTCAACAACACCTAAACTAGCTCCAAAATGGCCTCCATATACGGAAACGTTGTCAATGATAAACTGTCTGAGTTCATCACAAAGCTGCACCAGCTGAGTTTGATCTAATTTCTTTAAATCATCTGGGCTATTGATTTCAGCAAGTAATTTTCCTGGTTCAATTAACATTTTAGAGTGTTATTGGCATTCATTCTAAACAAAAATAAAAGGTAAGTGTTTTATTCACCTTTTGCAATTGATATTAGAAAGTTCAAAATTACACATTTTTAGTCAAGCAAGGCAAAATTAGCTTGGATAGTAATATCTTTGGTTATTAACGGGAATTAAACCTATTTATATCAATTGAGCTTTGAAATAAAATTACCGCTATTTGAGGGTCCGTTTGATCTTCTTCTCTTTTTCATTGAAAGGGATGAATTGGACATAAACGACATTCCCATTTCAAAAATCACCAAGGATTTTCTGGACTACTTGCACAATCTGGAGAAAATGAACATTGAAGTGGCAAGTGAATTTATTCTGGTGGCTGCTACTTTGATGCGTATCAAGTCCAAAATGTTACTCCCGAGGCCACAATTGGACGAAGCGGGTAATGAAATAGATCCACGAGATGAACTAGTAAAGCACTTATTGGAGTACAAAAAGTACAAATCCGTATTGGAAGAACTTCAGTTGATGGAAGGAAGCCAGATAGACAAGGAGAAAAGAGGTAATCTTTCTAAAGAACTGCGTTCGTTGTCAGAAGCGGTCAACGTAGAATCTGAGATGCAGGATCTTGATTTGTACAAATTACTCAAGGTTTTTCAAAATGTAATTGAACGTTACGAGATCGAGCAAAATAAGCCGCGGCATGAGGTCATTCAATACCCTTATACAATTAGCGGCCAACGTGATTTTATCATGTACTCTTTAAGTGGCAAACCGAAAGTAGCATTTACTGAAATAATTGAGAGCGATAAAAATAAAATTGCCGTTATTTTTAACTTTTTGGCCATTTTAGAATTACTGCAAATGAACCTGATCACACTCCATATTGGCGAAGGTTTCAATAATTTCTGGGTGGAGAAGTTGGATGAGGTAGGGGAAGAAGTGGAAAAATAAGGGAATAAACAGGCAAGCATTAAAATCTTAAAAAATGAAAAAAAGATTTATCCTCCTCATTGACCTTTCGGAGTATTCGGGCAATTTGATACAGTATGCTTGCAATTGGAGTAAAGAGGCAAATGCAGAACTGCTTTTAGTGCATCAAACCATCGTATTAGCCCCTTCACTTGCTGACATTGAAAGTAAGCGGCAAATTACACAACATGCCAATAATGAGGCCTTGCAAAAATTAAAATCACTTGCGCAGGAATTTATACCCCCGACTTTAAGTGTTTCATACTCGGTTTCAGAAACACCATTGCAAACTACACTAGCTCAATTGTTGGCACAGCCATTTGATAATTTGATTTTTGTAGGGATCAAAGGAACGGGAATACTCAAGAAAATAATCCTTGGAAGTGAGGCGCTTAGGATTATTGATAGTACAGATAATATAATCGTAGCAATCCCGAAAGAAATAGACACCTACTCGCATCAAAAAATATTTGTGGCAGTCGCTGAAAAACATCCCTTCAGTACATTGGAACTAAACAACTTTCTCAATTTCATTGACAACCAAAACACCAACATTACATTTTTCTATTTGGCTAAACCCAATGAGAAGACAGTCGGTGTGGAAAAGCAATTGGAAAAATTATCAAAGATGTTTGCCGACAGGTTTAATACCGACTTTGCCGTATATGAGGGACGCAACCCATTTGAAGATATTAAGAAAGTAATCAATAATAAAATTGACGAAATGTTGGTTGTTCAAAAAGGCTCACGTCTCCTAACTGACCAATTTTTCAGACGGTTTTTAATCAATGAGTTAATTTACGAAGGACAAACACCTCTGGTTGTTTTGCCTTAACCTCTAAATGAGGTACGTGGTATAAATCAAGTGTAAAGGAAGTGCATTTAACTTTGTAAAGCACTTCTTAACCAACTAAGTCTCAACAAATCACCTGTCAACACTTCAAAAAATTCTAATTAACGTATCTTCGCGCCTATCTAAAGGTGGAAATTATGGAAGACAATAGAATGCTAAATTATATTAAGGAAGTGGTAGAACATATGCCAATGGACTGGTTAAACCTTACCACCCATCGACTGGATATTTATGATGAAAAATTGGCCAAAACTCAATTCTTAGAGCAGTTTGAAATCTTATTTAATGACAATAACGCTTCATCAAAATCACTTGATAATTTACCAACCGCTTACGACTATATTCGCTTAGGTCATCCATTATCTTGTGTGCTAGAGTGGGCTATTGCTCACTTACATCAACTAAAACCAGAAAATGTAATCAGTTTTTCTTCACTGACAGTTCCTATTTTGGCCATTCTAAGAAAGAATTTATTAACAAATAAAAACACCCAAATCAATTATGCAGGTGAGCTACCAAGTTCCTTTGATGCCGAAGTAATCAAGCGGGTTTACGGTTATAAATTTGATTTGAAACGAGTTGAGAATGCAGATAGGGTAACTGACTTTGACGGAAGCACCATTTATGTGTCAAAACAAGATGATCTTTCTTCTATTGCTCCTAACCCCAATATTGACTTTTTCATCAATACTCATCCTCAACTTGGAAGTGTATTATTAGTAAATGGTGGGGACAATGACAGTTATACCTCCGAGATTCAGCATGTAAGAAGAAGAGAGTCCATTGCCATGACACCAGTCAATTGTCTTGCTGCCTTAAAAGTACTAACAGGGCAACCTCCCGTTGGTCCAGATACTAATCGGGAGACAAACAAAGCACTTGTTTTAGATTCAATAAAGGCCATTACTGGTTCCCCCACAAAGGCACTTGTTGGTTCTAGTGGACTATCGATTCAATATGCAATAATGATGGGATTAATTCATCATGCACAAATAAATCATACGGGAAAGGCTATCAAATTTATTGTTCCTCCCAATTGTTATGGTGGCACAAACGACCAGGCCAGACGTGTGGCTGCTTGCAATGAGAATGTAGAAGTGGTCGATTTAGCTGTGGATGGCGGTAACGATATGGTTAAAAGCCTTGACATCGTTCTGGCTAAAATTGCTAAGGAAGATGCTATCCCTTACATCATCGCTGAAATTCCGACCAACCCCAGAGTTGAAGTGCCAGATCTCACAAAATTAAAGGCCGTATTAAGTCAAGTTCGAAAAACAGCAAATGGCGCAACGGCTATTGATCCTGTTTTTATTTTAGATCAAACATTTTGTCCAAATGTGCACTTTTTGGGCGAAGGTGAAATACTCTCAACAGTTAGGACTATTTCCTATGTGAGTGGGTCTAAATTTCCAAGTGGTGGAAAATGTACTGCTGGCTACTGTGTAGGGAATACGAAAACAGAAGCATTGATGGATAAAATTGAATTGCACCTAAGTCTTTGTGATAATGAGGCTACCAATCTTCAATATGAACTATTAGCCAAACAAATGCCTTCCATGAAGCAAAGGATTAGTGATGCATATACCAATACCCGTGAGTTTGTAAACTTCATCCATGAGACTTTGCCCACTGCAAAAATCAATTTTGTTTCGGAAGAATTGGCACAACAAGGATTTACGCCTTCCGTCTTTTCATTAGATCTACCCACTAAAGGGAATACTGCTGAAGAAAAGGAAGCTTATAAAAGAGCGTTGAATCTTAAGTTGATCAACTTAATGATTACTGAAATTCCGAATGAAAGTAAGTATTGTGTGAGCTATGGACAGTTAAAAGGATGCTACTGGACCATACCAGCAACCTCCACTCAGGGAACCACTAAAGAAGGTGACAAAGATTATATTGCCCGAGTGGCCCTTTCTGCTAATATGGACCTTGAACTTCACAAAAAAGTCTTTTTAGATTTTGTTAGAGAAATCTAACTTAGACACTACTATTCAAACAACAGAAGCTAGACACAAGTATTATTATGAAAAGAGTCTATACTAAGATTATTAAAATAATACTTCTAGGAATCGTGGTTTTAATTATTCTTATCGCTTCCTTTTTCGGTTATCAAGATATCCCATTAGACGTATTAAAGGCCAAATACGCACCAGCTCCTTCTTCATTTATCATGGTTGACGGAATGGATGTTCATTATCGTGATGAAGGAGAAGTACGGGATTCGACACCAATAGTGCTGATTCATGGCACTGGCTCCAGTCTACATACTTTTAATGATTGGACAACCCAATTAATCGTGGATCATCGGGTAGTCAGGATGGATTTGCCTGGGTATGGACTTACCGGGCCATTTCCCCACAGAAATTATTCAATTGAAAATTATGTCGTTTTTATTAAGCATTTTTTAACCTCACTCGGAATTAAAAAATGTGTATTGGCTGGCAATTCATTGGGGGGCAATATTGCGTGGAGTTTTACAATCGAGAACCCTGATATGGTCGAAAAATTGATACTAATTGATGCCTCTGGCTATCCTTCTGAGGCGATGAGCGTTCCTTTAGCCTTTACCATGGCCCAGACACCTGTTATTAAAAACCTCTTTACTTTTATTACACCTCGATTTATAGCAAAATCAAGTGTCGAAAATGTGTATGCAGACAAAACCAAGGTGTCCAAAGAACTTGTTGACCGCTATTTTGAACTCACTTTAAGAGAAGGTAATCGGCAAGCTTTTGTTGATCGATTTAGCGTAAGCCCCGATACAATCTCCTATAAAAAAATAAATTCGATAGAGCAGAAAACCCTAGTGCTTTGGGGTGAACAAGATAAATTGATTCCACCGAAAATGGCGTACCGTTTCCATAATGACCTACCCAACGATACACTTGTCATTTTAAATAATATAGGACATGTTCCTATGGAAGAGAGTCCAAATCAAAGTTTAAAACCAGTTATCGGATTTTTGAAGAATAATTAGATTCTTACATTTAATAATATGCACAGAGTCTCCTTTTGATGGCTCTGTGCACAGTAAATTTTGGGCTCAGGGTCCTTTTGAGTGACTCTGAGTAAATTTGAAAATCGGGAAACTACTCCGAAACTTCTTTTAGCAGTACTTCAATCCCTTTCTCTAGCTGTTGATCTCTGCCTTTGTCAATTACGCCAGGCATATTCTTAATCAAGATATTTGGCTCAGTCTGATTGTTTTCCATCCAATTGCCTGACATGTCTTTGGCGCTTACAGGCACTGTGCCCCAGTAACTGCCATCGGGCAATCCTTCCCAACCAGCAAAGCTGCATGTTCCGGGTACTGGCATTCCGATGGTAGTGCCTATTTTTAAATCGGTATACCCGCAGGCATAGCAATGACCATCTGAATACATACTCTCATTGAAAAGTGAAACGCTTGGCTTCGTCCACCTTGAAGTAGGCTCACCACCCACCACCTTATCGGCAGTGGCATAGGTAATAAAATGAGTTCCTGTTAAGAAGGCCGCCAAATCGGCTACAAGGTCTCCACCACCATTGAAACGGGTATCAATTATGATTCCTTTGGTATCAGCATACTTACCCATCATATCTTCATAAATAGAACGGAAAGGCTCATCGCCCATACCGGGGATATGTACATAGCCCAGTGTTCCTTTACTCTTCTCTTCCACCTCTTTTTGATTAATTCTAACAAAGCGCTTATAAAGCAGACCTCTTTCCTCACCCAATGTGATGGGTTTGATGGTGATTTGTTTTGAATCACCGCCTTCGGTTCCCACAGTTAAAAGTACAAACTTACCGGCCTTGTGGTTAAGGTAGCTGGCTATGTCTCTATCGCTTGATATAGCTTCTCCATCAATAGATTTTATGATCATTCCGGGCTTAATATCAAACATGGCCTTATCCAATGGACCCCCTTTTATAAACTCCACAATTTTGATTCCATCACCAGAGTAGTCATAATCCATAAATATGCCTAGAGAAGCTGTTTCATCCTCATTTTTTCCACTGCCTCTATATCCAGCACCAGTATGGGATGTATTTAATTCACCCAGCATTTCAGATACCATCTCTGTAAACTCATAGGAGTTTCCTACATGAGGTAAGTATTTTTTATATTCCTGATAGAGCGTATCCCAATTGTTTCCATGAAAAGTGGGTTCGTAAAACATATTCTTTGTTCGGATATAAATATGGTCGAACATGCTCTCCCTCTCGGCTACCTTGTCGAGATACATATCTCCGGCAATCTTAATTCCCTCTGATTTACCTTTATCCACATCCAGTTTAGAAATATTTCCCCCTGCTAGTAAATAAAGATTTTCCATTTTTTTGTCCCAGATTAAGCTTCCTCGGCCTGTATTTAGCCCAATGGTCATTTTTGTTTCTCCTGTGCGTAAGTTGGTTTCCCACAGGTTGTTTTTATCTTCAAAGCTTGACAGATAGTAGATCTTCTCACCATCTTTTGAAAGTACCGCATCACTCAAGCTACTAGAGTGTGTGGTAAGTCTGGTCTTTCGCTCTTTCAGTCCATCCCAATCAATTTTCAATGGCTTTACCTCCTCCTTATCTTTATCCTCTCCTTTATCTTTTTTGCCCTTCTTTCCTTTCTCATCAGCCTCTTTTTTGTCTTCCTTTTGCGCTTCCTCAATGGCTTTCATTAGCTTATAATCCTCTTCCGACATGTTAAATTTGTCATAAGCATCCTGCGTGAAAAACATAGTGTATACATCTGTTTCACTTCTTCCACTGGTGGCATAACTTTTTAGGCCATTTCTATTACTAAACCAAATCACCTGTTTGCCCTCATTGACCCACTTTGGTTCAGAATCATAATACCCACTTTCGGTCAAGTTTTCCCTTTTACTACCATCGGCAGCCAATAACAGCACTTCATCATTACTTAAGGTTTTACCCCATCCCATAAGTAGCCACTTACTGTCTGGGCTCCATTTAAAATATTTGTCTCCGTCACGCATAGAAAAAAGATCCTTTGGTGTCATCAGGTCGATTTCAATGCCCGATGCTACGTCTTTTACCTTAAGCGTTCTGCGTCCTGCAATGTAGGCCAGCTTTTTACCATCAGGTGAATAAGTAGGCAGGTAGCTATCTGTTTCATTAACAACTACAGTAGTTTCTTTTAATAAAGTAGAGGCATAAAAGAAAGGTTCTTCTGTTCTTGTCTTTTCTGTTTTATAAATATTCCATTTGCCATTTCTTTCGCCTGCATACACTACTCCTTTTCCATCAGGTGTAAAAGTCACAAACCGCTCCTGCGTAGGCGTATTGGTGATTCTTTTGGTTAATGATCCATCCACTGAGGTGACAAACACTTCTCCACGCGCTATAAAGGCAATTTCCTTTCCGTTAGGGGATATTTCCATTTCTTGAACCCCTCCTTTGATACTAATAAAACTATCAGAATTGTCTTTAGCCTGCGTACGGATATTCACCTGAACTTTCTTTGGCTCTTCCCCTTCTTTCATGGTGTAGAGTTCTCCATCATAACCAAAGGCCAATGTATTACCACCAAAACTTAAAAAACGTACTGGATAAGTATCGAACTTCGTCAATTGCTGATCTTGTGCTGGGTTGGACAAAGCCAATTTATGCACATTGAAATTGCCGCTCTTCTCACTTAAATAATAAATATTATCCTCTTTATCATTGAACACTGGCTGACGATCTTCCCCCTTAAATGAAGTGATCATTTTATGTTCACCTGTTTTCACATCATACTTCCAAACATCCCTTGTTATTGACGAAACGTGATGTTTTCTCCATTCATTCTCACCCCCTTTTTTATCATGGTAAATCATGGTATTGCCCTCTTTACTTACCTGAACAAACTCCGCAGGAATGGTGAATACCTGATCAATTCTACCTCCACTCACAGGCACCTGATAAAGCTCAGGTTGAGAACCAGAAGGAAATTGACGGTGCTCCGCTAAATCCTGACGTACACCACCGAAAATCACCGATTTATTATCTGCGGAAAAAGAATAGGGCTTCTCATCATTACTATGAAAAGTAAGTCGCTCAGCGGGACCGCCCAACGCATCCATTACATACACATCAAAATTGCCATACCGGTCAGAAGCAAAGGCGATGGTTTTACCATCTTTACTCCACACCGGCATATAATCATGCGCTTCATGAAAGGTGAGCTGCAAGGCATCGCCCCCTTCTGTAGGCACTCGATACAAATCTCCCATGTAGGTAAATGCAATACTTTTACCGTCTGGTGAAATGGACTGATAGCGAATCCATTTTGGAGTTAACTGGCCGAATGTCAAGCCAATAGCAAGCAATACGAACGAAAGTGAGAGGAGCGTTTTCATAGTATTTGGGAGGGGGTTAGTCCTTTTTGATTTTTTTCTAAAGATGAACAAAAAATATGATGATTAGAAAATACTTTACATGACTGGTATGAGCTATTAATAGCAGGTGAGTTGTTTTCAAAAAGTAATGAAAATAGAATACCCCTTGTAAAAGAAAAACTTACAAGTATCAGGAAAATTAAAAATCAATTAGATTAGCAGACAAGTTAAATGGATCGAGCAACGAATGAAAACGTATGGCGAGCTTATTGAATTA
This sequence comes from Flammeovirgaceae bacterium UBA1842, assembly GCA_002338655.1. GTDB lineage: Bacteria > Bacteroidota > Bacteroidia > Cytophagales > Cyclobacteriaceae > Fulvivirga. The sequence goes on along the minus strand of DDIU01000042.1, from coordinate 171,249 downwards.
ATGATTAATGAAAAGGCGCACTTTGAGGATGCTCTATCTATCATACTAACATCCTTTTCTCATAAAAGGCCTTATAGTAGTGGGCCAACCAAAGCAACGGCTCATCTAACAATTACTAATGGTACAGAAACTCAAGACCTATTACTTTCTGTGCATGGAATTGAAGGGAAGTCAGAATATCAAGATGGACTTACTCCATCCAAGCGTTTCGATTCGCTACTTTGGAGCGAATATAAAATCCAGATGGAGGATTTCAATTATGATAAATCAATCAAAATTATTGTCACAAAAAGAGGTGAGTAAACTACTATGGTTTTAGTTTTAAATTAAATTCTTTGCTTTCATGGTTGGTGTTATCTCCCCTTCTTAATAGTCAATAAACTTTCATGTAACGCCAAAACCTGAGGTAGCAACATTTGTTGTTCATCATTTACGATTTCATAATCAGAACGCTCGCTCCGTTCCTCCTCAGAAAGTTGTTTGTTGATAATCGCCAATACTTCGTCCTTGGTTCTGAAAGAATCTCTTTTCAATACTCTTGCTATCCTTAATTCAATGGGCGCTGATACGTTTATTACTTTATCCAACATTTTGTAAGAGCCGGATTCAAACATTAAAGCAGCCTCTTTTATAATGTAAGCAGAAGATTGCTCAGAAGCCCACAGTTCATAATCTTTCCCAACTGCCGGATGTATAATACCATTAAGGATATGTAGCTGATCTACATTGTTGAATACCTTTTGTGCCATAAAACCACGGTTTAGGCCTACGGCAGTATAGGCTTCTTCGCCAAAATGCTCAATTACAGCCTTCTTTACCGATATATCATTATTGGTTATCCACTTGGCACGGGAATCAGCATCATATATGGCTATTCCAAGAGTAGAAAATATTCTACAGACAAGGCTTTTGCCCGATCCAATACCTCCCGTTACACCAATTTGCAACATGGCTATTTATTGAAATTTACTTTCACAGCAGTAGTGTCGAGCGACACTTGCTTAATATATTCAGGAAATTTTTTCAGGTTAAATGTAATCGTAGAGTCTTCAGGGTTGATCTTGTTGTAATTGGCAACTACTTCAAACTCATCCGACAGTACAGCCTCTGCTTTACTTTTCACTACCTGGTAGCTTACTTTTACTTGACTGGTTGAAATGTCGGCCCTACCATTTTTAGGAAAGTTCTCCTTAAATATGGGAACCACTATTTCAGCATTTCGGAATTCCTCCACATTGAAGACAACATTCATAGTAGGTGGTTCGCGTGTGATCAACCGCGAATTATCAAATTCTATTGGAATATCCTCTTTATAGTTTTCATCTATTGCCGATTGTGGGATTTTTACAACGATTTCATCTGAAAACGAAGTTAAGATAGATTCAGGGCCTTGGAGTGTTACGGAATCCGGAGAATATCTGATAGGCGATGTCACCCAAAAATTATCTGCCAGTGCTATTGATGCACTATCAATAGCTAACTTGAATGTCTTTGTCATGCGTTTATCCACTTTGATATAAAGTGTGTCGGTAAGCACAAAGTTTACCTGAAATTCATCAAGTTGGTCTGATAATGTCCCTAATAAAGAGCTGCCTGGGATTTTCTTAATATCCGAGGCATTGTCGAGCCTGAAATTAACCGGGGTTATTTTTATTCCCAAGCTATTTCTGAACAAGTTCCAACCCACACCACTCACATTTATCTGAACATCCTTTGGCAGTTCTTCCAATGGAATATATTTATCATGGTCGTAGAGGAAATTGATAGGATAGTTTAATGTAGTGGAATATGTACCATTCAATGCATTAAGAAACCAGAATGTAGCAGCCGCCAATATTGCCAAAGCGATTATCCTGAGGTTTTTCATACGCTCAGGTTTAACCGACTGCAATATGGTTTTTAGCTTATTCAATCTTTTTTAACGGCAGGTTCAGTTGCTTTTGTTGATTCTTGTGAGATCGCTGATTTGGATAATTTTAGTTTTACCCCTTTGTCCACTTCAAGCATAACGGTAGTGTCTTCAGTGGAAAGTACTTTCCCATGAATCCCACCTATGGTCACCACGTTATCACCACGTTTAATTTCTTCTATAAATTTCTTCTGTTCTTTTTGTTTTTTTTGCTGTGGTCTGATCATGAAAAAATAAAACACCAAGGCGATACCACCGAACAGGATAATAGATGAAAGGCCTCCACCACCATCTGCAGCCTGTAATAATATTGATTTATACATTTTGTCGTTTTTTGTTTTGGTAAAATAAGATAATTAAAACAAGACATCCCAACTCCTTTGGGGAGTTGGGATGCACAAATATAGAATATTTAATCTACAGTTATTTTTTTACTGGTCCATCATCTGAAGCCTCATCTTTAGGTTTTGGAGTGACCATTGCCTTGATTCTCAATGTAGTAGTCTTTGGCCATGTATTGGCAGTAATAGTTACTGTTTTATTTTGAACATTCGGCTTCCCACTACTATTGAAAGTAGCGTTAACGAACCCTTTTCCTCCTATTGGAATTGGTTCTTTTGACCAATCCGGTACAGTACATCCACAAGATCCTTTAGCACTTTGAATAATCAAAGGGGCATCACCAGTATTGGTAAACTCAAATTTGTGGTGAACAACATCTCCTTCGTTGATCATACCAAAATCATGTTCGGTTGTTTCAAAAGCAAATGCTGGTAGGGGACCTTCTGGCTTTACTTCTGCTGCAGCAGGTGTTGCAGTTGGTGTTGCATTACCTGACTCAAGTTGAGAAATCTTATTCTCCAACTCAGCAATTCTTTTCTCGGCATTTTTATCGCTGCCACATGCACCTAATACAAAGGCCATAACGGCTATTGCCAGCGCTGATTTTACTATTTTGTTCATGCTATAATTTAGTTTAATTAATACTTATTCGTTTGTGCCCCCTCCTTTGATATGGCTGATTAACTCATCCACATCTTCCAATAGCCTTTCGGCTTTTTCTTTGGCATCGTTTACCACACGCTCCCCGTGCGATTTGGCCTCACTTAAAGGCCCACCTTCTTTCTGGCTTACAAGGTCATCCACCAAGTCCTCCAGCATTGTTTTATATTTATCCAACCTGAAGGACAGTTTATCCCTAGTGTTGGATCCTTTGTCAGGTGCATAGAGCACCCCTACCACAGCACCTGCTGCTGCTCCAAGAAGAAATGCCATAAAAGTATTTCCTGATTTCTTACTCATAGTTTATTCTATTTATTGTCAATTAATCCCCGTCCGCTTTTCTTGATCACACCTTCCTTTTCAAGTTCTGCTGCAATAACATCCAAAATGCCATTTACAAATACTTTACTTTTTGGCGTACTGTATCGTTTAGCGACCTCAATATATTCATTAATTGTCACTTTTACAGGGATACTTGGAAAATTGATCATCTCAGATATTGCCATTTCCAAAATTATTTTGTCAGTGGCAGCTATTCTGTCAATATCCCAGTTTTTTGCCTTCTGAGCAATTAATGGCTCATATTTTTCCTCTACTTCAATGGTCTTTTCAAACAGCTTTTTAAAGAACGTTTTGTCATCTTCCCAGTTATATGACAACTCCTGTATTTCAAATATCTCAGCACCTTCTTCAGGTATTGACTTTAAGGTTTTGGTAACCAGACTCTTAACAATGGCCCTGTCTTCATCCCAATTGAGATCATAATCCTCCATGTACTTGTCAATGGCATCATTCTTAAAAATAATATTTTTGACAATGTGGGAAACCAAGGCCTGATCTTCTTCAAAAGATTGCCCCGCGGTCTTTAGGTAATCCAGATATACTTTATCTGTTTTTAATACCTCCTTAAACCATTGACGAACCATATCGGCCTCTTTTGACCAATTTAAATTACCCCTTAAACTAGTTGATTCAATCGACTTGTTGAATTTAATCCCTTGGATTAACAAATTTTTAACAAATTTTGATTGGTCTAGTTTTGGGTCATTTTCAGCATAGTCGGCAAATTCTACCAACAATAGCAAAATCCGAAGATAGTGGTCTTCAATTTTGTCTGCATCCGCAAGCATCGTTTTTTTGAAATGACGCAAGTCCTTATCGTTATTTTGATGATAACCGTTGATCATATCCTCGGTGACTTGTTCAATTTTATTGCCAGCAGTTGCTTTATAGCTTTTATTCTCAAATTGCGCCTTGAACAATTCAGTACAGGCCTTCCGATCGAGTTTTAATTGATCTTTGTCTTGTACCTCCATCGAATTGAGATCAGGGGAAAATATGTCAGCAATTTGTGATAGTGCCAAAGCATAATTCGCCTCACGGCATTGTCTGTAGGCAAACATGGCCTGCATGGCTTTGATTCGTAATGTTCTGCGGTTGAGCATTTACCTGAATTAAAAGAACGTATATATTAAATAAATATGTGGTAACGATTAATTGACACCATATTCATCTGCAAAAGTAGGTTATTTTAGATTATATGAATAATCTAAATCAGATATTCTTTAGAATACATATTGCCAAATGTAGGACCAAATCATATTACTTGAAACCTGACAATTTTCAGCATTTGTATTGCTTAATCCATGGTCAACATTGCGTTGAATTCAATTAATCACAATTTCTCCATATATTCGAGGTTCAAATTCCATCCATGCTTAATAAGGTTCTGTTTACTGCCACCTTCATTGTAACCTCTCTTTTTAGAGTAGAGGCACAAAATATAGACAGTCTTTTGCAGGAAGTTGATCGCACCGTTGAACCTTCTGAAAAAGTCAATGTCCTAATAAAAATAGGCCAATCTTTTGAAAAGCAAAGCCTTGATTCAGCACTATATTATCATCAAAAGGCTCTAGACCTAGCTATCGAAATATCAATGGATACGCTTATCGCCAGATGCTATACTGATATAAGTAATGTTAATATTTATAAGGGAAAGTTTGATCTAAGCCTAGACTATTTACTAAAGGCTCGGGATATTTATTTGAATTACCCAAACAACAGAGGTATTCTTACGATGTACAACTCCTTGGGGTTGATATATTTTTATCAGGAAAATTATGAAAGTGCTCTTAATAACTTTTTTGAGGCGATGGGGCTAGTTGACAAGTTTTATTCTGTAAATAGTAAGAAAGCAGATCGAACAAGAGGAAGAATATTGAATAATATCGGCATTGCCTATGACAACCTTAACAGCTTCGATGAAGCACTTGAATACTTTACCCGAGCATCTACTTACAGCAAAAAAGCAGATGATCTTCAAACTTTACCTTCTATTTACTCTAATATGGGAATCATATATTTAAAAACTGACCGCTATGAATTAGCAGAAAGTATTTTTAAGGAGGCTTATGAAATAAGGTTGGCAGAAAATGATATTTATGGTTTGTGCAGGGCTTGTTTTCATCTGGGGTCCGTCTATAATGCCAAAGGGCAATATGAACAGGCAGAGGATAATTTTAGAAAAGGCATTGATTATTGCAAGCAAGTCAACTCCACTGCGAGTATGGCAGCGTTAATGAATGAGTATGCCCAGACCAAGGCCAATTTAGGTGACTTCGAATCTGCCTATAAGTTTGAAGTTGAGTTTAAAACTTTAAGTGACAGCCTGTTTAAAATGGAAACTCAGGAAAAAATTACCAGAGCTGAAGCGCAGTTTAACTATGAAAAAGAAAGTCAGGCGGAAGAAGCCAAAAGAAGCGAGAGGGAATTAGTCTATATAATTATTGCTACTATTCTGATTTTTGGGGTTATTACAACCGTGGTGATGTTTCTTCTACAGAAAAGTAAGCTTAAGAATAACAGACTAGCCAAAGAAAAAGCAATAGTTGAAAAGGAAAGTGCAGAACTTGCAAATAGGGAGCTGTTCTTAAGAAAGCAAAATCTGGAGTACGAGCTAGAGTTTAAGAACAAAGAGCTCACCACTAATGTAATGTATCTTCTGAAGAAGAATGAGATGATTGCTGAAGTCTCTAATAGACTGGTAGATCTAAAAAAGGAAATGAAAGTGGATAATCAGCGTATTATCCAAAAAATCATTATTGACTTACAAAGTGCTAAAGATGATGATGTCTGGGAAGAATTTGAGGTGAGATTCAATCAGGTCTATAATGATTTCTACAAACGCCTTCATGACAAGTTCCCAGCCCTCACCCCCAGTGAAAAAAAGATATGTGCTTTCCTGAGGCTCAATATGACCTCGAAAGAAATTTGTGCCCTGACACGCCAATCTCATGCTAGCCTTAACATGGCCAGAACCAGACTTAGAAAGAAGCTTAATCTGGACGGGCAAGATGTCAATTTAGTTTCCTTTTTAGAAAGTGTCTAACGCCTAATTACAACCCCTAAATTATTTAAGAAAATCGAGCTAGAGCCTAAGTTTCCTTGCTCATCGCATAATGCATCTGCATGTCTTTTGCTCCAAGTTTTTAGCAAAAGCTTCAGAAAGACCCTAAAATAAGTTTTAAATCAGTTGAATTTTCTCTGTACTCAATCACCTGAAAATCAGCCAGTTGATTGATTTTGTTATACAAATGTTATGGGTCTTATTGTGTCTGTAGGTTCGATGTTACCTAAGATTTTCCTCAACTCCCCTCATATCTTCTTAACATCCGAAAATTATTCTGAAATCAATTGATTTTCCAACACTTAACTATGGATAAAAAAGCAGGTGCAGAACAATATATTGATGATGCTCAATTGGACAAAATTATCGAACAAAACAAGATACGTGTGAAGGCTCTGAAGAAGATTCTAAACACAATGAAAAAAAAGAGTAAATAAATCTTTAACCAAAAATGAAAGCCTATGATAACTAATCTTTACAAAAGTCTCCATAATACATTATGGATGTTGCTACTCATATTCTGTTTTAATACAGTCTATGGCCAGCAAGCAGAGTATAATAATGGAGTAAAACAGAGAATTGTAAAAGTGAAATTCTCCAACCAACTGTCTAAATCAGTCCGTGCAATGAGATTAGAGCCTGGAAACAAGCCTGTAACAGGTATAAGCTCATTTGATGCTGTCTCATTTAAGTATGAAGCTTCTGGAATGAGACGACTTTTTCCTAAAAATCCAAACCCAAAATTGGAGGCTAAACTTCAAAAACATGGGTTGGATATGTGGTATGTAGTTGATGTAGCTCAAGGGTCAGATCCTGAAGTAGTGGCAAAAGCTTATAGAAGTATAGCGGAAGTTACCAATGCAGAAGTTGAGCACAAAAAGATTCTGGCACCTTATCAGGTAAAGGAATATAAGGGTATAAGCACTTATTCTACCACAGCTCCTTTTGATGATCCTTATTTACCTGATCAATGGCACTATGATAACAATGGGCAGACCGGATATGAAAATGGTTCGGATGTTAATCTCTTTTCTGCTTGGGAAACAACTGCCGGAAGTAATGAAATTATCGTATCTATCCACGATGAAGGTATCGATGTAGAACATCCTGATCTAGCTGCTAATATGTGGGTAAATGAAGCAGAGCTTAACGGTGTTCTGGGTATTGACGATGATGGTAACGGTTTTATTGATGACATCCACGGATGGAATTTCGACAATGAAAATGGTCAAATAGATGGGCAGTTTCATGGGACGCACGTTGCAGGTACTGTTGCCGCTGTAAATAATAATGGATATGGTGTAGCCGGTGTAGCTGGAGGAACTGGAAATAATGATGGTATCAGATTAATGTCTTTACAAATCATGGGTGGGGGCAGCATAGAAGAGTCCTATATCTATGCGGCAGATAACGGAGCGGTGATTTCACAAAATAGCTGGGGGTACAGCAGCCCAGGTGTTTATGATCAATCAGTTTTAGATGCTATAGATTATTTTATTGCGGAAGCAGGTGATTATGAAGGTAGCCCCATGAAAGGCGGCATTGTCATATTTGCAGCGGGCAATAGTGCCTATGATGCCGAATGGTATCCCGGCTACTATGATGAAGTGTTAAGTGTAAGTGCCATTGGCCCTAATTGGGAAAGAGCCAGTTATTCCAATTTCGGTACTTGGGTTGATATTGCAGCACCAGGTGGTGAAATGGGATTGGGATCAAAAAATGGTGTGTTAAGTACATTACCGAATGAGCAATTTGGTTATTTGGAAGGTACTTCAATGGCTTGTCCTCATGTTTCTGGTATAGCTGCATTAGTGTTGGCCAATAGAACAAGCCAGTTGACTTCGGAAGTGCTTTGGAACAAGCTGGTTTCCGGTGTAGTTGACATAGACTCTCATAACCCTGGATATGAAGGCAAATTGGGTTCTGGTCATATCGATGCTTATTTGGCCATTCAAAATGATGAGGGCATTGCTCCAAATACTATTTCTGATTTGGCTGTGGCTGGTATTTCTCAGGAATTTGTCAATTTGAGTTGGACAGTACCTGCCGATTCTGATGATGAACAGCCATCCAACTTTAGAATATATTATAGCAGTTCACCTTTGACACCTGAGAATCTGGGAGCAGCTTCTTATGACATCATTGAAAATGATATGGCCCCTGGCGTGGAAATGCTACATACAGTGGAAGGATTGTATGGACTTACCAAATATTACTTTGCAGTAGTTTCTGGTGATAGATGGAATAACCTTTCAGCATTATCAAATGTAGTGGAGGCCACTACAAACGAGGGCCCAGAAATAGCTGTCGATGCTGCAAGTGAGAACATTGTTATTGATGTAGATGTTACCGGATCGACTATTGGTACCCATGATATTACCATTTCAAACAATGCCGAAGGGGTATTGAGATGGGATTATTTAACAAGACACAAATCAACTGCGCTTGCTTACAGTATTGAAGGAATTAGATATCCACAGATGAGCACTCAGAAACTGGCTTATCAGGGGACTATTGGAATGAGAAACAGCTCGGCTAAGCCGAGTGCAGAAGTAGAGACTAGTGCCTATACAACAAAACAGAAAAGCTACATATACTACACAACTAATATTATTGGAGAGAACGATGTGAACTATACCAACTCTTCAGCCACCAGGTTTGTAGTAGATGATGTAGATGGTTTCAACCTTACGCATGTTCAAATGTATTTGAAACATGATCCGGCTCTAGGCCCTGTGGTACTGGAAGTATACAAAGGAAGCAACCCGAACAAGCAAAACCTTGTGTATGCCCAGGAGCATTCAAATTGGGGAACAACTGAGGAGCAGGCTTATATTACACTTGATGAGCAATTATATATGGAATCAGGTTCAACTTTTTGGATAGTATTTCATGTTCCTTCTGGCAACCTTTATCCATTGGGCATAGGCCCCGAAAGCAGTCCTGAATATTCAACCAACTGCTACATCTCATTTGACATGGGTCAGTCGTGGGGTACATTGGAGGATGCAATTGATAGCAAAGACTATGCATGGTCTACTATTGCTATTAGCAGTAATGCATATTTAGGGGAATACTTAACCTTGAATCCTGCATCAGGAGAAGTGGCTGGTTTGGACAATCAAGTGACTACATTATCCGCAGATGCATCACCCTTAATCAATGGTACATATCAGGCAAATATCATTCTCAGGTCTAATGATGCTGCCAATAAGGAAATGAGACTTCCTGTTACTTTAAATGTTTTAGGTCAGGTTCCAAGCCTACAATCATCTAGTACTTTAGATTTTGGAAGTGTTTTTAGTGGCACAACCAAAGAGATGAATATTACAATCAAAAACACTGGATTGGGCAATTATAATGACCTTTCTATTACAAGTACCAATCCAGACTTCGAAGTTATAGGGTGGTATAGTCAAATAGCTGCACAGGGCGAAATAAATGTTACTGTGAAGTATTCACCTGACGTTGTTGGCAATGATAATGGGTTTCTGAATGTTACTTCATTTAGCAGCCCTGTTGTCAAAAAAATAGTTTTGTTTGGGGTAAGTACTGCACCAGCAGAATTAACCGTTAATCCGGAAACTCAGTTGGTAGATAATATTACAATCGGTGACGAAGTTAATGCCTCTATTACTGTTGAGAACACAGGTGCTTCAGCATTGAGGTACTTTGTGCCTGGTTATGATGAATCAGGTGTTAGTGATGAATGGGAAGAAGTTTACCACTCGTATGGCTACAAATTCAGAACAAGCTATGTAGAGGAAACTAACCCAATAAGCTTTGATTTTCAGGATATCTCATCTACCGGAACGAATATCACAGACTATTTTATTCAGGAATCTAACAGATATTATTCCATTGATATGGGGTTCAACTTCCCGTATTATACGGATCAAATGACTGAGTTATTTATCAGTTCTAAAGGCTTTACAGTATTCGATGATGAATTTAACCCGATTAACACTCCAAGGCTAAATGGTGCGCCATGGTCTCCTAAGGGCTATATCTCGGCTATCGGAGGCTATACCAACTTGAGCTATGGAGGAGAGATATTCTATCAGGTTGATCCTGATAAAGTAATTATTCAGTATGAAAATGTTACTGATGGATGGTCAGGTTCAATGTCAGTGCAAATTGTACTCTATGCCGATGGTAACATCCGTTTTTACTATGATGATATCACATTTGCACCTACTGATCTGCAATATTATATGAATATCCTAATTGAAGATTATCAGCAGACTGATGGTATCTTAATATATGATTATGAACATGTAATTGATATTTATAATGGACTTGCTTTAGGTTTTGATTATCCAGGACCCGATATTATTACTTCAATTACTAGTGCCGGAGGAGTATTATTGCCTGGTGAGTCTGCTCAGTTGGACATAACTATGGAGACAGGTAATCTGTATGAAGGCTTGATAAATCGTTATGTTAACATAGTATCAAACGACCCGTTTGATGGACAGAAGATTGCGCAGATCCAATTGAATATTATCGATGGTGGTACAGCTGATCTTGCCATTTCCACAACTGAAATAAGTTTTGGCGATGTGTTCCAAGGAGCAACTGCCTCACAAAAGTTCAGCATCAAAAACAATGGAACTGCACCATCTACTATTACAGACTTTACTTTAGACAATGGTGCCTTTACAATTAACGGTACAACCGATGCCACTATAAAGCCAGGGTTAGCAGAAGTGTTTGAAGTGGTAATTCCTACAGGAACAATTGCTAATTTGACTGACGTGATCAATATTACTACCACGGAAGGGGGCAATTTTATGGTAAATCTTTCTGGTAACGTATTAGACCCCCCTGCAATCAATGTGGATTTGGCAACTATCGATGAAACGTTAGCATATGGAGAGACCAGTCAACATGTTATTAGTTTTGAAAATACTGGCTTAGCTGAACTAGAGGTAACGGCAACGGGTAATGAATGGATGACTATGACATCTTCATCAGTACCTTCATCAAGAACATATACCTTTACTTCTAGTAATGATGGCACGAAGTATCAATGGTTGGATATCAGGCAAACAGGCGAGCAATTGCCTTTCCCTGAAGACTTGGGAGACCCATTAGATTATTTTCCTTTGTTAGAACTGGCATGGCCTGCATCCTTCTATGGAGAGGAATATTCATCTATGTATGTTGGGCAAAATGGATTGATTACATTCGACACACCAGATGTCACTCCTTTTTTTCCCGATGAGACTATTCCATCAGAGATGTTTGAAACTTTAATTGCGCCTTATTGGTCTTTTGGTGGGTTCCCAAAAGGACTTTATCCGGATGAGGAAATTGGAATCTTCTATTACCATGACGATAAAAAGATGGTTATTTCTTGGGAATATTTGATCGACAACTTTGGGGGTATCGGATCACCAATGTCTGCTCAGGTGATATTCTATAGAAATGGATCGATGAAGTTCCAATACAAGGTAAATGGTTCGCTTGATTTTCTATCAGGACATACCATTATTGGTCTTCAGGATGGTGTGTCGGAGCCTGTTTTGATTTCTCAAAGATCAACATTGGTGCATGGCAGCGGACTTGCGTACATCATTTCACCAGCAGATACTTATACAGTAGCTTCTGGCAGCACGTTAAATGCAGAAATAAATATTGATGCAAGAAATGTTTATGCAGGAAACTATGCTGATGTACTTACAATCAACACCAATGTTCCTGGAAGCGAAGTGCTTGAAAAGCCAGTAAATTTAACGGTAACAGGTGAAGCAGACATTGCAGCTTCAGTAGCTGAAATTGATTTTGGAAGCATTATGGCCTACACCATTGATGATGAGCCTGCCAATTACTCTAAAGAGTTTTCAGTGCAGAATACAGGCGTGGCATCTCTGGATCTTGCCGGAATGAATATGGAGAGTTTTTCAGAGGATTTCATGTTGGAAATGTATGTTTATGACAGCTGGTTTGGGTCGTGGTATTGGAGTGACGTGAGCTGGATATGGTCGTGGCCAAGTTTAAAACCAGGTGAAGAGGCTAAATTTAGAATAACCTTTACACCTTCGTCTGCTGGAAGCATTAGCGACAATGTTGTGGTTAGCAGTGCGCTCGATCCAATGATGATTTCTGTGTTAGCAGAAGTTAGCTTGCCACCTGTGCTTAATGTTCAGACGGCTGAGGTTTATACTTCTATTAATGAAGTTAATGGTACTGATACCAAAATGGTGGTGTTTGATAATACCGATGGACAAGGTGATCTGACTTATGAACTAAGCATAGATTATCAAAGAACCAGTGCTTCAACTAATGGTAACGAAAAGATAGGAACACAAGCAGAGCTAAAACTTGCTGGCGTTGAAGCTTTCAATCAAAGCAATGAAGTTTCAGTTCAGGCTAACGAAGACTTCAACAGAGTGCTGGCTTATGAAGATAAGGAAACTGCAGATTCATTTCTTGGTTACGAAGGTGCTGCTGCCTTTCAGGTAGCAACCAGGTTCAATTCAGGAAGTGAAGGCTACAACGTTACGCATATTAAGACCTTCTACAATGCTGTAGATAAGAAGGAAGGCACAATTCAATATGAAATCCGTGCCGGAGGTGGTAATGTAGCAGAAGCAGCTATTTTAACAAGTGGATCAGCTTCTTACAGCTTTACTGGAGATGAGAGAGAGTCTGGCGAATGGTTAACTATAGCCATAGATGATCCTCAGGTGATTTACCCTAATGAGAACTTCTATGTAGTTATTACTTATCCTTTTGAAATCTACTATCCACAGGGTGTTGATACTAATGCTGAAAATGTGGCTGGAAGGTTTATGTACAGCTTTGAAGGCACCTGGTATGATGTACAGGATCCAAATGGGGGCTATCCCGGAGTTGGTTGGATGATGAGAGCGGCTGAAGAGACATTTGTTTCTGGTTCTTGGTTGAGTATTACTAGTTTAGCATCTGGAACCATACCGGTTGGTGAATCTGTTGAAGTTGCCCTTGGTTTTGAGGCTGCTTATGGTTCCAGAGGAGATCAGCATGCTTCACTGGTGATTAATTCAAATGATCCTTTCAACAATACAGCGACCGTGCCAGTGACTATGCACATAAACGAAGCACCTGTTTTTGATAATGTACCCACAGAGGTTGTGTTGAGTGAATCTGTTGAGAAGGAAATAATTATTGGGTTGATGGATAGCGAAGACAATGCCTTTACTGTAAGTGCCGATTCGGAACCAGTAGGCATGGCATACGAGGTTGTTGGAGAGCAATTGCAAATTACATTCTCACCTGGATATGATGATGCTGGCGAATATGCAGTTACATTCACAGCTATAGATGAGTTTGATGCAGAGAGTCAAATGACTTTGAATATTTATGTCGAAAACTCAAACAGAGCGCCAGAAGTGATACTTAATGATGAATTGGCTTATGCTGTAGTCGGTCAGACAGATCAGCGCAATTACACGGATTACTTTATGGATCCGGATGGCGATGAAATGACCTACAATGTGTCTATTGCAAATGACTCTATTGCTACCGTATTCCATTCTAAAAACAGGTTCATCGTAGAAACTACTAAAGAGGGTGAAACAGAAGTGACCTTAACAGCTACAGATAGCCACGGAGCAATGTCAAACGCGACACTTGTTCTTAGTGTGGGTACAAGTGTTGTAAACAATGCACCTGAAGTATTAAAATCAGATGACTTGGTGTATACATCGGTTGGATTTACCGATAAGCTCATTTTTACTGATTACTTCTCAGATGCAGACGGTGACGATTTATCATTCAAAGTAATGTCAAATGATGAAAGTGTTGCTCTGACATTTTCTACTGATACAGGATTTACAGTATTGACAGTAGCTGAGGGCTCCACATCAATTGTACTTACAGCTACAGATACCTATGGGGCAAGTACGGAGGTAAAGCTTAATGTTTCTGTTTCCATTGTTTTGGGTACTGAAGATTTAGGATATATAATGTCGATTTACCCTAACCCAGCAAATGAGCAAGTCCAAATCAGTTGGGGTCCGGATTGGAATGGTAAAGTTTTGATAGAGGTAATAAACCTTCAAGGAGTTAGAATTTTCAGCAAAACATTTGAGATAAGCAACAGAACTAGTGAAATCAACATTAGTCAGTTGAAATCAGGTGTATATGTGCTGAGAGCTTCGAATCAAGAGAAAACCAGTCTGATTAAATTGATCAAAGAGTAAACATTTAATAATCAAAACTGGCTTTGCCCTAAACGGGTAAAGCCAGTTTTTAACACATTAAAAAATATAATTTATGAAATATAATAGAACTTATACGTGCCATGACCCTCAGATATATGCTACGATAGTTTTTATGATACTTTTCGTCATATCTGCATTGAGCAGTTGCAAGCATGATGATGGGCCTAACATCACAGCATCTGATATTGCGGGAGCAAAATTCACAGGCACTTGGGTGGTTGATAACAACTATACCAATAGCGTGACCTATAATTCAACAGAAAGCAGAACAAATTATTATGCTGATTTTTCTGTTACAATTGATTATACTAAAGGCCAAAATGGGGGAAGCTACAGCACATCTGGTGGTATGGAAAGTAATTCCCCCTGGCCTGTTAGTGGGTCGTGGAATTTTGTTTCAGATAGTCCTGATGCTGGTACTTTCCAGGTGGAAAGAGATGATCAGTTGTTAATGGATGTGTCTATTGAAGACGAAGCAGTCATCCTCAATTTTATGTTTGATGAGGATTTAAACAGCGGTGGTAGAGTTGATGCCCTAACTGGTAATTGGACATTCCGATTAATAAAGCAATAAATCTGATTAGAAAAATATTAAAATTAATGGCCTGTAGTAATTACTACAGGCCATTAATTTTTTACCTAGGCAATTTAACCTTACCTATATCTGCAATCCTTTTTTCTGCCAAATGAATAGCTGCTTCCTGTGATGGAATTTTTTTACTCTCCGCTACATTCAAAATATTAAGACAAGTACTATAAATATTTTCTGCTTGCCTATAAGCACTTTCCCTATTGTAATTCCCTAGAAATTCTTCGTAAACATTGATTAATCCACCAGCATTGATAAGAAAATCGGGAGCGTAGGCAATTCCTTTGTCCATCAACATATGGCCGTGTTTTACCTCATTGGCCAATTGATTATTTGCGGCTCCAGCCACCATTTGACATTTTAATCGGCCAATATTTTTATCATTTAAAGTAGCTCCTAAGGCACATGGGGCATATATATCCATATCCAAATCGAATATTTCTTCCATCCCCACCACTTTAGCCCCAAATTTATCAGAAACCATTTTCAGCTTTTCTTCAGAAATATCAGTGATATATACCTCGGCATTTTCTTTAGTGAGATGCTCTACAAGATACATCCCTACCTGTCCAACACCTTGAACAGCCACTTTTTTACCTGTCAAACTATCCTTTCCAAATACTTTTTTTGCTGTGGCCTTCATGCCCATATACACACCGTAAGCGGTAACTGGAGAAGGGTCCCCACCTCCACCACGTGATTCAGGAAGTCCGGTAACATGTTTTGTTTCCATGGCAATGTACTCCATGTCACGGGTTTTCATGTTTACGTCTTCTGCTGTTATATATTTTCCGTTCAGGTTTTCCACAAACTTTCCAAACCTCCTAAGAAAGGCCTCGGTTTTCATTTTGGTGGCATCACCAATTATCACCGCTTTGCCTCCTCCTAAATTCAACCCTGTGATGGCAGCCTTATAAGTCATCCCCCGAGAGAGACGCAATACATCTGTAAATGCTTCTTGTTCAGATTCATAATTCCACATTCGGGTACCGCCCAATGCCGGCCCTAATACCGTGTTGTGAATACCTATAATTGCCTTGAGGCCTGTTGGCTCGTCATGACAAAACACCACTTGCTCATGGCCAAGTTCTGAAATCTCTGAAAACAGAAATCCTCCCTCAGCTTTTTCCATTTCTTTTATATCCATCATAATGTCTTAATTATTTTGTTTGTCGTATTTTTGAGCCTATCCTTAGTGAACGTCTCAAGGAAATGTGGCGCAAAACTAAGTCTTTTTTATAATTTATTCAATGAACGATAAAGATGAAAACAACCTATCATCATACAATGCGTTCAACGGTGAATACAATTAATTTTTTGTGCGCAATCCTGAATGAAAGAATTAAGTTACCTCAATAAATACCTTTGGAAATATAAATACCACCTGGCCTTAGGCCTTCTTTTTATCATCATTTCCAACGTTTTTCAAATCATTCCAGCTCAGATGGTGAGGTATGCGCTTGATCTGGTAGCTGATAACATTTTAATCTATAAATCCTTTCAAGGCCTTGATCTTCAAGACAATATGTATACTGTTTTCGCCACCAGTATCCTTATTTATGCCGGTATTATCTTGTTGATGGCCCTCCTTCGTGGGATATTTTTGTTCATGGTGCGCCAGACCATTATTGTTATGTCAAGATTGATCGAATATGACCTAAAAAATGAAGTCTATGCCCACTATCAATCTTTACCATTGAGCTTTTACAGACGTAATAACACCGGTGATTTGATGAACAGGATTTCCGAAGATGTGAGCAAGGTAAGAATGTATTTAGGGCCTTCAATAATGTATGGCTTGAATATGGTCGTGCTTTTTGCCATGCTTATTCCGTACATGTTATCCATTAATGTGACTTTAACGCTTTATGCGTTAATTCCACTGCCCATCCTTTCTGTGAGCATCTACTATGTAAATAACATTATTAACAAACGTTCCGAAGAAATACAGATAAGCCAATCGGGGCTTTCTACGTTTGTCCAGGAGGCCTTTTCAGGGATCAGGGTTTTGAAATCCTTTACCCGTGAGAATGATTCGATCAGCAAATTTTCGGCTGAAAGCAATGAGTACAAAAACAAGTCATTGCGGCTCACACGTGTTCAGGCTTTGTTTTTTCCGCTTATTTTAGGCCTTATCGGCCTAAGTACAGTACTTACGGTATATGCAGGGAGCAAGCAGGTAATACAGGGCACACTTACCTTTGGTAACATAGCTGAGTTTATCATATATGTCAACCTGCTTACCTGGCCTGTCACTTCACTAGGATGGATCAGCAGTATTATTCAACGTGCTGCAGCCTCGCAAAAAAGGCTAAATGAATTCTTAAAGACCAAAAATGATATCATCACCACCAAAGGCATTGAAAAATCATTGGATGGGAAAATCACCTTTAAAAATGTAGGTTTCATTTATCCAGATTCGGGGATAACCGCCCTTGACGGTATCTCATTTGAAGTAAACCAGGGTGAGTGTTTAGCAGTCATTGGCACTACGGGATCAGGAAAAAGCACCATCGCTAGTTTGATATCACGGATGTACGACCCTACTCAGGGGGAAATCCTAATCGATGAGGAGGACATCAAGGCTTATGAGGTTGTCAATTTAAGAAGCCAGATAGGCTACGTCCCTCAAGATGTGTTTTTATTTAGCGACACTATTTTTAACAACATCGCTTTTGGCAGTCAGGAGTTTGATGAGGAAGTGGTAATCCAAGCCGCCAAGGATTCTGATGTTTATAGCAATATTATGGAGTTCCCAAATGGGTTTAGCACCAAAGTAGGTGAGCGTGGAATTACTTTGTCAGGGGGCCAGAAGCAGCGGGTTTCCATTGCTCGGGCAATATCAAGAAACCCAAAGATATTGGTATTGGATGATGCCCTGTCCGCTGTGGATATGAAAACGGAAAACACCATTCTGAATAGCATGAAAAAAATCATGCTTAACCGCACCACGATCATTATCTCGCATCGTGTATCATCATCCAAACTTGCGGATAAGATCATTATGTTGGATGACGGTAAGATTATTGAAAAAGGAACCCATGATAGCTTAATGGCTGCAAATGGTGTTTATAAGGAGCTCTACGATAAACAAATGTCCGCAGAGGAAACCTTGGAAAGCTAATTAGCCTTACAAGGAAACAAAACTTCCAGATCACGTTCAGCGTGGTATAACTCAATAGAAAATATATCTAGTTTTAGCCCTTTTTGAGCAGCAAATTCCTGGGCCTTTTCTTTGACATCATGTGGATTGGGCATAACCAAAGCATGCGCTTCCAGTTTTGTTTTAATAAAAGTAACTTCCTTCATTTCCAATTTCGGCAAGTCATAAATTTTATTGGATACAAATCCTATAAATTGCTTTACCGAATCTTCATGGTCAAAATGATAACTGACCACGGCTATGGTTTCGTTAGGGTTGGATAGTACATGGTTTTTAGCCTCCTCAAACAGTTTTCCGGTTGCAGGGTCATCGTATTTTCCAATGAATGACTTTCCATATACAGTAATATCTTTGGTTAGAAGCTCGAATTTGAGTTCCTGACCACCTCCCAACAGATAAAATATAATGGCTGTGATTACGCCCACTGCTGCGAGCGCAACAAAGGATTTATAATATTTTTGCATGGCTTAAAAAATGTATCTTAACCCAACACCCCCCTGAAACCGTGACCAGCCTGGAAACTTGATTACATCCGTGTACCACTCTACTTCCATAAAGGCGGATATAGGCATAGTAAAATAAGAATATTCAAATCCCAAAACTACAGTAGGGCCCATGGTTATATAAGATTCGTTTCTTGTATCAAATGCATTATCAAATGCATCCTCTTGTATTTGAAATTCATACTGAATGTGTGGGTTTCGCCATTGCCATCCGGCACCTACATACCATTGAAGCCCTTTGAGCAATTTAGAAGCATCACGTTGATAAAGCAGTTTGCCTTCAACAACCCACTCAGCCTTCACTGTATGACTTGAGTAACTTACATTTTGCTCAAATCCGTTTGGATTTGTAATGAGAGTATCCGGTTCTGTCAGGTCATCTGCATTGTCCCTATGGAACTTGCTGTATAATCCGCTGGCCGCTTTACCGCCATCAATGGCAATACTGAAGCTTTTTGACGCATAAAATTTATAGGTAAGCGCAAACGGATCTCCCAATTTTACCCCAAATCCCATGTATGGATATTGGCTTTCTTCAAAAATGGGGCACACCACCCTAGCTTTTGCCCGACTAATATGTATTTGCTTAAACCTACCCCTGTGCGATGAGGTTGAGGTCGGACGCTTACGCTTCTGCCCATAACTGATGGTTTCAGTCATAATAAGACACAGTCCAATAATAAATATGTGACGAAAAATAGTGGGCATTATCCGGCTAATTTAATGACAAATAAAGTAATTAGCGAATGTCTTAAAAATGAATTGAACAAATTAAACAATTTCTTTGTATTGCATTTTGTGAAGTTGAGTATAGTAACCATCCTGTTCGAGTAAAAAATCATGGCTTCCCTCCTCCATCATCTCGCCTTTATCCATTACTATTATTTTATTCGCCTTCTGTATGGTGGATAGTCTATGGGCGATAACAATGGCCGTTCTACCTGACATCATTTTATCAATGGCACTCTGGATCATTTCCTCCGTTTCTGTATCCACCGATGAGGTGGCCTCATCAAGTACTAGTATTTTAGGATCATATACCATGGCCCTGACAAATGATATCAGTTGCCGTTGTCCAACCGAAAGGGTGGAGCCCCGCTCCATCACATTATAGTTAAGTCCTCCCGGTAGCCGTTCGATAAACTTCTTAGCCCCTACTAACTCAGCGGCCCTCATTACGTCTTTTTCAGTAATGTCAGGATTCCCTAGGGTAATGTTTTGCATAATGGTGTCTGAGAATAAGAACACATCCTGCAATACCACACCAATCTTTCCTCTTAAATTAACTAAATCATATTCTTGAATGTCCTTTCCGTCAATGGTAATAGTACCCCTATTTATGTCATAAAATCGATTCAGTAGGTTGATGATGGATGATTTTCCTGCCCCTGTAGCCCCCACTAAGGCAATTGTTTCACCGGCCTTTACTTTTAAAGATATGTTTTTCAGCACATAGTCACTTTCATTGTAAGCAAACCAAACATCTTTAAATTCAACCGTACCCTCGATCTTTGTAGGGGCATGCTTCCCATTATTGGGAATGTGCTCTTCATTATCCAGCAACTTCATTATTCTTGAAGAACTAACAATCCCTAATTGCAAGGTGTTGAACCTATCGGCAATCATCCTTATCGGGCGAAAGAACATCTGGATGTACATAATGAAGGCGATGAGCATTCCAAGGGTAATCCCTGTATCCACCTGATGGATTACCCCTTTGGCACCATACCAAACCAACAGACCAATACCAGCTGCACTTATAATTTCCGCTACCGGAAAATACACTGAATAATAAAGTACCGATTTAAGATTGGCCCTGCGGTGTTCGCGATTGATTTCTGTGAATTTTTTGTACTCACGTTTTTCACTACCGAATATTTGCACAATGCTCATTCCGGTAATATGTTCCTGCACAAAGGTGTTTAGGTTTGAAACGGCATTACGGACATCGTTAAAGGCTACTTTAATTTTTTCTTTGAATATATATGTACTTAACAATAGTATGGGCAGTGTCGAAAGGCTAATCAGTGCCAGTCGCCAATCGGTATAAATCATAATGGCCAATATGAATATCAATTGAAGGAGATCACCAACCATAGCGGCTAACCCTTCGCTAAAAACATCAGCAAGTGTTTCTACATCAGAGACCGTTCGGGTAACCAGTTGACCAATGGGGGTTTTATCAAAAAACTTGAGCCTCAATCTAACTAAGTGACTATACAGCTTGGTACGTATATCGCGGATAATATACTGCCCCAACCAGCCTGACATATAGGTATGCAGATATTGTATGATGGCCTGAAGGAACAGAAGCCCTATCAAAAACAATATCATGTTCACTAGTCCCGGATAATCCCCTTTTGCTACATCATTGTCTAGTGTGAGCTGGATCAGGTATGGCCGTAAGGGTGCTGTAACACCAAGGAGTACCGTTAATAAAATAAGGATGTAAAACCTTCCCTTGTATGGTTTTACAAAATGCATAAGTCTTTTTAAGACCTGCAAATCGACAATACTTCCGCTGTTTACTTTTTCCTTTTCCAATGTTAGGGCTTAATTATATGGGGTGGATACATCACTTTTGTGAGGAATAACCCCTGAGCCAATGCCGCTGATCCAGCTAACTTTCTGTCTTTGCCAAGGATGATTTGTTCAAAATGAGCCGCATCATATTTCCCTTGACCAACTTCCAGCAATGAGCCAACAATGGTACGTACCATCCCTCTTAAAAATCGATTGGCGGTTATTCGAAAAATTAGATTATTACCTTCCTGCACCCAGTTGGCCTCCGTTATCTCACAATAAAAGTTACTGACATCGGTCTTAACTCTACTAAAAGACTCGAAATCCTTTTTACCCAGTAGTAACGCAGCAGCCTTGTTCATAGTTTTGATATTTACCGGCACTTTCAAATAATTGTACAATTCATCGGCAAAAGGGTTTTTCAAAAGACATATGCGATATTCATAACTCCGTGACGTAGCACTGAATCTGGCATGGGCGTCATCATCTACCTCCACAATACGCTTGATTGCAATATCCTTGGGTAGATAACTGTTTATTTTGAATAAAAGGTCATCGGGATCTGGAATCTCCGTATCTGGCTCAACATGAAAATACTGCTGTTCGCAGTGTACTCCGGTATCCGTTCGTCCACTGCCCAATATTGTAATGTTCTCCCTAAGTATTTTTGAAAGGCCTATTTCTACAATCTCCTGAACAGTAGCCACATTGGGTTGGCGTTGCCATCCATGATAATTAGTGCCTTTATAGGCTATTTCGAAGAAGTATCTCATGTATTTGGACTACACCTTTTCAAAAATCATAGCAGCGCCCTGCCCAACACCAATACACATAGTAGCCAGGCCAAATTTTGCATTCGCTTGTTTTTGCATTTCATGTAATAAGGTGGCAGTTATTCTCGTTCCACTGGCACCCAGGGGATGTCCAATGGCTATGGAACCTCCATTCAGGTTAACTTTGGATGGATCTAAATCAAGGTCACGGATACACGCTAGGGATTGTGAGGCAAATGCTTCATTTAATTCAATTACGTCCAAGTCCTGAACTTTCAGCCCTGCTCTTGCCAATGCTTTTTGCGTGGCCGGTACGGGCCCAACACCCATGCAGTCGGGTGTTACTCCGGCAATGGCCATTGAAACAACCCGTGCCATGGGAGTGAGATTATATTTTTTCAAAACATCTTCACTAACCACGAGTGAGGCCGCTGCACCATCATTGATCCCTGATGAGTTGGCTGCTGTAACCGAACCACCTTTTTTAAATGCTGGGGGAAGCGATGCCAGTTTTTCCATAGACGAAAGCCTTGGATGTTCATCCTTGTCAAAAATAATATCCGCGGCTTTCCTTTGTGGAACTGGAACTGCCACAATTTCATCATTAAATTTGCCTTGCTCATGAGCGGCATTATATTTTTGCTGAGAGTTGAAGGCAAACCCGTCCTGCTCTTCCCTACTTATTTTCCATTGCTCCGCTACATTTTCCGCAGTTTCCCCCATGGCATAGGGGTAATACATTTCTGCCAGTTTTGGATTGACAAAACGCCAACCTATTGAAGTATCATAAGATTCTATTTGCCTGCTATAGGCGGTCTCCGGTTTGGCCGTAACAAATGGGGCACGCGTCATGCTTTCCACTCCCCCAGCAATATAAGCTTCGCCTTCATTTAGCATCAGTGCCCTTGAAGCATCCATAATGGACTGAAGCCCAGAAGCGCACAGTCTATTTACCGTAACCCCGCCTGTGGTTATGGGCAGTCCTGCCATCAAACCTGCCATTCGGGCTACATTCCTGTTATCTTCACCGGCCTGATTGGCAGCACCAAAAATTACATCTTCAATGAGGTTTAAATCCAATGAGCTGTTGCGCTCAATCAGTTTTTTTATCACTAAAGCAGCTAGATCATCAGGTCTGATTGTGGCCAATGTTCCTCCAAATTTGCCCACTGGCGTTCTTAATATATCAACTATATAGGCCGTTTTCATATTTACATTCCTTTTTTAAACCGAGTGGTTTGATTTACATTTGTGGCTGCAAGTTAAGCCAATACCCATATGTTACAAAGGATTCAAACCGTATTTCTGATGCTCGTAGCCCTGTTTATGCTACTTACTTTTTTCTTCCCTTTATGGACTTTAGTAGATGAAGATGGTCAGATTTTAAATCAACTATTTACCTTAAAACTCACCCAATTGTCTGCTGAAACCGGTGAACTTGTTGACATATTCTATCCCTATTCTCTGGTGGCGACTTTTGCCGTGGCTTCCGCTACCATTGCTATTGTGGAGATCACAAAATTTAAAAATAGGCTGGTTCAAATGAAAATGGGTGCCCTGAATTCATTATTTATGGCCGCTACTATGGGAATTGGGGTATATTTTGCTACTGATTTGATCAAACTGTACGGCTCCAGTGGCAAATATGGCATTGCCCTTTTTCTACCTGCTGCTGCAATGATTTGTAACGTAATGGCCAATCGATTTATAAGAAAGGACGACAGGCTTGTTAAGTCTGTAGATAGGATAAGGTAATGAAAAGCCCGGTACTGGTTTTAGTTTTTGTGTTTAGTTCAGTTATTGGATCAGCACAAAAGTTTAAATCAGTCGATAACATCACCTCGTTTCAAAATATTGCCTTTGATAGCTCCCCTGAGTCACAAAATGGTTCGCTTGACCTCGATCTCATAATATCTTACGGTTTAAAGTATTACAAATTTAAAAGCAGGGAGTTAAAGGAGATAAGTGGTTTTAAAATACACGCCATCAACCTTGGGTTTAGAGATGATAAGCTAGAGTACATGGACTTTTATTTCAAAAAACTTTCATCTGATGATTTTACCACACTCCGTACCTCACTCGAACGGGAATATGGTTACGCAAAAGAAATCGAACCCATTGAAGTAGGTGTGGTACAGGCA
Organism: Flammeovirgaceae bacterium UBA1842; assembly: GCA_002338655.1. Taxonomy (GTDB): domain Bacteria; phylum Bacteroidota; class Bacteroidia; order Cytophagales; family Cyclobacteriaceae; genus Fulvivirga. The sequence goes on along the minus strand of DDIU01000042.1, from coordinate 147,030 downwards.
GTCACATGGGCTGGGGACAATGTGACATTAAACTTGTACCGATTTGAAAGTGATGCCAACGACCTGGAAGATCGAAATAAAACCGTATTGGCCGTAAGTAAGTCACTTATCCATTAATGCTGCTGTCATTTTGTCACCACACTTAAGATGGAACAGTATTTGAAATGCCTCTTTCATCATTTAGAAATTTTATAACAAACAAAAGATAGCTAAACAATGGAAGAGAAAGGTACAATTTCGATACATACCGAAAACATTTTCCCCATCATTAAGAAATTCCTTTATTCAGATCATGAGATTTTCTTGAGGGAGTTAGTATCCAATGCAGTTGATGCAACTCAAAAGTTAAAAAGACTTACCTCTATCGGTGAGATTAAAGATGAAATAGGCGATACCACTATTGAAGTTAGCTTCGACAAGAAGAAGAAGACCATCACCATTCAGGATAGGGGTATCGGAATGACAGCCGAAGAGATTAAGAAATACATTAATCAAATTGCGTTTTCGGGTGCTACGGAGTTCGTTGAGAAATTCAAAGACAAAGAAGACGTACAAGATATCATAGGAAAATTCGGTCTTGGTTTTTATTCCTCGTTTATGGTGGCCAAGCAAGTTGAAATAATCTCAAAATCTCACGAAGCTGGAGCAGAAGCCGCTAGGTGGGTTTGTGATGGTTCTACGGAATTTGAAATTACAACAGCCAAAAAAGAAGATCGCGGTACTACTGTAATTCTTCACATCGAAAAAGACTCTGAAGATTTCCTTGATGAATTCAAACTAAAAGGCATCCTTGACAAATACTGCAAATTCTTACCGGTACCTATCAAGTTCGGTACTACGGAAGAGTCTGTAGAGGATGGCAAAGACAAGGACGGCAAACCAAAATACAAGAAGGTAACAAAGGACAGGATCATCAATGAAACTGAACCACTTTGGACAAAATCACCTGCCGACTTAAAAGATGAGGACTATTTGAGTTTCTATAAGGAACTCTATCCAATGACAGAAGATCCTTTGTTTTGGATTCACCTCAATGTGGATTACCCATTTAACCTAACAGGGATTTTGTATTTCCCTAAGGTGAAGAATGATTTTGAAATTCAGAAAAACAAAATACAACTTTATTCCCGTCAGGTTTTTATCACTGATGAAGTAAAGGATGTTGTGCCTGAATTTTTGATGCTGTTACATGGTGTGATTGACTCACCGGACATTCCATTAAACGTATCAAGAAGCTACTTGCAGTCTGATGGCAATGTGAAGAAAATCAACTCACATATTACTAAAAAGGTAGCCGATAAACTGAGCGAACTGTTTAAAAAAGATAGAAAAGCTTATGAAGAAAAGTGGGATGACATAGGTGTATTCGTAAAATACGGTATGTTGAGCGAAGAGAAGTTTTATGAAAAGGCAAAGGAATTTGGCTTGTTTAAAAACGTAGACAATAAGTACTCTACATTAGATGAGTATGCGGAATTGATCAAGGCAAACCAAACGGATAAAGACGGTAATCTGATTTATCTATATACTTCAAACCCAGGAACGCAGGATACCTATATTCAAACGGCCAAAAACAAGTCATTTGACGTGTTGTTAATGGACGGGCCAATAGATAGCCACTTTGTTAACTTTTTGGAACAAAGGCTTGAAAAAACCCAGCTGAAAAGAGTGGATGCTGATGCCATCAATAAATTGATCGATAAGGATGAGAATATTGAAAGTGTATTAACAAAAGAACAGGAAGAAAAGGTAAAAGGTATATTTGAATCTGCCATAAATAATACAAATATGAAGGTCAATATTGCCTCTTTGTCGCCTGAAGAAATGCCCGTGACAATAACCATGTCGGAGTTTATGCGAAGAATGAAAGACATGAGCAAAATGGGTGGGGGTTATGCCATGATGGGCAATATGCCTGACCAATTTGAAGTAACTGTCAATGGAAATAGTGCCGTTATTGACAAGATTTTGAAAGCGAAGAAAGCCGAGAAAAAGGCTCAACTTGCTAAGCAGGCGTACGATTTAGCCATGCTTTCGCAAAACATGCTTACTGGTGCAGACCTTACCAACTTCATCAAAAGAAGTGTAAGTCTGGCAGCAGAGTAATATTTGATAAAAATCAGATAGAGGCTGATTCAAAAGTTTTAAAAATCGTCATCGCGAGGTAACGAAGCGATCCCAATACTGTTAGCAGTTATTTTAGCAGGATTGCTTCACTCTGTTCGCAATGACTATTAACTTATGAATCAGTCTCTTTTTTTTAAGAACTTTAGGAAAGTGCTACTCAACACTTAATACTTGTTTGACAGAAAAAATAAAAAGCACTACTTTACGTTTAGTAGTTAAGGATTTTGAAACACATCAATTACATATTTTCACTTCTATTGCTTGCTCCATTAGCGGCAACCGCACAAGAAGAAGTTGACCCCAATAGTATCGACAACCGATTTACCGTTGGGGCACCCGTTACTATTGATCTGGTTGAAAAAGAGGATCAGCTGGAGGATGTGGAGATCAAAAAGAAAAAGAGAAAAAAGAAGGTCTTCTATGGCATAAAAACCCGAAAGGGATACACGCGGCAAGGATATGGTGACCGCACCACATTGGAGCTTTTCTTCATGCTCAAAGAACCAATAGTAGTTGATCCTTATGTGAGGGATATCTATTGGTACGACTTTAGAAGAAAGCAAATCAGAATAGGCGGCAAGATTGATCAAAAATATGGCGCCATTCTTCATGGCACCTACAAAAAACTTCGCGGTGATCAGGTGTTGGAGGAAGGCATTTTTTACAAAGGCATGAAACATGGCCGCTGGATGCAATATGACAAGGAGGACTTACTAGTGGATAAGGAAAAATATTTTAAAGGCTGGCCTAAAGAATCACAAGTGCGTTATTACGACCGTGGCCATGAAAAAATGAAAGACATTATCCCAATAGAATATGGGGAAAAGGAAGGCAATTTTTATTACTTCTTTGAAAATGGCCGCGTTGGGGTTCAGGGGGAGTACCATTGGGATTTGCCTGTAGGTGACTGGATCGAATACTATGCCTCTGGAAGACGAAAAAAAATCATCCGATATTCAAAAGACCCCTTTGACAAAACCTTTAAACCATATATCTGGAAGGAATGGAACGAGAAAGGGAAGTTGGTATATGAAAAAAGATAAATCCAAATTGGCAGGGTGAAGTCGAAATGCACTCATACCGTGTGTGTGCCTCATATTTAATTATTAAGAATGTATTCTTGAGGCATTTTTTCTAAATACATCCAAATAGATTTCCCTATATATTCTGTGGTAAATAACCCGTCTGATAGCTTAAATACTTTAGGCTAGAGGAATAAGTCAAAGTTCATAACATTTTTTTGAATTTTATTTTATACAAATAAAGTACGTCCAGCGCACAGCTATACCCAAGTGTTAGGCTATCAGAAATCCAAAGTTCAAAGTCATTGTTTTTATCATACCATTTGCCAACTATTTTATAGTTCAATGGACTGGCAACTTGAAAATATGAAAAAAGCTTGGGTAGCTCATGTCAGCAAGTGGTTATACTTCTACGTTAAGTTTCAGTTGTCCACCAAGACCTTCTCTTATAATTCGCATTAAGGTTGACAGGCGGATATCGCTTGCATTGTTCTCGATTCGTGAAATATAGGTCTTGGTTGTTCCACATTTCTGAGCCAATTGTTCCTGAGTCATGCCTTGGTTCTTACGAAGTTCTTGAAGCATTACACCTAACCGAAAAGCTTCAAAACCTTCTTCAAAAGCATCTCTTGATTCAGTTCCGCGTTCACCGTATTCTTGGTTCAGGTGATCGTCAAAGTCTACTATTTTAGTTTTGCTCATGGTAATACTGTTTTTGCAGCTTCTCAGCCAGTTTAATTTCGTTCTTTGGTGTTTTCTTAGTCTTCTTTTGAAATCCGTTCAAAGTCACGACTAACTTACCCTTGTCGAAGAAGCAAAATATTCGGTAGATGTTATTACCTGAAATCATTCGCATCTCATACAAAGTTGTTCCAGTGATATTTTTGAGGTATTTCGTTGGGACACGTTCAACCGTCTTAATCAGCTTGATTGTCCAGTTAATCCGTTCCTTGATCTTAGGAGTTTGTTTGTTGTAGAACTCCCAAAAATGTTCACCAAAGAAGATCACCTTCCTAATATCACCACTTTCGTTCATGCAGCAAAGTTAGCTAATTAGGTAACTTATTCCAAGTAATAAAAGTTCAGATTGTGGTGGAATTTTGTGCTCTGAGAATGAAGTTGAACTATTTTATTATTACGCTTGGCAAACCACACGATTTTACAGAAAATGAACCTGTATTTTGATCATTATTCCTTACGTTGCTCATGTGAGCTTAGATTCTCAATGAAAGGCATCTTCAAAATGCTTGATTTCATATCGGCCTTGATTTTTTATAATTGATACTACATCAAAGCGAATATCTCCATGCCAGTTATTCTCTACTATAAATTGTTCAGCGCCTTCCATTACTTTGTTGGCTTTCTTTTCATCCACGGCAACTTCAGGCTCTCCGAAGGCAGAATAGCTCTTGGTTTTAACTTCAATAAAAACAAGAAGTTCATTATGATTGGCAATAATGTCAATTTCTGATCTTCGGTGCCGATAGTTGGTTTTTACTATTTCATAACCTTTACTCATCAGGTATTTAACCGCCTGCTGTTCGCCTTCAAGTCCTATTTCAGCTTTACTGTGCATAGAATTATCTACCTTTACTGAACGTTATAAAAAACAATAATTAAATACCAACTGAACTTATTGAAACCAAATTTGTTAACTGGATGATCATTCCCGTTTAGTTTGCGTTACTAATTTCCCTGATCCAACGTGAATCACAATATTAATAAAAAAGTAAAATTCATCAATCTCGGCAATATAGATTATAAAGAAGCCTGGGACTATCAAACCGCACTTTTTGATGGAGTGGTTAGCAAAAAAATAACTAATCGAAAATTACCTGAGGATCAAGAGGTACCAACAGATAATTTTATCATTTTTTGCCAGCATCCACATGTATATACGTTGGGCAAAAGTGGCTTAGAGGAGCATCTTTTATTGGATGAAAATGGCCTCAAAGAAAAGAATGCCACTTATTATAAGATCAATCGTGGTGGGGATATAACCTATCATGGGCCTGGCCAACTGGTTGGTTATCCTATTTTGGATCTGGATAATTTCTTTACTGACATTCACAAATATTTGAGGATGCTCGAAGAGGCAGTAATACTCACCCTTAACGATTATGACGTTGATGCAGGAAGAATAGAGGGGCTAACTGGAGTATGGATAGATTATGAAAAACAGATAAGCCCTAGAAAGATATGTGCTCTTGGCGTGAAGTCAAGCCGTTGGGTTACCATGCATGGATTCGCCTTCAATATTAACCCCGATCTAGATTATTTTAATAATATTGTACCTTGTGGAATTGACGATAAGGCAGTGACTTCACTTGAACAAGAGCTTGGTAAAAAAGTAGAAATGAAAGAGGTTGCTAAGAAATTGCTCGCTCATATTTCCTGCTTATTCGAAATGGAATTGGTATGAAGAAAGACATTAAGGAGCCAAAAGTAAAAAATGTAACGGTGGCCGTGGCCAAGAAAACAAACGAACTAAATGTAGATGAATGGTCAGTCTATATTATTAACAAAAATGATTTTGATATAGAAAACACCTTGGTTACCTCCAAAGGCTACGGGGAAATAACGGGAGAAATTCAAAAAACCTCCACATTAAGGCATTTCCTTGAGACGGTGGAAGCCAAAAGTGCCGCATTGATTGAGCCTATTAATGAAGACATCTTTCATTTGAACAATGAGTATTGGGTAAGCTATTATGTGGGTTCAAAAATTTTCGATAAAAAATTCATTTTCTTGCCTGAATCAATTAAAGAAGAAAATTTAACTTACATTAAGGAACTGGACACCAAAGGTATTTTACATTCTTGAATAGCGAACTCAGAGATATTTTATTCCTTGACATTGAGACGGTTGGTCAAACCAATGATTTCAGCGCATTGGAAGAACGGCTGAAAAAGCAATGGGCTAGAAAGGCCTCTTTTCTAAAACGGGAAGAGGGCGTAACCGATGAAGCACTTTTCAATGAACGGGCAGGAATCTATGCTGAATTTGGTAAAGTAGTGGTGATTGGCCTCGGCTTTTTTCATCAGGAAGGTGACCAACTTCAGTTTCGTACCAAGGCATTGGCTGACCATAACGAGCATAAGCTGTTGGAACAATTTAAGGCATTGCTTAGCAAAATGAGCCCTGATCTACGGCTTTGCGCGCATAATGGTAAGGAGTTTGACTTTCCTTACCTGAGTAGGCGAATGTTGATCAATGGCATTTCACTGCCAACGGTGCTTAATCTTTCTGGTAAAAAACCTTGGGAAGTCAACCATTTGGACACTATGGACATGTGGAAATTTGGTGATTGGAAAAACTATACTTCACTTGACCTGCTAGCTGCTATATTTGGAATAGAATCCAGTAAGACCGATATGGATGGCAGTATGGTCAACAGTGCTTATTACAATGACGATGGCCTGGACAAAATTGCCACTTATTGTCTTCAGGACGTGGTAGTTACGGCTAAAATTTATGCCAAATTAAAATCAATAGATTTGGGGGAGATAAATGTGGTTGGTGGTTAATCATTGGTGGTTGAAAAAAAATAACGTCACTTACAGCAATTCTTACTGTCACTAATTATAAATCTAGAATGACAAATTTAGAATGTTGAACCTTAAACTTTAAACTAAATAATCCTTAACCTTTTAATAATCAACGGCTTGATACAGTCGAAAAAAATAGTTGCATCTTTGCAGCATTACAATAATTAATACATGAGTAAAAAAAGAAACAAACAAAAACCCGGTAAAACGGAAATCATTAAAGAAAAGCTCGCCAATAAAATTACGAACCTTCTCAGTGCTAATCCTAGCAAAGCTTACAGTACCGCTCAGGTCACTAAAAAATTGGGCTTTCAACGTAAAGACTATAACCGCGAAATACCTGCAGTAATCAATTTTCTTGAAAAGAAAGGGTTAATCAGAAAACTTAGTAACGGAAGCTACAGCACCAAAGTACAGACCTCTGCAGATACCATTACTGGCAAAGTAGATTTTGTCAATGCACGATTTGGGTATGTCATCACGTCAGAGGAGGAGGATGATATATATATAAGCGCCAAAGATATGGGCTCTGCCATGGACGGAGATACCGTGATAGTGGCCATAAAAAATAAAAAACATGGCAAACACCGTGAAGGAATGGTGTTAGAAGTGGTTGAACGTGGACGCGACCAGATCGTAGGAAGGATCGAGTTTTCCCCACGGTTTGCCTTTGTACTTGCGGACAATAAAAAGATCCACCAAGATATATTTATCAGTTTGGCAGACACTTTGGAAGCGAAGCATAATGATAAAGTCATTGTCAAGATCACTCAGTTTCCCGAAAGGGACAAAAAGGCAGAAGGGAAAGTAATAAGGGTACTTGGTAAGGCAGGTGAGAACAATGCCGAAATTCATTCTATAATGGCGGAATTTGACCTGCCTTTTGAATTTCCGAAACAAATTGAACAAGAGGCTGAAGAAATAAGCGATGTAATTGATAAGAAGGAAATAGCCAAAAGAAAGGATTTTAGGGATGTACTAACTTTTACAATTGACCCTGAAGATGCTAAGGACTTTGATGATGCCATTTCATTCAAAAAATTACCCGGTGGACATGTTGAAGTAGGTGTACATATTGCTGATGTTACCCATTATGTTACACCAAAAACCGCATTGGACAAGGAAGCCTACGATAGGGCCACTTCAGTTTATCTGGTGGATAGGACTATCCCTATGCTCCCTGAAAAGCTTTCTAATGGGCTTTGTTCATTGAGGCCAAATGAAGATAAATTAACATTTGCAGCAGTATTCGAACTTGATGAGCATGCTAACATTGTGAAAGAGTGGTTCGGAAGAACAATCATTCACTCCAACAGCCGATTTTCTTATGAAGATGCACAGGAGGGAATAGAAACTGGTCAAGGTGCGCATGGAAAAGAACTAGTGGAGTTAAATAACCTCGCCAAAATATTAAGGAAAAATAGGTTTGCCCATGGTGCAGTCAATTTCGAATCTACAGAAGTAAAGTTTAAACTGGATGAGAACGGCAAACCTTTGGGGGTAATACCAAAGATCAGAAAAGACGCACATAAGCTTGTGGAAGAGTTCATGCTGTTGGCCAATAGGCAGGTGGCACGGTTTATCTACAATAAGAAAAAAGGCGATGATAAACTCACGTTCATCTATCGGGCACACGATTACCCCAATCCTGAAAAGATTGAAGTATTTGCAACCTTTGCCCGAAGGTTTGGTCATGAACTGAAAACAGATGAACAAGCAGTGTCCAAATCACTTAACAAATTACTGGATAGCATTGAAGGTAAACCTGAAGAAAATGTGCTCCAACAGTTGGCTATCCGATCCATGGCAAAAGCGACCTATACCACTGAGGCCACAGGCCATTTTGGGTTGGCATTTGATCATTACTCGCATTTCACATCACCTATAAGGCGATACCCCGATGTGATGGTTCATCGGTTGTTACAGCATTATATTGATGGTGAAAAATCAGTTAAAAAAGAAGATTATGAAGAAAAATGCGTGCATTCTTCCGAAAGGGAAAAGCGTGCAGCCGAGGCAGAAAGGGCCTCAATAAAATACAAGCAAGTAGAGTATATGCAGTCGGTTCAGGATAAAATTTTCGATGGTATTATTTCAGGTGTAACAGAATGGGGTATATTTATTGAAATTGTCGAAACCAAATGTGAAGGCATGGTGAGAATGGTGGACCTAAAAGACGATTACTATGAATTCGATGAGAAAAACTATCGGGTGATTGGCAAAAAGAACAAAAAAATCTATGCCCTAGGCGATAAAGTAATTGTTGCAGTAAAAAATACCGATATTGATAGAAGAACAATAGACCTCGAATTTGTAAATGAAAAAGACAAATTCTTTTATGAATAAAATATGCAGAAAAGGGTAGCTAAACTCCAGTCACTTTTAGAAAATAAGATTAAGGCGCATCAATACGGTTCCACACCTAAGGAACTGTATGAGCCCATCCGTTATATTATGAATCTGGGCGGAAAAAGATTGCGTCCTATTTTGTCAATGCTGAGCTATTCTTTGTTCAAAGAAGATCCAGAATCCATACTTGATCAGGCTTTGGCAATTGAGGTGTTTCACAACTTCACACTGATGCATGACGATATCATGGATGAAGCACCCTTGAGAAGGGGGAAGGCTACGGTTCATGAAAAATGGAACAGCAATACGGCCATACTTTCGGGTGATGTGATGTTGGTAAAGGCCTATCAACTGCTATTGTCCACCCGAAAAAAACAATTGAAAAAAGTAGTTAGGGTGTTTAGTGACTGTGCGGCTCAAGTATGCGAAGGACAACAAATGGATATGTTGTTTGAAACTAAAGCCAAGGTTACGGAGCTGGAATACCTGGAAATGATTAAACTGAAAACAGCAGTTTTATTGGGAATGAGCCTTGAAATGGGGGCTATACTTGCCGAAGCCAACAAAAAGAATCAACTGGCATTGCGTGATTTTGGTATTAACATTGGTATTGGTTTCCAGCTAAAGGATGATCTGTTGGATGTTTATGGGGAAAAAGAAAAATTTGGCAAGCAAGTGGGTGGTGATATTATGGCCAACAAAAAGACCTTCTTGCTAATAAAGGCATTAGAAGGGGCAAATAGAGAACAAAAGGCTCGGTTAAAAACATTGATTGCTCAGTCTGGAGCCCTAGCAGCCAACAAAGTAAGTGAAGTGACGGCCATTTATAATGAAATGGGAATCAGGGAGTTAACTGAAGCTAAAATGAATGAATATTTTGATAAAGGTTTTGCAGCTCTTAGAAATGTAGAAACTACACTTATCAATAAAGCTGCACTGAAGGGCTTTGCCGAAGCCTTGGCTGATCGGCAGCATTGAGGCTACTCATAGTGTGTCCACATTCTTATTACTTTGATAATTTTTTCCTCCTCAATGACCTGATATACTAAGCGATGTTGAATGTTAATTCTTCTTGAATAGGCTCCTGACAAATCTCCTAAAAGTTTTTCGAATGGAGGATAAGCTTGAAATGGATCCTTTTCAATGACCTTCAAGAGACGTTGAACCTTTATCTTGAGGCCTGCGGACAAAATTTTCTTAGCATCTTTTTGAGCTTGTTTAGTATAAACAAGCTGATACTTCTCTACCATTTAAGACTCTTAGAGGTTTCGTCTAGTGGGGTATTCAAACCATCTATAATAGATTCGCGCATACCAGGAATGGATACAAGAAACAATGTCTCTTGTATTGCCCGCCAGTCTTCTTCACCTACCAGAACGGCATTATTACGTTTGCCTGTTATCTGAATAGGCTCATGAGTTTCTGAAGTGCGATCAATTAAGGCATAAATATGTTTCCTAGCTTCAGTTATTGTCAAGGTTTTCATAACACAAACGTACGCTTTAACGGACGTAACTCCAAATTAATTTTACTTCTTTCTATAATAATAAAGTACCGCCTCAATTTCCCTTGGTTCTTCGCTCAAAGTGAAAAAGCCCGAGCCATCTTTTTTCCAAGCGATTGATTCGCCCTGGGGCTCAATTATATATGGGATGGATATGGGTTTGGTCATTAATAGATCGGCAATACTTTGCCCATCCCGTTTCCAGTAGTATACCGCATCATAGGTTTTTGTTAGTACTTCCTGACCGTCCGCTGTAATATCGGCAGCTACGGTATTGAAATAGGGCATAGTGCCCAATTTTTCCAAAATGATCGTTTCGGTAGTGGATTGCGGATAAGCTGCCCGATAGATGCCAATATTTTGCTCACGTTTAGATAATATATAAATGTCCTTAGTAAGTGGGTCCACAAACAAACTTTCCGCATCACGCTTGCCATCAGGATACCTAAATGTGATTACATCCACATCCATAATCTCCCGGCCTTTAGAAGAAAGAAGGGGCTCTTCAAACCTATAAACGTACTTCAGGTCAAATTCTGCCCTATTATCTCCTGTTTCAGATATATAGAGATAGTTTTTATTGGCATCAGGCCCAGGCCCGGAGGCTATGTCTTCCCAATCCCTGTTTTTTATCCCCTGTAGGGTAAATTCCGCTTTGAACTTTCCGTATTGATCAAGTAAAAATATGCGTGGCTTACCTCCACTATCATTGTGCGTCCAAAGCATTTCTGGATTGTTTATGCCTACTGTAAGGCCAGAAGCTTCATTTATTTCACTGTTTTCAATTTCCCCCCGTGATTCTGCAGGATAAAATTGTGTTTGTGCTAAAAGTGTGGTGGCTAGGCAACTGGCCAAAACGAAAGCAATACTATATCTCGGGTTCATCAAGTGTTTTAGGTTAATATAGAAATTGGTTTTTACAAATTAGAGGTTGAAAATTAAACAATAGTTATCAATTCTGTAACTCCTTTATTCATTACCAGAGCCATCTGGAAAATGATTTGAAAAGATTAACCACTTGGGTTAATTTCTTTTTTCCTTCCCTCCATCAATTTTTAATACTCCAGAATTTCAAGCCAATTAGGTTCAATCCCTCCTGTAAGTTGTTTTAATCTTAAACAGCCTCCCAGAAAAGTAAATGAAGGATTAGGGTGGTTTTCTTGTTAATGAAATGTTAAAGTAATGCTACACTTTACAGATTTATATAAATTCAAACAATAATGAAGCGTAAATCAATACTTGCATTAGTGATTATGGCGGCAATTAGCATTTTGGGCATTGTTGCTGTACAGGTATATTGGTTTAAAAAGGCCTTTAATACCGAGGAAGACCTTTTCAATAGGGAGGTAAACACGGCACTTTACAATGTTGCCAACAAATTGTTTGAGCTTAACGAAACAGTATTACCTACTACTAATCCTATCAAACAGTTAAGTACCAACTACTATGTAGTCATGATCAACAGTGAGATTGATGCCAATATGTTGGAGTTTTTGTTAAAATCAGAATTTGAAAAACGTAATGTAACTGCCGATTTTGAGTATGGTATTTATGACTGTAACAACGATAAAATGGTTTATGGCAATTATATCAGCTTTGATAAAAATAAGGTGGTGGATCGTAATTCCAATCTTTCAAAGTGGGAGAACCAAAGCTATTATTTTGGGGTGCAATTTCCCGACAAAGCATCGATTGTAACCAACCGAATGGGTATTTGGATATTCTCCTCTTCGGTGCTACTGTTAGTGGTCATATTTTTCTCCTATTCACTTTTTGTTATTTTAAAGCAAAGACGGTTATCGGAAATACAAAAGGACTTTGTAAATAACATGACCCATGAATTTAAGACCCCAATCTCAACGATTGCGCTAAGCACTGAAGTATTACTAGACCCCAAGATTGTTGATCAGCCTGATCGTTTATTGAATTATACTACCATTATAAAAAATGAAAATCAGCGGCTAAAGAAACAGGTGGAGCGGGTATTGCAGATGGCGGGAATGGACAACGATGAGTTAGGCCTGAAAAATGAGCCTGCTGATCTGCATGAAATTATCTTAGAAATAACAAATGAACTTAACCTCGGCAATAAAAATGGTATTGAGAAAATCAGCCTTAACTTATCAGCAAAAAACAGTAGGGTAATAATTGATAAACTCCATATATCAAATGTCGTTTATAACCTTCTGGACAATGCTGTAAAATATTGTGAGCAAGAGCCACAAATTGATATCAGGACATACAATGATAAAAGACATATCTGGGTAGAAATTTCCGATAATGGCATTGGTATAACGCCTGAAAATCAGAAAAAGATATTTGATAAATTTTATCGGGTACCTACTGGCAATGTGCATGACGTTAAGGGGTTTGGCTTAGGACTTAGCTATGTATTGCAGGTAATAAAAGCGCATAAGGGTGTTATCAAAGTGGAAAGTAAACCGGGACAAGGCAGTACATTTAAATTTTGTTTAAATAATGGGTAAATCTTCGATATTACTAGCAGAGGATGATGAAAGCCTTTCATTTGTAATTAAGGACAATCTCATGCTCCAGGGGTATGAGGTAACACTTTGTGCCAATGGAACTGCGGCATTGGAGGCCTTCAAAAGTGGAAAGTTTGATTTATGCCTTTTGGATGTAATGCTTCCAAAAATGGACGGGTTTGATTTAGCCGAAAAAATAAGGACAACAAATAAATCTATTCCCATTTTGTTTCTTACCGCAAAAGCCATGCAGGAAGATCGCCTGGAGGGTTTCAAAAGAGGGGGCGATGATTACATCACCAAACCCTTCAGCATGGAAGAGCTTATTTTTAGAATAGAAGTATTTCTAAAAAGGGCCGGTGCCAAATTAGTGAACGAAAAACTTTTTGACATAGGTAAATTCCGTTTTGACTATACCGCTCTCAGCCTCACCATAGGCGATGAGAAAAAACATTTGACTCAAAAAGAAGCTGATATACTCCGGTTTTTTTGTGTGCATAAAAACCAAGTGGTCAAAAGAGAAGATATATTGAACGAAGTGTGGGGCGATGACGACTACTTTCTGGGTAGGAGCCTTGATGTGTTTATTTCCAAACTCCGTAAATATCTGGCCGCTGATGAGCAGCTAAAAATCTTCAACAGGCATGGGGTAGGCTTTGAGTTAATCATTGACAACTAGTGATTTGTATCTAGATTATTTATCTTTCGTATACTTTTTAAAGACAAAACTTAACAAAAATGAAATTAGAAACATTGACCCCCAACCTGATGGTAGATGACATTAATCAAACCATCAATTATTACCATGGCGTTTTATCGTTTACCACCCTTGACAAAATGGCCAATGATAAGGGAGAATTAATATGGGCACGATTGAAAAAAGGTGATGTGGAGATTATGTTCCAACAGGAAGATAGCTTAAAAGCAGAATTACCTGAAATACGAAAGGAAAGTATTGGTGGTGGATTTACCCTGTATATCACCATGGCTGGGGTAGATGAATTTTATGAGTATCTATATACCACAGCGGATGTTGTTGCTCAACTTAAAAATAAGCTTTATGGTATGCGGGAATTTACCATTAGGGACATCAACGGCTATTATCTCACTTTTGCAGAGCCAATCAAGAAATAGATTGCTAAAAATACTCTAAAATACTAATATATTTAGTATTTTAGAGTATGAGTAATGCCTTAAAGGGCCGTGGCGCGCAAACTACGGTTTCCAATGATTTTATAAAAAACACCTTGGTCACCGATCACATCGAGGCAATCGATGAGGCATTATTTATTGAACGCCCCAAAACAGAACTGTTTTATGAGAGTGCCACCAAGGTGGTCAACAAGGTCCAAAGCCCCGATGTGGGCATGGAATACTCTCTTAACCCTTATCAAGGATGTGAGCATGGTTGTATTTATTGCTATGCCAGAAAAACACATGAGTATTGGGGCTACAATCTCGGCCTAGACTTTGAAACAAAGATTATCATCAAAAAAAATGCCGCTCAACTTCTTGAGCGGCACCTACTTCAACCTTCTTGGAAAGCCCGGCCCATTATTCTTTCAGGCAATACGGATTGCTACCAACCTGTAGAAAAAAAATTGGCCGTTACCCGTCAACTATTGGAGGTATTTGCCAAATACAGGCATCCTGTCGGTATTATTACTAAGAATGTGCTGGTTCTTAGAGACCTCGACATTTTACAAGACCTAGCCAAAGATGGTTTGGCGAAAGTAATTTTATCTATTACAACCCTTGATGAGAAACTCCGATCAATAATGGAGCCCAGAACAGCCAGTGCGATTAAAAAATTGGAAGCAATAGAAACTTTAACCCAAGCTGGTGTCCCTGTGATGGTTATGAATGCGCCCATCATTCCAGGACTCAATCATCATGAAATACCCAACATTATAAAATCAGTAGCCGATTGTGGTGCATTGAATGTTGGCTATACTACTGTTAGGCTCAATGGAAAGATCGCTGATATTTTTGATGGCTGGTTGGAAAAGTACTATCCTGAAAGGCGTGCCAAGGTGATAAATCAAATAAGTGAACTGCATGGTGGCAGCGTAAGCGATAGTGTATTTGGAAAACGGATGCGCGGGGAAGGCAATATTGCCCTTGCCATTCAAAAGCTTTTTAAGGTATCGAAAGCAAAATATATGAAAGGCCGTAACATGCCTGAGTGGAACTTATCCCATTTTAGAAAAGGGGGTATTTACACCTTGTTCAATTAAGAATTACTCTCTCAATTCTCCCTTCAAATAAAATTTTACAGTATCCATTAAGATCATTTTTTGGTAACCTGTAATAGTGTAGGAGGTTAGTCTGAGCCCACCTTTTACCTCATCAAACTCCATATTCAGATGCTTAGTTGAGTTATAGATGCTGTTCTTTTCATGGGTGACCATCTCCAATTTTTTCAGTTTCTCAATATTGTCAAGAAAATAAAGTTGAAGTGATTGTACGGCAGTACCTTTTGAAATAGCCTCATAACTTTTCACTTTCAGATTGCTCTGTGTGTCATTATAAACAGATATCTTATAGTTTCCTTTCATTGCCGGTTTGTTGATATCCGCATGATTAAAAACTTGGAATTCATCGGCCCACTGCAAACTGTCTGGAGTGAAAGTCGTAGTGGTGGTGTCTCCATTTACTACAGCAAATTTGAACAGCTTGGCCTTATTGTCAAGTAATATTTGAGCTTGGACCCTATTTAAGCTGTCAACTGAAAAGTAATAGGCTACTTTTTCCGATTTAATGTTCGAGCACGCGATAGTGCCAACGGCCAGGCATAAATATATCAGTTTTTTCATATCAAAATGTCCCCGGTCATTTCTGCTGGTATCGGTAAGTTCATTAATGTTAATATCGTGGGTGCCAAATCACCCAATTTCCCATCTTTAACAGATCCCTTAAAATCTTTGTCCACAAAAATACAAGGCACAAGATTAGTAGTATGCGCTGTATTGGGTGTACCGTCTGGATTTATCATTATGTCCGAATTGCCATGATCGGCAATTACAATAGTCATATAGTCGTTTTCCAATGCGGTAGTAATGACCGCTTCGGCACATCTATCTACCGTTTCACATGCCTTTACTGCCGCCTCAAAAACCCCAGTATGGCCTACCATATCGGGATTGGCAAAGTTGAGACAAACAAAGTCCGGTTGATTGGCGTTGAGCTCCTCCACTATTTTATCCCGGATGTCATAAGCACTCATCTCAGGCTGCAGGTCATAAGTGGCCACTTTAGGTGAAGGGCACAAGATTCTTTTTTCACCCTTAAAAGAATCTTCCCTACCACCAGAGAAGAAATAAGTGACGTGCGGATATTTTTCTGTCTCTGCAATCCGTACTTGTTTGCGGCTGTTTTGCTCAAGTACTGCCCCCAGCGTATTGACCAGATTATCTTTATCAAAAATCACCTCCACCCCTTTAAAGGTGTTGTCATAATTGGTCATGGTAATGTAATGCAGGTCCAGCCGCTTCATGCCGTGTTCTGGAAAATCCTTTTGTGTCAATGCCTGCGTAATTTCACGCCCTCTGTCAGTCCGGAAGTTAAAGCAAACAACCACATCACCTTCTTCTATCTTACCAATCGGAACATTGTTTTTGGTAACAACCAGTGGTTTAATGAACTCATCAGTTACATCATTGTCATACGATTTTTTGATTCCTGTTGTGGCACTTTCCACATACTCACCTTCACCTTTCACCATAACATCATAGGCGAGTTTCACTCTTCCCCATCTGTTATCACGGTCCATCGCATAGTAGCGTCCTACAACAGAAGCAATTTTTCCAACCGTATGACTCATATGGTTTTCCAAATCAGAAATATAATGCAGACCGCCCTTCGGATCGGTATCCCTACCATCGGTAAAGGCATGAATGTAAACCTCTTTCAGTCCTTTGTTATTCGCCAAAGTGCACAACCCCTTTAAATGATTGATATGAGAATGTACCCCTCCATCTGACACCAACCCAATAAAATGGACCTTCTTTTTTGTTGACTTTGCATAGTTAAAGGCATTGTTGATTACTGGATTATCATCAATCGTCTTTTCTTCAAATGCAATATTAACTTTTACCAGATCCTGATATACTATCCTACCTGCCCCAATATTCATATGGCCTACTTCAGAGTTACCCATTTGTCCATCAGGCAGGCCTACCGCTAATCCAGAAGCCTCAAGTTTACTATTAGGATACTTGGTATAAAGAGAATCAACGAATGGGGTATCTGCTTTTGCAATAGCGGATATTTCAGGGTTGGTTCCTAAGCCCCAGCCGTCCAATATCATCAATAATACTTTCTTGTTCATAATCCAACAATTCCGTTGACTGCAAAAAACGTCATTTTTGTTTTGGTCAACAAACATGTTACCGAATTAGCCATTCTTTGATCATAATATTTTTATAAACAGATTTAATCATCAAATTTGATTACTTAAAAGAAAGACAAAATTGGCCAAAACTAAATCATCATTTTTCTGTCAAAATTGCGGTTATGAATCTGCCAAATGGGTGGGCAAATGCCCTACATGCAATGAATGGAATAGCTTTGTGGAAGAGGTAGTACAAAAACCAACCAAAAATGATTGGCAAACCGGATCCCCTTCCAAAAAGACATCGGTTCCAAAACCCATTCAGGAAATCACTTCAGAAAGAATTCAACGTATCGATACCCATGATACTGAATTAAATCGTGTGTTGGGAGGAGGAATAGTGTACGGGTCCGTTATTCTAATAGCAGGAGAACCCGGTATTGGTAAATCAACGCTGATGTTGCAAATTGGCCTTTCTCTAAATTGTAAAATACTCTACGTTTCAGGTGAGGAAAGCGAACAACAAATAAAAATGCGGGCAGATAGAATGACGGATTCCATAACGGGAGAATGTTTCATTTTATCAGAAACAGCCACCAAATCCATTTTTAAACAGGCCGAACAAGTAAAGCCTGATTTAATGATTGTTGATTCAATACAAACACTTCATTCTGATCAGGTAGAATCCTCCTCGGGCAGTGTTTCACAAGTAAGGCAGTGTGCTGCTGAACTAATACGATACGCCAAAGAAACTGACACTCCTGTGTTTCTAGTAGGCCACATCACTAAAGATGGTGCCATTGCCGGGCCAAAGGTGCTGGAACATATGGTGGACACTGTGCTTCAATTTGAAGGAGATCGTCATTTAACTTATCGAATATTACGAACCACCAAAAACCGTTTTGGCTCTACCTCCGAATTAGGCATATATGAAATGCTAGCTACAGGTTTGAGACAGGTGAGCAATCCATCAGAAATACTAATCAGTCAAAAAGAAGGCGATATAAGTGGTGTGACAATAGGAGCCACTGTAGAGGGAAACCGCCCTTTGATGATTGAAATTCAGTCTTTGGTGAGCAATGCTGCCTATGGAACCCCACAGCGTAGCTCAACTGGTTTTGATGGAAAACGATTAAATATGCTTTTGGCTGTTTTAGAAAAAAGATGCGGATTCCGATTAGGTTTGCAGGATGTTTTTCTAAATATGGCGGGGGGGATAAAAGTAGAAGATCCCGCAATAGATTTGGCGGTTTGTTGTTCTATTATATCTTCTTTAGAAGAAATATCTATTTCAGATAAAGCTTGTTTTGCGGCTGAAGTTGGCCTTGGTGGAGAATTGAGAACGGTAAATAGGTTAGATAATAGAATAGCGGAAGCAGAAAAGTTGGGTTTCGAATCAATATATATATCTAAATATGGCCTAAAAGGTCTTGATGTAAATAAATACAAATTAAAGATTCATCCCTTTTCAAAAATTAATGAGGTCTTCACTGACCTTTTCGGATAACAAAAATATTATGGAACAGTTTTTTGCTACGTTAGGTATGAGTTCAGAGACATTTGGTCTGGTAGTAATTCCGCTACTGATATTTTTTGCCAGGATATTGGACGTTTCTATTAATACTGTAAGGATTATCTTTGTGATGAGCGGAAAGAAATATATCTCCACCATACTTGGCTTTTTCGAATCATTTATTTGGCTCATGGCCATTGGCCAAATTTTCAAGCATGTAGATAATATCTACTCCTATATAGCTTATCCCGCGGGTTTTGCTTGTGGAATATTTGTGGGAATGTTAATCGAAGAAAAAATAGCCCTTGGGAAAGTAATCATAAGAATTATCACGGCTGAAGATTTAACCAAAGTAAAGGAATTTCTTTCTCACCATAATTTCAGGTATTCGGTTGTAGCTTCCAAAAGTGAACAGGGGGATGAAAATCTATTGTTTGCAGTGTTGAAAAGAGATCATATCCCACAGATGTTGAATGAGTTGAAAACTCATATGCCAAAGGCCTTTTATACCATAGAATCTGTAAAGAGAGCAAGTGAAGCGGGCATATTAAACGAAAAACCTAGTCGGAGGGGATTAGGTGGATGGTTGACTTCAGTGAAGAGAAGGTAAGTAATTAAAGACATGTGGCAAAACCGTCAATTGAAATGTAATTGTTGTTGTTACCTGTTAAACAAAATGCTTCTAAATTTGAAAAACGTATTTTAATTCTATCGCCTGTTTTTATAATATCCTCTTCATTTATAATAACTGAAATAGCATCACACACAGAGGCTCCATATTTATCAAAAATAGCTCTGTATTTAGGGAATTTTATAAATGATCCATTCATATAGCCCTCCATTTGCTTATCCATAAGTATTATGATAGCGAAGTCGTTGTTGATCGTTTTTCCTAAAATTAATATTTCATTGGATGTTTTTGTTTCATCGTCAAATTGATATTCTGCATTTGACCTTCTACAGTATACAAAATCATATTGCAAAGAAAAATCCAATTCTGAATCTGTAAGTCCAATTGTGCCATCTGCAAAATAGCCCTCAACGTCATAAAATGGTGGGTCCTCAGCAAACTTTTTAGCTTCCTCAATTAAAAACTCCCTTACCGATTCGTCTGCTGTAAATTTTCTGTCGCTTTTAACCTGAATTTCTCCTGACTCACATGACACAATGAATAATAAAAGGAGAACAAAATAAACTGATCCTTTCATTTCTAAAATATATACCCCAATCTGATAGAACTATTGAAATTAGGCCCAAATTTCAAGCTACTTCCTCCATCAATGGTTTGTTGACCATTGCTAAACTCAATGTCGGCATTTTTTAATAGCTCAAAACCATATCCTATTTCTGTTCCTAAATAAAGGCTTTTAAGGATATAAACATCCATCCCCGTAATTAAATTAAATCCTATTCTGGTGTACCCACGCTCCTGGCCATTTTGATCCCACGCTCCTTTTAAAGGTTGACCTCCTTGATTAACAACATCACGTTTAGACCACTTAACTGCCAAATCCAGTTCCCCTCCTACATAGGGCGAAAGTCTATTCGTTCCATTAAAATGCTTTTCAATACCCGGTCTTAAATTAATTATGACTGTCGATAACTTTACATCATCATTTGGTTTTTGTGTTTCACCTGAAACTGAAATGCCCAGCCTATGAGCAATATTAGCAGTAGTGAACCTTCTTATTCTAAGGTAACTGATATTAATTGGGTTTGCAGAAAATGGATCAAGGTTCACTTCTACATTCCACTCCTTGCCTTGTTGTTTGTAAGTTTCTTCTTCCTGAGTTTGAGCATTGACAATATGGTTAGAACAAAGGAAAAACAAGAATAATAATTTTTTCATTACATAAGAATTAAGTTTAAGCTGCTAAGTTATAATTATTTATTATTATTCTCGTCTCTGCAGTCCGCCTGTATGAATAGCCAAAATTTTACTCCCCGATCTAAAATCACCCTTTTTAATCTTATCATACAAGCCAAACATCATCTTGCCTGTGTAAATAGGCTCTATCGGGAAATTGTGATTACTATTAAACTCTTCAATGAATTCATTGAGCTCAGGTTTAGTCTTTGCATAGCCACCAAAATGATAGTCCGTTTCGATGTGCCAGTTGCTATGCTCAGCAGCAGTATAGTTACTTAGCAAATCTGCCACCTCTTTTATTAAAAAATCACCTTTCAGAGCAGAAAAACCGATCACTATTTGGTCTTTGTCCACTGCAGTTATCACTCCGCTAATAGTGCCGCCCGTACCCACAGAAAGACAGAGGTAATCAAATTGTTTTACCTCTTCATCCACTATTTCTTCACAGCCTTTTATCGCCAGGTTGTTGGTGCCACCCTCTGGTATTAGGTAAAAATCACCATAAATATCACGTAGTTGGTCGATATAATTATCTTCCGCTTTTGATCGGTAGTTTTCACGTGATACAAATTCCAGTTGCATGCCCTGATTTTTAGCAAAAGCCAAAGTCTTATTTAGTGGTTTATCAGCAAGCTCTTCCCCCCTAATAATTCCAATAGATTTGAAACCTACTTCATTGGCTGCTGCAGAAGTAGCATAAATATGGTTGGAAAAAGCCCCTCCAAATGTCAGTACCGTTTTATGTTGTAACCGGGTGGCCTCTTCCAAATTGTATTTTAATTTTCTCCACTTGTTACCTGAGACAAATGGATGAATCAAATCCTCACGTTTAATAAACACTTCTACTCCATTATGAGAAAAGAATGGTTCTTTAATTTTTTGGATAATTGGCTCCTTATAAATCTTGAGCATTATTTTTTCAATTGCATATAATCAAGGGTCAATTCAAGCATGGCCTTTAGTCCTGTGATCATTCCACCTTCATCAATGTAAAAATCCGGTGTATGATGTCCTGCTAGGATACCCATATCAAGGCCTTGCCCAGTTGGCTGACCCCCAACAAAGAAATAAAGTCCCGGTACATTCTGTTGAAAAACCGAAAAATCCTCTGCTCCTGTAATTGCTTTTATTACCATAACATTTTCTTTGCCAGCAGCCTTTTCCAATGATGGAATCATCATTTCAGTTAGTGTCGGATCATTGTAAGTAAGTGGGGCTAACGTTTTGATGTCAACATCTACTGTTGCACCCATACTTTCAGCTATTTTAGTAGATTTCAGTCTTATCTGTTCATGTATTTTCGCCTGCATTACTTTATCAAGCGTTCTTACAGTGCCCTGTAATTACCGCTTCTTCTGGAATAATATTATACCTCAACCCCGCTTGTACCATTCCAACTGAAATCACAGCAGCTTCCTTGGTAAGTTCAGTTTGCCGACTAACGATGGTCTGTAGTCCTGTAATTATTTGAGTGGCTGTAACAATGGGGTCTACACTTAACCATGGGGTTGAACCATGAGCTTGCTTTCCATGTACTTTGATTATAAATCGATCTGAAGCGGCCATAATTCCTTCAGGTTTGTAGCTTATGGTGCCTATAGGTTTACCCGCAGCGATATGAAGACCAAATATCACATCAACATCGGGTGATTTCAGAACCCCTTCATTAACCATTAATGCCGCTCCTCCCTCTTCTCCATTGGGCGGGCCTTCTTCAGCAGGTTGGAAAATAAATTTTACCGTCCCAGGAATGTCATTTTTAATTTTTGAAAGCACTTCTGCCGCTGCCATTAATATAGCCATGTGCGCATCATGCCCACAGGCGTGCATTACCCCTGTTTCCATTCCATTGAATGTAGTTGTCACACTGGAAGCAAAATCTACCTTTGTCCGTTCTGTTACGGGTAAGGCATCAATGTCGGCTCTCAACGCCACCACTGGGCCGGGTTTTCCTCCTTTCAATATACCCACTACTCCTGTTTTGGCAACATTGGTTTGCACTTCAATACCTAACCCCCTGAGATGCTTAGCTATTTTTTCAGCGGTTTGAAATTCCCGGTTTGAAAGTTCTGGGTTTTCGTGGAAATTACGTCTCCATTCTATCATTTTGGGTTGGAGGTCCAAGGCCAATTGTTCAGCCCTTTTGTTGATTTCTTGAGCATACCCATTTACTGCGGTAATACTTATCAATAAAATAAAAAGGTGCCTGATCATGGTTGTGTGAATTTGTATGATACTAATATAATAAAAGATTGACCCCTCTTTTGGCATAAGCAAATCAAATTTGATAACTTAATCGTAGTCAAAGTATCTCCTAACAAATGAATTGGATAGCAAGACTCTTGCTGAAGCAAAGAATGTTAGTCATCTTCATCAAAATCATAGGTATTGCCAAGCATCCGAGCTGAGTTATGTACCGTCAATATGTCTATTCTTTCTTGACTCATTTTACGATAAACTATTCTGTAACTTCCTCTAATAAGCTCTCTAATTGATTCGTTTTCAAATTCAACGGTTATTTTCCCAGCGTCAGGATATTTCTCTAGAATGTCAGTTGCATTAAAAAGTCTTTCAATGGTTATTTCCGCATATTTTATAGAGTCCTTCGAAATGTAATCACCAATATTGTTAAGGTCACTTATTGCAGAATCTGTCCAAACTACTTTAGCCATTTACTAAGTTTCTGTTTAGCCTTTTCTTTTGAATTAATACGGTTGTTATCTGAATCGGAAATTCCCTTTTGAACTTTGTCCAGAAAGATCAACTGATCTATGACTTGATCAATTGAGACTTTTTCAGGCATTCCTTTTAGGGTATGGATTATTTGAGCCTTCGTTATCATATACCAAATATAAGAATTCTACGAGTAAGAGTTTACAACGCTATCTCGCTTTAAATTACTGGCGTCCGAGGAAAAATGAAGTTTTATCGAATTTTGTCTCTATTACCCCTAAATCCCCTAAAGGGGACTTTCCGGCAACCGCTAACTGGCGGGGTAAAACGGATTTTTGGGAAATGTCTAAAAATCTTCGTTGTTTTTCGATTAAACTTTATTTTCAATAACTAATAAATTTTAGTTGGACATCATTACTTTAAAATAATAAAAAGATTGCTCACCTACTTTGGTATAACCATTACAAATTTGATAACTTAATCGTGGTCAAAGTATCTTCTAACAAATGAATTGGATAAAAATATTCAATAACAAGGCTCAGGCTGAAGCAAAATTGGGTGAACTCAATCCCGTTCAGATTATTTATAAAGACGTTAAAATTTGCCTTTCCTATTTCAATTCCAATTTTTATGCTACTTCTGACACCTGTCCACATCAGTCAGAATCTTTAAGTGGCGGCACGATCAATGGATTTGGCGAAATTATTTGCCCCTTACATAATTACAGATATAATCTTAAGTTTGGCGTGGAGTGTGACCATCGCACTGCAGACTTAAAAACATATCCCATTAAAATTGATGATTCCGGTTTTTATATCGGCTTAACAGAATAATATGATACCTCCCTTTCATCTTGCCTTTCCGGTCAAGGACCTAGAAGAAGCACGGTCATTTTATGTAAATGTTTTGGGTTGCTCAACAGGCAGAAGTTCCGATCAATGGATCGATTTTAATTTCTTTGGGCATCAACTGGTGGCGCATTTAAAACCTGAAGAGGTGAAAGCTGCTACAACCAATGACGTTGATGGTGACTCCGTACCGGTAAGGCATTTTGGGGTAATTTTGGAGTGGGCGGAATGGGAAAAGCTGAGCAAACACCTTGAAGGGCATAACATTGCATTTATTATAAAGCCCCATATTAGGTTTAAAGGAAAACCAGGGGAACAAGCCACCATGTTTTTTCTCGATCCAAGTGGCAATGCATTGGAATTCAAGGCTTTTAAAGATAAAAACCAAATTTTTGCCACTTAATGACACGAATGGTAAATAATATTCAATCTAAATCGTTTCGTTTATAATGAAATCAATCAGGTTTTTACTTGCATTCCTATTACTCATTTCCATAGATACTCTTGCTCAGGAAAAGGAGTTTTATAATCGACTGGCCACATTGAATTATTCGGATCAACTTCCTGAAGAAATTCTGTCATCCAAAACTGTGGTTTTTATCAAGGTGCCACTAAAAAACCAATCCCCGGAAATCCGTGCAGATTGGAGTGGGATTGCTGAAGTGGCACAACCGGGGTTTAAAAAAGCAGGGATTGATGCCGTCACCTATTATTATATGGATGACATATTCAGTGGTTATGAGTCCTATGACGCCTTTCTGGATGCGCTGGATGCAAGGGACCTTTCTCATGCTGCATTTTTGTTCTACGATGGGCTGTCTTACAAACTCATTCTCCTCAAATTAAAAGATCGGTCTTTCTTAATAGCCAACAATCAAGAGGCTTGGAAAATGGAGGGAAATGATCTTAAAGGAATACTAGAGGATTTATATCGGATTGCAGCAAATTCAAATCTTGAAAAAACGAATTTATTGATTATTGGAAATCCGCAATATGGTGAAATGGTAAGCATCATCAAGGGCAGAAGGTCTGAATTTTATGATTTGAATTTTTCATCAGAAAAATTAGCGGTCCCTCAATTTGCGGACACAGCGGCCATAGCTGAAGTAATGAAAAATTATCCCTATAAGTGGGGTTTTGTAGACCCTGGGTTTGATGAAAAAGAATTACGAACCAAGGGGTATCAGTACATATTATATTACACCCATTCAACAGGAAAAGCTGTTAAACAAATACTAGGGTATGAAATTAGTGACAATGAGTCGGCCTATGTGAGTGAGGTTGTGAACGATGGGGCATCTGAAATTTCATCTTACAATATAAATACACAGGTATATAAATTCTACATCAAACATATCTATTCTGAAAATGATTTTGTAGGAAAACGGTGGGATGCAGCACCTACCTGGCAAAAAGCTTTGGCCAATTATATTGCCAATCTGCGAAACGAATTGGTGAGAAAATAATAAGTTTTAAAATCTCCCATTATTCCCAAAGGGCATCACAATTGACGTCCACAAAATAGCACATCGGGGGTAGAATCCTTTACTAAACATTTTAACCATACAATGTTAAAGTGCCTGATATTTTATCGGACACTGGTAATTATTTATATATTTGAATATTGCACAATTCTGAGATGCACTACACATAGAACCTTATACTAAAAAGCTACTTTTATGAAGAATCTATTAATTGTTTTTGGACTATTGACCGTAATGCTTTCCAGTTGCGGAGAACCAAAAAGGGAAACTTCCAACATCAAGGAAGAAGCACAAGCCTTTCTGGATGAATACACAAAGGAATATTTAAAGCTCTACTATAATTCATCGAAAGCTGAATGGGCATCAAATACCCGTATAGTTGAAGGTGACACGCTCAATGCTTACAATACGCAAGTTGCCAATGAGGCTTTTGCCAAATTTACCGGAGGGGAGTCAATTATTACCAGCACCCGTGCTTTGCTCGAAAAGAAAGATCAACTGGATGATATTCAAGTAAAACAGCTTGAGGCCATTTTATATGCTGCCGCAAACAACCCGGCCACTGTTTCTGACATAGTAAAAGAAAGAATCAAAGCTGAAACCGCTCAAACAGAAAAGCTTTTTGGGTTTGACTTTCAAATAGATGGAAAATCCGTTTCTACCAATGACATTGACAAAATCCTGAACGAAGAAACCGATCTTACCAAAAGGAGAAAGGCTTGGGAAGCCAGTAAAGAAGTGGGTAAGACACTTAAAGACGGCTTGGCAAATCTTCAACAATTAAGAAATAAAACAGTTCAAGCCCTGGGTTATCATGATTACTTCACTTATCAAGTTTCTGATTATGGAATGACAACAGAGGAAATGCTCAAGCTAAATGAGCAACTTGTAAAGGATGTATGGCCTTTGTATAGAGAACTGCATACCTGGGCACGGTATGAGCTGGCCAAAAAATACAAAGCCGATGTGCCTGAAATGTTACCCGCAGATTGGCTACCCAACAGATGGGGTCAGGATTGGTCAGAAATGGTAAAAGTAGAAGGCATCGACCTCGATGGCGTGTTAAAAGAAAAGGGGCCAGAGTGGATAGTAAAACAAGCAGAGCGATTTTATATTAGCCTTGGTTTTAATCCATTGCCACAAAGTTTTTATGATAGTTCAAGTCTTTATCCTGCACCCATAGATGCCGGTTACAGAAAAAACAACCATGCCTCTGCTTGGCACATGGATTTAAAAAATGACGTAAGAAGCTTGATGAGTGTGGTTCCCAATGCCGAATGGTATGAAACTACCCATCACGAGTTCGGGCACATCTATTATTACATGGCCTACACTAACCCAGATGTGCCTCCTTTATTGAGAAGTGGGGCAAACCGAGGGTTTCATGAAGCCATTGGTAGTATGCTTGGCTTGGCAGCAATGCAAAAACCATTTTTAGAGAATCTGGATCTTATCCCAGCAGGAATCCAAACTGATGAAACCCAGGCACTACTAAAAGAAGCCCTAAACTATATCGTCTTTATCCCTTTCTCAGCAGGCCTAATGCCCCATTTTGAAAGTGAGCTTTATGTCAACGATCTTCCAAAAGACCAGTATAATAAAACCTGGTGGGACATGAAGGCTAAATTTCAGGGTATTGTCCCTCCAACAGCGAGGGGTGAAGAATTTGCTGATGCAACTTCAAAAACACACATTAATGATGATGCCGCTCAGTACTATGATTACGCATTATCCTATGTACTCCTATTTCAAATCCATAATTATATTGCCAAAAATATTCTACATGAAGATCCCCGGGCCACTAATTATTATGGAAGTAAGGAAGTGGGGAACTTTTTAAACGACATGTTGAAAGTGGGTGCAACCAAAGACTGGAGGGTATTATTAAAAGAAACAACGGGTGAAGATCTTAACGCCAAAGCTATGCTTGAGTATTTTGAGCCTTTAACCGCGTATTTGAAAAAAGCCAATGAAGGCCGTACTTATACATTACCTGAACAGCCTAATTTTTAATTGAGATATGCTTAAAAAATCAATATTACTTCTGGTCATTATATTTGGCATTCATGGCTTAGGAATAGCTCAGCCCTCTCACTCGGTAGCAAGAAAATGGAACGAGATTTTACTTGATGGAATTCGTGGTGATTATGCACGTCCGACAGTCCATGCGCGCAATCTCTTTCACACCTCTGTTGTTATGTATGATGCCTGGGCGGCTTACGATGATCTGGCTGAAACTTACTTTTTAGGTCAAACTGTACATGGCTATACTTGTCCATTTGATGGAATAATGCAACCTGAAAATATAAAGGCCGCTCAGGAAGAAGCACTAAGCTATGCCTGCTACCGCTTACTTCGACATCGTTTTTTTAAGTCACCCGGTATTGGTAGGGTAGTAATGGAGATGAATGCCTTAATGGACGATTTAGGTTATGATCCTTCATTTGAAAGTGTTGATTATTCTTCGGGTTCACCCGCTGCCCTTGGCAACTACATTGCACAACAAATGATCGAATATGGGCTACAGGATGGCTCCAACGAAGAAAATGAATATGAAAATCTATATTACACGCCCGTTAATGAACCATTGATTCCTGCAGAACCGGGAAATCCGACATTAACTGATGCCAATAGATGGCAACCACTAACTTTGGAAATCTTTATTGATCAAAGTGGCAATATCATTCCGGGAGCCACTCCAGCATTTTTAGGGCCAGAATGGGGTAATGTTGACGGCTTTTCATTAATTGCAAATGACCTGAAAAAATATTCGCGTGATGATCATGAATATCGGGTATACCATGATCCCGGTGACCCTCCATATTTAGAAGAAGATGGTTCTGGTTTATCTGATGAATATAAATGGACATTCTCTCTGGTTTCCAAGTGGTCCAGCCACCTAGACCCCTCCGATGGAGTGATGTGGAATATATCACCTGGTGCTTCTGGCAATGTGGGCAGTGTAGATAACCTCCCAACGGAATTAGCTGACTATAAAAACTTTTACAATACATTGGAAGGTGGTGATACTGGAAAGGGACGGTCAGTGAACCCAAAAACAGGATTGCCCTATGCAGATAATATTGTTGCCCGAGGTGATTACACCCGGGTGCTTGCAGAATTTTGGGCTGATGGGCCAAACTCTGAAACCCCGCCCGGTCATTGGTACACCATTTTAAATTATGTGCATGATCATCCACTGTTTGTTAGAAAATTTAGAGGTGAGGGGTCTGTATTGGATGACCTTGAATGGGACGTTAAAGCTTATTTTGTCATGGGTGGAGCTATGCACGATGCTGCTATTACCGCTTGGGGCATCAAAGGATGGTATGATTACATACGTCCTATCTCAGCCATTAGGTATATGGCTGATAAAGGGCAGAGTTCCAACCCTGATTTAGATAACTATTCGCCCGAGGGTATTACCTTGGAGCCCGGTTTGATAGAAGTAGTTGAATCTGGTGATCCACTAGCCGGGGTCAATGATGTCAATGTTGGTAAAATAAAACTATACGCATGGAAAGGGCCTGATTATATCAATGACCCTGAGGTAGATGAAGCAGGCGTTGACTGGATTCTTGCTGAGAACTGGTGGCCTTATCAAAGGCCTTCGTTTATAACCCCTCCTTTTGCTGGGTACATCTCCGGACATTCTACTTATTCAAGAGCTGCGGCCGAAGTGATGACTTTGTTGACAGGAGATGAGTATTTTCCCGGTGGCATGGGTGAGTTCTTTGCCCCTAAAAATGAGTTCCTTGTTTTCGAAGAAGGGCCAAGCATGGATATCGATTTACAGTGGGCAACTTACCGTGATGCCTCGGATCAGTGTAGTCTTTCCCGCATTTGGGGAGGTATTCACCCTCCGGCTGATGACTTACGTGGAAGAATTATTGGGGATAAAATAGGCAAGGAAGCCTTTGAACTAGCTGAAAAATACTTCTTAAATCAGGTCACAGCCACGGAAAGTGAAAAAGAACCATTCCGTAATTTATTGGTTTATCCCAATCCGGTTCAAAATCAGTTAAAAGTCAATTTAAATGGAAATGGAATAACTAAGGTTAATATTTATGACCTTCAGGGTAAACTGCATTTTCGTAAAGATACACCAAGTAACGAATTGACAATAGATACTTCTCTATTAGATAATGGGGTTTATGTACTTGAAATTCAAGGCAAGAGCTTTAAGACTTCTAGAAAGATTGTGGTCTCTCATTAAAAATTAAAAAGAAAAGGAGGCCTACTAAGCTTTTGAAGTTCAGTAGGCTTCCTTTTTTATTTATTAGCGGCAATCCAGCTATTTATTTTAGCCTCCAACAATTCCAAAGGAACACAACCCGTTCCTAAAACTACATTATGGAATTCCCGAATATCAAACTTTTCTCCCAATGTGGCCTCGGCACGCTTCCTTAATTCAATTATCTTCAGTTGGCCAATTTTATAAGAAAGTGCCTGTCCGGGATTGGCCATGTATCGTTCTATTTCTGAGGTTATTCCTGCCTCACTTTCAGCCTCATTGTCTAGAGAATACTGAATAGCCTGTTCCCTAGTCCATCCTTTAGAATGCATCCCTGCATCAACAACTAACCTAACCGCCCGGTGCATTTCAGCGCCAAGCATTCCAAAATACTGATATGGATCGGTGTAAAGCCCCAGTTCTTTGCCTAGTGATTCACTATATAATGCCCAGCCCTCACCGTAAGCACTGTACCATAATGTTCTTCTGAACTCTGGTAAACTTTCATTTTCCTGCTGTAGGGAAATTTGATAATGATGACCCGGAATAGCCTCATGCAAGAACAATGACTCATCAGAATAGGTGTTATATTTTTTTGCATCAGGCACAGGAACATAAAAAATGCCGGGTCGTGTTCCGTCAAGTGATCCTTGGTTATATTCAGCACTAGCTGAGGCTTCCCGGAAAGATTCAGTACGTTTTATTTCAAATGGCGTTTTAGGTACTTTGTCAAAAAGCTTTTCCAGTTGTGGTTTCATTCGCTCATGAATAGCATCAAAATTAGCAAGTACCTCATCGGCTGTGTTAAAAGGCATAAGCTCCTTCTTGTTTCTCACATAGTTAAAAAATGATTTTATGTCGCCTTTGAAACCTACTTCATTTTTTACCTTTTCCATTTCTGACAATATTCTGGCCACCTCACTTTTCCCTAGTTCAAAAACTTCATCGGCTGTCATTTCAGTTGTGGTATATAGTTTTATTTGATGTTTATAAAACCCGTCTCCGTTTTTCAATGCTGATATACCAGAAGTTGATCTACCTGCAGGAAGATATTCCTCATTTAAAAACTTAGACATCCGGGTGAATAATGGAATGATCTGGTCAGAAACCATTTTTTCGTATTCAACAGTCAATTTTTCCTTCTCCGCATCTGTAAAGTTTTCAGGAAACATTTTCACTGGTGAGTAAAACAAGTGATCCTCCACCGTCCCTTTTGCTAATGATTCTATTTGGGGTATTACTTTTTTAATCAAGGAAGTTGGCAAGACGTTCCATGTTTTAATCCCCTTTTTCATATTGGCAATGGCAGTATCCCCCCATACTATAAATTGGCTTACCCGCTTGAGCCAATTATTGTAATCCTCAACGGTTTTGAATGGTTGAGCTGATGATCCACTTGCCAGCTGACCCATTACCAGGTTCACCGACCACATTTGGTCAATAGGCCTTAGGTTGGTAGGGAAAGTCAATCCTTCTAAATTTATATCGCATTCCCATTTCAGAACGTCATAGCTCATTTGATCATTTTCGTTGAATGATTCTCTGTCATAGTTCTGCAACCCAGTAAGATATTTGGAATAAAAATCTTTAAGTTGGCCGCGGTATCCTTCAGAGATGCTATTTGGAAATTGATCATTAAATCGAGTATCTCCGGCAAACGTGGCGTCCAAAGGGTAAAGTGCCAAACGCTCTTCATTATAATTCTGTAAAAATTGTGAAAATTCAATTGGAGCCTCTTCCTGTTTTGGTTCGGTCTTACAAGACATAAAGAAAACAACAGCCAAAGCAATTAATAATACGTTTTTCATCGGTTTGCAATTTTAATTTTGTCAAATGTAGCAAAATTAACCAACCGAAAGCTTGACCCGTTGGTTGGTTTTAAATAAACCGTTAAAACGGTTCTTGCGTATGTAAAAAATTATAGCCCACGAATTGATTCGTGGGCTATAATATGAGATACGGGGGCGCGGGCTTTATGTCCTCCGATAGTTATTAAAATGGATATTCATTCTTTCCAATCACATGGTCTGCAATTCTTCTTCTGGCGTCTTTTAGATTCATCGGTTCAATTTTGGTGAACCTCTTCAAGCCCATAAGCATCATACGCTGCTCGTCACCAGAGGCAAATGAATTAATTGCTTCCCTTCCGGCAGCTGCTGCTTTTTCAATGGCTTCATGAAGGTTAACCCGCATCATATCAATTTGAACGCTGGAAGCTTCTTCTCCATTTTTTGCCACTAGCTTCTCAACTCTCAAAAGTGTTGATTCTGCTACATAGCCCTCAATCATCATATCCGCCATGTTCATCAATATCTCCTGCTCTTCACCAAGTTTCTGCATAAACTTTTGAACTGCCGCTCCAGCCACCATTAGCCCTGCTTTTTTCATATTAACTAGTGCTTTTTTCTCCTTGGCAAAAAGTTCGTCACCATCAGAAGCACCAAAGTCGGGAATCGACATCAACTCTTTTTGAACCGCCATGGCTGGGGTCATCAAATCAATGGTTCCCTTCATCGCCCTTTTCATCAACATATCAATGCAGAGCATTCTGTTGATCTCATTCGTTCCCTCAAATATTCTGTTGATTCGGGCATCACGATAAGCTCTGTCCATTGGACCTTCTGCCGAAAATCCCATTCCTCCATATATTTGTACCCCTTCATCGGCACAATAATCCAATACTTCAGAACCATGAACTTTTAAGATGGCGCACTCAATGGCAAACTCTTCTACTGATTTCAACTTGGCTTTTGCCTCATCCATTCCACCAGCTATCAGGCTATCATAAGCATCATCTATATTTTGCCCTGCTCGGTAGTGAGCCGATTCAGAAGCAAAGGTTTTGGTGGTCATTTGAGCAATTTTATATTTTATTGCTCCAAAATTTGAAATCGAAGTCCCAAATTGCTTACGCTCATTTGAATAATTAACGGCTTTACTAATTATGCCTTTACTACCACCTACAGCAGCAACGCCTAATTTAATTCTACCAATATTTAAAATATTTACAGCAATCTTAAAACCATTTTCCCTTTCAGAAAGCAGATTTTCTACCGGCACCTTGCAATCATTGAAGAAAATCTGACGGGTAGATGATCCTTTGATACCCATTTTCTTTTCTTCCTCGTTCATGGTGATTCCACCAAAATCCTTTTCAACAATAAAGGCCGATAGGTTTTTGTCGTCATCGATTTTTGCAAATACGATGAATATGTCTGCAAAACCACCATTCGTTATCCACATTTTCTGTCCGTTGACAACATAGTGTTTCTTATCTGATGAGAGTACCGCTTTTGTTTTTCCGGAATTGGCATCTGAGCCTGAATCTGGTTCCGTTAAGCAATAGGCCGCTTTCCATTTACCACTTGCCAGGTTTGGTAAATACTTTTTCTTTTGCTCTTCATTACCATAATAAAGTATGGGCAACGTTCCAATTCCTGTATGGGCAGATATTGCCACTGCAAATGAATGAGCTCCGCCAAATACTTCGGCCACTAACATGGAAGTGTTGAAGTTCATGCCAAACCCTCCGTAAGATTCTGGTACGCTTGTTCCCAGTAAACCTAATTCACCCGCTTTATCTAAAAGAGAGGGCATCAATTCGGGCTTTTTCATCGAATCAATGTCATCAAGTATCGGATTGATCTCCTGAGCTATGAAGTCATGACAGGTTTGGGCTATCATTTTCTGCTCCTCACTCCATTCTTCTGGAATGAATATCTCATTGGCGTTGGTCTCGCGGATTAAAAATTCTCCGCCTTTTATGCTTTGTTTAGTTTCTGTTGTTGTGCTCATAGTATTTAGATTTTAGACTTAAGACATAAGACCTAAGACTTAATGCTTTTTCGGGTTACATTATTTTAATTACGGATTCAATGACTTGATTAATCCATGAATCATTTTTTGTGTTTCAGATAAATTTTCCAGTATTTTTTGTGCTTCTATATTTTTAATTAATTTTAAATCCAAACATAAAATTAATTGTGTTTCTAATTCATATGCAGAGCCTAAACTGATGTTTAAGAATCTTGTAAAATCCAAATTGGATTTCCTTGATGATCCTTCGGCAATATTGGATGAAATAGAAACTACTGATCTTCTAATTTGTGATGTTAATCCATATTTTTCTTCATTTGGAAGTTCAATACCATATACCAATTTTGCTAACTCTCTTGATTTTTGCCAGACTTTAAGTTCTTTGAAATTATGCACTACTTACATCTTTTGTCTAATGTCTTATGTCTCAAATCTCAAATCTAATTAAGTAACTCATACACCCCAGCTACTCCCTGGCCTCCACCTACACAAGCGGTTACCATTCCATATTTTTGCTTTCTTCTTCGCATTTCATCAAAAAGCTGGATGGACAGTTTTGCGCCTGAACAGCCTAGTGGGTGGCCCAATGCAATTGCCCCACCATTTGGGTTCAGTTTATCTTTGTCAATCCCCAATTCCCTGATCACAGCTAGTGATTGCGCAGCAAAAGCCTCGTTCAATTCTATTTGATCAATATCCCCTAATTTCAATCCTGCAAGTTTTAGTGCTTTTGGAATTGCAGCTACTGGGCCGATTCCCATAATTCTTGGTTCAACCCCTGCTGCGGTATAGCTCACCAATCTTGCAATAGGCTTCAGGTTTAATTCATTTACCATTTTTTCCGACATCACAATCACGAAAGCTGCACCATCAGAAGTTTGGCTTGAGTTACCTGCCGTAACCGATCCGCCTTGTGCAAATACTGGTCGCAATTTGCTTAATGCCTCAATAGTGGTATTAGGCCTTACCCCTTCATCAGTATCCACTACATACTCTCTCTGCTGTTTTTTTAAGTCCGCATCCAGATAGGTTTCTTTTACCGTAATTGGAACTATCTGTTCTTTGAATTTACCTTCCTTAATAGCAGCAGTAGCTTTCATGTGGGATTGGTATGAAAATTCATCCTGATCCTCCCGGGAAATTTTGTATTGGCTCGCTACTTGTTCAGCAGTAAGTCCCATACTGGTATAATAATCAGGGTTTTTTGTCGTGATTTCATAATTCAAAGCTGTCCTATAACCCATCACGGGCACCATGGACATTGATTCTGTTCCACCGGCAATAATACAATCTGCCTGTCCGGCATGTATACGTGCCGAAGCAATATTGATCGCTTCTATACCTGACCCACAATATCTATTCACTATCATTCCAGGTACTTCAATGGGTAGTGATAAAAGGGAAATTATTCTACCCATTTGCATTCCTTGCTCAGCTTCCGGAACGGCATTTCCTACTATTAAGTCATCTACTCTTTTTGGATCAAAATCTTTTACTGAACCAACAAGGTGTTTGATTACATCCGCAGCTAAGTTATCTGGTCTTGTAAACCTAAAGCCACCTCTTCCGGCTTTACCCACTGCTGTTCTAAATCCTTTTACTATATATGCGTCCATTTCTTTATTTTTTTAGTATTTAGTAGTCAGACATTAGTAGTCAGACTTTCGAATCAATTGTTTCCTTTAAACGGTATATCATTTTTTGTGCTTCAGTAATTTTATTGTCGATTATTTGAAAATTCTCCTGTTCAACATAATTTAAATTAGTAGCTATAGTCAATTGAGTAGCTAGTTCAAAACATGAGCCGTAAGCTATGGTTAAGAAATGAGCAAATTGGGAAGGGGTTCCTCTTCCAGCCCCTTCAGCTATGTTTGAGGAAATTGAAACACAAGATCTTTGCATTTGAGAGATCAATCCAAATCGCTCATCTGAAGGAAACAATTTGGTTAAAGAATATACCTCCGTTGCTAAATCAACTGCTTTATTCCAAACCTTTAGTTCTCTGTAATTGTGCATTTCCTTTACTCTTGTCTGATTACTTAATACTGACTACTAATATCTAATTCCTCAACGGTTTTCCTGAAGTCAAAATACTCTGTATCCTTTCCAAGGTTTTCTTCTCGCCTGTAAGTGACAAGAACGCTTCTCTTTCCAAGTCCAAAAGGTATTGTTCTGATACTTCTTGTGGGTAGGATAAATCCCCACCGCACATGACATACCCTATTTTGTTGGCAATTTTTAAGTCATGCTCAGAAATGTAGTTACCCATTTTCATTCCATTCACTCCGGCCATGAAAAGTGCCATTCCTGTTTTGCCCTGCACTTTGATGTTGGTGGCTGGTATTGGCATAGTATATCCCGCATCAGCCAACTCAATCACAGCGGATTTTGCATCTGCTATTTGTCGATCCCGATTAACACTTATTCTATCGTGATTTCTTAGAATATTCATTCCTCTGGCTTCTTCAGCTGAGGTAGCCACTTTAGCAGTGGCTATGTTCATAAATGCATTTTGCAATGCATTTAATTCTACATCTCCGGTTTCCAATGAGTCAGAAACTCGTTTTGTCAATTCTTTTGTTCCACCACCGCCAGGGATAAGGCCAACACCAACTTCTACTAAGCCTATGTACGTTTCAGCGGCAGCTTGAATAAGATCTGCATGAAGTGACATCTCGCAACCTCCACCCAGTGTAAGCCCATGAGGCGCCACCACCACAGGTACAGAAGAGTATCTTACCCGCATCATGGTGTTTTGGAAATGACGGATCATGAAATCCACTTCATCAAACTCTTGTTCGATGGCATACATAAACACCATCCCTAAATTCGCTCCCGCAGAAAACTGTGCTCCTTGGTTTCCTATTACCAGTCCGCGGTAATCTTTCTCCGCCATGTCAATGGCACGGTTAATACCTTCTACCACTTCACCTCCAAGCGTATTCATTTTAGTGTGAAACTCTACGTTGAGAACTCCATCACCCAAGTCGAAAATAGTAGAGCCTGAGTTACTCCATAAAACTTTGCTTTCCCTGATATTATCAAGAATAATGTAAGCCTCAGCACCTGGAACGGCCTTGTATGATTTAGATGGGATATCGTAATAATGCCTTACACCATCTTTGGCCATATAAAATGATTTGATTCCCGCCTTAAGCATATCATAAACCCATTGGTTGGGCTTATAGCCCATTTCTTCCATTTTGGTTACCGTCTTGGCAACATCCACAGAATCCCAGGTTTCAAACGGGCCAACTTCCCAGCCAAATCCAGCACAAAGAGCATCATCTATTTTATATAATTCATCTGCTATTTCAGGGATTCTATTGGAAACGTATTGAAATAATGCGTAGAACGAATCTCTGTAAAATTCCCCTGCTATATCCTTACCTGACAAAAGCGGCTTGAATCTTTCTTTTAGATTTTCAATTGGTTTGGTTGCTTCGAGTGTACCAAAGGATGCCTTTTGCTTTGGTTCATATTTAAGCGTCTCCAAATTGAGTGTTAAAATTTCCGTTTTGCCTTTGGCGTCTTTCGTCTTTTTATAAAATCCTTGACCGGTTTTATCCCCAAGCCAATTATTCTCCATCAATTTGCCCACAACTTCTGGCAACTTGAATGTTTCCCTTCCTTCGTCTTTAGGCAGTCCTGCATAAAGCCCATTCGCTACTTTGACAAGCGTATCCAATCCAACTACATCTGATGTTCTGAAGGTGGCTGACTTTGGCCTTCCGATAACCGGGCCGGTGAGCTTGTCTATTTGATCTACATTGAGCTTTAGTTTTTGCATGGACTCAATCACTTTTAGGATAGCGAATATCCCAACCCTGTTGGCAATAAATGCCGGAGTGTCCTTTGCGAGTACCGTGGTTTTACCTAAATAAAGATCACCGTAATGCATTAAGAAGTCCACAACCTCGGAATCTGTTTTAACTGTGGGTATTATCTCCAGCAATTTCAAATACCTGGGTGGGTTGAAAAAGTGTGTTCCACAAAAATGCTTTTGAAAATCTTCACTCCTGCCTTCCAGCATAAAGTTGATTGGAATCCCTGAAGTGTTAGAAGTAATTAATGTACCGGGGGTTCTATGTTTTTCAACTTGTTCAAAAACTTTTTTCTTAATATCCAGATTCTCAACAACCACTTCTATAGTCCAATCATAATCCTTGATCTTGGACATGTCATCATCAAAGTTTCCAAGGGTTATGCGGCTTGCAAACGCCTTGTCATAAAGCGGAGCAGGATTTGATTTTATGGCCGTAGTGAATGCATGATTTACAATCCTGTTTCTAACAGCCTGACTTTCCATGGTCAGCCCCTTTTTCTTTTCCTCGTCCGTTAGCTCTCTAGGAACGATATCTAACAAAAGTACATTGACACCTATGTTTGCAAAATGGCAGGCTATTCGTGAGCCCATTATCCCTGAGCCTAATACCGCTACTTTATTAATTCGTCTCGTCATTGGATTACTTGTTATTTGCGTTTTCGTAAATTCTATTGTTGTCTATTATTTTATTGATGCCTTCAATCACATCAAAAAACACTTCCAGCTTTTCAGCTGGGATTTTCTCACGGACTTGTTGATTAAAAGCCAGAACAACCTCTCGTGATACTTCCTTTTTTTGTTTACCTAATTCTGTCATATATATCCGTACTGACCTGCCGTCATTCTCATCCGGCTGTCTGTAAATCAAGCCTTTTTCTTCCATGCTTTTTAAGACCCTTGTGAGACTCCTTGATTCCAAGCCCATCTGTGGGGCTATTTTTGTGGCTGGTGTTCCGTACTTGGAACTGATATTCAACAAAACAAAACCAATGGAGGTAGTAATATTTTGTTTTACCGCCTGATGATTGTACATACGTGAAATAGCATGCCAAGCGGTTTTAATATTATGGTCTATTGTCTCCTCCCGTTTCATTAACCTGATTTTCTGTCTCCCTCATTTTATGAAGGGTAACAAATATAATAAAATTTGTTATGCATGCATAACAAATTTAAGAAATTTTGAATGGCATTGGTTACAGTTGAGAGAACACTCAAGTTACCAATAATATGGAAGATTGTAACTATTATTTAACATCCTCGTATTACATAAGACTCCAATGTATCGCACAACTATGCATAGTCCAGAATTACTTAAAGGATCATTACAAACCATTATACTTAAGTTACTTGCCGATAACGATCGGATGTATGGTTACGAAATCACTCAAAAAGTAAAGGAATTATCTGGGGGTAAATTGGTGCTGACAGAAGGGGCCCTATATCCTACTTTACATAAACTTGAAGCCGAAGGCTTTTTAAAAACTGAGAAAGTACATCTAGGAAAAAGGGTTAGAAAATATTATCACCTTACCCCGGTGGGAAAAAATTCGGTGGTTCAGAGGATTGAAGATTTTGAAGCTTTTATAAGCACGATGTTTAAAATATTAAGCATTAATCCACAATTAGGGTGACACTCACCGAAGAACATATCAACTACATCATCAAAGATATTGCCTATCGAGGGATAGTCGATGAGGATCTTGGTGAAGAATTGGTGGATCACATTTGCTCTTTGGTCGAAGGGAAAATGGAAACGGGAATGCGATTTATTGAAGCTTATGATCTCACTATAAAGGGATTTGGCAGTGAATCGCGACTTCAGGAATTACAGGATCAAACAATAAAATACTCCAACAACAATACAAAAATCATGGTCAAGAATTACTTTAAAATCGCCTTTAGGAATTTAGTCAATCACAAATTTTACTCCGCTATCAATATTACCGGGCTGGGTATAAGTATGGCTTGCTGTATCCTAATATCACTTTTTGTTATTGATGAATTGAGTTATGATAAGTTTTATACCGATGCGGATAGAATTTACAGAATTAACAGCGACATCAAGTTTGGAGAAAATGAATTTCATTTTGCGGTGGCTCCAGCACCAATGGGCCCTGCACTTTTAGAGGAAATACCGGAAATTGAGTCGGTCGTCCGGTTCCGTTCACGTGGCACCTATCTGGTTAGAACAGCAGAGGCTGTTGAATCTATAAAAGAAAATAATTTGATTTTCGCAGACCCTTCATTTTTTACACTTTTCGGTATTGATATGGTAGAAGGTAATGCCAAAGACGCTCTAACAGAACCGATGAGCATTGCTATTAGTCAATCCATAGCTAAAAAATATTTCCAACAGAACGATCCTTTGGGTCAAATATTGATTTTAGATGGTGATAATGAGTTTCACGTTACGGCCGTATATCAGGACATACCTGATAATTCACATTTCAAGTTTGATTTTATTATGCCTCTTGAAACCCTTGAGGTAAGTAAAGATCAGATTTGGGTAAGTAATAACTACTTTACCTATTTTAAAGTGAGGGAAGGCGTAAATCCCAATCAACTTGATATTAAAATCAATAAAATGGTTGAGGCTCATGTTGCCCCGCAGGTAAAGCAGTTTACTGGTAACACAATGGACGAGTTTCATTCTGCTGGCAACTATATGGACTACAAATCACAGCCATTGTCAAAAATCTATTTACACTCTCCTTTTAATTTTGATATTGGTAAAACAGGTGATATTACTTACGTCTATCTTTTTTTAATCATCGCTATTTTTATTTTGGTCATTGCCTGTATCAATTTTATGAACCTTTCTACGGCACGATCAGCCAACAGAGCGAAAGAGGTAGGTGTTAGAAAAGTACTTGGCTCTTATAAATCGCATTTGGTACGTCAATTTCTAACTGAGTCCATTTTAATTAGTTTAGTCGCCTTCCTTTTTAGTATAGTTGTCGTTAATATAGCTCTTCCATTCTTCAATGAACTTTCGGGAAAATCGTTATCAATACCTTTCAACCAACCATTGTATTATTTAGTATTCATTGCGACTGCCCTTTTCATTGGTTTTTTGGCCGGTGTTTATCCAGCCTTTTTCCTGAGTTCATTCCGTCCTGTCAACGTATTAAAAGGCAAACTGTCATTGGGTAGTAAAAGTGGGTTGGTTAGAAGTGGGTTGGTAATTTTTCAATTCGCAATAAGTATTATTCTGTTGATTGGCACAGTAACGGTATATCGCCAATTACAATTTATACAAAATAAGAAGCTGGGCTTTAACAAAGAACAGGTTCTATTGATCAATGACAGTTATATGCTTGATGATAAGCTTCAATCATTTAAAGACGAAATACTTAAAATAGCTAATGTAAAATCTGCCACTATTTCAGGTTATCTGCCGGTAAGTGGATATAATAGAAGTGACCAGACCTATTGGCCGGAAGGCAAAGAACCTTCCCAGGACAATCTCATTAGTATGCAAAATTGGAAAGTTGATGAAGATTATTTAAAAACCATGGGGATGGAGCTCGTTTGGGGTAGAAATTTCAATAAAAATCTTGCCTCAGACTCTAATGCCGTTATTCTCAACGAAAAAGCATTAACTGCTTTTAATCTAGACAATAAAAATGGAACCATTCTCACTTTTGATTTTAATTCAAATACAGGTGATATTATTCCCAATCAATATATCAAATATCATGTAATAGGTGTAGTGAAGGATTTCAATTATGAATCGATGACCCAACCTATAGGTAATCTTAGTTTGCATTTAGGTAGAAGTAGTAGTACGATGGCTGTGAGATTGAATACTGTTGATTTCCAAGAGTCGATTAATTCAATAACCGCAGTTTGGAAAGAATTTGCTCCTGAACTGGCTTTGAATTACAAATTTCTAGACAGCGCATTTGAAGATATGTACCGATCTGAAAAAAGGCTAGCCAGTGTTTTTACAGTTTTTGCCGGACTGGCCATATTCATTGGTTGTTTGGGTCTCTTTGCCTTAGCAGCATTTATGGCCGACCAAAGGACTAAAGAAATAGGTATTAGAAAAGTAATGGGAGCCTCAGTTAAAACAATTGTTTTTATGCTTTCTAAGGAGTTTTCAAAATTGATAATTTTATCCTTTATAATTGCTACTCCATTGGCTTGGTGGGGTGTAACCCAATGGTTAAGTAAGTACTCCTATAAAATTGATTTTGGCGTTGAGGTGTATATTCTTTCTGGGTTACTTGCTTTTATTATTGCCTGGTTAACCGTGGGTTACCAATCTATCAAAGCGGCTATAAGCAACCCGGTGGATTCTTTAAGAAGTGAGTAAATTTAATCTGCGTAGAGCTCCTTAATCTCCTGCTCATAATTGGAAAGCACTTTTTTCCTTTTGAGCTTGAGGGTTGGCGTAAGCTCTCCGCCTTCAATGGTCCAGGGTGCTAGGAGAATCTTGAATTTTTTTATTTGTTCATAATGCGCAAAGTTCTCATTAATCTTTACTCGCTCTTTTTCAAATTTTTCAAGCACCTGTTCATTTTCTATTAAATCTTTATCCGAGCTAAATTTTATTCCCTTTTTATCACACCATTCCTTTATGGCATCGATAGCAGGGACGACCAGGGCTGCAGGAAATTTCTCCCCTTCTCCCACTACCATAATCTGCTCTATGAAAGTGGATTCCTTAAATTTATTTTCCAACACCTGCGGTGCAATGTATTTTCCCCCAGATGTTTTGAACATCTCTTTTTTGCGATCTGTAATTTTTAAATAAATGCCTTCTTCCATCTTGCCAATATCACCTGTGTGAAACCAACCTTCGGCATCCATTACTTCGGCAGTTGCATCAGGTCTTTTGTAATAACCCATCATTACATTTGGTCCTTTCACCAATATTTCACCATCATCGGCAATTTTTACCGATACCCCCGGCAGTAATGGCCCTACGCAGCCAATTCTTACATTTTTTGGTTCTTCCCTAGTGAAGCTCACTCCCGGTGAGGTTTCAGTTAGGCCATAGGCCTCGAGGATTTTTATTTGTGCCGCCCAAAATACACGGGCCAATCGTGGTTGTAGTGCTGCCGCTCCAGATATTATGAATCTTATGTTTCCGCCAAGGGCCTCGCGCCATTTGTTGAATATAATTTTGTTGGCAAGGGTCAGCTGTAGATTATAGAAAAACCCATATTTTCTATTTGGCTCATATTGATCGCCTAATTTCAATGCCCAAAAAAACAATGCTTTTTTTATCCCACTAAGTTCATAGCCCTTCGCTACAATTTTATCGTATACTTTTTCTAATAACCGCGGTACGGTGGCAAAGAAATGTGGCTTGACTTCTTTAAGGTTTTCCCCAATTGTATCCATGCTTTCAGCATAGTATATAGAAATACCCATTTGGCTATAGGCATAATAAGCCGTCCTTGCAAAAATATGACAAAGGGGTAAAAAGCTAAGCGCCCTTTTTCCATCGGCATCTGAAGGAAAAATACTTCTGACGGCATCAGCGTTAGACAAAATATTTTTGTGTGACAACATAACTCCTTTTGGCTTTCCTGTGGTGCCAGAGGTATAAATTATTGTTGCTAAATCTTCTGTTTTAATTCCATCATTTAATTCGGACAATTTCTCAAAATCTATTTGATCCTTATCCGCCAAAAGCTGCTCCCAGTTTTTTTCGTCCTTCAGTTTATCAAAACTATAGCTGTCAAATGGAAGCTGAACATCGGTAGTTATTTTTTGGAGTTTTGCTAGAATTTCCTGATCTCCATAAAACACCAGTTTCACTTCTGCATCATTGATAATAAATGCATAATCCTCAGCTGTTGAATTAGGGTACATAGGTATCGAAATACAACCTATCTGTGAAATAGCCAAATCTGCAAAAATCCATTCGGGACGGTTAAAAGAGATAATTCCAATTTTATCACCTTTGTTGATTCC
The DNA here is from genome assembly GCA_002338655.1 of Flammeovirgaceae bacterium UBA1842. Taxonomy (GTDB): domain Bacteria; phylum Bacteroidota; class Bacteroidia; order Cytophagales; family Cyclobacteriaceae; genus Fulvivirga. Next base: position 103,469 of record DDIU01000042.1, on the reverse strand, counting down.
GTTCTTCAACAAGCCGGTACTCAAGGAATTAACGATAGCAATCACCTCTTGCGTTGCGTATTTTTTCCAGTTATTATTAATCTTATTTGCCAAGGAATCCTCCAGAGGGTGATTTTGGAGTTGGTAATTTATAACGTCAAAAAGCCTATTTATTTCCATGATAATTAGTTAGGCGATGAATATAAGAAAATTTGTGATAGAAAGGCTGAAATCAGTTAATGACTTTTTCCTCTTGGTCAAAATCACCACGGAGCTCACGAAACCTTTTTCTAGCTTCAGCTACAAATACACTGCCTGGGTATTTGGTAAGAAATGAACGATATAATTCCATGGCTTCTTCTTTTCTCAGTAATTGCCGGTCATAGATATCTGCCATTCCAAAATAGGCATCATCACTTAGTATATCATAGCCATGTTCGTCCACAATCCTTTTCATAAGTTCAATGGCTTGTAAAAAGTTACCTTGTTTCTTTTCGATATCTGCTTTTAACCATAGCAATTCATCTACTAACGAATGACCCGGGTAGGCAGTCAGCATTGAGTCAATTGAGGCAGTTGCTTCAGTTATCTTATTTTGAAACATTAACAATTTTATGTTGGCAAATTTTTGCATTGCAGTTTCAGTGGTATCCAGTGCCGTATTATCTTTTATCAACAGGCTCAAAGCCATGGCATCATTGGCTATTTCCCTTGTAGTGGCTTGTTTCAATATATCCAAATGCTCCTGGGCTAATTGAAAGTCACCTTTGTAAAAGGATAATTCCGCATTCTTTAATTTAGCCGTATATCCCAAACTTTCATCTTTATTTGATTTCTCTACTTGTGAATAAAGTAACGAGGACTCCCAAGGTTGGCCTATTAACAAATAAATATCCCCTAGGTCCATTTTAGATCTCGCCTTTATTTCCGGATTGGCACGGGGCGTATCTATGATTTTCTTAAGAATGGCAATAGCTGAATCTTTTTCGTCCAAATAAAAGGCATGAAGCAATGCTTTATTGCGCAATGCCTCCAAGGTGTTTCTTGTAACACCCAACTCTACAATGAACTGATTGTAATCATTGATCAGGTTCCTGATCTCTCTTTCATCTATCGGATAGGTATTTCGAACGCGCTGTTCATACGACCTTATCAAATACATTTTGGCCAACAGATAATTGTGCGACCCTGGGAATGTTTTGATCAGATAACTAAAAATTTTTATTGCACTATTATAATCATTGTTGTCCAAAGCGATCAATCCAATATTTAGCGTACGCGCACCTTCAGAATTAAGCCGCAAATCAATAGATCGAGCTTGTAAAAATGCTCCATAAAAATTTTTCTGCTGTAGGTTAACCCAAATCAGTAGCTCACTGTATATTTCGCTGTTCGGATTGAGCTGTATTTTATCATAAAGCAGCCGTTCCAAACTTTCAAGCTCATCAGGTTTTGAAAGTAATGTTTGCAGCGTGTTTTTTACATAATTGAGGTTTGATGGGTTTTGACTCACATAGTTCAAATATTCTTGTACCATCAAATCCTTGGCATTCATTATTCTGTAGATATTGGCCATTTCAAGTGAAAATGAATAAGGGCTTTTGGTAGCTTGTCTACTTTCAAGAAATGTTTTTATGGCATATTGAGTAAGTTTTTTATTAACAAAATAATCAGCTGTTATGCTGGTGAGGTACGAGTCATATTTAATTTCATTAATAATATTACTAAAATAATTCTGTGCTTTTTGTTCACCTTCAGATGATAGAAATAATAGGCCTAGGTCCAATCGATAATAAAGGTTGTTGGGAAATTTTTTTATTAACCGTTTAATATATTTTTCCGCATCTGAATAATCTGAAGTCTCAATTAAAAGGAAAAAATAATTATTGTGAATAAGTGGAATGTTGTCATAGTCTTTTGACAAGTCATCATAAAGTTTTTTTGCCTTCTCATACTCCCCTTGTCCATAATATTCATTGGCAAGTTGTACCTCACTATTATGTTGGGCTGAAAGTTTTAAAATGGGTAAAAATAAAACTAAGAGAAGTATATAGATTTTTGAGTTGTTCACAATATGCACATGTTAGTTTTAATATTTATTTATTTATATAAAACTATTATAAATTATTAGTGTGTGATTACGTGGATAAAATTATTAAATATTATTTGTATTAGTGTAGTGTAGATAAGCGTATGAGTTATCAACAATTAAATAATTATGTAAGTTATTGAATATCAATTGATTAATACTTAACATGTGATTAAAGTTAGTCTTGTTGATAAATATTTTTCAGTAGATCATTGTTGATATTTGATCTAATAAGTTTTGATTTTGGGTAGTTAGAAACATGGTGAACCATTGATTAAGTATACAACTCTAACTCATGTGTAGAAGTTCAAAGTAATCAACAGGAACACTCATTTTATCCACATTAAAATTGGATAAGATTAGGGCCTAATTCCCAATTGGCACGGATGGTCAAGGTTTGATTTCCTTCTGTAGATTGATAAAAGATAACTGGTTCTGATGGGGTATTGGTCAGTATATTCCCAGGATCCCATAATCCGTTGTTATTGGCGTCTACTAATACCCTAATGCGATAATCACCAGGAGATACTTTATTAAAGTTAAATTTAGGGATTGATTCTACTGACTGCACTACATTATTCTTACTGTCAAGTAACTGAACTGAATAAGATGTCTGATCAGTTTGAATTTCTACCAGTATAATACCAAATAGTTCAGGTTTGGTAAATGAAAGGTTAGTGGTTTTCAAGGCGCTGCTATCATTTTCAGCACTAACGAAGGTAGAATATCCAATATATAATTGAGGGGATTTATCCGCAGGTGCAGTTGTCTTTGTTTCTTTTTCTACATTTTCTTTTACCAAGGGGGGCTTGGTACCTGGGGATGGTGGTTTATTACTTGATGATGTGGAAGAGGATGTAGTTAATAACGTAGGATCAATTTTATAATTAAACGTAAGTTGATCCTTGGTTTTATTCCATTTTAGGTGAGTACTATCAAAATGAAATATATTTAATGAATCGAGATAGATGAATATACTATCTCCATTGGTTTGGGTAATTGTCTTGTTGAATGTTAATTGACCATTTAGTAGACCATCTGTCACAAAAATTTTATCCAGTTTAACATCCATTGTGAAATTTCTGGGACTTCTTAAAGTAGGTTCAAACTTCAAGTAAATTGTGTCTGTTTGATTATTGTTAATACTATCGTTTACAGTTAAATATATTTGGAGACTATCCTGAATATTTAAGGGATTATAGATTTGAATACTCTTATGGGTTTCATCAACAAAATTTGAATGTAAGGGCAAACTGTCATGGGTTTCAATTTTGTAATCAGTAATAAATTTATTGTATTTCGCTTCAAAGGTAGTTCCTGATTGCCTTGCACTTAATTTTTTCAGTGGACTGATATCCAGGTTTTGTATTTCAATATTGATCTTTGAAATTGAACTATCCAATTTGATGGCTTCAGGATAAAATCCATAGGCTTCGGACTTTACTTCGGCCATTAAATTTTTGTTTTTGTCTGATAAGGCATATAGATCGTAAGCACCACTTTTAAGATTTGATAATTCATAATGACCTTTATCCGTTGTTTTTGTTAAATAAACAGGCGGCCCATTGAGTATGCTCAATGTATCATTTGAATTGTATAGAAGTATGGATATGTCTTTTGCCGGTTTGTTGGTAAACAAGACTTTAACATCGCCTTGTATGGAAAGTGAATCGAGATAGGGACCTGTACTAAAGGCGAGTTGGAGATCAGAAGGTATATTACCTTCTGTTAGGTCTTGAATTCCTTCACGAAAATTTAACGTGTAAGTGGTACTGTCATTGAGGGGTTCTTTAAATTTAATATAGACTCTATTCCTCTTTGAGGTTATTTCATATTCCTGTACTACACGGGGTGTTATCAAAATTTGTTCTTTTGCATTTTTAAGTTTTATTAACTCATCGAATTCTAAACTTATTTCTTTGGGATTGATGTTGGTTTGTCTGTCTTCCGGTATAGAGCGTAATAAAACGGGGGGGGTTTTGTCTTTTGGCCCACCAGTAGGTTGAGTCTGATTTGCACAACCAAATAATGTCAAAAGAGCGGATACACTTAACAGGTGAATTACTTTCATTTTTTACTTAGTATGTAAATAAGGCTTGAATAATTATTATCATGTTTTTTAGCATAACTGTTTGATTTATAGCCAGTTACTATTGATTTTAGATATTTATTACTTCCTGTCTTATATTTTTCACTCAACAAAGAAACATAGTATGCGTCAAACTTCATGGGTATAACATCTACAATTTTCAGACCGTGTTTTTTTGCTACAACTTTAAGCGTGTCTGGGGTAAAATGATACAGGTGACGAGGTAGATCATAAGCAGCCCAGTATTTTTTATAATAGGTGGCGTCATAGCTCAAAGGATTTGGTACGGCCACGACCATGAATCCATTTTTGTCTAAATGAGTTACCAGCTGTTCAATGGTAGTGTTTAAATCAAAGACATGTTCTAATACATGCCAGAGTGATATGATCCCAAATTTATTATCGGTAGGTATTAAGTCCAGTGATTCCTCAACTATTCCATTTAATTGTTGGTTGGCAATCATTCTGGCTTTTTCGTTTGGCTCTATACCAGCTATTGTCCATTTAGCCTTTTGTCCTTCTTTGAGAAAATAACCAGTACCGCATCCGTAATCGAGCATTGTTTTACTCGTGTTTAGATTACTAACAAGCTTAAGTTTTTGTTGGAGGGTAAACCTTCTAACTAGTTTGTAAATAATATCTGTTAGGCCAAAAGTTTTGTCGGCATGGGAGATATAATCTTCAGATTGATAATACTTACCTAAGTTTAGTTTATCTGGTCGTGGATTTGTAAACTGTAGATTACATTTGTCACACTGAACAATGGCAAACTCCTCTTGTGAAACGGTATAATCTTTACAAATTATGTGGTTACGAAACGTAGTATTTCCGCAGGCTGGGCACTGCTCCAGTTTTTCAAACATAATTATCTTGCTAAATATACCATGAGAATAGAAATGTCAGAGGGTGAAACACCACTAATCCGACTAGCTTGCCCAATAGTAGTTGGCTTTATTTTGTTCAGTTTTTGTCTACCTTCTGCTGAAAGAGCTCTGATTTCGTTATAGTCAATATTACTCCTGATTTTCTTGTCTTCAAGTGTTTCCATTTTCTCGGCAAGTTGTCGCTCTTTTTCTATGTATGTCTCATACTTAACTGCAATTTCAGCTTGCTGTAATGTATCAGTGTCATAAGTTGACAGATATTCATGGAGTTCGTCATTGAGGTTTTTTAAATCATTAATGTTTACCTCAGGACGTTTTAAGATGTTAATTACGGGCACTCTTTGTTTTAATGTTGCAGTATTTAAATCATTTAAAACAGAGTTAGACTCTACAGGCTCCACTCTTTTTTTATTAAGATCAGCAAGTAATTGATTCAGCGAATTTGTTTTATCAAACATGTTTTCCAATCGCTGATTATCCGCTAGTCCTATTTGGTGCCCTTTTTCAGTGAGCCTCGTATCTGCATTATCCTGACGCAATAATATTCTGAATTCAGCCCTGGAGGTAAACATGCGGTAAGGCTCATCGGTCCCTTTATTAATCAAGTCATCAATTAATACACCGATATAGGCTTCAGATCTTTTTAATATAAATGGCTCTTTGTTATTGATGGAGAGGTGTGCATTTATTCCTGCCATCAAACCTTGACAAGCTGCTTCTTCATATCCAGTTGTTCCATTGATTTGCCCAGCAAAGTATAGATTTTCAATAAGTTTAGTTTCCAGTGTCAATTTTAATTGTGTGGGCGGGAAGTAATCATATTCAATGGCATACCCGGGCCTAAACATTTTGACATTTTCAAACCCTTCTACCAACCTTAATGATTCATATTGCACGTCTTCTGGAAGTGAAGTTGAGAATCCATTTACATAGATTTCTACTGTGTTCCAGCCTTCTGGCTCAACAAAAATTTGATGTCTATCGCGTTCTGCAAATCGGTTGATCTTGTCTTCTATAGACGGACAATACCTCGGCCCTATTCCTTGAATTCGGCCATTGAACATAGGGGATTTGTCAAAGCCTGTTTGAAGAGATTCATGAACCGAAGGGTTAGTATAAGTGATGTAACAACTTCTTTGTTTGGTTAGCGGTTTAGTATTAGTAAAGGAAAATTTACCTGGCACCTCATCACCTTTTTGCTCTTCCATTTTAGAATAATCCAGACTACGACTATCTACACGGGGTGGAGTTCCTGTTTTCATTCTACCCGATTCGAAACCCAACTGAACCAGTTGCTCAGTGATTCCTTTGGCAGCCCGTTCTCCGGTACGTCCTCCACCAAATTGTTTTTCACCAATATGGATTAGTCCGTTAAGAAATGTGCCATTGGTGAGTACCACAGATTTGGCCCGTATTTCAAGGCCAAGTGAGGTAGTTACACCTACCGCTTTGTTGTTTTCTACAATAATTCCAGTTGCCATTTCCTGCCAGAAATCAACATTATGATTACGTTCCAAAGCCAATCGCCATTCTTCTGCAAAGCGCATTCTATCGTTTTGAGTTCTTGGACTCCACATGGCAGGACCTTTTGACATGTTTAACATGCGAAATTGAATCATTGATTTGTCAGAAATAATACCTGACATTCCACCCAGGGCATCTATTTCGCGCACAATTTGGCCCTTAGCTATACCGCCCATGGCCGGATTACATGACATTTGTGCAATGGTGTTCATGTTCATAGTGACCAGCAGCACCTTTGATCCCATTGTTGCTGCTGCATTAGCCGCCTCACATCCGGCATGTCCGGCTCCTACTACTATTACATCGTATTCTGAAAACATATCGTTTTGTAAATGTTTCACGTGGAACAGTTAACAAACTTTTGTCATCTGATGTTCCACGTGGAACGTTCTTATTTTAATTGGGCAGCAAAGATAGACAAGCTTCTTCTTTTTTACGCATGGCCTGCTTTTGTTCTTCTGTTTTGTCATCATAACCAAACAAGTGCAATAGCCCATGTACTATAACTCGGCTTAATTCTTTTTCAAATCCAGAATCGAATGTGCGCTCATTTTCCCTCACCCTATCGATACTTATGAAAACATCAGCCTCAATGGCCAAATCCTCTTCGGAGTTATCAAAGGTTATAATGTCTGTGAGGGTATCGTGATTCAGGTATTCGAGATTTATTTTATGTAAATGATCGTCTGAACAGAAAATGTAGTTGAGCTCTTCTAAATAAAACCCTTCTGTTTTTATTAAGGTATCGAGCCAACGAATGATTTTCTCCTCATTATCGAGCTTAAAGTTAAGCCCTTCTTCAAAAAAGTGAATTTGGGACATCTAATTGATATAGAAATTTAAAGCCACTACCCTTCCTGATTCCAAGAATGCCACTTCATCGGATAAGTGTTTCATTAGAAAAATACCTCTCCCTCCGGGTTTTTCAAGGTTTTCAGGGGAGGTGGGATCTGGCAAGTTGAGATAATCAAACCCACCACCTTCATCTTCTATCACAAATTTGATCATACTATCATCCAATGTTAATGAAAGACTTACGTTTTTTGACTTATCCCCATTATTACCATGCTTAATGGCATTGTTGACCGCCTCAGTTACCGCAATCATTATATTGCCGTAAATGTCATCATCCAGTTGAAATTTCTCCTTAGCATTATCTATGAAGCTTTCAATCATTCTGATATTTTCGGTTAAGGAAGGTATTTGTATTTTAATGCTTTTCATTCTGATTCAATCTTATGGGATTCGTTGCCGATTCTTCTAAAGTATTCGTTTACTTCGTTTTTGTAATATGGGTATAATTTAGGAGGAATTGTCTTTAAAAATTCTATTTCCTGTTCTTTTAATCTAAAGTATTCTTCAAATGCTTTCGGGATTGCTTTTTCATGATCTTTGGCTGTTTCTGACTTCCTTTCTTCTTCCTTATCACGTTCTCTTAAGGCATCTTCGGCTTCCAGTAAGCGTGACAGGATTTCTCTTTGTCTATTGATGGTTTCTTGCGTTAGCTTCTTGTTTACAAGGTCATTTTCAGTTTCTTCCATTTTTTCAGGTATGCCGTTGCCTGGTTTGGAACCATTGTTTTCATCCATCTTGTTTTGGGCATCCTGTAAGGCTTTTCTTATCCGCTCCTGTTCAGCAGCTAATTTGGCTAATTCTTCAGATAATGCCCTACCTGATTTGCCACTTTCTTTAAGCTCTTCAATTTTACCATTTAGTTGTTTTTGTAATTCACTCAGTGATGGCATTTTTTGATTGCCTTTGTTTTTCTGAGGTTTGCCCATGGCATCTGCCATTGCTTCTTGCATTTGCTGCAAAACATCATCAAGTAAAAGGGCCAAATTATTCATGGAAGTCATGGCAAACTGCTGTTCAGATACCGCTTGGGGCTTTTTTCGTTCTTTAATGAAGTCAACGGCTTTATCCATGTGTGCATTCATTTCTGTTACCTCCCGGGTAACGAATGATGCAATTTGAAATACCCTATTGGCCAATGACAATAAACTGTCCTGCACAATTTGAGAATCATCTTTTAGATTGAGCTGTTTTTGGGAAAGCTCGATAAATCGGGGATCACTTTGTTTTACGGCCGTGAATTCATCCATTAAATCTTCCTGCTCAAAGGAAAGCCTAAGTAAATTATATACAATAGCTCTCAAATCGTTAAGGTTTTCCTGCATCGATTGCATCTCCATACTGCTTTGCATTTGTTGCATTTTTGCAGCCATTTGCTTCATGTTATCAATGGCCTTTTGCTGCTTTTCAGTAGCCTTTTTATTTTTTTGTTGCTCAAGGAGTTCTTTACCTTCTTTTTGACTCTCTTCAATATTCTGTTCTTCTTCATTGGTATCAGGTAATGACTCCGGGTTTTTCATTTCCTGATTACTTTCTTTTAATTGCTCTAATTGCTCTTGGAGGTCCTTAAAATTATTATTCAGTTCTTCCTGATTATCAGGCAGTTGTGAGTCTTTATTCTTCTTTTCAGCTGTCTTTTCCTGTAAGTCTTTTTGATCTTCAAGTTGCTTGTTTAGCTCATTTACTGCTTCGTTAAGTTCATATTCAAACTTCATTTTTTTAAACAGTTCGAGGGTTCTTTCTAGCTCCTTTTCGAGGTTTGTCTCTTTATTATTTATCTTATCTAGAATGTCCTGTATATTTTCTATCTGTTCGTTCTTATCTAGCAACTCTTGAAGCTCTTGGTATAATTTTTTAGTCTCCTCGTCTAAAAGTTCATCCATCAGCTCCTGAAGTTTTTTAACATTCTCCCTTATTTTTTCATCCTGATCTGTGAACCGATCCCTTTTGATGTCGTTATTTTTGTTTTGTTCCTTAAGTTCTTCAATAGCTTTGTTGAGTTGTTCCTTTTTTTCAATTAGATCTTTTATTAGTTTTTTATCTTGCCAGTTCAGTTCCTTTTTACCCTTGGTACGATTTTCCGCATCATTTAACTGCTCCTTAAGTTCTTTGGCTTCTTGTAACGTTCTATCAATTTTATCCTCTGTTTGTTTAGCCACTTTGCTCAATGACTCTTGAATTTCTTTTTTGGAAGGTACTTTGAAATTATAAACACCTGTTTTAGTAGATTTTCGACCATTAACCTGATCATTGTCCCAAACCTGAAGGTAGAAGCTAATGGCTTGTCCATTTTTTATCAGTGAATCTATGGCCCAATTAAAATAATAACGCTGGCTATTTTGGTTTTTATTGATTTTGATAGGCTTTGATTTGTAGTGCTTGTTGTTGTCAATACTATAGAATAATTGAAGTTCGCTTAACCCATAGTCATCAAATATATTACCCCCTAACCCAATAAATTGATAAAGTGTAGTGTCTTGATATACAGTACTTTCTATACGGGGATACTGATCTTTTATAACATCGATATTGTATAATATGGGTTCTTTGTTTTCGCTGTATTCATTGGCCAATAGTATTTCATACCGTTCCGAGTTATTTATTGTTTTGTCAAATTCAAATATTTGATCTTCAGTTAATTGCATCAAGCGGTATTTCTTGTCAGACAGAAATTTCATCTTAGCGGTGTCAGTCTCGAGTGTATGAAGCTGCCATTTTATACTTGTACCTTCGGGAACTTGAACATTTCCAACATTGGATAATCGTTCATTTTTTTTCCTTAGGTAACCAGGATATTCTAAATACATATTAAAACTTCTCAAATTAGGCCTTGATTCTACGTCTATACGGTAGTTAGTAGAGGTAAAGCCTGCAGATTCAAAGCTAAGACGCTTCGTTTGTTGTATTTTCTTGAAAGTATAGGAATATACTCCTTTTTCATCCTGTGCCATCTTCAATTTTCGGCCATCTGTATTAATATAGACTGTTTTTGGTATGGCATTGCCCGTTAACAAAAGATGAATTGTAAAGTCTTCATTACGAAAGGCCCGTAAATCTCTATCAAGTAGCTCAAAATTAAATGGTGCTTTTGGAATATAATTGGTATTATAATTTGTAATACGTTCCGTACTTCCGGTGATTATTTCTGGTTTGATAATAAATAAGAACAAAGTGATTAACACTGGTATAACCAGCCATGGAAGGAGGTAATTATTTTGTTTGAGGGTAATTGCTTTTTGGTATTCTATATTAGGTAAGGCCTCTAGTTTTTGGTGTATACCAGCAACCACCAATTGATTTTCCCTCTCGTTATTTCTCCTTAACTGTATGATATTCAGTAGTTTATCGCTTATTTCAGGAAAATATTTTCCAATGTTTAGGGCAGCGTACTCATCACCCATTGCCCGGTCAAGCCGAGTCAACTTAGTTGCGGGTAGGAGCACATACTTGATCATAAGTACAAGGCTCAGCAGAATAAAAGTAAAAAACAGAACTGTCCGAATATTAACACCGAACTGGAAAGTATATTCTAAATAGTTAAAGACTAGAAATAAAATGAGAAGAGTGGAAAATGTAATTAATAGTCCTTTAACAATTAGATTGAAAAAATGCTTCCTTTTGTAGGCACGCAATTGGGACAATATATGTTTTTCTTTCTCACTCATAATTATTGCTTAGGTACTATTACGAATTAGTTTGAGAACGAGTTCGAAATAGTGCAATATGGAGTCCAATTTAGGTAAGTATTGGCATTTCTTTCTCAAAGTATTCTATAACATGCATCTTCAGAAGCTTTTCCTGTTCTAACAAATCGAAGTGAGGCAATTTTTTAGTGGGTTTCCAATGTGGCCATCCATCCTCATCGAGACCTTCCAACTCATAGAAACCGGAAAAGCTCAATACTTTACATATGGCTATGTGCATTAAGTCTTGCTTCTCTTCTTTATCAAACTCCAACCGACCTTTGCCCAATTCCTGAACACCAATAAGGAATAAAATAGCATTTAAATCCTTTGGCCTTCTTCCTATTACCTTTTGAAGTGAAAGCCGAAGTTCCTGCCATCTCCTTTCTAATTCAAGGTCTTTTTTTATCATTGCTCTGCCTTCAGACTATCCCAAAATTCTGTTGCCCTACGTAAGTGTGGTATAACAATAGTCCCACCAATTAAGTTGGCGACAGCAAATGCTTCAAATATTTCTTCGTCATTAAAACCTAATTCGTGACATTTACCTAAATGATATTTTACACAATCATCACACCTTAAAACCATGGAGCAGGCCAAACCCAGCAACTCTTTCGTTTTTACACCCAAGGCACCTTCAGCAAAGGTATTAGTGTCAAGATTGAATATCCTTTTTATAACTTTATTATCAGCGCTCAAAATCCGTTCATTCATTTTGGCCCTGTATTCATTAAATTCGGTAACAGTACTCATAATAGGTAATTAGTATTTAACAAATATATCCAATCGGTGAGAATGATTGATGATTTTATATCCTTGTTCTTTCCAAGACTTTGCTTGGGATGTAACGGTACCTTATTAAAGGGAGAAAAACAAGTGTGTATTCATTGTTACACCAATGCCGAAAACACGGATAGTCATTTGGATAAAGAAAATTTTATAAAGCAGAAGTTTTATGGAAAAGTGGATGTATCACTTGCATTGGCCTATTTTGTGTTTTTGAAAGGCGGGATTGTACAACATTTATTGCACAACCTAAAATATGAAAACCAACCAGAATTAGGGTTAGAGTTAGGCATGAGATATGCTTCTGAATTATTAAATTATTCTGAAGAATGGCCTTTTGAATTGATAGTTCCAGTACCCCTGCATAGAAGTAAGTTAAAATTGAGGGGCTACAATCAAAGTGAAGAGTTTGCAAATGGGCTAGCTTGTACATTAAACATCCCCGTGAACAATGCTTTAAAAAGAATAAAAGCTACAACTACCCAAACATCTAAATCAAAATTGGAAAGATGGAAAAATGTGGATCAAATTTTTGAAGTAATTGATAAGGAGGTGGTTGGTAAACACATCCTGCTTGTAGATGATGTCATTACCACAGGATCCACTTTAGAGTCATGCATACAAACACTAAATGCAGCCGGGGCTAGCGAAGTTTCAGTAATGGCCATTGCAGCAGCAAAGTAAAGAGCATAAAAAAAGACCGTTTCATGTGAAACGGTCTTTTAAATATTTTAATATCTACTTACTAGTAGTTAGATCCGGCCCTAATCATGGCACACCTGAAACCGATGGTAGCTGTAGAAGAATCCTGATCTAAATATCTTCTGGTACCAGGAGACATCCAGTAGGCAACATCTTTCCAAGACCCACCTTTATAAACTCTGGCTTCGTCTGTGATCAAAGATGTAAATCCTTCAGGGTTGTTTTCTGAATCGGAATTGTAATACTGTTCTCCAGTAGCCTCATTTTTCACTTCGTCCATATAACCATCCCTTCTAATAGGGTTAAGGTCATCAAAATCTTGGAATGACATTGGTCGATACACATCAAGTACCCACTCACTTACATTTCCTGCCATATTGTAAAGGCCGAAATCATTTGGAGGGAACTCATAAATATAGGAAGTGATCAACGCACCGTCATTTAACTTACCTGCGATACCCGCATAGTCACCACGTCCTCTTTTGAAGTTGGCCAAGAAGTAACCCATTTCCTTACCATAAGGATTTCTAAGTGCGTGACCGTCCCAAGGGTAAAGTCTTTGATGGGTTTGGTTTTCGTCCAACCACTGTGTTCCGATAAGGGCAGTAGCTGCATATTCCCACTCAGCTTCTGAGGGAAGCCTGTAGTTAGGCAATACGATTCCAGACTCCAAAGGAATTCTTCCTCCAGAAGTTTCAGGAAGCTCCTCACCTGATTCTTCGTATAGTTTTTGATTAACAGCTGTTGTTCTCCAATCAGAATAATTGCTTGCTTGTACCCAGCTCACGCCAACTACAGGAAAATATCTAAATCCAGGGTATCTTAGGTAATGATCTACGTAAGGGTCATTGTATGCTAAACGCGCTTCCCATACAGTAGTGTCAGGTAATGCAGCTATGTATACTTCCCTTGAAGAATCGGATACGTTAAGATAATGTAGGTATTCCAACCAGTGAATATTGGCGATCTCTGTTTCGTCCATATAAAACGAAGCAACAGAAACTGTTCTTTCAATGTTATCCCTTCTATTTAAGATGTCTTCTTCAAAGGATCCAACAACTGATCTACCACCTTCAATAAAAACAAGGTTTGGACCTTCGGGCTGACCAGCAAAGGGCTTTACCTCAAATCCGTTATTGTCTTCATCATTATAAGCCATTCCAGTAGTCGTACTTAACGCACCGGGGTGAGAACTGGTGGGTCTGCTGCCGCCTCCGAGGAAGCAAGAAGTTAACATCATTGAGCCACCTACAACCAACAAAGCACTTTTTAATAAGCCTGCCGTTCTTTTCATACCTATTTATTTATCAAAAAATTAATCGCAAACGCTAATATAGTGATATATATTAACCGTTTGCAAGTTTATGAGGAAGCAAAATAACATTTCTATTCGATAAATATTACACAAATAGTGAAATTTTTAATACTTCCGACAAAAAAATCCAATTGCCAAAGTAATAACTAAATTTTAAAGTATTTATTATAGTAAGGGATCTTTTCTTAATATTTTAATCTTTTCAATTGACCATTTACCATTTTTCAATGCCGTAGATTACAAATAATCTAACTTTTTGATAAAACAGACGGACATTTGACCATTATGAAAGAGTCACCCCTAAATAGCGCCAGGCTTTACTGGATTTTTCAATTTTTTGGTTGGGGGCTATTTTATATCTTTTATACAGTGGTTGCCACCTATCTCAATGGTTATCAATGGCATATAATGATTGGTTATATGAATACGGTAGTCGTTGGGTTTATCCTAACGCATTTATACCGAAAGTATATAACCACACATAATTGTGAAAACTATGGCCTGTTAAAACTATCGGGATTTGTATTAACCGCATCATTTATAATAGCTATAGTTTGGGCAGGAATAGTTTTGCCTATTAACAGTATGTTTTTTCCAACTGGCAAGGAGTCGGAAATGACCGTAGTCTTTGGAATCATTCTGGTTTTTAACTTAGCCATTGTGGTGGTGGGCTGGTCATTAATGTATTTTCTGTTCAAATTTTTTATGAACTTCAAAAGTAGCGAGGTGGAGAAATGGCGCCTCGAAGCTGCTGTGAAGGATGCAGAGCTCATTGCATTAAAATCACAAATAAACCCCCACTTCATTTTTAACTGCTTAAACAATATAAGGTCACTGGTAATTGAGAATCCAGAAAAATCAAGGGATATGATTACGCATTTATCGGATTTATTAAGGCATTCGATACAATTCAACAATAAAGAGAAAGTAAGTTTGGAGCAGGAACTCGAAGTGGTTCAAAACTATCTCAACCTTGAATCTATTCAATTTGAAGACCGACTAAGATATAGGCTTGAAATAAAGCCTGAAACGCTAGAGCTGCAGATTCCGCCCATGGCAGTACAACTGTTGGTAGAAAATGCTATTAAGCATGGTATCGCCAACCTTCCAAAAGGAGGAGAGGTTAACATTAAATCCTATTTGGACAACCAAGCCTTAGTTGTGGAAGTACTCAATACTGGCCAAATTAATAATACAACAAAGGGAGCGGGAATAGGCCTTAAAAATGCATCGGACAGACTCAATTTGATTTTCGGTAAATTGTCAGGCCTTGAAATCAGCAACTTTAATAGTGAGATGGTAGTGGCAAAATTTAAAATTCCATTGACGTAGAATAAATTAATGGTTTAAAAAAACAATCCTATGAAAGCATTAGTAATAGACGACTCACGTTTGGCAAGAAATGAACTCAAAAGACTATTAAAAGATTTTGATCAGGTTGAAGTGATTGGTGAAGCAGCCGATGCTGTAGAAGCCAAGGCTTTAATTGAAGATAAAAGGCCAGATTTGATATTTTTGGATATCCAAATGCCCGGTAAAAACGGGTTTGAGTTACTGGAGGACCTAGATGAAGTGCCGGATGTGATATTTACCACTGCCTATGATGAATATGCCATTAAGGCATTTGAATATAATGCACTTGATTATTTACAAAAACCGATACAAAAGGACCGATTGGCGGGAGCACTGAATAAGGTAAATGACAAAAATGAGTTAGAAGCAAAAAATGCTGAAAACTATATGACTGAAAATCATCAGGTATTTGTAAAAGACGGTGAAAAATGTTGGTTTGTGACACTTTCAAAAGTGAGATTGTTTGAAGTTGATGGCAACTATACCAAACTGTATTTCGATGAGCACAAACCGATGATCCCCAGAACTTTGAACTATCTTGAAACCCGCCTTGACCCTAAAACATTTTTTAGGGCAAACAGACAGCAGATCATTAATTTAAAATGGGTAGAACGTATCGAACCCTGGTTTAGTGGAAGCATAAAAATATATATGAAAGGTGATATTGGTGTGGATGTTTCCAGAAGGCAAACCCAAAGATTTAAAGAATTGATGAGTTTCTAGTCCCAATATGGGATAAAAATTCCTGTTTTGGACTCGCGTTGGTGTGCAAATCAGCCCAAACAGTCAGTATGGGTTATTTATTGGTATGGCATAATCTTTCCTATGGTTATAGCCGAAGCTAATAAATACGAATATGATCTCATTAAGTGATTTTCAGGTTTTACCATTCGACAAGAAGTGTGACTTCATCACCGTTTTCGCTGACTACATCGTGTATAGGTCGGAAATGGACAGGAAATATTACCTGTATTTTATGAAGGATTACTTTGTGGAAGTATGCTACTTGCCCATAAAGGGAAAAGTATTGGGCATCCACGCCTTTAAAAATATAGAACTAGCGGAGGCTTACTTTGAACATATAGATATATCAGACCTTCAACTTTAGGTTACTGGAAAGAATATTTCCAAGCACTTCCATAGCTTCGTTTACAGAGGTCACCTCTTGAACAGTAAAGATCAATTTGTCTTTATATTCTTTTAGCCTACACTTTTTGGGGTGAGTTTGCGCATAGGCGAGAATACTACCAAACACATCAGAATTGAAATAGGCGGTATTATCTGACGACACAAAATAGCCTTTCAGTTTTTCATTTTTAAGGGTCAGTTTTTCAAACCCAAGTTTTTCGGCCATCCACCTTAACCTAACCATTTCAGCTAGTTCAAGTACAGTTTTTGGAATTGGCCCAAAGCGGTCTGAGACTGAAGTCAGGAATTCGTTAAGATCAGTTTCTGTTTTTAAGGCATCAAGTTGAGAATATAAGCTCAAGCGCTCTGAGATGTTCGCCACATAGCTGTCGGGTATGATCAGCTCCAGGTCAGTTTCTATATTACATTCCTGCACGATTAATTTCGTGGTTTCCGAAAGTTCTTTTACAAAAAGATCACGAAAATCCGTTTCCTTTAACTCTTGAACGGTTTCATCGAGAATTTTATGGTACATTTCAAACCCCAGATCTGTAATAAACCCACTTTGTTCTGAGCCCAGCAGGTTTCCTGCTCCGCGAATATCCAGATCGCGCATGGCCACTTTGAAACCGTCACCCAGCTCAGAGAACTCTTCTAGTGTACTCAGTCTTTTACGGGAATCGGAGGATAGACCTATGGTAGGAGGGGTCAATAAATAACAAAAAGCCTTTTTATTGCTTCGGCCTACCCTACCGCGCATTTGATGCAGATCGGAAAGACCAAAGGTGTGTGCCTGATTGATAATGATGGTATTCGCATTTGGAATATCAAGGCCCGATTCGATAATGTTGGTGGAAACCAGGACATCAAATTCTCCTTCAATGAACTTCATCATTGCTTTTTCAAGTTTTGATCCATCCATTTGCCCATGAGCCACCCCCACCCGGGCATCAGGGGTTAGCTTAAGTATGATATTGGCAACTGATTCAATGTCACCGACCCGATTGTGTACAAAGAACACCTGACCACCACGCCTCAGCTCAAAACTTATCGCATCACGGACTACTTCTTCATTGAACGTATGAATTTCTGTAGTGACAGGTTGCCTATTGGGTGGTGGAGTAGAAATAATGCTTAAATCCCTGGCACCCATCAAGGAGAAGTGGAGCGTTCGTGGAATAGGAGTGGCCGTAAGCGTAAGGGCATCTACATTAACACGAAGTTCCTTTAGTTTTTCTTTGATCTTCACTCCAAATTTTTGCTCTTCGTCTATGATCATCAGTCCCAAATCTTTGAAACCAACATCTTTACTTACAATTCGGTGTGTTCCTATGAGTATGTCCGTTTCTCCTGACTTTACTCTTTGTAGGGTTTCTTTGATGGCCTGACTCGATTTGAATCGGTTGATATACTCTACTTTGACAGGAAAACCAGAAAGACGCTCACTGAAAGTACGATAATGCTGCATGGCTAAAATGGTAGTGGGCACTAAAATGGCCACTTGCTTATTTTCAGTGACTGCCTTAAAAGCAGCCCTAATGGCCACTTCGGTTTTACCAAAACCCACATCCCCACAAACAAGCCTATCCATAGGGTGCTGCTGTTCCATGTCCTCTTTTACATCAGCAGTGGCCTTGGCCTGATCGGGCGTGTCTTCATAAATAAATGAAGACTCAAGCTCCACCTGGAGAAAACTGTCTTCAGCAAAAGCAAAACCGGGAGCTTGTTTTCTTTTAGCATATAAGGTGATCAAGTCCTTGGCGATATCCATCACCTGCTTTTTGGCCTTCTTTTTCTTGTTTTCCCATTCGGGCGACCCTAATTTACTGATCGTGGGTGGGCCAGTCTCTTTACCGGTATATTTTGATATTTTGTGCAACGAATGGATACTAACATAAAGCAAGTCATCATCACGATAAATGATTCTAACAGCTTCTTGTAGTTTGCCATTGATCTCTTGCTTTTCCATTCCTGCAAACTTCCCGATACCATATTCAATATGGGTAACAAAATCTCCGGGCTGGAGGGTGCGCAGTTCTTTTAAAGTGAGTGCCTTTGACTTGGAGTGTTTGTCTTTGGTTTTATACCTATGAAACCGTTCAAATATTTGATGATCTGTGTAGCAAGCAATTTTCATTGACTTATCTACAAATCCAGCCCTAAGGCTCAGTACAAAATCCTGAAAAACAACATCGTGTTGAATTTCCTCGGTGACACCATGCAACCTTTCAAGTTGACGTTGGGAATCTGAGGCGATGAGTGTCGTAAACCCCTTTTCCTGATTATCGGAAATATTTTCAACTAACAGCTCAAAGTTCTTATTAAAGGACGGCTGTGGTTCTGCCTCAAACTGAAAAACATGAGCATCTTTAAACTTAAAGCGATTTCCAAATTCTATATTCGTCAACGTCTTGGATTGAACACCAAAGGATTTTGCATCTTCAAATAAATCAGTGGGCTTTAGGACTATAGGGTTTTGTCCACTTTCGTTGAATATTTTGTCAAAACTTCCCGAGGCCCGATCAAAATAGTCATCTATTACATCCAGTGTTTGTTGATAATCTTTAAACCATATTTTGGTGTTGTTGGGCAAAAAGTCCAGAAAGCCTTGTCGTTCTTCCAGGATTAACTTCGTTTGAATGTTCGGGATTAAGTTGATCTCCTTAATTTGGTCAACAGACAGTTGGGTATTAGGGTCGAAAGTTCGGATACTTTCTATCTCGTTACCAAATAGCTCTAATCGATAAGGGAGGTCATGCGCATAGGAGAAAACATCAACTATTCCACCACGGACAGCAAATTGGCCAGCCTCGTAAACAAAGTCTTCTTTTTCGAAATCATAAGTCCTAAGCAGTTCACTTAAAAAAGCCACATCTATTTGTTCGCCAACTTTGGCAGTAAATGTGTTTTTCAGCAACGATTTTTTATTGATTACTTTTTCGGTAAGTGCCTCAGGGTAGGTGACAATCATTTCGCCACTCGATGCCTTATGGTTTACCCGGTTGAGGATTTCAGCACGCATTAATATGTTGGCGTTCTCGGTTTCCTCAAACTCATAAGGCCGTTTGTAGGAAGTAGGGAAAAACAGTATTTCCTTTCCGGGAAGCAAGTTTTGCAAGTCATTATGGAAATAAGCGGCCTCCTCTTTATCATGCAATACCACCAGATGATTTTGGTGATTGGTTTGATAAATAGAAGCGATGATCACTGCATCCAAACTCCCCGAAAGACCCTTTAATTGGACATATTTTTCCTCATTCGCTTTGGTTATTTCAGCGATTGTTTGGATGATACTGTCTGATTTATAAAGTTTTAAGAGGTCTTTTGCTTCCAAGATTTATCTTTTGGCCTGCAAAAGTAGTTATTTGGTTAGAAGAACACAGTGTGATGCACGAATTAAAAATTAGTGGCCTTTGATAAATGTGGTTCTTTACTAAAGGATAATTTGATAATCATATCCAATTCTTGCTGACTGAAACCGAGCCTCTCTGCAACGACTTTGCACAAATTGTACTCATCTTCCGTAAATTCTCCATCGGCTATGGCCAAGGTTAGCATTTGTATCAGCTGCATTTCCCTGTCATCTTCACGTTCAGGAATGACATGTATAAAATCAGCTCCAATTTTTAACCATTCCTCAAGTTTTTTATCAGAAACACCGGCAGTCTTTGCAGCTTCTTTAATAATTTTTAGTTCGCTGGCATCAACATGACCATCAGCACTTGCTAATGCAATAAGGTTCTTCAAATTAGATTGATCCATACAGCGATTAAGGGTTTCACTGAGTCCATTATATCCTAATTTTTCTGAGATCCTCAGACATAAATCATATTCATCTTGTGAGAAAAACCCGTCAGCTGTAGACATACTTATCATATTGATAAGTTGCTTCTCCCTTTCTTCATCATCTTCCGGAATTAGAAGAACGAGCTGATCAACATTCTCTATCCAGTCATCTAACAGCGCTTTTTCTATCCCTAATTCTGCGGCAGCGTTTCGCAGATTGTTGATTTCCGAATCTTCAAGCACTCCGTCTGAAAATGCTAAAACCAATAAGTTTTTTAGATGAGCTATGTTATCCGATTTCATACCAAGTAGTTTAAAATTACTACGAAAGTATAAAAAGCAATGTAATAATCTATACTAAAAGCGAGAATAAAAAGCCCTTAACGCTCAATCAATACATTTATACTCAATAAAATTATAAAAATAGCATGTAAGATTTTAAAGAAAATTAGGAAGTTTTATCACTTTGACAAACTACTAACATCCATGTTGGCGTGAATTGCATGCTTTGCTTGTAATAAATGTCGTTCGTTATGGGCGATCACAAAATTTAAGGCTTCACTCAAGTTTAACTTTAGAATGGGCCCTAAGGCTGAAACTACTTTCACATTAGCCCATCTATTATTTTGATGATCCGTGATAAAGGAGGAGAGTTTATTGCAAAGCATTATAAATTCATCTATTGTATTTAGAGAAAGATTACTCTTGGGATTTAGCCGCTTAAAGGTTTTCATTTTATAGGAAATCACTTCATCTTTTGGCCGCATTCCCTCGGCAAAGAAATTACCTTTCCATCCAATTTTGACATACACTTCCAACCCTGGGTCTAGTGATAATTTATCGAGCTGGTCAGTATACACCATTGTGGAGAGGATCATATGATCGAAACATTCCAACACACTCCATTTTTTAGGAGCTTCTTTTTTGTTGAGAACATCTAACTCCAGTTCTTTAAGTGAGCTCGCCAGCTGAACTTGCGCTTTTAACTGTTTTTGTAAGTCGTTACTGAAATCAACCTTATTTAATTGGGCCATCTTTTTATTGATTGTTTGTACAATATTAATTCGTAAAACATGATTAACGCTTGATATAGATCAAGTTAGCGTTTCTTTTTGCGCAATCTGCTAAATGTTTCGGCTGTCATGCCTAGGTAAGAGGCCAAATGTTTTTGTGGGACTAGCTGAAATATATGCGGACTTTGATTTAACAAGCGCAGATATTTCTCTTCGGCAGAATAGGATCTGGCCTCAACTTGCCTCTTTGCCATTCCAATCAGTATTTCCGCATTAAACAGACGCCCCCAACGTTCAATACTTTTATATTTATCAAAAAGCAAAAAGAGGTTTTCCCGATTGATTTTTAACAAGGTGGACTTAGTAAGTGCCTGAATGGCAAATTCTGATTTGGTCTGTGCCAGAAACGAATCATAAGCACCTGAAAAATCTCCATTGTAAGAAAAACCAATACAAATTTCATCTCCATCTTTGGTAGCGAATGCCCGTAATACCCCGTCAAATACGAAATAAAAATAATGCTCTATTTGGCCCTCTTTGATTAAGTAGTCGTCTTTATTTATTTCCACCATTTGCCACTTAGATGAAAAATCGGCCCATTCGGCATCAGAAATAGGCGTGAACCCCGTAACCTTATTTTTTAATGCCGTATAAATTTTATCTTGCATATCTATGATGGATTATTCTTTGCAACGTAATTTAGTAAAATGCAGTTTTATGCAGATATCTCATTAGCAGTTACTTATCTAAGCCTCTGTTTTCTGGTCATTGGTCTTTATCGGCCTTGGGTAATGCTATGGTGGGAGGACAGGCAAAATCAAATTTTATAGGGTAAATTGACTTCAGTACGTCACTTCAGTTTTTGACTACATTGAGTTAAAAATATTTCTAAGAATAGTAGCGTCTTTAGTGTAAAGGGAAAGACAAATGGATTTTTATTTAGGCTTAAACCAAAATTAGTAACTGACGATATCCTTATAACACTCACTATAGAAATTATCAAATAACATCAACTCTTGAGGTGTACCATTAGCTGCAATCATTCCATTTTCTAGAATATATATATTGTCAGCTCTGGATGCCGTTTTTATTCTATGGGTAACCATTATAATAGCCATTTTATTCTTTAGTGAAAGCAATAGCTCTAAAATAAAATTTTCGGTATTTCGATCCATGGCGGCAGTCGCTTCATCTAACAGCAGTAATTGGGGCTGCTTATACAATGCTCTCGCAACTGCTACTAATTGTTGCTGTCCCCCAGAAATGTTTACGCCCTCTTCTCCTAATAGAGTACTATAACCTTGTGGAAATTTATTAAAAAATTTAGAAAAGCCATATAGTTCACATATCTCACGTGCTTTTTTTAAACCTTCTTCTGAATTACTAAGACATATATTTTCAAGGAGAGAGCTATTAAATAACTTTACCTGTTGCGGAACAACTGCAATGTGTTGTCGCCAAATCATTGTATTAACATCTTCTAGTAATCTCCCGTTGATTTGGATTGATTCTGGCCTTTCAGGTTGATAAAACTTTTGGAGTAATTGTAAAATAGTACTCTTGCCCTGACCACTTTCACCTAACAAAGCAACAAACTCGTTTTTATGAACTTTAAAAGAGACACTCTTTAATAATCTTTTGTGTCCCGGGAATCGAAAATCCAAGTTAAATATTTTTAAGACTTGAAACGAATTTAAGATTTGCTTCTCGCTATTCTCTCCAGCATATTCAGGCTTCATACTCACAAATTCATACATTCGATCAAATGCAACACGAGCTTCTTGCATTTTGATATTAAATAAGGCAATTCGATTAATAGCAGGTACAATCGAACCCGCTAAAGCTATAACTGCTACCATTTCACCTACTAATAACTCTTTATGAAGTACCGCAAAGGACGTAAGGGCAAACATACTGGTCAATAATAATATACCGATCAGTTCTGTCCAAAAACCGAATCGAATATTGACTTTACCAAGCCTTACCATCGCATCAAGGAAAAAGACATAAAAAGACTTTGTATTATTTAGGTAAAAGGATTCCCTATTGTTCGATTTTATTGCTTCAATGCCCTGAATAGTGTCAATATAGTTACTTTCATTCAATGCGTATGATTTCATAACACCCCTCTGTGCTGATAAAATATTTGAATGAAATAAAAAGGTAATAAATGAATAAACTATTATTGCAATCAAGAATATGAGTCCCAAGGTGGAAGAATAATAGAATATCATGCAAAGAGCAGTGACGGATACAATCGAATCAATAAATGTAGATCCAATCAAGCTGTTTATAACAGACTGGATTCGTTGCATATCATTCATTCTAGTTATAAGTTCACCAGTCTTTCTCGTGTCAAAGAATTGTTTGGGCAATTTCAATAATGACCCATAAAATCCGTCAATCACACGTATGTTGAAGTCTTTATTTTGGTCTATAAGAAATGCACCACGAACATAATTAAGAATGGACTTGCAAATCAGTAAAAATGTAACAAAAATTAGTGCAAGGGTAAGGTGTTTGTAGTTTGCCGTAGGCAGTATTTCATCAATCAATTTTTGTGAGAACACAGCAGTTGAGATACTTAAAACAGCAATAATTACTCCAAGGAACACAGCTAAAAATAGATTCAGCAATAAGCACTATCTTAAATACAGTAGAAAAACGTATACGCACATTATATACATAAAAGCCTGTCAGTAGCACAAGAGAAGTTAGCATGAACTTAATTGGGTAATAGATCAGCCAGAATGTATAATTCGCCCACGCCAGATTTCCCTGAATTTCGAGCATCCTACTAATTTGATCAAATGAATATTTTGCGCTATAGAACTCATAATATAATGACGCATCTAAAATAAACTGTGTATTTATATAAATAACTAAAAACTGAACAAGAATTATTAAAAGAAAAAATAATCTAGCATCAATTGATTGTATGAAATTCAGGAAGCTATTATGTGTTAATACTGTAGACTTCATTGTGGTAAATAAGATATAGGGATATAGCGAATCAAGACATAAACAATAAAGAGTACCCCATAGGAAAAGGAAATAATTTTCACGGCTTTAGGCTTTGATAATTTATAGACAGACATAAGGAAGAAACCTATAAAAAAGGCATACATAAAAGGGAAAACGTTTATTTGGTTTAAGAGAAACGTTGTTGAGGAGTGATAATTTTCAGAGCCTAATAGGGCATTGAGTGATAATATTTGGTAATTAGTCAAATCTGTGCCAATGAGTAGATTACCAGTTGCCAGTTCTAACACCTTGGCTAGAATGTAAACGCATTCGGCTAATATCACAAGGTTCAGAATAAACTTGCGATTTATTTCTATTTTAAAGAAACTGCCCACCACCCTGATTGACTCTGAAATGATAAGAAACTTCATTGCATAAAACAGTACGGTGAACACTCCATTGATAGCTAAAAGGAAAGGAGAACTGTTTTCAATATTAAAGATGAGTCCTATTAGAGAAACTTCATCATTAACTGGATACAGTATGGCCAAATAATCAACCAGAATACTGAACAGTACTATAACAGCGAATAATGCTTTTGAATCATAGTCTGATAGTGCTTTCGTTAATTGTTGAATTTTAGTTTTCATCAAATTGTCCTTCTAACTTTTTTTCTTTTTCAAGGTCAGACTTGGCCTTTTTATAAAGAGGGTTTATCAGTACCACATTGAAGTCATTCCAAAAATCAGGGTCATAATCATGTTCCTGACCATAGAGGTCTATTTCTTTTGATTGGGCATCCCTATTTTTGATTCGGTCAAAATCTTTCTTCTTAGTGTACACAGCATTCACATAAAAGGAACAATTATAAAATTGCAGGGCTCTTTCATCTTTTTCATTACTTGCTTCCCAAGCTTTCCAAAAGGGAGCGATCCACTGGATGAAATTGAGATAATATTTATCTTCAATTTTTCGATATTGCACGATTGCACTTTTTATAATGTTAGTTCCGTAGGCCGTTAAAATGGGTTCACCTTCTACTAGTGCCTTATTTACTTGTTTATATTGATATTCGAATCGCATGATGCCATTATCTACAGCATTTATAAATATTTTACCAATTTCTTGAAGACTTCCTTTGTTAATGGATTGATAATTTATAACATATATTTCTTCATCATCTAAGTATTGGATGGTATCCAGCTCAAAATCAAAAGGTTTTACCAATAGACTTTCTAAAAAGCGAAACCCCTCAACGTTGTAACCTCGAATCTTATCAAACTTAAAAGTTTCATAGAGATTGTTTCTCTCCCCATAAATCAAGTCATGCATTTTAGAATAAAGAGAATAATTTACAAAATCTTCACTTTTTCTAATAGCGAGCACTCGTGTTCTTAGTTGGTCTACAGTACGGTCAAACCCTTTGTCTTGGATGCCAATTGCAGCTTCGAGTAGTCTGACATAGGTAGAATCCCTTAATACGAGCTCTCTGTAAAACCCGTCAAGGTAAAATGTTTTTCGGGGGTAGTTTTGAGGTATTTTACTTATTGCTTTTTTTATTATAGCAGCAAGTGTGTCTTTCGATGCAATAATTGTTACTTCCTCCAATAACATAGTGTATTGCTTGAGCTTGATAATCAGGTTTGTTTTAGTATCTAAATCTGAAATCCGCTGACTATAATTGCCGTACCCAATGGAAGATACAGTCAAACTATCATTAGATGCATTTTCTGGAACTTTGAGAATAAATTCACCTGATTCATTGGAGTGGGTGCCAATGCTCCCCTGATTTATATAGATATTACAAAAGGCTACTGGGGTAGAATCTGAATCATTAAGTACCTTGCCTTGAAGTATGATGGATTGACCATTAGATACTAAAAAGGCAATGGTTAATTGCAGTAGGAATAAATACTTCATAGAAATAATCATGTTGATATAAAAGAAAATAAAGTAAGGGGCATAATACCCCTTACTTACTAATAATAATGAAAATCACCATAGGTGCCACCACAATTTGCATCCCAGGCAGTAAGACCTGCTGCACTGATTCCTCCATTATTCATAATCATGCCCAAAGTACCACAGTATTCTGCAAGTTTTACACCTCCCGCAATCTTCTCCAATTTGTCATTTGTTAATTTCTTCATAACAATAAAAATTTAAATGGTTGACACATTTAATCGAGCTGTGTCGTTCACTCGGATTTTCTGGCCAGATAATCGATGGAAAGATGATATAAATAAATAAATACACATAATACTTCTATTATTATTCATGTTAGTTTTATGATTGACTATATTAATAGATAAAAATTATATTAACACAAAATTATGATTCTACCACGTCTCCTTAAAATCACTTTTTTGTAAATGCTGATAACTCTATTTAGCAGTGGTAGAACAAGAAATTACTGAAAAAGGCAGAATTTATTACACGAGTGCTTACGAAGTGAAGAATCTTGAAAACGATAAGAGGGAATAAGGTTAAGATTAAAACAGGACTCTATTTTTTAATGCCGTATAAATTTTATCTTGCATATCTATGATGGATTATTCTTTGCAACGTAATTTAGTAAAATGCAGTTTTATGCAGATATCTCATTAGCAGTTACTTATCTAAGCCTTTGTTTTCTGGTCATTGGTCTTTATCGGCCTTGGGTAATGCTATGGTGGGAGGACAGGCAAAACCGTAAAAAAGTAATTAAGGTATATGGTGCCGCAGCTATCCTATTTTATTTGCTGAATATTGCCCTTACTCATTTTCACGCACTTTTTTAGTAATGATAATCATCGGCTTATCATCCATGCCCGTGGTGGCAAATAAGTATTTAGAACCACCATCTTTCAGCCCAGTCTTTTTTCTAATTTGACTGACCTCTTCTTTAAAGTTGCGGGTAGTTATATTGGCCTTACCTTCTGGGATCAGCTTTTTAACCAGCTTTTTATTATAGGGGATTGCCTGCTCGATTTCAAACACCCGGCCTGGAAAATTTTCTACTAATGTTTCGCTCGTATAAAGATGCGCATGACGATGCAGCTTTTTAATGTTGAAATGTTCACCAATTACCTTAAACGCTCCTGCCTTCAGAATAGAAGTATTTGGCTCGTATAAAAACCGCAATGGAGGGCTAAACGTGACCTTAGCATTCTGTTCTTCTTCTTTATAGAATGCAAAGGATTCTGCCACTGTAGCACGGAAATTTACAGTAACAATTTTGACTTTATCATGCTGTTCACAATCCAATACATAAAGTACCTCTTTACATTCATTGTTAATGGATACAATATGCACTTCATAAATTCCCGCCAAAGATTTAATGGATAAATCTATGTCCAACATAGGGGAGGCTTTCACCATGATCTTATTTGACTTCTCAAGTAAGAGGGGTTGCAACTCTATGATATTGGGTTCGCAGTCAGAGAAATGGAATACCTTTTCGTCTTTCGTTCCCCTTCGGGCAGGATCGATGTAAATAAAATCAACAGGTTGTTGAACGGAGGCCAAGAACGTTCCAGCCTCCTTGTTTTCAAATGTCAGGTTTGAAGCACCGAGTGCCGTCAGGTTGTGGTGGGCTAGTTCCGCTAAATCTGGATTTCGCTCTACATAATGGCCTGATTTAAAATGCTTAGAAAAGGCCAAGGTGTCTACCCCCATACCACCCGTCAGATCAATAAAGGAATTGCCTTTGACCAAACTAGCCTTATAAGAAGCCGCTAGATCCGATGAGCATTGCTCCATCGATAGCTTTGGAGGATAAACGATTCCATTGGCTTCGTACCATTCAGGGAGTTTTGATTTTGCGAGTTTCCTCGAAATCATTTGCTCCGCAATAAATTTAAATGGAATTCCTTTAAACGATTGATGTTTTATGGATAGTTCAAAAGGGTCAACAGACTCATTATCATGAATGAATTTTTGAACTTCCGGATCAAGTAGTTTGTCGATCAATACACCAAATTGTTGGCAGTCATAAACTGGGCTATTTGCACTGCATTGGTGGCAGCACCCTTTCTCAGGTTGTCAGCAACAATCCACATATTCAAAGTATTGGGCTGCGACTCATCCCGTCTCAACCGGCCAACAAATACTTCATCTTTACCTTGGGCGTTAAGCGGCATAGGATATTTATTGTTGGCCACATCATCCTCAACAATAATTCCTGGGGATTTTTCTAAAATGGATCGTACCTCATCAATGGTATAATCATGGTGGAATTCTACATTAATGGATTCTGAATGTCCACCCATAACCGGCAAACGCACGGCAGTAGCCGTTATGGCAATCGTATCATCCTGAAGAATCTTACGGGTTTCATTGACCATTTTCATTTCTTCCTTGGTGTAGCCATTGTCTGTAAATGAATCAATATGAGGTAGCACGTTCATGTCAATTTTGTGTGGATATACCTTGCCAGCATCATCGCCATTTCGCTCATTCATTAACTGTGTCACAGCGGCTTTTCCAGTTCCCGTTACGGACTGATAAGTAGAAATAACAAGTCGTTTTATTTTATATTTCTTATGTAGTGGTGCCAGTGCCAATACCATTTGAATAGTGGAGCAATTAGGGTTGGCAATAATGCGGTCATCTATTCGTAGCACCTCACCATTTACCTCGGGCACAATAAGCTTATGGGCGGGGTTCATTCTCCAAGCTGAAGAGTTATCGACCACTATAGTCCCTACTTTAGCAAATCGAGGTGCCCACTCCAGTGAAGTAGATCCACCAGCTGAGAAAATAGCGATATCGGGAGCCTGCTTTACAGCTTCTTCCATGCTGATAACAGTATGCAGTTCAGATTTATACTCCAGCTGCTTTCCCACAGACCTTTCAGAGGCAACCAACAATAACTGGTCATATTTAAAATTATGCTCTTCCAGCACTTTCAATACTTCTTGACCTACTAATCCGGTGGCGCCTACTATTGCTAATTTCATTTGTTATTAATATATGATTATCGGAATTGTAAAAGTAGTATTTTTGATATTTACTATTATGCTATAATTTCATTATCTGTTGAGATCACTCCTAACGATACTATTTTCAATTTACTTATTTACTGTCAATGCCCAGATAACAGATGATTTTCAGGATGGGGATTTTACCAACAACCCACCATGGTTAAGCTCTGACTTGTCTGGTAATGGAGCAGATTTTCAGGTAAACAGTGGCGAACTGCAAAGCTTTGGACCCACTTCCACAGCTCAATTATCCATCACCACTTCTGGCATACCCGATTTAACAAATTTTAAAGTGACCTGGCAGTTTAAAGCAAGGTATGCTTCCGCGCCAAGTAGCTCGAATAAGATAGAGGTTTTTCTTTTGAGCAATAATCCGGATTTAAACGCAGCCCCAGAAGGCTATTTTATCCGAATGGGTGAAACAGGAAGTGATGACGGCATTGATTTTTACAAAACCTCATCGGGAACACCCTTGATTTTAGATGCAAATCCTTCTGTGGCTTCTGGTATAGATGTCAATATAAAAGTGACCAGACTCACTGATGGCACCTGGACAATAGAAGCTGATCCAACAGGAGGAACAAGCTTTACGACAATTGGCAGTGTCAATGATTCAGAATTTACAACCGGAAATAACTTTGGTTTTAAAGTCTATCATACATCTACCAGAAATCAGGACTTTTTCTTTGATGACGTTTCAGTAATGCAAACTGGTGTGGATACTACTCCTCCCTCTTTGAACACGTTACAAGTTTCAGGTAGCAATCAATTACTGCTTACTTTTAGTGAAGACCTTGATCAAAGCTCTGCCGAGACAACAACTAATTATTCTTTAAATAACAGTGTAGGATCTCCACAAGCCGCAGTACTATCCCCAGCCAATCAGGTGACTTTGACTTTTAGTAATGATTTTGCCAATGGTGATTACACCCTAACCATAAACAATATTGATGATCTCAACGCAAACACATTGATTTCCACGACAAGCGATTTTACCATTTTTGTCCCTGATGTACCCGTAATACGTGATGTTATTATCAATGAATTGATGGCAGACCCAGCTCCTGCAATTGGTCTCCCCGATGCAGAATTTGTAGAATTATATAACAACAGCAATAAAACGTTTGACCTGAAAGACTGGACATTTTCTGATGCCAGTTTTACGGTGACCCTAGCAACTTTTATTCTACAGCCCGACAGCTATGTGATACTGTGTTCTTCTTCCAATGTCACTTTATTTGAGCCTTTTGGAGATGTCATTGGCATATCCAGTTTCCCTTCTTTAAACAACAGTGGTGATGATCTTTCATTAAAGGATAACCTTGGTAATCTAGTTGATCAGGTGAATTATTCCAGTAGCTGGTATAAAGATGAAGATAAGCAGAGTGGGGGCTATTCTTTAGAATTGATAAACCCCAATAATGTATGCGGGGGCAGTGAGAATTGGATTGCTTCCAATGAGGTGAGTGGAGGAACACCGGGAGAGATTAATTCCGTCAATGACCCTACCACAGGAACATCATTGCCAACATTATTGGAAGCTATTATTATAAATAATCTGCAAGTAGAACTGCACTTTTCTGAAACGCTGGATAGTACTACAGTTGATCTTGTAGACTTTTCAATTACCCCAAGCCTGACCATTTCAACCATTAATCAATCTAATAATATTATCACATTAGGCCTTAACACCCCCATTATTGAAGCACAAACCTATACGGTTACTGCTGAAACCTTAAATGATTGTACCGGGAATACTATTGATGACAATAATACAGCAGAGTTCATTTTGATAGTAAACCCTCCTGTAGAACTAAGGGATATTATTATAAATGAGATTATGTCCATACCTTCTCCAACAATAGGTCTCCCCGATGCAGAATTTGTAGAATTATATAACAACAGCAATAAAACGTTTGACCTGAAGGACTGGACATTTTTTGATGCCAGTTCTACAGTGACCTTAGCAACTTTTATTCTACAGCCCGACAGCTATGTGATACTGTGCTCTTCTTCCAATGTCACTTTATTTGAGCCTTATGGAGATGTCATTGGCATTTCCAGTTTTCCCTCTTTAAATAATAGTGGTGATGAACTTTCATTAAAGGATAACCTTGGCAATCTAGTTGATCAGGTGAATTATTCCAGTAGCTGGTACAAAGATGAAGATAAACAGAGTGGTGGCTATTCATTGGAATTGATAAACCCCAATAATGTATGCGGGGGCAGTGAGAATTGGATTGCATCCAATGAGGCGAGTGGAGGAACACCGGGAGAGATTAATTCCGTAAATGACCCTACCACAGGAACATCATTGCCAACATTATTGGAAGCTATTATCATAAATAATATGCAAGTGGAACTGCACTTTTCTGAAACGCTGGATAGTACTACAGTTGATCTTGTAGACTTTTCAATTACCCCAAGCCTGACCATTTCAACCATTGACCAATCTAACAATATTATTACATTAGGCCTTAACTCCCCCATTATTGAAGCACAAACCTATACGGTAACTGCTGAAACCTTAAATGATTGTACCGGGAATACTATTGATGACAATAATACAGCAGAGTTCATTTTGATAGTAAACCCTCCTGTAGAACTAAGGGATATTATAATAAATGAGATAATGTCCATACCTTCTCCAACAATAGGTCTCCCCGATGCAGAATTTGTAGAATTATATAACAACAGCAATAAAACATTTGACCTGAAGGATTGGACATTTTCTGATGCCAGTTCTACAGTGACCCTAGCAACTTTTATTCTACAGCCCGACAGCTATGTGATACTGTGTTCTTCTTCCAATGTCACTTTATTTGAGCCTTTTGGAGATGTCATTGGCATTTCCAGTTTCCCTTCTTTAAACAACAGTGGCGATGATCTTTCATTAAAGGATA
>DDIU01000042.1:0-71223 GCA_002338655.1 Flammeovirgaceae bacterium UBA1842 | reverse complement strand
AATTGGATTGCTTCCAATGAGGCGAGTGGAGGAACACCAGGAGAGATTAACTCCGTCAATGATGTAAGTCTTGGATCAGAAGTGCCTGAATTAGTAGAGGTACGTGCAATAAATGAATTAGAGGTAGAGCTGCTATTCTCGGAAAGGGTAGATAGTGCATCGGTTTCATTATCAGATTTCCAAATTGATCAGGGGATTACTATTGCTTCCTTTTTACTTGATAATGATATAGTAACCCTGTTGTTGGGCACTCCGCTCACAGCAAGTCAAAATTATACGGTAACTGTCAGTGGCCTTTCAGACTGCACAAGTAATGTGCTTAGTGAGCAAAGTGACAATTTTATTTTAATCGTCAATCCACCGATCAATGAAAAGGATATCATATTTAATGAATTAATGCCCAATCCCTCTGAAGAAACAAGTGCGCCCAATGCCGAATTTGTAGAACTTTATAATCGAAGTGATAAAGCATTTAATCTCCAAGGTTGGACAATTACTGACGGATCGAGTGTAGGCGAGTTGCCGTTTTACATTTTTTATCCAAACACGTATGCCATTCTAACAAGTACCCAGAATGCTTCGAAATTTGATCCTTCATTAGCTGTTCTCGCGTTGACAAATTTGCCTTCACTCAACAATGCAGGTGATGCCTTGGCACTCTATTCCAATTCATCGGATCGGGTGGATACGGTTGACTATAATTCTTCATGGTATCGAAGTTCGATCAAAGATGATGGTGGTTATTCACTCGAATTAATTGATCCTAATAATATCTGTGCTGATGCCAACAACTGGATCGCTTCGGAAGATGAAAGTGGGGCTACACCCGGGTTAGTCAATTCCGTTTTGAGTGAGATACCTGATAATAGGGGGGCGGTCATTTTAAATGCATTTGGGACAAATTCAGATACAATAGTGGTAATCTTTGATGAAAAGTTAGACCCCGCCTCGGCCCTTGAAGCCAACTATCAGCTTTCCAGTGGACTAATGTTGGATCACGTTGCAATTGGAAGTGCGAATAGTCTGTATTTGATTCTCGATCAAACAACCCCATTGATTGGTGGCCAGGAATATACATTGACCATAACCAACCTGCTAGATTGTCCTGGAAACTTAATTAACGAAAACGACAATACAGTGACTTTTGCTTTGCTTGAGCAAGCGGAGGCAGATGCTTTACTCATCAATGAAGTCTTATTTAATCCAAGGCCCAGCGGGGTTGATTTTGTAGAAATATACAATAATTCCAAAAAGCACATTTCATTAAAAAACTGGCAATTGGCCAATGGCACCAATGACAATGACTCAATAATTATTGGAACCTCACGGGTCATTTCTGAAGACCATTTGATTATAGGCCCCGGGGAATACCGTGTCTTTACCCCTGACCCAATTATTTTAAAAGATCAATACCCGAAAGGGGTAGAAACCAATTTTATTGAAATGAATATCCCATCTTATTCTGATAACGAAGGGATAGTGATTTTAATAAAAGATTCTGTTTTTGATCATTTTGAATATTCAGATGATTTACATTCAGAGTTACTTTCAGATACGGAAGGGGTTTCTTTGGAACGGATTAGTTTTTTGGAAGCCACCAATGATCCCAGCAATTGGATATCGGCAGTCTCTGGGGTAGGGTTTGCAACACCAGGTTTTGTCAATTCTCAAATGCGAGGTACCATTGTCTCTGTTAAGGGGGCTATCACTATAGAGCCTAAAGTGATCATTCCCGATGGTAGTGGGCAAAATGAATTTGCCACTATCTCCTATTCCTTTGACCAGTCAGGTAATGTGGCCAATGTGTGGATCATGGATTTATATGGACGTGAAATAAAAAGGATAGCAGCCAATGATTACTTAGGGCAGTCGGGTTTTTATACTTGGGACGGTTCTGATGAAAGCGGGAATCTGGTAAGGATAGGTTATTATATAGTCTATGTAGAAATATTTGGGCTTTCTGGCGAGGTGAAGAAATTCAAAGAAAAAGTAGTCATAGGCTCTCGTTTTTAGCACAAATTGCAGAACGGGTTTTAAGTTTTGCTGAAGGTTGATTATTATACGGAATTAGCAAAACTTATTACATGATTATTCGGTTAGATATATTGAGTAAATTATTATGCTATGAACTGTATTATTGATTCCGCTATTTTGCTTCTAGCACGGGAGGGACAAAACCCTAAAGCCATTCGAAGGTATATTCGAATGAAATACAGGGTGAATATTGACCTTGTATCGTTGAAGGAGCGACTTAAAAAACTTACCGCAACACCTACTCTTAGCCAAGGTTAGTTACCATCTGAACTACGAGTGTATTAAGCGACAAACAAGATAATTATGCCATAATCTTTTTTGTTTTGGAATGCTTAAATTATTTTTAGCCCCAAATTGAACATTGGGTTCACTGATAAGTCAATATTATTGATCATGGAAGAAAAAACGAGATATACAGAATCAGAACTTCAGGAGTTTGAAGCACTAATTACTGAGAAGTTGGAAAAAGCTAAAAGTGAATTAAAATCGCTTAAAGGTACTTTGAACAAGAGTGGTGAAGAAGGAACCGACACAACCTCAGGCAATACAAAAGTGTTGGAAGATGGTGCCGATACAGCTGAAAAAGAAAACCTAAGCCAATTGGCAGGCCGTCAACAAAAATTCATCAATAATCTTGAGAATGCGCTTATCCGAATCAAAAATGGAACGTATGGGATTTGTTCTATTTCTGGGAAGTTGATATCAAAGGAAAGACTAAGGGCGGTACCCCATACCACACAGTCTATCGAAGCGAAGCTCAGCCAGCAAAACTGAGTTGGATTTCCTGCAAAATCATATTGAGGCATTGATCTTTTGCTCCCCCACTGCAATAAAAGTGAAGGACATAAAGGCCTGTCTTAATGAGATGTTTGAGGCGGATGTGCCGGAAAAGGATGTTCAGGGGGCAATTGATAAGCTATTGGAAAAATATACTGCCGAAGAGTTTTCTTTTGAACTCAATCACATAGCTGGGGGATATCAATTCCTTACCAAACCCGCCTATCAGGCAAGTATCGGAATTCTGCTAAAACAACAATCCAAACGAAGGCTTTCTACCTCAGCTCTTGAAACATTATCCATAATCGCCTATAAACAACCCGTAACCAAAGGGGATATGGAGGCCATTCGTGGAGTAAACTGCGATTATGCAGTACATAAATTATTGGAAAAGGGGCTTGTTGAAATCAAAGGTAAATCAGAAGCCATTGGCCGACCTGTACTTTATGGCACCAGCGAAAAATTCATGGAGTATTTTGGGATCAACGACCTCAATGAGCTCCCAACCCCCAAGGACTTTGCTACAGCAGAAAATACCATAGGTGAAGAAAACGACAGCTAATCTCGTAGCTTTGTGACACCATGATGAAGAAAAAATCTCAATCTGCTAAAAAGGAAGCCACACAATCGTCCGAACCAATCAGGCTCAACAAGTTTATTGCCAATGCGGGCGTATGCTCAAGACGGGAAGCAGATAAGCTTATTGCTGCCGGG
Organism: Flammeovirgaceae bacterium UBA1842; assembly: GCA_002338655.1. Taxonomy (GTDB): domain Bacteria; phylum Bacteroidota; class Bacteroidia; order Cytophagales; family Cyclobacteriaceae; genus Fulvivirga. The sequence continues at coordinate 67,698 of DDIU01000042.1, read as the reverse complement.
GAAGTGACCGTAAATGGTGAGGTGATTACAGAGATGGGCTACAAAGTGAGTCTCACCGACAAGGTAACACATAATGGCAAAAAACTTTCTGCGGAGTCTCCAGTTTATCTTTTATTGAATAAACCCAAAGGCTTTATAACTACTACGGATGATCCCCACGAGCGGAAAACCGTAATGGATTTGGTGAAAACCGCTGGGCCAGAAAGGATTTATCCTGTGGGCAGACTTGACCGAGCCACCACAGGACTACTGCTTTTTACCAATGATGGCGATTTGGCAGTCAAATTGGCGCATCCTTCTAATAATATCAAGAAGATTTACCGGGTAGAAATTGACAAGGAAATCACCAATGCTGATTTTGATAAAATATCAGATGGATTAAAGCTCGAAGATGGTCCAGTGAAAGTGGATAAAATTGCCATCCTAGAGGACAAGAAGACCTTAGGGCTGGAAATCCATGTTGGTAAGAACAGAATCGTGCGAAGAATATTTGAACACCTTGGGTATGAAGTACTCAAGCTCGATCGGGTGGTTTATGCCGGATTGGACAAAACGAACCTTCCGAGAGGCAAATGGAGGATGTTGACGGATAAGGAAGTGTTTAGGCTGAAAAATCAAAAGTCTTAATAATATCCTTCGACAAGGCAGTTTTAATGAAGCATAAGATCTGGAAGTCTTATACCTCGCGCTTGCTAGTGAAAGAAAAATCAAGTCGAAAGACAGATTACAAATCTTACTATCTGCATGAAACCTACTAGGCCTAACTTTTAATAAAGCAGATAGGCTTAGTAGGTTTATTACGTGCAATCACCAATCAAGAACCATTATAAATAAAAAGGAAAGTAGTATGTATGCATACTATTTATATTATCATCTATTAATTTTGATTTGCAGAAAGGCAGGGAAATAAAAAAACCCTGACTATATTGTCAGGGTTTTAACGTGGTGCTGAGTGGGCTCGAACCACCGACTCACGGATTTTCAGTCCGATGCTCTACCAACTGAGCTACAGCACCATCGTAAGAGGATGCAAACTTATATAATTTTGCAGTTGGCGCAAATATTTTGGTTAAAATTAATAGATATAAATAACTGATCAATGGAATACTTACAACAAGCTTTGTTTTTAATAGTAGTGGGTGTGGCCACTTTTATTTTATCAAAGCGCATATCTAGGATACGTCAGAATATCCTTCTTGGTAAAGACGTTGATTTATCTGGCAACAAATCAGCCCGATTGAATAAAATGTTATTAGTGGCCTTCGGACAGAAAAAGATGTTCAAAAAGCCTATTCCTGCCATTTTACACTTCTTCATTTATTTCGGGTTTATGGTGATCAACCTGGAAGTACTGGAGTTTATACTTGACGGAATATTTGGGACACACCGGCTTTTCGCTAGCCATCTCGGGTCACTGTATGGTGTATTGATGAATATATTTGAATTCCTTGCTGTTGCGGTACTTTTCTCCTGTATTGTATTTTTGATCAGAAGGAATATCTTAAAGGTCAAGCGGTTTCATAATGCTGAAATGACCAAATGGCCAAAATTGGATGGAAATCTCATTTTGGTGATTGAAATTGTTCTTATGATGGCCATCTTAAAAATGAATGCGGCCGATCAGTTGCTTCAGGCAAGGATGCCAGAACATTACCATCAAACCGGGACGTTGTTTTTCAGCTCTATGTTGATGCCCATTTTTGAGAATTTCAGCACGGGTTTCTTGGTCATTATTGAACGGGGTGCATGGTGGTTTCATATCATCGGTATTCTGGGGTTTGCTATTTACATAACATATTCCAAGCACCTCCATATTGCACTGGCTTTTCCCAACACCTATTTTTCTGACCTGAACCCAAAAGGGCAGATGAATAATATGGATGCAGTAACTAACGAAGTGAATATGATGTTGGGTATCGCTACAGATCAAGATGCAGCCCCACCTCAGGAGGTGGGCAGATTTGGTGCGAAGGATGTGAATGATCTAACCTGGAAAAATATATTAAATGCCTACTCGTGCACTGAATGCGGAAGGTGTACCTCGGAGTGCCCCGCCAATCAAACAGGGAAAAAACTATCGCCACGTAAGATAATGATGGACGTGAGGGACCGTGCCGATGAGGTGGGCGCAAGCCTTGCCAAAGGCGGTAAAGGCCTGGAGGATGGTAAATCATTGCTTGGTGATTACATTACTAAGGAAGAAATCAATGCATGTACAAGTTGTAATGCTTGTGTAGAGGCCTGTCCCATTAATATCAATCCGTTAGAGATAATATTGGAGATGCGTAGGTTTGTGGCCATGGAAGAGTCAGGGTCTCCGGCAGCTTGGAACTCTATGTTTCAAAACATCGAGACTAATTTTGCCCCATGGAAGTTTGCCCCTACGGATAGGTTTAACTGGGCGAATGATTTGAGAGCGGAAAGGAAAGAAGAATAGGGAGAAAGCTGCAAGTCGTAAGACGCAAGTAGCAAGAAGTGAAAGTATACTAACTACTGAATACCAACTACTAACGAACATGAGTGAAACTAACAATAAAGTACCAACAATGGCCGAAATGGCCGCTTCTGGACAAAGTCCCGAAATATTATTCTGGGTCGGTTGTGCTGGAAGTTTTGATGAAAGATATAAAGCCGTCACTGTAGCTTTTGTAAAAATACTAAACAAAGTAGGTGTTTCTTTTGCCGTCTTGGGGCCAGAGGAAAGCTGCACAGGCGATCCGGCTAGAAGAGCGGGAAATGAGTTTTTATTCCAGATGCAGGCCGTATCAAACATTCAGGTAATGAATGGCTACAATATTAAAAAGGTAGTTACTGCTTGTCCACATTGTTTCAATACCATAAAAAACGAATATCCGGTACTGGGAGGTAAATATGAGGTTATTCATCATTCGGTTTTTCTTCAGCAATTGATCAACGAAGGAAAAGTGGGGCTTAAAGGAGGTGGAGAATTTAAAGGCCGAAAAATCACCTATCACGATTCCTGCTATTTAGGCCGGGCCAACAACATTTACGAAGCACCTCGAAAGGTTTTAGAAGCCCTGGATGCTGAATTGGTAGAAATGAAAAGGTGTAAAACCAAAGGATTCTGTTGTGGGGCTGGTGGAGCACAGATGTTCAAGGATGCTGAAAAAGGAAATAAGGAGGTTAACATCGAAAGAACAGAAGAGGCCCTGGAAACGGGTGCTGATACTATTGCGGTAGGTTGTCCATTCTGTTTGACCATGATGAGTGATGGCGTCAAAAACAAGGAAAAGGAAAACGCTGTAAAAGTGAAAGACTTGGCTGAATTGATTGCTGAGGCGGAAGGACTTTGATTTAATACCGCAAGCTATAATTTTAGAAATACCCCAGCGCTATAGCTGGGGTTAGCAAAAATCAACCGGCCATAAAAAGCCGTACCGTAAGAAGCTGAAACACCAAGTTTATCGGATATTTTGAAACCGACTTCAGGTGAGAAAGATAGGTATTCCGTGTTGTTGGCAAAAATGCTTGTTCCACTTGCGGAGAAATTGTCAGCCCCGTTGTTCAATGATTTTATACCAATAATTCTGGCTAACAGGATCAATCTTTTATATTCAAGGCCAACTTCTGCACCATAGCGTATTTCATCAGAATAGTTATTTGTCCGGTTATTGAACCCAGAATTTACGGAGACATACGAGTTTATTCCAAATAAATTGAATGAGGTACTAGCGTCTATACTTATCATTTGGTTAAATTCTCCGTCACCTGTTTGCAACGATCCATCACGACCACCGCCATCATTTCCTAATGGCAGCCCCAAAGTAAGGCTAGCACTCAATACAATTTGTTTGTCCTGGATCAATCCATACTTTAAGCTCAAATCTGGATCCCCAATTGAGTTTAATGCATCCCCTTCCACTATAACATTTCCAGTAGTTAGCGATTTTTGTTCATTGAGGACGGCTCGGCTGAAAAAAGGAAAGTATAATATACCGGTTAACTTTTCTGAAATACCCCATTCGGCATAAATGCTTGTATTGTAAATAGCACGCGTCAAATGGGGATCAATGCCTCCTGTGTTCGTATAATGTTGATCTGATATTACCCACCACTCACTTAGTTTGAAGAACATGCCATTTTTAGGTTGCGTCCAACCTCCCCCAGCCTCCACTTTGATAGTAAGTAGGATAAAAAGTGCAAACAAAAAGGGCTTGAATATTCTCATAGGTAGACTATATTTTATCATGGATTTAATTTGCCATTACCCACAGGTACGACAAATGGTTTGCAGAAGAATAGCACATAGGAGTACTTAAACAAGTCATCAATTTCTGTGATTTGATAAGATTGGCTTCCGCTAAATTTTGTAACTGGGCCAATTTCAAGGGCACCGTTGAAGGTATTGGTATTATTTGATAAATAAACATACAAGCCCGGAAGTGCTGCTGAAGTTATCCCCAAATTCCAATAACAATCCTTGGTCATTGGCCGTCAATGTTACACTACCTGATAGTGGATAGGAGCTTACGCTTTGTAGCTCTGTTTTGCGTTGCAATGGATTTGTAGTTGTCTCACCTGTAGTGGCCTCCAGCATGAGTTCATCAGAGGTTCCCTGATATGAAGCTGTGATTACTACCTGTCCCGGGGCAATTGCAGTGGCCAATCCATTATTATTTATCGATATAATAGCTGGGTTACTGCTGTCCCACTCTGGTTCGGCAGTGACTTCTTCACCTATATTGTTGAAATACCGTGCGTGAAATTGATAAGACTCACCGATTTTTAAAGATGTTATTGTGGATTCAATTAATATTTGCTCCTCCATCAGATCATCAAGTATATCTGTGCCAATACAGCCAGAAAGAAAAACAGAAATAATAAGGACAAAATTTTTCACAATGTTGATTACAATTTGAGTGGGTATAAACGTTGTAACTCTACATCTAAGTTAGTTTAAATCAGGATTTTAAAAGTCGCTTAACTGACCTTTAATCATTTAGCTTTTTAGAACTAATAATAAACGCTTTGGGTTTTATTCATAAATTTGACAACTATGTATACTTCATTTGACAATATGCCTGATTCGGCAAGGGTATGGATTTATCAGTCTTCACGTGAAATAAGCAGTGAAGAGCAAAAAGCGATTGCCACTAAATCCACGGGATTTTTAAACGAGTGGGCCGCCCATGGTACGGGGCTACAGGCTTCTTTTAAGTTTAGTCATAATCATTTCTTAATTCTGGCAGTGGATGAAAATGTGCACAATGCCTCGGGCTGCTCCATTGACGCCTCAGTGAGTTTTGTAAAGTCAATAGCACAAGAATATAACCTCGACTTTTTTGACCGCAGTAAAATTGCCTTTATATTTAATGAAGAATTATTTTTTGAATCAATCAACGATATAAAGGGCAAAGTATTGGCAGGGGAAATATCAGCATCAGCGCTAATTTTCAACAACGCCATTACTTTAAAAAAGGAGCTAGAAAATAATTGGATCATTCCCGCAGTTGATAGTTGGGCAGGTAAACATTTCAAGCAACTACAAAATTAATTTGCGCACCTTAATCACAATCAGGACTGGAAATTCATTAATAAAAACTAATTATTGAGTATGAATCTCACGAGTAAAGTCACTATTGTAATTGTTGCCCTCATGGTCGCTTCATGCAGTATCAATAAAAAGGCGAACAAAGCCTTTGAGCTGGGCCGTTTCCAAAACACCATTGATATGTATAACAAGGTGCTTGAGAAAAACCCGAATGATGCAGAAGCCAACTTTTATGTGGCAGACTCCTATCGCCAATCGAACCGAATGTTTGAGTCAGCGCCATATTATGAAAGGGCTATTCTCAATGGAGTGAAAAATGATTCAATTCAGCTTTACTACGCTTTTGCTCTCAAATCGAGGGGGCAATATGATCAGGCAAAACAACAACTGGAGCAATATTTAAAAACGGTAACAGATGAAAAATTATCCGCACGGGCCAGTGAGGAGTTTGACAACCTCAATCACCTTGAGGAGCTGAAAGAAAAGAAAAACTACTTTAAGGTTAAAAACCTAAAAGCCATAAACAGCCCCGCTGCAGAATATGCCCCGGTCTACAGTGATGGGGAGTTTTACTTCACTTCATCACGCGGTGTTAATAGGATTTATTTGGCTACAGGTACTCCCTTTACCAATATTTATAAAGCTCAAACCAAAGGGGCTAGGGTAGATAGTACCACTATTGAATCAATCAGCGACCTGATCAATAACGAAAACATGAATGAAGGGTCGTTAACTTTTAGCCCTGATGGAAAAACGATAGTATTTGCAAGGGGCAACTCTGGCAAACGGAAGGGGACTGCCGATGTTAATTTGTTTATGGCCATACTTAGGAATGGACAATGGATCGCCCCTAGGATGCTAAACATTAACAATCCCGGCTATTGGGATTCCACACCGGCATTTAGTCGTGATGGGCGTACGCTATATTTTGCTTCAAATAGACCAGGAGGATACGGTGGTGTAGATTTGTATTATGCCAAAAGAAATGCCCGGGGCAGGTTTTACAAAGTGACCAACCTTGGACCGGAGATCAATACTACAGGAGATGAGATGTTCCCTTACGTAGCCGATGACGGCAACCTATATTTTTCAAGCACAGGTCACCCAGGGTTTGGAGGACTTGATTTGTTTGTAGCCAGAAGGAATAATGGGGTGACTACCGTGGAAAACCTGGGAACTCCAATCAACTCAAATGCCGATGATTTTGGCATGTTTCTATTCAAGGCTGATAGAGGGTTTTTTACCTCTAACCGTGATGGAGGGGCTGGTGATGACGATATCTATACTTTCGTAAATGAGGATCCTGACCTGAAAGTTGTCAACTACTTTTTGCAAGGCGTAACCATGACCCATAATGATAAAGGTGCATTGGAGATACTTCCTGACGTTACGGTAAAACTTCTTGACTTCAGCGGTAAAGAGCTGGATGAGGTAGTGACTGAAGCCGATGGTAAGTTTTTATTTAGGGTATATGAACATGAACGCTACAATATGGTGGGTACAAAAAAAGGGGGTAAGGATCAATACTTGATTACAAGGCAACCCTTCACTACCATTGGTAAATCGGTAGACCATTTAACACTGACCGAATTGGTGACGGACATTAAGTTTGATACTGTTATGGTATTGGAGAAACTGATCAAAGACAAAATCTTTGTGTTGGAGAATATTTATTACGATTTAGATAAGTATGATATTCGGGATGATGCCGCATTAGAACTGGATAAATTAGTGACGATCCTTAAAGACAATCCTGATATCAAAATAGAGTTGAGCTCCCATACCGATGACAGGCAAACCGAACAATACAATCTTAAATTATCAGAAAGACGTGCCCAGGCTGCGGTGGACTACATTGTATCACAAGGCATAAATAGAACAAGATTGGTGGCACGGGGTTATGGTGAATCCAAACTGATTATTCAAAACGCCACAACGGAAGAGCAACACCAAGTGAACAGGAGGACGGAATTTAAAATACTGGACGTTGGAAGAAAAACCAGCGGTGATAATTTTGATGAAGACTCCTATTTCGATGATGATTCGGGAAAATAAGAAAATATTGAACTCTACTGAATACAGTCTCAGAACAACCTATAATATTTAATAAAAAACAACTATAACTATGAAAAACTACCTGGCGGCTATTGCAGCTACTTTATTGCTTGTCACGGCTTGTAGCCCAGATAAGCCTGAAAACAAGGAACCTGAGGGTATATTTCCATATCCGATTCAACAGACCAAGTTGGACAATGGCCTGAATGTGGTAACGGTCCCGTATAATAGTCCAGGACTGGCGTCTTTTTTTATTGTGGTGAGGGCAGGAAGTAGAAATGAAATAGAAGAAGGGAAAACGGGCTTCGCACACTTCTTTGAGCATGTAATGTTCAGAGGGACAGAAAAATTTTCCAAGGAACAATATAGCGAGGCATTGAAAGCTATCGGTGCCGCAGCTAATGCGAACACCTGGTGGGACAGAACCTTGTACCACATGACAGGTAATGCCAATATGTTGGATAAGATGTTTGAATTGGAATCAGATAGGTTTATGAATTTGAAGTACTCTGAAGAGGACTTTAAAGTTGAGGCGGGCGCAGTAAAAGGTGAGTACACTAAAAACAACGCAAGCCCCTATAGTAAGCTCGAAGAGATAACATATAAAACTGCATTTACTGAGCATACTTATTCTCACACTACCATGGGTTTTTGGGAAGACATAGTAGATATGCCCAATCAATACGAGTATTCACTTGAGTTTTTCAACCGTTTTTATCGCCCTGAATATGCCACGGTATTGGTGGTGGGTGATGTAAAACAAGAAGAAGTCAATGCATTGGCAAAAAAGTACTTCGGTGAATGGCAAAGAGGAACGTATACGCAACAAATACCTGTAGAGCCCGAGCAACAGGAAACCAGGCTTGCCCATGTCAAGGCAGAAAATTTCCCCCCAGTTTTGACTTTGAATTATAAAGACCCAGCATTTTCAGTTGAGAATACTGATATGGCAGTATTGGACATTATTGGTACTATGGCCTTTTCTCAGAAATCGGATATTTATAAAAAATTGGTCGTAGATGAACGAAAAGTAAGACAGCTTGGAGCAGGTGGAATGAATATGGTTGATCCAGGACTATGGTCGGTGAATGCCATATTGGTAAACAAAGAGGACATGGCCTATGTCAAGAATGAAATTGATCAGGTTTTGAACAATCTAAAAACGGAACCTGTGGATTCGGTCATTCTTAAAGAAACTAAAAGCAACATCAAATACAGTTATGCGATGGGTATCGATAGCCCAAGTTCAATTGCCAATTCACTTTCAGAATTTATTTGGCTTACTGGCAATCCAGCCGATGTGAACAAGGCCTACGCCAATTATGACAAAGTAACGCAAGAGGATATTATGCGGGTAGCGAAAAAATATTTTGTAGATAATCACCTTACTATTGCCACAATTTCCTCAGATGATGAAAATCAAGTCAAAGAAGAATTAAACATTAAACTTTAAGTAGTACCATGAAGAAATTAATATACATATTCTTAGCACTTTTAAGCACTACTGCTTTTGCTCAAAATGTAGTGGAACTTCCAATGGAGTCTACTAAAGTGGTTGTTAAAATAGCATTTAAAAACGGGTCGATTGCTGATCCTGTGGGCAAGGAGGGACTGACCAATTTAACAGCTTCAGTCTTAACAGAATCGGGAAGTGATAGGTATACAAAATCCGAGATCGATGATTTAATATACCCTATGGCCGCTCGCTATTGGTCGTTCACGGACAAAGAAATGACCACATTCACTTTTGAGGTACATAAAGATTTTCTCGACAAGTTTTATGATATTTTCAGCAGTTTAATACTTAATCCCTCATTTGCGGAGAACGACTTTAACCGGGTAAAATCCAATGCTGAAGTTTATGTAAAAGAGGTAATCAAAGCCAATTCTGATGAAGAGCTTAGCAAAATGGCCTTGGAAGAAAAGCTTTTTGCAGGTACGGGATATGCGCATATGAAGAATGGCACGATCAAGGGATTGGCCAATATTAGCCGTGAAGATGTTGTCAACCATTATAAATCTTTCTTCACTAAAAACAATGTTATGATTGGCGTTGCGGGCGATTACCCCGAGTCGTTTGTCGCAAAACTTAAAGCCGATATTAATAAATTGCCAGATACGCAACCAAACATTCCAAAGTTGGGAGAGGTAGCCATGCCTGACGGCATACAGGTAGAGTTGGTACCCAAGCCAAATAATTTGGGGGCGGCTATTTATACAGGGTATCCTATAAGTATCAACAGGGCCTCGGATGATTGGCCGGCTATGCTTGTGGTAAATTCCTATTTAGGGGAGCATAGAAAATCGTATTCTAAACTTTATCAATTGATAAGGGAAAAGCGATCTATGAACTATGGCGACTATACCTATATCGAATGGTATGAATCTGGGGGTCGTTATCAATTACCTACAACAGGTTTTCCACGAAGCCAAAATTATATGGCCATTTGGATCAGACCAGTGCAAACAGCTATAAGTTTAAAGAGCCAATATCCTGAGCTTGGAGACCTTAAGGTGGGCCATGCCCATTTTGCATTGAGAATGGCACTTCATGAAATTGACAGGGTGAAGAAGGAAGGTCTAACCAAAGAAGAATTTGACCTGACCAGACAATTCTTAAGAAGTTACATGAAATTGTATATCCAAACACCAGAACGACAATTGGGCTTTTTAATGGACTCTAAGTTTTATGGAATGGACGATTACATTGCAGAAATGGATAAAAAACTAGAGGCCTTAACATTGGAGCAAGTGAACGCGGCTGCTGCGAAATACCTTCAGACTGACAACATGTGGATTACTATAATTACAGACAAGGAGGAGGCTGGACCATTAAAAGAAAGCCTGCTAACCAACAAGAAGTCTCCCATGACCTATTCTAATATTATAAAGGAAAGCTTGCCGGCCGAGGTGTTTGAATTGGATAAAAAAGTGGAGGTTTACCCAATGAATGTGAAGAATGTAATCATTGAAGAGCCTTCGGAATTATTTATTGAATAATAGGCACTACTACTATTAGTCACTGTTTTTATTAATAAGCCGAAGGAGACAATCTTCCTCGGCTTTTTTTGGCTACAACATAAAGACCTCTGGAAATAATGCCGCTATTACAGCAGTAATTGTGATGACAATAAGCATCAGGGTTAGCATACCTAAAATATAAGCCAGAAGCCCCTTAATAAAATTCCAGATACCATTTCCTTTGAAAAAGCGGGCACAAACCCAGCTAAAATAAAGAATGCCGATAGGTGAGATAAATGCGATGGCATGTGTCATCCCTGCAAACTTATATAGAAATAGCCCTAAAAAACTCAGCAACATAGGATGACCCTGTGCATAAAATACGAGTACGGCATTCTCTAGGAGATTGTATTTTTTGTTTCTAAACATTATCCACACCCCTATGATAAAAAAAGGTGCCATTAGGAAGCCAACCGTCCTGAAGTTTTCAAAAATAGTGCCTTGAAAGGTAGATTGCATAGCTGCTTGCTTTTCACTTGTGCCAGAAGAGAAAGCGCTATTAATGTCCTTAGTATATTGCATCATGTCGATATTCAGCATCGAAATGATCAGGACAAAAATGGTGACCAGCAGAAAATAATATCCAACTGGGCCAATGTACCTGACCCTGATTCCATCAATATTCGACTGAATTACTTTTTCAGGTCGGATGGTAAGGTCCTTAATCGTTCTGAAGAAATTATTGTCAAAACCAAAAAGACGTTTTTGTAGGTCGTCAAATAAGCCTCGCCAAGTTAGCCTATAGACATTTTTCTTTTGACCGCAATGGTGACAAAACGCACCTATAATTTCTTGCTCACAATTTGGGCAACTTGTTTCAGACATGGTTGTAGATTGAAATAATAAAACAAGATAAAAACCCTAAATTATATTTTACCCATAAAGAAGTGATTATTTTAGAACAGGCCTAAAATGAGCTGATATAATGGCATTCATCCTGTTGACGATGACGTGTTTGATAGTTCACTTATAGTCCTCCCTCCAAAGGGAGAAAATTTGGTATCAAACACGTCATCTCATTTTGTGCGTCTCTCCGAAAGGTGTGAAGAAAGGTTGAGTCAAGACCTCTTTATTTGGTTAATTATATATCCGGATCACCTCACCATTGCCCTTGCCTTCCACACTTCTTACAAAGCCATTGACGACCTTATTCATAGGGATAGCATTGTGGCCAGGGAAATAATCCTGATACTTATCCACTGCATCTTCTACAAGCCCTGAGGAGACCACATTAATGCGTAGGCCATTTTCCGTTTCTAGGGCAACTGCCTGTACAAAACTGTGGATGCCACCATTGACCATAGCCGCACTGGTAGTCATTGGCACTGGGTCATCGGCCAATATACCGGTAGAAAGCGTAATTGATCCTCCAGGATTGAGATACTCTTTCCCTATTCTAACTAAATTAACTTGCCCCATCAATTTGCTTTTCAGACCTATATAGAAATCCTCTTCACTTAGCTCATTGAAAGCGGCCCATTTCGCTTCTCCCGCAGTACATATTACCGCATCTAGCTTACCAGTGCTTGCAAACATTTGCTTTATGGAATTGCTGTCGGCAAGGTCAACAGTTACTGTGCTACTTGAACGGCCTGCTATAATTACCTCATGTTTTTTAGCAAAATGTGCGGCTACCTTTTTTCCAATGGTGCCGTTACCACCTATTATAAGTATTTTCATTTTTTCCACTTTATTTTAACTGCTGACATCACTTCTATTTCTAAACGGATGTCATGTAAAACAACAAAATTATGCTTGATATAAAAGTCTATTGGAGATTTATAAAGGGTGCCGTCACTTTTGACCGTGTGGTTATTATCAATCACCCAACCGTTAAGTTCTGTACTGGTTTCTTTAGCCTTGTTAAGCAAATGACTACCTAACCCCTGCCCTTGTTCTGACTGGTCGATGAGTATTGAAAACCAATTTTCTTCGTCCCGAGTAAAGCTAAAGAACCAACCACAAATTTTTCCTTCAGGATTGGTAGCCAATATGTGTTGGTGGTCAGTTTGCTTATTGAGGAAGTTGTCGAAATCGATTAAGGTCGAATATTGTAATGAAGTAGGATATTCCGCATTCCAAATGTTGCGTATGGCCTCTTTTTGAGTGCTAGATAATTGGGTAGAGGTTATGAATTTCATCGTTTTACTTGCACATGTATATGGTTATCATGTCTGACCGCTTTGCAGCCGTGATATCTTATACGTTTACTTTCTAAATTCAATCTTTCTTTTAAATGCGGTTCAATAAACAATTTCTCCATGTTTTTAGATTCTAATAGCGCTATAATTAGTGTTTTTGTCCCTTTCTCTGAAAATAATAAGTTGTTATTAATTGACCCAAAAGTCATATACTTAGGGTAATCGTATTGAATGTAACCTTTATTTAAGCACAAAGAAACTTGGTCTACTTCGTTTGGTTTAGGTTTCTCAAATACGCCATACCCGCTGTTTGATTTTTGTTGTGTGGATATTTGACCCTCCTTTGTTTCATAAATTAAGCTTAGATCTATTTTTCTTCCGTCATTATGACTTAAATGAGGCAATAACGGAAAACCAATTAAAAAAGGAAAATTGGCGTCCAGATAATGAATCTGGATATCAGTATTTTCAAGCTTCTTTTCAGTGAATTTAAACAATTCATTAAGCTCAGGAGCTACATAATTTCTATTTAAAAGAATAGTCAAATAGTTAGTGGGATGAATTATAGCTGTGTTGTCTACCCGTTCTCGTCCAAAAAATGGTGAAATAATTGGAATTAAAATGTATGTTGAGATTAGATAAAATACTACGAATAGCGTTAATAACTTAAATCTAAATTGTTGTTTCAAATGTCTTGAAATCAGAAGACTTAATAAAAAAACTAAACCTCCTACTTGTGTGAGGATGGTTAACAGAGCAAAAAATGCAAGCTTAATTATTATGCTCAGAATTTTATTCATGCTAAATTATTAGAGACACCCAATTATAAATCAAAAACTTCACCCATTTTGGCCAGATGAAAACCCTTTTCAAGAATCTCTTTTGTTTGCTCACTTTCAGGATTCAAAGCCGGATTGGTATGGTTCAAATGGATAAAATAAATTTTATCTTTTTCTTCTGGTGATAGATCAGCAAACAGTGACATGCTTTCTATAATAAACGGGTGGGGAATTTCAGAGATGTCCCGGTTATTGATCTCATAACTATCGTAAAAGGAAGCATCAATAAAGGCGTAATCCGAGTTAGAGATTACAATAACAATATCCTGATCCCACTTTTGCCACTTGTCAATATCAGGTATGAATATGGCGGATTTGTTTGGGCCGATAATCTTATAGCCCACCGTTTCAGAAAACTCATCACGGTGAGGGACTAGAAAAGGGATAACGGTGAAGTTTGAATTGAGTTTTACAGGCCTTTGGTCGGCCAGTTCTCTAATCGCAATGTTCTTATTGGTTACCAGTTGGCTCCATGGGCCATTGTTTTCAAGGAAGGCCTTCATTTTGGGCATGGCAAAAACAGGGAGCCTATTTGAGTTCATGGCTTCTTTACCCAAGTACATCAAACCCGTGTAATGGCCGATATGGGCATGGGTTAAGAATATACCATCAGGCGTCTCTGAACCTGATCCACTCACAGTAGATAACATTTTCATCTGAGTGGTAATATCCGGAGTGGCTTCAAATAGATAACTCTTATTGTTATCAGGATCAACGATGCCCAATGAGACCACTTTTCTGTTTTTATCCGGATGGAGAAAAAGGTTTTTGCAGCACTCTTTTTTGCAAGCGATATGTGGCGAACCCCCGTCTTGAACAGTGCCAAGAATAATGAGTGAAGGAACCTTCACTTTCGATAACGAATACTCTTCGGTCCTAGTGCTACATGCGAATAAGCATAGTAATATTAAAAGCATATTAAATTTCAATAGTTCTCCTTTTTTAGCCTTTTTGAGATCCACCAATAATTGCCACTTGGGTCTATTACTCCCGCTTGTCGGTCATCATATGGCATGTCTGTTGGTGCAAATTCTGATTTTGCACCATGTTGCAATGCCCTTTTGTACATACTGTCCACCTCCTCAACGTACAAATAGTAAGTGGTTCTCATATTTAAAAATTGATCCCGTGCCTGACTAATCATAAACGAGGAGGCACCCATTTTTAAAATGCAATTGGCAATATCTCCATTGCTAGGGTTAATACTTCGGTTTAATTCTTCCGCATAAAAAGCATTTTTAAGGAAATCGATCAGTTCTTCTGGGTTTTCAGACATAATATAGGGACTGATAGTACCAAAGCCGTCTGGTCTGTAGGTATCGAATACTTTGTTCATAATAAGGTCAGTTTAGCTCCAAATCTTTTGTATATAGTTAGCAACATTTTTATGACTAATGGCCTCCACTTGTTCAGCATTGGTGCGCTTTGTTAGTTCTTTCAACAAAGCAGGATAGCAACTTGCGTTTTCATGTTCTTTAAAGTAGAATGGCCTTCGGCTCTGATCAGGGTGATTTCCGGTGTAAAAGAAATCAGCACCGAAGCAGATAGAATTTGCTCCACCCAATGAAAGGCCATGCGCAATATGATCATAAAGCGCATTAGGATCGTCATTATTCATAAAGGCACGGAGGAAGTTCATCCCAATCAAGCCACCTTGATTAATAATTTCCATTGCAATGTCATCGGGTAAGTTGCGGGGGTGATCAAATATTGGTCGAAAATTAGAATGACTGGCCAGAATAGGGATGTCCAGGTTTTTTTGTGTTAGGTAATTGAGGATGTCATGGGCCAGGGCATCACTCGTGTGGGAAAAATCAATGGCGATTTTTCTGCCATTGATGTAATCCAACAAGGCTTTGCCGTCTTCTTTTAGGCCCACTTTGGTGTTATTGCCACCACCAAACCTATTTTCCGCATGGTGGGTGAGGCCGATATAAAGTATTTTTTCTGTATTGGAAATAATGGTTTCCAAGTTTTTAAATCCGTCTGCCAACTTATCGTCCTCCTCGCAAATACCTGAGGCATTTTCAATGGCCGCCAGCATATTGGTTTTGGTTGAGGCAGGTAGTGATTGTATTGTTGCAGTAGATTTAGCCAAAGCCAGTCGATCCGCGTGTTCAGTAAGGAGTTTTTTAAACAGCAGGCTTTGTTTTAATGCTGATTCAGTACTTCCCTTTTCCGAAGCGGTATAAATAGCCATGACTTGCAGCTTTACATTTCCAGCTTCCAAGGCAGGAAACGAAGCTCCAATTTCTTCGGTTTTATAGGGAGTGGCATCAGGTACATGATTCAAATAAGATAGTAAATCACAATGAAGGTCGATAACGGGTGTCATAGATTAAGTTTTGAATTGGCTTGTAATCATGAAGTTAATGACTTTTGAGAGAAATTTGCATTGAAGTAAGGCTTATATGGACTGTATGGGCAATATATTTGCTAATCAGGTAATATTTCGTTATCTTTATACCAATGCAAAAATCTTCAACTATGCTTGATTTTCATTTACATAATACAAACAAAACCCTAGATATATTAGGTAAAAGTCAGCTCATCTTTCTGGCTTAAAAGCACCTGCGAGTGTGCTGTACTCATTCCCCTTTTTCTTATTTTATACATCCTTGATTGAGCACTAAATTTTGTGCTGTTACTCGCTAGACTATTAATTATAATTAGTAATGGGGCAGGATGTGAATGTTAAAATCTAAATATTAATATCATGGCAAAGGGAAGAAACCTTAAAGCTTCAACAAAAGATTTGAAAGCAAGGAAACAAGAGAAAATACAAAGAAAAATAGAAGAGAAACAAGCAAAAAAACGTAAATCCAGAATGTAAGTCTTGTGAATACTTCAAAAAAGAAAGGCATTCCCATTTGGGAATGCCTTTATACTTTATGTGTGATAAATAGTTGGACATCAATAATTCTAAATATATAATACCTATTTAGGATCGTCCATGTAATCCAACACCAAATTTACCATAGCATTGATACCTGTCACAAAACCACTATCATCTATAAAAAAGTCAGGAGTGTGATGGGATGCTGTTTCCTTAGGGTCTTTCCCTTTTGGCATACCACCAATATAAAAATATAAACCAGGCACTTTGTTGGCAAAAAACGAAAAATCTTCGGCACCTGTTTCAGCAGGCACTAAAATAACATTCTCTTTACCTGCAGATTTCTGTAAGGTAGGCAACATTTTGGTGGTTAAAGCTTCATTATTGAACGTAACTGGATAATGTGAGGAGTAAGGTAATTCCACAATGGCTTCAGCATTATTGGCTTCTGCTGTTTTAGTTGCGATTTGTCTTATACGCTCATAAACCAATTCCTCATCCGAATCACTCAAAGTTCTCACCGTTCCTAGCATTTCTACTTCCTCAGGGATGATGTTGGAGCGGTTACCGCCATGAATGGCCCCAATAGTTACTACGGCTGCATTTTGCGTAACATTTACATTACGACTCATGATTGTTTGAAGACTTGTAATAATTTGTGCCGCAGTAACCACTGGATCAACAGATGACCAGGGTTCAGCACCATGGGCAGATTTACCTTTCACGGTAATCTTCATGTCGCCTACTCCGGCAAACATTCCACCGGGGCGGTAAGTGATTTGACCTACTTCCACTTGGGCATTGATATGAAGTCCGAAGATCACATCAACCTTTGGGTTGTCCAACACGCCTTCTTTCACCATCAATTCTGCCCCACCTTCCTCTCCTTTTGGAGCGCCCTCCTCAGCAGGTTGGAAAATAAATTTGACGGTTCCCTTCAAATCCTTTTTCATACCTGCCAGCACTTCCGCCACGCCCATCAAAATGGCGACATGGGAATCGTGACCACAGGCATGCATTACGCCTGTTTCAACGCCATTGTAGGTGGTGGTTACTTTTGATGCAAAAGGAACTGGTGTGCGCTCTACCACGGGAAGTGCATCCATGTCTGCCCTTAGAGCCACTACGGGGCCAGGTTTGGCTCCTTTCAATACACCAACAACACCTGTGATTCCTACTTTGGTGGTGACTTCAATTCCCAGCGATTTTAAATGTTTGGCCACTAACTCTGCCGTGCGAAACTCGCGGTTACCCAATTCGGGGTGCTCATGAATATCGTGCCGCCATTCAATTACTTTTTGCTGAATGGCAGCGGGAGCCACGTAGGAACTTTTTTTCGATTGAGCAGTTAGTGTTTGTGTGCCAAAACAGGTTACTGCAAATAGAATTAGTAAAGATTTTTTCATGGTGTTGTTAAATAAGAGATCAGTTGAGTTGTGATTCTGATAAGAAATCAGAATGTATCGTAAGTAGGAGAAATAGATTTGTATTTCAAAATGAATTAAAATAGAGGATCGTATGAAAAGCCAAAGGGTTTCATACGATCCTCTCAATTAACTAACCAGCATAGCTTCATCCTACACGGTAGAAAAGCACTTTAATTTCGCTTTTCATAAGCGGGACGGGCTGGTTTTTTAAAGGTTTTACCTGAGTTTAATAATTTTAGTGCTTCCTGAATACCAGCTTCCAATTGCACATCAGTGCCATTGGCCAATTGTTGAAAATCCTCCACCACTTCCATGTCAGGATCTACTCCATGGCCCTCTTTAAACCACTGTCCGTCAGGATCATACATTCTAAAGGTGGGCAATGTGATCCGTCCATTATCAATTAAATCGGGTGCCCCACTAATTCCAATCAATCCTCCCCAAGTCCGTGTGCCTATTAATGGCCCTAAGTTTCGTTTTCTGAAATAATCAGGAAAGGCATCCCCACCAGATCCACTAAAGCCATTGATGAGCATAACTTTTGCACCAAAATTGCCTGCGGGAGGCCAAGCCCAGTCTTTTCCATCCCTTACCGCCCAAAAAGCCAGTGGCTCACGATCCAATAACTCAATGAAGCGATCGGGTATTTGTCCGCCACTATTGAATCGCTCATCGATGATTAACCCCTCCTTATTCATTTGGGCATAGAATTGCCTTACCAATTCGTTTTGACCATCGAGACCAGTACTACGCACATAAATGTACCCTACTTTTCCATTGGTAGCCTTGTCAACCCGCTGGCGATTATTTTCAATCCAGGCCAAGTGGCGAAGTCTGGTTTCAGAATCCAGAGGTTTAATGATTACCTCTCTGGCACCAGTCATGGAGGCACTGCTGTTTACAGTCAATTGTACTGTAGCATTGGCTAACCCTTGTAATGCGGCTGAGATAGGCTTGTTAGTGTCAATTGGAAGTCCATTAACAGCTAAAATATAGTCGCCTACTTTAACATCAATACCAGGCTTTACCAAAGGAGATCGAACCTCTACATCCCATTGTGCCCCTGAGATAATTTTAGTAATGCGATAACGACCATTTTCAACCCTTAGGTCCGCCCCCAAATAACCCACATTAATTGTTTTGGCTTCGGTAATATCTCCACCACCATTATAAGTATGAGAGGCATTAAGCTCGGCAATCAAATCACCAATAATAATATTAACATCATTTCTGGAATTAGCCTGATCAATTAATTGTCCATACCGTGTTCGCATTAGATTCCAGTCCACACCGTGCATCCCCGGATCATAAAAGTAGTCACGCTCGAATCTCCAAACATCATTAAATATCTGTTTCCACTCTTGTTTGGGCACTATATTCATGACCATACTTTCTGTGGGAACCGTTTTATCAATTTTTTGATCAGCTTTTATATCGAGTACAGCAAGTTTTGACCCTTTGAAGATCAGTATCTTTTTTCCATTGGCGGCAACGCTGAAACCCGGAACATCAGCTATGATGGTTTTAACTTCCCGTTCTTTAAAATCATAATAATTGACACTTGGAGAAGCATCATTTGGCGATCCCGCATTTGGGTATCGCACAAAGAGCAGTTTGTCTTCAACGGCTGCCAAATTGCCTAAATTCCCGGCTGGTATGTCAAGCATTTCTACCCGGTTTTCAAACCCATTGATTTCAATATTGGTTTTTACCCCGTCCTCCTTGGCGGCCTTACCTTTGTCTTTTTTACCTTTTGAATTATCTTCTTCTTTATTATCCTTTTTAGAATCTTCTACAGCATCGTTTTTTGTTGCCAATAAAGATTCTACCGAACTGTTTAAAGTACCTACAGCAATAAAGGTTGTGTTAGGGTAGATAAAAGTATTATCCAGATCAGAATACACCGGACTGAAGTTTCTATTCGTTGCAAAAAACAGATACTTACCATCAGCACTGAAAGCAGGTGAGTTGTCTGCATAATAACCAGAGGTAAGTTGAGTAACACTCTTGGTTTGGGTATTACAAATGTAAATGGCTGAAGTGGCTGGGTTGTCTGTTCCACGTGCATAGGCAAACCATTGGCTATCAGGTGTCCAAGTAACGCTGAAATTCCGCAATCCCCCTTCAAACAGGTATTTGGCTTTATCTACTTTAGTCACGGTACCAGTTGCAACTTCCAAATAATTAATATTCATGGCCTGATCTACAAACACAATTTTTTTACTGTCGGGCGACCAGTAAATGGTGTAATAGAATCCAGTTGAAAAATTGGTAAGCTTCCTAGGCTGTTGTTTGCCAGTCATATCATAGAGCATCAATTGATACTCGCCACTGACATCACTCCAGCAGGCCACCGAATTACCATCTGGTGACCAGGATGGGTTTCGCTCAGCACTACCTGAAGAATTTGATAAGTTTGCTACAAATCCCTCAGTCGCGGGCAAATCAAATAGTTCTCCCCTTGCTTGTACTACCACCCTGTTTCCATCGGGAGAGAGTGTTGCGGCTTGAATGTAAGAAGACACTTGCTTTTGTTGTGGTATAAGGTCTCTTTGATCGGAAATAACCTGGATTGCGATTTCTGAAGTGTTTCCAGAAGTGATATTATAGAGGTATAATTTTCCACCGGCTTCAAATATGATATCAGTGGTACTACTTTGTGGGAATGTAATATCGAAATCCTTTATAAAGGTCAGTTGAGTATTGGTTTTTGAAGCCAGATCATATTTCCATAGATTATTTCTCTTGTTGGGGCCATTGTCTGACATATAATAAATGGCATTTCCCATCCACATGGGTAGTTCGTCATTAGCTTCATTATTAGTAATATTTTCAGTGGCATAGGTGGTGAGGTCAAATACCGTAATATCAGGAGCTGTACCACCCCTGTAGCGCTTCCAATTTCTATTCACCCGAGATCGATCTGTATAGGCCAATTTTGTGCCATCGGGAGAAAAGGACGCAAATTCACCATAAGGGACGGGTAGTTTGACGGGTGGGCCACCTTTAATGGGTATGGTAAAGAATTGATTGTATCGTTGACGACCACTTTCCCTTGAAGAGGCGAACAGTACTGACATACCATCAGGGGTCCATCCCAATACGCGGTCATACATCCCGTGGTAGGTTAATCGCTTAGGGATACCTCCATTGACAGAAATGATATAAACATCACTGTTTCCATCATAATTGGCGGTATAGGCGATCATACTGCCGTCAGGTGAAAACCTGGGGTAAGCTTCACTGCCATCAGGAGAGCTCAATCGATGGGCTTTACCTCCTGATTTGGGGGCTATCCATACGTCATCACCATATATAAAGGTGACTTGTGTTTCTGATACATCGGGGTGTTGCATCAAACTCCCACTTATTTGTGCCGGGCTTGATACATACATGAATAGGAGTAAGAAAGCTGTACAGATCTTTTTCATAATAGGGGTGATTAGTTTTTTATAAATGCCAGATTTTAAGCCGATTAACGTGCTTAATCTGGAAAAAGATACATTCAATTTAAATTAAATTATAGAAATAAGCACATAAGTGATATTTAATGCATTGTCTATTGAAAATTGGAGGTATCATTTTTTTTCAAGATAAGCCTTCAAATTCTGTTGAATAAAGTATTCCCATCCACCCTGACAGCTCGCCCTGGCAAATTCAGGAATGTCATTGGGGAAGCTTTCCAGCCCTTGGTTAGTAAGGCGAAGTAAAGTTTGGTTGCGTTGCTCCATGATCTCAAAAGTTACTAACCCTTGCCCTTCGTATTCTTCATACCGCCAGTCGTAGCTGATTCTTTCATTGGGTATAACTTCAACTATTTTCCATAAATGGGTAAAGGTTCGCTTACCAGAGTGGACCGGAAAACTTGTATAAAAGCCCACCACCGGTTCAAAAGCAGGGATATTATCGAAGAACCATTTTTTCATCTCTTCGACCTTTGTGATGGCTGCCCAAACATCATTCACCGAAACGTTGAAAAGCTGTTCTACTACAATTGATTTATTTGCTCTACTCACGGGCTTTGTATTTTAATACCTCTTTAAACCTCATATTCCTTGGCGGGATTAGGTGTCTTTATCAAAGTAAACCTTAAATACCGTTCCTTTATCGACTTCACTTTCTACCAGTATCTGTCCACCCATTGCTTCAACCTGAGTCTTAGTAATATAAAGCCCTACCCCTTTCGAATCGGGATGGTCGTGGAAGGTTTTATTTAAACCGAACAATTCGCTGCCATATTTTTCCAAGTCAATTCCTAAACCATTGTCCCTAACACTCAAAACAACCTCATTATCCACTATATCCGTTTGGAAATGTATTAATGGCGTGCGACCCGGAAATCTGTATTTGAGGGCATTGGAAAGTAGGTTGAGCATTATGCTCTCCAAATATGATTTAGGGTACTTAATGTTTTTTGCAGCTTCAAAATCAAAGGTTATTTCAGCTTTTGTCTCAATTATTTGACCAGCTAACGTCTCATTCAGCTTTGAATAAACATTCCCAAATGTGATAAACTCCCTTTCTTTGCTCAAGTCGACCCGTGATTTCAAAGACTCAATTAGTTCATTTAAAGTGGAACTCAGGTGTGTTACAACGGTTTCAAATTTTGTAAGAAGCATTTGCTTATCCCCGTCATTAATACTCTCCTTATAAAAATTAAGTAATGAGTTAAGGTTGCTAACAGGTGACCTCAAATTGTGGGAGGTTACATAAGCAAAGTTTAACAATTGATTGTTTTGTTTTTGAAGATGGTCAACAAGGGCTTCCAGTTCATACTTGGCCTTTTTCAAATCCGATATATCTGTGGCAATCCCTAAATAGCCATCTTTTGCACCATATTCGTCCGATACGGCACTTACAACCAACTGTACAGGGAATGTGGTACCGTCTTTTCTTACATAAGTCCACTCCCTCGATTCATGTTTACCCTGTTTGGCATATTCAATGAAAACATCAAATCCCTTAATTTCTTGTCCATAAATTTTTGATAATTCATGGCTCCTTTCCATTACCTGTTTTTCAACATGAATGAGCTCTGGAGTATGGATTCCAACCATTTCCTCTGCTTTATATCCCAATAGGTACTCTGATCCTTTGCTGAAATGAGTGATGATCCCGTTTTTATCTGTTTTGATAATGGAAACTACAGCAGAATCGAATATGGCCTTTAAACTGGCGTCTTTCCTTATCCGTTCTGTGACATTGCGGGCAATGGCATATAGTTTTTCAGTCTGGGGGTCTGGTGTTGCATTCCATTCAATATAGATGTAGTCACCATCTTTTTTACGATACCGGTTGATAAAATTTATCGTATTGGCACCTGCCTCGATTTTCTCCATCTCTTTAAGTGTCATATTGACATCATCGGGATGAACGTAATCGAGAAAAGGTTTTTCTAACAATTCTTTTTCAGTATACCCTAAAGTGGAAATCCAGTTAGGGCTTATGATTTCGAAGTAACCTTTGTTGTTGGCGATACAGTTAAGATCGTAGCTATGATTAAAAAAAAACTTGTAAATATCTGGAGTTGTTTTCGGAACCATTTTTTAGCAATTGGTACACGTGTAATAAATATACAAAACTGCGCAGATTATAATTGGATTTTTTTAATATAATTTCCTTGAAAACATAACTTTTCTTTTATAGTCGAAAAATCATATTTGTTAGGTTGCTAAAAAATATGCTCCGTTTTTGATTACCGATTTATCCTTGCCCCTAACTCATTCTCTTTTCTTATTTTTACAGCACTTTCTCATTAATCAAGACTCATGAGCGATCGCTATGCACAAAGGGGGGTTTCGGCCTCCAAGGAAGATGTTCACAATGCCATCAAAAACATTGATAAAGGCCTTTATCCACAGGCTTTTTGCAAAATAGTAGAAGACTATCTCGCTGGTGATCCTGACTATTGCACGATCATGCATGCCGATGGAGCGGGCACAAAATCATCATTGGCCTATATTTATTGGAAAGAAACAGGTGATATTTCTGTTTGGAAAGGCATTGCACAAGACGCCATTATCATGAATATCGATGATTTGATCTGTGTGGGGGCGGTTGATAATATTCTCATTTCCTCTACTATCGGCAGAAATAAAAACCTGATCCCGGGAGAGGTAATAGCGGCTATTATCAACGGTACTGAGGAGGTATTGCAAATGCTCCGTGATAATGGAGTCAACATCATCAGTACAGGAGGGGAAACAGCCGACCTTGGTGACTTGGTGCGTACCATTGTAGTGGACAGTACAGTGACAGGCCGGATGAAAAGAAGCGAAGTGATTGATAATGCCAATATTCAGGCAGGAGATGTGATAGTCGGTTTCGAATCTTACGGTCAGGCTACTTATGAAACTGAGTACAATGGAGGTATGGGAAGCAATGGCCTTACTTCTGCTCGTCATGACGTGTTTGATCATTCGTATGCCACTAAATATCCAGAGACATTTGACCCTTCTGTACCAATGAATTTAGTATATTCAGGAGGCTATAAAGTTAGAGATACATTGGAAGGTGTGCCCTTGGACATGGGCAAATTGGTGCTATCTCCAACCAGAACTTATGCTCCAGTGATGGCTGCCATTTTAAAAAATCATAGAGCCCAAATTCATGGCGCAGTACATTGTAGCGGAGGTGCACAGACCAAAGTGCTTCACTTTGTTGAAAACCTGCACATTATCAAAGATGATCTTTTTGAAGTGCCCCCTTTATTTGGAGCCATTCAAAAGCAAAGTGGTACGGATTGGAAGGAAATGTATAAAGTGTTTAATATGGGCCATCGACTAGAGCTTTATGTAACGGAACGTTATGCTCAGGCCCTGATAGACATCGCAAAGTCATTTAATATCCGGGCAAAGGTTATTGGTAGGGTGGAAAAGGCAGCAACCAAGCAAGTAACGATTAAGAGCGGCAAAGGCGAGTTTGTTTATAACTAAACTAGTAATTGCGAGGCAGGAGGCACGACTGCCATGGCAATCTTTACATTGGAACGCAATGAGTTGGTTTGCTCAATGAACTAAGGGGCTGCTTTGTGCCTCGCAGTCACTAGGTTTGGGTTGTGGGTTGCGTAGAAGTCCGGTTGTACTGTTAGCAGAAACAAGCTATCCAATACTAAAATCAAACGGGTTTGTTCTCTCCATGACCCCCTCCACATCACTGGTAATTGCGAGGCAGTAGGTACGACTGCCGTGGCAATCTTTACATTGGAACGCAATGAGTTGGTTAGCTCAATGAACTTAGGGACTGCTTCGTTCCTCGCAGTCACCAGAGTTGGGTTGGGGGTTTGCTCAATGTACTTAGGGGCTGCTTTGTGCCTCGCAGTGACCAGAGTTTGGGGGTTTGCTCAATGTACTAAGGGGCTGCTTCGTGCCTCACAGTCACCAAGCTAGGGTTTGGGATTTGTGTAGAACTGTGGTAATTAATTACTCTCAGTATTAAATTTCATATGATCAAAAACAAGGTATTACAGCTTAAACTTTTAACTCAGGCAAAGCCACCTCAAAGCTACTCCCTTTACCAACCTGACTGGTAAGAGTAATATTCCCACCAAGTTTATCTACCAATGTTTTTACAAGGGAAAGCCCCAATCCATTGGAATCTTCCCCGCCAGTTGGCCTTGCGGAGAGGGGGGTAAATTTTTTATAGAGATTTTCTTTATCCTTATCTGTAAACCCAGGGCCGCTGTCTTTAATAGAGAATTTGAGAATGTCCTTTTTTTCATACACTGTGATCAGCACCTCAGATCCTTGTGGGGAATATTTGATGGCATTGGAAATCAGATTGTCACAAATTCTTTCCAAATACAGTTGATTGGTAATAAACTCACTTTCTGCTTCAATAGCTTTGGTTAACTTAATCTGCTTTTTATCTGCCTCCTCTTTGTAGTTCTCTATTTTCGAGTTAAAAAGGTGTTGGATATTAACCGGACTGACATCCTCGTCAGTTTTGCTGTTTTCAAGCTTATTTACGTCCATGATGTTTTTGATCAATAAAAGCCCGGAGTTGGTGGCTTCTTTTATCATAGCATTATAGTTGTCCGCATTTTGCTTGTCAATTTTGGCTAACTCGCAAAGGCCTAAAACCCGATTGAAAGGAGCCTTTAAGTCATGGGTAAGGATATTCATCAAAGTATCTTTTTGCAGGTTGATCTCAGCCAATTCGTCTTTTTGGGCAGTAAGTAGGCGATTGTCCCGCTTTCTTTTCAATGAATATAACATGAACATGACCAATAGGAAAAAGGTAAGTATGGCGATGCCAATAATTGCCAGGTTTAATAATTTTTGTTCTTCAAGAAGCTCCTTATTCTTCTTTTGTTCTACCTGAAGTAATTCATTTTCCCTGGCCCGTTTCTCCAGTGCTATTCTGGATTCATGCTGTTGTGCCAACCGGGTTCTTTCAGTACTTAACAATACTTTTTCAATCTCGTTGTACTTTTTGAAATATTCATAGGATAATCGTAGATCGCCTTTTTGCTCATAATCTTGGGCCAGATGGAAATAGGCCTCTTTTAATTCTTCCATAAATGCCGAATTAGCCGTTGCCTCTACTACCTTGTTGTGATAAAGTATGGCCTTATCATATTCCTTTATGTCGAAATAAAGGTCACCAAACTCGCCATATACCTTCATCAACAAATTTTGGTTGCCAATGTTTTCGGTGATTCTTTCTGCTATTTGAATTAATTCAAGTGCTTGTTTAAAGTCTTTTTTCTCCCGATAGATCTCAGCCAACTGGGTATTGATTTCAGCTTTAAGCACCAAATTTTCATTCACTTGCTTACTGTATTCTTCTGCTTTGCGCAGCATTTCATAGGCGAGATCATTTTTATTGTCGACCGAATAAATTCTTGATAATTCAATATAGCTCAGGGCAACACCTGCCCAATGCTTCTCTTTCACCCTAATGTCAAGCGAGCGGTGCGTCATCTCTTCGGCCTTGGGATAATTTTTTTGACTTTTGTAAAACATGCCCAAACTCGAGTAGATGTAGGCAAGTCCAATATTGTCGTTTAATTTTTCAAAAATAACCAATGCCCGATTGTAATATTTTATAGCCTGATCGTAGGCTGCTGTAGCATCATATAATCTACCCAAGCTGTTTAAGGCATGGGCATATTGCAGGCTATCACCTATTTCAAGGGCCAATAATTTAGCCTTAGTATGATAATCGAACGACTCAAGGTAATTGCCACCATACCAATAGGCCACACCAATAAAATTAAAGGTTTCTGGCATCAGGTGTTTGTCCTCTGCCTTTTCAAGTAGTGATAATGATTTGTTCAGAAAGTAAATGGAAGTGTCAGGAAACATTTTCCGATATTCCCAGCCCAACTGGTTATAAACCGCAATTTTTACGGAGGTATTCGAATTATTTGAAGCGGTCTTCAAACTGTCAATAACAGAATGAATTTGTGCTTGCACTGAGCTGAATATGCACAATAAAACGATAATGACGTAAAAACCCCTTGTAACCATAGACATTTAAATTAATAATATTAATACGGATTATATATTAATTGTCTTTTTATATTCAATTGAACCCAACTTTTTTTAGCTTCATGGATTCGTTTGAACGCGATAGAATTTTATTAGAAAACCAATATTACGACTATGAAATGTAGAGTACTTGTGTTTATAATCCCATTGATATGGGGTTGTTCAACAAACAATAATTCCGAACAAAAGAATGAAAAAATGGTAACTGAAATCAATGATCCCCATAGTTATGCAAAACCATCGGAATCAGTGGTCAAGCACCTGGACTGGACGGCAACGGTAGATTTTGATAGCAAAACCATCACTGCCAAAGCCACACTTACATTGGAAAATGCCACTGATGCTAAAAATGTGGTTCTTGATACAAAAATGCTCAATATTGAAAAAGTGACCCTCGGAGAAGATGAGCAGCCTACGACCTTCATACTGGGTGAATACGATCAATTTCTTGGCAAATCACTAACAGTTGAGATAACTCCAGAAACTAAATATGTTAATGTTTATTATACCACCTCACCTGAGGCAGAAGCAGTTCAGTGGTTATCGCCCATTCAGACGGCCGACAAAGAACAACCCTTTTTGTTCACCCAATCACAAGCAATATTGGCTAGAAGTTGGGTGCCTATTCAAGACTCACCGGGCATAAGGTTTACTTACAATGCTACCGTAACAGTTCCTTCTAACTTATTGGCTTTAATGAGTGCTGAAAACCCAAAAGAGAAAAATGAAACAGGCACTTATCATTTTAAAATGGAACAGCCCATACCCTCTTACTTATTGGCGCTTTCTGTTGGTGATTTGGAGTTCAGGGAACTAGGCCCACGAACAGGCGTTTATGCAGAACCATCGGTAATTGAAGCAGCAGCCTACGAGTTTGGAGATCTTGAATCAATGGTAGGGGCTGCGGAATCACTTTATGGACCCTACCAATGGGGTAGATATGATTTGTTGGTATTGCCTCCAAGTTTCCCCTTTGGTGGAATGGAAAACCCACGACTTACATTTGCTACACCCACAATTCTAGCTGGTGACAGGTCATTGACTGCATTGGTGGCACATGAACTGGCCCACTCTTGGTCTGGCAATTTGGTAACCAATGCCACATGGGATGACTTTTGGCTCAATGAAGGGTTCACCGTTTATTTTGAGCAACGCATTATGGAAAAAATGTATGGCCGTGATTACTCTGAGATGTTGGCTACCCTATCTTATCAGGGATTAAAGGAAGAGATTGCGACCATGACTGCTGATGGAATGGCAAAAGATACTGAATTGAAATTATCATTGAAAGGAAGAAACCCTGATGATGGGATGACCTCCATAGCTTATGACAAGGGATATCTGTTTCTCAGAAGTCAGGAAGAATTAGTAGGCAGAGAGAAGTTTGATGCCTTTTTGAAAGACTATTTCACTTCCAATGCCTTTACAGTAATGACCACCGAAGGATTCATCGCACAATTGGATGAAAAACTTTATAAAAAGAACGGGTTGGTAATGGACAAGGATAATATTAATGCCTGGATTTATGGGCCGGGACTTCCTGAAAATGGCCCAGTACCAAGCTCTGATAAATTCGCTAAGGTGGACGATCAATGGACAGCGTTTGTAGGAGGCACTCCAGCTGATAAACTCCAAACAGAAGGATGGTCATCACATGAGTGGCTACATTTTGTACGGTCTATCCCCGAAGATTTATCATTGGAAAAAATGACTGAATTGGATAAGGCTTTTGGCTTTACTAAAAGCGGCAATTCGGAAGTACTAAGTGCTTGGTTGGAAAAATCAATCACCCATCAATATGAGCCAGCTTATGCTAAACTGGAAGACTTTTTGGTACACACAGGAAGAAGAAAGTTTTTAATGCCCTTGTATAAGGAGTTAATATTAACTGACGCAGGCAAGATACGGGCTAATGCTATTTACAAAAAGGCCCGACCAAATTATCATTTCGTTGCAACAAGTTCAATCGATGCGTTGTTAGGAGTAAAACAATAATATTATGGCTAAAATAACATTAAAAGGAAATCCAATAAATACAAGTGGCGAATTGCCTTCTAAAGGCTCAGTGGCACCGGGCTTTAAACTGGTAAAATCAGACCTTTCAGAAGTATCACTTGGGGATTTTAAAGGCAAAAAGGTGATCTTGAATATTTTCCCAAGTGTGGATACTTCTACATGTGCCACCTCGGTAAGGACATTCAACGCCAAAGCATCTTCATTGGACAACACTGTGGTGCTTTGTATTTCGAAAGATTTGCCTTTTGCGCATGCAAGGTTTTGCGGTGCAGAGGGACTCGATAAAGTAGTAAGTCTTTCGGATTTCAGAAATGACTCATTTGCAACTGATTATGGTGTTAAAATTGTTGACGGTCCACTAGCGGGGCTTAATGCCAGATCAATAGTGGTGATTGATGAGACAGGAAAAGTGGTACATACACAACTGGTTTCTGAAACAGTAGATGAGCCTAACTATGAGGCGGCCTTGAATGCACTATGACCATTAAATAAATTGCCGGGTGGCTGTGGTCATCCGGCATTTATTGGTAGTTCAATTTTAATTTCCGTCCCCTTACCTAGCTGGCTATCAATATTGATAGTCCCATTCATTTTATCTATTGATTGCTTGACAATATACATCCCTAAACCTGATCCGTCAGACTGCTCAGTGGCACGGTAAAACATATCAAACACCTTTTTTAGGTATTTCTTGGAGATCCCAATTCCATTGTCTTTAAAAGTTAAGGAAGCCTGATCCTTCAATATTTTAACATCTATTTCCAGAAGGTTTTGCTTCAGTTTCACATTTCTATATTTAATAGCATTGGAGAGTATATTCCCTATGACAATCCGTAACCGCAATGGATCAACGGCTAATGTGTTTTTTGAACCGGAGATTGAGGTTGTAATCTTCATGTTTTTGAAGCCCTCTAAAAATTCTAAGCCAGAGATGATTTCATCAATGAG
Organism: Flammeovirgaceae bacterium UBA1842; assembly: GCA_002338655.1. Lineage (GTDB taxonomy): Bacteria > Bacteroidota > Bacteroidia > Cytophagales > Cyclobacteriaceae > Fulvivirga. The sequence continues at coordinate 37,409 of DDIU01000042.1, read as the reverse complement.
CTCTTTAATGTTAATGACTTTATTTTTCACCCCCATTCTACTTGTGCGCGAGTAGTCCAGCATAGACTTAATAAAATCATCCATTTTAAGGATGCTGCTTTCAATTTTTTCGATGTATTCGTGAGGTTGGCCTTCTGCTTCAAGTTTAAAAAGGTTAACCAATCCTAATACCGATCGCAATGGTGACCGAAGGTCATGTGAAGTCCGGTAAACGAGCTGATCCAGCTCGAAATTTCTGTCACTTAGCTCCTCCAATGTTTTTACCAGGCTTTCGCTATTGGACACCAGCTCCTCGTTAGAGGCTTCCAGTTCCATTTCCTGTAAAGCCAGGGTTTGGTTGCGCTGTAGTAACTCCTTATTTAACTTGTTCAGCTCTTCCTGATATACTTTTTGTTCTGTAATGTCCCGAACGGCACCATCATATACCTCTTCGCCCTCACTATCGGTCGTGATCCGGTAAGTATTGAGGCCCCAGAAGGTGCTGCCGTCTTTTCTTTTGAAAAGCGTTTCTTCATTTGACCTATTACGATCTTCATTTAAGGTTTTTACAGGCTCTTCACGTGACGCAGCACTGGCGTATAATTCTATCGATTTGATGGTTAAAATCTCTTCGGGGCTGTCATACCCAAACATTTTAGCAAATGCTTTATTAACATAAATCAGGCCTCCCTTGGAGTAACTTCTATATATTCCCTCAGACAAATTAGTGTTTATCGACTCAAGTAAGCGCTGGCTTTCATAAATCTTCTTCTGGATTCTTTTCTCCTCGGTAATATCACGAATAGCCCCATCAAATACTGCGTCACCATTTTCATCCAGTGTTAGAAAATAGCTGTTTAGCCCCCAAAAAGTACTGCCATCCTTTCTTTTATAAAGTACTTCATTGTTTGAGCGTGATTTATCTTTTAATATCTCCTTGGTAAGCCCCTTTCTTGACGCTGGATTGGCGTACAGTTCATGAGAAGGGATGGACAGCATTTCATCAACAGAATTATAGCCAAACATTTTTACAAATGACTGGTTGGCATAAACAAGTCCACCCACCGCATGACTTCTATAAATACCTTCGGTTAAATTGGTGTTGATTGAATTAATGAGCTCTTCATTTCCAATAATCTTTTGTTGGGATTCGATTAATTTTTGAGTGCTTTCCTTTAATTCCTTATTTGATTTTTGGAGGGCACGCTCTTTACTGGCCAGTTCATTATTTCTTTTAATTAACGTTTCATTAAGCCGCCTTTGGGCTTCGGTTATCCCTAATTTGATATCTAGGTCTTCCACTATTTTGATCGCCTCTTGCAGCGGGTAATTTTGCTGTTCGAGATACCTAATAGCTTGGATTTGAAGACCCTCTTTGAGGAGCTTTTCAAGGTGTTTCAAAACGGCATTACTTACAGGCATGGGTGTTAATATAACAATATTTTATTTAAAAATATTGTATTAATGTGTATTGTAATGATTCCCAATACTTTAAGGTGTCACGGTTAAATAATAATTTAAAAATTGTGATAATTTTGCATTTGCCATTAAGGCAAGCATGTCAATATACCATAAAGTTCAGGCAGTCGAAAAGGTTTTCGTCAAACTGGAAAAGGAGCTGGCTTCCTTCAAAAATGCCACAGGATTAAATTGTTTAACAGGGTGCGGTTTGTGTTGTCACAATCCAGAGATCAATGCTACTGCTTTAGAATTTTTACCCTTTGCCTACCACCTTCATAAAAATGGATTGGCCTATCAATGGCTGGATGATTTGCAACAAAACGATAGCCCCTTGTGTCGGATATTCCAGCCATTAAAATTACAGAATGATAAAGGGTTTTGTTCACAATATAAATTCCGGGGGTTGATATGCAGGCTTTTTGCCTTTTCGGCCAACCACAATAAGTATGGCGAACCTAAACTAGCTACTTGCAAAACAATAAAGGAAGCGTATCCATCAGAATATGAAAGCGCAGTAAGCCTAATAGCTGAGGGCGGCAAGGTGCCCATTATGACCGATTATTATCATCAACTTAGAATGATTGACCCTGACCTGGGGCGACAATTGATCCCAATCAATAATGCAATTGAGGAGGCACTTAAAGTAGTACTGAGCTACTATGCTTATAGAAGACCACGTAGAGCATAAATTATTGTTGGCATAAAACATCCCATTTTTATGAATTAGAGCGGTATTTTCTTGCTCTGTAACATTGGTTACAGACGGGGGGATATTACTGAGATAGCTTTGTCGAAAACATAAATGAAATGAATAGACAAGTTATTTTACTCCTTTTTATCTTAAGCGCTGTTACCATAGAATCTTACGCACAAGATACTTTGGTCATAGACAGGGCCACTTTACTCCAAAAGGTATATGAAGGGAATTTACAACTGAAGATTGCCAATAAAGAAGTAGAAATAGCCCAAGGTGATTTGAGTCAATCAAAGGCCTCCTATCTTCCTACTGTAAACACCACTTATACAGCCATGGTTACCAACAACCCATTGATGGCTTTTGGTTCTAAACTCAATCAGGAAATATTAACACCGGCTGATTTTGATCCAGCGTTGCTCAATGATCCAGGTCAAACCAAAAATTTTGCAACGGAAATTCAAGTTCTTCAGCCTTTACTGAATCTGGATTATGCCTATCAACGTCAGGCTGCAAAAATTCAGACAGAGGCTCAGCTATTGCAAGCACAGAGAACGTCAGAGTTCCTGGAATTGGAGGTTTTGAAAGCCTATATGCAACTCCAATTGGCTTATGAAGCAGTTACAGTACTTAAAAATGCACAACATACAGCAAACGAAGGGCTGAGAGTGATCAATGATTACAACGAGCAAGGATTGGTTCAAAAAACGGATGTGCTCGCGGTAAAAGTTCGGGCAAATGAAGTGGAGAATCAATTACGTTTCGCCCAATCGAATGTTGAAAACTCGTCTACCTATTTAGGGTTTTTGCTTGGGACACAAGATCAGGACGTTATTTATAAGCCAACAGATAGGTCAAGCGAAAGCATTGAGGTGGAGGTTTTTGATAGCCACTTGTCTGATAATCGTAAGGATGTGACGGCCATGTCAAAGGCCGAAGAAGGGTATCAAGCAATGATGAAATCTGAAAAGATGGGGCTGATTCCAAGAATCAATGCTTTTGGAAGTTACCAATTATATGATGATACAATTTTAGGTTTTGGAGCCTCTGGATATATGGTTGGAGCACAATTGTCATGGAATATTTTTGATGGTGCCCGCACAATTGGGAAAATTCAAAAATCAAAAGCTCAATTTGAAAAAGCCCAATTTGAGAACCGCCAATATAGAGGGAAGGAGCAAATGGAACTGAAAAAGTCTATTAGGCAACTCAATGATTTAGAAAATAAAGTAAGGCTCACCAAGCTGGCATTAGAGCAATCTGAAGAGGCTTATGAAATCCGAAGAAACCGATTTATTGAAGGGCTCGAAAAAACAACGGATTTATTGGTTGCTGAAACACGATACTATCAGAAAGAACTGGAATACCGCCAGTCCATATTTGAATACAATCTCACTAAAGAATACTTAAGATTTTTAACAAAATAAGAAATGAAGACATTTAACTATTTAGCCATATTCACGATACTGCTTACAGCTTTTGCATGCGGGAGCAATGATCAAGGAGCAATTGTAGAATCAAAAGCAATACCTGTAAAAGTAGCTGAAGCTTCAGCCCAAACCATGGCGGGCACCATTTCGGCCAGTGGTACTATCGAGGCAAAAAACAGTACCAATGTAAGCACTAGAATGATGGGCTTTGTAACGAGCCGCCCCGTTAAAGTTGGGCAATCTGTCAAAAAAGGTCAGCTATTAATTAGCATCAGCAATACCGATCTGAATGCAAAAAAGGCACAGGCAGAAGCTGGTATAATCCAAGCGAAAAGTGCACTTGAAAATGCTGAAAAGGACTATAAAAGATTCAAAACACTTTTTGAAAAAAATAGTGCTTCTCAAAAAGAGCTGGATGATATGACTACCCGATATGAAATGGCCAAGGCCAACTTTGATGTAGCCACTCAGATGAAGAAAGAAGTAATGGCCCAATATGCATATAGCGATATTGTAGCGCCATTTGATGGAGTGGTAACCAACACCTTTATCAAAGCAGGGGACATGGCCAATCCTGGCATGCCACTTCTGGCTTTAGAAGGCGGCAAACATTATGAAGTCGTTGTTTTAATATCTGAAAATGATATTGTCAACATAAAACCAGCTTCTAAGGCTAAGGTTTTGATTAAAAGCCAAGGTATGGAGTTGGATGGCGTTGTTACAGAAATAAGTCACTCGTCTACCAATACTGCAGGGCAATATGTGGTAAAAGTATCTATAAATAATGCCTCAAAGGATGTTTTACCTGGCATGTTTGTCAATGTAAATTTTTCCAATGGCATAACAGAATCACAGTCAGGTATAACCATGCTACGATCTGCCATTGTTAGAAATGGTCAATTATCTGGAGTGTATGTAGTAGGTGCAGAAAAAGTAGCCATACTTCGCTGGTTGCGATTGGGCAAAGTAAAAGATGACAAAATAGAAGTGCTTTCGGGATTGAAAGCTGGTGAAAGCTATATTTTATCAGCTGATGGGAAATTATATAATGGCGTCAAAGTCACATTCTAAAGCTAAAGATTAGAAATTATGCAAGAAGGAATATCAGGCAAGATTGCCAACTTTTTTATAAACTCGAAGCTTACCATTTTATTGATGATCGGTTTGATGATCATAGGGGTGTATAGCTCGTTCCTGATCCCCAGGGAAGAGGAGCCTCAGATTAATGTGCCTATGGCTGACATAATGGTGGGTTATCCAGGTGCCAATCCTACTGAAGTAGAAAGCAGGGTTATTGAGCCTTTAGAAAAGATCATTGCTAATATAAAAGGGGTAGAACACATGCATAGTATGGCCATGAATGGTCAGGCAATGATAATCGTACAGTTTTATGTTGGTGAAGATATCGAGCGCTCCTATGTCAAATTGTATGACGAGCTGATGAAGCACAATGACCTCCTGCCAGAAGCGGTTTATCCTCCAGTTGTCAAGACCAGATCGATAGATGATGTGCCGATGCTTGGCCTTACACTTTGGAGTAAAAAATACAGCGATTTTGAATTAAGACAACTAGCTGAAGAGCTTACTTCAGAGATTGAAAAGGTGAAGGATGTTGCCATCACTAGTCAGATAGGAGGAAGAACCCGTCAAGTGAGGGTGATAGTAGATGTTGATAAAATGGCCGGGCTTGGGGTGGACGCCTTGGGCATAATGCAAATGATGAAAGTGAGCAATAGCTCAGCACAGTCAGGAAAGTTTGTAAATAATGATCAGGAGTATTTGCTCACGACAGGCAAGTTTTTATCCAGTATTGAAGATGTTGAAAATCTTGTTGTAGGTGTACATAAGAACATGCCTGTTTATCTACATCAGGTAGCAAAAATTGTAGATGGCCCCTCTACATCTAAAGATTATGTATCATTTGGTTATGGCAAAGCAAATGAATCGTTTGCACAGTCCCCATCAGACTATCAAGCCGTTACTATTTCCATTGCAAAAGTAAAGGGGGCCGATGCGATGAAGGTTTCGAAAAAAATCCTTGATCGGGTGGAAGCTTTAAAAACCTCCTTAATTCCCAATGATGTCAATTTGGAAGTGACAAGAAATTATGGTGAAACCGCATCGCAAAAAGTGGGGGAGTTACTACTACATCTGGGTGTAGCAATATTGGCCGTGACTATTTTGGTCATGTTTGCTATGGGCTGGAGAGGCGGATTGGTGGTGTTTTTCTCAGTGCCTTTAACATTCGCACTTACCTTATTTAGTTATTATATGTTGGGTTATACGCTCAATAGAATCACCCTCTTTGCCTTGGTATTTGTGGTGGGTATAGTTGTGGACGACAGTATTATCATCGCAGAAAACATGCACCGTCATTTTAAGTCAAGAAGATTACCGTTTAAGCAAGCCGCTATCTATGCGATTAATGAAGTAGGAAACCCCACCATTTTAGCCACATTCACGGTGATCGCTGCCATTTTGCCCATGGCATTTGTATCCGGCATGATGGGTCCATATATGAGTCCCATGCCTATAGGCGCTTCCATTGCCATGATTCTATCATTGTTTGTAGCGCTTACAGTGACCCCTTATTTGGGATATCATTTATTACAGGAAAAACATGCCGAAGAACACAACGAAAATGGGTCAGAGAAGCCAACCCTTATTTATAAAGTGTATAAGCTTATTGAACAGCCATTTTTAGACAGCAGTCTAAAAAGATGGGTAATGCTTAGCATCACATTATTATTATTGATTGGCTCCATATCAATGTTTTTCACAAAATCAGTGGCGGTTAAAATGCTGCCTTTTGATAATAAAAATGAGTTTCAAGTAATAATTGATATGCCTGAAGGCACCACGCTGGAAAGAACTGCCGCAGTGACAAAGGAGATTACCCAATACTTAATTACCGTTCCTGAAGTAGTTAATTATCAAAATTATATAGGAACATCAGCACCCATAACTTTCAATGGGTTGGTACGTCACTACGATTTGAGAGGGGGCAGCAATATGGCGGATATTCAAGTCAATCTGTTGCCCAAAGGAAAGCGGTCATTGAAAAGTCATGACATAGCCACAAAAGTGCGTCCTGGTATAAAAGCGATTGCAGTAAAATACAATGCAAATGTAAAAGTTGTGGAAGTTCCGCCTGGCCCTCCGGTATTGTCAACAATTGTAGCCGAAGTATATGGCCCTGACTATGAGGGGCAGATCAAAGTAGCTGAACAGGTAAAGGATATTTTGATTAATACAGACGATGTAGTAGATGTTGACTGGACAGTAGAGGCAGATCAGGTAGAGTACAAACTCGATATTGATTATGAAAAAGCCATGTTAAATGGAGTTGCTCCACAGCAAGTGGTAGGCAACCTGACATATCTGTTACAAGAATATCCTTTTACGAATTTTTATGATGAACACGCTGTCAATCCTATTGGTGTGGTGTTTACAGTGCCTGATGCTAACAAATCGAGGCTTGGAGATATTAATGCGATTAAAATAAAAGGACAAAGAGGTAATCTGGTACCGGTACAGGACTTGGTTACAGTAAGGCAGGATACGCTTAAGCCGTCAATTTATAGAAAGGATCAGAAAAGAGTGGTATATGTTACTGCCGACATGGCCGGAGGACTGGAGAGTCCTGCATACGCAATACTTGGAATGGATGAAAAATTAAAGGGCATTGACGTTCCGAAAGGATATAAAGTAAATGAGCTATACATGGAGCAACCTTCAGACGAATCTGATTTTACAGTAAAATGGGATGGAGAATGGCAAATAACTCTTGAAGTATTTAGAGATTTGGGAGCTGCATTTTTAGTGGTAATTATCGTTATCTATATGCTTATTGTTGGGTGGTTTCAAAATTTCAAAACACCTATTGTAATGATGATCGCTATTCCCCTTTCACTTGTAGGAATAGTGCTTGGCCATTGGTTGCTTGATGCCTTTTTTACAGCTACTTCATTTATTGGAATGATCGCCCTTGCGGGTGTCATGGTAAGGAACTCTGTGTTGCTGATAGATTTTATAGAAATCAGATTGGCAGAAGGCGCGCCTTTAAAGCAGGCGATTATAGATGCCGGTGCAGTAAGAATAACACCAATTTTACTTACAACGGGAGCAGTTGTGATTGGCGCATCCATCATATTGTTTGACCCCATATTTCAAGGTTTGGCGATTTCGTTGGTCGCAGGAGCTATAGTATCAACATTATTGACGCTAATTGTTATTCCTCTTATTTATTATATGACTGAGAGGAAAAAGTGGGAAAATGAAAATCAGGAAATATCAAAATTTTAATAACATGGAATTATTAATAATCACAGCCACAGAAGAGTATGAGGTAGAAATAAAAAAGATACTGAAGGAATCAGGCGTCAACACATTTTCTCATATGCCTGTATCAGGCTTTAAAAATTTGAAGGACCAACCTAAGGAATCCAATTGGTTTGCTAAGGAGGTAGGTGAGTTTAAATCTATTCTGTTTTATGCTTTTGTACCTAAACAAAACGTGCCGAGTATAATGGAACAAATAAATGCATTTAATGCTACTAATAATGTTTTATCAAAAATTCATGTAGCAGTGATGGCAGTAAAAGAGACCAACATAAATTAAATCGAGAAGAAAAATGAGAAGTAGAATGGTAACGGGAATAGCCGGAAGTTTTATATTAATAAGTTTAATACTATCACTATACGTAAATCAAAACTGGCTATGGTTTACGGCTTTTGTTGGAGCCAATTTGCTCCAATCATCATTCACCAAATGGTGTTTATTGTCTGATATTTTGGCAAAGTTGGGGGTTAAGAATTAATAAAAGGAATGTCACATTGAGCTTGCCGGTTTGACTGCCGTCAAAGGCAGAAATCCACGTCAAGAGGCCCCGGAATGAATCCGGGGAGGCTTAACAAAAATCAAGTCTCAATGTGACACTCTTTATATCCTTGACTGATAAGTATGGAGGTTATGATATCTGCCTTCCTTGGCGATAAGCTCGTCATGTTTGCCACGCTCTACGATTTCACCATTTTCCACCACTAATATTTGGTCTGCCTGTCGGATGGTACTTAATCTGTGGGCAATAACAAAGGTAGTCCTGCCCCGCATTAAGCTTTTCAAGCTCTTCTGTATGTAAGATTCACTTTCCAAATCCAGGTTTGATGTGGCCTCATCCAAAATCAGGATTCTTGGATCAGCTAAAATAGCACGTGCTATTGCAATACGCTGCTGCTGACCCCCAGATAATTTAACTCCTCGCTCTCCTATCAGCGTATTGAGGCCATCTTCAAAACGATCTGTAAATTCATCAACGTGGGCAGCTTTTACTGCATCCAAAAGTCTGTTTTCTGTTGCATCAGGCCTTGGGAAAAGTATGTTTTCACGGATAGTACCTTCAAATAGAAAATCGTTTTGAAGAACAACGCCTAATTGTCCTCGGAAACTATCTAGTGTGATGGTGGACATATCCAAACCATCTATTGTAATGGTTCCTTTCGTGGGGTTAAGAAATGAAGCCGCCATACCAGCAATGGTACTTTTACCCGATCCAGATGTGCCTACCAGTGCGGTGACACTACCATGGGGCGTAATAAAACTTATATCCTTGATTACTTCCTTGCCTTCTTCATAAGCGAATGACACGTCTTTAAACTCTATATCGCCTTTTATTGGCCCTATGGTGTTTGTTCTTACCGTTGGGTCATCCTCTAATGGCATATTCAAAATTTCTTCTGTTCTGTCAAGCCCTGCGAAAGCCTCCGTAAGCTGACTACCAATATTGCTCATCTGCACGATTGGAGCAATCATAAAACCGAGGTACAGTGTGAAGGCAAGAAAATCACCAAAGGTCATTTCTCCATTCATTATCATATAACCGCCTATACCCATAATACCTGTTGAGGCTAAGCCAAGTAAGAAAGTAGCCGAACTGGTAAGTAGACTTGTGGAGGTTAGGCTCTTTTTGACATTAAGAAAAAGCTTGGTTACTCCATCTTCAAAAGTTTTGATCTCCTGCTTTTCAGCATTAAAACCTTTAATCACCCTGACACCGCCAAGTGTTTCTGTTAATCGACCAGTCACTTGAGCATTAATAACGCCTCTTTCCCTGAATATCGGACGAATTTTACCAAAAGCCTTTAGTGAGATAAAACCAAAAATGGCCACTGGCACCAGCACATATAAGGTCATCGTTGGGCTGATGCTGATCAATAAGAAAAGACAGATAATGGAGGTCAAAGTACCCCCGAATAACTGTGCTAATCCTGTACCTACAATATTTCTAACCCCTTCAACGTCTGTCATTATTCGGGATACCAGTTCACCGGTTTTAGTATTATCAAAAAACCGAACCGGCAATTTTATTATGTGTGCTTGCACCTGCACCCTTAATTTTGAGATTAGGTTTTGTGCTTCAACACTCAGTATTTGAGTAAGTGCAAAGGATGTAACTGCCTGAATTAATATAGCACCTGCCACAGCCAACAATAAGTATTGGAGCGTTTCCATATTATTGTTCGGAATCACATCGTCCATCAAGTACTTGGAGGCTCCAGGAAGCACCAACCCCGCTAATCGACTTATAATAATTAATATAAGACCGACCAGTAGTTGATTTCTTCGCGGCCAAACGATGGTCTTAAAAACATGCCCAATAGTAACTTTAGTTTTTGCCATGGCGGAAAGTTACCGGAAGTTCTATTAATGAAGAATATTTATAAACAAATTCTGAAAGGACTGCTCATTCATTTCAAATTATTTCCCATTAAATAATTTCATCGTAAATTGGAGCCTATTTTATATTTTGTAAACCGAGTTATGATAAAAAAACACAACCTTCTACTCATCTATATGGTGACAATAGCTTTATCATGTAGTACATCAAAAAAAGCAAATACAGAAGGACAGGATAAATCCATGGATTACAAAGAACTAGCCCAGAAGAAACTTGGCGAAAAGGTGTCATATTTAGCCAATACGGACAGTACCTTCATGCTTTGTGTAACAAACAAATCAGATGATGGGGTAAAATACATACAGTTTTTCGTTTTCGATCTTCGAAGCAATGAAATAATATATGAGCCAAAAAGACGTATGCGTAAGGTAGCCTGGGTATCAAGCAATGAAATTAGAGCAGATATTTTGACAGGTATGCCGGTAAATGAAGGTACAGATGATTATATAATCTATAATGTCAATGAAAAGAAAATGACAAAAAGCCCCAATAATTAACCAACAAACCACTAATGAAAAAACATAATTATCAATCCAAGGTCTTAGCCATTGTATTAAGCCTTGTGTTTATTTCAGCTATATTTTATATTCAACTAAGACCTTCTTCGGTTGATTTGAATTTAAAATCAAAGGCTTCAATTAAATCTAAACCACAGAAAAAATCACTTATAGTAAGCAATCACCGATATGACGGCCCTGAAAAATTTGCCTATTATCATTCAGCCATTAGAGCGGGACAAGAAGATGTAACCGCACACCTTATATATCCTCAGTACGAAGCGTTTTACAAAAAAGGCGAACTTCAAAGGGCAAAAAAAAGGGCATTTAATGCGAGGAAGGAAGGAGTCACATTTATAGAACGGGGACCTGCGAACGTACCTGGTAGAACCAGAACAATTGTTGTTGATCCTGATGATGGAACTCTTCAAACTTGGTTTGCAGGAAATGTTAGTGGAGGGATTTGGAAAACGACCAATGGTGGAACATCATGGAACGAAGTTGCTCCAGATTTGGCAAATATGGCCATAGTTACCTTGGCAATGTCCGAATCTAATTCTTCAGTAATCTATGCAGGTACTGGTGAGGGTTTTGTCTATAATGGAACCTTGATATTAAATGGGGATGGAATCTATAAGTCAATCGATAAAGGCGTATCCTGGTCGTTATTAAATAGTACTACTACAGAAGATTTTAGAAATGTAAGTCGAATTATTGTTGATCCAACCAATGAAAATATTGTTGTTGCCAGCACAGCCGGCAGGAAAATACTAGGTAGTGGAGCCGTTCCAGCGGGAGCAATCATGCGATCGACTGATGGTGGAGTTACCTGGGACAAGGTTTATGATACAACAGGGCCAATACAACAAATAGTGGCTGCCCCGTCAGATTTTAGCACCCAATATGCGGCAATAGGAAATGGACTTGGCGTGATAAAATCTACTGACGCGGGAGTAAGCTGGACTGATGCCAGCAATGGCTTAAACGTAACAGGTAGAATTGAACTGGGAGTTTCTTTTAGTGATCCCGATAAAGTTTATGGCTCTACCCCATTTTCTGGTGATGTTTCAAATTTATACCTTACTACTGATGGAGGTAGTAATTGGGAAATTGTACTTGTTAAGAATTCAGGTAATAATGTGAATTTCCTTGGCGGACAAGGGTGGTATGATAATACTGTAATGGTACATCCATTCAATGATGATAAGGTTTATTTTGGAGGCGTTGGTGTATTTCAAATACAATTAAACCCTAGTCTAGATACTTCAAATGGCCTAGGTAGTGATTTGACCATCGTTGCAGATGTATATAATGCTTTTGGAGGAAAAAACAGTAGTGTTCATCCAGATCAACATTTTTTAACACCAATAATTACTGATGAGGCAAATAATAAATTTAAAATTTTGCTCGGCAATGATGGGGGTATTTACGCAAGTAAAGAAAGTGCAGATCCTGGAACAGCAAATGGTGACTGGATTTGGTCGGGGGCAAAATATAATACCACACAGTTTTATGGGGCTGATAAAGTAGCCGGTGTGGAGCGATATGGAGGTGGAGCACAAGACAATGGTACTTGGTTATCAGCACAAGGAGAAACAGCATCAAGCACTTCAGAGTATGACTTCTTTAGAGGCGGTGATGGATTTGAAGTGGTAGCTCATTATACAGACCCTCTTAAATTCATTGGCGGTTCACAATTTAATGGTTTTGCTGCTACTGAAGATGGTGGGGCAACTCAATATGATGCCACCAATGGTTTAACAGGAAACGGACTATTTGTTTCTAGGCTCTCCAGTGCCTACCAAGATCCGGATGTCTTATTTGCTGTTGAAAGTTCGGGAGTATTCAAAAGTACCGATTTCGGTAAAAACTGGAAGGAAATCCCAATAGGAACAGGTTGGGGTTTTTGGAGTGGAACGGATGTAGAAGTTTCCAAAGCAGATCCGAGAATTGTTTGGGCTGGAGGACGGATGGATAGTAATGGTAATTTGTTTGTCTCCACTGACGGTGGGGAATCATTCAATGCAGTACCTAATTTTGCCAATATTGGGTTATGTACCGGTATTTATTCGCACCCAACCGAAGACAGTACCGCGTTTGCCGTATTTTCTGTATCAGATTCACCTAAAGTGTTAAGAACTGATGACTTAGGTCAGACTTGGGAAGATATTTCAGGATTTAGTACAGGCAGTACCAGTGTGGGGTTTCCCAATGTAGCCACGTTTGCTCTTCAGGCGATGCCGTATGACCCCAATGTACTTTGGGCAGGAACAGAGATTGGATTATTTGAAACAGTAGATGGAGGTGCTAATTGGCAGATTATTAATGAATTTCCATCTGTTACTATATGGGATTTTAAAATAAAGGATGGCCAAGTAATAATAGCCACACATGGACGTGGCATTTGGACAGCAGACATAGCTGAATTAGCTGGATTCACAGCTCCAGCAGTAACTCTAGTGCCTACTTTAGACAAAATTGGTAAGTCACTGACAGAATTATCTATTAATTTGAGCTACACCTTACGAGCAAATTATGACAGCGCGGATATTGTTGCAAATGATGAGATAGTTGAAAATGTTGCTGGAAATTCAAACCTAGAGTCACAAGAGGTTGAATTCACAGTGGCACAGGCAGGGAATTATGTAGTGCATGTATCTGGATTTAAAGATGGTGTAGAATACAAATCGGCAAATGTAGAAATAGAGATGACCGATGTGATATCCGCAACTGCATCTTATGTATCGGACTTTGAAGATAATACCATGGATTCAGACTTTAACCTTGATGAGAGGTGGGAGATTAATACAGCATCAGGTTCGGGATTTACTAGGGCGCTGAACACATTACATCCATACCCAACAGGAGACGAACTGGGAATATCTTCTGTTAATTTAATAGCCCAGCTAAACATACCGATAATTGTAGCTGAACAAAACGCTACTATAACGTTTGATGAGATTGTTCAAGTAGAGGAAGGAACAGCCGGAACGGTATTTGGAGATGCGGAATTTTGGGATTACGTAATAGTCGAAGGTTCCAAAGATGGTGTGAACTGGACCCCACTTTTGGATGGTTACGATTCGGATGCAAATGCTTCATGGAATGGAAGCTCCACAACCGCGACAAGTAATTTGTATGTGACAAGAACGATAGACATGAAAGATACATTTGTCTCAGGGGATGTGGTTTTAATTAGGTTCAGGTTATATTCTGATGCTTTATCAAATGGCTGGGGTTGGGCTATTGAAAACTTGTTTATTCAAGGTGTAGATGAAGATGGTGATGGCTATGATATTAGTGTTGATTGTGATGACACTAATGCAGATATTAATCCAGGAGCTACTGAGATACCTTATAATGGCATTGATGACGACTGTGATGAAAGCACTCCAGATGATGATATTGATCAGGACGGATTCCTATTGGCAGATGACTGTGATGATAACAACCCTGCTGTCAACCCGGATGCTTTAGAGATTGTAAACAATGATATTGATGACAATTGTGATGGCGAGGAGTTGGTTCTGGCTTTAGATGACAATGACAGCGAGTCTGGTATTTATCTATACCCCAATCCAGCAAGTGAAGAAATCAATCTGGTTATCAACAATGCTTTTAATGGGAATGTACAATTAGAAGTCATAGATATTAATGGTAAAATAAGACACCGCAAAGAAATTCAGCACAATGGGGTAAAAGCACATACCAAAATTAATTTGGCCGGACTTCCAGCCGGAGTGTATTTTGTAAAGCTAAAAGATGCCAAAACATCTGTTGTAAAAAGAATGGTTATTAAATAGGCCTTCTTGATGTATGAGAAGTTCTAATTAAACAGAACTTCTCATACAAATTGGCTTTGAATGCAGAGCGATCTTTCAATTTATTCCTATTCCTTTAATACATTTACAGGGTTTGTGCGTGCGGCCCTTAAGGTATTATAGGTAACGGTAAACAATGCGATTAATACCGCTGAAACCCCGGCAATTGCAAATGGTGCCACTCCGATAGAAATGTGATAGGCAAAACCCTCTAGCCAGTGGTTAGCACTGAACCATGCTATGGGCGCTGCAATTAAAAACGATAATACCACCAGGCGGATAAAGCCTGAAGAAAATAGGTACAATAAGCCCAGTTCTGTTGCGCCTAATACTTTTCTTATACCCGTTTCTTTTAATTTTTGCTCCGTGATAAACGCGGAGAGCCCAAACAAACCCAGACAGGAAATAAGTATAGCAGCAAAGGCAAAAACACTACTCAATTTGCCCACTATTTCTATGTCCCCATAATTTTTTTGGTATTGATCATCTACAAATGTATAATCGAATATATAATCCTGTTCATACTTTTTGTAAATCGATTGTACCGCTGCAATTACCTCTTGCTTGGCAGTATTATCAAAACTTATATAGGCATTAAAGGTGGCTTTTGGATTGCAAACAATAACCACTGGCCCAATACTTTGTGATAAAGATCGGTGATGGTAATTGCTTATCTCGCCAATAACCCTTCCATTGTATCCCCATACTGTTAAGTCCATCCCCACTGGGTTATCAATCATCATGGCCTTAGCGGCTTCTTCATTTATTATGAATTCATTTACGCCCCTTCCATCATTTTCAGAAAACCCCTTTCCATCAATAAGTTTAAGTTCAAATGTGTTTAGAAAATCTTCATCTACTTGAATAACATTAAAGAGTATCGCAGCATTATCGTGTTTCCCTTGCCAGGATACTCCAGCATTGGCATTTGATGTGGAAAACGGATCTTGCTCAGTAAAGCAAACAGACTGTATGCCGGGTAGGTCCAACAACTCCTTTTTATACACACTTTGCTTACCCTTAATACCGTGCAGAGGATGTACAATGATGTTATTTTTTCTTATCCCTAGTTCTTTGTTTTTGATGAAATCTATTTGATGAAATACTACAATGGTAAACACAATGAAAATAATTGACAGCGTAAATTGAATGGTTACCAAGACCTTTCTAAACCCACCGAGTCCGGCTGTTGAGCTATTATTTTTCAAGGTTTTTGAAATCTTAAAGGAAGATAGAAGATAAGCGGGATAAACCCCCGCTAATAAACCAAGGGTGATTCCTGAAGTGGCAAGCAAAAGAATAAATGAGATTGAACTAAAAGGAACTTCGATTGACTTTTGTGTTAACAAATTGAAGGCAGGCATGAGCATTTCTACAGAGGCAATTGCCACTACCAATGCCACCAATGAGATACCTATCGATTCGATAAGGAACTGCAATATTATTTGCCGTCTTTGTGCGCCAATAGTTTTTCTTAGCCCTACCTCTTTGGCTCTTTTGTTGGCCATGGCGGTAGAAAGATTAATGAAATTAATACAGGCAATAAGCAATACGATCAGTGCTATAACAAAGAGTAGTTTAACGTAGGTGATTTTTCCTGTGGGAATCCGGCCATTAGAAAAGTCGGAATGTAAATAGACTTCTGAAAAAGGGTAAACAAATAAGGCCTGATCACCTTTGTCTTCTAGGTAATTGTCAAAAAGCCTGTTTAATTTTTGATCAAATACTTCCGGCTCAACACCAGCCTGCAATTGAGCATAGACGGTGACATTGAAATTTGTAAAGGAGTTTTTGTTTTCCTTCCCCCACCATGGACGAAAGGTTTTTTCAAAATTGTCATAAGACAATATGTAGTCGAATTTGAGTGAAGAGTAGTCCGGGAGGTCTTCCAGAACCCCAGCTACAACATAGCTTTGCTTCTGGTTTTGTATAATATCAATTTGCTTTCCGAGTGCCATTTCATCAGGGAAATACTTTTCTGCCAGCTTTGAAGAGATAATTACCGCGTTGGTTTGACTGAACATATCTGAAATACTTCCTTCTTTGAGCGGAAAACTAAAAATGTTAAGAAAGGAGGAGTCAGCATAGATGCCTTTTTCTGAAAACTTGCTATCGCCTTTTCCAAATACTGCTTCTGAGGGGAAAACACGGGTAATAGCCTCCACTTCGGGCAGACTTGTCAAAATGGGTTCTACCATGGCCGATGGAACGTACTGCCTGATCGTACTCTCCCCATTTCGATTTACCTCCCCATACATTTGATAGATATTTTTTCCATTTTCATGGAAATGGTCAATCCGCAATTCATCCCATACCCAGAATGAAATAAAGGCAAAACAGGCAATGCCAAAAGCCAATCCAAAGATATTGATTAAGGCAAAGACCCTATTTCTTGCTATTGTGCGTAAGGCAGTTTTTAGATAATTCTTGAACATGTTATTGAATAGTAGCTCCTATTTGTAAGTTTTTCTGGATACAACCCCAAACTATGCCATTATATTAACTATGCTTTTATTGTGCGTTAAGGGAGTATTATCATAAATAGATGTCTCATACTGTTCCATTATGAAACAGTAAATTGTTTCATATCAGCACAAATTAAAAATGAAGCTACAAAATTTCTATGGATCATACGCAAAATTGAAATCAAGCAGGTATTGTGGATAACCTCGTGATTATCAATAGAATCCTGTGGAAAAACGCCTGCTTTTAGGCAATATTTTTTGTGCAAAAGTTGTGGGAAACATCACCCCTAAATTGTTTGTAAATGCAAAAATAATAGAGACCTTAGATTCACCAAGTGAGAGATACTCTCGGCAGACACAAAAGAGTGTTAGGTCAGTAAAGTTTGTTTTGCGATGTGTTGTACAAGGGATTTAGACTCCGGTTTAGAATCTGAAATGACTAAAGTCACAGGGTCATCATATCATAGAATAGTTTGAAATTTGTTACTCAATGACAGCTTGCTGAAGTTGATAACAAAGATTGGATGAGTCTTAATAGCTCGAAAGGACAGAGGCTTAGGTCAACTGTCTGAAACAACTAAGGTTGCAAAAGAATATTTCGACTCGTATCACCTTAAGGGAGTGGTATTATTTGAGAAACTACTCAAACGCCAGAAGCAGATTTCACATTTCGATGTGAGCCGTTGCCAAAGCCAGATAACTGTAACTTGGTCACTGAGATAGCTACGGTTATCGAAAGTGAAATAGGGATTTTTCGTCAAGAAGAATCCCTATTTTGTTTTTATCCCTGCGGGTTGGCAGGTGCTGAAAAGTCCCACTAAGGGGATTTAAGGGCAAATGCGAGACAAAACTTCGATTAAGCGTCCTTTTTACTAGGACGCCAGTGTTTTAATACCGTTATCCTCCCGAATATCGAGCCTATTGCTAAACAAATCCTTAAATTTGTACTGTACCAAACAATCAGTGCAATCAAAAAATTTGACATTCCCGCTTACTATCGGTCATCTATTACAGGCCAAATCAAGGAATCCCGTAGAGTGACTGATCCACGTAAACAAGATTTCAGCCCTACGCTAATTGACTTTGGGCCGATACAGTTTTACATCGCCAGACATTTTGGGTTTTGTTATGGGGTGGAAAATGCCATTGAAATAAGCTATAGGGCTCTTGAAGAGAATCCTGATAAGAGGGTTTTCCTGCTCAGCCAGATGATCCACAATCAGGAAGTAAACCGTGATCTACAATCACGGGGGATTAAGTTTATCATGGATACGGATGGCACCCAGTTTATAGACTGGAAAGAATTAAACGCTGATGATATAGTAATCATCCCTGCTTTTGGAACTACCATCGATATAGAGAATAAATTGACTGAGATTGGGATTCAGGTACAACAGTACAATACCACTTGCCCATTTGTGGAGAAGGTGTGGAAACGGTCAGAGAAATTGGGCCAGGATAACCATACCATTATTATCCATGGTAAGCATAATCACGAAGAGACCCGGGCCACTTTCTCGCATAGCAACCAAACGGCACCTTCGGTAATAGTGAGGAACCTTGAAGAAACAGTACAACTGACAAAGGTGATGAAGGGTGAAATTTCCAAGGATGATTTTTATTCACTATTTGAAGGTAGGTACTCTGAAGGTTTTGATCCGGCAAAGCATTTAACAAAAGTGGGAGTGGTTAATCAGACCACCATGTTGGCAACGGAAACTCAGGAAATTGCAGACTTCGTAAAACAAACGATGATTGAAATATATGGCAATGACGAACTAAAGGATCATTTTGCTGATACCCGCGATACGTTGTGCTATGCTACCAACGACAATCAGGACTCTACCTATGGCCTATTGGAAATGGATGCCGATATAGCCGTAGTGGTAGGCGGTTACAACAGTTCCAACACTTCACATATTGTTGAATTGTGCGAACGTAAATTCCCTACTTATTTTATCAATTCCGATAAGGAAATTATTTCTAATACAGAGATTCATCATTACGATTACAATAATAAAAGGAAGCTGATTTCAGAGGGCTGGTTGCCCGACAATGAGCCTACTAAAGTGATTTTAACAAGTGGGGCAAGCTGTCCGGATACGCTAGTAGATGCTGTGATGTTAAAAATGGTCTCCTATTTTAATAAGACGAAGTCGGTAGAAGAATTGATGGAGGAATTTAAGTAAATAATGCTTGTAAACAGCTAGGGATTACAATTACTATTCCCTTGAGCAAAGGTTGTAATGTGAATGAAATTTACTTCTGCATTAAAATACTTTCTCAATATCGTAATGGATTTCTACATTTTTATTTTCATTCGTAGTTATGAGAAAATCTACCTTATCTAATTGTGTTTTTGATTTTTCAAGATATTTGCCCACGTATGGTATTCCTATTCCATAAACAATTTTACTTATACTAAATTCACTTAATAGTTGATTTAAAGAGTTAGAAAAATTATTCTTAGTTTTTATTTCGAACAATTTGTCAAAATCTGGTTGGTAAAATCTATCTTTATTTTCAAAGAATAAGGCAATATTGTCTTTAACAGCAATTATATCTGGAATAATACCACCTTTATTTTTCTCAATTCTGTTATCACCATTCGGGTGAAGTAGAACCCCTGTCCCACTTTGTGGAAAATCATAACAGACAATTAGCCAATCATTGTCTTCGAGCCAGTTTATAATATTTATAGTAACTCTTTCTTCTCTCATGTTTAGGCATCTCTCCATAGTGCACCGTCTGGAAATAATATTGCGTCAGCGAAATATGAAAAAATCCTGACTTCTTTTGTTTTGGAAAAAGTAGAACCATAACGCATTTGCATGAAATATCTGGGAATCTCATAGTTTTTCAGCTTGTCATAGTCCTTTGTCAAAATATTTTTCTTTTCGCTTCCTTTTACTAATTTTTCTAGAGATTTAATAGAGCTTCCATATTTTGTGCTGATAGATAATCTTTTAGATTTTTTGTCAAATGTCAAATTTCCCCAAACTGTTACAAGATTATATTTCCGTTCTTCGAATGTTTTACCTTCACGACATCTCAAATAGTCAATTGCCGCGATACATCCTGAATAGGGATCAGAGCGAAAAGTTTTGGAATCGACTTGATATAAAATAGTTTCTTTTCGGCTATTAAGTAATTCACCAATCTTATATCCACGTTTTTCATATTTTGAGAGGTAAACTAAAAGAGAAGCTGTTGGGATAATCAGAGTTGCGGATAATGGAGAAAGATTAAAATGGCCTTTTTTGTCGGCAAATTCTTTTTTCATAAGATCGGTTCGATCTATAATCACCCTATTGGACAGTAGTTTGTCCCGACCATTTATTACTCCATTCTTTTCATTTATTGATACTATTTCATCAATAGCTTTGAACATATATTGCATTTCAGTATCCGAATAGATTGGACTACCAGAGTATTTTCTTCTCTTATCAAATATTAACCCCTTGTCTCTTAAATTTTTTGACTTTAGTGGGGTTGTCTTGTGAGCTTTAAAATCAGATGGGAAATAATAAAATAAAGAAGGTATTTTATAAATGGACATAACATGATCTAACGCTTTGAATATGAGTGCATTTATTTCATCCCACTTAGTAGTTCCGCTTTTTTTTCTATGAATAATTACTGCCTCAGGATAGATATAGAAAGAAGGAACGTTATTTTCAACCGAAGCAGCTAATCTTGCAAATCGTTGAAAAACATTGTGTCCAGTACCGGCTTCGGTTGAAACTTCAATAGAAAAAATCGGTTCATGATCAATTTCAACAATCAAATCAGGCGCGTCAAGATATAGAATTTTCTTAATATGGTCAGGCATTGTATGAAAGTTTTTTGCATTGTTAGCATCACTCTCATACATTTTTTTCTTCACAAAAATTTTGTTTTTTAATTCCGTATGGTCAATTATAAAATCGGCAAACGGCTCGGTACTATACCAAATTCTATAATTCATCTATAAATATTTTTTAATTGCTAAACCAACAGCTTTTGCCAATAGTGGTGGTACAGCATTTCCAGTTTGTACTCTTGCTTGGACTGTTCCTCCTTTTACAACAAAGTCATCTGGAAAACTCTGTATTCTACAACGTTCACGAATGGTTAGTCCTCTTGCATCTGCTGGATGACCTAACTGAAATTGTGGGCGTATTCCTCCCGAAACTTGTGTAGGACTTAAAATATCCCAATCGAGACGGATTCTCTGCTTAAAACGCTCATACATTGGTTGACCTGGAATTGTATTTTTAATTTTTTCAATTGTAGCTTTTGGGTGATTAGGTGCGGTATGATTGGTTACTGTTCCATTGGTTTGAAGTCTCATTAATTTTTGATATTCAGAGAATGGTTCTGTTTTATATTTTTTCTTGGTTTCTCTTGGTTTAAGCGAAGCTAAGTCACCAATGGCCTCTTTGATTGTTACATATGGTTTATCCGTTTCTGGACCGTGCGTTTTTATAATATCTTCAAAATTAAATTCACTTCCTTTGACACCAACAAAAACTAATCGTGACCTTTTCTGAGGCACACCGTAATCAGGAGCGTAGAGTAATTTACTCGTAACTTTCATTCCTCCAATTTCACTGAGATGTTTTTCGATGTCATTCACAAATGAACCAGTACTTCTCATTCCAGAAACATTTTCAAGAACAACAACTTTTGGTTGTAGAACCTCTACGAATCTGGCAAACTCTTTATACATAAAGTTTCTGTCATCATTTTCGTGCCTTTTCCTATTGTTGAGTGAAAACCCTTGACAAGGTATTCCGCCAATTAAAACATCCAATTGTCGGGTATTCAAAAGTTCCTTAACTACTAAGGGGTCTACTTTCTTCACGTCACCAGTTATTGTTGAACAGTTTGGATGATTAGCCTGAAACGTTTGAATTGAAGGAGTGTGTATATCACATCCAAGGACAGTTTCAAAACCTGCCATTTCAAAACCTAAAGAAGTCCCACCACAACCACAGAATAATTCAGCAATAATGGGTTTTTCAGAATTAACATTATTACCTTTTTTAAAAATAGGCTCTTTGTTCCAATAATAGCCGTTTTCCTCAACTTTTATAGATTTATCCCAAACGCTTTTCTGCTCTACTTCTGGTTCTTCTTCGCCATAAATATTAAACTGACCATCTAAAAGGTCAATTTCTTGAGAAGGACTTTTATATTCTTTTGTAATTGACATTTGATAATATTTTAGTGGTTAAACTCAAATTTTCCCTGTCTCACATTAGTGCTTCTATAGTAATTTGCAGTATCCTCTGCAACAGAAAAAATAGACTCAGAGCATTTGTACTTTAATGCCTCTCTCACAAACTTGTCAGCAAAAAACAGATCGGTTATTTTCTGCAGTTCTAGATCAAATAATTCAGATAGTTTTTTAAGTTTTGATTTACTGAATTTTTGATTGCCATTTTCAATTCTACTAATGGCACTTGTATTGATTCCGATTTTTGCGCCAAATTCGGTCTGTGTCCATTCTCGTTTTTCTCTTTCCGTTTTTATGAAATGCCCGAAACTTGTCATTACTTGATTTAACCAAATTATGATTTGATCTATTTTTAGCAAATTTAAAAATAATTTGCATTTTTTATATCATGTTCAATATTTAGTTTGCTTATGATCATAAGCAAACTTCACTTAATATTTAGCCGCCTTACCATTCGGCAGACTACTTTTAATAAACTCCCTAATATCATCATTGGCAGTTTTTAGGTCTTCTTTTCGCAAGTACATCATGTGCCCACTTCTATAGCCTTTAAAGCTAAATCGATCTTTCATTTTACCACTTGGGTCAATTTGCCACATGGTGTATTTAGAGTTGAAATAAGTGGTAGCCCCATCATAATACCCTGCTTGAAACAGTACTTTGAGGTAAGGATTTTCAGCCATAGCTTGTCTTAATCCGTCACGGGTATTGTTGTTTCTATTGTCCCAAGGGTGTACCGAGCCAAACATGTTATACTTAATATCGGTTTTGAAATTTAGCTCTTCACGGATATAATAGTTGATTGCCGGAGTAAAGGAGTGTAGCCAAGAGGTCAATTCCGCACTATAATCTGGGGAGGTACCCGCTTCCATTTTGTCTAGTCCTAAGTAACGTGAATCCAATCGTCCAATCGTATTGCCCGTTTTGTCGCGCAACAATTCCTTCCAGAAAAACCGGGTAGATACATCCAGGTTGTTTTGCAAAATGGACTTTTCAGATAGTCCAGAATAATAGGACATCTTAGTGGCTATTTTGGCTTTCTCATCGGCTGATAATGAACCACCTCTCGCCAATGCGGGCATCAGTGTGTTAAGTGTAAATTCCTCAGACTCAGGCAGAATCTCTAGCAAATCTTTTTGCTGTAAAGCAGGGGGCAACATTTTGTGATACCAGGCGGCTGCGGTAAAATAGGGAAAGTTGAGCGAGGAGGATATGGGCACATCTGAATTAAAAACATTGTAGTCGGCTGGGGAAACCATGATCACCCCATTGAGGTACATCCATTGGCGCTCTTGTAGTTCCAATGCCAACCCTGATACCCTAGTGCCGCCATAGCTTTCACCAATGAGGTATTTTGGTGATGTCCATCTTTCATTTCTGGTAACAAATGTATTTAGCCATTCGGCCAAGTACTTAATATCAGCATTGATACCAAAGAATTTATCCCTATTGATCCCTTCTCCGCTAGCGGGGATGGTCCTGGAATAGCCAGTATTTACGGGGTTTACATACACGATATCGGCAATGTCCAATACGGAGTTGGGGTTGTCATGGACACCATAAGGCTGTACAGGATAGCCTTCTTCATCTATATTCAACACTCTGGGGCCGGTATAGGCCACGTGCATCCAGACGGAAGCTGAACCGGGCCCTCCATTAAATGAGATGAGCAAAGGACGGTTTGCTGTGTTTTCTGTAGTGGTTCTTTTGTAATAGGTATAGTAAAGTGTCGCTATTGGTTTACCCGCCTCATCCCAAACGGGTTGTGTGCCCGTGGTGGCTGTGTATGATATTTTAGTCCCATTGATAGTGGCCGTGTGGCTGGTGACCACCGTGGTGTCAACGGGGATAGTTCTACTTTGGGCAGGAGCGGTTAATGAAAATAACCCCATTGCTAAACACAAAAAAATTACCTTTTTCATAATAATGTCTTTTAAAGTTAATCAGATACTAAATGTAACTCATTGGGCAATTATTGCACATCAAAAAGTTACGAACGGTAGATTAATGAAGCGGTGAAAAATCCCATAAATCAAACCTTGATGCCAATAAGCAGCATATCATCGGTCTGTTCGTTGTTGCCCTGCCATTCCAGTATGGTTTTTTCAATGGCCAATTTTTGTTGATCAAGGGGCATTTCAATGGTGCCTTTCAGCAATTCCTTTAACCTGCGATACATGAATTTCTTATTCTTATCACCACCAAATTGATCTACAATGCCATCGGTAAAGAGGTATATTAAATCATTCTCTTCCAACTGCAATGTATGCTCACTATAGACCCTGTTATTTTCATACAAATTGCCGCCAACAGGGAAATGATCCCCTTTGATAATCTCCAACTTATCTTGATGAAAATAGTACATAGGACGTTTGGCCCCTGCAAATGAAAGCCTCTTGGATTTTCTTTCAAACTGGCAGATGCCTATGTCCATGCCATCATCTACCTGTACATATATGTCCTTTGCCTTTAAGCTTTTTAGCACCCGGCTGTTTAATTCGGCCAATACTTCCGATGGACTGAGCACATTAGACTCATGCACGATTTGATTGAGCAGGGAGTTGCCCATTACATTTAGGAACGCGGCTGGCACTCCATGACCGGTACAGTCCACCGCAGCTATCAAAACCTTGTCATCACGCTCTGCAAACCAATAAAAATCACCACTTACCACATCACGCGCCTTACTCATAACAAAGGACTCACTAAACACCCCTTTCAATTTTTGATCATCGGGGAGTATGGCTTGTTGGATATTTTTCGCACAAAGGATACTATCCATGATGTTTTTATTTTTTTCTACAATTTCTTCATTCTGCGCACGCAATAGGCTATAAGTTTTGGTTTTATATGCATTCTTCTTGTACTGTAAAAAAATAATAAACATAATCAGGACAATTACCCCCGCCATAAAGTAAATCAGCATTTGATTTTGCGCTAGGTTCAAATCCTTAATTTGGGCTTCCTTATTGAGCAGCGTGATTTTATTTTCACGTGACTGGATCTGATAATTACTTTCAATCTGCTTTAATTTTTGAGACTGCTCTTCATTAAAAAGTTCTTCGTGTAGGGCTACATATTTTTCATAGTATTCCAATGATTTATCGAGTTGGCCCAACGCCTTATATACTTTAGAAAGGCCATTGTAATTATTTGCAATCACGCTTTTGGCCTCAATCGATTCAGCAAAACTGATACTATTATTGTGCTTTTCAATTGCTCTTGAATACTTGCCTTGAGCTCTGTTCAACCTTGCGAATTGCTCCAATAACTCAGCTTTGTGATAGGGATCATCAACCTGATTGAACAAGGACATGGCTTTTTCAAAATAATGGGCGGCCGAATCATAGTTATCCCTGCTCATGTAGTTTTCCCCAATGTTGCTCATGTCAACAAAAAGGCCATTATAGTCATTGTGTTTCTCGTCCAATTTTAATGATATGCGGTAATATTCAAGGGCTTTATCATTTTGTCCCAATTGGTCATAGGCTAGGCCGAGATTGCTATAGGTAGAAGAAAGACCAAGGGAGTCTTTAAAAGCAATTTTCATCTTCAATGACTTATCATAGTATTCTATCGTCTCTTCTATCCGGCCCAATTCCGTAAGGATTAGCCCAACGTTATTGTATACCCGCCCTAGTTTGACGCTATCTTGATTCTTCTCATAAATGGACAATACTTGGTAGAAGTAGTGGAGTGTCTGCTCATAATTTCCAATGCCATAATATAAAATGCCGATGTAATTCAAAGCATCCGCCAATTGGCCATAAGCATTGGTTTCACGGGCAATGGAGGCCGATTTTTCACAATACTCAATAGCCAGATTCACATCTGTTTTTCTCGTTTGTCTGGCTAATTCATAAAAAGCTTCAATTTTTAATGAATCGTCATCCGTGGTTTCAATGACATTTTTGATACTGTCCACATCTGCCATTGAATATCCATAGCAGTAAGGGAGTATGAGTAAAAAGATAGACAGTAAAGAAATTTTCATTAAGCCAACTTCAAATTTTAGAATAGTGTTTTTGTAACTTGACACTATTTACTGTTATTTGCAATCTAATTTATAATAAAATCTTCAATCAACGAAGATATAAATCACAAGTCCATGAGCACTACATCGGTATTTATTTTGAAGTAGCCCCTTTAGAAGGTTAGCTACTCACCTTTTAATTAAGCCTAATCTTTTATTTACATTAATACCGATAATCATGCGTTTAAGCAGTTTAGTCAAAAATTTTATGTTGGCCATAAAAGGCGAACAAAAAGACTTTGTTACTGGAAACATTAACAAAGCTATATTTATGTTATCCATTCCCATGATCTTGGAAATGGTCATGGAGTCATTATTTGCCGTAGTGGATATTTATTTTGTGGGCAAAGTAAGTGTTAATGCGGTGGCCACAGTGGCCCTTACTGAGTCTGTTATTATGATCGTATATGCCATAGCCATTGGGTTGAGTATGGCAGCCACGGCCGTAGTTTCCCGAAGGATCGGGGAAAAGAACCCTGAAAAAGCAGCAGAAGCAGGGATGCAGGCAATAATTATCACTACTGTTGTTTCCATGGTGTTTAGTGCCATTGGTATTTTCTATGCTAAGGACATCTTGCGGCTTATGGGTGGTGAGGCTTCTTTAATAGAGGAAGGGTATGGTTACACCAAAATTATGCTGGGTGGCAACCTTACGGTAATGTTACTTTTTCTAATCAATGCCATCTTTCGTGGTGCAGGGGATGCTTCCATAGCCATGCGTGTTTTATGGATTGCCAATGGCATCAACATAATACTTGACCCTATTTTTATATTTGGGTTGGGGCCAATTCCCGCTTTTGGAGTGGAAGGTGCGGCTATTGCCACTAACATAGGTAGGGGTATTGGTGTTGTCATTCAGGTCATTGCCCTAACTGGTACATTTTCAGTTATCCGGATGCACTGGCGTCAATTGAAAATCAAATGGAAGACCATAAAAAACATAGTTAATATAGCCTTAGGGGGTATTGGTCAATATATGATCGGTACACTGAGTTGGTTGTTTTTGGTCAGGATCAGTGCCGAATTTGGTAGTGAGGTACTCGCAGGATATGCCATTGCGTTTAGGATCATCATGTTTACTATTTTGCCGTCTTGGGGGCTGAGCAATGCGGCAGCTACATTGGTAGGACAAAATTTGGGGGCCGGCCAACCTGATCGTGCAGAGCAGTCGGTATGGAAATCGGCCTTTTACAATATGATCTTTTTGGGCGGGGTTTCGCTGGTGTTTGGCATTTGGGCGGAGGAGTTTGTCAGGTTGTTTTCAAGTGAGGCCGAAGTGGTAAAATATGGAGCCATGGCACTGAGGGTAATCTGTTGTGGATATGTGTTTTTCGCCTATGGGATGGTAATTGGCCAATCCTTTAATGGGGCTGGGGACACTCGGACACCAACCATTATCAATTTCTTTTGTTTCTGGATGTTCGAAGTGCCATTAGCTTGGGTATTGTCAAGAAGCTTGGGCTTTGGTCCCTTGGGCATATTTTTGGCCATCGCTATCGCCTCAGCACTTTTTGCTGTAGTGAGCGTGTTGGTATTCCGAAAAGGCAATTGGAAAACCGTTGAGGTTTAAGCTTTGGGGCAGTTGGATTAATTATCGTTCAATCCACTTTCTGAAATTGGGGGCGTTTTCTTTACTTATGTAAACGTCCTCATTTGAAGGAGGCTCTAGGGTTAATAGAATTTTGCCGTTGTCTGGCTTAAAGCTTTTAATGGCATCAATACAGGCTATGTATTTTCTATTGATCCTGAAGAATTCTTTTGTATCCAGCTGCTCTTGTAACTCTGTAATGGTCTTGTCAATAATGTATTTATTGCTGCTCTTGTCTTTTAGGAATACGATCTTATGTTCGGTAAAGAAATAAGCAATTTGTGGTGTGGAAAGAGAGACATATTCTGTCCCCTTTTTAACTAAAAAACGCGATTTAGCAGCTTTTTTTTCTGATAACAGCGAAGCAAACTTATTATGAACAAAATGGTTTTCAAGCCGCTTAACCTTATCAATGGCTTTCATCAACCTATCAGGTGCTATGGGTTTTAGCAAATAATCAATGGAATTATGTTCCAGGGCTTCCAGCACATAGTTGTCATAAGCGGTGGTGAATATGATTGGGAAACTGACATCAATTTTATTGAAGATTTCAAATGACACATCGTCTGCCAATTGAATGTCCATGAATGCAAGCTGTGGAGATTTGTTGTTTGACAGGTAGGCAACGGTTTCCTCAACACTTTCGAGAGTCACTTCAATATTGAAAGTAGGGTCTAGGGCTATTAGCATATCGGCCAATCGGGCAGAGGCGGATTTCTCGTCTTCAATAATTATTATATTCATGGGTTAACCGTTAATTTCCAACATTGGCAGGAGGATGTTAAATTGTTTTTCATCCAGGTTCGTCTTAATCCCCTCCCCAACAATAATTTTGTATCGCTCATCTAGGTTGTTTAATCCTATTTTAGAAGATACTTCCATTGACTTCTTCTTTCTTATGTTGTTGGTTATCGATAAGTTGGAATCTGAAAGGTTGATGAGCACCTCCATTGGGTGCTTTTTAGATATTTCATTGTGTTTCACCACATTTTCCAAGGCCATAAATATGGAAATAGGCGGAATTAAATAATTGTTCCCCATGGTTTTAGAAATGGTGTTGGACACATTTAAAGTATCACCGAACCGTAACTTTAGCAAGGATATATACTTGTTTAAGAATGCGAGTTCATCTTCAAGCAAAACCAATCTCGTGTCTTTATTGGACAGGATATAGCGATAGATATCGGCTAAGCTAGATGTAAAATCCTTCGCTTTTTTTGGATCTTGATCAATTAAGTAAGAGAGACTGTTCAATGAATTGAACATAAAATGCGGGTCGATTTGATTTTTTAAGGCATCCAATTCGGCCTTTACCTTTGATTTTTCCAGTCGTTCGCCTTTTAGTATGTCAGACTCCCTTTGTTTGATCAAGAAAATTGTTTCATATACATGGGTAATAAAAATAACGCAGATTACACATACGATGGCCGTGGCTTGTATTACATTCCAGTTAGCAGTATTGCCATTAATGTGATACCAAAATAAAAGCATTACCACCACCAAAGGAGCAGTGTAAAAAACATTGGCGCCCAGGATTAAAACCACTTTTTGTGCTGGGTTGATAAACCAATTATATTGTTCCTCCAATTTGAAAAGGATATACCGATTGCCTTGCCAGATTAAAAATGAAATGAGCATAAAATAGGCATAGGCCCCTACAATAAATAAGGCTGATTGGTCAGTATTGCTCACCAGCCCAGTGGCATTTGGAATAACTATTCCAAAAAACTGTACCCCAATGATTCTGACCAGACGGTCGTTTATTTTGATTTTATCAGTTACTTGCTTGGACAATATTATTTCCGTTTTACTCCAATAATCTGCCGTTTCAGTAGATTGCTCAATTTTCGTATCATTAAAAATACTAATTTCATTGCTAGTTATTCCTAACAAGGAAGCTCAAAAGGATAGTTGAACACATAATTAATAATATGAAAAAGTTACCTATAATTTTTATTTGCCTTCTTCCATTGGTTGTCAATGCCCAGGATGGGGAAGCAACTCCACCGATGGAGATTGTTAAATATTACTTTGTTGAACTTATTACCAATCCTGATAAACCAGACATACCCAAAGCGGAAATTGACAGTATTCAGGCGGCTCATATGGCCAATATGGGAATCATGGCGAAAAGGGGTGAACTAATGCTCGCAGGCCCATTTGAAGGTGGAGGTGGAATTTTTATATTGAATGTTAAGTCAATGGAGGAAGCCAAAGCACTTACCGATAAAGACCCCGCAATAAGTGCAGGGCGATTAACGGCTAAAATACGGCCATGGTATACCGCCAAAGGGTCATTTTCAATTGAAAAGGAAGATAATTGATACCTATGAAAAAGCTTATTATTAATCACTACGCGGTATTTGCCGCAACTATTGTAACTCAACTAGTAAGGCCATTATGGTACGACTATGCTTTTTTCGGACTCCGATGGATGGAGCTGAATAAACTCAAGGAAGAAGATTTTGCCCACTTCAATATGGCTATTGGCCTTGGTGTCGCTTTCTTGTCTGGGCTTTTGGCCACTTATGCCATGGCTTGGCTTTTTACAAAGCTGAATGTAGATACTGGCCTCAAAGGCATGAAGTACGCTTTTGCAATATGGATCTGTTTCCGATTATTTGAAGTTACCACACAAAACTATTTTTCCCTTCGCCCATTTGACCTTACCATTATGGACGAAACAGCAGTGTTAATGCAATATCAAATTATAGGGGTGTTGCTGGGCATTTGGAGAAAATATGAAAAAGGAGAAGATGAAGTAACAAGTAAATAGATAATAACCTAAACACCTTAATTATGGAAAATGTAAACTGGCTGGCTATCGTGGTAGCCACACTATCGACTTTTGTACTTGGCGCTATTTGGTATGGGCCACTGTTTGGAAAACCCTGGATGAAAGAAAATGGATTTACCGAGGAGGACTTAAAAAATGCGAACATGGCTAAAATTTATGGGACGGCCTTTGTTTTGGAGTTTATTATGGCCGTTAACTTGGCATTTTTTCTGAATGGCCTTAAAGTGCAGGAGGGTATCATTTACGGATTCGCCACTGGCTTTGGATGGGTGGCCATGGCAATAGGGGTAAATTACCTATTTTCCAGAAACTCTTTTAAACTCTGGTTTATTGATGCCTTCTATTTTGTAATAAGCTTCACAATAATGGGCGCTATTCTCACTGCCTGGACCTGATTAATTTAAAAGGTTGGGCTTAATGTGAGTTCAGCCTTTTATTATCCTCTTTGGATTAGGAATATAATATACCAGACATAGGCTATCAAGAAAAATAAGCCTTCCCACCTACTGATTATTGGGCGCTTGCCAATAACTACCGCCAATATAAGGGCAGTACTTGAAGCAATGATCATAAAGATATCCGAGTTGGATATGGCATCATACGGAATTTCTTTTATTGTGGCGCTTAACCCTAAGATCCACAGTAGGTTGAAGATATTAGAGCCTACTACGTTACCTACAGCTATGTCAGTATCTTTTTTAAATGCCGCCACTGCAGAGGTGACTAAT
Organism: Flammeovirgaceae bacterium UBA1842; assembly: GCA_002338655.1. GTDB lineage: Bacteria > Bacteroidota > Bacteroidia > Cytophagales > Cyclobacteriaceae > Fulvivirga. The sequence continues at coordinate 5,958 of DDIU01000042.1, read as the reverse complement.
TCAGGCAATGATGTGCCAATAGCAATAATGGTAAGGCCTATAAAGGTCTCGCTCATACCAAATGTACGGGCGATTGAAATGGCGCCATCTACCACCCATCTACCACCGAAATATAGGCCGACACAGCCAATTAAAATGAGCCCTATGGATTTCGCATAGGGCATTTCCTTATAATCTTCATTGCTGAATTCTGATTTTTTCTGTTTTGATACAATGTATACATACCCCATAAAGAGGAAGAAAAAGAAAAGTAAAATCAAACCATCTGAGCGGCTAATGGCCAAATCCGTTGATTTGTGAAATAAGGACGCGTTGGCAAGAAAACCGACCAACAATGTGGCGGTCAATGAAAAAGGCACCTCAATAAAATAAGTGTTTTTTGTAATGGGTAAGGGATTGATGAGGGCAGAAATCCCAAGAATCAAAAGGATATTGGCAATATTGCTACCCAATACATTTCCTACTCCGATATCAGGCTTATTCTCATAGCTGGCAATGAGGTTTACCAATAATTCCGGTAAAGAAGTTCCAAAAGAAACGATAGTCAATCCGATAATAATGCTGGAGATATTCAGCTTCTTCCCTATCGATGTTGCACCATCTACCAGAAGATCGGCACCCTTGATGAGAAAAACGAAACCTATTACGAACAGAATATATATCAGCATGCACTATTATATTGTGATTTTCTAAAATAGTACATTTTTAAAGTATATTGATGTTTTTTGATTCTTTTTTAATAGTTAAGTTGTTGTATTATAGTAATATGTATTTTTGACCCTGCTAGTAATACCTCCTCTTTGTTCAATTAACAAATCGATCAAAACTAATATTAGATGGAAATAATAAACCCATACACCATAGTTATAGCCGCTTCATTTGTGGTCATTATCTCCTATTTATTCAACATTATTTCTTCCAAAACGAATGTACCGAGCGTTTTGCTACTGGTGGCACTTGGTATGATCATTAAATCAGCAGCCAATTATTTTGATATCCCTACGGGCGAATTCCTGTTCGATGCCCTGGAAATTCTAGGTATAGTGGGGTTAATAATGATTGTTTTGGAAGCCGCACTGGATCTGGAGCTCAACAGGAGCAAATGGCCGCTCATCTGGAAATCGTTATTAGTGGCCTTGGCCTCGTTAATAGGCTGTTCATTCATTCTAGGTTTCATAATCAATAGCTTCATTGTGGATGATTTTACCACTTCACTGATTTATGCCATTCCGTTATCGGTAATAAGCAGTGCTATTGTTATCCCATCTATCGGGGAAATGATGGACGAAAAGAAAGAATTTTTGATTTATGAAAGCACCTTTTCCGATATTCTGGGGATCATGTACTTCTATTTTCTTATCGGAAACCTTGACAATAATCACGTGGGCTCCGTGATCTGGGATGTTGTATCTAACATACTGATTACTATTGTTTTATCCGTATTGATCAGCTATGCCTTGGTGTTGATATTCCAAAGATTGCGTACCCAGGTTAAGCTATTTTTACTAATAGCGGTTTTATTGGTACTTTATGCCATCGGTAAGCTCTTCCACCTCTCTTCGCTGCTTATCATTTTGATATTTGGACTGGTGCTCAATAACTACAAGTTGTTTTTCAAAGGAAAGCTGATGAAGCTTATCAACCTTTCGTCAATTCATAGTATTTTGAGCAACTTCCATTTAATAACGATGGAGTCGGCATTTGTTGTCAGGACATTCTTCTTTGTAATTTTTGGTATAACTATAAATGTTTCCTCCCTGGTTGATTTTAGGGTGTTTTTAATTAGCCTATTGATCACCGTTGCCCTTTTCGGTGTTCGGGCATTATTTCTAAAATTGATTGTTCGAAAGGATTTGAACCCACAAATATTTATTGCCCCCAGAGGCCTGATCACCATTCTGTTATTCTTTTCCATACCGGTGCACTTACAAGTGGATACTTTTAGTTCTGCCGTGTTACTTTATACAATACTTTTGACAAGCTCAGCTATGGCCATTGCGCTTATTGCCAACGGGAAGCACATCGAACCGGTGGATGCCATGCAAATGGACTATTGGAGGGAAATGGACAAACATATTGAAGAAATCCCAGTTCAGGACAAGCATAAAACAGTGGAAGAAAAAGAGCAGCTGGAGGCAAATGGAGGGGACAAAAAAAATGAGGGAGAGCAATAGCCCTCCCTCATTTCTGTTGTTCTTGGGGTGTTTAAGAGTTTTTCTTTGCTTTGGCAATTTTTGCTTCCAGCCGTGAAGTGTCCGCTTGCCTATCGTGATCTTTGATTTTCAACATGCTTTGAACGTAGTTGTTGATAGCCTGATCATAAAGTTTGTTTTTAGCATAGTAGTCACCCGCCACTTCAAGCGCCATGCTACTTTCTTTAATTGTCAAAGATTTGTCTAACCATTCTTTTGCTTCAGTAAGGTTAACATCTTTTTTGATACATAAATCAGCTGCTTTCGCCAATGTCTGCCAGTCATGAGGGGCAGCTTCACTTACCATTGCCCTTGCTTTTTCCACTACTTTGTCAGCATTGGTGGCAAAAGCATTGATTGATAACAACAGCACCAGTGCCATTGAGGATAAAAATGTTGTTTTTAACGTTTTCATGATGTTTTGAGTTTAATTATTTTAATTGACCGCAAAACACTTGGCTATAATTATGCCGTTTTTGTAAAACACTGATAATTAGATACTTATAAGAAATATGGGCTTTTTAAAATGATCGGCTGGAGACAGCGACCGTACGGAAATGACCAGATAACCAATTCCCTCGTTTTTACGTACTACTTGTTTGCCAATTTGCCGAAAATGTCATCCATGATATTACCGGCATGTACTCTCGAATTTTCAATAAACCACTTATTGGTCTTCAATCCACCACACACAACTCCAGCCAGATAGACCCCATCAATGTTGGATTCATTCGTTTTTTCGTTATAGACCGGTGTGATAAACTCATCGTCCTGAAATTTAATGCCCAATGATTCCATCAAAGAAAAGTTGGGTTTATAGCCCGTCATGGCCAATACGAAATCATTGGGGAGCACAACCTTTCCTTGTGGGGTTTTCAAGGTCACTTGATGTGCTTCTATTTTTGTCACTTCACTGTTGAAATAAGCTTTTATTTCACTGTTTTTAATCCGGTTTTCGATGTCAGGTTTAACCCAATACTTTACTGATTCCTTAATGCTAGACTCACGCACTACCATAGTTACATCGGCCCCTTTTCTAAAGGTTTCCAAAGCTGCATCAACGGCTGAATTGGCTGCGCCTATAACCACCAATTTCTGTCTGAAATAGGGATGTGGTTCGTCATAATAATGCTTCACCTTGGGCAATTCCTCCCCTTCCACATTCATTAAGTAAGGGAGGTCATAAAACCCTGTGGATAGTACTAAAGATTTGCCCTCATACTTGCCCTTATTTGTTTGTACAATTACTCTTGAATCTTCTTTAGTTACGGTTTCCACCTTTTCATATAGATTAATGTCAATCTCTTGACTGGAAGCTACCCGCCTATAATATTCCAAAGCTTCAAACCTATTTGGCTTATTGCCATGTGAGATAAATGGTACGCCCCCGATCTCAAGCTTATCTGAAGTTGAGAAAAAGGTCATGTTGAGCGGATAATTGTATATGGAATTAACGAGGCACCCTTTCTCAATTATGAGGTAGTTAAGCCCACGTTTTTTTGCTTCAATACCACAGGCCAGACCTATTGGGCCAGCCCCGATAATTATAACATCATAGTTCATATTGTAAATAGATATATGTTATTACAAGTTTAACTTAAAATGGTTCATTTGACGGAAGTTATCTGCAACTACCATAAAATTATCAAGGCTAATTTTTATTAAAGTGCTATATTTAGAATGTGATTCAGATCAGAAAAGCAAAATTTAAAGACCTTGAGACTATTGCTAACTTTCAGCAGTTGATGGCCAAGGAAACAGAAAACATTGTTTTGAAGCGAGATGCCTTATTAGAAGGTATCGAAACATTGTTTGCAGACCCTTCTAAAGGAACCTACTACGTAGCTACCAAGGGGGAGGAGACCATTATAGCTTGTTTGCTCATTACCCCAGAGTGGAGTGAATGGCGAAACGGAACCGTAATGTGGATTCAATCGGTTTATGTTGATATTTCCCATCGGGCTAAAGGGGTATTCAGGGAAATGTATGAACATATCAAATCCATAGTTGAAGAAGATCCGAAATTATGCGGAATCAGACTTTATGTTGAAAAGGAGAATGTGAAAGCACAACAAGTGTATGAAAAACTGGGTATGAATGGGGAGCATTATAAATTATATGAATGGTTAAAATGAGACTGTTTTTACTCATAATCCTGTGTGCCGTTAGCCTAGTCTCCTTTGGTCAGGATTACGAAAAGGACAGCTTTGAAACTACTGCTGGCAAGTTGGACATTACCTTTATCGGCCACGGCTCATTGATGTTCGAAATTGATAATAAGGTGATCCACATTGACCCTTCTTCAAGGGAGGGCGATTATACCAAGTTGCCAAAGGCGGATTTGATTTTGATTACACATCACCATGGTGATCATTGTGATGCCACGGCAGTCGATCAAATTAAAAAACTGGACACAAAAGTTATTACAACACAGTTAGCTATAGATAAACTAGGTTTTGGACAGTTATTGAGCAATGACGAAAAAACCTTGTTTGAGGGAATTACAATTGAAGCACTGCCTGCCTATAATTTAGTTCATAAGCGTGAAAACGGTGAATTCTTCCACCCAAAAGGGACATGCAATAGCTACTTGTTGACCATTGGTGGAAAGCGGATTTTCATAGGTGGGGATACTGAAAACACACCAGAGATGAAGGCATTAAAAAATATTGATATCGCCTTTTTACCTATGAATCTGCCCTATACCATGACTCCTGAAATGGTAGCTGATGCGGCTAAAGCTTTCAGACCTAAAATTTTATACCCCTACCATTATGGAAATACAGATACCGGTATAATTGTTGATTTAATGAAAGGGGAGGCAGGCATTGAAACAAGGATCAGGAAGATGGAATAAATTTTTACGGTCGTTTTTATAATAATTAAAAATAAATAAAATCCATGAAATACCTTTTTACAGTTTGTCTGTTGGCTTTAAGTTTTGGTGCAATTGCTCAATTGGAGGGCACTCGGTTTCCTGACATGGAAACGGAAACCGTGGAGGATGAAATTGTAAATATCCCCGATGATGTTACTGATAAATACACGTTGCTAGGGCTGGCATATTCCAAAAAAGCAGAAGATGATCTTAACACCTGGTTTAGCCCTGTTTATAACAAGTTTATAAAGGAATCCACCGGGGTGTTTGCAGGTTTTTCGTATGACATCAATGTGTTTTTTGTTCCCATGTTTACAGGTATAAAAGCAGCAGCCACCAGTACGGCTAAAAAGAAAACCGCTAAGGAACTTGATCCACTATTAATCCCAAATATTCTCTTCTATAAAGGCGATCTTAAAACCTATAAAGATGCCTTGGAATTTGATGAAAAAGATGTACCCTATATGTTTCTGTTGGATAAAGAAGGAAATATTGTTTACGCTACTTCTGGCGAATACACAGATGAAAAGATAGAAGCAATTGAAGAGATTCTCGACAGTTTGTGAAAATTAGTTCATAACTGATTCGTGGGCCCTAGTTCGTTTATTCGTTAGTGGTGGTTGGACTTCTGTCACGTTCATAATTTTTTGAAAACGTACCTTCACCAAGGCGGGCGAGGCGAAAAAATGGCGTGGTGGTGTGTGACGGTGCAGCAGGGTTGGCTATTTGAGCGTTGGATGTAGTGCGGTATTTTTTCAAGGCTTTTTTGCTTCGTTTTTTGGCCTCAAAAAATGAAGGGAAGAAGTGCTCCCACCAATAAATTAAGGTCACTAGCTTGGCTAGGGCTTGTGGTATAATGGACCAAAACTAGTCACTTGCTTATTTCTG
>DDIU01000044.1 GCA_002338655.1 Flammeovirgaceae bacterium UBA1842 | reverse complement strand
AACTATCTCCCTTAACGAACATCGTCCAATCATCATGAGATTCATTATAATTATATTTATCCTCTCTTGCCTCACTAGTTGTGATAAAAACAACTCGACATATGTAGACGAATTTTCAGTAATAATTCATGAACACGATTACTATTCAAAAAAATACGACACCTATATTCCTAATAAGCAAGATATTTCAAAAGGGTTAAAGTTATTTCGTCAAAAAATTGACAGTTCAGACCAATTATTTAATATTCCATCAGACATTTTGGATTCTGTCTATAAGCAGTATTTTGGTTACTATGAAAAAGGAAATAAAATTCTCATTATTAACTGTTTATGCGAATTGTGGGAATCACCAGAAGAAGTTGATTATTTCAATCAGAGATTGTCAATTCCGAACGATGGAGGATTTTGCTACTTTCAAGGTTATGTTGATATGACCAATGATACAGTCAGGCTAAGTGTTAATGGAGATTTATAAAACACTCCCCAACATGCCTTAAGAGCGCATTTGGTCTCCACATTGAGTAGTCCTAGATGCTTTAGTACGGCTCGGCCGCACGTTATGGGTAGCATTTCACATCTACTTTCAATTCTTAACTTGTGGACAATTTATAAGGACGGGTGTTTCAGGCTGCTTGCATTGCGACTTGGTTCTAAACCCAAATCGTGCTAGTTTTATGCCCAGTAAAACAAGTAAACAAACGCGCCTTACAGGGGCCGTTGGCAAACATACCTCAAAACCAATTTTTGTTATTCCTTAAACTTATTTTATATTTGGTGCGTTATTACACCAACACAAAGTAATTATGGCTAGACAAAGCATTTCATTTACAGAACCAAATGATAAGTGGTTGAAAACTCAAGTTAATAGCAAGGAATATGCAAGTAAAAGCGAACTTGTCAACGACCTAATACGACAGGCAAGACAGCAACAACAACAGATTGACCTAGTTAGAATGAAACTTGAAAAAGCTGAAAAAAGTGGATTTACTATTGACAGTAAAGAACAAATCTTGGCTCAATCAAAGTCCTTGATGAATGGCTAATTACAAACTAAGTAATGTTGCCAAGGAAGACTTAATTAGAATTCACCACTACGGAACTATTAAATTTGGCATTCAACAAGCGGACAAATATTTTGAATCCTTTTTTAAGTATTTTGAGATTATAGCTCAAAGACCATACTCTTTTGAGTCAATTGATTTTATTAAAGCAGGATATAGAAGATGCGTCTGTGGATCAGATAGCATATATTATAGAATCACAGATGAGGTAGTAGAAATTATGTCCATCATAGGACGTCAGGACATTGAAAACTCCTTAAAAAATCTACCCGAATAATAACAAACGTTTGGCAACATTCTGTATGAGCGCATACGTTTTAGTGCTTTCTATTTAGCAAGTGCAATTCTCCCGTTCTTTCTGTGTTTGTGTTATCTAATAATTTCTGTAGGTCTTCCTTGTGCTTCTTGTATCTCTTGGCCTACACGCAGGTTTCGGCTCAAAGTTGGTAACAATGTATTTGCCAAGGTTAAAACTACTTGTCAGGAAACACAGAAATCACTACTTTCAACTTTATTTGCTGCTGGTAGCGTACGCACCTACAGTGGCGTTGTGGCTCATTTCTTCATGTCGTATTATACTTAACGGAACTAAATCAAGATTTCTTTTTGTTACATTATTAGTTAACTTTGCCGAATGGAACAAAGACGACAATTAGTTTTCTTCAAGAACTACTTCAGAGATTTTTTTGATCCTTTGGATGAGAAGTTGAAGGACAAAATTGACCAAGTATTGTTCATGATTCGAATTGCGGATAGAATACCAGGTAAGTTTTTTAAACATTTGACTGGATCTGATGGGTTGTTCGAAATTAGAGTCGAGTATCAAAGCAATATCTATCGAATATTTTGCTGTTTTGACGAAGGGAACTTGGTAGTTCTTTTCAACGGTTTCCAAAAGAAATCTCAGAAGACACCCAAAAAGGAAATAGAAAAAGCTTTAAGAATCAAGAGTGAATATTTTGAACTAAAACATAAATCAAAATGAAAAAACATTTAACAACATTTGACGATCATCTGAATGAGAGATATGGGGCTATCGGAACAGAAGGAAGAGCCAATTTCGAGATTAAAGCCAAGGCATTTGCAATTGGTGAAATAATCAGAGATGCAAGAAAAAGCGCCAAAATGACTCAGGAACAACTTGCCGAACGAACAGGAACCAAAAAAAGCTTTATTTCCAGAATTGAAAATGGACATAGTGACATCCAGCTTTCAACGCTTTACCGCCTGATGGAAATTGGATTAGGCAAACGGGTAAACCTGACAATAGGGTAAACAACGAGCCACAACACCACCTATGACTGTATGGGGTTGTTTCTGTCAGAAAGTACTGTGGAGATTAGATATTCCGCCACGTTGAATATATTTGAATAAGGTGTGGCTAAGCAGTCTGGGAAAGGACAGAATGTTCTAAATCCCCACGACAGTATAGCCAGGTCGTTGTATGCAATTTGGTACGGTAAAGGGACATGCTTTACAGAGTTAAAAGGACATAGTTTACACTTTTAAGAGCAGTAATTTGTAAGAAAAAACAAATTGCTATGCCTTGGAAGAACACAGGCCACCTTATTCATGGTGAAAAAACAGATTGGATTCCCAGAATGGAAATAATTCTGTCTGATTTGAAAGATAAGACCTTTGTCCCTTTTGACCGTTTTGCTCAATACAATGACAGCAAAGGGAAAAACATAAACGAATTGTTGGATGAATTCAGTGTGTTAAGGGCTAAAAACGTCAAGGTACTACTATCTAAAAATTTAAACTCTCTAGATTTAAACCTAAATGGCACACATCCGGAATTGGGACTTGTTACATTAAGCCAATTACTTTCTAGCTGGGTGGTTCATGATCTCAATCACATTTCACAAATTGCAAGGGTAATGGCCAGTCAATATCAGGGGGAAGTAGGCCCATGGAAACAATACTTGAAGATTCTTAATAATTAACACAACAAAAAATTCTATATTTAAGTAAGCACTATTATGGCAATTTTTAACAAAAGATTTAAGTTAATAGTACTAGCAGTAGCCCTCCTATTGCTCATTCCTTTCATTGCTATGCAGTTCACTGATGAAGTTGCTTGGACGGCTGCCGATTTTGTAGTAATGGGTCTCCTTTTGTTAGGTACTGGCCTTGCTTGTGAGCTGGTGCTACGGAAAATCACAAATGCAAAATCTCGCATAATTCTCTGTATAATCATCCTATCGGCTTTTTTACTCGTTTGGGCTGAACTGGCTGTAGGCATATTCGGAACTCCTTTTGCTGGTCAATAGATTTCAAGATATTTCTCTGTATCCTGATACTTCCAGCAAACTGTAGGATATTTGAGCCTCAAAAATGAACTAAATTCGTATCAAACAGTTGTAATTAACTATGGCAGAAACAACTCATTGGACTGGATCCGATAAATACCTTTGTGACCCGGCACTGGCACAGGCTTTTCATATGGCAAGAACACTCGGTATGCCCCTCTTGATTGAAGGTGAACCAGGTACCGGGAAAACCGACCTCCCTATTCATTATTCAAAAGATCGTGGGTTGGATTTAGAGGTGTATCCGGTCGGTTCCAAAAGTAACGTAGAGCAATTTGTAGCTCGATTTGACCATGTCAAATACTTGCGCGATTCTCAAATTGAAATACTCAATGCTCAACGTGAGGAAAAAGGATTGGCAAGTAAACTCACAACGGGCAATAGAAATCCTGAATCGCTTAACGATTATGTAGTCAAAGGCCCTGCTGCCATTGCCTTTAGCAAACCCAATTCCGTGCTGCTAATTGATGAGATTGATAAAGCCCCTAGGGAATTCCCCAATGACTTGTTGTATGCATTGAGTCACCGAAAATTTATTATGCCGGAATCTGGTGAGGTAATAGAAATATCTGAAGAGGAAATGCCGGCCATTGTTATCACTTCCAACCGTGAACAAGAGCTGCCTACGGCTTTCAAAGGCAGGTGCATCTATCATTACATTGATTTTCCCGATAGGGAAGTTATGGGGAAAATCGTGGAAAAGCATCATCCAAAACTTGATGAGCAAGTGGTACGAGTGGCCTTGGATGTTTTTTATCATTTGAGACGCTTGGGACTGGAGCGGGCACCTACAACACGAGAAATACTTAACTGGCTCAAATACATGAGTGACATTTCACCCAAAGAAGCAGTGAAGAAAATAGAAGGCCTAGAGGGAATAGGTGCACTGATCAAAACACAAACGGATATGGAACGCATCAATAGAATGATAGGTGCCGATAATACCACTTTTGGAGGCTCACAATTAAATTGATATGCTAAGCTCCCTACCAGAACGGTTTCGGTCTCATGGCTTAAAAGCTGATGTACGCACCTTGCTTTTACTTCGGAAAGCAATGCAAAAAGGGCTGATCAAAACATTGGGAGATGTACACAATGTTTTGAAGGGAATCATTGTAAAAGAACCTGCCGATATTGGCCCATTTACGAAAGCGTATTATGAGTATTTTCTACATGTACCCATTGCCCCCGGCCAAACATTGGCCGATGCCATCCTCCGTTCTGAAACTTTCGCAAAATGGAAAACGCAATTTTTAGATGAGGCCGATCATGAGCTTACTGATGAAGAGTTGGTAGAGACATTTCTTGACCAAGTACACTTGACCAGCTACGATATAAAAGAGGTGATCTCTGGTAAGGAAATTTGGGACAAGGATAATCCAGATCAGGTAGATAATGAGGGTGACTCGAATAATGACCAAGTGCCTACCGAACGTGTACTGGACAAAATGGCTGACTATTCGGATTTATCTTTGGAAGAACTCCTGGAACGGATGGAGAAAGTAAGGAAACAGCAAAAGACACAACATGGTGGTGGTAGTCATTGGATTGGCACTGGTGGCATTTCCCCCTATGGTCATGGTGGTGCAGCTAAAAATGGTATCCGTGTAGGTGGGCAAGGTGGCGGCAAAATGGCCAGAAAGGTAATGGGGGATAAAAACTATTTTCCGATAGACCGTGATGCCTTACTCAATGACAATAATGTGGATGCCGCTCTGGCTTCCATCAAAGGCGTAATTGAAGAAAGTGCTATAGAAAAGTTGGACGTTGGTAAAACCATCAAGTCTGGATTAAAACGTGGTGGGCTTTTCATTCCAGAATTGTCGAGCGAGAAAAATGAAGAGTTAAAGGTGATTGTACTCATAGATAACGGAGGCTATTCCATGGCACCCTATATAAGAAGTGTTCAAAATCTATTTCGTAAAATGAAGACACGCTTCGCCCATGATTTAGAAGTGTATTATTTCCACAATACTATTCATGATCGCGTATTCATGGATGAGCGAAGATCGAAGGCTATATCTGTAGAAAAATTGCTGATGCACAACAAAACGTACCGGGTATTTTTTATTGGTGACGCTGCCATGGCACCTTATGAACTGAACAGCCGAAGCATTAGGAATATACAGGCAATTGCAAAGAAATTTAAAAAGTGCGTATGGCTCAATCCAGAGCCGTTAAGGTACTGGCCTTCTACCTATACCATTCAGGTAATGAAAGAGTTGGTACCCATGTTTCCATTAACACCTGCTGGAATAGAACGTGCTGTACGTGCCATGAATACTAAAAGCAGTGAGGGGTAATCTGCACTTTTTATTTGAATTAGGTAAAAGGTATACTACAGTTTAGCGATTACCGCTTCTTTTGTTTCTTTATTATTGCAATAACTGCACTTATAATTTTTTACCAATAGCCCTTCCTCGCTGGTTGTGGGCGACTTCACCATTTTTTCATCAACTTCTTTCAGTGTCCTGAAATTACAATTTGAGCAGATTATCGCATGTAAATGTGAATTATACTTTTCAATTAGTTGATGGCCTGTTTCGTCATCAATCCAAACATCATATTCAAAAACAAATTCCTCCTCTTCAGCAATCATTTCCTTGGTCAAATACTCATCTTCATTCAATTCAGATAGTAATCTCATAGGCTTTCCTGATTCAGCAGAAATACGGGGAGTAAATCGTAATTTGTTCAATTTCTTTTCAATTACGGAAGGATAGTAGAACTTAAAATATACATAAGCCGCATAACCAAATATACTACTGACTATACCTGCTATAAATATACCAACGAGAAACTCGAAAGCACCCCCATTCTTAAATGTTGACTCAATAGCACTATTAATTAAAAATCCAATCCCAATGGTTATTGACAAAAGTGAATACCAAAAATACTGGGCTTCAAACTCATTAATGTAGTCATACTTACCTGACTTACTCTTAATCATAAACATCTTTAAGAAATAACCCACAGTAATTATAATACTTATTGCAAAAAACGCATATGCAATATATAATGCAAAATGGCTCCACTGTTGAATAAAATTAGACATTTGATTTCCCCCCTGATTAATTAAAATTCTATTAAATAATATTTAAATATAACATACTATTTTTGAATAAAAAGAATTATTCAAATCATTCTAGCATATTTCAAATCTTAGTGCATGTCTGATTAAAAAATTTAATAGCTCACCTTAACGGTAAAATGGATGTATTATGATACAGTATAACCACCATCCACCACTAAATTATGACCTGTAATAAAAGTGCCATTGTTGCCTAACCACATAATAGATTCTGCTATTTCCTCCATTTTTGCAAATCTTCCCAGTGCATGTTTGTCCTCTAGTGATTTGCGTTTCTCCATGTCATAATTAGCAGTCATGGGGGTGTCTGTAAATCCAGGGCTAACACAGTTTACACGGATGCCCATGGATGCATATTCCAATGCTGCTGATTTTGTAAGGCCTACAACGGCATGTTTTGAAGCGACATAAGCCGAATCGTTAGCATATCCCACTATACTTAGCAGGGAAGCTGTATTTACAATCGATCCAGCATTGTTTTTCGCAAAATAGGCCAACTGGTACTTCATACATAGAAATACCCCAGTCAGATTAATGGCCATCACCTTATTCCAATCTTCTGTACTGTATTGATGCACCGGATTAAACTCTCCACCGATCCCTGCATTATTTACTGCAATATCCAATTTACCGAAATGCGCAATTCCTTTTTCAACTGCATTTTTCACACTTTCCTCGGACTTTACATCGCAATGAAAGTAGACAACAGCATCATTTTTTAAACCGGGCTGTTTTATATCCAAGACAATAACTTTTGCCTCTCGTTCAATTAATTTATGGATAAGTGCCAAGCCTATACCAGATGCCCCTCCAACCACCATCACTACTTTATTCGTCATTGTATTTATCATGTTCAATAGGTAATTATTATTAAAATTAAGTTCACCTATCAATCTAATAAAAATCTTATTGTTTTCTTTTCTTGCAATGAATTATCCAGCCGGGCGTGGTTTTACCATCAGCAAACACCGACTCACTGATCCAGTCAAATCCTTCATTGCTTATACCAGAAAATGTTAAACGACTGATGAATTTTTGACCTGTAGAAGTGGTCTGTTCTTGAGTGAGTATCATTTTATCCCCTACCATGCCCCCTTCCCAAGTACCTACAAAATAGCCGCGCCCTAGCTGAGCATAGGTCACTTTCCAACTTTTCGAAATGGGGTCATACAACCTTAAGCTACTGGTGGGGTTTTGCGAATTAAAATAGTTGTCTTGAATACCAGTGCCATTAAGGAAGTATTTCGTTTGCCATATTGACGGAAAGGAGAACCAACCCCCATCCTGATTCCTAATGGAATCGATACAGTCACAAATGCCTATCATAAAGCTAAATTGAGCTACTTCAGGAGATGCATTGGGGTTGAGTCTTCCAAAGGGGTACTCTTCACTAGGCTCAAATTCCCGTATGCTTTTATAGTAGGAAGAATTATTTTGTGCCATTACTAACCCACTGGCACTTATGATCACTAAAAATAAATATAACCTCATAGTTCCTTTTGTTTTACACAATGTTTAATCCAGCCCACAAAGGAAGTTCCATCAGGTTTAATGGTCTCACTATGCCAGCTATACCCCTCATCGGATATGTTATAAAACAACAACTTACTAGTGTTTCCCCGCACTTCAGCCGTTAAAACAATCTCATTCCCTTCATTTAATTTTCCCTCCCATTCACCACTGAAATACCCATTGGCGCTTTGCAGATAGATTACATTCCAGGCTTTGGTTTGCGAATTATAAACCCGCAAATTGGTTGTTGGGTTTACCGCATTAAAGTTATTGTCCTGTATTCCATAACCATTCAAAAAGTATTTTGCCCTCCAAATACTAGGAAACACCCTGTAGGTGCCATCGGGATTTAAAATCGAATCCGTACAATGGCTCACACCAACCATAAATTCAAACTGTCGTGTTTCTTCTGGTGCGTTGGTATTCATCTGCCCAAATGGGAATTCACTATTGGGTTCATTAGCTTGTATGGCTTCATAATAGGTATTTAGGGTATTTTGACCATACGAAATGCTGGTGATCAAAACCAAAAAGGCTATCAATATTTGATGTCTCATATTGTAAAATGTTTAGTTACTGATAAATGTTTTGATTAGCTGAGTGACCTTACCACTTTCGTCACGTTGAATAAAATGACCGGCATCAGGCAGTACTTCTATGGTAAGTTCATTGTCTACAAAATTCCAAGTATTATTATGTCCAGAAATTGGCAAATACGGATCATTCTTTCCATGAATCACCAATACAGGCATAGTGAGGTTGGCTAATTTCACTTTACTCCGTTGTAGAAACTCTTCACTATTTAGGTTTTCCAAGGTGGAGGCATTGGCTTTGTAATAATTAATCATGGCATCTTTATCGGATTTTTCAAAAGCTTCTCGGTATCTTTCCTTGGCCTTTGGATCGGTAACCCAAGCTGCTAACCAATTAGTGGTTAACTGATTTCTAAACTCTTCACTCACAAACCGATCAACATAAGAAGGTTTTCTGGACTCGATAGGAATGGAAATCTGATCACCTGCATTGGGGTGAGGTACACTTAATATCACTAGTTTTTTAATCAGTTGTGGATAGTTAATAGCTAGTCGCCATGCTATGGCTGCTCCCCAGTCATGTGCTACTAAGTAGACTGGCCTCTCACCATTATCTAAGATTATGGCCCGTAAATCTTGAACAAGTACGTTAAAGGTATAATTTTCGACTCCCTCTGGTTTATCACTTAAATTATACCCCCGTAGATCAACTGCCAATACTTTATAATCCGTTGCTAATACCGCCATTTGATCACGCCATGTATACCAAAAGTCTGGGAAACCATGAACGAATAGTACTACAGGTCCTTCACCCAATGTAACATAATGGATTCGAACCCCATTATTGGTTGTATAATGATCTTCAACCGAATCAAAAATATCGACTTGTCCAATACAGTAAGTATTGGTAAAAAAAATCAATAAGAGCACTAATATTCTTTTCATTCCTAATGAGTTTAGTGATGTAGCTTTTATGAAGGAACGAAGAAATCAGGCGGTTTTTCCAGAGATTGCAGTAAACACACCCTTATTCGCAGTAAGCTTAGGAGGAGATGCGCATTCCGGGTTGAAGAAGAAGCTTTACTTCCTTGAGTCTGTTTTTGGCAATGGGAATAGACACTCCATTGTACAATACAATTTGTGGGCTTTCGGCAAATGAATATTCCTTTACACATGCAATATTCACAATTGATTTACGATGTGTCCGGATAAATAAATCTTTTGAAAGTTTATTTTCCAACTCTTTCATTGAAGTGCGGATGGTATATGCCTTTCCACTATCAACATGAAGTTTTACACAATAATCATCGGCCTCTATCCAAGTGATGGTATCCAATGGTACTACTTTCCATCGGTTTCCAATTTTCACATTGATCACAAAGGTTGAATCCTTATAGGATCTCTTTATTAGATCATCATAGATGGTTTTGTTTGTCCGTTTTAATTCTGCAAGTTCCTGAACTTTCAATTCCATTGTTTCTGCATAAATGAAAAAATGGGTAAGTACTAGCAACATAGTGTAAGCGATAAAATAAATAGGCCCTTTCTGGAAAATATAGAATACAATGGTCTCTATAAATAATGATTTTGTCATTTCAAGATCGGATATGATTACTTGTACAATACTTATAAAGGCCACATTGATCGCAATCATAAAAAGGATACCCAAGAAGTAGCTAAAGAAATTGCTTGCGTTTAGGTTGTGTTTATTTAGTGGCTTTTGTTTTACATAAAGGATAAATGGTATAGAAACCATCAACCAAATTGCCCACCCTCTCATTTGACCTATAAAGACATCGGATAATTGAAATTTATCAGAAGCCAAATCAAAATAGACCACATAAAAATACTGCTGAAAAACCTCAAATGTGATAATAAACAAAAGGCAAAAAACTGAAATCGCTATTTGCTTTCTCCATAAATATGCCTCTTCTATCAATTTTATTGTTTTCATTTATTAGAAGATTAATCGAAAACAACGAAGGTCTTCGGTATTTCCCAAAAAGCCCCCTCTTAAGGGAATTAGGAGAAAATGCGAAGTATATATTCGATTAAACGTCATTTTCCTCAGCTGCCAATTGATTTCATTATTCACTTCTAAGCGTATCTGCCGGATTCATTCTTGCAGCGCTTATGGCCTGATAGCTTATGGTAAGAAGCGCGACAACAACAGTGAGTAAAATTGAAACGATAATTGGTATGTAACCTACGCCCGTTCTGTACTCAAAATCCGTAAGCCAATTGGTCATTAAATAATAACCTAACGGGGCGGAAATTAAAAATGCAATAACTATGAGCTTGGTAAAGTCTTTAGAAATCAACCCAAACAAACTAGCAATTGTGGCACCCAGCACTTTTCTGACCCCAATCTCCTTGCTTCTTTGTTGAACAGTGAACGACACTAACCCTAGCAATCCCATACAGGCAATGCTAATGGCAAGACAAACAAAAACAGTAAAAATGCTCCCCAGCCTTTCTTCATTCCTATAAAGGGCATCATATTCCTGATCCATAAAAGTGAACACAAAGGGACGGTTGGGCACCAACTGGCTCCATAGCTGGTCTAGCCCTGATAACGTTTGTGAAAGATTATCGGCCTTTAATTTTATAAACAACTTGTTGTATTGTGAAGGCTCAATGAACATAACAAGGGGGTTTATTTTCCTGTGAAGGGAAGCAAAGTGAAAGTCTTTTACTACTCCAATAATTTGGCCTTTTCTGCCATTCAAATTGGCCTGTTTGCCAATAGCATTATCTATGGGCATGAAAAGTTGTTTCAAAAGTTGTTCATTAACGATGAACCCATAGTTTCTTAGTTCAACACTATCAAGTGTGGCATTGGTAACATCAGCATCAGTAAAATCACGGCCTGCAGCTAATTCCATGTTCATCGTTTTGATAAAATCACGATCAACTGTTACAGCATTTACGCTAACGCCTTCATGATTATCAACATCTAAGTTATAACCCCCATTAATTTCTGTAGGGCTCTCGGATGCAATTGACACACTTGTAACGTCAGCCCGTTGTTCCAATACTGTTTTTATTTTATCGAAATCCCTATTGACTTCTCCATCAGTAGGGATGATCAATGTGTTTTCCTTGTTATAGCCCAATTTGATATTCTGCATAAAGTGGAGCTGTTTGTAAATAACCAGCGTACCTATTATCAATAGTATAGAAATGGAAAATTGTACAATCACCAATATTTTTCGAAGTATATTACCAGTAGCCGATCTTTTGAAACTTCCTTTCAAGACCTCACCGGGCTTAAATGAAGACAAGCTAAGTGCTGGATAAGCACCCGCCAAAAAACTGACCAGTATGATAATTGATACTAAGCCTATACTTATCTGTGGATTGTAAATCGCTGCCATGGACAATGACTTACCAGTCAATTGATTGAATGGGATGAGCGAAATATTGACGATTACAAGTGCGAGGATTCCACTTATCAAAGTGATGACAAATGACTCGCTCATAAACTGATAAAAAAGTTGGGTTTTATAAGCTCCTAATACTTTTCGCATCCCCACTTCTTTTGCCCTGTCCGCTGATCTGGCTGTAGCAAGATTCATATAATTAATACAAGCTATTACCAAAATGAGAATACCGATCAAACTTATAATATAGACATATTGTATATTGCTTTGTGGTTGAATTTCAACAGGCAATTTGGAATATAAGTGAATGTCCTTGACAGGAAATAGATCAAAAATAATTCTGTCTTCGCCCTGAAATACGTCTTTACCTAGCTGTTCACGCACTAGCTGTTCAATATCATTAGTAATAGCTTCTGTATTGGCTGTATTATTCAGTTTCACATAGGTGGCATAGTTGGCACTCCACCATATCTCACTTTTTGAGGCCCTCAATGAAGAAAATGAACCTAAGAAGTCAAAATGGATGTGCGAATTGTCGGGAACATCAGCTAGAATTCCCGTCACTTTATACTCCCTACCATCTACCATGATAGTTTCACCAAAAGCCTCCTGATTACCGAAGTATTTTGTGGCCATTTTTTGTGTGAGAATTACACTTGCTGGTTCCACTAAGGCTTTTTTAGCGTCACCTTTTAGTAACTGAAAAGAAAAAACATCGAAAAAAGTACTGTCCACATAAAAAAACTTACCCTCCTGGTATTTGTTATCCTCTTTACTTACTACCACGGGGCTAAACATAGCCACGTCAAAAACCCGGGTACCTGCTTCCACCTCATTGAACTGCCTCATTAAATTAGGCAGCAAAGCAGTAGGGGTCATATAGGTCATCTGGCTGGTACCTCCCATACTATAGGTCACATTCACACGGTACAGCTTATCTATATCTTTATGAAACTTGTCAAAGCTCAATTCACTTTGTACGTATATCCCTATTAACAAGCAGCTAGTGAGACCAATGGCCAGCCCAAAAATATTAATGGCCGAATAGCCTATATTTTTAACTAAATTTCTGAAAGCAATTTTGAAGTAGTTTTTTCGCATGACCTTTTTTGAGTTGTTTACCTTATTAATGACAAATGTTATACGCAGTCAGTTGCTTCAAGTTAAAAATAAATTTGAGGATATTGAAATTAGAGTACTCGCCTACATTAGCTATAATTAATTATCTTTGGTTTTTTTTAACATTATTCAAATATGCAGCATTCTAAAATTGTTGGCTTAGGTCATTATGTACCAGAAAGAATTGTGACCAATGCAGAGCTTTCAACTAATATTGATACGAATAACGAATGGATAATTGAACGTACTGGCATAGAAGAACGAAGATTCATTGATCCGAAAACCGATACCGTTGCCAATATGGCCGCCAAGGCCACTCACATAGCATTGGATAGGGCTAATCTCAAAGTAGAAGATATTGATTTCATCGTATTTGCTACAATCACCCCTGACTACTTTTTTCCTGGATCTGGTGTGCTGTTACAACGTGAGTTGGGATTAGAATCGATTGGTGCACTGGATATTAGAAACGCCTGCTCAGGTTTTATATACGCCCTATCAACAGCTGATGCATTTATTAAAACAGGAATGTATAAGACTATTCTAGTCATTGGAGCTGAAATACAGTCTACCGCTTTGGATTTAACCACCAGAGGACGAAATACAGCGGTAATATTTGGTGATGGAGCTGGAGCCGCCATTTTACAAGCTTCGGATCAGCAAGGGATCCTTTCCACACATCTGCATTCCGATGGAAGGTTTGCTGAAGAATTGTATGTCAAAGACCCTGGAAGTAGCCGACCACATATGGAAAGGCAGCCGGAACAAATACTTGACACCTCCTCATTCAAAGTACACATGAATGGCAATTTGGTTTTCAAACATGCCATTGTCAGATTCCATGAAGTAATACTGGAAGCACTAGAAGCAAATAAAATGAAGAAAGAAGACATAGATCTTCTTATCCCACATCAGGCGAACTTACGGATAAGTAATTATATCCAACAAAAGATGGAGTTGGCCGAGGATAAGGTCTATAACAACATCATGCGATATGGCAATACCACAGCTGGTTCTATTCCCATTGCTATGAGTGAGGCTTGGGAAGAAGGCAAAATTAAAGAAGGAAATATCGTTTGTTTAGCAGCATTTGGAAGTGGGTTTACTTGGGCCTCTGCATTAATAAAGTGGTAGTAAACTATTAGTTATTAGATTATTGTAGTAAGTTGTAGCGTGTACAATTGCTCATAACCAAATGAAAACCACCCAATATAATCCCAGTTCACTTGAGGTTCAATTTGCCCATGCGATTGAAGACTTGCAAGTCCAGATAGAAAAGCACTTACCTGATAATGAGGTAATAAAAGTTGAGAATAATATCTCGGAAGACAACCCCCTTGTTAAATTCTACCTTCTTGATAAAGATGGTGATCCCCACGAAGTTGTTTTAAAAGTGATTCAGATTCCGGATAGGTTTTGAAGTAATTAAATTACCTGTGTTAAATTTGAGTTGCCTTAGAATTACTACCCTTTAATTGCACAATATAGGTTTTTAGTGATTTGAACTAAGAATTTCTATTGTATTGGTATTATCTTTCTCTTGAAGAATAAAACTTCCCTTAATCCAGATAGCGAATTAATAGCTGATTAACTCAGTATTTCACTCCAATTGGGTGATTTAAAGTACTCATTAACCTTGTACATTTAATTTGTAATTGACAATCAACATTGTATGAAACAATTATTATTGGGATTAACTTTATTGCCTTTCTTTTCAGTAGCACAGAACGTTGAAGCAGGACTAGATAGAGCTGCTCACTTCAATCGATATTTAATTAAAGAACTACCACTACCTCCTCCTGAGCAAAAGGGGAGTTTTTATTTAAACGAAAATTGGGAAGTTGGTAACGTTGTACTTAAAAATGAAGCTGTTATTAAATCTTATCCAATACGGTATGACCTGAAACATAATTATCTGGAGATAAATGTTGCAGGAAGTATCAAAGTATGTGCTCTCGCTTTGTTAAAGAATTTTTCATATTTGAGTTTAGATGACTCAATTGTTTATTATAACACATATTCCATTTATAATGATAAAACTATGCCTGATGGAATTTGTCAGCTACTAATTGATGATCAAATTCAATTGATTAATTATCAATTTTTAGCCATAATAAAATCTAATTATAATGAGGCTTTAGATATTGGGGAGAGAAACCAAAAAACCATTAAAAAGACTCAACTCTATGTTATAGTAAGAAATGAAGTCTTTGAGGTAAAAGGAAGCCTAAAAGGAAACCGTAACATATTTCTTGATCAGATAACCAAAGTGAAAGCATATATGAAGACCAATAAACTAAAATTCAATTCAATTGGTGACATCACCAAAATCTTCGAATACTACAACCAGATCATTTAGAGTTTGCTTTAATCCTTAAAAAACCTTTGGAATTCGTTCTTATACTTAAGTATATAAAGACCCTTTTCTAATGTTGAAATATCAATTTGATAAGCATCAATCTCTGCATTTAATCTAACTACTTGCTCAGAAATAACCTTCCCCGTTCCCGATAATATATTTATTTGAATAGGATCCTTCATAAACCGGGACGGACGAAAAAACAAATTAAACTCACATGGGTTGGGGTATAAAAATGAATACCCGTCTTCCTTATCCTTGTGTTCGTAAGCTGTAATTAATGTGTTTTCAATACAACCAAAATCAATTTCTGCTTTTGGATTATAATTATTAGACATAGGGTTAGTACAACCCAATATTTTACCTTTCTCTTCACCTTCAAGTATATAATAGGTTTGATCCACCTCTAAATCTTTAATGGTTTCCTTTTTACCTCCAGACCAAACAATAATCACCGAGTCAATCACAGTGTTCTTGCCTAGTCCAAAATGGATTATTGATGAGTTTTGAGAACAATGGCTTGAACTGCTATATAGCTCTCTTATATATTTATCACTATTGCAAAATACATTTACTCGTGAGTTATAAGCATCTCTATTACTTACACTCCCTTCCAGTTTAAACTTGACAAAATGATTCGTATTTACTGATTTATTTTCATAAAGAAGAATGTTTCCTGTGGATTGAGTGTTCGAAATATCAGTATCCAGTATTGTAAATAAGAAATCAAGATCACCATCATTATCTAAATCACTAACAGCTACACCTCTGGAAATTCCTAGGTCACCTAAATTATTATCATCAGTGATATCAATAAAAGTCCCATCTTGATTATTCAGGTATAATTTATTGGGATCTTCTTCTGCTGTTGCTATAAATTGTGCAGCTGGTATGTAACCATTGCTCACCAACAAATCCTCATATCCATCATTATCTATATCAGTAAATACTGCACCCCAACTGGTTGTATTTAAATTTCCAGCTTTTGAATTCTCAACTCCAGACATTGTTGTTACATCTTCAAATACATCGTCCCCCTTGTTTTTAAAAAGAATATTTCTGCCAATATTGGTTGTGTAATAATCAATATGACCATCCCTATCAAAATCTCCCGCTGCTATTCCCATTCCGTAAATACTAGCATCTAAACCACTACTTAGACTTTCATCACTATAAGTTGGAGAAGGAAATTCGTTCTTTAAAAGTGCGTTGGGTTTTACCCATTCCCCAAAATCATCAGCAATATATATATCTGGGTTAGCATCATTATTATAGTCAGTCATCATAACTGCTAATCCACAACCGTTGTGATCTGCATTATATGATTCAGAAACTTCGCTAAAGGTGTTATCTCCATTATTTATGTATAAATTATTAGGTGTGCCCTCATGCGAAAAACCAATTGTGTTTCCTGATTCATCCTTGATTGCTCCAAATTTTTTAACCCAATTGATAACGTACAGATCAACAAATCCATCATTATTTACGTCACCAAAAGTTGCACCCATACTCCAGTCTAAATTGAATAAACCACTGGAATTAGTAATATTCATAAAGTAACTACCTTCAATATTAAGGTATAGTCTGTTCGTTTCACCACTCCCATAGGTTACGAAAATATCTTTAAATCCATCATTATTAATATCGCCTATAGATACGCTCATAGATTGTTCGTGAGTCGCTCTTAATAGTCCGAACTCAGCCGTAACATCCTCGAATTTTAGGTTTCCCACATTTTTATAAAGACGATCCGTTTTATTCCCTCCTGTTAAATAAATATCATCTAATCCATCGTTATTGAAATCAAAAAAAGCTACTCCCCCTCCCATATAAACCACTGATGTATGAACATGTTTAATATGAGAAATTTTAGCTACATTTTCGAAACGTAACTGTCCAAATGTCTTAAGATTAAGACAAATGAAAACAAGAAAAAATAGAATGCTCTTTCGGATATTTAAGTTGTATACAACCATGCTATATAATTTGATTGGGCAATGCTTTTACGGAGTAACTAAAGAATAAAAAGCCTCTGGAAAACCAGAAGCTTTTTGGTATTACAATAAGGCCAATCAGTTATTCATACTCCAATATGAAATCCTGGAAACCTGCACCACCTGTATCGTTTAAAGAGGTGAATGTGATAGTGATAATATTACCCGATTCAAAATCAAACCCGTCATCATCTTGTGACGGTACAGTATAAGAAAGTGAAAACTCAGAAGATCCAGCACCATAGTCAAATTCCATTTCTGTTAATGGTTCAACTGGCATAGGGTCTTCCTGAGCATGTGCTATCCCGTAATATTGACGGAATATCGTAAATGTGCTAGATGCTGCTCCATTGCCACTATTAAAAGTAGCTGTAATACTTACTACGTCTCCAGCCTTTACCATAAAGTGATTCCAAATAGATTGGGTATCTCTTGTTTTTGGCTGGCCATTAACCAATAAATTAAGTACTCGTGGTGTTCTGGCTAGTGCCTCTTCATGTTCTCTAAGTACAGCATTATCGTCATTACCAGTAACACATGACACAGTCATCATGCCACACATTACTAATATCAGTATATTTTTAATTAATGATTTCATAATTTTTTTTTTAATTATCTTGAATATGTGTTCCTTGCCATAATCGCATTTCCATTAAAACCAGTAGTTGAACGCCAGTCAAAATAGAATTCCGTAACCTGATCGGTAACTGGGTCACGCGAAACTACGGCACCTATACCAGTCCAATTAATTCCAAATTGACTACCGTGTTCTGGTACAATTATCAAGTCTCCAGCAATTCTCAACTCTACAGATCTATCAAGTATATTACTTGCCAAACCACCATTAAAATATGAGGGGATTCTGAATCTGGCTATTCCTAGCTGGGTAATAACCTGAGGACCAGGATCACCATTGGTATTAGTGCCAGTTCCGTTCCAACCGGCATTTTCCGTAACCAATGTCCAATTTCCTGAAAGATCATCATCAGGGTTAGTGACTGCTACCGTTCGCGTTGCGGTACTGGTTACTTCCTGATCCAATATATTAGTATTTGTAATTGAGTAGGTGATGTCATAAAATCCAGGTGAATTTGTATCCACATCTTCCACACCAGTAACTACCATATCGCTTGTTACATCCTTAGGACTGGGTACATTGATAGGGCCGAGATAGGCTTTCGCCCCTGCGTCTTCATAAGGTGGAAAAGGCGCTAATCTTATGTCAAAAACCAAAAATGCATCTCCTTGTATATCAATGTTCGGTATATCGATCAATCCAACTTGAGGATTGAGTGTATCTTCTTGAGCATCAAATAGTTCACATGATGTCATAGAAAATATCAAAAGTACTGTTATTATTTTAATTATATTTTTCATAATTATAATTTTAAATGTTTAATTTGCCTCAAATGACCAAAAAATTGGGTCTCCAATATTTCCAACTGATGGTGTATTTGGATTATTTGAGACTTCAGCAGTAGGATAAAGTGCTCTCTGTGGAAATCTACTTGACCCTATAGAAGCACCGGTTCCACCTACTGAAATTGGCAAATCAGCAGGTACATTTGTTCTTCTAAACTCTGCCCAGGCTTCAACATTTTGTGAACCATTCATCGCAATCCATTTTTGATAATGAATGTCCGCCAATTGCAATTCTTGGCTTGTGCCCGTAGTAACACCAGTATGATTACTTTGTCCAAACTCATACTCATCACCTGCACCTAAAAAATTAGCGGCTGATCCTGCTCCGGCAAAATCAAATGCGGCCTGTACACCAGCATCATATAAAGCTTTAGCAGAACCACTTCCCCAGCCTCTTGCTACTGCTTCTGCCTGTAAAAACAAACTTTCATAGCCAGTAATGAACTGAACTGGAGAGGAAGCTCCAGCTGGCCCAGTACCTGGATTTGAAAAATTGCCAATTGGTCCTGAAAGTGGTGTGCCTTGATTAGTACCTTCGCCTTGAGGCAACCCAACATGACCTCCTCCATTTGCGGGGGTATTGTAGAAAAAATCAACACGTGTATCTCCTACTCCATTTAACCTGTCCAAGACAGAATTACTCGCAACGACATTAACACCTCGCAAAATAGAATTGGCAGACAAATCACCTGAATAGTAAGGGTTTTCATTACCACTGGTACCAGAATAAGCCAATCCAATATTCTCGGACCCTCCAACAAAACTTGCACCAGATGAATACAGCCCTTGAATCCCCGATTGTGCAACAGAAGGTCTTGAATTTGATTGCCTTAAATAAATCTTCAATTTGAGAGTATTCGCAAATCTTATCCAGGCTTTCATGTCTCCACCTAAAATCAAATCATCTGTACCGGGAGTAATAGCTGTGAGTCTTGTATCCACTATACCTAAACCACGGTCTATAATTTCAATTAGATAATCATATACATCTGCTGAAGGGTCATATACTGGTGTTAGATTTCCATTTTTACCTTGTAATGCTTCTCTTGCAGGAATATCTCCCCACAAATCCGAAGCAACTTGAAACGCATATGCTGTTAAAAAATCAGCAATTGCAGCATAGTTCGGAGTCCCATCTTTCAAAGCTTGTGTCCTTACAAAATTCAAATCCTGCAATCCAACAGCATACAAATTATTCCATCCTGCAGCTGTAGCTGTTCCTGTATAATTGTATTTGTCATAAGCCGCATATTGACCTGCTTGAGGGGCTTGTGTCCAATATTGCGACTCAAAGCCCGATATTATACCTAAATCAAGGCTAATAGCATAGGCTATTCCTGCTTGACCAGTTGGCAAAGTAAATGCAGTTGTTGAAGTACTGGGATTGTTTGGAGATGTGTTTATATCCAAGCCATCCTCACATGAAGTCACCATTACTAACATTAGTGCGAGCAACATGTAAATACTTTTATTTATTATATTTTTCATAATAGTTAATTTAATGTTTAATGTATTTAGAATGTTAACCTTACACTAGCTCCATATGAACTAGTACTAGGTACTGTCCCAAATTCAAATCCTTGAAGGTTACCATTGTTTCCATTACCGCCAGAAAATGAATTCACTTCAGGGTCTATGTAAGTGTTTGAAGATGGAGTATCAATCCATAAGTTTCTACCAAACAAACTAACGTTAGCGCTATTGATTGGTAACTTACCCAGTACATTTTTAGGCAGAGTGTAAGACAATGACAACTCTCTAAGTTTTGTGTAGCTAGCATCAATAATGAGCACTTCACCAAAACCATTGATAGCATTCCAATATCCCCTAATGTTGTTACTTGCATAAGTTAGCACAGTAGTATTTGGTGAATATGTTCCATCACCATTATCCACCACAGAATTGGGAACAATGAATTGCTCGCGGTTGTTAAATGCAGTCTCTTCACCAGCACCATTAAAGTATATTTGTCCTTTGGTTCTTGAATATACTTTACCACCTTCTTTGTGTTCAAAAGTTGCACTTAAGGTTAATCCTTTAAAGCTCAAACTTCCGCTCACCCCACCTAACCAGTCAGGTTGAATATTCCCAAAAAATGCTGGATTAGCAGCTTGTTGTGGCAAACCATTGCCATCCACAATATAATTGCCATTTGGGTCTCTTAAAGCCGTAGGGGCTTCGAACACACCATAAGGTTGACCAACTACTGCTTTTAACTGATAATTAGCTAACCCAACTCCAATAGTTAAGTCTGTAGCCCCCTCATTTAGAGAAACAACTTCATTATCTATTTTAGTATAGTTTACGGATAAATTTAACTCTAACCCATTACTCATTTTTAATGGTGTACCACTCACTAGTAGTTCAATACCTTTATTTGCAATTTCACCCACATTTAATACTTGAGCCGAAAAACCTGATGATGGGGGTGCTGCGGCAGTTACTATTTGCTCGGTGCTTGACTTATCAAAATAAGCGGCATCAATATTAAATCTTCCATTGAAAAATCTGAAGTCAGCTCCAAATTCCAGTTCTTTTGTTAGCTCTGGTCTCAATGTAGGATTTCCAATAACATTACTTTCTGTAAAACCAGCTACCCCGTTCAATGGGAATTGTGTTAAACCAAAATTAGTACCAATTGCAGGTGCAGCTATAAATACTGATTGGGTGCTATACACAGGTGCATCAAGCCCCACTTCGGCATAACTAGCCCTAAACTTTACAAATGATAATATATTTTCTAATCCCAAATCAATCGCATCTGTCAAAACAAAACCAAGGTTTACACCTGGATAATTGAAAGACCTGTTTTCGCTTGGTAATGTAGAAGACCAGTCATTACGAAAAGTAGCTCCTAAAAAAAGAAAACCTTTATAAGAAAGATCTAATTGTGCATAAGCACCCATTAACCTCCTTAAAGACTTTAGTTCACCTACCACTGGATTAGCTGCGGAATTTCCTATGTTATGAAAATCTGGTAGCGATGTCGAATTAACACTAGCAACAAAAGCTCGTGCACTTCGTTGGTTGAAATTATAACCAGCCAACAAGTTTATGTTAATATCCTCTGTAAGATCTTTGTTGAAGTTTGCGTTAAAAGTAAAGTCTACTTGTCTGTTAGTATAAGACTCTTCCTGAACAAACCCTTGATCATTAGCACCACTATTTGGACTTAATGGGGAAGCAATTCTTCTTTCTCTGTACCTTGATCTGTCATCAGACAAAACATCAGTACCTACACGAGTAGTTAAAGTGAGAAATTCTATTGGTTTATAGGATATATTAAAATTACCATAAACCCTGTTTGTTGTTTTATCATAGGAATCATTCAGAATATTGAAGTAAGGGTTTTGAATAAATGGAGTATAATACCAGTCAACCGAGTTAAATGGATTACTCAGGTCCCTTTGTTCAGTAATACTTACAGATCTACTAGTCTGACTAATTTGATTATAAGGTGCTGCTCCTCCTTGACCGTTTACTGCTAAATCGTTATTCTGGTGGATATAGTTCATGTTGGCTCCAACAGTCAATCTATCCGTCATCTTAGTAGAACCGGTAAAAGAAACGGTATTTCGTCTTAAACCTGTTTCTGGAATTACACCTGTTTGGTTCAAATCTGAAAAAGACAATCTGAAGCTAGTAGATGCTGTTCCACCTGATAATGAGATACTATTGTTATATGATTTACCAATATCAAAAAATTCTCTCACATTGTCTTTTAGTGCTACATAACGACCATATCTTATCTGCGAATAATTTGGACTGTTAGGATCCAATACTGGCGATCCATAAGGTCTTAATTCACCATCAAATGCATCTCCCCAAGATTCCTGATCATTCAAAAAGCTTTGATTATCTCCATTTTGTCCTTGACCAAACTTGTTTTGAAGATTTGGCAAAACCAATACCCTATCAAAAGTTACAGATGAATTAACGTCAATATTAATTTTACCATCAGTGTTTTTCCCTTTTTTAGTGGTAATTACTATGACACCATTGGCAGCTCTAGATCCGTATAATGCAGATGCAGAAGCACCTTTTAGCACAGTGACCGAAGCAATATTCTCGGGATCAATATCATTAGCCGCATTACCACCATCTATAGCTCCGGCCAAAACACCTCCACTATTATTGTTCGTATTGTTAATAGGAATTCCATCTACAATAAAAAGAGCCTGATTGTTACCGGTTAGTGAAGACGTGCCCCTTAGAACTACAGTAGTCGAAGCACCTAAAGCACCTGAGGCATTGCCAATTTGTACACCGGCAATTTTTCCTTGTAGTGATTGTACTGGACTTCTAGTCTGACCTTTTACTAATTCCTCGGAAGATAGCTCCTGTACGGCATAGCCTAAGGATTTCTTTTCCCTTTCAACACCAAATGCTGTAACTACCACTTCACTCAGTTGCTTAATATCAGATGTCATCTGAATATCTATTACTGAGCGTGCACCCACCTCAATCTCTTGTGAGGCTAGTCCAATAAAAGAATAAACCAATATTCCTCCATTTTGTGGCACACCAATTTTATAGTTACCATCAACATCGGTAACTGTACCCTGTGTTGTACCTTTTAATACAACGTTGACTCCAGGCAAGGATGATCCATCCTCAATTGAGGTAACCTTACCCGAAACTGTCCTTTCCTGAGCCCACGATTCAAGTGTGAATGCGAACATCAGCATAAAACATAATAGTAAATACTTCTTCATACTGTATTGTTTAGATTATATTAATACTCAGCCGAACATGGTCCGAACCTTATATCAAAGGTCAGCAAACAGTAAAAAGCAAAAACCCCCCAATTCAATTGAATTATTGGGGGGTTTTATCACTATTAATTATCTTTTTGGGGTATTTGTATCCCCCTTTTTACTAAATCAGTTTTTCTTTGGTGGCCTTGGCAATAGCCTCAGACTTACTATGTACCTGCAATTTGGAGTAGATGTTTTTGATATGCGACTTAGCCGTTTCCTTTGTTACAAAAAGATCCTGAGCTATCATACTATAGCTTTTACCCTTAGATAGGAGTTCCAACACCTCAGTCTCTCTAGCCGATAAGGGTGAGTTCGGGTTCTTTTGAAAGGAAGCCACTACCATTTTAGCGATTTTTGAGCTCATGGGTGCTCCTCCATTGGTTACTTCATCAATGGCATCCAGCAATTCGGAGTGGCTCGTATTCTTGGTTATGTAGCCAGAAGCCCCGCCACATAATGCCTGAAATACAAGATCACTGTTTTCATAAATAGTGTTGACAATTAATTGAATGTGCGGTGAAGATTTTTTGATGATGTTTATGGCATCAATTCCGTTCATACCAGGCAATTCCAAATCCATCAACATTATGTCTGGCTTGTCTTTCTTCAAATTTTTAATGGCATCTTCCGCATTGTCATAACCATTCACTACATAATAATTACTCACACTATTGATGATTAGGGAGAATCCCTCCCTTACAGCATCGTTGTCCTCAACGATTACAATTCTTGATCTGAAATAGCTCATGTCTTTTTGTTTAAATCAGTTTATCTTTTTTATTGGGCTCTGATTGTATCGTTCCTTTGTAAATTATTTTTGTCCCCTTACCATCAACTCCGGTACTTATATCCAATTCACCGTTAATTTGCTTAGCCCGTGACTGCATATTTTTTAGGCCCATTCCCTTTCCAACTAATTCATTGTCAAGGCCCTTGCCATTGTCTATTAATGAAATAACGAATTCCGAATCTTTAAGGTTAAGCTCAAAATATACTTCAGAAGCACATGAATGTTTTAAAACATTGGTCATCGCCTCCTTAAATATTAAAACTAACTGACGGCTCCATCCTGATGGAAGTGGGTACTCTTTTTTAAAATCATCAGACTTTGAATAAAAGATCAAATCTGTTTTATCAAACAACTCCTCACCGAAATCCTTGATGTAAGTGAATATTTCCGCCAGATTATCACTATCAGGATCCATAGACCAAATAAAATCTTTGGTGCCCGTAAACAGGCTTTTGGTATGTTTTTGTATATTTTTTAATAATTCATCAATCTCTCTTGACTTGTCCTTAAGCTTAAGGTTTATAAGATTGGTAAATACAGTTATGCTCGCCAACTGATTGCCCATGTTATCATGAAAATCCCTCGCCATCCTTTTCCTCACCTTCAATAATTCTTCTGATCTTATCCTTTCTACAGTAAGTATTTTATTCAGATTTGACCGGACTTTATAATCATTATATAATTTTAGCGCCCCTAAAATCAATATGGTGAGGACAGCATAGAACCACGGCCTTTGCCAAAATGGGGGAATAATTTCAAACTCTAATTGTGTAGGTTCTTTGTTCCAAATACCATCGCTATTAGCCGCCAAAACCTCAAACGTATAAATACCAGGTGATAGGTTTGTGTAAATCGCTTCCCTTCTACTAGTTACCGGTGACCATTGATTTTCAAGTCCCACGAGTCTAAACCTATATTTGACATCTTGTGGGTTTCTCATACTAGCTCCAAAATACTCGAATATTAAATTGTTTTCTGAATGGGGCAATTGTATTCCCGATGGGATATTTAACCAACTTGTTACATGTTCTGCATATTGAGACCAATCCACTTCATTGTAAAAAAGTTTTACCCCTGAAATGTATGTAAGAGGCTCCGTTTGGTTTAACTTTTCTTTCCCAGGATCGTACCTGAATACCCCATCGTCCACACCAAACCACACACAGCCATTGGTATCCTGAAACGTTACGTTATAGGCTGTCTGTAGATTTTTAAATCCCTCCGTTTGCCCAAAATTCTTTATTCTCTTAATGTTCCGTTGGCTGTCCAATATTATTTTATCCAAACCACGTTCCGAGCCGACAAGCAGATTCTGATCTTTATCAAATAAAAGATTATAAATCAAATCAGAGGTAAGCCCTTGGTCAACGGTAATAAATTCCTGATCCCCATTTTGATTGATTTTTAATAAACCATGACCAGAGTAACCTATCCAATAATTTCCTTCCCTATCCCGTTTTGCGGTATTAATTCGCTTCTTGAATATCTCAGGGTTTAAATCCACTTTGGATAGTTTGTTGTTTTGATAAATATTGAATCCCGCTCTTGTAACGATGAGTACCTGTCCAGGGGTAGGCTCTGAAATATCCCATATTATATTGTCCATCAAACCATTACTGGTATTATAATTTTCAAAGTTCACCCCATCATATTTACTGATCCCGCTTGGAGTGCCTACCCAAAGGTTATTTTCTGAATCAATAAATAACTGTCTTATAAAATCATATATGAGACCATCTTTGGAGGTTATGTATTTGAAATCATTTCCATCACTTTGAGCTGTAGTCGGATCATACTTCATAAGTCCAGAGCCTCTTGTACCAAACCATAAATTACCTGACGAATCGCATGCGCTGGCTGAAATATACATGCTTGACAGATGCTCAGATAGGCCGTAATTTTCAAAGTTTCCATTCCCTAAGCGCTCCAGTCCGCTACCAAATGACCCAAACCAAAAATTTTGATTTTTATCCTCAACAATACTTGTAACGGGTAGGACATTAAGTCCGTGTTGCTTTCCATAAAACACAAATGACTCATTGATCAACTTATAAAGGCCGTCACTATCAGAACCAAACCAAATATTACCTTCCCTGTCATTGTAAATAACATTGATGCCTGAATTCGTCAACCCTTGTGATGCTCCGAAGGAATATGTTTTTTCAGGCTCGTACTTTAATGCCCCAGATGCCGATATTATCCAAATCTCATTTTCATCATAGACCTTTGCAGATTTTATAAAAGTTTGATCCAATGTGATTTTTAAATCCCCTATGGATTGATAGTCTTGTTCTTTGAATCTGACCAGGCCCTTGTTAGAACCCATCCAAAGATTATCGGTTTTGTCGATATATAATGACAGTAAGTACCCTTTGAAATCGGCATTGCTGATTATATTGAGATATTGTCCATTGTAATGTTTGAATAAACCATGGATAGCTGAAATAAACCAGATGTTTCCTTGAGAATCCTCATCAATGGCAATGATTTTGTCATTGCCAAACAACCCGGGTACTTCTTCAAAAGTTAGGTTTTGCAAAGTATCTATTTTACCCAGCCCCCCTTGTGCTCCTGCAAACCAGATGGTGCCGTCATGGGATTCGTGTAAAGCATTGATTGAGTTGTTGCTTTCATCAAGGGAATCGGGCACAAAATTGATTACTGTTTTTCCATCAAACCGTGTGATTCCTTTTGCTGATGCAATCCATAGATTGCCTTTTCTGTCACATATCACCTTTCGGATATAATTACTGGGCAATCCATCTTTAATAGTAAAATTGCTAAACTCAAGGCCATTGAATTTGGATAATCCCCCACCGGCTGTGGCCAACCAAATATTACCAAATTGATCTTCACAGATATCCACAACATTCTCATGTGCCAGACCTTCACCTATTCCATAATTAACAAAATTATAGGCCTGACCATTGGCAGTAAAGCCTGTAATAAGCAGACCAAAATACAATATTGGGGATATGAATATATTCAAACGCATTCTTGGTGCCAACTTCGGAATTATTTAGGTGGGCTTTCTCACCTGATTAGGGGGATTTAAAAAGAAAAATTATCTTAAAATATACAATTTACCAAATCCCTTGGTAAACGCCTTGTCGGCTGAAGTGCCTCTTTGTTTTAGCCTCTCCCCATTTTGCTTGACAATCACTTTATATAGGTAAACCCCATTGGCCAGCTGATCACCAAATTCGTCATGTCCATTCCATGCAAAATCTGACATATTATTACCGATTCTTATTGTACCCAGTTCATTCTGGGTTATTTCCCGCACAATCTTTCCACTGACGGTCATAATTTGTATTTTAATCTCCTGAGGAATTTCACTTCCCGTAAGGGTAAAAACAAATCGGGTACTTGTAGAGAAGGGATTGGGGTAAGGATAGAAATTGGTAATGGTTGATTCGTTTATTATTTCAAACGAAATCAAATAAGGTTCTGTACCTGATGGGTTACCACTTACGTCAGAAGCCTCTACCCTTAATGTATAACGTCCGTCCTCAAGTTTTTCGGGCTTATAATCCACCCTAAAATCTTCTTTTTTATTTGTAGATGGTGTCCATTGTATTTGATTGGAAGAAAATGGCACTCTTTTAAACGAGCAGGTTTCACATTCTTGTTTTATAAAGATGTTCATTCCTGTGGTATCAGTATTTGCTATAAAGGGATTTTCATCTCGTAACCGAATGGTAATTAAAGGCGTGGGCGACACGATATCCCCATTTAAAATATAACGTCCATCGAACAGGACATCAAGTACAGGATTCCTGTTGTCACGTTCCACATCTATCAACCCTCTTAAATCTAGTGTGTTATTTTCATAAATCAGCTCCGGCTCAATCCTTGGATTAACAGTTATATTCAAATCATTTAGCCCAACGTTATTCCTGCTATTGATCGTTACTTTAAACTTAGTGGTATCTCCAGGAGCCGGTTTCATAATCTTAAACTCATTGATTGTTGTCCGCCTATTATCGACATTGTTCAAAATTTGTTTTACCGATAAAGAATCACTGAATTGCTTTTTTGATATATTTTTAAATCCGTATGTACGTTCAACAATTTGCCCTTCCTGCACTTTTGCCTTCAACACCGATTCTTCATCCGCTATCACTATCCCTTCGGCCACAGGTTCATAAAATACCTGCCAACGATTGAGTTGTGGCGGGGTCAGATTGACATCATCACTGTTCTTGAAATTCAATTTCAAATAGGGGTATGAACTTGCCTCCACTGTTGACAAGTCAATTGGAAAGGTATTAACGGCATTAAATAAAGGTGTTTCTTCTCCTGATGATGACACACCAATAATGTCATAGCTATACTGATCAGTTACCGGGGATTCGGACACATTTGCCAGGGCCACCACAGAGCCCCATTGAGAGGCGGGACCAATAATTGTTGAGCTCATACTACCACTTGAAAACACCCCGCTAAAGGTGGTATTCAATTGCAATTGCTGTTCTGTTTCTGGTGAAATATTTGTTTTTATTTCCGTTGCGGCTCCAGCAGGTGCCCCTTTCTTTCCAACTAATATATAAGGCTCCCCATTCTGCAAAGCAGCCAAATTGGATGTTAAGGCTCCAATCTCTTCCAATTTGGAGCGTACTGTTGCTGACCAATTGGCAATCTGTGGGTCACCTATCGTAAATAAAACTACCGTATCACCTTCATTGACATTGTCTATGTATTTTATAATATCATCACCGCCAGTTTCCAGTTCATTAAACCTGAAACTGTTGATTACCTGCGGCTGACGACCACATGTTTTTGGGTCGCTAAATATTGGGTAAAAAACCGAATAAGGAACTGCCGTGTTTTTATCAAAAGCAATTAAGTTAACGGTATTATCCCGACAGAGAAAGCCATTGCTTATCATATATTCAATATTGTCTATTCGAACGGAAACGTCCGTATTATTCGCTGGATTATCCCCACCAAAATTTGTAATATCAAGGCTTCTATAGGTCCTTAAATAATCAAAATTTTGCTTTGTCTCATTTCGGTTTAATCCGCTGAGGTTGTTTTCATCCATCTGGGTGAAAACACTTTGTGACCAACCTTCCGGGCTATCCTTTATATAAATAAAGGAACTTACTACCCATTCGTCACTTTCGCCTTCATTGATTTGTGCAAATTTTGTTCGCCAAAAATATACAGTACTGTCATTCGCAGAGATATCCGGCAAAAGATTTATTGTCCAACTAACCAGCAGTTTAGCAGAGCTTGTCTGTTGTTTTTTAAAAGGGCTATTAAAGGTTTTAACCGTGTCTATTTCCAACAAAAACTCCCTAGTGCCTTCCAATAAGTTGGTCGCTTGTGTCAAAAATTCAACGGGTTGTTCCGATACAATCGCAAAATCATTAGGATAAATATTTTTTGTTCCAAAGAGAGGGATGAAGAAATCAATAATTGCATTGTTGTTGTTTTCATTCAATTCGGGAATCGTAAAGTCAGAATCCAATTGGATAGCAAACCTATTGTTGCCAAATCCATTTTCCGTTCCCTTATGGATGGTAAAGACTAGCGTATCCAAATACTTTACGGAGGGATAGATCGAATCATAAACTATAACCGCATTATCCGAGAGCGTTCTTGAAACGGCCACCTTTATTGAATCACTTCTTGTCCGTCCATAATTTCTGACTATAATGTTTATGGCAAAAGAGTCAGACTCTGCTGTTACTGGATCTGAATTAAAGGAGTCTACTGTGACATCGTTATCGGTAATGCCGTAATCTGGTAATTCCGGCCCAAATAATTTCACTGCCGGATCACCAAGTAATACCATTTGTCGTACCTGTGTTACATTATTGGGTGAAGCAGAGCTTACCGATATAAATCTTTTGGCTACTTCCTGTTGTACTTGAGCTACCGGTTTGCTAATAAAAATAGAGTCACCATACCCCACTTCATAAAATATATCTGAGTATCGCTTAAGGTTGTTTGCAAAACCAAATGAACTATGGGCGATAAATCCGATAGCCCCTTTGTTGGGGGCGAGAATCCAGTCTTCACCAAATAGGATGTCCGCCTTAAAAAATTGGCCCGCATTACATCCATTGATCAAAAACATGGGGTATTTACCTACATTGTTATATCCAAATATCGGATCAGTAACAAAGCCAATGTCTATGTCTGTGATACTTGGTGCTGAATGACCGTAAAATGTCACTAATGAAACCCCTTTGTTCACTTCATCTGCCACATTAATGAGCTCCACTGTACTTCCTGAGGTTTTAGCAATGGTTTGCACTTTACCCCCCAAGTGTACATCTTCTGCTATAGCCCCAAAACCATCCATAAAACTACGGAAGTTAACAAGTTCCGATGCTGATATCCCTCCACTTAAGTGTAGTAAATTTTTATGCCACAAGTCATCAAAAGGTTGAGCTTCCGATTCCATTACTTTATTTAGATAGGCCATAACCTGTGCCGATGTGAGGGCTGGCAACCGTCCCACAGGTACGGCCGGTTCGTAAGTCGTTCCGTTCAATCCGGCTGTGAAAATCATATCTGACCCCGGATTACCAGCACTTGGAACCAAGTCCCTTATTTGATGGGTCACCCCTAATTTGGTCACATTGATAAATCCATTGGGGTTACGATGGAAATTGACAGAAGGATCAAGACCCTTACCAATAATAAACAGAAACTTAGGGTCTCCATTATCCACCAAATAACGCATAAAGTCAAAAATGGCCAACGGCCCTTTAAGCCCATAATTATACTGGTTATAAAGCATGTCCATGTCTACCACCAAGGTATCGTACCCACCACCTGCAGTTGAAGCCCGATAGCCAGCATAACTTTTTACAGGATTGGAAGAACCTGATGCTGGTTGCATCAATAATTTATGGCTAATGATAATGTAATCGTGTGAAGCAGCATTGATGCTTCTAAAATGAGCTTTCTTGATTACTGGAGTAATAAATGCAGAAGCATTAGCATATAATTTTCTCTCTGATATTGTACCATTAACTATTGCGCTTATACCAGAGCCGTTTACATTGCTCCCGACTCTAATTACATTATCAACATCAGTAATGTCATAAAGTTGAGTGGACGATGCTGCATTGGAAATCTCCAAATAGGTTTTATTTACCGGATTGGACTTTAACCTGAACGCCTTGGTGGCGGCACTTTGCATGTTAAAAGTTTGTGGATAAAAGAGCCTAACATAAGGAATGCTTATCCTATCATTGCCACCACTTACTCCCAAGGCGGTTACACGTACTGTAATATTGCCTCCAGCGGAAATATCTGCCCACTGCAAGGGTGAGGTAAATACGCTCTTTTCAAAATTATTAAACTGTACTGTCCCCAAACTCCTTAGACTGGCTACATTTTGCCCTACCTCTACAGCAACATCATGTGATAGGTTATCCACCCCTAATAAAAGCACTTCCAAATTAGGAACCCCATCTGGTTGAACCCCATTTACAATTCCTGTCAGTACAAAATCAATACTTTGGTTCTCCTGAATAAATGGACTTGTCCAGCCTTCAGCGTAGTCGAAATAACTAAATTTGGTAAACTCCTCAGTTGAAAATCCCTGACCAGGAGAATAAGTGCCAACATTAAGTAGTCTAACCTCTTGATTATGTGAAGAGGCTGGGCTTAGCCCTCCGGTATTGTTTTCTGAATAGGAGGCCATTCGTTTACCATTGGTTGGTGTTAGGTTCCAGGTAAGGAAATAAGCTGAGCTATCAGAGTACAGGCTGTAAAGTTGATGGGGTTGGGCTTCAACGGGTCTGTATAGACGTGCATCCGCAGTGCCATCATTGCGCTTGCCGTAGAATTCGATATAATCGGTGGTGTTAAAAACTGCATCACCCTGACCTTGAACAAAAATGGCCTGTTCGTTGCCTTTATAGAACAGCTGAAGTCTTCGTGGATCGATTGTATTAATTGGTACTCCAGCGTTTGTTAAATCAGCATACGATAACCTATAAATGCCATCTTGTGAGAGTGTGACCTTAAAGTATTGTTTATTGTAATCTATCCATTCATCACCATAAGCCTGTGAGTTGCCTTGTATTGCTGCACAGGTCAATATCAATAAAAGGAATATGGTATGTCTATATCTCATTTGTTACTCAACGCAGCTTTTATTGAAAATACATGGCTATATAATGATTCTGATTGATCGCCAATATCAGTTAAGGCATAATCGATGGTTACCATTTTTATTTTTACCCCTAATCCAAAATTAGGTTGAAAAGTCCAATAGGTACTCTCATCAAAATTCTTGACTTTCTGCACATTACCGGCACCAAAACGCACAAAAGCCGTTTTTAAATAATCTATTTCCATAGCCACTGAAGGATCAACAGACGCTAAATCAGATTTAATCAATACATTTCGCTTCCCATCAAAGGAGGTGGTAAAATCTGCTGTAGCCAAAATACCAAACCTGCTTTTAATGGCAAAATATCGTGAAACTCCCAAAATAGCCTTTGGTAGTGTCACTTCAGTTGAGTTTTCAGGTATCTCATTGCCCGTTTGCGTGTAGATGTCTGCTACCAGTTCGGTGTTATGCGTCCATGCATTAAAAGTCCCGGTTATATCCCGGACCATTAAACCCAATTGCCATTTTTTAATGTCCAATCGTGCGCCTACATCAAGACCAAAACCCCATGCATTTGCAAATTCACCTGCAATCCGATGGATCACCTTAAAGTTTGCACCCAGTTTCAACCCATCTAAAAACCTTACTTTTCGCGCATAAGAAAGTAAAAAAGCATAATCAGCAGCGGAAAAAAATCGGATATTATCATAATTGATTGCCCCATTGGCATCGTATAAAAACCGTGTGTCTGGAATATCATCGATGGCAAACCGTATAATTGAAAAGCCTAAACTACTACTTGAGTCCACTTTGGTGGCAAAAGCAGCATAATCGTATTTTGCGATACCGGCAAAATATTCGGCATGCATTAAGGCAAATTCATAAGGTGCTTGAATATCCAACAACCCTGCTGGATTCCAGTACCCTGAAGTAACATCGTTAACATTGGAAACCTGAGTGTTAGACATACCCAAAGCCCTTGCCCCTACTCCAATATTTAAAAACTCATTACTGTATTTTGGAGTACGCTGTGCATGCACCATAATGGCACTGAACATATGCAATAAAAACAACAGCGACCTTCTATCCATTTTCTCCAATTAGTAATTTGTAAATATACAAACGGGACATCCAAATTGAAGTGTTCACCAATTGAATATCCGATGTTTATTCATGATTTGTCGTCAGGGTAACTTCAAGTTACACCATGAAAATCGTTCTTTTATTTAATATATAAAATATAATTTATAAATATATAATGAAATTACAATACAAGCTAATATTTTTTGCTTAGTACTCGGCCATACATAGTACCTTTCCCGTATACTTGGAACAAGAGGTCAAAATGTTTGGTCAACTTAGGTTAAAAATGAAAAAATATGAATTTAGAAAACACACAGGTGCAAATGCGGAAGGGTGTGCTGGAATATTGCATTTTGCATATTATTTCCCGGGGTGAGGTCTATGCCTCTGATATGCTCGAAGAACTCACCGCTGTAAAAATTATGGTTGTAGAGGGCACGCTATATCCTTTACTTACTCGCTTGCGTAAAGCTGGTTTATTGGAGTACCAATGGAAGGAGTCCAATAGTGGGCCGCCCCGCAAGTATTATACACTTACTAAAGAGGGTACTGATTTTCTAAAAAGCTTAGATAGTACCTGGATTGATCTGGTCAAATCAACAAAAAAGATTACCTCGTTAAAAACTAGCTGATCTACTATCTAACCCAAAA
Organism: Flammeovirgaceae bacterium UBA1842; assembly: GCA_002338655.1. Classification (GTDB taxonomy): domain Bacteria; phylum Bacteroidota; class Bacteroidia; order Cytophagales; family Cyclobacteriaceae; genus Fulvivirga. The sequence goes on along the minus strand of DDIU01000044.1, from coordinate 29,568 downwards.
CTTTAAAATTCAACACAATGAAAAAAAATATTAGTATCAACATAAGTGGCATCATTTTTCACATAGAAGAAGATGCGTTTGATCAACTCAAAGGATATCTTGATGGTATCAACAGCTATTTTTCAACCTTTGACGACAGTCATGAGATAATAGCTGATATAGAAAGTAGGATAGCTGAAATTTTCCTTGCCAAGCTTAATGATGAAAAGCAGGTAATTACAGTAGCAGATGTGGAGAGCCTTATGACTACCATGGGTAGCATTCGCGATTTTCAGGCTATTGAAGAGCCCGAATTGGAAGAAGAAGAAACGAAATCCGGTCAGGGAAAAAGCAAAAAAAGAACTTATAGCAATAAATCTTCCAAAAAGCTCTACCGTGACGAGAAGCATAAGCTTGTTGGTGGTGTTTGTGCAGGGGTAGCCCATCATCTTAATTTCGATCCCCTGTGGATCCGATTACTGTTCTTAGTTCTCCTATTTGGAAGTTTTGGTACCATATTGGTCGTTTACCTCGTAATGTGGGCGGTAATCCCTGGAAATCCAGATCTTTCTGAAGATAACAAACTGAAAAAGATGTTCAGGGACGGTGAACAGAAGGTATTGGGTGGCGTGGCTTCAGGTATTGCCAATTATTTCGGGGTGGACGTAGTGATTGTTCGTGTGATATTTGTGCTTTCCATTTTCGTTGGCGGAGCCGGTATTATGGCCTATATCATACTTTGGATCGTGCTTCCCGAAGCTAAAACGTTTAGCGACAAAGTACAGATGAAAGGTGATCCCGTTACCCTATCAAACATTGAAAACAATATTAAGCAAAGTTTGAACGTCTCTGAAAATGAAGATGAGAGTGTTTTTGTTAAAATACTTCTTTTCCCTTTCCGACTTATTGCATTGATCTTTGGTACCTTGGGTAAAGCCTTAGGGCCTTTTTTAAGGCTTTTCGTTGATTTCATACGCATTATAGCCGGAGTGTTTTTTATACTCGTTGCCTTCTTTGCCATTCTAAGCTTGATTATAGCTATTGGTGTGGTAATAGGGATATTCTCATCTGATATAATGACTTTGGGTCATTTAAATTTTGGACAGATGGGTATCCCATTGGAAACGATGACAAATGGGCTCCCTGGCTTTACTGCTGCAGCTGCATTTTTTGTTATCATCACCCCTTTTATATTGATGTTGCTACTAGGGGCTTCAATTATTGCCAGAAGGATAATTTTTACTTCCAACACCGGCTGGACGTTGTTCGCGGTTTTTATTATAAGTATAGTAGTATTGGCCATTAACGTTCCTTCGATCATATTCAACTTCAGTGACCATGGTGAGTATTCCACCACACAAAGATTCGATATTGGTAATAAAACTGCAGTTCTAAAATTAAAAGATACGGGTTTAGACGAATATCAAGTAACCTCCCTGCGCCTCGAAGGCTATAATGGTGATGTACTTAAACTTGATCAGGTTTTTGAAGCTCAAGGTAGGTCAAGAATTGATGCTGCAGAAAATGCACGAATGGTCGATTACAATATCGAACAAGATGATTCTGTTCTCTACTTCGATTCGAATATTAGCTTTAAGCGTGACGCCATCTTTCGGGCCCAAAGGTTGGATATGACTTTATATATTCCATATAACAAAACATTCATGATGGATGAGGACATGCGCCATATTATTAGAAACACTATTTACAGAAATGGTTATCGTGTATCCGACATGGAAAACAACAAATGGAGGTTTACCAATTCTGGACTTGAATGCTTGACTTGCGAAACCTATCGAAATGATCGAGGTACCAGACGAAGCAGTGATAAACGACTTATAATGGAGCCTTTCGATATTATCGATATTAAAGGTGTTTTTACGGTAAATATTGAACATGCCGATGATTATGAAGTGCTGTTGGATGTGCCCCGAGACTTAATCGATAATATTGATGTAAATCAGGATTTTGATAAACTGGAAATAAACTTTACTAAACTGGGACATCGTGATGCCTCGAGGTATGCGAAAAAGGAGATTCAAATAACCATACGTACCCCTAAGGTGAGTAAAATAGAATTTACGGGGGCATCAACCGGCTATATGTCGGGGTTTGACCTTAATGAAATAAATATGGAGCTATCGGGAGCCTCCTCCTTTAAGGCGGACATACAGGCCAGAACAGTGAATGTTGATCTATCTGGTGCCTCATATATTGAACTCCGTGGAGAGGGTGAAGAACTTAATGCAGATGTTTCAGGTGCATCAAATCTTGATGCTGATAGGTATGAAGTTAAATTTGCCACACTCGAATCCAGTGGTTTATCCTCCATCAAGGCCTATGTGACCAAAAGAGTGATGATGGATGAATCAATGGTCAGTAACATTAAAGTGCGGGGCGATGCCGAAGTAAATACCCGTAAACAGAAATTTTAATATCCAATAACAACAGAATAACTGAGACTGCCTCAAAAGGAAAAATTCACCGGTTGACTTAAAGTCACCCGGTGAATTTGAGGGAACTCCATTAATTGCTTGTGAAGTAATTTTTAATGGTTACTTGATCAAATTTTCGAGAAAACGCATGCCAAAGGCAAGAAGACATGTTTGATGCCAAATTTCTCTCACTTTGGAGGAAGGTAGAAGGAGGACAATTAATGAACCATCAAACAAGTCATCGCTCATCGGTATCAGTTTGAAATGACACCTCTGCTTCTGAGACAGTCTCATTTTTCATTACATGAGTTTCATAATATTATTATATTCGCAGTATAATTTAGTGTAATTACAACTATGGCCAGTCAAGAGCTTATCAAACAACTTACAGATCTTGCAGATCGCAACCCTGATGACCTTTATGAACTATCTATATCGGCTGTAGAAGACCATCCTGAATTTAAAGCACACCTTCAAGATGCCCAACGGAAATTACTTTTGGCCAAGAACAGGGAATTGATGGATGATTTCCAAATTAAACTAGCTTTCCGACTTACTGTAAGAAATCTCGTAAAAGGGATTATAGAAAAAGAAAACAAAAAGAAGAAGGGCAAGTAAGCTTTATTATTGGCCAATAAATAAGGAAATATATATTTCCTTATGCTCATGCAACCTTTAGTTATCAACTTGCATCTTCTTGTTGTACACTTAAATGGGACTCAAAATTCACAGATCAGACGAAGAGGCGCTTATCCGCCAGTGCCGGAAATTCGAAAGACAAGCACAGAAAGAAGTGTACGAAAAGTACACGGCTAAGATGTACGCTTTGTGTCTGCGATATGTGAAGGATGCACCCAGTGCGGAAGATGTGATGATTACTGCATTTGTTAAGGTATTTGAAAAAATAGGGCAGTTTAAAGGTGACGGGAGTTTTGAAGGATGGATGAGACGCATAATGGTAAACGAATCATTAACCTACATAAGAAAGAACAAAAGCATGTATTTGGAGGTGGATATTGAAAAAGCAGACCGGGAGCCAAACTATGAGAACCTAGATAGTAAGCTTGAATCTGAAGACCTCCTCAAACTGATACAACAGCTCCCAACAGGATATAGAACGGTATTTAACCTGTATGCCATTGAGGGCTATTCACATAAAGAAATAGCTGATGAATTGGGCATAAGTGAGAATACTTCGAAATCTCAATTGAGCAGGGCCAGGTCACTTCTGCAAAAGCAGCTTTTGGAAACAGAGGCGATTTTAAATAAAGAAATTAGATAGCGATGAGCGATAAAGATTTAGATAACTTATTCAAAAACAAGCTTGAGGACTTTGGAAAAGTCCCTGCTTCTGATCTTTGGAATAAGATTGACGGGCAAATTGAGCCGCCTCATAAAAAGAAGGCCTGGCTCTACCTAAGCATAGCAGCATCACTCCTATTACTGCTCACTTTTACTTTTGTACTCATTAATGATACTAAACAAATACCTACTCAGATAGCAAAGGTTGATCAACCTGAAGCCAAAGATAATATCAAGCACAAAACACCCGAACAAAAAAGTAGTGTTGATACCACAAAATCTCAACAACACATTGAAAAAACGCCTATAAAAAGCAATAAAAACATAGATAGTAAGCCAAAGGCTAGCAAATCAAAAAGCGCCAAATTATCCAATCCAATGAATATTCAACCTTCAATAGCGAGGCACAACCCAGCTAATAGCATGGTTGATACAATGGCCATTCCCCAACAGGAAGTGGTGATAGATGTACATGCTTTAGAAAATATTGCAAACAACACTACTACTGATGCAACCATAGCAGCCCCTTCAGCATCTGAACATAAAGACACCCGGAAAGGCAAAACATTGGAGTTTGACATCAGCCAGTTTGAGGCGCAAAAAACTATAATAGCAGCCAATGCGGATGATAATAAAGATTCGAAATTGAAAAGGATAATTAAAATAGCAAAAGACATAAAAGATGGCGAAAGCGGATTGGGAGATATCAGAGAAGCTAAAAATGAACTTTTTGCTTTCAATCTTAAAAAAGGTAAATAATGAATAAAGTGAAGGCACATATCGTTTTAATCATCTGCTTGGTTGCAATCATGATATCAACAGTTGCATACGGTCAACAAAAAACAGACTCGTTGATTATTAATGTAGGTAAAAGCAAGATTATATTTCTTATCCAAGACCGGGCTGATTTAGAAAAAATAGAGTCCTATGACCTCAATGCCATTCTCCAAAGCCTGAAAATGAAGTTGGAGGCCGACTCAACTTTAGTGAGTATGAATGAGGAAGGGGAGCAGGTCACTGTTCAGGACACCACGGTGGTATTTGATGGCACGCCCGAAGATAATGAAGAATATCGTGGTGAAAGCCCGGAGGATGATAGCTGGCGAACTGACAGGGGAAACAAAGATTTTTCCTGGAATTTTAGCGATAATAATGACTTTAAGGGCTCTTACCACACATTTAATTTTGATTTGGGTACCAATAATATGCTTAATGGCAACGGCCAATTTCCAGATGAAGCCAATGAAGATTACGCGGTTAGGCCATGGGGTTCATGGTATTTCGGCATCAACTCCACTTTTCATTCCCATGTCAAAGGAAAACTTTCTATAGAATGGGGGCCCGGGGTAAGTTGGTACAATTTTAAATTTCAAAATGATAGGATAAGGGTGACGGAAATAGCGGGAGTAACCAGTTTTGTGGAAGATCCTGATCCCACTATAGGGTATAAAAAGAGCAAATTAACAGCCTCCTATTTTAACTTTATGGCAGTACCCATGCTGCAGTTTAATGGTGTACGCAAAATATCACGCACCAGTAAGGGTTGGAGGGATTTTAAAATAGGACAATCTACTGCCGGGTTCAGAATTGGACTGGGTGGTTATGCTGGATACAGATTGGGTAGCCACTCAAAAGTGAAGTTTGACAGTGGTAAAAAAGACAAAGACCGGGATAATTTTAACCTTACCAATTTTCGGTATGGGTTAAGGCTCCAGATGGGTTTTAGAGGTACCGATTTATTCTTTAATTATGATATGAACGAACTATTTGCTGATGGTAAGGGTCCCAAAATAAATGCCTTCAGCTTCGGAATAATTCTATAAACTTTAACAACTATTAGCAACAACAATTAAAGCTACCAGAGGGGTAGCACAGGAAAACTATATTCAAAATTTAAACTCAAAAAACAATGAAAAGGTCAAAACTATTAACACTTGTAATTTTATTCGCCACTGTTTTATCTGCGTTTGCGCAAGATGACGACACTGACAATAGAGAAAGTAAAAGAAAGTACAACTACGGCACCCGTCATAATTTCCAGGTTGACTTAGGTAGCAACAACTGGTTGGAAAATGATAAGTTCCCCAATGACAACAATGAGCTTTATTCGGTAAGACCTTGGGGCTCATGGTATGTGGCACTCAATGCCATTAATGATACCCATATTGGTGGGCCATTGCATCTCGAATGGGGTGTGGGTGTAAGCTGGTATAACTTCAAATTCGAGAATGAAGGCGTGAGGTTAACAGAAGGGCCAGATATGATTGAGTTCTCCGAAGTAGCCAGCGATATTGATGCAAAGAAAAGTAAACTTACAGCTACCTATATTAACGTAAGTATGGTACCTGTTTTGCAATTTGGAAATAACCGTCATGCAGGGCATCGCCACGGACACCGATGGGGTGAGTGGGATAGTTTCAGCAATCGTGGTGGACTACGGATTGGTGCTGGAGCGTATGCAGGTTACAAAATTGAAAGCCATACCAAAACAGTGATTGATAATCGTAACCGGGACAAGGACCACGATGGTTTCTATCTCAACAACATCAGGTATGGCGTAAGAGTACAGCTTGGTTTCAGGGGTGTTGACTTCTTCGCCAACTATGATCTCAATGAAGTGTTTGTAGAGAACAAAGGGCCGAAGTTGAATGCCTTTAGTTTTGGGGTAACTATATAACAACTAGCCATCGGATGGCTTTAATAGAATCACCGGGTGACTCTGAGTCACCCGGTGATTAATTAAGTCTTTGAGTCACCCGATGGCTTCTCTTTCTCTGGGATAATCCCATGAAGATTTTGACTTACAAAAGTCTTCGGAAAATCTTCGGAACCAGGAAAGCCCAACTTAATATCCCGACCATCCTTAGGAATATAGTCGGTCTTCCAGAGGTAGTCCCAAATGCTCAAAGTCAGCCCGAAATTCACTCCGTACCTTCTTTCACGAGGCAAATCATAAGCATGATGCCAAATGTGCATCTGTGGGTTATTGAAAATATACTTCAAAGGCCCAAGGTTTAACTTAAAATTGGAATGGTTGAAGTGACCCACAGCCAATGTAAAAATATGTATGATGAAAAAATCACGTAGTCCGATGCCAATAAGTGCCAACGGAATATACTCCAGCGTACGATAAACCACGTTTTCTATCCAATGATAACGTAAGTGTGCAGCAAACCCCATCTGCTCTACAGAGTGGTGAACCTTGTGGAATTCCCATAAAAAGGAAGATCGGTGAAGCAGCCGATGGACATTCCATTGTATAAAATCACGTACCACAAATCCAAGTAAAAGGTGCGCCCAAACAGGCCAGCTCATTACTTCAAAGGCCGCAAGATTGTTAATCCCCACAAAACTGAGCGCATCATTAAAAAAATTGACAACCACATCAGAAGCCGCATTGTAAATGATAAGTGAGAAAAGGAAGAAATTGAAAAACATGTAAAAGAAATCAAGCCAAAAATCTTTCCGGAATTTTGCCTGTTCCTTTCTCCATGGCTTCAGCAGCTCCAGCATAAAAAAGAAAGCCGAAATCCCGATTAACCAATAAAAATAATTGTGCCATGCCGGGTTTACAATCTCAGACCATAGGTATGAGGCGTACCCTTTGTAGCCATTAATGAATATGTCTATGTATTTCTCCATTATGCTAGTTTATCGCTAAGCTGTGAATTTATGAATCTGTAACAGTTTTATTCCTAATCTGATTCCAGAAGTTCTAATTTACATCGTCTGTTTTATAACACTCAATTCAAAGTCAAAATTACTATCATTGCCACTATGGAATCAAACAATCACTATGATGCCATTATCATTGGTGGTGGCCAAAGCGGATTGGCCGTTGGCTATTATATGAGGCGCACCAAACTCAATTATCTGATACTTGATGATCAAGATGAGGCAGGTGGAGCTTGGCTGCATACTTGGGATTCATTGCAACTCTTCTCCCCTGCCGAACATAGCTCACTCCCTGGCTGGCTTATGCCAAAAGATGTGTCAGAATATCCTTCCAAACAACATGTGATTGGCTACTTACAAGAATATGAAACGCGGTATAAGTTACCCATCAAAAGACCTGTAAGGGTTAAAGAAGTAACCAAGGAAAACAACCTATATACTGTAAAAACGGACAAGGACAGCTATACTTGTTCTGCGTTGATTAACACCACAGGCTCTTGGAAAAGCTCATTTATTCCAAAATATCCCAACCAAGAAGAATTTAATGGGCAGCAAATACATTCTGCTCATTATAAAAATACCACGGGGCTTGAAGGTAAAAATGTATTAATAGTAGGTGGTGGTAATTCGGGAGCACAAATCTTGGCTGAGGTTTCTAAAGTAGCACAAACTACTTGGGTCACGCTTACCGAACCCAAGTTTCTACCCGATGAAGTGGATGGTCGATATCTTTTTGAATTTGCTACCAAAAAGTACAAGGCGAGGTTAGAAGGTAAAGAAATCAAACCAGCAGGCTCATTGGGAGATGTAGTAATGGTAGCTCCGGTAAAGGAGGCGAGAAGTAGAAATGTCCTTGGAAGTAAAAGGCCATTTGCCTCCTTTTATAAGGAGGGTGTTGTATGGCCCTCAGGCGAAAAAGAGGGTTTTGATGTGGTTATTTGGTGTACCGGTTTCAAAGCCGCTTTGCATCACCTTGATAAATTGAATATTGGCAATGCCCAAGGAAAAATAGAAACAGAGCTAACCAAAGCCAAAGCAATTGAGGGTCTTTGGCTAGTGGGCTACGGCAGCTGGACAGGTTATGCCTCTGCCACTTTAATTGGCGTAGGCCGCACCGCCAGAAGAACAGCTGAAGAGGTGAGGTTATATTTGAAAGGTTGTTAATTGTAGAGAGCTATTTCAGGTTAAATACGTTATCATAGGCCTGTTCCATTTGTTCTATCTCAATATCACTCAATTCTTTGTATAATTTTCGTTTGCGACTTGCAAGTTTTCCTGTATTCTGGTGAAGGAATAAAATCATACGATCAACTTTATTATCTGGCATATCTACTATATCCTGAATATCTCTTTTTAGTTCATCATAGCGTTGAAGAAAAATTAATTCTTCCGGAATATCTTCATTTAAGGTAGACTGAATAGCTCTTGCCAAAAATACAGTGTGACTCGTTAAGTCTGGAAATCGGTATAATGCTTCTATTTCTGAAGAGTTATTAACAGTCATTTCTCCAGAATCTTTAATATTATATTTTACTTTTCTTTCAATCTGTTTGGAAAGTAATTCTAAAGTCGTGTCATATTCATCCATGTTGGCTAATATTTGAGCAGAAACAGGAAGTATTGTGCTGTTTGGTACAATGCCGTCACGTACAAGAATATCATGAATAAGATAGCGATGAATACGACCATTCCCGTCTTCAAATGGATGTATATATACGTAGCCAAATGATACCATTGTAGCCTTTACGATAGTTTCTGTTTTAGTATTTTTTTCATTAAGTTCAACTATCCCTTGCATAAGAGATTTCACATATTGTGGGGGTGGACAGACATAATGTATTTTTTGTGTGTAGTCTCTCATCGTTTGACCGACATAGTTTTGAAAGTTTCTGAAACTATCATCTGCATATCTTGAATCAACGATGATGTTTTGTAAGCGAACCAATTCATTTTCAGATAATGCTACTTCAAAAGTCTTTTGCCCTGCTTCTTCTAGTAAAACGATGAACTTCTCCATTCTGTCTTGTGACGGCTCTTCTTTCTCAATTTCACTGGATGATTTTGATTCTTTTTTATAAAGATAATGGCTAGCTCTTTTAAATATTTCCGCAGAAAATTCGTTTTTTAGATTTTCAATTGCTTTTTCAATATTCCAATCAAGCAACTCACAGAGTTCAGTGGTTTTTCTGATTATTGGGCAGAATTTTTCTTTCCCTAGTAGATTATCGTTTACTTTCCATTTAGATATTTTTGTAACATTTCCGGTTATATATCGGGACTGGTCTAATATATCCTCATATTTAGTGGTGGTGATGTTAACCTTTATTGACTTACCTCCGGTAAACTCATATAGATATCCAATGATTCTTGGATATTTCCGATTTGGATTTGGAATAATGTAGTCTAATATGGTTTGATGGTCAACAGAGGTAAAAACTTCTCTAACGAACGCTAGATTTAAATCATCATATTTTAGTGCGAATTCTAAATGAGACATAGGGTTATCTATGCTCACATTATATTTTGATTTGAATGTTCGTACAACTGTATTTGTTGAACTTAATTCTGTTTTGTCTGTGGTTCCGATGTATGACTCATGCGTCAATCGAAAACCTTGGATATTTAACTTTTCCTTAAGCCATGTAAACCCTACTTTTTTCATTTTTTCCTATTTACAGGGGTAAATTTAGATTTTTAAGGGTAAAAATAGTTTATTTAATTCAATTATGGGTAATAATAACTTATTTAAGTTAATTGAGGGTATAATTGATTTAATTGATGCAAAACGCTATTATTAATCGTTTCTTGGGGTAATCAAGGTTTTACGAGGGTAATTTTGATTTAATAGGTGTTTTTAAGGGTAACTTTTATTTTAGAATGACATAATACAATATTAAAATCGCTTGTAAAAAAATCCGTATGACAAATCGAAGTGAATAATTGTCCTACGTGATAAAAGCAACCAGGTGAACAGACTAATCAAATAACACTCCAAGCCCTATGGTTTTTTAACTAATGTGCAGTTTTTTAATCGCTCTCTTTTGGAAGTTATAATAAGTAATACCATTTAGGTATGGCAAATGGATGTGGAATAAATATCAATGGTCCATTTTTTACTAAATTATGTAAGGCCAAAGCAATACTAACTTCTTTAGTTACTATATTAATATTTTTTGGATAGTTTGTTTCATTTGTTTCCTGAGGTTCCAAAAAATTATCTTTTAAAATAAATATTCCATATAATTTAGTATTGATTCTCCCTTTCCATCCAATTGATACTCTAACTGCAATGATTAAATCATTTTCTTTATGAATCCATAAGCCTCTGAAAGGAGGTCTTAGAAAATCCATCACTTTATCGTGTTGGAATTGAGAAAAAGACAAAAAAATATCATTCGAATTTACATCCGGCCAAGCTAATCCAACATCTCGATAATTTTTCTCACAAAAGGATTTAGAACTAGGAGAAAGAGTAATTTTCACAGTATTACTAAATTTAGAATCTAGTTCATAAAAATATTTTTTTAAATTAAGATTTAACAATTGCCATTCCCGAAAAGCCTTTGGTTCAAATAAAGTAAAGTCATTCCATTTATGATTAATCCCCCCATCATCTTTCTCATCATCAACATATTCTACAACATTTATAGATCTTACACCAAAAGAAAAATCCAATATTTTTCTTTTTCCTTTTGATTCCCTCGACTTTGATTGTTTATCAGGTAATGGTACTTGTACAAAAGGCACATCAAGTAAAAACTTATAACCTTTATCTTCTATAGGTGTAGGAAATAACTGTCTCATTGAGAGACTGGTTCTAAATTTTTTCCTTTCTAACTTGAGAGTATATTTCCAAAACGTGTTAATATCAGGTAATAATGGAGGTCGATCAAATAATAGAAAAGCGTCCTGTCTTTTCGGTCGTTCAAATTTTTCTATTTTTCGAATATCAATAAGCTTATTTTTTTTCTCCAGTTCTTCACGATTTGAAATAACGAAGACGTGTATATAGCCAAATCCTTCATTTATAGGGTTATATGTCACTCTATTCAAATTCCGGAATTCTAATCCAACCCATAGAATTGGTTCCAACTTTGTTAATTTATTGACAGCAAACCAGGCAGCAACTAAGGGATTTGTCGTAACATCAAGATAATGTGTTGCTAAACCATAATGTTGTAGAATTGCCTGTCTCTTTTCAGAAGAAATAAAGGGTTGTTCATTAGAAGATAAGATTCTACCAACCAAATTGTTCCAGCCATGCTCTATTTCTTTGTTTATTTTTATGTCAGGTCTTGATTTTCCTGATCTTATTTGATTATGATGATTTACTTGACCTCTTAATAAGATTACAGATTCATTATCCAATGTAGATTTAAGTTTATTGAACCAGTCAACAAGTTGATCTTCATTTTCTATAGCTTCAGATATTTCAATCATTAAAATTTCAAGAAATAGTAAACATTGATTTTTATCACTACCTATCAAAAGAACGAAATTGCAGACAACGCCTTATGAATTGTAGCGTTTTGGAAGCAATATACTTGCAATTAACTACTTAGCCAATCCTGTGGATTGGCTTTTATTTTTGTCTTCTTGAAAAGGTAATCCGCAGGATTGGCGAACTAACAAGTAGCGAATAAATAAGATAATCTACTATCCCGCTATGATTTCATTTATCATGTTGTAGGCTGTTTCATTTTAATTCTTTACGTAGCCTTGCCATTAATAGATTTTGAATTTCAAAATCTTCAATTTTTGAAAACATAAATGCTTTATTTCCCGCATCTTTCAATGATGCTCCGAAATGATAAAAATCTTTATTGTCAATGATAAGAAATCTGTCATGATAGTCTTTTGAATAAAAAATTTGAAGATTTTGATACTGTTTATTGTAAAGTTCAACTGCTCTTTTAAAGTCTGGTGAATCCCATTTCTTAGTAGTCAAGATTTGCATTTTGACATCAGGGGACTTTGCTGGCAATAAAGATAAAGTGTTACTGTCAACATAGCCATCAATAAGAATAATTGAGATAGATGCATTGCTAATTATCTCTTTAATTGCCGAAAATGCATCAAAATACTGACCTTGGTTGAAGAATTTCATTGCTGGTTTTTCGACAAATGTTGATGCGCCTTCAATTTCAAGATAATCGTCATATTGTTGTCTTATTGCATACAAACAATTTTCCAAATACCGATTCGTACCGCACGTTTCAGGGTCTTTGCATTTAGGCGCATGTTCCTTATATTTTTTCTCAGCTATATCATTGAGGTATGAAAGAAATCTTAGCTTTTCACCTGTCTTATTTATGTATAAAAGTTTAGAGGATAACTCGCCATCTATTTTTTCAAGTGATGAACCATACTCACGGAATTCGTCACTAAATTGGTCTGCCGTTCTTTTAATTACATCCATAACTATACTTAATAGCCTACAAACGCCTGTGTAAGGCGCGTTTGTTTACTTGTTTTACAGAGTATAAAAATAGCACGTTATTGGGTTTTAACCTAGTTCGAGTGAGAGCAGCTTGAAACACTGCGTTCCAGTTGATAGTCCACCCGTGACACATGAAAGTAGATGTGAAATGCTAAGCCAAAAACGTACAGCCGAGCCGAACTCAAGCACTTAGTACTTCAACGATGTAGTCCAAATGCGCTCTTACACAATTTTATGAGCCTTTTTAGTTAAGAGTTATTACTTCAACATTTGCGTTAACATCTTCTGAATGCATATAAGTTATGAATATTCTTTTTAGCTCTGTCCGATTAACACCAATTACATGGCAGTCTAATAGTTTAATAAACCTTTCTCGCCAATCAATAAATTTTTCTTTCCAAGGCTGGAATTCCTGCAAGTTTCTAGGATAAAATTTTTCGAGATCTTTATAATGATTTTGCGCATGAACCATATCGCAACATTCTTGGTAAATGTTTTCTATATCTTCGATTACTAGAAAGTCGTTCTTAATTCCTTGAAATTCAATTTTACCATTTTGGGTAGGCACCTTTTTTATTGGTGCAGGAAAGTACTTTTTATTGACCTTTTTAACAGATTTGATTATCCTTGAAAATGACCAGTCTTTTTCGAAATCCTTTCGGATTCGCGAATATTCTTGTCTGTTAGCTGTTAATGTTGAAAAAGCAAATAATTCACATATTTTACGGAATTGTAAACACATGAACTCTAAATAAAATACTCCATCTAATAAATCCTTGTCATAAGATTTCTTGGTGATATCAAGCCTTATCTTTAACTCCTTTATACAATTAGCATAGACTTCACTATCTTCCTTTAAGCTTGTCATAAAATTTATTGCAGTGACGCATAACAATAGGATATAGTTATGTACTATTATTCTTCACTGCTAATCTACAATATCATAAGATCATTTATGCAAAACACATTGTAAAGTAGCAGGCTGGCATTAGCAGTTAGTAAGCTTCATTACTTCCCTTTTATTAATCTTTTAATACTCTCTGTAGGCACGAGGAAAACGAAAAGGTTGATAAAAGGCGCTGGTTCCAGCTGGCTTTTTAGCAAGTCGGTGTTATTATAGAGGCTTCCCCCATCTTGCGCATCTACCCGAATATTGTAATCAATGCCTGCTTCAAATCCCATCCAGATGAAGTCATAGAGGCATTTTTCTACAGCTAAACTTAGTTTAATGTCAGATCTTCTAATTTCATACTCTTCCAGAAAACCCGTTTCCTCTACCTCAGGCACTACTCTGTAGCTAATCCCCTCTACCTGATAACCCCCGTAAAAGCACAACCCATCATTCGGTGTATATCGTAATTTAAATTTCGCAGGTAATTTAGCCTCAAAACCCCATTTTTTGCTCCATGATCTGTTCCACTCGAAAACTGGATAGGCAAATGGCCGACCAAAAGTATAATCTAGGTAAATACCCATGCCATAGGAATTGGTAAGGCTCTTTTGCCATCCGTATATGAAGGCTAGAGAGTATTTTGCAAACCTATAAATTGGTTGTTTTGACTCACTCACATTTCCATTAAGTGCTGCAGATGTACGAATGCTAATAAAGTTTTTGCTGCTTAAACTGTGAACAAAATAAAACTTTAACTTTCTTGATTTAAAACCTTCTTTATTGAGTCTAGAATAAAACTCATATTGCAAATCTTCTTGATTTTGAAATCTGTAATAATCAAAAGTATATTCCAACCCAACCAATAATTTTGTGCGCTCTTTTAAAACAATTGGGAGTTTTAAATCATACTCTATATTGTCCAAAGAATGTAAGGTGGCCTCACCGTCTTCCAATCGGTCCACTTTGGCCTCAGACTTAAATCGCGAAGAGAAGATTCTAGTATAATTGATATCCAACCCACGGCCAATTGGCTTGTGTTTTTCATTAGGAGTTGCCCAAACTACGCTGTCTTGTGCTTGAAGTGCGGGTACACTTCCGCAAAAAAGAAGAAGTAAACATAGTTTATGCATTAGCTCAATTTACAAAAACAAATGGCGCCATGCTAAACTTCCTTGTCAGCTAAATCTGACACCACATAATATCTTGGATCATCAATAGAGGTAGCAATTACCTGCTCGAAACCTGGATTGGCTTTGAGTAATAAGGTCTTACATTCTGGACTAAGGTGTGTCAGCTTAACATTTTTGCCCAAATCCAGATATTTATTGGCAATCCCTCTAACCGCCTCGATACCTGAGTGATCACTTACCTTTGATTCAATAAAGTCAATTTCAACGTATTCAGGATCTGTTTTCGCATCAAATTTAGAATTGAAATTCTGTACAGAACCGAAAAACAATGGCCCCCATATTTCATATACCTTTGTTCCATCCTGCTTGATGCTTTTGCGGGCCCTAATCATAGTTGCATTCTTCCATGCAAATACCAATGCTGACATAATTACCCCAACAATAACGGCTATTGCCAAATCTTGCCACACTGTAATGGCGGATACAGTGATCAATACAATGGCATCGGATTTGGGTATTTTATTTATAATTCGGAAACTACTCCACGCAAAAGTGCCAATTACCACCATGAACATCACACCAACAAGTGCCGCTATAGGTATTTGCTCTATCAGTGGCGCACCAAATAAGATGAAACAAAGTAGAGCAATGGCTGCCGTGGCCCCCGATAGCGCCCACGGCCTCCAGAGTTAACATTGATTATTGATTGCCCGATCATGGCACATCCACCCATACCACCAAAGAGGCCATTGAGCATATTAGCACCACCCTGAGCTACACATTCCCTATTCCCACTTCCTCGGGTTTCGGTCATTTCATCGATGAGGTTTAATGTCATTAATGATTCGATCAGTCCTACAGCAGCTAATAGAAACGCAGTGGATATGATCAAGCCCCAGTGTCCTTCGAGGGTACTAAACAAACTAAATATTTGCATTTGGAAAGAGGGTAATGAACCTTTCAACCCAGTACCACCGCCATCTCTAATGAAAGACCCAACTGTACTCACATCCATTCCACCAAAAATAGTAACAGAGGCTACCACAATAATAGCTACCAATGCAGCGGGTATTTTCTTTGTCAATTTGGGCAACCCGTACATCACGGCCATTGTTAAGGCTACCAGTCCCAGCATGATCCACAGATCCATTCCCTGTAGCCATTGGATACTGCCATCTACATGTTCTTTAAAAAGGCCTAGTTGAGATATAAAAATGATGATCGCCAGACCATTGACAAAACCCATCATTACAGAATGTGGAATTAGTCTCACAAATTTGCCCAGTCTAAACACCCCTGCTGAAATTTGGATGGCACCAACAAAGAGTAATGTGATAAATAACCATTGCAAGCCCAGGTTTTCTATGGGGGTAGCCAGTCCTTCACCAACAATATTACCTTGTTGGATCATATGTACCATCACTACAGCCATGGCACCCGTAGCACCTGATATCATCCCCGGCCTTCCGCCAAACAAGGAGGTTACAATGCCCATCATAAATGCTCCGTACAGTCCTACCAAAGGATCTACACCCGCCACAAAGGCAAATGCCACAGCCTCAGGCACAAGGGCGAGCGCTACGGTTACTCCCGATAGGATATCGGTTTTAGGGTTAAAGGTGAAGTTCCTCAGTAATCTGTTCATTGCAGTCAAATTTTAAAAAGCTGCAAAGATAGTTTTTATATCCCCCAAATGCACCAAAGCCCAAAACTTATCTGATTTTAGATTAGGGCCTGCTTCGCGCCTCGCAGTAACCATCGAATACTTGTCATTGCGGACTTGCTCCGCAACCCCTAAGATAACTTCTCCAGAACTTTCCTAAAGTTGGCTTAGTAAGTTCACGAATTGCTAAATACGGTTTCATCTATTTTAAGTAGAACTTTAGGAAAGTTTGTATCATGAGCGTTAGCCAAATGGCGTAAGCCTATCAAATATAATCCTCCTAAGAGTCACTCGAAGAGGGCTCTGAAGAACTTAAAAAGACTGCTTCGTGCCTCGCAGTAACCATCGAGTACTTGTCATTGCGGACCTGACCGACCTGACCCGCAATCCCTAAGATAACTTCTCCAGAACTTTCCTAAAGTTGACTTAGTAAGTTCACGAATTGCTAAATACGGTTTCATCTATTTTAAGTAGAACTTTAGGAAAGTTTGCATCATGATCGTTAACCAAATGGCGTAATGCCATGGGGCTGTTGGCAAAAATTAAATGTACCTTTGCAACTCATACAGAAATGGCTCTTATATTAAATTGTCGTTTCACAAACAATTTATATGTCATTTAACAATCTAGGGCTATCCAATGCCCTGCTGAAAGCTGTCAGCAAAAAAGGATACACAGAACCATCTCCTATTCAGAACAAAACGATTCCTTTAATATTAGAAGGAAAAGATGTTTTAGCGTCAGCGCAAACAGGTACGGGAAAAACGGCAGGATTCACATTGCCCCTATTGCAAATACTATCACAAGGCCAACAGTTAAGTAGAAGGCCGGTTCGGGCTTTAGTGCTCACCCCTACTCGCGAATTGGCTGCTCAGGTATTCGAAAGCGTTAAGGATTATTCTATTTATTTGGATATTAAAGCGGCCGTTATATTTGGAGGGGTAAATCAAAACCCTCAGGTAAAGGCCTTGCGAAATGGTGTGGATATACTAGTGGCCACCCCAGGTCGCTTATTGGACTTGCACAATCAAAAGTTGCTCTCTTTGGCAAAAGTAGAAATACTGGTCCTGGACGAGGCAGATAGAATGCTTGATATGGGTTTTCTTAGGGACATCAAAAAAATTATAGGATTAATGCCTACCAGAAGGCAAAATCTTTTGTTCTCTGCCACATTTTCTAAAGAGATAAAGCAACTGGCCCAAGGATTTTTACATCACCCTGTAATGGTGGAAGCCACTCCTGAAAATACCACAGTAGATAAAATTATCCAGAAAGTAGTAAGGGTAGACAAAGGCAAAAAGCCAACGCTTATTATAGATTTGATAAAAGAAGGTGATTGGCAGCAGGTACTCATGTTTACACGAACAAAACATGGTGCTAATAAACTAAGTGAGAAACTGGTAAAAAGCGGGATAAGCTCAGCAGCCATTCATGGCAATAAAAGCCAAGGTGCCCGCACCAAGGCCTTGGCCGATTTTAAAAGGGGCACTATCCGTGTGTTAGTAGCCACTGATATCGCTGCCAGGGGTTTGGACATCCCTTTACTCCCCCATGTAGTGAATTATGAATTGCCCAATGTGCCGGAAGACTACGTGCATAGAATCGGGCGTACCGGACGGGCTGGCGCAAGTGGTGAAGCACTTTCTTTGGTAAGTGTTGATGAAATGGAATACGTTCAGGGAATTGAAAAATTACTGGATCTCAAATTGCCTAGCGAAGTATTGGAGGGTTACGAACCTACAGATAGGCTAGAAGATGTCAAGAAAGCAAAAAATAATAACTCCCGTGGAGGTGGCAATAACGGCCGTGGCAGGCGTAATTTTAGAGGTAAGCCTAGACGATAGGCAGTAGATAATTGTTTTTGCAAAAATTAGTGAGCAGTAACAGATTAAACTGGCTGCTCACATTGCAGCAGATTATTTTACCAATTTTACCTGAACGGCAGTTGGTCCTTTTGGCCCCATTTCAACTTCGAAACTAACCATATTGTTGTCTTTGATTTCTTCAAGCACGTTGTTTACGTGTACAAAAACACTCTCCTGAGTTTCTGAGTCCTTTATAAAGCCATATCCTTTTGAATCGTTAAAGAAGGTAACAACGCCTTTTCTTATAGGATCAAAATCTTCTTCTTCTCTCTTGGGGATACTAATTTCTATAGATTCGGCAGCAATTACCTTTTTCTTCTTGGTGGGATCTGGGGGAGTATCTGTGATATTACCATTCTCGTCAAGATAGGCAATCATGTCTTCAAGTTCTCCAGATTTTTCATTTTCCTTTCTGGCTAACCTTTTGGCTTCCTTGTCTTTTCTCTTCTTTTCTTTTTTATTTCTTACTTCTTTTTTATTAAATGTTTCTTGCGATCTACCCATTTATTATATGTTGTTGGTTTTATGGTTAACAATTTATTTTCGATATTATAAACAATACTTATTGAAAAAAAAAGCCCATCACTAATGACGGGCTTTTTATTACAAAAAAGTTAAATAGCAATGACTATATTACTTTTACGTTTACTGCGTTCAAACCCTTCTTACCTTCGGTAAGTTCAAATTCTACTGTGTCACCTTCACGAATCTCGTCAATAAGTCCAGATATGTGTACGAAGTGATCTTTTTCTGTTCCTTCTTCTGAAATAAATCCAAATCCTTTAGATTCATTGAAGAACTTTACTGTGCCTTTGTTCATTTTTAAATATTAATTAATAATTGATGCAAATCTATCGTTATATCGTTTCTTCTTATAACATTTTGCCACATAATTTTAAAAAAAGCCTCAAATAGGCCAAAATAGTCAATTATAACGCTCAAATATTACGGGTCAAACATGGATTATGGTGAATATTTATCAAATGACAAGAATACTCCTCACTACTCTTTCCATTTTATATTGCATCCCTGACTGGGAATTTGGTTCTCCGATACCATAATGCCATTCAAATAATCACTTAATGCTCCCCGCAAATCTGCCCCTGTCAATGGCTTGCCATTGCCCGGACGGCTATCATCCAGTTGGCCACGGTAGATCAGTTTCATTTCACTATCAAATACATAAAAATCAGGAGTGCAGGCGGCATCATAGGCACGGGCCACCATCTGGGTTTCGTCATAAAGATATGGAAATGGATAGCCCCACTTTCTTGCTTCATCACGCATTCGATCTGGCGAGTCCTCAGGGAAATAGTCCACATCATTGGAGGATATGGCTATGAACGAAATCCCTTCAGGGATAAAATCCTCAGCCATACTTACCAGCTCTTCCTGAATATGCTTTACATACGGGCAATGATTACAGATAAACATTATCACCGTGGCTGTATCCGATTTTAATGAGTCCAGCGACAGTTCTTTCTCGGTAATCACATCATACAACTGAAATGAGGGCGCCACCGTACCCAGTGGCAACATAGTAGAAGAAGTCAATGCCATAGCTTATAATTTAATCATAAATTTACACAATCATATATGCCTATGAAAACAACTCAATACTAACAAAATATGAAAATTGGCCTTTTATCAGATACCCATGGATATTTAGACCCAAAGGTGTTTGAACACTTCAAAGAATGTGATGAAATATGGCATGCGGGTGATATCGGCACCATGGAGGTTTTGAAGCAACTTGAGGCCTTCAAACCTTGTCGTATAGTTTTCGGCAATATAGACAGTCATGAAATTCGTACCGCCACCTGTGAGGACTTATGGTTTGAGTGTGCAGGACTTACCGTATGGATCACCCACATTGGAGGCTATCCTCCAAAATACAACAAACGTGTCAGAGACATTTTGAAAGAGCGTTCCCCTGATCTTTTTATTTGCGGTCACTCCCATATTTTGAAAGTCATAAGAGACCCCATCCATAATTTAATACACATCAATCCCGGTGCTGCTGGCATCCAGGGTTTTCATAAAATGAAAACATTGATCCGTTTTGATATAGAAGACAAGAAGCTTAAAAATATGCAGGTGATTGAGCTAGGATTGAGAGGGCAATAAGCTAAATCAAGGTTAGTGGTACACATACCAAGGAGGGAAAGTAAAGCAATAAACTACCTGTCTTTAGAATTTGGCGTAAAAAAAAAGCCCTGATTTACAATCAGGGCTTTTAATATCTTGTAGGGTCTAATTACTTATCTTCAGCTTTCTTTTTAGGGGCTGCTTTTTTCTTTTCTGCCTTTGGTGCGGCTTCCTTTTTCTCTGCTTTTGGAGCTGCTGCTTTCTTTTCAGCTTTAGGGGCTGCTTTAGTTTTTGCAGTTTTTTCTTCTTTGGGAGCTTCAGTCGCTTTTACTTCAGCTTTAGGGGTCTCTTTCTTAGCAGCAGGTTTCTTTGCGTTCTCAGCAAATTCCTCCTTTATCTTTTCAATATCTACGCTCTTGATAACAGGTACAGCATTCAATCGCTGGATATTTGTCTTTCTTACCTTAGCCCTAACTTTATTTCTTTTGCCTTTTCTTTTTAATCTGGTAATTGCCATCTCAGTATTATTTTATCAAATCAGGCTGCAAATCTAGTATATTAATTCTAAACACGAAACATAATATCTGTTTTTGTAGCTTTATATTCTCAATTCTAAAAAGTTCGTTTATTACCTTTTTTGTAGATTTGCCGCCATGAGTCAAAAACCGAGTTTGCCAAAAGGAATGCGTGATTTTGGGCCATTGCAAATGGCACGCAGAAACTATATTCTTGATACCATCAAAACTGTATTTCAAAAATATGGCTTTATGCCTATTGAAACACCCGCTATGGAAAACCTCACTACCCTTACCGGAAAATATGGTGATGAGGGTGATCAGTTGCTTTTCAAGGTACTCAATAGTGGCGACTTCCTCTCCAAAACAACAGAAGTGGATTATAAAAACGGTGCCAAACAGATGCTTCGAAAAGTTTCTGAAAAAGGCCTTAAATATGACCTGACCGTTCCTTTTGCTCGATTTGTGGTCATGAATCAAAATGACATCACCCTTCCTTTTAAACGATATCAGATTCAGCCCGTATGGCGTGCCGACAGGCCTCAAAAAGGAAGGTACAGGGAGTTTTATCAGTGCGATGCTGATGTGGTAGGCACTGACTCTTTGATTTGTGAGGCCGAAATAGTGATGATGATCAATGAGGTGTTTAACATTCTTGGTTTCACCGACTATTCTATAAAAATAAATCACCGTGCCGTCCTATCCGGAATTGCCGAGGCTATTGGAGCTCAAGGAAAAGAATCTGATTTGTTTGTAGCCATCGACAAGTTGGATAAAATTGGATTGGACAAAGTATGTGATGAGCTTTCAAACAGAGGTCTTTCGAATACCTCAATTGAATCACTAAAACCCATCCTATCCTTAGGCGGCACTTTTGACCAAAAGATATCAGCTCTTAAAAATATACTGACGGAAAGTAGAGCTGGATCAAAAGGTATTGCTCAATTGGAAGAGGTAGTGGCTTATCTTTCTAAACTAACATCCGACAAAACACATATTGAATTAGATACCACCTTGGCCCGTGGTCTCTCCTATTATACAGGTACCATATTCGAAGTTAAAATAAACAATGCCTCCATAGGAAGTGTAAGTGGCGGTGGCCGATATGATGACCTTACCGGAATCTTTGGCCTTCCTGACATCTCTGGTGTTGGCTTTTCATTCGGTGTAGACAGGCTCTATGATTGTTTGGAAGAATTGGATTTATTTAAAGATGAAGTGCTCACTTTTACGGAGGTGCTGATCACACATTTTGACAAACCCAGTCAAGAATATGGTTTAGGCGTATTGGCCCAATTGAGAAATGCCAATATAAAAAGTGAACTTTATCCCGATCAAGCTAAACCAAAAAAACAATTTGGCTATGCAGATAAAAAAGGAATCCCCTATACGATTGCCATTGGTTCAGATGAAGTCAATTCAGGTCAATTGACTTTAAAGAACATGGAAACAGGTGATCAGGAAAAATTGACAATAGAGAAAATCATTGAAAAAATTAAAAAAGGTCGATGAGTAAAATTCATGAAATATCAACATCATCATTAACTCTTGATGATATTTATGGTATAGTAAGCAATGAGGGAAAACTGAAGCTCTCATCGGATGTAGAACTGCGAGTTGAAAAATGCCGAAAATACCTGGATGAAAAAGTAGAGGCCTCTTCCAAGCCTGTTTATGGCGTAAATACCGGCTTTGGAAGTTTATACAATAAAAATATTTCAAAGGCTGATTTGTCCACGCTGCAAGAGAACCTGGTAATGTCACATGCCTGTGGCACAGGCAACGAAGTACCTGAGATTATAGTAAAGTTAATGCTCGTACTGAAAATTCAATCATTAGCTTATGGTCACTCAGGTGTTCAGTTAAGTACGCTTAAGCGTTTGATAGACTTCTACAATGAAGGTGTTTACCCTGTGGTATATGAAATGGGGTCACTAGGAGCTTCTGGGGATTTGGCGCCCCTTGCCCATCTTTGCCTGCCATTAATCGGTCTGGGTGAAGTTAACCACCAAGGCAAAAGGTATTCTGGCGAGGAAATCAATAAATTAAAAAATTGGGAGCCTATTAAATTCAGGGCCAAAGAAGGGCTGGCACTGCTTAATGGAACACAATTAATGAGTGCTTATGGCTTGTATGCCTGCATTAATGCCAATAAACTTTTTAACTGGGCCAATAAAATCGGAGCCTTGTCCATCGATGCTTTTGATGGCAGGATCGAAGCCTTCGATGCGAAAGTGCACGACATCAGACCACATAAAGGCCAGCAACATGTAGCCGAACAAATCCGAAGCTTTTTGGAAGGCAGTGAGATTATTGGCCAACCAAAAAAACACGTACAAGACCCCTACTCCTTTCGTTGCATCCCACAAGTACATGGGGCAAGTATGGAGGCCATTGCATATGCAAAAAATGTGTTTACGGTAGAAATCAATGCCGTTACAGATAATCCCAACGTATTCCCTGATGATGATGAAATTATTTCCGCAGGTAATTTTCATGGGCAGCCTTTGGCACTGGTACTTGATTTCCTAACCCTTGCCTTGGCAGAATTGGGCAGCATTTCTGAAAGGAGAACTTATCAATTGGTATCTGGCAGTAGGGAATTACCCAATTACCTTGTTGCCAATCCGGGTATTAATTCAGGACTAATGATTCCACAATACACCGCAGCTTCTTTGGTAAGTCAAAACAAACAATATTGCACACCCGCTTCTTCTGACTCCATTGTATCGTCCAATGGCCAAGAGGATCATGTAAGTATGGGTGCCAATGCTGCTATTAAAACCTATAATGTGGTTCAAAATCTTTATGGTATTTTAGCTATAGAGCTCATTACAGCTGCACAAGCAATGGAATTTAGAAAACCTATGAAATCATCAGCAATTCTCGAATCACTGGTGGGCAATTTCAGAAAACATGTGGCGTTTATTGAGGATGACCGGGTATTGTACCATGACATTGAAGCTGCGAGATGTTTTTTGCGAAATCAACAATAAACACAAAAATTGAAGCCTTTAAAGCCATATCTAATTCTGTTAACGCTATTTGTCTTAACACAAAATCCATTGATGGCTCAATGCGGCCCACAATTTAATTATAGTAGCGATGCCGGCAGGTTTATGGTCAACGAAATTAAAGGTTGTGCAGGTCTAACTGTTGAAATTTGCATCACCGACCCTGCTATCAATTGCTCTTCATGCTCATTCGATTTTGGCGATGGCAGTAACGATGTTTTTACTCACACCTATACTTCTACTGGTACTTTTCGGATAACTGTCATTTTCCCCAATCCAATACCACCAGACTTTATAGACATTGAGATAACCGACAAGCAAGCCCCCAACTTCAGCCTTTATTCATGTGCTGGTGGCAATGTAAAAGTCGATATCCTTGACACCCAATATGATAACTATCAGATTGATTTTGGAGATGGCACACAGCAAACCATTACCCAAGGGGCACCTGATCCTGAACATAGTTATGCTAACAATAGCCCCAGAACAGTAACCGTAAAAGGGATCGATAATAATGCCTTTGATAATTGTCCTGTTGCTACTGACAGTTTTACTCCAATAAATACCATTCCACCTGCTGCTATTACCTCACTTTCTGTCATCAACGATTCTCAACTTGAATTGAGATACAACCTATCACCCGACATCCTGTATAGATTGGAAATTCAGCCCAATGGTGTTGGTAACTTTAGTTTTCTTAAGCAAATCTCACAGGCCACTTTAATCGATACCGCTTCCAATTTAAATCTAGCCAATACTTATTACTGTTTCCGAGTAGCCTCGGTAGATCCGTGCACCAACAATACGGTTTATTCCAACACTATCTGCAGTATCAATTTATCACTCACAGTTCAAGATGGTTTTAACAATATCAGCTGGAGTACTAATAATCCCGCTTCAAATTTTAGCCTGGTGCGTAGCCTTGTTACTGATAATAGTAGGACAACCCTTGATCCCTATCAAACTATTGGCAATACCCTCAGAACCTACGATGACAGTGACCTACAATGCAACACAAATTATTGTTATTCCATCTATGCCACTTATGGGGGTGGGGTCTCCATGTCTTCAGAGCAATGTGGCGTATCTATCAGAACAGCGGCAACCGAGTCAATTGATGACCTTTCGTTAATAGTGGATGATAACAACATCGTTTTAGAATGGCCGCTCCCAAATACTGACGTAAGCGAATATGTGATTAGGCGTGATAATGTAAAGGTAGGAAGCTCACAAACTACAACTTATACGGATGAGGGCGTAAATGTGCAAGGCCAAAGCTACTGCTATTCCATTGACATACTCGATCAGTGCAACAACGTAAACAACCTAGGCGTGAATGCCTGCTCCATTTATTTAGAAGGTGCCTTTGATAATAATAATGTTGTATCACTTTCGTGGAATGACTATTCAGGCTTTCAAAATGGAGTGGCCAACTATACCGTTGAGAAATTTTATCAGGGCGCATCAGCTGGCAGTCAAAGTTCTTCGGTTACCAATTTCTCCGAAGCAGAAAATAATCCTGCAGAACAAGCAATAGGCTATCGGGTAACAGCCATACCGGTTAATTCAACATTACCGCCCGCAGTTTCCAACCTATTGATCCTAGCAAAGCCAAACAACATTTATTACCCAACGGCCTTTACCCCCGATGGCAATGGCAATAATGATGTCTTCTTTGTCAAAGGTCAATTCATCGTAAGTTACAGTCTTCAAATTTTTAATAGATGGGGTCAGATGATATTCACTTCTGATAATATTGAAAATGGCTGGGACGGCACAATCAACGGTAAGCCTCAACCGGAAGGCACTTATATTTTCAATGTTGACATTACCGATTTGGCAGGACGTGAATTCAAAAAAAATGGGTCATTTCTGCTTTTGCGCAAATAATAAACTTTTTCCCTTCCTTTTTTTCCTTTCCAAATGCATTTCTTAGTTGGATCAGGTAGTTTTACAAACCAATAAAAGTAGGTGATATGTTCGATATGATGAAGATGATGGGCAAGATGAAGGAGGTTCAGGCCAAGATCAAAGAAGCTCAAGATAACCTGGTAAACATTAAAACCACAGCCGAAGCTGGTGCGGGAATGGTAAGTGCCACGGTCAATGGCAAAAAAGAACTCGTAAGTCTCTCCATTGATGATAGCTTGATGAAAATTGAAGATAAGGAAATGCTTCAAGACCTAGTGATAGCAGCCGTGAATAAAGCCACGGCAGAAGTAGAGATTCTGGCTAAAGATGAAATTAAAAAAAGCACGGATGGGATGATTCCGAACATTCCTGGTCTAGACCTAGGCGGCATGTTTTAATGGATAAAGTTGCAATCGCCATCTTAAATTATAACGGCAGGAAATTCTTAGAAAAATTCTTACCCTCAGTAGTCAATTATAGTCCGAAAAACAGCATTTGGGTAATTGACAATTGCTCTACAGATGACTCTCTCAGCTATCTGCGTGATAATTTCGCAGAAGTTAATGTTATTACTTTACCTGATAATGGCGGCTATAGTAAGGGCTATAATCAAGGGCTTACACAGATTGATGCTGAGTACTATGTTCTTTTAAATTCTGATGTTGAAGTAACAGAGGGTTGGTTGTCACCTATTATAGAAATGATGGATGCGGATCCAGAAATAGCCGCTGCTCAACCCAAAATATTGGACTACAATAACAGGCTCAATTTCGAATATGCGGGTGCAGGTGGTGGATTTATTGATTCTCTCGGTTACCCATTTTGTAGAGGTAGGTTGTTTTTGTCTTTAGAAGAAGATAAGGGTCAGTACGATGATGTTTCAAGGATTTTCTGGGCCTCGGGAGCCTGCATGTTTATAAGATCAACTGCTTTTTATGAACATGGACAACTTGATGAGGATTTTTTTGCTCACATGGAAGAAATTGACCTGTGTTGGAAATTAAATAATGCCGGTTTGAAGGTAATGTACAATGGTGCCAGTAAGGTATATCATGTTGGTGGGGGCACGTTGCATAAATCCAATCCCCGAAAAACCTATCTTAATTTTCGTAATGGACTGGCACTGATCTTTAAAAATTATAAATCTTGGGAACTATGGGTCAAAATACCAATAAGATTTTCATTGGACATCATTGCGAGCATCAAGTTTATGCTGTTTGATTCAATGGCCGATGGATTGGCGGTATTGAAAGCCCACTTTCACTTTT
Source organism: Flammeovirgaceae bacterium UBA1842 (assembly GCA_002338655.1). Lineage (GTDB taxonomy): Bacteria > Bacteroidota > Bacteroidia > Cytophagales > Cyclobacteriaceae > Fulvivirga. The sequence continues at coordinate 2,391 of DDIU01000044.1, read as the reverse complement.
TATTGGACATCCCTCAAAATTTAAGAAAAAGAAAGCGAATAAAATCGCGTGTAGTTGGGGGTGCAGCACCCCCTATTTACAGGGGTTCAATTGTATATCAGTATTTTCTCAGAGGGAAAAGAAATTTTAACGAGGTTAAATTTTAATAGTACCAGAAAGAATTCCTTCTACGTAAGTATTTTCTGATATTCATAATGAAAGCTAATGCCAGATATATGAGTACTGGAGACCCAAAGGTTAAAAAAGAGGCATAAATGAAAAACATCCTGATGCCCGAAGTGGCTATACCCAGTTTTTCACCTAATCTGTTGCAAACCCCAAACGCATATTTCTCAAAAAAATCTTGAACTTTTCTCATCATAAATTTATATTCGACAAATTTACTAAAAGTAACTGATAAACACTTAGACACTAATTTAATGTGACTCACCGATAAATATGTGGCTTTACAAATATATAGGTCACATTATCAATTTCTCGGTGGTTGATTCTTATTTTTTTTAACTAATATTGTAACCTATCTTATATAACGATACATTTACAACCTTATTTAACCAAGACATTTAAAACTAAATCCAATGAAAAAATTATTCTACGCTATAGCTTTTTTTGGTGTACTGACCTTTTCAGGCTGTGCCCTTAATCAAATGGTTAAGCTTGCGCAGGACCAAAATCTAACGGTAACACCAAATCCGTTGGAAGTGCATGCTGACACGGTTTCATTTGAAGTGTCTGCCAATTTGCCTGTCAAAATGCTTAAGAAAGGAAAAGTTTACACTCTAAACACTTTCTATAAGTATGGTGACAGCGAATCTGCACTAGAGCCTATGCAGTTTAAAGCTGAAGATTACCCAAATGCTGATTCACAGCAACCAAAAACTTCTAAAAATTATGCTATGGCATATTCGCCAGCAATGAAAACTGGAAGTCTTGAGGTTCAAGGTGTCGCTTCAGATCCTAAAAATGGTAAGTCTAAAGAGTCTGCCCGAATGGCAGTGGCTCCTGGGGTTATCACTACTTCCAAATTAGTTCAGCCTGTATACTATGCAGCTTATGCTGATCATGGATACAACAACAAGGAAGAACTGATACCTACTAAAGTAGATTTCTTCTTCGATCAAGGAAGGTCAACTTTGAAGTTCTCTGAACAAACAAGTAAAAGAGGAAAGAAATTGAATGCCTTTATCGCAGCTAAAAATGCTACTAAAACGGTAACAATAACTGGTACTCACTCTCCAGAAGGTGCTGAAAGAATAAACACTAAACTGGCTAAAGACCGTGCTGTTGCAATAGAAAATTACTACAAAAGGCAAATGAAAAAGTATGACTACAAAGGTCTTGCTGATTCAATCCAATTCATTGCCAAGGACATAGTAAGGGACTGGAAGCCATTCAAAGATTCTTTGGCCCTTTACAATGGAATAGATTCAGAAGCTAAATCTGCTTACCTGGATATCGTAAATGGTGCGGGTACTTTTGAAGAAAAAGAAGATCAACTTCACAAACTTCCTACATACAAGAAAGTATTGAAAGAGCTTTATCCTAAGTTGAGAGTAGCAAAAACCGAAATTTTAAATGTTAAGGAGAAGAAAACCGATGCAGAGATTTCTGTTCTAGCTAAGCAAATTGCAGATGGTACTGCTTCTGCCGATACTTTATCTGAAGAAGAATTAATGTATGCTGCTACTTTAACCCCTTCATTGAAGGAGAAAGAAGCGATCTACATGGCTGCTACTAAGAAAAGTGGAAGCTGGGTAGCTCACAATAACTTAGGCGCGGTATACATTGCCATGGCAATGGAAGGTGATGCAATGGCTAATGCTGATAAAGCACAAGCTCAGCTTGAAATAGCTGCTAATAAGAATGCCTCTGCTGAAGTGCATGCAAACCTTGCCTCTGTAGCTTTGATGAAAGGAAATGCTTACAAAGCTTATGAGCATCTAATGAAAGCTTCTGGTGGATCAAGCGAAATGGCTCAAGGAGTTAATGGTGTGAAAGGTGCTGTTGAAATTATGATAGCCAACTATCCATCAGCTGTTAAGTCTACTTCAGGTGCAGCTAACACAGCGGTTAACCTTTTCAATAAAGGACTTGCTCAAACATTGAACAAAGACTACCAAAATGCTTTGACTTCATTTAAAGAAGCAGCTTCTAAGGATAGCAACATGGGATTGGCTTATTATGGTGCTGCAATAGCTAGCGCTAGACTAGGTCAGGAAAATGGTGTTATTGAAAACCTTACTAACGCTGTAAAAGCAACACCTTCACTTAAAGGTGATGCTCTTGAAGACTTAGAATTCCAAAAGTATTTTTCTAACGATGCTTTCAGAAACGCTCTGAAATAATCTAAGAATCTTTTAAATAAGAAGGCCTTCCCTGCAATTGCAGGGA
>DDIU01000013.1 GCA_002338655.1 Flammeovirgaceae bacterium UBA1842 | reverse complement strand
AAAAGCCTTGAAAAAATACCGCACTATGACTAGCTGCATCAAAACATCAAGGACACAATGTGGAGACCAAATGGAATGCAGATTGAAACACTGCGTTCCATTTGGTGTTGTGTACAGTTTTAATCTCCAATGAGTTCATCCATAAACTGCATCATTGCAGAAAAAAGATAAATACCCTCTAAAGGACTTTGGCCAACTCCCGTATGTCCCGCACTGGAAGCTTCTATATACCAAAGGTCACCCCCGTTTTCTTCGATTGTCTTCACAATTTTTCTTGTCGATTCAACCGAGACCCTCGCATCTCTTGCGCCTTGATACATTAACAGTGGCCTGGTTATAAATTGCGCATTTGTTACAGGAGAAACTTGCCTGATGGCGACATTTATTTCCGGGTTAGTCCTATTGCCAATTTCGGCTTCATCCCATCCAACAAGTAGTCCGGCTTCCCTTTGTGCGTCAGGGTCTAAAGTAGCTCCATTAATGCTAATTCCTCCCAGAAAAAGTTCGGGATATTTAGCCAATGACGCCATGGTCATAAATCCTCCCCAGGAAACACCCCCTAATACTATTTTTTCAGAGTCAAGGTCTTTCTGGGTTTTTATCCAATCGACAAGGGCTTTTACATCTTCAATTTGTTTACCTCTTTTATCTTGGTCATCCGACTTTTCGAATGAAACCCCATATCCGGCAGATCCCCTGTAGTTGGGCGTAATTACAGCAAATTTGTTTCGTGTCATCTGAGCTGCCAGCATGCTATAGGGTTCATCATAGGCATCCGGCCCTCCATGAAACATGACCAGTACAGGGTATTTTTTTTCTGAAGTTTGTTTTGGCTTATAGATATATGAGTGAATGCCTTCCATCACGCCAATGATAGAGTCAGTGGTAGGATACGTAAATTCTTCAAAAGTAATTTCAGGATTAGTTGGAGCAGAAGGATTAGGATCAATTACTTTGAAAGAAGCACGTTCAATATCCAATAAACACAATTCGGTACTATTTAGTGAATACCTTGAGAAGTAGACTTTATTATTCTGAGGGTGAATAAGGAAGGGGTGATTGCTATAGGTTACCTGTACGGGGTTTTCATTATCATCATATAGGGTGATATTTTCCCCCACAATTCTGTCGTAAGCGAGTAGTTTACCAAACCCCTTGTTCATATAATAATATACAAGGTACCGCTCGTCTGCAGTGAGCGCAATATGGCCAATATCTCCTTCAAGCTCAGGAGACCGTTGGGTCAGCAGTTTTGTATTTTTGTTATACTCCCAGATTACTGAAAATTCATTGGAAAGACCAGAAGTGCCTGTACGCACATAGTAGGCAATAGAATCACTTTTGGTATGGATAAAACGCTTATGCCTTGAATACCAGGTAAATTGAGTTCCATGAAAATATTTTGATTGGCTTTCCTCTTCAAATTCCAGTTCAGTAATCCCGGTTTCAAGATTTACACGATAAAGCTTTCCATCCTGTTCGCTAAACGACTGAAGTACATAGGCATTTTCCATCTGTAAATCAAATCCTTGTATCTCCACCAGTCCCTGAAATGTACACAGTGCTTTAGGTGGACTATCATCATTTAATGACAATTTATACAACGTGTTTATTGATCTTTTATGGTCTTCATTATAGACCAGCAAAATTGAATTATCGGGTGAAATGCCAAAACCTGAAACTGATGAATTGCCAACAAATATGGTATCGGTTTGCCCTGTTTGAACATTGAGTCTCAATAAGTCTCTATCCTCTTCAGCATTTTTTACATTTAAATAAAGAAACGTTCCATCTTTTAGTCTTCGTGCCGAACTGCCGTAAGCAGGATAGGGAAGTATCCCCGGAAAGGGCGAAACTGAGTCAGTTTCCGAATTAGCAAGGAAGGAACCATAAGGCTTTCTGAACAACAAATTCTGATTATTATCAAAACCCACCAATATTGAATAATTAGGCGCGGCAGAAGAAGATAAGATAGATATTGCACTTCCTATTCCAATTTTTGGAACATTTTTCGTTATCAATGATCCAGGCTTGGGTACGCCAATAATTAGAAGTACAACTACTAAAATTCCTATCAATCCAATGATTGATAGGAAAATCCACTTTATAATCTTTAGGATTTTTTTCATCATTAGTAATCAATTACAAATTGTACACAACGCCTAGCTATGATGAGTGGGGAATAGAAAGCACTGTCCTTTCCTCTACCACCAAGCCACACCGTTGTTTAAATTTAAATATAGTGGCGGACTTGCCAAGTACCACGAAAGTTTCTTAACTGTTAAACCCCATTCATTCAGAGGTGTTGTTGTAGCCAGTAGTTATTTATTTCATGGAAATCCATTTCTCCAAACTTATCTCTCTAATGGGATATGCAGGGTTCTTAAAAGTCCATTCGTTCTCAATCCATTTTTTTACCGTGTTAAACAGAATTGGGTCAAGTCCTTTAACAACTTCACTTTGTCGTACCCACATATAAATTTCAGCATCAAAATTAGACTTTTTGGAAGGTTCAATATACAAGCAGCCAAGAACTTGGTTTTCATCAAGGCTAACAACAGTATATGCAAATGAACTTCGCATTTGGAATTCTTTTTGATGCCAACCTAAATCAATCAAATCCTGTTCGAATGACAAATCTTCTGTTGGCCATTCCCATATTGGAAGGAACATTTCTTGTAAATGGCTAAGACTTGTCATTACCGCGTCATAATCCTTTACAACATCGTTCACCGTTAGCATTCTAATTCTGAAATGTTGATTTTCAAGTGTATCTGGCACTATAAAATCTGCAGGTACAAATGTTTTGTTTTGAGAGAAAACTATTTGTGGAAGTGCAAATAAGATAATTGTTATCAGAAGAATTATTGACTTTTTCATATGGTTAGTTTTATTGGCTATAGTTATGAACTAACATCAACAGATATAGTCCACACCTAAAGTACTGTTATTAATTGAATTATTGACAAAGTACATTCTCAAAAATAAAACCTTCTCACGCCATTACCTATTCCCGCTTATAAACCCCTGAAGGGAATACCACTTCACTTTCTACACCGTCATTGCTAACAGCCACTACACCAAAAAGGTAATTGTCTATCACTACGTTTTCTAACAGGTACTCAGAGACATTACCCACAAACTTGGAATGTTGCCACTGTGGGGCGGTAGTATCTCGCCAGTAAATTTTGTAACCAGCAAGGTTGTCATCAGCTAATTTTTCCCATCGCAATGAGGTGGAGGGCTGAACGGCCCCGGCTATTTCTACATTTTTGGGAGCAGGTGGTGCCCAAGCTAGTCCCGCTAAAGAAATGGCATTAACTGCGGTTAATTTTGCTGCATAATCGAAATTAACGCCTTCAATCACATCACCAAATTTAATTCCGTTCTCTTCACGAATATCCTGATGTTGGCGGTTATAGTTTTCATTGGTTTCCATTATTCTAATGCCGGCAAAACCTGCATCGTTAAATGGGCGGTGATGGCCACCGCGCCCAAACCTATCTAACCGATAAATGAGCATAGGATTCATTTCGGGCATATAAGTGGTTGTCATTTTATGTACATACCGTGCCAGTTGCCTTGATATGCCATCTACCTCGCCCCCATAAAATCGTCTTTTTTTACGAGCCTCCTCCGTTTCTGTAACAGGAGTGGGTTCTGAAAATATCCGGAAACTCCGGTTGTCAATAACCCCGTTAATCCCAGAGATGTTTCCTATCATGTCGTTGTTGAGCACTCCTATGATTTCCCAATTGTTAGCCTTGGCTACTTCGGCCATGTATTTTCCACCATATAGCCCCTGTTCCTCACCGGCTAATCCTACATAGATAATACTTGATTCGAATTGATATTTCGATAAAACCCGTGCGGCTTCGATGGTACCCGCCATTCCCGTTGCATTGTCATTCGCCCCTGGAGAATCTGATGTTGAATTTAGCGGGTCACTCACCCGGCTGTCAATATCGCCCGACATAATCACATAGCGATTGGGATATTTAGTGCCTCTTTGGATGGCCATTACCGAAACAATTTCAGTATCTTTTGGAATACGTGTTTTCGGGTCTCCCTTAACGGTATTCCTAAGGTACCTCACTTCCAAACAGCCTTTACAGTCTTTAGAAATTTGTGTGAACTCTGACTTAATCCACCTGCGTGCGGCCCCAATACCCCGGGTCTGGGAAACCGTATCAGATAAGGTATGGCGAGTGCCAAAAGAAACCAGTTTTTCAATGTCCTTTTGAATGCGGTCTGCTGAAACGGCATTTACAATATCATAAAACGGTTGATTTGAAGTATTGATATCCTGAGCTACCAAGCCCCCACTGATAAAAATAAGTGTGAATAAAACTGATTTTTTCATAACGTAAGGTCTATTATTTTCCATATAAATATTATGTTAATTTAAGATTAAAATTACTCTTGCGCTTTCTAAATTTGATAAATGGAAAATGTATTAATTACCGCACCAACATTGCAAGACATAGAGGAGGCGCATGTGCGTATCCAACCTCATGTGCATAGAACACCAATCCTTACTTCAGAGAATATTGATGAAATAACGGGGTGCAAGATTTTTTTCAAATGTGAAAATTTCCAAAAGGTAGGTGCTTTTAAAGCTCGCGGTGGGATAAACACCATACTTTCGATTGATAAAAGCAAACTGGCAAATGGGGTGGCTACGCACTCATCGGGCAATCACGCTCAAGGGGTGGCTTATGCGGCAAAAATTGCAGGGATAAAGGCTTACATTGTGATGCCAAACAATGCCTCCGTTGTGAAGAAAAATGCTGTATTGGGTTATGGGGCGGAAATCATAGAATGTGAACCAACACTTGCTGCAAGGGAAAGGACTTTGAGTGATGTCATAGAAAAAACAGGTGCCGAATTGATCCACCCATACAATGATTATCGCATAATCTGTGGTCAGGCAACAGCAGCAAAAGAGCTTATTGAGGATTTGGAAATCACTTTAGATTATATGCTGGCACCAATAGGCGGAGGTGGACTCATAAGCGGCACTGCACTTACCACGAAATACATGAGCCCAACTACCAAGGTGATAGGCTGTGAGCCAGCCGCAGCTGATGATGCATACCGATCGTTTAAAGCGGGTAAATTATGTACTAACGATGCCCCACCCAAAACCATGGCAGATGGTCTATTGACTAATCTTGGTGAAAAGAATTTTGAAATAATAGCCTCCACTGTTTCGGATATAATGACCGTAAAAGAAGCCGAAATATTGGCCGCCATGCGATTGGTATGGGAGCGAATGAAAATAATTATTGAACCATCTGGTGCTGTGCCGTTGGCGGCAGTGATGAAGAATAAGGCCTTTTATAAAAATAAGAAAGTGGGGATCATTATTAGTGGTGGCAATGTGGATTTAGATAAATTTTTTAACCACTGAGTTCACTGAGAGGCGCAGAGGATAATTAAACTAGAAGACTCTGGGTAACGCTTAATATGGGAATTACTCTTTTGGAAATACATTATTTTTTTACTTAATAATTAATTATTGACAAAATATGTCTATTTTTATTCATCTATGCATGAACTGTCCAATTTTGGTGCCTTTATAAGGGAGTTAAGGGTTGGTAGAAATATCCCTCAACGTAAAGTTGCTGCCATTTTAGATATTGATACATCTACATTGAGCAAGATTGAAAGAGGTGAAAGGGATGCTAATAGAGAGATGATTAAGCAAATCGCAGAGTTTTTTGCAATAGACCAAAGAAAATTACTCCATTCTTTTCTAAGTGATAAAATAGCCAAGCAACTTTATATCGAACCCGACTCAGCAGAAATATTGCATTTGGCCGAAGAAAAAGTCAGATATCTCAAGAATATTAAATCCCAGCAAGCAACAATTAACCTTAAATGAATTCAATGTATAGAAATTATTCAGATATAAAGAGTCTTTTGAATTTTGATAAGGATAGGAAATTCACGAACGAACACGCCTACATTACGCATTATTTGCAGAATAGTATAAATGGAGTTTCCAAATCATTTGAAAAATTGGCCACTAAATATCTGCTGCAAAGAATTCCTGATTCATATATCAGAGAGCCCGATTATCAATATTTAGTACCTTTTAATTGGGATGTCCCTTTCCCTTCACCCATTAAACCTAATTTTAAATTTATTGATTTATTCGCTGGGATAGGTGGTTTTAGAATAGCCCTGCAAAATGTGGGAGGTAAGTGCGTATTCAGTTCTGAAATAGATAATTCTGCCAAAAAAACATACGAACAAAACTTCGGTGAATATCCATTTGGAGATCTCCGAGAATTTACTAACGATGAAATTTCAGATTTCGAATTAAATAGATTAATTCCAGACCACGAAATTTTAGCTGCTGGTTTCCCATGTCAACCATTTAGTCTGGCTGGAGTGTCTGCGAGAAATCATTTAGGATTGGCACATGGTTTTCAAGATTTAAAACAGGGCAATTTATTCTTTGATATCGCTCGAATTATATCAATTAAGAAGCCTGCTGTGGTTTTTCTTGAAAATGTTAAAAATTTCAAGACTCACGATGATGGTAAGACATTCCAAACAGTTAAGTCAATTATGGAAGATGAATTGGGATATGATCTTCATCACACCATCATAAATGCTGAAAAATGGGTTCCCCAAAAAAGAGAAAGATTTTTCATGGTCTGCTTTAGAAAAGAGAATAAGAAATTCAAATTTCCAGAACTCGAAGGAGAGCCAAGAAGACTTAAGGAGATTCTTGAAAAAGAGGTTTCAGAAGAATATACTATATCAGATAAGTTATGGGAAGGTCATAAAAGACGAACCAAGAATAATTTGGCGAGAGGAACAGGGTTTACGGCATTTGAAGCAAATTTAGAAAAGCCTTCTAATACAATTGTTGCGAGATATGGAAAAGATGGTAAAGAATGTTTGATTCCACAAGAAAATAAAAATCCAAGAAAACTTACACCCAGAGAATGTGCAAGATTACAGGGTTATCCAGAAAGTTTTAAACTACCATCAAGTAATGCCCCTGCATATCGACAATTTGGCAATTCAGTGGCGGTTCCAGTTATACAAGCAATTGCACAAGAAATAATTGATACAGTAAGGTTTAACAAAAATAATGAGGTTTCAATCATTCCATAAAGACTTTTTCCAAGCGGAGGATGGTGCTTATTCTATAGTTACAGAAAGAGAGTTTTTTGATTCTCAAATAACGCTAACTGATGCTGAAGCAGAAATGGTCATTGATCATTTTGGACTTGATAATATCCAAGTTGGAAATGTTGCTAGTAATAGAGAAAAGGCCTCACAAACATTTATTTTGTTTCCAAACGAAGAGTACTTGCATCTAAATCTTGTTTTTCCCAAACCAAACAAAACTGAACTAAGATTATATATATCTTCTAAAGCTGGATTCAAGCCTGCGGCAGGAAGTATTTGGTTCATCTATAAGAAAAGGGAACAATTGTTTTTAGGAAACATGCAAGAAAAGGAATGGAATAGTTTAAATCAAAATGATGATTTTGATGATGAATATCAATATTCGATTGAATCATCAATCTTAACAGGCATTAATCCCGATGTTAATCCCAGTGGCCAAATTATAACTCAAAATGTGGGTGGTAGAGTTATTATAGCTCGTGATCCTAGACTTGCCCGAATGCGTTTTAACCATACCAACTATCTTTGCGAAATTGATGCTAATCATGAAACCTTCATTGCTCAAAGGACACTTTTACCATATGTTGAGGCTCATCACTTTATTCCAATAAAATTCCAGCACTTATTCAATAAGCCTCTTGATAACCTTGAAAATATTGTATCCTTATGTCCCAATTGCCATAGAGGAATTCACTATGCAGTAGTTGATCATAAATATGATTTGATACGTAATATATATTCAAAGAGGCCGCAATTACGAAAAGAGCTATCTCTTGATGAAGTGGCTCAGTTTTATAATGCTATTCGTATTACTGATTAATTAGAGTAAATTGCTTCTATAAAGTGAACAATTAATTTAATCCCTCGGAAACACATTGTTTTTTACATCTATATCTCCTGTCAGGGCATTGGGATCTAGGATGATTTTCTTCACCTCTTTGTCAAAACAAAATACCTTTTGCACCATGTTATCACTTGTTCTCCAAATTTCTGCAGGGATGATCTGGGTTTCCATGGTGCCGTCTTCAAATACAAAAGCAATTACAATTGGAGAGAGTAACCCTCCCAAGTTCTCTAACCTTACTTCATAAAAATTCTTGTCAACATACTTTTTAATAATCGCTTCATCATCCAGGTTATTGGTGAATTCACCATATTCATACCTATCGGTTTTCACCAATGAAAAAGGCAATGAGCCAGATTCAAAATTTGTATAATTAACCTTTCCTTCAGCTCTCTTTTCTTTTTTCATCTTTTTTAGATTTTCTGAAGTACGGTACCATTTCACTTGTTCAATGGATACATCGACAGGTTCAATAGTATAGAACCAACCTCGCCAAAACCAGTCCAGATCTACGGCAGAGGCATCTTCCATTGTACGGAAGAAATCGGTAGGCTTCGGCCGCTTAAATTTCCACCTATTGGCATATTCTTTAAACGCAAAATCAAACAATTCAGGACCCATAACCAGCTCGCGAAGAACATTTAAAGCAGCCGATGGTTTTGCATAATCTGTGTAGGCAGCAAATGTGATATTGTCAGCGGGTGTCATTACGGGTGTCATAATATCAGAGCTGGTGCGCATATACGCAAGCACACTTTGCTGGCTGCCCCAGATGGTATCCAACTCAGGATATCGCTCACGCTTGGTTTCCAATTCAAAGAATGTATTGATGCCTTCATCCATCCAGCCCCACATACGCTCATCGGAGTTTATGATCATGGGGAAGTAGTTGTGGCCTATTTCATGAACGATCACATCTACGAGCGCACTCAACATTTTCTTGTTGTATTTGCCATTATTTTGTGGCCGCCCACTATTAAAACTGATCATGGGGTATTCCATGCCCTGTTCAGCGGCATTTACTGCAATGGCCACCGGATAGGGATAATCAAAAACTTTAGAAGAGTAAATTTCCAGTGTATTTTTCACAATGCTGGTGGCTTCGTTGCCCCAAAGTGTATTCCCTTCTTTTGGGTAATAAGACATCGCCAGAGTAGTAGTGGTCGGCAGGTTTACAGCCTGGGCATCCCAAATGAATTTGCGGGAAGAGGCAAAAGCAAAGTCCCTCACACTATCCGCACGGAACGTCCATGTTTTGGTAGTTATAGCCTTGGTTTTTTCCCTTTCAATGGCCTCTTCTTCCGTAGCGATAACCACAGGCTTGTCAAAGGTATTTTTGGCTAATTCAAAGCGTTCTTGCTGGGCTTTTGTAAGCACCTTTTCTGCATTCCCCAATTCACCTGTAGCTGCCACAATATGATCTGCCGGCACGGTGATATTTACTTCAAAATTTCCAAATTCAAGGGCAAATTCCCCATCATCAATAAACTGTTTGTTCTGCCACCCTTCCACATCATCATAAACACACATTCGAGGATACCATTGAGCACAGGTATAGAGATAGTTATCGTCTTTAGGGAAATACTCGAAACCACCACGACCTGCAATGAGCATTCGGTCATAAATATTGTAGCTCCAGCCAATTGACAGCTCATATGTTGCGCCAGAGGTCAAGGGCGTGGGTAAATCAATCCGCATCATCGTGCGATTGATGGTCACGGGCATGTCCAAACCAGCGTTGTTTTTTACATACTTTATTTGAAACCCTCCTTTATAATCATAGTCACCAAGCTCCTGAACAAGCTCCTTTGTAGACATGGTATTTCTAATTTCAGTAATGCTAGTTTGATCTTTCAAATTTCCTTTTAACGTATTGTTTTGATCAAGTTGCACCCATAAATAGGTCAAGGATTCTGGTGAATTGTTATGGTAGGTAATGGTTTCTTCCCCTGTTAGCACTTGATTTTCATCATCAATGGCTACATTAATTTTATAGTCAACCTGCTGCTGCCAATAGTCTTTACCAGGGGCACCGGATGCCGTTCTGACATTATCAGGGGTAGGAAGTAAAGTGCCTAATTGTTCAAATTTTTGTGCTTCAGCTTGTGAAACGACCAAAAATGCTAAAAGGAAATAGGTTAATGATTTCAAGGCGATTTATTAAACGATTCGCCCAAAGGTAATTAAACGATTAAAATGTGCATTGATAATTAGGACGGATGGCGTTAAAAATATCTAGGGGTCTCAAATTGATCTTTGAATAGGTTAAGTTCAACAAGTAATGACAATTCATGCGTGCCGTAATTGTTTTGTACCAGTTGATTGGTAGGCAATTCAAATGAATAGCCAAATCGGAATTTACGATTGACCAGAACTTGCGCATTGATGGCTATGCCGGTCAGGTTTCTCAAGGTTACACCCGCCCATATGGTGTTGACCAGTAAGGCATTCAAGCTCAAGTCCGCAGACATCTGGCTTTCAGTGTAACGCACTAAAAATGAGGGCTTTAATAAAAATGAGTTGATCGATCTGGATTTGATTATTAATCCACCGCTGAAATAATAGTGCTGCAAATACCGCGTACTGCTCGTAACACCGTCATTTACTTTTGCTTTGAGAAGGCGGGGTACGGACAAACCCAAATAGTATTTCTCGGTCATGTAAAACACCCCAGCACCGAAATTGGACTTTGTAAAACCCTCATTGTTCATATCCAGACCTTCGTCATCAACATAAGCAAGGTTCAGTTTGTCATAATCATAACCGTAATTAATGACCCCACCTTGCACACCAAAAGCCAGTGTACTTTTGCTGGACACAATCTTGTAGGAAAAGGAGGCCTGCGCTTCGGTATTATTATTTATGCCCAATTGGTCATTTACAATCAACAAGCCCGTACCGAACTCTTTGGCTACTGAAGTATGTGCCGAAAACATATTGGTAAGCGGTGAGCCATCTATTCCCGCCCATTGCTTTCGCGTGATGAGGTTGGCAACAAAATTATTGTAAATGCCCGCATAAGCCGGATTAATCATGTACTGATTAAATGAATATAGATTATACAATGGATCTTGCTGGGCCTTGGACTCCAAACCTGACATTAAAAAAATGAGGCAGAGAGTTGTAATATTTATATTTCTCATCATGATATTATCTTCTAAGTAGGAAAAACCCATTTTTAACAATCTCGCCACCATTGAGCTCTATTAAATAGAAATAAGTACCGTCCGGCAACTCATCCCCCTTGTCAGAATTACCTATAAATCGATTGGTAGTATTATTATAGTCAGTGGTTTTAAACACCTGGCTTCCCCATCGATTATAGATAAATATGGTGCTGGTATTATAGAATTCGATATTACGCAGCTCTAAAAAATCATGTTTACCATTTTGTTGAACCGTTACTACATTGATTATCTCTATGGGTGGGATATCACTTAATCCATTCGCCATGAGAACTGCCGTGAAATCAGCGGTTGCCACACTTTGTATGGTGAGTACTGCAGATTTTGGTCCCAATGAAGTGGGTGAAAATTGGATTAGCAGAACTGTGCTTTCTCCTGGTGCCAACGGTCCGGGAACATCACTTTGTAAAGTAAAATCATCGCCATCAATAGTAATATTTGTTATGACCAAATTGGCATTTCCACTGTTAGTGATAGTCAATTCCCTGATTTTACTCGATCCTACAAGGGCATCTTCAAATACAATATCTTCTCCACTGGCACGGCTTTCTCCATCCACAACCAGACTTACTTTTGCTTCTGTTATCTCTCCACTGATCGGGAAACTAAAGACGGCTTCATCAGGATCATTATTTGTGATAGTCAATGTCTCACTAAAGGTGCCGGCTGAGGCTCCACTTAGTATTACATCAACAGTTACAGAAGAGCCTGCGCTAATTGTATTAGGTAAGGTAGATCCAAGGGCGAACGCACTACCTGAAATGGTGATATCCGTAATGATTAGATCGAGTGACCCAGTATTTTCAATTGTAATGGGCTGAGAGATGGCAGTTCCAATTTCACTTGTGCCAATATTAACCGCACTTGTTTGTCCATTTGAAATGGCAGTTCCTGAAGTTGAATTCCCTGCATAAACGGCAATTTCAGGCTGAGGACTGGCGGTAATTTCACCCGTTAGTTGGAAATCAAAAGTAGCTTCGCTTGTATCATCATTGATGATAATAATGGTTTCGTTAAACACTCCTACAGTAGCTGCACTAAGCACAATATCAAATGTTTCTGTCCCACCGATGGCCACGGATGTAGGTGTTGATGCAATGGTGAAAGCAGTTCCTGTAATGGTAATGTTAGATATGTTCAAAGAAGCACTTCCAATATTTTCAATAGTGATTGGTCTTGTAATATCTGCTCCCTGTGTTGCTGAACCAAAGTCAATCGGAGAGGCTTGACCATCAACGATAAGTGTACCAGAGGTATTGGCGCCATCATAGACGGCAATTTCAGGTGTGGCCACAGACGTTATTTCCCCAGTCAACCCGAAATTAAAAACACTTTCATCTGCGTCATCGCTGTTAATCGATATTGTTTCTGTAAAAACCCCTACCGCTGCTCCACTGAGGTCAATAGCAATGGTTTCTGAAGCTCCAATTCCTATGGTTGTAGGTGCTGTACTAGTTAATGAAAAGGCACTTCCTGAAATGGAAATGGAAGAAATATTTAGTGCCGCTGTACCTGTATTTTCAATGGTAATCTGGTGCGTGATGTCATTACCTTGTACATCCGTTCCAAAATCTATGGCCGTGGCCTGCCCATCTGCAATGACTGCTCCAGCGTTATTAGGCCCATTGTAAACGTTAATTTCAGGTTCGGGGATAACCATGATTTCTCCTGTAATTGGAAAATCAAAATTGCCCTCATCCGTATCATCATTAATAATAGTGACCGTTTCATTAAATACGCCAATGGTAGCCCCACTTAATATAATATCAACAGTTTCAGCACCCCCAACCCCTACTGATGTGGGGGCTGTTGTCACCAATGAATAGGCACTTCCGCTAATAGAAATACTTGAAATATTAAGTATCTCCATACCTGTATTTTCAATGGTGATTTGCTGGGTGATGGGTGAACCCTGAAAATCTGAACCAAAATCATAAGCTGCTAATTGTCCATCAGTAATAGCTGTTCCACTGGTGGTGCTGCCCTCGTACACTTCAATTTCTGGGGCGGTGATTTGGCCAGTAAGCTGAAACTCAAAAATGGGATCTGCATCGTCATCGCATAAAATAGTAACCGTTTCATTGAAGGAACCTGCCGTTGCCCCACTCAATGTGATTTCAAACAGTACTTCATCATAGATTCCATCAATCTCTCCAGCAACTCCAAAAGGTAGTGTTCGCGTAGTAAAAGTAAAAGCAGAACCGGAAATAGTGATATCGGCAATGGATAATGGAATCTGAGCTACGTTCGTTATAACCAATTGACGCACTACATCAGAACCTGCAGTGGACGATCCAAAATCAATTGATGCAACTTGTCCATTTAATATTTCAGGATCTCCAAAAATGTCGAGCCCGTCAACCACTAAAATATCTGGCCCATTTATTGTTCCAAATACATCAAAGCTGAAAGAGCTTTCGTCTGAGTCGTCACTAGTAATTATTAATGTTTCAAAAAAATCACCGGCTACCGTTCCATCCAATGTGACATCAATCGTTTCGGAATTACCAACTGGAATAGTCAATGGCGTAGCTGTGCCCAGTGAAAATACTGTTCCTGAAAGTGACATGGCAGAAATGTTGAGTGTAGCCGAACCATTATTGGTTATTGTAAACTGATAGGTTACATCATTACCCCTATCGTCAGACCCAACACCTAGGAACCCACCATCAAGAATTTCATTGCCAGTTGTTGATGGCCCTTCAAAAACTTTTATTTCAGGCTCTGGAATAGTTGTAACTTCACCTGTTAAATCAAATTGAAATGCTCCGCTAAAATCGTCACTGGTAATCGACACGGTTTCAGTAAATGACCCAGGTGTTGCATTGCTTAAAACTACATTAAATGTCAGTGTACTACTTGCACCAATGACAACAGGAGCCGAGGAGGTACTAAAAGCCGATCCACTTATGGAAATAACAACATTGGTAATAGGAATTGACTGTTGATTTTCAATGGTAAAGCTCCTATTTTTAGTAGAGGGAAAGACATCAATAGACCCAAAGTCAATAGGTGTAACTTGTGCATCTGCAATTTGCGGTGCTGTGGTATCAACCCCATCAAATACGTTGATACAACTTTGGCCATCATCAGTTATAAACCAATTAAAGTTAGCAATGATATCTGCGCGTGCAGTAGCTCCAGCACAATAAAATCGGCCCTGAGCACCAAAACTGACATTTGATTTCAAAGATTGTGCAGCCCATCCGATTAACAGCTTATCATAGTTACCTACAGAAAGTCCTGAGTTACTAAACATAAACACTGCGTAGGAAAGGTTGGATACATCCCAGCCACTTAGGTCCTGATCAAAAGAAGAAGCATTCCGAAACATTGACCGCATGTCAGAAACTCCGCTTACATCCCAACCACCTACACGACCAAGGTCTTGGTTAAAAGAGGTGGCTCCATCAAACATTCCACTCATGTCATTGACATTGGTTACATTCCACCCGCTTATGTCTTGATTAAAAGAGGTAGCATCTTCAAACATATTCTCCATATCTAAAACATTATCGACTACCCAGCCACTGATATCTTGATTAAAAGTAGAGTTGCCACTAAACATGCCTCTCATATTTGTAACACCACTAACATCCCAGCCAGTTATATCCTGAGTAAATGCTATTGCACCGCTAAACATCTCACTCATATTAATCACACTGGTAAAATCCCAGCCATTGATATTCTGGTTAAAGGCCTCAGTATTTCGAAATAGACCAGACATACTGGTGACCCCCGTGGTGTTCCAACCACTGATGTCCTGATTGAAAACCGTAGCACCACTAAACATTCCACTGATTATTGTACCATTACCAAGTGTCCAACCACTGATGTCCTGATTAAATTTGACAGCTATAGAAAACATGCCGTTCATGCTAGTAACATTACTTACATCCCAATCGCCTATATCTTGATTGAATTCGGAAGCGGCTCCAAACATCGATGCCATGTTGGTTACATTGCTAGTGTTCCAGGCATCGCCACCATTATTGCCATTTCCAGGATTAAAGTTGATTGGTTGGTTGAAAGCTCGAGCGAAATAAAACATTTCAGACATATCGGTCACATTTGTTACTTCCCATGTGTCTAAGGGTTGATCAAAAACCGTTGCATCCCGGAACATCTCGGACATGTTTTGAACGTTATTAACAACCCAGTGATTGATATTGTCATTTAATGATTTTGCATAGAAAAACATCCTACTCATGTCAGTAACTCCTGATAGATCTGGAGCATCTACAGCATTTATTCTTAGGTTTTCACATCCTGCAAAAGCACGGTTCATTGAAGTCCAGGCTATATCGCCCCATTGTTCTACGGTAAGTAATTTTTCGCTGTCTTTAGGACTTAAGTAACTGCCAGCATTAAAATATATTCGCGGAAATTGCCCAGATATTTCTACCCGATAAGTACCGATACTGGGGAAGGTGATGGTGTAGTCCCCTGTCTGGCCAGTAGGTTCGGTACCATTATTTGATGGATTGCCCACTTCTTCCCAGTAAATATCATAGTTATAGCCAGTCCCTGTTGTTGGAATAGTAATTTGATTATCGTCAGAGCTTCCATAATTATCAGTTTGCCAAGTAGTGATAAAGGGGATGGCATTGACGTTTCCAGCTAAGAAGAGAAGGGCCGTTACTATTAGACAAAATTTGATCTGTTGACACATGTCAACAAGTTCGTATTAAAATCCTTATATTAATAAAGGTTTTTAGTGAACGACATGATTTACTTAGTGAGCGTAGTAAAAAGAGGTAAAGTGTAGTTATAGCAATGCTATTTTCGACATAAACGCCATTTTATAGGCTCTGCCAATCGGAATGGCAGCTTCACCAAAAAACACATACCCTTCACTAATCCTTGAAATTTTTGAGAAATTGATCAGATAAGATTTGTGAACGCGATCAAACCCATAAGGTATTAACTTGTCCTCAACACTTTTGAGCGTGTGACTTATGATATAGGATTGATCTTCAGTGAATACCTTGGCATAATTGTCAAATGCTTCTACATAATGAATATCATCTGGATTTACCGGAAGTAGGCCATCTTTGTCTTTAACAAAAAAACGTTCGGGCCTTTGACTTGCCAGTAACGCAATTTTATGAAAGGCCATTTCCACATTGATGGTTACTTCTCTTTTGTCAAATGGTTTGAGGATATACGCCCAAGGGTTAGTCTGCTTGGCCCGATTTAAAGTGTTCGAATCATAATAAGAGGTCACAAATATAAAGGGAACGGGTTGCTGACGGTTAATAAAATGAGCTAAGTCTATACCATCCCGCTCTCCTGAAAGGTTAACATCCAACAAAGCCAGATCAAAGGCATTTTCAGTTATTTTCTTACGGGCCTCGTCATATTTTAGGGCAACATCTACAGACTCTATGCCCATATCTTCGAGGTGATAAAGAAGGTCGTCCGCTATCAACGGTTCATCTTCAACAATAAGAACAGACTTTCCCATTAAACAATTATACTAACTTATAGTGTGATATGACTAATGAAGCTTCGGTACCATTACTAAAGTCGAAATTGACTTCCGCTTCTAACTTCCGTGAAAGTGACTTGATCATACGCATGCCAAAAGACTGATCATCGCTCACTTCGGCTGGTGCGCCAACCCCGTTGTCTTTAACAGTCAATAATAATTTACCATCATTCTCATTCAACTTGATGTTCAATTCACCCTCCCGCTCATCAGGAAAGGCATATTTGAATGAATTACTGATAAGTTCGTTCAGTATTAACCCAATAGGGATGATCGTATCCACATCGACATTTATATCGGCAATATCATATTTTACATCCACCCGGGTGGAATCAATGCCATAGGCACTCTTCAACGTTGCGGTCAGGTTTTGAACATAGTCAAGTGCCTCGACCCCCGTGAGGTTATTGAACTGATATAGCTTTTGATGTATCAATGCCATTGATTTAACCCTATTTTGTCCTTCATTTACCAGGTCCTTTGCCTCTTTATTCTCAATATACCTAGATTGTAAGCTCAACAAACTGGAAATGATCTGCAGGTTGTTCTTAACCCTATGGTGGATTTCTTTTAAAAGGGTTTCTTTTTCAGCTAATGATTTTGTGATTATAGCATTGGCTTTGGATTTTGTTCTTAGTAGCAAATAAAGCAGTAAGGCACTTACAATAAGGATACTGGCCAATAGCAATAAAATATTACGTTGATTGTCAGATTTTTGATTAGCAATGATCGCCTCCTGATTCTTGATTCTCAATTCTGATATTTCCCTTTCATGTTGCTCTGTTTCATACTTTACGGTCAACTTGCTAATGGTTTCATTCAATGATTCAGTAAGAAAGGAGTCTTTTTGATTGTATGACTGTTGCAAGCTTTGAAATGCATTCTGATAGTTACCCAATGCTTCGTATGCCTTGGCCAAGATTAGTTGGTTTTCAATGAAAATTTCCCGATTTCGTAGTTTCTGGTTTATCTTTTCAAGGTTTAATGAATTATTGATGGCACCGGAATAATCCTTCTTATCCAAATAATATTGTGATACGGAAAGCAGGGAATGAACGATATTGACAGTGTCATTTCCCGCCTCAAAAAAGGCCAGTGCTTTATTTATAAAATAGATGCTGCTATCCGGTTGTCCTAGCCCCTGATACGAATTGGCAGCGTTCACAAATGACTTGGCAAGGTTCCTTAACGAAGACCTTTTCTCCGCGAGCCGTTGAAGTGCCAGATTGTAGTTAAGCCCCTCCTCAAATTGCCCAATGGTATTATAAATTGACCCCAGGTTCAATAAAGCCACTTCCAAATAGTTTTCCTTGTTATACTTTTTAATATCCGCAATAGCTTCTTTGTAGTATTCTATTGCCTTTTCATAATTGCCTTGTTTTTTAAAAATAAGTCCAAGATTAGCCTTAGTGATGGCCACACCCACACTATCTTTTGACAATTCCCTTACCTTCATCGCACGGATATAATATTTGGTGGCTTGGTCGTATTCCCCCTGATCCATGTACACTACCCCGAGGTTATTGAGTGAGGAGGCTATTTTGGCAGTATCCTTATCGGCCATTCTTATACTTAGTGCCTTTTCATAATAATATTGGGCACTGTCCCAATCATTCAGATAATGGTAAGCCACTGCTATGGAAGTGGCCGCCTGGGAAAACCCCTTAGGATCATTCAAGTCCTTAAAAATCTGATATCCTTTTTGGCCATACAGCAATGAACTATCTAGATTGACAGAAAACCATTCGTAGGAGAGCTCGTCCAGAATATAAGCCTTTTTGGATGGCTCTTGGTTATATTTTAGTAAGTTATTAAGACTGTCAATGTGTACTTCATGTTGGCCGAGGGCAACAAGGGTAAAAAACGATAGCAAAACACATAAAGCACATCTCATTTAATCACATTAATAGAAACACCATTACAAGATAATAAATTGAGCGGTAAATGAGGTATTAAGAAAGCATAAACTCCCATATTACTAAAAGGTAAATCTCTGAAATCATTTCAGTATATTAATACTTCCTAATTTAGTAGTAGCCCCGCTTTGACAATAATCAATTTACCTAATATAAAACGTGTACTGATTTTGGCGTTTTGCCTATTGGCAAACTATACCTATTGCCAGCAGGATGAACCCATCACCATACCCTCTAAGGATCCCATAATTAAGGCTTCTAACCGTTTTAAACCAAGGCCGAAGTTTTTTGAATTGGGTTTTGAATCATTTGATAATTTCAAGGTAGCAGCAACGTCAGATGTGGTTGGTGATTCGAAAGCCAGAGTAGCACAAAATCTGACCAGAGGGATAAAACTAAAATTTCCTTTAATCCTAAAATCAGAAACCAATCTATTTGGGGGGGTTGGGTATCGACATGAACAGTTTAAGTTTGATCAAAAAACAGATCCGGATTATCCATTGTTTGAGCGGTTTGAAGACAAATCATTAAAGCGCCTTTCATTTAACCTTTACTTGAAAAAAGACCTGCTGAAATCGAAGTTTGTTTTTGCCTATATAAATAGCTCGCTCAATAGTGATAAACCTCAATTACGAAACTTCACAGACCAATTAAAGCTATCATTTGCTTTATTGTACGGCAAAAACCTTAATCCACATAAACAATTCGGTGGTGGTATATCTTTTGGTTATGACTTCGGTCAACCGGTTATTTTTCCACTTATTTTGTTCAGCAATGACTTTAGTCTTCATTGGGGGTATGAGTTTCTCCTTCCAAAAAGCATGAAACTCCGATATTCCCCTACTAATCAGAACCATGTTATTCTCAGTACAGAATTGCAGGGAGCTAGCTATCACCTACAAGATAGTTTGTTTGCCGGGTTTGAACGTCTTGAGTTTAGAAGGTCATCCGTCCGAATTACGCTGACCTATGAGCGAGAGCTCCACGATTGGTTTTGGCTTGGCTTCACTGTAGGCTATCGCGAACCTATTAATATTTTCGTTTCAGAACCCGGTAATAGCAGAACAGATGCATTATTAACCATAAATGCTAAAAGCGCTTTGTACTATGGCATCTATATATTCTGCGTTCCTCCAGTAAAAATGTATAAAAAAGCTAAAAGTAGCGGGTAGCAATGGAAGGTTAAGAAAAGGGGAGCTCACATGCTACATCCCAATTTGTTCCATTATGTTTTAATAGGGCTATGGCATACGCAGTAAATGGTCTGCGAAATGAACGGTCTTCAAATAATGGCCAAGCTTCCTTAAATTTTTCTTTTGATAAGTCCCTAAACGCTACTGTGAGATGTGGGTGGAAGCCTCGGTTTTTATAGTCGGCATTGAAAATATTATAATTTACCTTCATGAATTTTCGGATCTCCAAAAACAAATTGAACAAAGATTCATTTTGCTCTACATCCAGATAAATCACCCGTTGCTTAAAATGCCCAAAGCCATTTAAGACCATTTCAAAAGACTGCTGATGCACGGCCAACAGTTTTAATTTTTTAATAATATCATTCTCCTTCTCCACCTTTAGCTTAAAGGGCATGTGCAAGGTGACATGTGGAGGTGATTTTAACGCCCCTTTGGAGTCATATTGATCAGCAAAAATCTG
Source organism: Flammeovirgaceae bacterium UBA1842 (assembly GCA_002338655.1). GTDB lineage: Bacteria > Bacteroidota > Bacteroidia > Cytophagales > Cyclobacteriaceae > Fulvivirga. The sequence continues at coordinate 32,512 of DDIU01000013.1, read as the reverse complement.
CTTGACTTCCTGTGTTTCCGATTTTATCGGCTCAGGAGGAATAATGGCAAGAAAGTAAAGGTTTTTATCCGTGGACATTTATTGGTCTTGTATTCGTTTTTATAAGCTATTTAAAGCCTTTGAATCATAGGTTTCTATTTCAAATCTCAGAAATAATTTATAACTTGTTCAATTACTCGAACATATTACAAACCTAAACTAATTGATTATGAAGACTTTAAAATTATGTCTATCAGCATTATTGTTGTTTTCAGCATTAGTCTATTTAACAAGTTGTAAAGATGATGACAATAGTACTCCGGGGGTTTCATTGGAAGGGACTTTATGGACTGAAATAAGTAATGTAAGTACAGGATGTGATGATCCAAATGAAAATGAAAATGAAACCTCTACCTGTACAGCAACTGACTGTTCAACTGTAATGCTTTCAGGTGGGATTCTTACTAGTAAGGATATTCAAGGAGGTGTTACAGAAACAACTACCGGTACCTACACAATTTTAGGGAATGGCAAATTGAAAGTAACTATTGATGGATTCACTCAAGAGGTTATGTACACTATTAGTGGAAATTTATTAACCGTTGTTATTGATTCACCATTTGGTGGGTGTACAAGTACCACTGTTTACACATCAAATTAAGTATTAATATCTACTTTTACTGCCATGATTTTATGGCAGTAAACCTAGAGCCTTCCTCAAATCCCAAATCAAATCCCCAACATCTTCAATCCCAACCGAAAGCCTTAACAAGTTTGGTTTTATCCCCGCCACTTTTCTTTGGGCATCTGTCAATTTAGAATGTGAGGTTCTGGTAGGGGAAGTGATAGTAGATTCCACACCACCAAGGCTGATTGCTGGTTTAATAAGGGTCAGCTTTTTTACAAAAGTATCTGGATCACCGTTTACTTCAAAAGAAAGCATACCCCCAAAGCCTTTCATTTGTGATTTGGCAATAGTATGAGATGGGTGGTCAGACAAACCGGGGTAGTACACCGCATCAACAGCTTTATGTCCATTTAAAAATTGTGCGATCTGCTGGGCATTCTCATTTTGTTTGTTCACCCTGAGCGCTAGTGTTTTTAAGCTACGCTCTAATAAATAACACATCTGAGGGTCCGGACTACCTCCATAATTTACAGCGGCCTTGTATATTTTTTCACCCAACTTTTCAGAAGTAACTACTGCCCCACAGGTAATATCACTGTGGCCGCCCAGGTATTTTGTGCCACTATGAGTGACTACGTCAATGCCCAGATCAATCGGATTTTGATTGATGGGGGAAGCAAAAGTATTGTCAATGATGGAAATCAGGTTATTGGATTTGCACAAGGAAGCGATGGCTCTTAAATCAACAATCTTGAGCAATGGATTGGAAGGTGTCTCCACGTAAATGAGTTTCGTCTCTTTTCGGATGTGCTTTTCAAAGTCACTGCTATCGAAGCCTGTGGTAAAGGTAAAGTCAATCCCAAATTTTGATAGCTCACTGGTAATAGCATGATGTGTCCCCCCATAAATATCACCTTGAAAAAGGGCGTGATCCCCTTTTTTAAGCAAAGCAAGCAAAACGGCACTTATGGCCGCTAGTCCGGAGCTGAATGTTATGGCATATTCACCATGCTCCAGCACCCTGATTTTTTCAGTCACCACTTTTTGATTTGGGGTGTTAAAATAGCGTGGGTAGTTTAACGGGCCTTCACCGAGATAATCATAAGCAGTAGATGTATATATTGGTGTAATGGCCCCACCTGTTTTTTTATCTATTATCCCACCACTATGCACACATTGGGTTTGCTCCTTCCATGTATTTACTTCCATTTTATAACCTCCTTATTTTTTTGGATATTAATATAATCAGGAATTGCAGCTAAAATCTCTTTGTGTAATACCTCAACGAGTTTACGTTTTAAGTAACTTCTGTGCATCACCAAACTTACTTCTCGCACCGGACGTGGCTCCTTAAACCTTTTTAAAAATTGTTTCTTGCTAGGGGCAAGGTCGAGGGTGGCCAATTCAGGAAGCATCGTCATTCCACCATGCATATCCACGATTTTTTTCAAGGCCTCTAATGAGCCACTTTCATACTTAAATTGGGTTTGCCTGTCCTTATAGTTTTTACATAAATTAATGACTTGCTCCCGCATGCAATGGCCCTCATTCAGTAGCCAGATATCATCCTCCCCTATATCATCCGCAACTAACGTTTCTTTCTCAAATAATTTACTTCGGTGCGATACATAGGCAAAAAACTCTTCATAAAACATGGTCTTACTAATTATCCCGGGGTCTTCATAGGGTGTAACGATGATGCCAATGTCAAGTACTTCGTTTTTAAGCCTTCGCACTACTTCTTCAGTGATTAGCTCGTAAACAGTCACTTTTACTTTCGGATAACGCTCGGTAAAGTTATGTATGAATAGGGGCAGCAAATAGGGTGATAGGGTAGGGATTATGCCAATGCTCAATTCTCCGGCTACTTCCCCTTTTTCTTCCGCTATTATTTCTTGTACCCGTTTCGATTCCCCCACTACTAACCTGGCTTGGGCTATTATTCTTCTGCCAATATCAGTGGGCACCACAGGTTGTTTGCTCCTATCAAAAATAAGCACCCCCAGTTGATCTTCCAGTTTTTGGACTTGCATACTCAAAGTAGGTTGCGTAACAAAACAGGCTTCAGCTGCTTTACCAAAATGCCTAAAGTTGTCAACGGCAATAATATACTCAAATTGAATTATGGTCATGCACTAATTTACATCTGTTATGAGAATAATATGCATAGAAGTGTAAAAACACCAGCAAATATCGACATCTCCAAAAGGTACTGTAAGTCCCTAAACTTTGATTTCATAAAAACTAGAGCGATCTTATGAAGATGTACAGGTAGAAGGTTAAATTTGAAAGTTAATACAGGTTTAAGAATGTTGAATTAATGGCGGGATGGAGAGTATATATTGCTGATGATCAGACCTTATTCCGTAAGGGGATGAGTAGATTGGTCCGTTCCTTTCCTAATGTGGCTGAGGTAAAAGAAGCTGAAAATGGCAAGAAAATGCTCGAATTGGTTTCAGAGCAGCCACCAGATGTCATTCTCATGGATTTGGACATGCCAGTAATGGATGGGGTTGAAGCCACCGAAAAAATACTAGCCAAATATCCCAATGTTAAAATCATCATTCTTACCATGCATGATAACAAACAGTCTATCTACTATTTAATGGAAATAGGGGCGCATGCTTTTCTATTAAAAAATACCGATCCAGAAGAAGTTAAGGCCGCTATTGAATCAGTGATAAAGAAAGATTTTTACCAAAATGATTTGGTGGTAGATGCCCTCAGAAAGGGGACAATTGAGCAACGAAAGCAAAAACAAAACAGGCCTATCTTTCATAATTCAGTAGCTCTGAGCGAACGTGAGAAAGAAGTGGTGATGCTCATTTGCCGGGAACTGACCATGAAGGAAATAGCCGAAAAAATCTCCCTGAGCGAGAAAACTATACAGAATCATCGCGCACGCATCATGGAGAAACTGGGAGTACGCAATACCGTGGGTCTTGTGAAGTATGCATTTGAATCTGGCCTCATACATTAAGTCTTCAATAGGGAAATACACTCAATTCGTTAGGTAAAAACACCTAATAATAAACCGCTCATTTCTGGTAGGCAATTGTGCAACCATCTATTCATCAGCGAGTTGTATGTGTATTTATAGAAATACGATTGCTTCACCTACCTAAATTTCCCAATCAAATACTTTTTCTCATTATAAATTGCTTGTCCATCAAAAATCGGAATCATGGACAGACTAAAAGTATTGATCATTCATCAGGATAGTGAAATCAAAAAAGGCATCTTCAATATCCTATCCAATTTCGATCTTGATTTCATTTATGCTTCCGATGGACTGGATGGGTTGGCTGCTGCCAAATATGATTCCCCGGATTTAATATTTTGTGGTGTTAACCTACCTGTTTTAGATGGGCTTTCTTTGGGCCGGATGGTTAAAAACGATGAGGTTACTAAATCCATTCCTTTGGTGTTTTTACATGATGGGTTGGATTTTCATTGTTTACAAGAAGCCCGTACAATTGATGCCAAAGCATTTCTGATGTACCCCTATCTCGATAACTCATTGATTTATGCCATGATCCGTTCATTTAAACAACCAGTAACTAGGATTCATGGTGTAATGACTAGCTACGAACAGACCCTTCATTCTAGAACCCCCATACATATTCCGCTACGCTAACCCCTAAGTTATGAGCTCGATCCTACAGATCGCAATGGGTGAATTAGGACAACGGGAAATTGTAGGGGAGATCGATAATCCAAGAATAGTAAATTATGCCGTTGAATCTGGCATTGCTGGAGTAAGCAATGATGACATTGCGTGGTGTAGCAATTTCGTCAATTGGGTGGCGTTTAAAGCGGATTTAAAACGCACCAATAAAGCCAATGCCCGGTCTTGGTTATTGGTTGGCCAGAAAGTAGACGAAGCTCCAGAACCAGGTGATGTGGTCATTTTTTGGAGGGAAAAACCAGAATCCTGGAAAGGCCATGTTGGATTTTTTCTTGGCTTTTCGAAAAATGGTTCGCGGGTGTATTGCCTGGGTGGAAATCAAGGTAATTCAGTATCAATTTCTGCTTACCCGGCAGAAACCATACTCGGTTTCAGAAGACTCCAACAATTGAGCATTATAAAATTACCAAACCCTATACTTAAATTAAAAGATAAAGGGGAGTCGGTTATCCAATTGCAAGATGCTTTAAACGCTGCGGGATTTAACTGTGGCACTTCAGATGGCTACTTTGGCGACCGAACAATGACCGCTGTTAAATTACTACAATCGCAAAGTGGTCATTTGGCAATTGATGGTGTATACGGCAAGAAAACGAAAGACTATCTCTTTAGTGTTTTAAACGCGTAATATATGACAGGTAGCATAGCCATAGATGTAGTGATTGGATTGGTTTTTATCTATTTATTATACAGTCTGCTGGCATCACTTATTGCCGAAATTATTGCTACTAACTTAGGTTTACGAGCCCGTAATCTTCACAGTGCCATCCGCAGAATGCTCACCAATAACAATGTGCATGCTTTACAGACAATGGTAAAAGACCGTACTGATTCTGTGGTAAGCAAATTCTATAATCATCCAGAGATTAAATCTCTCTCGGCCAATAATTTATTTAGCAAACCCTCTTCGATCAACCCCGATACTTTTGCTAAAGTGATGGTTGATCTTTTTCAAGCCAATGGTGGAAATAAAGAGCAACTGAAAGAAGGTATTAGACAATTAAACTTTGGGACTGACATTGAACATTATCTGATAAATCAAGTGGAGGAAGCGGATAATAATTTGAATAAACTCAGGTCGTCAATGGCATCATGGTTTGACAATACGATGAAAAATGCAACAGAATGGTACAAGCGTAATTTACAGATCGTATTATTCATAATTGGGATAGTTATCGCCTGGGTGTTTAATGTAAATTCCTTTCAATTGGTAAAGAAACTATCGGTTGATAAAAACACTAGGGAGCAAATGGTATCATTGGCTACTGCCTATATAGATAGCAATACGGCTACCTCTACCATTAACAAGCTAGATTCATTGGGGAAGATAAGCATAGAAGCTGATACGGCTTATGATCCGAAAATGGATGCTTTAATGAAGGTCAATAAAGAATTATTAGGCGATATCGAAAAAACACAGACTATTCTGGGAGGTGGTACTTGGCTACCCGATACACTTGCAGTATCGCATAAAAACAAGAGTATATTGCCCGGTTACATTGTAAAAAAGATACTACCTCAAGGTAAGAGGTTCTCCAAAAAGGAACAGCTCAATGCGGCTTTTAGCACTACTGATAAGCTTAGTTACGCATTTAACATGCTTTGGCTCAATTTCTTTGGTTATGCCACTACTGCCTTAGCACTTTCACTCGGAGCCCCATTTTGGTTCGATTTACTGAATAAGTTTATGAAACTGAGGGGGGCGGTATCGGAAAATAAAAATAAATAATATGGAATCAATTGACCGAACAACTTCAAAAGCACAGGTTACAAAAGCACTTAAAAATGTTGCGGATTTTAATGGTGATATTGAAAGCTTTACATTTTCATATTTTCATGATTACCATAAAAATGTGTTTTTGAGAAGCTTAAAAAATTATATTAACCAACTAATATGCAGCGATGATCTTGGTAATCAACTTGATACTGAGTATTTCGATCTGGATTTAACTGAAAGCCTAATAAGCGGTTGGAGCAATATGGCGGTTTGTATTGACTACATCGTTGAGAATCACTATAGAGTTGTGGGAAACAGAAAAAAACTTAATTTATAATGAGTCGGATTTTATTTACTATAACATTTGTCTTCACATACTTGTCTGTACAGGCACAGGAATTGGTATTAATTAAGGAATCTCAGATTTCCATTTCTACCATTGATCAAAAACAAATAAGAATTCAACTCATATTTGATATGCCGGAAGGGTATGAGCATTCTCAAGGAGCATTCGGTAGAATCAATCAAGGTAAAGTGGATACTAAACTTGTGATGAAATCAAAAAAGGAATTGTCAATTACTAAACTTGATGCAGTAATGACACCTTCTAATAAAGGGGTTGGTTTTAGAATTGACGTGGATCAGGAAATCATTAATGCTTTGTTAAGTGGTGACTTTGATTATCAATTTGAAAATCAATATGACCTTTATGTAATTCAAAGAAAAGTAGGATCACCAACCGACACAACCAGATTCAAACTATCAAAGGAGCAAATAATTAATGAAACGAAAAATAAGCTTACATTAAGTGAAGATGACAAGACTGAATTAGTTGAATCTTTAAATGGGCATATAACTAGAACTGAAAATACCTTGGATTTTGGTATTATTCCTAGCGAAAAATCAGATACAGATAATACTGAATTTTATGCGTCATTCAGCTATCAAAAAGGATATATCTTCCCATATAAAAACCCATTCTTTTTTTCAGCTAAAGGCATTATAAGTACGAATTCTTCAGATTCACTTAATTATTTATCAATTTATCCTGTTAGCTACCGAATAGCCGAATATGATAAATCAGGACAGCCTAAAAATTATGACTTGGTGGCGCAATTAGGCATTGAAGGCAACCAAACTTTTACAAATTATAGAATTGCTGGCAACCTTTATTGGCAAAGCTTAATCCCTAATTTGATTGATTTGACGATGGGTGAAAACAGATTACGCTTAAAGCCAGTTGTAAAAATAGGGGCTAAATTATATAAGGAATATGATAATAATCGATTGGTTGAAACAGATAATGAGGATAGTAATCAGGTATTCGGAGAAATTTATTATTACATACCAATAAAGAAGCTTTACAGCCTAATTCTTGATGCCAATGCCTTCTATGATTTTAGTGAATCCCTTAACCCTAATGGCGAAATAAAATACAATATATCTGCTACACTTGGTATTGATATTCCTAAAACTGGATTTAAAACTATTTTCAAATATTTGGAAGGCGAAAATGGTATAACTTATCAAAAGGATCAGTTACTCATGATTGGTTTAATGGCAGATCTATTCAGTCAAAAATAATAGTATGAACACAAACTACAAAAACTTGGTCTTCGAGGGGGGTGGAGTAAAAGGAATCGCCTATGGTGGTGCGCTAGATGTGTTAGATAAGAATGGTATTCTGAAAGGGATAAAAAGAGTAGCCGGCACCTCAGCTGGAGCGATCAATGCCACATTGCTGGCATTAGGCTACACTTCAGCAGAGGTTTCTGGCCTTATCGCAAGCACCAATTTCAAATCATTTGAAGACCATAGCAAATTCTTCCCATCCAATATCATTCGGATCATTAAACAATTTGGTTGGAATAAAGGCGATGCTTTTCAAATCTGGATAGGTGACAGGATTAAAGCCAAAACACAAAAGGCCGATTATTCTTTTATGGACCTACACAATGCGATTGTCAATGGTCAACCTCATTTGTGTGAACTCTACGTTATTGCCACCAACCTATCACAACAAAAATCCGTGGTCTTTTCCTATGAGCATACTCCCAATGTGGCCATTAGGGATGCAGTTCGTATGTCTATGTCGATTCCTCTTTACTTTCAAGCCTACAAATTTGCGAGTGATACCATGGTGGATGGAGGTGTATCCTATAATTTTCCCATCAATATATTCGACAACAAAAGGTATTTGGCAAACCCTGCCAATGGCGAAAAAGTTGATTATGGCTCAGAAGAGGGTTATATGTTCAACTATGAAACTTTAGGGTTTAGGCTTGACTCCAAGGAGGTCATCGATTTTGCTAAGCGGGATTGGGCGAGTCCGCCTGAGAAAATTTCCAATATCATGAACTATTCTGGGGGTCTGATCAACTTTATGATGGAAATGGCCAATAAAGTACACCTACATAAGAACGACTGGAACCGAACGATTTTTATTGATACGCTCGATGTAAAAACTACGGATTTTGATCTACCAGAAACGAAGATTCAAGCCCTCATTGCGAGCGGAAAATCGGGTGCAGCAAAATATTTTGAATGGAGGGAAAGTGATCCGGTTTGGAGTAAAAAACCAGAAAAAGAAAAGGCGATAACTAAATAATTGCGATAAATGAGCCATAATTTTATCTTGCAATAAAAAATGCCTGAAGATTCTGATCCATCGGTTCCAAATTCCAAGTTTGAAAATCAGGTAATTCTCATTACCATTCTCACGGGTTTTATTGGCAGTGTAATTCTCTATTTTCTAAAATTGCCCCCAGTGGTGATTGCCATATTTTTGGGTAGTGGAATTGCCGCCTTGGTCTTTCGTTTTCTGGGCGGTACCGCTGGCACAACCATGGCGATGGGAACGCTCAAGTTATCAGGCTCAATAGCGGTGTTACTTGGCAGTGCCTATTATGTCAACCAGCAATTAGAGAAACAGTTAACACCCATTGCGAAAGGAATTCAAACAGTAACGTTTACCCCACAAAAAAGCACCTGGATGGCGATAGATAAAGCATCAGGCAGCCCTATTGATTTATTGGTCAATGAAACCAATCAAAATATCAAAGCACCCCAAAACAGCTCTCTAAAAAACAACCCCCTTAAATTAAGCTCGGTTGGGGATAAGCTTTTTGTAACTGCTGAAGGGAATGAGTTTGAATTGGGACAAATTGCCAAAAAGGATTTGAAAAGGCTCAATCTGTTCGATACAATTCAAAACAGTAGTAATTATGTGGTAACGGATCGTTTAAACATTAATAAATTAGCCGTACTTACCCCGTTACCTTTTTACATCAAGACGATTGCCTATGCCAATGAGTACAGTCAATTTCAAATTTTGGATAAGTCATCTAATGAAGTATTGATAGAATCTCAAATCTACAGGCGCAGATTTCAAATCACGAGAATAAAAAATAAGACCTATCTGATAGGTGTGGTAGAGGTAAATCATACCCCATTGAATCCGGATGACCCCAATTCACTGGAGCCTTATGCTAAATTCGTAATCGCAGAAATAGTAACAGCCCTTAAATGACTTTAAGGTTAACAAATAGTTAAGCTTCCTTCCCAATCGAACAATAAATGTTCAAAATCGTTATGTTTATTGTACAACCACTAATTGTAACGAAATGGAAAATCTAACGAAAAAACAGGCGATTGTTCAGTCACTGGAATCCATGAATCACATTGAAATGGAGAAAGTAATTGACTATATCAAAGGCCTCCTTTATGTACCTGAGAATGACGCAACGCATCAGGAACTAAAGCAAAAGGCTTTGATGGAAATCAAAGAGGCTTTAAGAAAAAGCCCTGAACTAGCTTAGCCATTTTCAGCACACTCAGGTATACTGTACGTAGTGCTCCCACTTGTCCAATACATCAGCAAAATCTGAAGGCAATTCAGAATCAAATTGCATGAACTCTTTGGTAACGGGGTGAACGAAGCCCAATGATTTGGCATGTAATGCCTGTCTGGGTAATATTTTAAAACAATTCTCTACAAAACTCTTATACTTCGAAAATTGAGTGCCCTTCAGCACTTTATCGCCCCCGTACGTACTGTCATTAAACAGCGTATGGCCAATGTGTTTCATGTGTGCTCTTATTTGGTGGGTTCGCCCGGTTTCCAAGTTGCATTTTACCAAAGAAACATACCTGAAATTTTTTAATACTTTATAATGGGTAATGGCATTTCTACCAATGGTTTCATCTTCATAAGGTACCGTTATCCGTCTATCCTTAAGGCCCCGTCCCAAATTGATATTGATTGTTCCTCTTTCTGGATCAGGAATACCCCATACCAGAGCGTAATATGTACGCTCAATACTGTGATCATAAAATTGTTTGGCTAGGCCACTCATTGCCGCTTCCGTTTTGGCGATCACCAACAGTCCTGAGGTATCTTTATCAATGCGGTGTACCAAACCCGGTCGGCCTTCATTACCTTCCATCTCGGGCAGGTTTTGGAAATGATAGGCTAGGGCATTTACTAAAGTCCCTGACCAATTTTGATAAGCCGGATGGACAACCATGCCCGCTTCTTTGTTCACCACCAATAAATCCTTGTCTTCATAAACAATATTGAGCGGAATGTTTTCTGGAACAACATCTGTATCCCGCGGAGGTTCTGGCAATGATACCGTAATTGCATCACCTGGGCGGACTTTATAATTTGACTTGGTTTTTTCTCCGTTGACGAGCACAAACCCATCTGTTATTCCATTTTGGATTTTATTCCTGGTAGAATTGGCAATCCTATCCATTAAAAATTTATCCAAACGTAAAGGAGCTTGCCCCGGGTCGGCTATAAAATTATGGTGTTCAAACAAGTCATCCTCTTGCTCATTCAATTCTTCTGAAGTCATAAGGGCAAAATTACGACTATTTAAAATAGTAGCCGATAAGAACATTAGCTGACTTCAAAAAGAATAATTTATTATAATTGTATCTAACAAAAAAGAAATATGAACAAACTACTAATATCGTATTCTTACTTAATGGCGCTGTTGCTTTTTTCAGGCTGCTCGTCTAGTGATGATAATACCCCGATAATTACCCAAGAGGGAAATTTTATGATTGTTGACAGTGAAAAATATTATTTTGATAATGAATATACAGTTTTAACGAAAATAAAATTTGAATCATTTGCTAACAAACTTTCTTATTATGGCGACAGTGGAAAGGACAAATTTATTGTTGAGGTGATTAATTTTCCTCAAGATTTAACATCCGATAACTCCATTAAAGAAGCAGTATACCCTTGTCATACGGACCAGATTTTTGAACAAAGCGATTGTGTTGAAAAGGTACTTGGGAAGGAATGCAAATTTAGCTATGTAACATTCTTACATTTTATTGATAAAAGTAGCCTAAGTTATGAAGCAAATATAATCCCCGAATCAACAGTAGAAATAACAGAGATAGATACTGTTAATTTTATCTATTCAATGAAAATAAATGCTATAGTGGCTAATATATTACCTAATAAAGATACTGTTTCTTATAAGATCCAAGCCGATTTTCAAAATTTGAGTTACATTATTGACAAGTAATATTAAGAGTTCAATAACTGAAATTGGTATTTCCTTATTCACTCCTCAAGCATTTTGAAGGGTTGATATTGGCGGCTTTAATAGCCTGAGATCCTACGGCCAACCAAGCTACAATCAAGGCTATAAATGCGGCACCTACAAAGAGCCAGGTACTTAAGTCTATTCGGAAAGCAAAGCGCTCCAACCACATTGATAGCAAGTAGTAACTGATCGGCATGGCAATACCAATGGCGAGAAGAACCAACTTCGTAAAATCTCCAGAAAGTAGCATTACAATCCCTGTAGCACTGGAACCCAGTGCTTTTCTTATCCCAATTTCTTTGATACGTCTTTCAGCTGTAAAAGCGGCCAAGCCGAAAAGCCCTAAACAGGAAATAAGGATAGCAATACCTGCAAAATATCTTGAGAGTGTAGCTACACGCTGTTCTGCGGCATATTGACGTTGAAAATTTTGATCGAGAAAGGAGTAGTCTAATACAAACCCTGGATTAAAGCTCTCATAGAATTTGGTAAGAGAAGCTATCGTTTCTTTTTCCTTCCCTGCTTCTATTCGAGCCATTACATTCCAAGTATTCGGTGGGTCAAGGAGCATAAATATTGGCTTTACCTCAGTGTGAAGTGATTGGAAATTAAAATCCTTTACGACACCAATAATTTCCATATCATATTCATCCCAAAGCTTGATGACTTTTCCTATCGGGTCTTCCAATCCCATAATTCTAATGGCGGCTTCATTAAAGATTATTTTCGTAGTATCGCTCGGACTGTCTTTCCTAAAATCTCGTCCTTCTTTTAATTCCATACCTAGCGTTTCCAAAAGCCCGTAATTGACTCTCATATTCTCAAAAAGGATCAGATCATCGGGGTTCTTACCTTCCCAATTGAGGCCACTTGTATTTGTTTGTTGTCCTGTCAAACTGTGGTTTATGGTAGAAACATTAATTACACCTGGGATACGCTTCAGTTCTGTTAAAAATGTTTCCACATTTTGCTCTACTTTGCCTTCCATTCCAAAGCTGATTACATTCTCATTGTTGTACCCTAAATTTTTGCCTTGGACATACTTAATTTGCTGGTAGATAGCGATTACGGAAACAATAAGAATTACGGAAAGGGTAAATTGAAATACAACAAGCCCTCTTCTAGCCCAAAGCTCACCAAGAGAACCTCGAACCTCACCTTTTAATATTCTGATGGTATTAAACCCACTTAAGTACAGTGCTGGGTAGCTTCCAGCAAATAATCCAGTAAAAATTAAAATCCCAAAAAGTGTCATTATTGACATCCAATCTAGTTCAAGCGCGATATGTTTTCCTGTAATATCATTGAACTGAGGGAGAAAAGACCAAACGAGTAAAAGAGATAGTATCAGAGAGAAAAAAGAGATGACTAATGATTCACTCAAATATTGGGCAATCAGTCCGCCCTTTTTAGCTCCCATCGCTTTTTTAATGCCTACTTCTTTCATTCTTCTTGAAGCCCTAGCAGTAGAGAGATTCATGAAATTGATACAGGCAATCACCAAAATGAATATAGCAATCAACGAGAATAGCTCTACATATTCTATTCGGCCACCTGCCTGCTTTCCATTTTTATATCGTCCATATAAATACAAATCAGAATATTGACGTAAAAATAAGGTGACGTTAGAGTTCTCATTTTTAGTCTTTATAAAACCCGCTATTTTATCTGAAACTTCCTTTTCGTTCGCCCCTTCTATTAATGTCACCATTGTGTTTGGGCCATTATTGCCCCAGGAATTCACCCAGTCGTTTTCACTCCTAAACACCTCATAAGGTAACACGAAGTCAAATTGATACGATGAGTTCTGTGGTGTACCCTTGAACAGCCCAGAAACAATAAAATCCTTTGAGTGTTCAAATTGAACTATCTTGCCTACTACATCATCAGTAGTATTGAATAACTGATTGGCCAATTTTTCAGAAATCACTATATTCTTTTTGTCAACTAATACCTGATTGGCATCACCTTTAATAAGACCATAAGAAAATATATTGAAGAAATCAGGACCAACGTAAAAACCGTCCGATTTGATTGAATTGTCTCCTACGGATAAGGTACTTGTATTCACCCAAGTTGTTGTAACGGCATATTCTATTTCAGGAATCTCCGTTTTCAGTCCATCTGCCAATAAACCGGGAGTTGACCAGGTGCTCATTATATTATCAGCATATTGCTGATGTTCCATTACCCTGAATAGGCGCTCATTTTTTGCATGAAACTGATCCATGTTTAACTCGTCCATTACCCATAAGTAAATAAGCAGGGTACATGCCAAACCAGCAGTTAGACCTATCAGATTTATAAAAAAGGAGCTCTTGTATCTTTTGAACGCCCTAAATGCAAGGAGTATGTTGTGACGGAACATAGTATGAGTTTTAGAGTTGCAGTATATAGACTTCGAAAAAAGAAAAAAGTTGCAAAAAAATCTTAATTAAATATTCTGATTACTAATTAGCACTTGATGAGTTGTCACCAGCAAGCAAGCTTCAGTAGCGAAAAGTTGAATATTTATCGACTGTCAAATTGTTTCTTGATCGCAAGAAAGGTCCGTTGATGGCAACACGAATGGAGGCTTAAAGAATAGCTTTTATAAATAAAGGAAAATCAGTACCCAACTTCCTTAGAAGTCAGGTACATGATCTTACACACACTATTCACTTATAAAGTGAAATTGGTATTCTCCCGAAACAGCTTCAACTCTTCCACCATTTCGAACAGCATCAGCTGAAAAGGTTAAGGTTAGTGCACTTGTGGATAAGTTCACGGTAATTTCAGTATCACCATCCCGCAAGATCTGATTGGGGTTATTATTGATAAAATCCCATGTTCCGGAAGCCTCCCACACGGGGCTTAGCCCGTTAACGGTACTATAGGTTTTATTGCCTATGGTGAGTTTAAACCCCACAAACTGATCAGTGACATCAAAGTCATCTTTCATAACTCCACCACTGCTGAGTACCCAATTAGAACCATTGTTCATTATGGCAGTAAGTTGTTGATCCGTTTCGCTGACAGTCGGGTCGGAATCGTCTTTGCAACTTGTGAATGTTGCCACCCAAACAACTAAAAATGTTAATAGGCTGTATTTTAATATTTTCATGATTTCCTGATTTTAGTTTTTGATGATTTTATGTGTTGTCGATCCTTCCTCATTTAATATGCGGAGGTAGTAGATTCCTTGTTTCAGGTGAGATATACTATTCACTACATTAGGTCTAATAGCCATAACTGCTTGACCATGAGTGTTTAGTAATATCACTTGAAGGTCAGCCTCCTGAGTTTGAATGGTAATAACATCAGAAGCAGGATTCGGATAGATAGACATCTTCATAGTAGCCCCTTCTACACCTGTAACAGTGATCACTTCAAAAGTCTGATCCACAGATATGGCTGCTTGGAATTCACTATTACCAGCCTGACTGGCACGAACGACAACAGTACCCAAATCAGAAAATGAAATAGTATTTTCATTGATTGTAGCTGGGCCACTTACTATTTCAAAACTCACTGCTAAACCAGAAGAAGCAGTAGCGGCTAATATTAGTGATCCCGTTTCTAAGAATTGATTTTCAATTGGATTGAAGGTGATCGTTTGAGTAGTTCTTCCTTCAGTAACTTCAAATGATACTTGTACTTCTGCTGATGCATAGTCACCATTTCCTGCCTGGGTAACGGTGATCGTTACAGTTCCTACTGATCCATCAAGTGTGATTGTAGCCCCTTCGTTAGTGGCAGGCCCGGCAACGGTATAAGTTAAATCTAAACCAGTATCAACCGTAGCTTCCACTTCAAAAGCCGGATCTGTAGAAAGTTTATCTGCGATAGGGGTCACATTTATAGTTTGAGTCAGATTAGTTACATCATTTATAGCTATAATAAACTCCTTTTCAAATGTACCGCCACGTCCATCATTGGTTTCAACTCTTATTGAATAACTCGATTTACTTTCGAAATCAAAGACTTCTTTTGCAATCAAGTTATCACCAGAAATGTCAAAAGAAGCATTATCACTATCACCTGTACCTGCTACCAAAGTATAAGTATGGGAATCACTAGCATTTGGATCTGTTGATGTTAACAATCCAATCACATCACTTACACCATTGTTCTCATCAATTGAATTAGTACTTAGAGTAATGTCCGTTGGGGCATCGTTGATCTCTACACTTATACTTATTGTCCAATCCTGTGTGTTGCCAAATTCTGATGTAACAGTAAACACAACTGGGGAGCTGAAATCAACTGTGATGCCACTCATTGGATTAATCGTAGCATAATCTGATACAGTAATACTCGGCATTAGGCTTGTTAAATCAGTACCAAATACCGTTTCGATGACTACAGTATGATTTACCGCATCAATAGTAGCATCTGATATTTGTTCGGGTAGAGTGAAAGTCAGAATATCTGCTTCTTCACTGGTTCTTCTAATACGCCACATTTCTGTGTCACCATATTCCTCTGAAGCAGCAGGGAAGTACATATAGTTGTCATATTCTATTGTTTTATAGTCATCGGATCCTTCAAATCCTTCAATATATAACTGTTCTAGGTAGGTTAAATCTGTTCCATTATACGAGTATAATTTCTCAGTCCCATCACTACTATCATAATAGTTAAGATAGAGCATTGGGCCAAAAGAGAATATGGAGTATAGTTCTGAATCTTCATCATCGCTATAATCTATGACTAGATTTAAGTTTGCTCCATCATAGCTTCTTAATTCAGAACCGTCTTCATTACCTGCACCGAAGTATAACAATCCATTAGAGATAGTAAAGTCAAAAGGACCAGAAGAACCATTAGAATTAATATCTATCAGTGTTAGCGTTTCGCCATCGTATTTCCATAGTTCTCGTCCATTTGTCCCATCATTTGCAACAAAATATAGTACATCATTATACTCAATAAAACTACTTGGGCTAGATGAACCAGTACCGGGGTTAATATCAAAATGTGTTAGTGTGGTACCATCATATTTCCATAAATCACTACCATCATCATCACTAGTAGCTCGGAAATATAATTCTGAATTGTAAGCAAATAGCTGCCTAGGATTAGACCCGCCTGCAACACTAATATTTTCTACCATAATAGCAGATGTGCCATCATATTGCCAAAGCTCGCTACCATTGGTACCATCGTTGGCAACAAAGTATAATTTTGAATTTGCTACTGTAAATTCTATTGGGGCGGAATTACCTGTAGGATTAATATCCTGAACCATTGTGGCTGTTGTTCCGTCATATTTCCATAATTCGAATCCATTTATGCCATCAGTTGCTCTGAAATAGATCTCCCCATTATATGATATGTAACGAGATGGGAAGGAGCTCTCAAGTCCAGGAACAATATCAACCAATGTAGTAGATGAACCGTCATTCACATACATTTCATAGCCGTTAATACCATCGCTTGCAGTGTAATAAAGTTTATCACCATCAGTAAAAAGATCCTCAGAGAAACCAGTCTCATGACCTTCCCAAATATCATTCAGATTTAAAGTTGACCCATCGTATGAGTATAATTCTCTACCGGTTTCCTCAGTTTCTGCATCAAAGTATAATTTATCATTAAAAACTACTGCCTCATAAGGGTAGCTTCCTGAAGTATTTGTATTGGTTAATATTCTATTTAAATCTGTACCATCATGCGTATAAAGAAACTTACCATCACCTTCATTGGCATTAAAGTATAATAGTCCATTATAGCTTAATAAGTAATTAGGGGTTGAATTAGCCGCACCTATATTTATATCGATTAGAGTTGCCGATGTGCCATCGTGCATCCATAACTCTTGTCCATCATTGTCGGTAGTAGCTCGAAAATAGATTTTGTCGCCAACTTCAGTGAAATCAGTAGGGTAAGAATCGGGAGCCCCTGTATTCAGGTCATATTCAGTTGCGGTGGTTCCATCAAACTTCCATAATTCACGTCCATTTGCAGTTTCACCATCAAAAAATAGGTTGCCGGCTCCAACTGCCAGATATCTAGGATTACCACTTGCTGAGCCAGCGTTAATATTGGCAACCATGTCCGCATCTGTACCATCAAACTTCCATAGTTCTGAACCAGTTGAAGCTTGATAACCACTAAAATATAATGCTCCATTGTATTCGGTAAAAAACCTTGGGTAGGTACCTACTGTTTGGCCTATTATGTCAGTAAGTTTTGCTACTGTGCTACCATCATATACCCAAACTTCATTTTCTGCGGCTTCCATGTACAATTTGTCATTATAAATTGTAAAGTAGGCAGGATTGGAATGACCACTACCAGGAACAATATCATCTATCATGGAGGCAGTGGATCCATCATAGCGCCATAGTTCATAGCCATTTGTTCCATCATCCGCCCCAAATATCAATTCATCGTTGTAGACGATTAAGTTTGTTGGATTACTACTCCCAGCACCGAGTTGAATCTCAATCATGGTGCTAGTTACTCCATCAATTTCCCATAATTCTACACCATTTATCCCGTCCGTGGCTTTAGTATAAATTTTAGAATTAAAAGCGATTAATTCTGTAGGGTTAGAATTAGTCGTTCCTGGATTAATATCAATTACGCTGACTTCAGTACCGTCATACTTATAGACTTCACTACCAAATTCATCAGTACCCGACAGAAAGTAAATATCACTTCCTAATTGGACAAAATCTCTAGGATAAGACGAGGTGCCTTTATCACCCTCTCTGAATAATATATTCTCTGTTGTATTGCCATCATAAATGGATAGCTGATGACCTCTATTATAAATACCTGAGGCAAAATAAATTTTCCCATCAATGACCCTTAGTCCTCTTGGGTCACTCTCTAATGGACTACTGTTGATATCAGATAGTATTTCGGGTTGTTGTGCTTTTGCTTGGAAAACAAATGCTCCAAGTAATATTAAGATCAATAGTGTGTGTGTAAGATTTTTCATTGTATCATAAATTTGATTATGACACGAATGACTTACATTACGATATAATTTTACCTGACCTTATGGGTTAGTTTTTTAAAAATAGTCTGTAACTAATTGATAATCAGCTTGTTTTAAGCATGAGCTGAAAGGCTTCTTTTCTATTACCAACACCCATTTTAGAGTAAGTATTTCTTAAATGAAACTTTACCGTGCTGACAGAAATGAATAATTGATCGGCAATTTCGGTATTCGTTTTTCCCTCAAGGCTCAATTTGAGTGCTTCAAATTCTCTTTCAGTGAGCTGGGTATTTAGTTTACCATTGAGTTCATTGAATTCCAATGCAACCGCTAATTCTGCTGGGCTGGCATGGAGTTCCATAAAACGTTTTTTCAATGCTTCCATTTGCAGCTCCTGCGCTTCCTTTTCAATTTGCTGCTTTTTATGCCTTAGTGTAAAAAAGACCACTAGTAAAATGATAATCAGTACCCCAATCACTACCAACCCTATTTGTATATTTTTCGATCGATCCAAATTAGATTGATGAAGTTCATTCTCAAGAGACAAACGAGTAATCTCAGCTTCTTTCTTGGCTGTTTCATATTTGGTTTCTACTTCTGCCAAGCGTTCCTGGGCTTCAGCAGTGTTAAGTGAATCACTAACAACCAGATAAGCATTTCGCTCTTCTAGTGCTTTCTTAAAGTCCTTTTGTTGCAGGGCTATCCGATATAATAGATCATGCGCATTTTTGGTATGGATGGGGAAGTTGCCCTTTACGGCAATGTCCAATCCGCTATTGACCGTTTTGATAGCTTCTGCTATTTTTCGCTGTTCAAAATAGCTTTCTGCTAATGCCAATGTAGTATGTGCTATAGATTCATTTTCACCTGACTTAACAGCAAAATCCAACGCTCTTTTTTGATGATATACTGAAGAATCTAATTTGTTTTGTTTTTTCTGAATAGCACCCAGTGTATTCTCAACATAAACCAGCGTAGTATAGTCATTCAATATTTCTAAATACGCACTAGCTTTTTTGTTATAAGCAAGACTCTTTTTTAGACTATCCAATGACTGATAGACAATCGCCATGCGTAAGTTTCCATAGGCAATTTCACTTGTGTCAGCCAGGACATACGCTTTTTGGAGGTTGAGTTTTGCATAACTCAGAGCACGATCATATTTTTTTAACTGGTAAAATATCCCTCCAATATTTCCCAAGATTTCGGTTTTCATTACCTCAAATTCTTTTGACGTATTGGGTTCAGCAATTGAAAGCGCCTTTTGAAATGCATCTAATGATTCTTCATGACGACCCTGAATGCGAAACAGAACGCCCTTAGAATTATGCGCCCTCACTAAAAAGTAATCATTCGATGTTGATTCCGCATATTCTATACAACGATCGAGGTAATGTAATGAAGAATCAGCATTACCCAGTTTACCAAATGCCACCCCTTTGGAGAAAAGGTATTTATTGTTGAGATCGTCTACCAATAATTCTGGGCGCGGAATTCTATTGAGTAGTTCTAACGATATGTTGGGGTTTGGCTCTTCGTATGCTTTTTCAATAATAAAGATCAGCGAGTCTTGCGCATACGCTTGAACCCCCAATGTTATCATTAACAGCAATGCAATACTTTTCATCTTACCAATATAATAAACTCATTGTAAGTCTGACACTTATATTGGACTTATGAAGCATGATGGCAGTTAATCTTCTAGTGTCTCTTCCAGATTTGCAATCTGGAAGTTTAAGGAAAAGCCGAAATTTTTTCAGCCCTTGTTCTCGTAATACGTTTTTAATACTCCCCCAATCTTTTCTACAACCAATTGCGCATTTTCTTTGGTGAAGCATAGGGGCGGTTTGGTTTTAAGTACACTATCAAAGGGGCCATCTGTACTTATGAGTATGTGCTGGTTTCTAAGTTCATTTTTGATTAGAGCTGCTAATTCCGTGTCTTGTTCTAAGCTGCCTTTCTTTATTATTTCCACGCCAATAAATAATCCCGACCCCCTAACATCACCAATACAATCATATTTACTTTGAAGATCGAGAAAAAGCGACTTATAAAAATCACCAACCGTTTTTGCATTCTGCTGCAACCCTTCCTCTTCGATTACTTGCAATACAGATAAACCAATAGCACATGAAACGGGATTCCCTCCAAATGAACTAAAAAACTCAACGCCTTTACTGAAAGAATCGGAGATTTCATCTGTAGTAATAACTGCCCCCATTGGGTGGCCATTTCCCATGGGTTTTCCAATAATCACCATATCAGGCACTACCTCTTGTGCCTCAAAACCCCAAAAATGATCTCCCAATCGACCAAATCCAGTCTGGACTTCATCGCTGATACATACGCCTCCTTGCTTTCTTATGGATGGGAATAGTTCTTTCAAATAGCCTTTTGCCAGTGGCACCTGCCCTCCACACCCAACTATCGGTTCGCTTATAAATGCCGCTATGGGCTGGTCAGAATGTTTTATTTTTTCAATAGCTTCTTGCGCATACAATTTACCAGCACTACCATCATTATTTTTATATTTTCCTCTGTATGTATCAGGAATAGGCGTTTTTAGAATGTGGTTTTTCTGTCCAAGCCCTTTTTTATTACTGAATTTATAATCACTAATATCCATAGAAACCTGAGTGTT
Organism: Flammeovirgaceae bacterium UBA1842; assembly: GCA_002338655.1. GTDB lineage: Bacteria > Bacteroidota > Bacteroidia > Cytophagales > Cyclobacteriaceae > Fulvivirga. The sequence continues at coordinate 11,361 of DDIU01000013.1, read as the reverse complement.
GCCGTGATAGCCATGCTCCATTACCATCATTTTTTTTCGCCCAGTATGGGCACAAACCATCCGTATAGCGAGGTCGCTTGCGGCACTACCCGAATTCACGAAAAAGACTTTAGTGAGCGATTTTGGAAATGTTGACAGCAGCATTTCTGCATAAGCAGGCAACAGGTCATAGAGGTATCTGGTATTAGTATTTAAAAGTGCCATTTGTTTTTGCCCCGCAGCCACCACTTTTGGGTGTGAATGTCCCACATGCGGAATGTTGTTATAGGCATCTAAAAAAGTGCTTCCATGCGTATCATACATGTATTGAAAGGCAGACCGTGCCATCGGGATAGGTTGCATATAGCTTAATGACAAAATCGGACTGATGTGCCGTAATCTTTTGTTGATTTCTTCCTCGGTTGTTCGCTGAATTTCTATGGGCAGGCCAATTGCTTTTCTAAATTGATTCTCTGCCCCTATGGGGCTAATCGCTATCCATTTGTGAAGCATCTTCCAAGCATATTTTTCACTAACGGTAGCGTATGCATTATCAGGGTTTACTTTTTTCGAATTGGCAGAATTACACACACTTATGCATAGCCTGGCGGCAATTAAATAATATAAAACCTTTATCTCTTTTTCCTCTAAAGGAAGCACATCATGGTATGATTTTATGATGAGGGTTGCCCACGCTAAAGGCTCTTCTTTATCATAGCATGCATAGGTGAGGGCTACTGCTAATTCATTAATTAATGGAGCGAAGGCTAGGTCACCAAAATCAATGATGCCCAAAACTTCCCCATCTGCAACTAAAACATTCCATTCATTAGCGTCATTGTGAATAATCTGCTTTCTTAACGATGGTAAGACGGCCGTTACATTTTCCTCAAATTGCTGAAAAAAATAACTGACTATACTCCTGTCATGAGGGTTGGTGATATCATCAAGGTATTTTTTATTTAATTGTAAATATTGAATATCCCACTCCCATTGTCTCGCTTTAAAAACGTAATTATTAAATTTTTGAAATCGAATATCCATTTGGGCGAGGAAAATTCCGAATGATTTATACAGATCAGGTGTGGGTTTTTTATCCCCCAAAAATTCCCCCTCAAGAAAGGATAACATTCTACAGACAGTAGCTTGACCGTCTATATCCAATGTTCTTATTAAATCACCATTGACGAATGGAATCGGCTTTGGAAATTTACTATTCGCTTCCTCGTGCAGATGCAAGAGGGCTTCGTTTTCAGCTTCTAGAATTGCAAGTAACTCTTCATTTTGTTTATAGGTCTTAAAAATATATTTAGATGGATCGCTTGTAATAAGGTAGTTGGCATTGTCGTAACCCTCAAGTTTTTTGATTTCTAATGCACTAATTCCAAATTGCTCCTGTATGAGTTTTTTCATTCTTTAAATACTTACGCCTAGGTATACATGATGAAACTTATTAGTTAACCAAATAAAGAGTAACTAGATAAACCACACTGACCACGACCACAGTTTTAAGGTTTCTAAACAATATTTTTTTATACACCCCGGACTCCGAATTTAGAAATTTGACAATTATAAAAATCAAGAAAATAGCAAAAACAGGAATTCCAATTTCAAGCATATTAATCGCTCCGGGCAGTCTTAATATTAAAAAGAGGGCTCCAATGACTAATACTGAAGATGAAATCGCACCAATTTTGAGTAAAAATTTATTGAATGCCCCTTGTAATTCTATCTTTTCAAAAGCCCTTAAATAGCAGACAGCGGCATAGGTTGACATAGAGATCATTAATAATTGCGGAGCACCTTGAAAATGCGAAATTTTAAATAGGATGCCGATAGCAAGAAGTATTAAACTTATTAATTCAACTTTTGGCAGAATTACGTCATACAGTAAATCTTTAAACGTATTCAACTCTTTCTTCTCTTTCATTCGATGCTTATTAGAAACATAAAATAATACCTTCTACTTGATCTTCCGGATGTGCACGCTGGAAGGGTAATGATAAAAGTAACAAAAAACCTTATAGTAAGTCAATTCGAAGTGAAACAGGAAAAACCTCTCTTCCAGATTTGTAATCTGGAAGTTTAATGACAACGTAATTACACGGTGGTAAAGAGGATGACTGTTAAACGGTTAGCGGTATGGATTTATTTATGTTTTCTTTTGTTCAAAGTTATTTATTCTATATCCTAAAATGCCGCCATTTATGTCAATTGCAATATGTAGGAGAATTGCTATCCAAATATTATCAGTAAAATAGTAAATGGCGGAAAATAGCAGTCCTAAAATAAATGAACTAATAATATTTTGCTTTCCCATACCTATATGTGTTAAAGCAAAAATTATGTTGGTCAAAACAAACGCAATTAATAAACCTATGTTTTCATTTAAATACTCGAATAAAAAGAGTCTGAAAATTATCTCTTCACAAATTCCAGCACTTATTGATAGAATTATGAACCAATTAAATTCTCTCTTTGTCTTTGGCAGGTAGTGATAAACGTCTTTCATTTTATCCTTAACGTCTGTATAAGTGTCGGATGAAATATTCGATTGACTGTACTGTAATACCGAAAATGCCAAAGCTAGAATAGAAATTACAATACTTATAACAGTAAAGTTTGGATACAGATTTAATTGGGGAAGATGGGTAGTGAAAAAATTAAAGAGAATCAAAACCGTCAGAATCCAGAAGATCGCAATTGTTTGTTTATAGTCAACCAATCTGAACCTTGGGTCCTGCTTTATGCTCAGGTTCGTTTTTTTATAGGTGAACAAAAAATATGTTGGATAAATTATTCCTATGAGTATTGCTAAAATAGTGGTCCAAATCATTATTATGTTGCTGTTAATATTCGCTTGTTATGCCCTAAGGCGGCCAAAGCTAGTTTTATCTAAAGTCTTTGTCTCACAGACCTGTATTTTTTGCCCTATGCCCTTGTTGTCACCAACAAGCACGATGTGGGTGCGTATAGAAAACCTATCAGGTTTATCTGCGTGGTGCAAGTATAAACCTGATAGGTTTAAATCGAATACGTAGCTTCCAAGGCTTTCCGTTGTGGACAACACCAACGGAGGCGTAGCTCAAACATCCGGCTAGGAACAATCCTTTTAATACAACTCCCCGCACCCCATATCCATACCAATAGGTGAGCCTGCTGGTGGAGTTAATGGACGTTTGGTCTCGTAAGAGGCTGGGTTGTCCCAAAAACGCTTGATTCTGGTAGCCGCCATATTGTAGTGTGCTTTTTGACTGTCTGACTGGGCAGAAGCCTGCTTGGCTAATCTTTCTCTTAGGTCATACAACTTTTGCATAGTGATGGCTTTTACCTGCTCACTGGCATTTTTATTGGCTGCCAAATCGAACAAAGCATCCAGCACATTCTGATCTACTACCCTGCCAATTTCCCCACTCATAGAATCATCTCGCTTTTGATTCCAAGTAGCGTTAATCACCTGATCAATCACATAGGCAAGAGAAGGTTGGGTGTTATTTCTGGCGTGAAGCTCAATTAGTCGCTGCGCTCTGGCAGTATTAAAAAGCAAATCCAACGTCATGGCTGAGGCCGTTTCTGCTGCGCCCAAGGGGTCAAAAGTCAGGCTAGTTCTGATGTTGATCAACTCACTACTTCTATAATAACCTATGGGCCTTGGAGGGATCATTTTGATCAGGCTTTCAGGCAGTTTTAATTGCTCTGGACTGATGGTTTTTAGCAGTTCGTCCAATGCGGCCTTTTGTTTTTCAGCGCTTACCATTTCAGTAATGGGCTGGCCATCTCCTCTTAAGGCATAGCGATAATTCAATCCGCCTACCATTTTAACAGCAGCCTCCACTTGGTAGCGATGTAAGAAATAAACAGGAACAAGTACCTCTTCCAAATTGGCATAAGGCTCACCCATTTTAATGTTGTTTTCACCAAAATTCTTCAGTGCAATCTGTCGTACTTTCAAGATATGGTCAAGCTCCAGTTCTGGTGATTTTCCATTGTCCCACAAGTGAGCATAGGGGTGCGCACTACCTTCAGGTCGTGCATCCTGGTCTGATAAAAAGGTCAATCCTTGATTAAATGAGTCCTGGATTATTTTAACCAATCCGGCCTTTTCGTCTGTGCCATTAGGAAAGTCCTGATAACCATAGGCAATGGCCACCTTATCCCAAGCTCCAATTTTATCGTCATAGGCATCAGATAGGTCTAGCTTACCGTCTACAATTTTTACTAAAGGATGTGGGTAATCCATTACTGAAGCACGGCCTTCAGTACTAGAAGTATAACTGTGTGCCAACCCCAATGTATGGCCTACTTCATGGGCCGAAAGTTGCCTTAATCGTGCTATTGCCATTTCCTGCATTGCCGGTGATACAGCTTTGCCATCTTCATATGGCGCCAGTAAGCCCTCTGCTATTAAATAGTCCTGCCTTACGCGTAAAGAACCCAACAGTACATGCCCTTTGATTATTTCCCCTGTTCTAGGGTCGGTTACGCCTCCACCATAAGACCAGCCCCGAGTAGAGCGGTGTACCCAATTGATCATATTATATCTTACATCCATCGGATCGGCATCTTCTGGTAGCATTTTCACTTGAAAAGCATTGATATATCCTATGGCTTCAAAGGCCTGATTCCACCAAGAGGCGCCTTCTAGCAAGGCTGACCGTACGGGTTCCGGTGTTCCCCTATCAAGGTAATAGATGATCGGCTCTACTGCCTCACTTTTGGCTGCGGTTGGGTCTTTCTTTTTTAATCGATGACGGGTAATGAAAAGCTGCTTTGTATCCTCATCAATAGGAGTAGCATAATCGTAATAGGAAGTTTCGTAATAGCCTGCCCTTGGGTCAAATTTCCTTGGCTCGTAATCGCTATCGGGAAGTTCCACAAACGAATGGTGTTGCCTTACTGTTACGCTCGTGGCCGTAGGCGTTACACTTCTGATATATCGCCCTGAAGGATTTCCTGTAAAGGTAAGGGTGACTTCAAATTCTGAGTTTTTAGGGAAGTTCTTGGTTCTATCCAAGTAAATCGCTGATCTTGACTTGTCTACAGAATAGCTACCCTGATCGGTATTCTTTAATGAACCAGCTACATCATGGGCATCCTGCATTAGGAATTCAGTCATATCCACCAATACTTTGCCCCCTTCTTCGGTCACCACCGTAAATCCCCATAATACCGACTTAGCAAACGCATCTTCAACCGACTTACGCTCATCTTCATTGTCGCTAATGGCCCGATATTTATAATTAGGCTGCAGCATAAGTACTTTAGGCCCCCTTCTTACGAATTTTACCACCCGCTCACGACCCATTTGATTTCGGTCAAGTCCGATGTCGTTAGAACCAACACCAGCTGCCAATGATTGTACGTATAAAAACTCCTGATCCCACTTATCTACTTCTAAAAATATCTTGTCGGTTTTAGCATCATAGTAATAGTTAAAATACCCTTCATATTTGGTCATGCCAGCAGTTTTACCGGCTATGCCTGTTTGTTGGGTGGCCTTTTTCTTTTGGGCTTCCAATGTTGGGTTTAATAATATGAATGCAAATAAGGAGAGTAAGGCGATTTTTTTCATAAGGCTCATTAAAATGTTGAATGAATAAATGTATTGATTATTGTCATTCTCTACAATAACAATGTGTTGAATGGTAGGTTTTATTCCAATGGCCGCCCTGTACGGGAATAATATTTTATGGAATAAGAAGGGAAATGGCATCTCATTATCAATGAGTTGTGGATAACTCAACAATAAAATCGTCATTCAGGGAATTAACATGTTCGAGAAAACGCATGCCAAAGGCATCCCTTCGGGACAAATTGAGATGACGTGTTTGATGCCAAATTTCTCCCTTTGGAGGGAAGTGGAGGGAGGACTAAAAGTGAAATATCAAACACTTCATCGGTAGGTTTTTGACTTGGAATGACCCTTTAAGTAAAATCAAGACGGTTATCGTTGTTTTACATACGCTATACTCATTTTAAATAAGTAAATTAAGTTGTGACCTTTTTAAGTGTATGAATTATATGAGCAGTAACATCTATAGTAAGCTTTTGGACAAAGCCATACATATGACCGAACAGGAGATAGCCGAGGAACAGCAAATTGTTTCAAAGGCGAAAGAGGATGCAACTGTGTTTGGCCAGCTTTACAATAGATATTTTGAACGCATATTTCACTTTATACTAAGACGCACTGACGATGAAGAACTAACTAATGACTTAACCTCCCAGACCTTTCTGAAGGCATTGCAGCATTTAAAAAAGTATGAGTATCGGGGGGTTCCATTTTCAGCATGGTTATACCGAATTGCCAGTAATGAAGTGAACAAACATTTTAACAAGAAGAGCCGAAAAAGGGTTTTTAGTTTGGAAGAAGAGCGGCTCTTAGAAATAATAGAAACCGAGAGTGAAGCCGCATTTAGTGAAGAACAAATAGCAAGGCTCATTGACACATTGAATACTTTACCCACTGATGTAATGGAGGTATTGGAACTTAGGTTTTTCGAAGAACGTGGGTTTAAAGAGATCAGCTTCATTCTTAATATAAGTGAAAGTGGAGCCAAAATGCGGCTTTACAGAGCTATTGAGAAGCTTAAAAAACATTTTAAAGTCAATATTAGCGACTGATGGGAAGACATGAAATAAAATTGAGACGGCATAGAATGACCTCAGGCAGAATTGAGGGCTTCAGGAACTATCATGAGGTATTGGAAAGGCATAAAAAAGCCAGCCGAATGCGCAAAGTATTTAAACTGGGCTTATTCCTGCTGTTTTTTGTGGTATTACTGATTACCACTTATTTCATTTTTGCCAAAAAAGAAACTAAAGACAATGCTGCGCCCAAAGCACAGACAATGACAATATCCCGGCCAGGTGTTACGCCAACCTTAAAGGGTGAAAGTAGATTAGAAGGTATATGAGAAGCTCCCTTTAGGGAATTAAAGGGTGTGTTAAGCCCTGCGGGGTGATCCCTTCAGGGAATAAAAGGGTGGAGGAAGCCCTGCGGGGTGATCCCTTTAGGGAATAAAAGGGTGAGCAGTGGACCTAGGAGAAGATTGCGTAAAACCCCAACCCTAAAGGGTGAAGGTAGATTAGAATACCTAGGAGAAGCTCTCCTTTAGGGGATTAAAGGGTGTGTTAAGCCCTGTGGGGTGATCCCTTTAGGGAATTAAAGGGTGAGCAGTGGGCCTAGGAGAAGATTGCGAAAACCCCAACCCTAAAGAGTGAAAGTAGATTAGAAGACCTAGGAGAAGGTCTCCTTTAGGGAATTAAAAGGTGTGTTAAGCCCTGCGGGGTGATCCCTTCAGGGAATTAAAGGGTATGTTAAGCCCTGCGGGGTGATCCCTTTAGGGAATAAAAGGGTATGTTAAGCCCTGCGGGGTGATCCCTTTAGGGAATAAAAGGGTGTGGGAAGGAAAACAATTTATATTACCCCAACCCTAAAGGGAAAAGGTAGATTTTTAATTATTCACTAAACATCGAAAATAATGGAAAAACGTAAAAACCCAGAAAAGGAACTGCGAAGTAAGTCAGGCCTTTTCTTTCAAATTGGACTGCTCATGGCCATGATGCTGTGTGTGAGTGCTTTTGAGTACCGTACACAAGAGATGATCGTTGAGCCAATTGTCGTAACAGGTAATACTTTAGATGAAGTGTTGCCCCCGATTACAATTCAGAATCCGCCATCACCACCGCCTAAACCCAAAATCATTACAATAGTTGAGGTGCCAGATGATAAAGAACCGCTAGATGAAGAACCATTTATTGAGCTTGTTGTTCCATTACATGTTCCTTCTCCAACAGTAGTTGAAGATCCTCCAATTGAAAAAGCCCCGGAAGTATGGCTTACCTCAGAAGTTGAGCCTATGCCAGAGGGAGGTTATGAGTCGTTCTACAATTTTGTGCGTAAGAACCTGAAATATCCTCAACAAGCCAAAAGATTGGATATTGAAGGAAAGGTCATAGTCAACTTTATAGTAAATGAAGATGGGGAATTGGTAGATTTTGAAATTCTTAAAGGCATCGGGGCAGGTTGTGATGAAGAGGTATTAAGAATTATGCGCAAAGCACCTAAATGGAATCCAGGGAAGCAAAGAGGAATTCCGGTAAGGGTAAAAAGAGTAATCCCCATTGAATTTAGGCTGAATTGAGAACTGTTAAAGGGAGCGTGAGCCCCGTATCTATTTTGCAAACTGTGTGGGTATCACTTGTCCTGACATGTCTGGAGAAGTGATAGCTGCATGTGACGTCTCAATTTCATTTACGACTTGTTGATCTTTACTCAAATTTTCTAAATTTAGGGCGCACAATATTTACCAGTAAAATTTTAGAAGGATGAAACACATGAAAAGTATTGCAATTGTATTTTCTATCGCCCTGTTGGTATCCTGTAACAAGCAGGAAGAATTTAATCAAGCTACATTAGAGGGATTGGCCTCCTTGCCGGAAAATGCCATTAAAGAACCTTATGAAAATAATCCGGACCTGATAAGGGTTACCATCGAGGCCCCTACCGGTAATAGCCAAGGCGATTACTTAAATGGCCAAAGAACCGGCACCTGGACGGAATACTCCCAAACAGGGATACCTAAAACCATTACCACCTATGTTAATGGCTTGCAACAAGGGGCCTATTTCGAGATTGACGATCGAGGGCAACTACAAAAGGTCGCTTATTATGGTAACGGTCAATTAAATGGTGATTGGAAACAATTTAACCATACACGTATAAAAGAAGAGCGGCACTATGTCAATGGTAAAATTGATGGGATGGTCAAGGTATATTATGACAACGGCAAAATTTTAGAAGAAGGCCAATACTCCAATGGGCTCCGAAATGGCATATCTAAATGGTACGACCAAGAAGGAAATGTGACCATTGAATATGAATATAATAATGGGGAGTTGGTAAAGAAGTAAGATTACCAAATATGCCCCAAAACTTGGAAGGTAATTAGTTGTTTTCCTTACGGATTTATAGAAAGCCTCCTCAGCGTAAAAACTGGGGAGGCTTTTTGATTCGTGAAACAACCAAATACTGAAAATTAGTCATTGATTTTGTCTAAAATCGCCCTTTAAGTGTCATTTTGGCAGTTTTTACCCATTGGTATACACTTTGATCATTTTTGAGTAAAAATAAATTTTAACTTAAAAAAGGGAGGAATTATGACACTTATTAGAAGAACAAACGATCTGTTTCCGACACTTTTTGATGATAATTTCGGAAGGGATTTGTTTTTTAACAACGGATTTAATTCATTCAACACGGCTCCAGCCGTAAATGTTAAAGAGGCTGCGGATAACTACGAAGTAGAGATGGCCGCACCGGGAATGAATAAAAAGGATTTTAAGATTGAGCTGGATAATCAGGTGCTTACAATTTCTTATGAAAAGGAAGAGACTGAAAAAAGCAAAGAGGAGAATTATTCGAAAAGAGAATTCTCTTACAGTTCTTTCCAACGCACTTTCACGTTGCCAAAAACCGTGGAAAGCGATAAAATAAAAGCAACTTATACCGATGGGATATTACGATTAAATATCCCTAAAAAAGAAGAGGCTAAAGATAAGCCAGCAAGATTGATCTCAATTAATTAATCTATAAAATAAAGAGGTGAGGTCTACTAATTTTTTAAAACTAAGTAGACCTCATCTCTTAAATAATGTTAAAAATCAAACATCCGTTTTCCCCACTTCGTTTTTAATACAGTCCGACTCAGGAGTATGAGGTAAATCGGATGACGACAAATAAAACAAGATTATGAAAATGAAAAATTTTGGTACCCTTATGGCAGCTGCTATATTAGGAAGTTTGCTAACTATCGGATCATTTCAGTTGTTCGATAAAAATGAGAACCCTATAAGAATTGAGCATGTTGAGGGAATCCCTGCTCTGAAAGCATCCTATACTGGGGATGTAAATTCGGTCCCTCTGGATTTTACAGCAGCCTCGGAAAAAGTAATGAATTCCGTTGTGCATATCACCAACACCAAAAATGAATCTAGATTTACGCAGAATTCACAAATTCCAGACCAACTAAGAGACTTCTTTGGCCCCTATTTTAGGGACGACAGAAGGCCTAGTGGCCCAAGGGTAGCTTCGGGCTCAGGGGTAATCATCAATGATCAGGGATACATTGTGACCAATAACCACGTGGTAAACGATGCCGATGAACTGGAAGTGACATTACATGACAACAGAACATTTAAGGCCAAAGTAATTGGAACAGATCCCACTACTGACGTGGCGGTTATTAAGATTGAGGAAAAAGGCCTGCCCTACCTTACTTTTACCGACTCCAATAATGCCCGTGTGGGGCAATGGGTACTGGCTGTGGGCAACCCATTTAATTTAAATTCTACCGTAACAGCGGGGATCATCAGTGCAAAGGCCAGAAACATTGGCATCATCGGAGATAGCACTTCCATCGAATCATTTATCCAAACTGATGCAGCCGTGAACCCCGGTAATAGCGGAGGTGCACTGGTTGATTTGAATGGTGATTTAGTAGGTATCAATACGGCCATTGCCAGTCCAACAGGCTCGTATTCTGGGTATTCATTTGCCATTCCATCGAATATTGTGAGCAAGGTGGTAGAAGACCTTATCTCCTACGGGGTAGTGCAACGTGGCTGGTTAGGAGTGACTATCCAAACCGTAAGCAGTCCATTGGTCAAAGAGAATGACCTTGCGGTAAATGAAGGGGCTTATGTAGTGGGACTGGCTGATAATAGCGGAGCTAAGGACGTTGGCATTAAGAAAGGCGATGTGATAATCAAAATTGATGACATTGATGTGGAAAATACCGCCAATTTGATTGGCTATGTGGGCAGTAAACGACCAGGCGATAAGGTGAATCTGAAAGTGAACCGCAACGGCAAGGAAATTGATTATCAAGTGCTATTGAAAAACCGTGATGGCAATACAGAGATAGTAGAGAAGAAAAACATAGAGAAGTTGACTGTATTAGGTGCTGACCTTGAAGAACTGGACAGCAAAACCCTTAAAAAATTGGGTATTGAATCCGGTGTTTTAGTAAAATCATTGCGCCCAGGTAAAATCAGAAAATACACTGATATGCGTGAGGGTTTTATCATTACCAAAATTGATGGCCAGAAAGTGAAAAGCAAGGAGGATGTGGAGAAGATATTGGACAATAAAGAAGGCGGGATATTGCTTGAGGGCATCTATGGAAATGGCTCAGGTACCTATTACTATGGTTTGGGGGTTTAAAAAATGATAATTAATTTTGAAAAATAAACATTCGTTTTTAGTACGAAAATAGATTTTCTTCGTATACTTAAATACAACAAGATCTTTGAATTAAAAATAAGTGAATTAAGCCTATGAAAAGACGCTTTAAGAAAGGGGAGCGGGTAAGGAATAGT
>DDIU01000050.1 GCA_002338655.1 Flammeovirgaceae bacterium UBA1842 | reverse complement strand
TAGACGTATTAATTATTATAATGTTTCAAAATAATAATTATTTAATATTGAATTCTTAATATTAAATATTCTAGATATATCATTGAATGAAGTACCTCCCTCCCAAATTCTATTTCAACCCGCACATCGAAACCATCATACCTGCGCTTTTCAGAAGGGTGAAAGAAATGCCCTACCAACGGGAACGCATCAATACCCCTGATGACGATTTTCTTGATATTGATTGGCTTAAACAAAACACCGATAAATTGGTGATCCTCTCACATGGACTAGAAGGCAATAGCCAGAAACCCTATATGCGCGGGATGGCCAAAGCATTTTTTGACCAAGGCTATGATGTAGCGGCTTGGAATTTCCGTGGATGTAGCGGTGAAATGAATAAGCAGTTAAGGTTTTACCATAGTGGTGCAACCGATGATTTGGAAACGGTGGTTAAATATGCACAATCACTCAATTACAAATCCATCAACTTGATTGGTTTTAGTTTGGGTGGAAATATCACTTTGAAATATTTGGGGGAAAAGGACAATCAGGCGCAGATCAATCGGGCTGTTGCCATTTCCGTGCCGTTGGATTTGCATACCAGCTGCCAGAAAATATCGCAACGTGAAAATTGGGTATATGCCAATCGTTTCTTGAATGGGCTAAAAAGCAAGGTGCGACAGAAAGCTATAATTATGCCTGGCCGCATTTCATCAAAAGGCCTTAGTAAGTTAAAAACATTGATCGATTTTGATGACGCCTATACGGCACCACTCCATGGATTTGATAGTGCCATTGACTACTACACCAAATGCAGCTCGCTGTATTTCTTAAAACATATAACAACACCAACCCTAATATTAAACGCGCTCAACGATCCGTTTTTAACTAAGGAATGCTACCCAATAGAAGAAATGAAAGATCATGAAAATGTGATTTTGGAAACCCCGGATTTTGGCGGTCATGTTGGGTTTACGGCTTTCAACAAGCAAAAACTATATTGGTCAGAAAAGAAGGCACTTGATTTTATTATGGATAAGTAGCTTTTAATGTGTACTGTACAAATGGGTTGTCTTTTACTCTTCGACAAAGACAGGTATTCCACGATATGGAGACTCCGCAATACATGCGGGGAGTGTGTAAGGAAAATACTAATTTAGCATTATGGGAGATAGATACACGTTAACAGTGGATGCGGAAACACTTAGTGCGAGGTTTGATGCCGAAGTATCTTCCGATATTAAAGCTCGTTACAATGCTGCCCCTACACAGTTGCTTCCTGTAATTACACAGGGTAGTTCGGGTTTTTCATTCTTTCATTGGGGACAGATTCCAGGCTGGTCCAAAAATAAAACCATAAGCAACAAATTAATATTTGCTGAATTGGAAACCCTAGAAGAAAAATTCTCAACGAAAAATGCGCTTGCACAGCGAAGGTGCCTTATTCCCATCGATGGATATTATGATTGGAAACGAATCAGTAAAAAAGGGCGCGTAGCCCATCGAATTGTATTTGGAGAGCAGGAGATAGTGGCACTGGCAGGGATTTGGGAGGAGTTTGAAGATGAGCAGGAAAAGATCATGCACACATTTCGAATTATCACTACTACAGCCAATGAAACCATTGGACAGATGAATTCTCGAATGCCTGTAGTCCTAGGCAAGAATAATGAAAGCCTTTGGCTTGACAATAAAGCAGAATTGCCCCAGCTGATGGAAATCCTGCTACCCTATCCTGACAATAAAATAAGTATGTACAGCGTTTCACCAAAAATTGAAAACCCTGCTAATGAGGGGCCATCATTGATCAAGCCCTTTGCCCCAGCTGACCAGTTTGGTAACTATTCCCTATTCGATTGAAAAGAACTGTATTCATTCTCATCACCCTTATTGGTTTACTTAATGAAGCCAAAGCACAAGACAAAATAGCCTTGCTGTCAAGAAGTGAGCTCGTACTCGCCTCGGGCGATACAACCAGGGCAATAGCGGCCTTTTCCGAGATATTGCGCCTGTACCCTCAGAGTTTTGCAGCCGCCATGCGCTTAGCAGAAATAAACTTTCAAATTGCCGATTATTATAAGGCCGTACAGTATTGTAATGTAGCCATCGATATTACTGATAATTTCATTGAGGAAAATACTCGCTCATTAAAAAAATTGGGACTGGAAGAAGATGAGAATGTACCAAAAAGATATGCTACAGATCAGGCTAACATGCATCACCTAAAAGGGTTGATCAGAATCAAACAAAACCGACCCCTTGATGCGGAGCATGAGCTACGTAGGTCAATCACCTTAGACCCCAATTCTCCAAAAACTAAAATTGACTTGGCAGCATTACTTGCCAATCAAGGAAGAATTGATGAAGCCAAAACATTATTAAAGAAGGCGTTAGTACAAAACCCCAAAGACATTAACCTAGGGCTCAATATAGCTGCCCTTTATTATCAACTACAAGAACTTGACTCCGCTATTTTACATTATCAAAAAATAATAACAATCGACTCTTCCAATAAATGGCCTTATTTATATCTAGGTAATATTTACAACGCAAAAAATGAGCCTGACCAGGCTATCGCCAATTATTCCCAATATCTGCAAATTGATAGCAGCTCGGTGGAAGTCTATTACCGGAGGGCAGTCAACTACATCGAGTTGGAAAATTTTAGTATGGCCCTTTTAGATTGGAATAAGGTGTTGCAATTGGACAATAAAAATGCCGATGCCTGGCGAAACAAAGGTCTGACCAACTTTCAATTGGAAAATTACCCTGATGCCATCACAGACTTTAGTATGGCACTGAAAATTGATCCGGGCCAACCCTATTCGCAAATAAACAGGGGGTATTGTTACTACCTCATTGGCAAACCAAAAACAGCTATCAAAGATATTGATGAAGGATTAATACTGGTACCAAAATACTATTTAGGGCATTATTTTAAAGCGTTGGCCTACTACAGTCTGAGAAAAAAGAAGAGATCCTGTCAAAGCCTTCAAAAGGCGATTGAACTCGGGTTGAAAGACCATGAAATCGAGCAGAAGTTAATCTCAAAATGCTTCTGATTGCCTTTATTGAAGGTTAAAAGGTAAAACAGCCTATCCGCTTCCTGAAGGTACATTCGGTAAGATTTAACAATTTTGACGAACGGAATTTGCTGTTTAGTGTTATCTTTGCAGATAAGTACAGGAGAAAAAATTAATTTAATGAAGCATAAATCACTAAAGTTTACACGGGATACAGAATTCAATTTTATTGGAATTCTGAGAAAACGTGTGGGTGAATACTTTGAAACGAATAAACTTTCTAAATATGGCAATGCCCATATGGTTTGGAAGACAATAATACTATTAACCGCCTATTTTTTGCCTTACGGGCTAATGGTATCGGGAGTAATTACAGGGACCCTGCCATTAATTTTGGTTTGGGGAATAATGGGTGCGGCCATGTCAGGTATTGGATTTTCTATAATGCATGATGCCAATCACGGAGCCTATTCAAAAAATCAAAATGTCAACAAATATGTTGGTTATGTCATCAACCTTGTTGGTGGTAGCTCAGTAAACTGGAAAATACAGCACAATGTGCTGCACCATACTTATACCAATGTGGAAGGTGTGGATGAAGATATCGATCCAGGGATATTAATGCGTTTGTCACCCCACGCCAAGCATTATAAATTGCACAGTATCCAGCATATCTACGGTTGGTTTCTATATACGTTAATGACCTTTTTGTGGATTACCACTAAAGATTTCCGCCAGCTTTTTCGCTATAGAAGAATGGGGCTTACCAAATCCCAAAATATAAACGTATGGTTTCAGCTATTTAAACTTGCGTTGAGCAAGGTGGTGTACTATACTATATTTTTAGCAATACCCATGATGGTGCTGCCTATTCCTTGGTGGCAAACCACCATTTATTTTATAGGGATGCACATGGTAGCTGGCTTTATTTTGGCCATTGTATTCCAACCTGCTCATGTGATGCCTTCAACTTCATTTCCATTGCCTGATTCTGACGGTAATTTGGAAAATGACTGGGCGATACATCAGCTACATACTACCACCAACTTTAGCCCAGATAGTTACCTACTGTCATGGTATGTTGGAGGCCTTAATTATCAGGTAGAACATCACCTATTTCCATCTATATGCCACGTACATTATAAAAAACTCTCTAAGATTGTACGCCAAACGGCTGAGGAATTCGGATTGCCCTATAAATCCGAGCCGAGTTATTTTAGGGCTTTGATCCAACATGCAAAAATGCTGAAGCAGCTGGGTCAACCAGAGATGGTGAAGGCTTAATAGTTGGTTTGTGAGATACAAGTGAGACTAGAACTATTTGGGGTTTAAAAACCCTTATTTACCCCCATGCCCCTTAATAGTGCACGCTAAGTAATTGTTTATCAGACACTATTGATTATTAAATAGTGGTTCTTTTAAAATTTAATGGTTTTAAATTCTTATTTTCAGGGGAAATAACACACTCCAAATAAGATAATGAGCAGCATTTAGTTCATTACAAATTCAATAAATGAACTTATGGCTGAACAAAAAGATTTAGATTTTACTTATACCACGATTGACAAGATATTTCGCCTGAGCATGGGCGAAACAGGTGACTATAGTGGCGCCAAATACGATGGGGATTTTTCTATGTGTCTGGAAGATGCACAAAAAGAAAAGCATCGATTTATTTCAGATAGTCTCAACATTACCAAAGGAAGTAAGGTGCTGGATATGGCTTGCGGATGGGGGCCTTTCTCTAACTATATCATCAAAGAAAAAGGGGCTACCAGCCTCGGTTTGACTCTGTCTGAAGGGCAAGCGGAAGCCTGTAAAAAAAATGGGATGAACGTTATAGTTCAAGATTGCCGTACGGTAAAACCCGAAGACAATGGTACTTATGATGCCATCACTTGTATTGGCGGATTAGAGCATTTCTGTTCAATAGAAGAATGGCAAGAGGGCAAACAAGAAAAAATCTATAGCGACTTTTTCCAAACCCTTTATAATCTTTTACCAGTTGGTGGCCGATTTTACATGCAGACCATGACCTTTAGCAAGAATATGCTTGAGTTTAAGGATATAAGCCTCGATGCTGAAAAAGGCTCACCGTCACATGTGTTGGCTCTCATGATTGCAGAATTTCCTGGTTCATGGCTCCCCTATGGGCCCGAAATGGTCATCAAAAATGCCGAACCCCATTTTAAATTAATCTCACAGAGCAGTGGCAGACTGGACTATATAGAAACCATCAAACAATGGAGGAAGAAGTTCAGGAAATTTAGCTTCAAGAAATATTGGTTATACCTTTCGCTCGTTCCAAAATTCCTGACAGATAAAGAATTCAGACATCAGGTGGATGTATTTAAAATAAGCCCTAACAAAGTATGTTTTGAGCAAGAGATAATGGATCACTACCGATTGGTTTTTGAGAAGGTGTAGTATTATAAACCTTATAGTTCTTAAAAACCTATAAGGTTTATCGATGAATCACTACTTCACATACACCGACTTAATATTCACAAACTCCCTGATACCGAATGCACTTAACTCACGGCCATAGCCGCTGCCTTTTACACCACCAAAGGGCAATCGGGGATCAGACCTCACAAAATCATTGACAAAGCAACAGCCCGCATCTATTTCCTTTTCGGCAATACGCTCACCACGGGCTTTATCTTGTGTGAATACCGCTGCTCCCAATCCGAAAAAACTGGAATTAGCAATCTCAATGGCTTCTTTTTCATTACTCGCCTCAATGATGGACGCGACAGGCCCAAACAATTCTTCATGATAGGCCGGTGAGCCCCACTTCACATCGGTAAGTATGGTGGGAGAGTAATATGCGCCTTTGTCTTTCTCAAAATGTCCTCCTAATATGCACGTTGCCCCCATCTCAATGCTTTTCTCTACTTGATGATGAAGTTCATCGCGC
Source organism: Flammeovirgaceae bacterium UBA1842 (assembly GCA_002338655.1). Lineage (GTDB taxonomy): Bacteria > Bacteroidota > Bacteroidia > Cytophagales > Cyclobacteriaceae > Fulvivirga. Next base: position 56,371 of record DDIU01000050.1, on the reverse strand, counting down.
AGATCAACCCGTGCCATGGGCCCAACATCAGTACCACTTTCAAAAGGGTCACCCATTACTTTGGTGCTCATGTATTTAATCATCAGCTTTTCAAAAGCTTCTTTTACTTCTTTCACTACTATAAACCGTTTAGCTGAAATACAGCTTTGCCCATTGTTGATCAATCGGCTAGTGGCACACTTAGAGGCAGCTTGCTCCAAATCAGCATCTTTTAAAATTATGTAGGGATCACTACCTCCCAATTCTAGCACGCTTTTCTTTAAAGCCCCTCCTGCTATAGAGGCTACCGACTTACCTGCGGGTGTACTTCCTGTAAGGGTTACTGCCTTTACATGCTCATTTTTAATTACCTCCTCTACTTTAGCCGAAGATACAATCAATGTCCTGAATATATTTTTCGGGAAGCCCGCCTCCACAAACATCGACTCAATGGCAAGAGCACAACCAGTTACATTGGAAGCATGTTTTAAAACGCCTGCATTGCCTGCCATAAGTGCAGGGGCTGCAAAACGAAGCACTTGCCAAAAAGGGAAGTTCCAAGGCATGACAGCCAATACCACACCTATCGGCTGAAAGGAAACAAAGCTGTGGGTAGCTTCGGTATCCACCTCTTCGCTCTTTAAAAACCTTGCTGCATTATCAGCATAATAATCACATACCCAGGCACATTTTTCAATCTCCGACACCCCTTCTTTAAGTACCTTTCCCATCTCCAATGCCATCAGATGGGCATATTTTTCCTTGTGGCGCCTTAGCACCGAAGCAGCATTATGCATTAACTTCGCTCTGTGGTCAAAATCGGTATGGCGCCATGAAAGCCATTCTTGATTGACCTCATTAATAATAGCCTTAGTTTCTTTGACTTTCATTTCCGTATAGGTAGCCACTGTATTACCATTTGCCGGATTGATTGATTCTATTTGTGCTGTCATTGTCATTTATTTTATTAAATGAAGCCACCCCTTGCAAGTGGTTTCATCCGTTACTATTGCTTCATAATAATAAATCCCTGCGGGTTCACCCTCACCGTCCCATTCATTTTTGTAATCATCATTTTCATATACCAGCCGTCCCCAACGGTTATATAATTTTAAGTTTACCTGACTTCCGGTTACAATCTCAAATACACTATTTTTATCGTCCCCATTTGCGGTAAATACATTGGGTACTTTCAAGGTAGTTATATTTACCGTTTCACTCTTGGAATAGGAGCAATTTCCCATGGTTCCGGTGAGCGTTACATTATATTCACCATCTTGCTCATAGGTATAAACCAATTCATCTATGTCTTCAGTACTCCCATCACCCAACTGCCATTGGTAAGATTCCCCACCGTCACTTAGGTTGGTCAACTTAATCTCTGGTCGTGAGAAACAGTCGTGGATTTTCTCCAAAGTGAAATTTAATGAAACGGCTGGAGTAACCTCCACTTCAACAGTGTCGGTGGCTTCACAGCCCAAATCATCAATGACCCTCACTAAGTAGGTAGTGGAAACTTCGGGTGCTACTAATGGGGCACGTTCCTCAGAGGTAAAAGCACTATCCAGGCTATGCCAAAAATATTGATTACCACCAAAGGCACCCAACCTGAATGAAGAACCTTCACAAATAAGAGCGTCTTCCACAGTTGAAAAGGAGGGCTTTGACACCCTTACATTAACTGAGGTAATATCTTCACCTACACAAGTGTTAGGGTCAATGGCTTTAAGTGTGATTTTATAAACACCTGCACTTTTATAATTGTGAGCAATGGGAATGGTATCTGTGGCAGTAGTATTTGTACCATCGCCAAAATTCCATTCAAATATTTCTCCACCTACACTGTAGTTTTCAAATACGATATCGTCTGGAAAGCAAATAATTGAAATTCCCGGTTGATTAAAAGTTACATTATTGGTTTGGATAATGGCACGTAAAGTGGCCAAATCAAATTTGAAAGCAGCATTGTTGCAATTTTTGCTGTTGTTGGTATTCGACCAGGCATTGGGTGTGGTGGGGAAATCTGATGTGGCTGCACCCGCTGGATTGCCTGCCTGACAGCCGGAGCAAACGGCATGATAAACGATCCCTCTTTTATCGAACCTGCTTGTACCTCCATCTACATGAGTCCTCGATTGTGTTCCACCCAAATAAGTAGCGTATAAAAGGGACTCTGCATTGGCGGAAAGCGTCATCAAATAAAAATCAGAGCCAACGGTGGTTGACTGATAAGCATCCGATGTGATAGGCATGCTATTAGTACTTCCACCATTGTAATTCCCATTGGTAATACCACCCCATCCACTGATATAGATGTTGTCACAATCATTGACTAGAAAGGCAGTAGGCGATATATCAGGTAAATTTCCGGGCGAACCAAACTTTGTTGATAGCTTTAAGTCGGTCAGGCTCGAATTCCATTTTTGTATAAATTGTCCCCCTCCAGATGTATATACATTACCAAGAATTGGAAAATCACCTGCCGACTGGCCATAGGAATAAATATTGTCATCAATATCGATATCAATAAAATAAACCTGATCATAACTACTTGTGCCAATATAAACTCCCGTATCCAATTCATATGTACCATTGTCAATAATTGAGATCCAACCATCAACGCCTCCATTACTGGAATCAGAAAACTCACCAATATTCGAATTGATGTTTGTTGAGTTAGTCCCCCCTGCCACAATGATTTTATTGTTACTATTGGTTTTTATTGAATACGCAGCATCCATGGCACTGCCGCCTATATAGCTTGAGAAAATAAGGTTGCTTAGATCAGATGACATTTCAAATAATACCGCATCTGTTGTGCCCCCTCCATAAAATGATTGAATGGGATTCATCAAAGGAAAATCAAAGGAGGAGGTCTTAGAAGCTACAAGGATATTGCCATTTTCTTTGATAAAAATATCCCCCCGGGATTCATCACCATAATTTCTAGTTAAGGCATCACCAAATGACATCAAACCATCATTATTTGTGCCTCCTATAAATGTGGAGCTAAGTAAATTCTGGCCATTGGCGCTTAATTTTGAAATGAAAATATCTGACCCGTTCGGGAATGGAACGGCCAAGGGTGAAACATTAATACCACCTTTAAATACGGGTTGATAAGCGTTGACAGCGGGAAAATTTGCTGATCCAGTAAAACCCATGATGAACAATTCATTTTTATCATTAACGATCAAACTCTGTGGTATTTCTGATTGCTGGCCGCCTAAATAAGTGGCGTAAAGTGCTGTACTCCCCGTTGAGTCATATTTGATAATGGCCACATCCCATTGCCCTTGATTATTTATTTGATATGCTCCTGTGGTGGTTGGAAAACTTCCCCCCGAATAATTGCTTGAAATTCCCCCGGAATAGAGGTTGCCCCCACTATCAAAAGTGGCGGTGTTGCCCCAGTTATCAGCGGTAGAGCCCGAAAAGGTCGAAAATATCAAGGTAGGGTCTATAATGAGTTCTTCACAGTCATCATAATCGCCTAGTATATTAAAACTTAAACTGTTTCCAGTAAGCTGAAACTCACAGGGAATCCACATTTTTTTGCCTTCAATTATTTGATAGGCAACAGGTCGGGTTTCTCTAATTTCATTTACTGAAGTACTAATTTGCAAATCACCCTTAGCATCTATACCCAACCACTCTGCACCATCAATATTCAACAAAATATCTTCTGGGTGGCCATTGGGAGAAATTATAAAATCATACTTTACGGTCATTCCATATTTGTAATAACGAAAATCAATGCCGGTATAAATGTTGCTATACTTGATCTCATCAAAATCTTTGGCTGCGGTGGCCCACTTGTCTTTGGCTCCAACAAAATAATTATAGGTTTGAGGGCCAGCCCCCTCCCCTGCAATTTCAACATTTGGATTGGCGTTTTGAAAATTTACTGCATAAGAATGCGCCTGATATTGTTCGCAAGATTCACTTATGTATTGATCATCCACTCCATGAATCTCTTCATGTGATGGCATATTATTGAAATCATAAATTAGGCCATTGGGTTTAAAAAATACTTTTCCTCCAGGGATATTTCCAACAGAATGGTATTCCTTAGGATATTGGCCCTTGTTTTCAATCAAATGGATTTGTGCATTAGATTTAGCAATAACCCCTACTAACAGGATTCCAATATGTAGTATTCTGTAGCTAGCCATCATTAATGCACCATAATAGAATAAGCATTACTAAAGATAACTAAACCAACTTTGGCATAAATCTATTTGTAAGATTTTTGGCTTTTATAATCGTTCATTCACTACATTGGGGGGAGGATCAGTATTGAATTTTGCTTCAATTTGGCATTTAGACCTCCTTACGGAGTACTTCTAAAGGTGATCTATTTAGAACATCTCTTGTATTAAACCATCCTATGGAGATCGTGAGCGCAATGATAGTTATCCATAAATAGAGTAAATTAAGATAATCAGGCAGGTAGATCACTTCAAAAAAGAAGGTAGCCAATATCCACCCTGAAATTAATGATAGGGCTATTCCAGTCAATCCAGAGAAAAATCCTAAATATCCATATTCTAATATGGTCATGCCCACAATTTGCTTACTTCTGGCACCAATTGTCCTAAGCAAAACATTTTCCCTTAACCGAAGGTATTTACTATTGATCACAACACCAGCCAAAACCACCATACCGGTGATCACACTGAACAGTGCCATAAAACGGATCACAAATGACACCTTATCGAAAAACTCATTAAGTGTTGACAAAACCAACTTCAGGTCAATCAGCGATACGTTTGGAAAGAGTGCTACCAGTTCACGCTGATATTTATTGGCTTTTGTTTGCGCATCAATTCGGGTTGTTAATACAAATATTTGTGGGGCTTGTTCTAACAATTTAGTAGGGAATACAAATATAAAATTAGGTGGATCTACAGGCCAATCTACATCCCTTACCCCACTTAAATAGGCTTTAATTGGTACTCCCTGTACGTCAAATACCATAGAGTCCCCAATGTTTAATTCTAGGTTTTCGTTCATACCTTTCGATACTGTCACAAAAATTGAATCATTGGATATATGTTGCAGTACACCACTTTCCAACGTTTCAGAGTTATTGAGAGAATCACGATAAGTGACACGATACTCCCTTGTTATTGCCCAGTTTGGAATGGCATCGGTAGTATCTTTTTGAATCTCACTGATAGATTTACCATTGATGCTACTTATCCTACAGGTGATGATCGGTACCAATTGCTGAATGGGTAAGTCGTTGTCTTTTGTCAACTTCACAACTCCATCTTTTTGATCGGGCTGAATATCAAACAATATGGTGTTTGACTGATTTTCGTTGCCTATAAATTCCACTTGATTGAGCAAACTATTCTGGGTGATGTTGAGGGTTGCTATCAAAAATGCCCCTAACCCAATGACCACCACCAAAACGAGCGTCTGATTGTTAGGCCTGAATAAATTAGCAAGGCTCTGACGCCAAATAAAACTCCAATTGGACGGGAAAAACTTCTTCACCAATGTCATTAACAACCATCCCACTACGGTAAGCGCACCAAAGGCGACCAGCAGACCAATAAAGAAGAGGGAGCCTATAAGGATGCTTTCAGATTGATAGGCTGCAAAGGCCAATGGAAATAAGATGATAAGAAAAATTACCAGTAGGCGTGATTTTGAGAAATTTCTTAATGGCTCAAACCCCGCCCGTAAGACCGCCAATGGTGGAACAAACCGAATGGCAATAAGAGGTAAAACTGAAAACAACGTAGCGATTATCATCCCCAAAAGCATGCCTTCAAAAACGGCAGACCATGCTATGTGCAGGTCAAGGTCTATCGGAATAAATTCTTTTAAAAGCGAGGGCAGCAAAAACTGGATCAACAGTCCGAGCGATACGCCTAGTATGCTGCCTATCAACCCAATGGTAAAGGATTGTATAAAAAATATGTTGAAAGATTGCCATCCAGAAGCTCCAATACAGCGCAAAACAGCTACTGTATTTCGTTTTTCTTTAACATATATATGAACAGAACTTGCCACTCCAATACACCCCAATATTAGGGCAACGAAAGCAAGAAGATTAAAAAATCGATATAGGTTTTGTAATCCTTCACCCAAATTTTCTTTTCTTCCTTGCACTGTTTCTACCCAATGCCCATACTTTTTAGCAATGGGCTTTAACTTCTCTACCGCTGCCTCTGCTGCTTTATCATCACTGGTTTTGAAGTAATGTTTATAGTCTATCCTACTTCCAAATTGGACCAACCCCGTAGAATCGAGGTTATCCATCGAAATATAGACCGAAGGGGTAAATGTTGATTGAATGCCTCCACCGCCAGGTATTTTCGTCACTTCGCCAGCAATTTTAAAAGTCATTTTGCCGATTTTAACTGAGTCGCCTGCACTTACATCGTATTGGCCCATGAGGTTTTTGTCCATCATGGCATAGGGACCACCTTTCATTAAATCAACGGCATGATCAGGCAAGGTTTCCAAATCACCATAAAATGGAAAGTCACCCTCAATAGCGATAATCCGCACCAAGCGGGTGCCGGGCGTGTCCGTCATAAAAGAAACCATTGATGCTAAATCTGCTTCGCTGGCTTTCTCTGCCTCTACCGAATCGAATGCAGTAAGTAGCTCCTGCTCAAAAGGCTTATTACCATTGACCACAAAATCAGCCCCTAGCAGTTCTTTTGCCTGATCATCGATACTGCGCATCAAATTGATATTGAAGGAATTGATCGAAACCAAGGCCGCAATACCGATTATAACAGAGGCAATAAACAAAAACAGCCTGCCTACATTATTGCGTGCATCTTTTGCTGCCATCTTCCAAACCCATGGGTCATTGAATAGGTTTTTTTTCGCCTTTTTTATTTTTATCAAGTACTCCATCAAACAGCTCCGTTTGTTGGGTTATCACTTATTACTTTACCTCCTTTAAGCCTTAAAATCCGATTGGTATAGGCCGCCAATTCCATATTATGGGTCACCAATATTAGTGTAGTACCTTCTTGTTTGTTCAAATCAAACAATAGCTCCGTTACCTTATTAGCGGTTTCTTCATCCAGATTCCCGGTGGGTTCATCTGCAAACAACACCCTTGGAGAAGTGATAAACGCACGGGCCATGGCTACCCGCTGTTGCTCACCACCCGACAATTGAGATGGGTAGTGATCCATCCTGTCTGCTAAGCCTACCCGATCCAATAGATCTTTGGCCTTATCTTTATAATCTTTGCTCCCTCTCAACTCAAGAGGCACTGTTACATTTTCCAAAGCGGTAAGTGTGGGCAGTAGTTGAAAATTTTGAAAGATAAACCCTATATGCTGATTCCTGACATAAGCCCTGTCATCTTCATCCAAAGCATTTAATTTTATGCCAGCCAGTGAAACAACGCCACTTGTTGCCACATCAAGTCCGGCACATAAACCCAATAAAGTGGTTTTTCCACTTCCTGAGGGCCCTACGATGGATATACCGGATCCTTCGGCCACGCTAAATGAAACATCGTCCAGTACAGTGAGGGATTTATTTGATGAATCGAATGTTTTGGTAAGGTTTTCAACCACTAATATGTCTGCCATAAGAAAAGTAAAATAAGCCAACCTTTTTGACAGGTTGCGTTAAGTGTATTTACGGTTTAACGACAATAAAAAAAAATGTTTATGTTAAGTGGTAATTTTCGGCTTAAATTTTGATAAATACATACACTAAGCCATAAATTACGTAAATCAATAAAACTACTGTGTCAATAAAGAATATAAAAGAAAAAATGAAGTTTCGTCTATTGCCTGCTCTCCTTGTTTTAGTGCTATCAAGTTTTAATTCACCAAAAACAACCATTCTTTTTTATGGTGATAGTTTAACTGCTGGTTATGGCCTCTCCAAAGCCCAAGCCTTTCCTGCCATAATTGAACGTGAACTAAATGGGAATGACAAAAATTACAAAATAATTAATGCCGGATTGAGCGGTGAAACCACATCAGGAGGTATTTCAAGGCTGAACTGGATCCTCAAAGAGCCGATTGACATATTTGTATTAGAGCTCGGTGCCAACGATGGCCTACGTGGACTACCTCTTGATCAAACGGAAAAAAACCTTCAGACCATTATTGATAAGGTGAAGCAAAAATACCCCAACATACAGATTGTGATTGCTGGCATGATGGTACCCCCAAATCTAGGGCAACAATATACAGATAGATTCAAAGCCATATTTCCGAGGTTGGCAAAAAACAACAATGCTGAATTGATCCCATTTTTACTTGAAGGTGTGGCGGGTAACAAAGACTTAAACTTACCGGATGGCATACATCCCAATGTGGAAGGCCATAAGATTGTGGCCGATAATGTAATGAATGTCTTGAAACCCTTATTGAACTAGTGAGGGTCTCCAATTAAAAGAACAAGGTTACTCGCTAATTTTTTCCATATTTTTCATCATAAGCCTTTGCTTTATTCTCAATATCAGTTAGAGGCTTACCTTGTTTTTTTAGTTCTTGTAGAATCTCTCTATTTGATTTAGCTATACTTGAAATGTTGATCACCAAGTAGATCAATACGATAAGAAATATTACGGCTATTATTAATTGAATCAAAAAATCCATAATTATTTACTTTAAATATTATTTAAATAAATCTTCTTCAAAAGAGACCAGCAGTCCATAATTAAAAATCTGTATTGTGAATATAATAATAGCATTATTAAACTTAATTATATTTTAACTGGTGTCTCAATATTCCCTATCAGTTTCACTGGCCATATATGCGGTGATTAATTCTAACAGACAAAAAACATAATATCTTTGAAGTAATTAATGATTATGTATAGATTTGCAGCTTAATTTTAATGCATTTAAAATGGCGCTGTGGCCGAGTGGCTAGGCAGAGGTCTGCAAAACCTTCTACAGCGGTTCGAATCCGCTCAGCGCCTCAACAAATCCCGAACTAAATTGTTCGGGATTTTATATTTTTCAGGTTCAACGATTGGAAAATCTATCATTCTACATATAATTTCACCTCATCGTTGTCCTCTATGAGACCATTGATAATAATTATGCACATTGTCGGCTGGAAGGAGAACCAAAAATGCCTACATTTGTGTTTAAACCTCAAATAGAATTTTTCATTTGTAAAAAAAATAGCAATGAGTAAAGCAATCGAAATCACAGATGCCAATTTTGACGAAATCGTAAATGGTGATAAAACAGTATTAGTGGATTTTTGGGCAGAGTGGTGTGGTCCTTGTAAAATGATAGGCCCTGTAGTGGAAGAACTAGCAGGTGAATATGAAGGTAAAGCTGTGATTGGCAAAATGAATGTAGATGAAAATCCAAACATTCCAATTAAATATGGTATCAGAAGTATCCCTACCCTATTGGTGTTTAAAGGCGGGGAAATTGTTGACAAGCAGGTTGGTGCAGTGCCTAAGGGTGTTTTAGCTCAAAAGCTTGACGCACAATTAGCATAATTATACCTGATAAAATAAAAAGGCAGTCCCGATAAATATCGGGACTGCCTTTTATTATTTATGACCGGTCATTTATTGGCATTGGAAATTTTGACCTTACGGTGTCTAATGCTATTTTTACGCTCTGATAAATTAAACCAATTTCAATGAGAGAGATCCAGTTTAGAGAAGCCCTTGGCGAAGCGATGAGCGAAGAAATGCGCAGGGATGAAAAAGTGTTCCTAATGGGTGAAGAAGTAGCCGAATATAACGGTGCTTATAAAGTGAGCCAAGGCATGCTTGATGAATTTGGCCCTGAAAGGGTAATAGATACTCCCATTGCTGAACTTGGCTTTTCCGGAGTAGGTGTTGGTGCAGCCATGAATGGACTGCGTCCAATCATTGAATTCATGACCTTCAACTTTTCTCTTGTAGCAATAGATCAGGTGATAAATTCAGCGGCCAAAATGATGTCTATGTCAGGAGGTCAGTTTAATATTCCCATGGTATTTAGGGGTCCAACCGGAAATGCGGGAATGTTAAGTTCTCAACATTCACAGAACTTTGAAAGCTGGTATGCCAATTGCCCTGGGTTAAAAGTGGTTATCCCGGCCAATCCTTACGATGCCAAAGGACTTTTGAAATCATCTATTCGAGACAATGATCCCGTAATTTTTATGGAGTCGGAATTGATGTATGGGGATAAAGGTGAGGTTCCAGAAAGTGAATACCTGCTACCTATCGGAGTAGCTGATGTGAAACGTGAAGGTACGGATGTAACGTTGGTTTCTTTTGGTAAAATGATAAAAGTAGCATTAGAAGCCGCTGAAGAGGCTGCTAAAGATGGCATCTCTGTAGAGGTGATAGATTTAAGAACTGTAAGACCGATAGATTATGCCACAGTTGTAAAGTCTGTGAAGAAAACCAATCGGGTGGTAGTATTGGAAGAAGCATGGCCTTTAGCAGCCATAAGCTCTGAAATAGCCTACCATGTCCAGAAATTTGCCTTTGATTATTTGGATGCACCAGTAACAAGAGTAAACAGCATGGATGTACCATTGCCTTATGCTCCTACCCTAATCGATGTGATTATTCCTAATGTTAAAAGAACAATGGATGCCATAAAGTCGGTGACTTACAGGTAATAAGGATTGGTGAAGTATCTTTTTGACCATTTAAAGGCCTATATAAAGTCAGATTTCAATTTAAGATTGTACATAGCAACCCTTATTTGGGTTGCTTTTTTATTGGCCTTCAATTTCTATTACGATTTTGAGGATAGCTACATTGATTCCTTCTATGGAAGTAATCTACGGATCGTCCTAATGTTTTTGATACAATCCATCAGTTATTACGTTGTATGTTGGTTTGTCTTCTTATTTACCGATAATAAAAAATTCTTCAAAAACCCTAAATTTTGGATCGTCAGTGCTATTGGTTTTGCCATTCTGGCTTGGAACAGGGGGAATTCCTACAGTGATTCAATAGTCCAACTCTTCACTACTAATGATAGTACTCATTTATTTATCCTCAAAAGTATATATAGGTTGCTCCCTATATTCACTATTATTTTACCACTTGGGTTGTTTTATGGATTTTATCAGCGAAAAGACGTCAATCATTTCTATGGTTTAACCAGTAAGAACGTTAACCTCAAGCCTTATTTGGTAATGCTTCTGATAATGGCACCCATCATTGCCGCTGCCTCCTTCCATCCTTCATTTACACAGCAGTACCCTAATTTTAGAACTGCCGGCATCGATCAATTTTGCAGCCATTACAATCTTAATCAAGGTGTAGTTACTTTACTCTATGAAATTAGCTATGCTTTAAGTTTTTTTACTGTAGAGTTGTTCTTCCGTGGGTTTTTAATATTTGGACTGGTTAGGTTTTTAGGGAGTGCAGTGGTATTGCCCATGGCAGTAACCTATTGTGTACTTCACTTCGGAAAGCCTTTTGGCGAAGCCGTTAGCTCCTTATTTGGAGGCTATATATTGGGTGTAATCGCCCTGAAAACAGAAAATATATATGGTGGTGTAATCGTTCACATCGGCATTGCCTGGTTGATGGAACTTTTTGCATACTTACAGTTGTAAATTATATTTACAATTTTGCCAACATATTCAAACAGTCATTTTTGTCCATTTGGATTTGTCTTAGATGATTACGAATAATAAACTCAGGCACAGGATCTATATGCGATTGTAATATTATAGGCCTATTTAGATCAGGTCGTGAATATACTTCATGACCACCTGATGTTCTAATTAATTTACAGCCGACATTAAGAAGAAACTTTCTGTATACTTTGAGGGGAATATTTTTTAGATGTGAATATTTGTTCTTGCCCACACTAATTCAACAATTATACTAAAGCCATTGGAGGAATTTCAACCTTTCTATTTTTCTTTACAAATTCCTTTGAGTTAAAGATATCTTGTAAATACTCATCATTTTGCAAAAGTATATGCATTGGTGGAGCTTCTAATGAAAGTTTGCTTTTCTTTGCTTTTGTAAATTTCCATCCCATACTCACTAACAATCTTTTCATTGTTTTTTTATTGAGAGTATATCGTACCATCTCGCTAAGAGATAATGTGAAACTGTCTTCAGCCTCAACCTCACTATCGCCATATCCAGTTAAATCTAATGCTGGGGAATAATAAAACCAACTCCCTTGATCTTGGAAAACAAACACAGCCGTGTTCACCACATGATTAGCATTTTTTAACGTGGTAGCACTTCTAACATGTTTTTGTTGCATACTAGTATAATAAGTATAGTTTCAATCAATGAACACAAATATATGTAAATAGTTCATATGATATTATGGTCAACGAAATCATATATATCGCTCAGAATTTACCTTCCGAAAGGATTTAGTGCTGCCAATCCTTTTTTGCCCCCGCCCATTTTGTTCATGGTTTTCATCATTTTTCGCATGTCATTGAATTGCTTCAATAGGTTGTTTACCTGCTGAACTGAGGTGCCACTACCATCGGCAATCCTTTTTCTTCTGCTACCACTGATCAAATCAGGACTCTCACGCTCCAATTGCGTCATGGACCTTATTATGGCTTCAATAGGTTTGAAAGAGTCATCATCCACGTCTACGTTCTTTAGTGCTTTGCCCATACCGGGAATCATGCCCATAAGATCCTTGATGTTACCCATCTTCTTGATCTGTTCAAGCTGCGAAAGGAAGTCATTGAAATCGAATTGGTTCTTTCTGATCTTCTTGTTTAGCCTACGTGTTTCCTCTTCATCAAAAGTGTTTTGTGCACGTTCAACCAAAGAAACCACATCACCCATGCCCAATATTCTATTGGCCATCCTGTCTGGATGAAACTTGTCAATGGCCTCCATTTTCTCACCATGGGAGATAAATTTGATTGGCTTATCTACCACCCTCCTAATTGAAATGGCTGCACCACCACGGGTATCACCATCCAATTTGGTAAGTACTACACCATCAAAATTGAGCTTTTCGTTAAAGGCTTTAGCCGTATTTACCGCATCCTGTCCTGTCATGGCATCTACAACAAATAAGGTCTCCGATGGGCTAAGTGCTTCTTTAAGCCTTGATATTTCGTTCATCATCTCCTCATCAACCGCTAAACGGCCTGCAGTATCGACAATGACAATTTTCTTATTATTTTCTTTGGCGTATTTGATCGCATTTTTTGCAATTTTAACGGCATCCTTGTTTTCCGGCTCAGCATAAACTTCAACACCTGTTTGCTCACCCAGCACCTTAAGCTGGTCAATAGCCGCTGGTCGGTAAATATCACAGGCGGTAAGCAAAACCTGCTTCCCTCCTTTATTGAGCATGTTGGCCAACTTGCCAGAAAAAGTAGTTTTACCAGAACCTTGCAGTCCAGAAATAAGGATTACAGCAGGATTTCCAACAAGGGAAATATCCTCACTGCTTCCACCCATGAGGGCGGTGAGCTCGTCATTGGTAATTTTAGTTAAAAGCTGACCCGGTGAAACCGCAGTAAGTACATCTTGACCCAGTGCCTTCTGCTTAATATCGTCAGTTACATCCTTGGCAACTTTGAAGTTAACATCAGCGTCAATCAATGCGCGCCTTATTTCCTTCATGGTAGTGGCCACATTCACCTCAGTGATGCTACCCTGACCTTTCAGTGTCTTAAATGCTTTCTCTAACTTTAAACTTAAATTATCGAACATATCCAAATACTTTTAAAGGGTGCAAAATTATGGATTTTTGAGGTCAAATGAATTTAATTAGAAAAGATTTTCAAGCTGATCTATAACGAATAAATGGAAATACTTTTCCCTTTGAAAAATTCGAGACAGTTTGTTCCAACTCCAAAAACCCATCGGCCAATAATAGATTGCCCAAATCCCCTGAGCCCTGGCCTTGAACGGGGGTTGCAATAAGCTGCCCATCTACATTCGACACTTTGACTTGAAGAAAATAAGTCATGGGCTTATCAAATGTAAAACCTTCATTTAGAATGCCAAATTCTGCTTTTTCTTTTACCAACAGCGATGCATTGATCCACGGTTTAATGTATTTGTAAAAGCACATAAAAGTAGATACTGGATTACCAGGAAGGGCAAATACCGTTTTATTATCTTCTCGGGTTCCAAACCAAAATGGCTTTCCCGGTCGTTGTTTTACACCGTGAAATAACTTTTTCACACCAAGTTCATTAAGTACCTCAGGTACAAAGTCCTTGCGGCCTTTAGACACGCCACCACTCAATATCATTACATCATGTTCTGTAAAGATTTTATCCATGGCCTTGTTCATTTGTGCTTGTTCATCAATAATATGAAAAATGGTGGCTTCAATGCCCATTCCCATTAAAGCAGCCTTTAGTACATGACTGTTGGATTGCCTGATTTGATATTCCTTTGGAATTTCCCTTACCGAAACAAGCTCGTCCCCAGTGGATACTATGGCCACTTTGGGTGGTGCGTAAACCATTACTTCCCCTTTGCCTACAGTTGCCAAAATCCCAATCTCTGCGGTGGAAATTTTCGTCCCATTTCTTATCAAAACAGTGTCCTTGGCACTATCCATGCCCTGCAAATGCACATTTTGCATTGACTCAACGGTATCAGAATTAATACTGACTACCCTATTTTCAATGGTTACGTCCTCATAGCGGATCACAGCATCTGTATTTTTAGGTAGCACGGCACCAGTCATTACCTCAATGCATTTGGAAGGATCGTTAAGTGTTAGTTGCGGCATCCCTGCCATTTGCACTCCTTCAATAGTAAAATTTCGCTGATCGCTGTAAAACGATTTACTGGCTATTGCCACACCATCCATCATCACCCGATCAAAGGGTGGAAAGTCCCGATCAGCATGAATTGGCTCTGCCAGCGTCATTCCATTACATTGGTCCAATGGCACCGATATCTCGCGTGGTTTGAATAGGTTGCTTTGTATTATCGAACTTGCTTCTTCAACTGTAATCATTTAACTAAATTTGATCTATATGACTGATGACAAATTAACACATATCGATGAAGACGGCAATCCGAAAATGGTAGATGTTTCGTCAAAATCAGATTCAAAGCGTGTGGCCATTGCCGAAAGTATAGTGACTGTCAATGATGATATAATGGCCTTATTGAAGGGTGACGATATTATTACAAAAAAAGGCTCAGTATTCCACACCAGTATTATTGCCGGTGTATTGGGGGCAAAAAAAACATCAGAACTTATCCCCTTCTGTCATCAACTCAACTTGACCAATTGCAAAATAGATATCAAAGTGAAGGGTAATGACATTATCATTCATTGCAAAGCTACTACAATAGGCAAAACTGGCGTTGAAATGGAGGCGCTAACAGGTGCATCTGTTGCTGCGTTAACAATCTATGATATGTGCAAAGCAATGTCACATGAGATTGTCATTAAAGAAACCAGGTTAATTTCAAAGACAGGGGGAAAGAGTAACTACCATGCAGTTTAACGGATTAGTACTATGTGGAGGGAAAAGTACACGCATGGGTGAGGACAAAAGCCTGATCAATTACAATGGTGATCCTCAATACCTATATTGCTATAATTTACTATCGAAATATTGTAATAAGGTGTACCTATCCTGTAATACCTCACAGGCCGAAAGATTTGATCCGCTACCCTGTATAATTGATAAATATGATGGTATGGGGCCGATGGAGGGTATCAGAAATGCTTTTGAATATGAGCCTACAGCCAATTGGTTGATCATACCGTGTGATATGCCTTTTATTACCAAAACTGAGATTGAACTGTTAATTAAAGGACGAAGTAGATCAATAGATGCGGTATGTTTCAAAGATAAAGAGGACATCAATCCCCTGTTTGGGATTTGGGAGGAATCATGTGGGGAACGTTTGAAGCATTATAAAGGTGATAGTCCAAAGAGATTTCTTAAAAGCCTACCTATTAACGTTCTTCAGGCAAATTATAAAAGTCTAATTAATGTGAATGATCAAAAGGAGAAGGGTTTGATAATTAAAAGTTCAAGATAGAATTTTTGGATTGCTTCGTTCCTCGCTAAGTCCACACAAAATACATTACGGATGAGCGGACACCCAAACTTCACCATCTTCAAATATCTCCTTTTTCCAAATTGGAACCGTATTTTTTAACGTATCGATGGCAAATTTACACGCTGCAAAGGAGGCCTCTCTATGCGGTGAAGAAACAGCAATAACCACAGCGGCTTCACCAATTTCTACTTTACCAATTCGGTGAAGAATAGCAATCTCGAAAGCACCGAATTCATTTTTTGCCCTTTCTGCAATTTTCTTCAATTCCAAAATAGCCATTGCCGGATAAGCTTCAAATTCCAAATGAAGTACATTTCGCCCTTTGGTTGAATTTCTTACAGTACCTACAAAAGTATTAATGCCTCCACAGGCTGGATAGGAAACATATTTTATTGCCTCCTCGACACTTAATTGCTCTTCTTTGATTTGAATCATATTAGCCGCCACTTACCGGTGGTATCAATGCCACCTCGTCACCTTCTTTAATTACTAACTCTTCATCGGCATATTCATTGTTTACGGCAATCAATATTGATTTCAACCCAGCTAATTTTGGGTATTTTTCAATAAGCATTCTCCTCAGATTAGCCACGGTATTTCCATCCATATTTAAAGTATGGGGCGAACTACCAATGATGTCCTTTGTTATTCCAAACAGTAAAATCTTTAATTCCATGTCAAATCGTTAAAGATTAAAGTTAGAAAGATTAAAAGTAAAAATATTAATGATCAGTAACTTAACCATTGTTTGTGTTAAATGATCATGGTTCTTTAATGCCTTCCTTGAAAGAGCTCATCTATTTGTTTTATATTAGCTAGTATGTTAGTGGATTCTTTCGGTAGACAAATAACTTATGTACGCTTAGCAGTCACAGACAGGTGCAACTTACGCTGCTTTTATTGCATGCCTGCTGAGGGAATAGATTATGTACCTAAAAATGACCTGCTCAGTTTTGAAGAGATGGAGCGAATGGTTTCTATCCTTACCACATTAGGCGTAACCAAGGTGAGAATTACAGGGGGCGAACCATTTGTAAGAAGGGATCTGATGCAATTCCTTAGAAAATTAAGAACCAACAGCGCCCTAGAAGAGCTTCATATTACTACCAATGGGGTTTTAACAGGTGATTACATCCAACAATTAAAAGACATTGACATTTCTTCGATCAATCTTAGTTTAGACACATTAGACAAAGCAAGGTTTAAGAACATAACCAGGCGCGATGAATTTGATACTGTAATGGCCACCTACGGTAAAATCCTTGATCAGCATATCCCTTTGAAAGTAAATATGGTGGTGATGAAGGGCAAAAATGAGGAGGATATTATTCCAATGGCCAAACTAAGCCTTGAAGATAATGTGTCGGTAAGATATATTGAAGAGATGCCGTTCAACGGAACGGGTACGGCCCACAATGTGATTGACTATAAAGAAATAATCTCGGTTTTAGAGGGGGAGTTTGGTCAACTTCAACGAATTGAGGATCCACTCAACAGTACGGCTTATCATTATAAAGCCCCGTATAGCAAGGGGAACCTGGGTGTTATAGCGGCCTATTCGCGTACATTTTGCGGTTCGTGTAACCGAATTAGAATAACCTCTGAGGGCACAATGAAAAACTGCCTGTATGATAGTGGAGGATTAAATTTAAGGGATTTAATGCGATCAGGTTATTCTGACAAAGAACTATCTGAATCATTAAAAAAGGCAATTATGGGCAAACATAAAGATGGCTGGGCAGCAGAGGCCAACAGACAATCACAATCCTTCGAATCAATGTCGAGCATAGGCGGATAATATGGAAAACCCTTATTTACTTTCGATTTTCTTTTTTTTGATTGCCATATTCTATTCTTCGGTAGGGTTTGGGGGTGGATCGAGTTACATCGCTATTTTGATTCTAGCAGGGGTTGACTTGTTTGTTTTGCGGTCAACAGCCTTGATGTGTAATATTATCGTGGTGTCTGGGGGTACCTATATATTTTATCAGGAGGGTTATTTGAATATTAGACGCTCTTTACCCTTGGTTTTGGCCAGTGTCCCCCTAGCTTTTTTGGGCGGCTACCTTCCTTTATCTGCAGGGTTTATCTTTATTCTTTTGGGACTTACTTTATTCATTGCAGCAATAGTATTATGGATGAAAAATGCCACAGGTAATAACAAAAGCGTAGTAGAAAGGACTGACCTTGTTGCTGGCAGCATTGGGGGTGTTATCGGATTTATCTCCGGTATGGTGGGTATCGGTGGGGGCATATTTTTATCTCCTGTTCTCAATTTTATGAATTGGAACAAAGCCAAGAAAATCGCTGCCATTTCCAGCTTTTTTATTTTGGTCAATTCCATTGCTGGACTTTTTGGACAATGGCTTCAGCACCCTCCTTATTTGGATCTTTACTGGTCCTGGCCATTGCTCGTTGCTGTATTCCTAGGTGGACAAATTGGCTCTAGATTAGCTGTACTGAAATTTTCGAATACTACGGTGCAAAGAACCACTGCTGTACTCGTTTTAATAGCCAGCTTAAAAATCCTTAATGATTATTTGTTTGGGTTTTAATTCCCTCCTAAACTTTTCTAATTTGCAGACTAGCTTACTCTGATAAATATGAAGTCGATAAACTTTGCAAAGAATATACTGCCACATGTTGTTGCTGTAGTTGTGTTCCTCATTACAACAGTTTCATTTTTTAACCCTATTTTTCTTGATAACAAGTCCCTGGATCAACATGACATTAATCAATGGAAAGGTAGTGCCCATGAGTTAATCGAATATCGGGAGCAAACAGGTGAAGAAGGCCTTTGGACAAATTCCATGTTTGGAGGCATGCCCGCTTACCTGATAAATGTAAGTTGGCATGATGGTATTGTTGGTGGATTTAAATCGCTGCTTTCTTTAAAACTTCCCCACCCCATAAGCAATATTTTTCTGGCCTTCATAAGTTTCTACATCCTACTATTGGCCTTTAAAGTTCGGCCGTATTTGGCCATAGCCGGAGCCTTAGCCTTTGGCCTATCCACTTATATGATCATTGGATTGGGTGCTGGTCATAATTCAAGAATCGGGGCAGTGGCCTTTATGCCTTTGGTGTTGGCCGGAGTTCATCTGGCATTTAATAAAAAAAGAATATTAGGGGTTG
The DNA here is from genome assembly GCA_002338655.1 of Flammeovirgaceae bacterium UBA1842. Lineage (GTDB taxonomy): Bacteria > Bacteroidota > Bacteroidia > Cytophagales > Cyclobacteriaceae > Fulvivirga. The sequence continues at coordinate 37,290 of DDIU01000050.1, read as the reverse complement.
GTGTCACCGCACTTGGATTGGCACTGGAACTACGCGAGAACCATTTGCAAATAACTTATTACTTATTTTTGATTGTCTTAATATATGGAGCCATACAACTGTATGATGCTATAAAAAATAAGGCATTACTAGAATACAGTAAAACCTTGGGTGTCCTTCTTTTTGCAGCCCTCATCGCATTGGGGACTTTTATTGGCAAATTTTGGACTACCTACGAATATTCCAAATATTCAATAAGAGGGCAATCAGAGCTTACCCTCCCACAGTCAAGCGGAGAAAAGAGAGGGTTGAGTAAAGATTATGCCTTCCAGTACAGTAATGACCCATGGGGCCCTATGACCATTCTTATCCCAAATTTTCTAGGGGGCGGCTATGGTCATTTCTTAGTGCAAGATGAAGACAGTGAAGTGCTCAAGGCACTTCAGCGCTCTGGAGATAACCAATTAGCCAATCAATTAGCCCGCTATTCTTCTTCTTATTGGGGTGAAAAACCGCCTGCACCTTATTATATGGGAGCCATTGTTTGTTTTCTGTTTGTTATCGGTATTCTATTTGCAGAAAAAAAATACACCGTTTGGTTGGTTACTGTGGCCATTCTAGGTATTCTACTGAGTTTGGGTGATAGTTTTAAGTCATTCAATTATTTCATGTTTGACTACTTCCCTGGTTACAACAAGTTCAGATCCGTCACATTCACCATTATTATGGTCTTTACAGCTATGCCATTATTAGGGTTTATTGGTTTGGAAAAATTATTAGCTTCCGGATGGACGAAAGAAATTAAGAAAAAACTGTTCATCGCATTAAGTGCGGTGGGCGGGTTGTGCCTGTTGGTTGTCCTTTTTGCTGGGGTAGCCTCATTTACCAATGCCGGGGAATCACAATTGCCTGCCTGGTTTACAAGTGCCTTGAGTGCTGACAGAGAATCCCTTATGCGTGGTGACGCCATTAGGTCGCTGATTTTTATTGCCCTTTCTTTCGCTATCATATACCTCTACCTCAAAAACAAAATCCAATATGCAGTATTCTCATTGATACTGGTTCTATTGATGGTTATTGATGTAGTAGTGGTGGACAAAAGAAGTTTTGGTGACAAAAATTATCGTAGATCCAGTGATAAGACTTTTATTACACCAACAGCCGCTGACAAAGAGATTTTAAAGGATCAATCTCACTATCGCGTGTATAATTTACAGCCCGATGCCATGAGTGAGGCGCGTACATCGTATCACCATAGCTCTTTAGGTGGCTACCATGGCGCCAAGTTGCGTAGATATCAGGATTTCTATACACAATGCGTTGAGGGTCAAAGAGATGCGTTAATAAAGGGGATTCAAAGCGGGGAAATGGATTTATCCCCTTATTCTGCCATTAACATGCTTAACGCAAAATATTTAACATTTGGTCCAGATAAAAATCAATTTATTACCAACGATAAAGCATTGGGAAATGTTTGGCTCGTGGGCAATGTAGTATTGGTCAACAACCCAGATGAGGAATTGGCAGAAACCTGTCAAATCGACCCGGATATAACCGCTGTTATTGACCAATCTAAATTCAAGCTAAATACTACTAATTTTAGTCAACAAGGGAGTATTAAGGTGAAGGAATATGGTCTAAACCACATCGTCTATGAAGCCGATTTAAGTGGTGAGGCCATGGCCATTTTTTCAGAGATCTACTATCCAAAAGGATGGGTAGCTACCATTGACGGCAAGGAATCTGAAATATTAAGGGCCAACTTCATATTAAGGGCACTGAAAATTCCAGCAGGTAAACATACCATCGTGTTTGAGTTCAAACCCGTGGCTTTTACAGTGGGCAACAAGATCACCTTAGCTTCCTGTCTTGTATTACTAATTTTGGTTCTAGGAAGTGTTGGCTATTCCGCCAAAAAATCATTGGGCTAAAGCTTCCAACCTCTTTAATAAAGGAGGGTGTGAATAATGAATAAACACGTAAGCCGGGTGAGGGTATAAGTTGCTCAGATTATCAACAGATAACTTCTTAAGTGCCGCTTGCATCACCTCACCGTTATAAGTCTGTTTGGCAAATGCATCTGCTTCAAACTCATTCTTTCGGCTAAGCATATTGCCCAACAATCCTAATATTTTAGAAATTGGGGAATAGAGAATACCAAAAGCAAGTAAGTTGAGGTGAATTGCCAGTTGCTCACCTCCAAGCGCTACGGAAGTAGCCTCACTATAGATCATCTGTGACATAATGAATAACATCACGCCTATCTGAAGGATTGATATAAATAGGCCATAGATAACATGTTTTTTCTTAAAATGTCCAACCTCATGCGCCAGCACAGACACGAGCTCTTCCACGGAATGGTTTTCTATTAGTGTATCATATAATACGATCTTCTTCTTTTTACCAATACCTGAGAAAAATGCATTGGCCTTTTTTGATCGCTTTGATCCATCAATCACAAAAATATTGTCCAAAGGAAAATCAACTTGTTGACTATATTTTTGAATGGCCTCCTTCAATTCCCCATCAGCCAATGGGGTAAGCTTATTGAATAAAGGAAGGATCAAGGATGTATAGAACATGTTCATTATTAAAATGAAAACAGTAGCTACTACCCAAAAGTATATCCAGAATGGCTCACCGATATTCAAAATAAGATAGATCAAAGTGCCCACTAGTACTCCTCCTATTATGATAGTCATTAAATATCCTTTCAATTTATCGGTAATAAATGTTTTGACGGTAGTTTGATTGAAACCGAATTTCTGTTCGATAACAAATGTGGAATACAAAGCAAACGGAAGGCTTAGTAAATCAGAAAGGATAAATAAAATACCAAAATACGAAAGTGAGAGTACGAGCCCCTCTCCCACCAATGGCCTCAGTAAAGTGTCTAAATAGCCAAATCCCCCTAAACTTAGAATGGCGAAACTGGCAATAAAACCAACAGCTGAACTTAAAAACGAAAACCTACTTAGGGCCTTATGGTATTCTTGCGATTTAGCATATTTATCTTCATCATAAAAGGACTTTATTTCATCAGGTAGGTCCTTCCTTCTCGCTTTTAAATTCAAATAGTCCAAAAGCTGCTCGAATAGATAGTCGAACAATACAATTCCCAAAATAATATAAAGTATAGTCTGTGGTGTCATTGGTAATAATTTAAGGGTCAAAGCTAAATAATTTACATCTAGGAATAATTCCCTATAAAAGAATAATTCTCATTATGGGAATTTAAAAAGAGGATAACTGCCTATGAAATAACTTAATTGATTCATTATCAATGATTTAATGAATTTGGCATTGCCATTGCCTTATAGGTATTATCTAAAAACAAATGCTATTTTTTAAAAACATATGGAACAACATAAAGCAGATCGTAAAACACGACCTGTTTATTTCCATACTGTTGTTTATAATTGGAATTATAGTCCTGTTAATTGAGGTTATTAATAGATTCCCCCATACTATTTAGAATCTTTTAAAATAATAATTCAGATTGTTTGATATTGCTTTGGAATGTACCTTTGGTGGCATCAGATTATTATACATTCAATCAAGCAAATCATATGAGTTGGTTCACTAACGCAATGTCAAGTTCAATCGGCAAAAAGGTGCTTATGGCACTTACTGGATTGTTTTTGGTCACATTTCTTATAGTACACCTATCAGGAAATTTACAATTACTTTTAAATGATGGCGGAAAGGCATTTAATATATATGCCAAGTTCATGACTACCAATCCGGTAATAAAAGCTACGTCATATTTACTTTATGCCACTTTTATAGTTCATATTGTATGGGCTTTAATTATCACTGTTGGTAACAAAAAAGCCAGACCAACGGGTTATGCCGTTCAGCCGGGTAATGTAAGCAGCACTTGGAGTTCAAAAAACATGGGACTATTAGGTACCATAATTTTAGTGTTTCTTGTTATTCACTTAAAGCAGTTTTGGTATGAAATGCACTGGGGTGGTATTCCTACTGCCAACTATGATGGTATGGAATACAATGATTTATATGCTGTCGTAAATGTGGCATTCCATGAACTTTGGTATGTAGTGTTATATACCATTTCGATGATGGCACTTATGTTCCACCTTAACCATGGGTTTAAAAGTGCTTTCCAATCTTTGGGAGCCAACCACCCTAAATACAATCCTTTGATAAAAGGTGTTGGATTTATAATTGCAATTGTAATACCTGCTCTTTTTGCAGCTATTCCTATTATCATGTACATGAAATAATTGAAATCTAAAGATTTAAATTAATGAAGTTAGATTCTAAAATACCTGAAGGGCCATTAGCAGAAAAATGGTCTAAACATAAGTTTAATATTAAGCTTGTCAATCCCGCCAATAAGCGGAAATATGACATCATAGTCGTAGGAACAGGTCTCGCAGGAGCCTCAGCCGCGGCATCATTTGGCGAACTTGGCTACAATGTGAAGTCATTTTGCTTTCAAGATAGTCCTCGAAGAGCACACAGTATTGCCGCCCAAGGCGGAATTAATGCTGCTAAAAATTATCAAAATGACGGTGATAGTGTTTACCGATTGTTTTATGACACAGTTAAAGGTGGTGACTATAGATCACGCGAAGGTAATGTCCATAGACTGGCAGAAGTAAGTGTTGACATCATTGATCAATGCGTGGCACAAGGCGTCCCATTTGCAAGAGAATATGGTGGGCTTTTAGCCAACAGATCATTTGGTGGTGCACAGGTTTCCAGAACGTTCTATGCCCGTGGCCAAACAGGTCAGCAACTATTGCTGGGTGCTTACAGTGCACTAAGTAGACAAGTAGCCAATGGTAAAGTGAAATTATACCCACGTGAAGAAATGCTTGATCTGGTAATGATCGATGGTGAGGCACATGGGATAGTGACAAGAAATTTATTAACAGGGAAAATAGAGTCTCACAGTGCACATGCGGTAGTATTGGCAACGGGTGGATATGGTAATGTGTTTTACCTATCAACAAATGCCATGGGGTCAAATGTAACCGCAGCATGGAGAGCACATAAGAAGGGCGCTTTCATGGCCAACCCTTGTTATACTCAAATTCACCCTACCTGTATTCCAGTATCTGGAGATCACCAGTCTAAGCTGACTCTAATGTCAGAATCATTGCGGAATGATGGCCGGGTTTGGGTGCCCAAGTCCAAAGAAGATGCTGAAAAAATACGTAAGGGGCAATTAAAAGGGGTTGATTTACCTGAAGATAAAAGGGATTATTACCTTGAAAGGAAATACCCTTCTTTTGGGAATCTAGTACCCAGGGACGTGGCATCAAGAAATGCCAAGGAGGTTTGTGACGATGGCCGAGGCGTAAATAAAACAGGACTGGCCGTTTTTCTCGACTTTGCCGATGCAATCAAGCGTGATGGGGAAGACCTTATTAAGGCTAAGTATGGCAACCTGTTTGATATGTATCTACAGATCACAGGTGAAGATCCATATAAAATGCCGATGAAAATCTATCCTGCCGTACACTATACTATGGGTGGGCTTTGGGTTGACTATAACTTAATGACGAACGTTCCCGGTTTATATGCGATTGGAGAGGCCAACTTCTCAGATCACGGTGCAAATAGATTAGGAGCAAGTGCATTGATGCAAGGATTGGCTGACGGTTATTTTGTAATCCCTTATACAATTGGAGATTACCTTGCCAGAATACCCTCGGCTAAAATATCCACCGATCATGAGGCATTTAAAACTGCTGAAGCAGAAGTGAAAAAACGATTGGACAATTTACTCTCTATTAATGGAAGCAAAACTGTCGATGAGTTTCATAAAGATTTAGGTCATATCATGTGGGAATATTGTGGTATGTCAAGAAATGAGGCTGGATTGAAAAAGGCCAAAGTGGAAATCAAAAAACTTCGTGAGGAGTTCTGGAAAAATGTAAAGGTATTAGGTACTAATGACGAGTTAAATCAGTCGTTGGAGAAAGCCAATCGAGTGGCTGATTTTCTTGAACTAGGAGAGTTGATGGTAGACGATGCACTGAACAGGTCAGAATCTTGTGGTGGACACTTTAGGGAAGAATCCCAAACTGAAGAAGGGGAAGCGAAAAGAAAGGATGACGAATTTTCTTATGTGGCTGCATGGGAATACAATGGTGTGGATAAAGAAGAAACCTTGAATAAGGAAGATTTGGTATTTGAAAATGTAAAACTTACGCAACGAAGCTATAAATAACGTTAATGGTTGATGGTTGTTAGTGGTTGGTTAATAGAGTAATGTAAACCACCAATAACGGATAACCATTAACAAACAACAGTAACAGATAACTCCATAAATATGAAAATAAAGCTAAAAGTCTGGAGACAAAAAAACCAACAGGACAAGGGCGGATTTAAAGCCTATGACGTTGACGATGTATCTGACGACATGTCGTTTTTAGAAATGTTTGATGTGCTTAATGAGCAGTTGGTAAAGAAGAATGAAGACCCTATACATTTCGACCATGATTGCCGTGAGGGCATTTGTGGCGCATGTAGTATGTATATCAATGGTAGGCCACACGGGCCAGAACAGACCACCACTTGTCAGCTTCACATGCGAAGCTTTAAAGATGGTGACACCATTACCGTAGAGCCTTGGAGGGCAAAAGCTTTCCCTGTCATCAAAGATTTGGTGGTGGACAGAGGGGCATTCGACAGGATAATTCAATCAGGTGGGTATGTGTCAGTAAATACAGGTGGTGTACCTGATGCCAACGATATTCCAATTCCTAAAAAAATCGCTGATCATGCTTTTGATTCTGCGACCTGCATTGGATGTGGAGCTTGTGTGGCAGCCTGTAAAAACTCATCAGCTATGCTCTTTGTAAGTGCCAAAGTTTCTCAATTGGCCATGCTACCACAGGGACAAGTGGAAAGAAAAACAAGAGCTGAAAATATGGTATCGCAAATGGATGACGAAGGGTTTGGATCATGCTCCAATACGGGTGCCTGTGAGGCAGAATGCCCTAAAGGAATCAGCTTAGAGAATATCGCCAGACTCAATAGGGAATATTTAAATGCCAAAGTGACCTCTGATAACATTTAATAGTTGACATTGTCATTTTGATGGAAGTCAAGCTTTCCCGAGTACCATCGGTAATGCTTGACTTCTTTTATTTTAAAAGACTTTGAAGCAAGTATCGACAAGTATTGTTATATTATTGATTAGAACAGAAACCAAAATAAAAGTGATAAACAGAGAAGAACGTAGAAAAATAGTAGTCACCTGTGCCCCTAGGATACTGCCCATGTTGACTGAAGAAATAATATCACTTGGTTTTAAGATTAATAAATCTGATCATCTTAGCATAGAAACCGAAGGCACTTTTGATGACACTATGTATCTCAATTTGCACCTTCGCACGGCCAACAAGGTTCTTTATCATATAAAATCTTTCAGGGCACCCCATCCTGACATCCTGTACAAGGAAGTCCATAAAATCGACTGGCAAGATTATATGCGTTCGGATGGGTACATGAGTATCAACGGCTATGTGAAAAATGACTATATCAAGGATACGCGCTTTGCCAATGTAAGGGTCAAAGATGCGATTGTTGACAAAATGCAGCAGGTAAAAGGCCGTAGGCCAGACTCTGGTCCCGACCAATCTAAAACGATGATTTACATCCATTGGAAATTGGATCAGGTGAGCATTTACATTGACACGTCTGGCGAAACGATCTCCAAACATGGTTATAGGAAAATGCCTTACAAAGCACCTATGTCCGAGTCATTGGCGGCTGCAACGATATTGATCTCTAAATGGGATAAAAAAAGCTCCTTTATTAATCCAATGTGCGGTAGTGGCACCTTGGCCATAGAAGCTGCCCTGCTGGCCATTGACAAAGCTCCTGGACTTATGCGTGATAACTTTGGCTTTATGCATGTGTCACTTTATGACGAACGTGTTTGGGAGAAGTACAAAAAAGAAGCCGAGGATAAAATAAAGGATTCCATTGATTTTAAAATAATAGCCAGTGACAACAGCAACCTAGCATTGATAGCCGCAAAAGCTAATGCTGAGTCAGCACAAGTAGATCACCTTATAGAATTTGAGCAATCAGATTTTAAGGAATGTACCGTACCGGAAATGCCGGGTGTGATATTTATGAACCCAGAATATGGCCTCCGGTTGGGCGAAGAAAAGGAGCTGGAAGCAGTTTATAGTGAAATTGGTGACTTCTTCAAAAAAAGAGGTAAAGGATACACGGGTTATATATTTACCGGCAACCTCGATCTGGCTAAAAAAGTAGGTTTAAAAGCCAAACGTAGGATAGAATTCTACAATGCGAAAATAGATGCCCGACTTTTGGAATACGAACTGTATGCTGGCACAAAAAAATAGACTAATTTAACTAAATGATAAAAAACCTTAAAAGTATCGGGACTGCCCTATTCTATTCCTTCCCTATAAGGTTATTAATCAATCATTTTAGAAGGAATCATATTATCCTAATTTGTTGGCTGGTGCTCTTTGCTATGGTTTCTGGAAATTTAGGGCTTTACTTGGGTGTTCCTTACCTTTTTCTTGATCCGGCCTACCTTAATAACGTTGGGTTTTTGAGTTTTTTCTTTGTTGGGGTCACTATTGCTGGATTTAGTGTCGCCTTCCATATAGCCACTTACATAATTGATGGGCATCGATTTTCATTCATCGGCACCTTACCCAAGCCATTTACCGTTTTTAGCCTCAACAATAGCATTATACCCTTCTTATTTTTAATGACCTACGTTAGTTATGTCATTAAATATCAAGTAGCCAATGAGTATTCGAGTTTTGATGATTTGATCATCAACATTAGTGGATTGCTTGTAGGTTATATATTGATGACCCTATTAATGTTTCTTTATTTCAAGTTGACCAATAAAGACATTTTTAGATTTGTAGTATGTGCCCTTGATGAAAAGCTGAAACAAAACATAAAAGCCACCAGAGGCAATGCCCTTAAAAAGCTGGACATCGCCCAGAAAAAACAAATTAGGGTGGATAGCTTCCTAAACCTTAAGGTAGAAGCCGAAAGTGTTGACAGCTACAAAGGGTTTTATGATAAATCAACTGTATTACAGGTATTTGATCAGAATCATTTGAACCTGGTGATTATCGAAATCTTCATATTCATTGTCATTCTCGCCATGGGCATATTCAAGGATTATGAAATCTTTCAATTGCCCGCTGCCGCTAGTTTTGTCCTGTTTCTTACCGTGTTTTTGATGTTTGCGGGAGCCTTCGCCTATTGGTTTGGCAAATGGTCCGTAACTGTTGGCGTCATCATTATACTCGTATTTAATTCTTTGGTAGAAAAAGGCTTGTTCTCAAAAGCCTATCAGGCCTTTGGTATTAATTATTCCATGCCGCCTGCCGACTATAATCTACATGAGATTACCAAAGCCGATAGCCATGCTACCCGTATGCATGATAAAGCCGAGACTATAAAGATTCTAGAAAATTGGAAAGCCAAGTTTCCCAATGAAGAAAAGCCTAAAATGGTGTTTGTCTGTGTGAGTGGAGGGGGGCAGCGTGCAGCATTATGGACATTGAACACCTTACAAAAAGCGGATAGTATCACCTCAGGAAACCTTTTTAAACACACCATGTTGATAACTGGTGCTTCAGGAGGACTTATTGGTGCCAGCTATTTCCGCGAATTGGCCTTAAGAAAAAAACATGGGCAGATTGAAAATCTATATTCCAGTGAATACCTGGATCGAATGGGCAGTGACAACCTCAATGCCATTATATTTAGTTTGTTGATGAACGATATGTTTGACAGGTTTCAGCAATTTGAATATCAAGGCATAACTTACCCCAAAGACCGTGGCTATTCCTTTGAAAGGCAACTAAGTAAAAACACGAATGGCTATTTGGACAAGCCGTTGAAAGCCTATCAACAGCCGGAATTCAATAGTGAAATACCTATGATGATTTTGGCCCCCACCATTATCAATGATGGCCGCAAATTATATATCTCCCCCCAGCCCGTCTCCTACCTTATTAATCCCCTAGACTCAGGGTATATGAAAGACAAAATCAATGGGGTAGAGTTTTTAAGCTTTTTTAAAAACCAAGGGAGTGAAAATTTAAGGTTCCTTAGTGGGTTGAGGATGAGTGCGGCATTTCCCTATATTACGCCAAACATATCATTACCGAGCAATCCCCCTCTTGAAATAATGGATGCGGGGGTCACGGATAATTTCGGTATTTCAGATGCCATTCAGTTCTTGTTTGCTTTTAAAGAATGGATCCATGAAAATACCTCAGGGGTAGTTTTTGTGTCCATTCGTGATTCTGAAAAAGATGGGCCGGTAGAACGGAAAACAAACCTTTCCCTATTTGAAAAAACAACCATGCCCATCAGTAGCATCTATCAGAACTTTGAAAGCCTGCAAGACATTACCAACGATAACAAGATGGAATATGCCCGTAGTTGGTTTAAAGGTGAAATTGAAAGGGTAGATATACAATATGTGCCGAGGGAATATATTCTCGAAAATAAATCAAAAACCGATAGTCTAAAATTAGAACATTTAAGGAGGGCATCTCTTAGCTGGAGACTGACAAGTAGGGAAAAGCAAAGCCTTATTAGGAATATCACTACCACTAAAAATCAGGAGGCAATCCATAAAATAAAAACATTGTTGGAGTGATTTGAGGCAGTCATTAGAAAACATTGGACATTATATGAGTGATTGTAACCAGTAAGTATCACCTTTCACATTTACGATAAAGGACATAATGATAAAGCATAATTTAAAACTAGTTTTAAGGAGCTTATGGACAAGGAGACTCTACACTTCAGTGATTTTATTAAGCTTGACCGTTGGTTTTGTTTGTACCAATATTCTGATTTCCTTCCTTGTATTTGAAACCAATACAGATACTTTTAACGCAAAACATGACAGGATATTTCAAGTGTTCAGTAATGATCCTTTTGGTGGTGAAGGTCGCATCGCCTATGTGCCCAATTCTTTCTATAGCTATCTGACCAATAATTACGGAGAAGTTGAAAATGTCTGTCAGATTACCAATTTAGATGGAGTAGTGGTAGAAACCACTGATAATAAATTTCATGATTTTAATATACTATCTGTTGATAGTTCATTCTTTTCGCTTTTTGACTTCCCTTTGTTGCAGGGAAGTAAAAACAACTGTTTAGCACCTGATGAAATCGTTCTTTCAAGGAATAAAGCTTTGATACTATTTGGCAGGATAGATGTAGTAGGAAATATTATTACAATGACTACCTCCGACACTACGCAACAGCTAATAGTATCTGCTGTTGTGGACAAACCCATCGAAAACAGCCATTTATCTTTTGATGCACTTGTAAGTCACTCTGTTCTCTCCGGAAAATGGTACGGTGGTGCCAGTTACGTTTTATTAACAAATCCAGAAGCCTCCCTATCTTTAATAGAAAAAGTTAATGGCGATAATCAACGCCCCGGGCTCATTGGTGAAGGAAAAATGGAATACTTTTTCAATCCTTTGACAGACTCCTATTTCAATATGGACAATAAGATGGGTTTTATGAAAACCAGAGATGCCATGTTTTTAAAAGTGGGTTACATTGTTTGTGGTTTAGTTCTTTTTATAGCCGGTTTTAACTTCATAAATCTCTTTTTGCTTTCTTGGCAGAATAGAAAAAAAGAAGTAGGAATCAAAAAGACCTTGGGCGTTACCCGACAGGGCTTATTTAACTTCTCCTTGTTAGAAGCAGGGGTTTACGTTTTCACAGGCTACTTGATATCATTGATTATTACTTATTATTCAATTCCAATATTCAATTCTGTTTTTGAGGCCAATTTATCTCCAGAATATTTTTTAAATGTCAAAGTTGTCACCTTAATAGGAGCTGTCTTATTTCTGTCAGGTGCATTGGTAGTGATATTATCGGTATCAAAACAATGGAAAATGAAGCCGATAAGTTTGATGGTGAAAGACTCTTATAAAGTGACCTTCAATAGATTTCTATTTACAGTGCAGTTCGTAGTATCAATTACGCTAGCCATTTGTTCAATAACGATTATCCAACAGATGCACTATGTTGAAAATGCACCACTTGGTTTTAACCGATATATCATAGAACTCAATACCCCTGACAATGAATATTCAAAAATGTTTCCAACTCTCAAGCAGAAAATCGGGCAACTTTCTGACTTAAACCATGTAGCAGTTGGTGGTGGAAATCCGATCTCTGGTTATTGGAAAGCCCGATATAAGTTGGAGGGAGAGCAATTTTATACACCTTATTTATTAAGTGGAGACGAAGATTTTTTTAAAACACTTGACTTAAAATTGATAGAAGGCGAATTGCCTTCGGAAATGAACGTTGGAAAACTTGTAAATCAAACTTTGGTAAAACAGTTTAATCTCAAGAACCCAATTGGGGAACACGTGCCTGGAACGAAAGATAAAATTATAGGGGTAGTAGAAGATTTTACCTGTAGTTCATTCAAGCAAGATATTCCGCCAGTAATCATTTCCTATAATAAAAATGGAGAGGCTCTGTTAATTGATTATAAGGGTAATAGTCTTGCAAGATTGCTGCCTCAATTACAGACCGAATGGAAAGCGATGATCCCTGATTATCCCTTCAGCTACAAAATCATACAAGAAGAGTTAATGAAAGAGTATAAGGACGATACCTTCTTCTATAAAATAATTATCACGTTTTCAATCATCAGTATGGTATTGTCATGTTTTGGGTTGTTTGCACTTTCATGGGCTGTAATTCAAAGCCGTACCAAGGAAATGGGTATTAGGAAAGTACTTGGGGCCACGGTTGCAGACATACTCAATCTACTCACACTCACATTTGTAAAACGTATTCTCATTGCTTTTATCATAGCAGCACCAATTGGGTATTATTTAATGAATCAATGGCTGACACATTTTGTAAACAAAATTGAGATAAACCTATGGGTTTTTTGCCTATCGGGATTGATTGTGGCATTGGTTGCCTTTGTAACCCTAAGTCTACAAACTGCCAAAGCAGCCATGACGAACCCCGTAGACGAAATTAGAAATGAGTAAGAAGTGAAATAAGACATAGGACTGAATTGTCAGGTAGAAACACCTGCACGATACTTTGGAAGTAACAACCTAACCCCTACTAACTACCAATAGTTAGCAAAACATTCATTTTCTAAGTACTTTTGCACTCCATTTTTAGTATAGCCAAAAGGTCATAAATAATGAAAATAGCTACTCCTTATAAACCAAAAAACAAGATTCGAATTGTAACTGCTGCCAGCCTATTTGACGGGCATGATGCCGCCATCAACATCATGAGGCGGATCATTCAGGCTACCGGGTGCGAGGTGATTCACCTTGGTCACGACCGAAGTGTGGAGGAAGTAGTAAACACCGCCATTCAGGAAGATGCGCAAGCAATAGCGATGACCTCTTACCAAGGTGGTCACAATGAGTACTTCAAATACATGAAAGACTTATTGAACGAAAAAGGCGCTAGCCACATTAAAATATTTGGTGGCGGTGGTGGTGTAATCCTCCCCGAAGAGATTGAGGCTTTGCATAAATATGGCATTACAAAAATATACTCCCCCGATGATGGTCGTGCCATGGGCTTGCAGGGTATGATCAATGACATGGTTGAGCGTTGTGACTTCCCTACAGGTAATAACCTCAATGGAGAAGTCAATCAATTAAAGAACAAAGAGGTGCAGTCCATTGCCAGACTTATTTCAGCTGCCGAGAATTTTCCTGAAGAATCGAAAGGTGATTTTGATCAGGTACACAAAATTGCCGATAAAATTAAAACTCCAGTTTTAGGAATAACCGGAACTGGTGGCTCAGGTAAATCATCGCTTGTTGATGAATTGGTAAGAAGGTTTTTAATAGATTTTAGTGACAAGACTATCGCAATCATTTCGGTTGATCCATCAAAACGGAAAACGGGTGGTGCCTTACTTGGCGACAGAATACGCATGAATGCCATCAAAAATGATCGTGTTTACATGCGCTCATTAGCCACCCGACAATCAAATTTAGCTCTGTCAAAGCACGTGTATGAAGCAGTACAGGTACTTAAAGCGGCTAAATACGATCTCATCATCCTTGAGACTTCTGGTATTGGCCAGTCTGATACGGAAATCACTGACCATTCTGATGTGAGCCTGTATGTAATGACACCAGAATATGGTGCTGCAACGCAGCTCGAAAAGATCGATATGCTCGACTTTGCTGATGTCATTGCCATCAATAAGTTTGACAAACGGGGTGCGCTGGATGCTTTACGTGATGTTAAAAAGCAGTTTAAAAGAAACCACGGCCTTTGGGACGCCAAAGATGAGGATTTGCCTGTTTTTGGAACAATCGCCTCCCAATTTAATGATCCCGGAATGAACCGGTTATATGTTGAGATCATTAAAGAAATCATTGAAAAAACCGATTCTGACTTAAAATCAACTTTTGAGATTACCAATGAAATGTCTGAGAAGATATTTGTAATCCCGCCAAGTAGAACAAGGTACTTATCGGAAATAGCTGAAAGCAACAGGTCTTTTGATAAATGGGCCAAAGAACAAAGTGCCGTTGCCCAGAAATTATTTGGTCTACGTACATCGATCAATGCTATCAATGAATCGAATATTGACAACAAAGAGGCGATAATCAAAGGACTTGAAGATTCTTACGCCAAGATTGCTTTGGATTTCGATCCGAAAAACCAAAAATCATTGGATGAATGGGAGGCCAAGAAAAAGAAATATACCGATGAAGTGTATTCATTTAAGGTGCGTGATAAAACCATAAATATTAAAACTCACACCGAGTCACTGTCCCATTCACAGATACCTAAAATTTCACTCCCTAAATTTGAAGCCTGGGGTGATGTATTGCAATGGACTTTGCAAGAAAATGTACCAGGCGAATTCCCTTACACTGCCGGTATCTACCCGTTCAAACGTGAAGGGGAAGACCCAACACGGATGTTTGCCGGTGAAGGTGGCCCAGAAAGAACTAATAGAAGATTCCATTATGTGAGCTTGGATACCGATGCCAAGAGACTTTCTACTGCATTCGACTCAGTGACGCTTTATGGTAATGATCCAGATTACAGACCCGATATCTATGGCAAAATTGGTAACGCTGGAGTTTCCATTTGCTGTCTTGATGATGCCAAAAAATTATACTCAGGTTTTAATTTGGCCAATCCAATGACCTCCGTATCAATGACCATCAATGGCCCTGCCCCTATGCTATTAGGGTTCTTTATGAATGCCGCTATAGATCAGCAATGTGAGCTTTATATCAAAGAAAATGGCCTTGAGAAAGAAGTTGAGAAGAAAATAGAGGCCATTTATAAAGGCGCAACCAGACCGAGCTATCAGGGGGAATTACCTGAGGGTAATGACGGACTTGGTTTAATGTTGTTGGGCGTTACCGGTGATCAAGTATTGCCTGCTGATGTTTATAATGATATCAAAATGAGGACTTTAGCCTCTGTTAGAGGTACTGTTCAGGCGGATATCCTTAAAGAAGATCAAGCCCAAAACACCTGTATCTTTTCCACTGAGTTTGCCCTTCGCCTGATGGGTGACGTGCAAGAGTATTTTATAAAAGAAAATGTAAGGAATTTTTATTCCGTATCCATTTCAGGTTATCATATTGCGGAAGCGGGAGCCAATCCTATTACCCAACTTGCTTTTACTTTGGCCAATGGCTTCACTTATGTAGAATACTATTTGAGCAGGGGAATGGACATCAATAAATTTGCCCCTAACCTGTCGTTTTTCTTCTCCAATGGCATTGATCCGGAATATGCGGTAATTGGTAGGGTAGCTAGAAGAATATGGGCAAAAGCCATGCGCGATAAATATGGTGCCGATGCCAGGTCACAAATGTTGAAATATCATATCCAAACCTCTGGTAGGTCATTACATGCTCAAGAAATTGATTTCAATGATATCAGAACATCGTTACAGGCCTTGTACGCTATTTATGATAACTGTAACTCATTGCACACCAACGCTTATGACGAGGCCATTACTACCCCTACTGAGGATTCAGTGAGGCGTGCTATGGCTATCCAATTGATCATTAACAAAGAATTAGGTCTGGCCAAAAATGAAAACCCAATACAAGGTTCATTTATCATCGAAGAGTTGACAGATCTTGTGGAAGAGGCTGTTTTAATGGAATTTGATAGGATAACAGAACGTGGAGGGGTACTTGGCGCAATGGAAACCATGTACCAAAGAAGTAAAATCCAAGAGGAAAGCCTGCATTATGAAACGCTGAAGCATTCTGGTGAATTCCCAATAATAGGTGTAAACACCTTCTTAAGCTCTAAAGGATCGCCAACCATAATCCCAAAAGAGGTGATCAGGGCAACCGAAGAAGAGAAACAATACCAAATAAAGATGCTTGAGGATTTGCATAAAAAGAATAGCAAAGAAGTGAAAGTGGCATTGAAAAAAATCCAGCAAGTGGCCATCCAAAACGACAACCTTTTTGAAGCTTTAATGGAGGCCTGTAAAGTTTGCTCATTGGGTCAAATTACCAATGCCCTTTTCCACGTAGGTGGCCAGTACAGGAGAAATATGTAGTCATCAAAAATCCGTGTTAAAAAAAAGTGGTCGGCTAATACTAACCGACCACTTAAACAAAACGAAGAAAAATTTTTGGTTTAAAACTTAGCGCTAAATCCAAAATTTAACCAACCGAAAGAGCCTCTCCCCCCTTCAGCATAAACCCCGATATGCTTACTTAATAAGTATCTTACCCCTGCATTAGGGCCGAGCTTTAATACGGTATCATTATTATAATAATTATACCCACTATCGTCTTTATAAGACCTAAACTCCAAGCCCATAAGTATGCTCACATACAGGTCAATCTTTTGCTCGTTAATATCACCCCCAGTTAATTCATTCAATAATTCAGTATAGTGAAATGTACCTCTTGCACCTACAGCTAGAAATGACCATGAGTACTTTGTGTTCCCTGCGCCTACGTTATATTCATACGACCAACGTGCATACCCAACATAAGGGCCAACACTAACTTGATCTGTGATACCATATTCGAAGGAAGCGTTTACGGGCAATGTAAAGCCAGATTTATTTCCAAAATAACCGTAGCCATAATAACCCAGTGATGTACCTAGATTCAGGAGTTTATCACCCTTTTGATAGGCGTTGTCTTGTGACTGTGCCAATATAGGCACAGTCAAAAACAATATAATTGCTATAAATCTAAATTTTATCATTAGTCAATTTGAATATCAGTAGACAAATTCCCTCCAAAAGTCAACCCTGATTGCGTTAAATTACCACCGGATTGTACACGTATGGCATGTCCACCACTCTTGGTTAACTCACTGTCAGTGATGGTAAATATTGCACCATTGCCTACTTCTATATTGGCCTTTCTGTTGCCTCCATCAAAACCTTGTGTACCTCCATTGGAAATTATAACGTTTTCAAAAACGTTGTTAGCATTGTTTGATAAGAAACGTAACCCTCTCCAATAGCCAACAACATCTTGTTCACCTTTAAATGAAATCTTATTTGAAGAAGAACCAATAGCTTTTAATGAGCCGTTCGTTTTGACCGCAATTCCCCCGTCTGGTTGTCCTATAAAATTTGCACCTTCCTGAACGGTGACAGCTGCATCTATATCTTCTATATTATTTGCCATTCTGTAGGGTACGTTCAATGCATTCCATGTTGCATCTACTGTAACATCATTATTTGACCAATAACTATCGATATAGTTTTTATCATTTCCTGAATAATCAGAATTAGAATCAAAATATTGGTAATGATTAAGGCGCGTCATTACCGGAGCTACGTTGTCCGTAAACGTATTATCAGCAAAGTCGGGAAGTGTAGTATCTAGACTTCTCGTATAAAGACCATAACCGCCACTTTTCGTAGATGTGGTATTTGTAATTTTCAATCTTCCAGAACCTTCAACCATGATATTGGCTTTAAGGTTAGCACCATCAAATCCTGCTTCACCACCATTAGATATACTTACAAAAGTGAGTTCATTGTCGGTAGTATTCGATTCAAATGTAATTCCTCTCCAGTATCCTCTCACATCTTGCTCACCCTTAAAGGATATAATAGAACTCCCTGTACCAACTGCTTTCAATGAACCGCCAGTGGAAACCATTATCCCTCCATTTGGCTGACCTAGAAACTCTGCCCCAGGAACAATAGTAATATCAGAAACTATTTTCTCAATATTGTCTGCCATGCGATAAGGAACATTTAGTGCCTGCCACGTTACATCCTTTTCAGTATTATTATTGCTCCAGTAAGAGTCTATATAATCCTTATTGTTTCCACTGTAATCTGAATTTGAATCGAAGTATTGATAGTGATTGATCCTTGTCATTATCGGAGCATCATTAGCTATAAATGTATTAGTGGAAAATCCTGGTAGATCAGACTCTAAACTTCTGGTATATAAGCCATATCCAGCACCATTACGAAAAGTTGAGTTGGTGATTTTTATTTTTCCAGATCCCTCAACCATCAAATTCGCCTTTAGATTAGCACCATCAAAGCCTGAACTTCCCCCGTACTCAATCACACTATAAGTAAGTTCATTCTTAGCATCATTAGATTCTATAGAAAGGCCTTTCCAATAGCCAACCTCCTTTTGCACACCGGTAAAAATAATATTTTCAGTACTGTTGCCAACTGCCACAAGTGCTCCTCCACTATTAATAGACATCCCTCGGTCGTCTTCAAAGACAATCCGGACTCCAGGCTCAATAGTTAAGGTGGCATTTACAGTCACGCGGGAAGAAGCTATATAATCTGGTAAAAGTGGATCTTCAAAGCGATTTACAAGTGTCATATCAGCATCTATAGTGCCCCCAATTTCAGTTGGTCCCTCCCCCTCTTCTACTGTGATGACCAATTCATCTGTACCTTCGTCACCGTCCTCATTGGTTACGGTCAGTTTTAATTCATATACCCCTACCGCATCTGGTACAAAAGAAGTGGCAGCACTAAAAAAATTCGTAATAAGTACCGTACTCCCTAGAGGCCTGGTAGTGATCTCCCAAACATATACCAATGTACTCCCTCCAGTGGCAGTACCCAGTAAATTTACCGTTTCACCTAAGCCTATCGTCTGATCAGCCCCAGCATCTACAACTACCCCTGGATTTGGATCATCAGAACTGTCGCACCCATAAAAAAACAGTACACCAATAAATAATAAAGCCTTTAGCACAACTTGCCATTCATGTTTGTTTTGTTTCATCATTTTTGTTTTCTATTAGATTAATTCATCTGCTATATTAGCTAGGTTACCTTCTTAGGACAATAGGTAAATACCATGAGAAGTGATAAGGAAAAACCCTTACTGTATATTTGCATCCATATGAAGAGAATTTATTTAATGATTATTATTTGCGGGATAGGATTGACTGGGTTCTCTCAAATCAGTACTACAACAGACAGCCTCAAAACAGCCTTGTCCAGGAGCACTTCTGATACTCAAAAACTTAGAATACTTTTGAAGCTAAGCGAGTATAAAGAAGGTAAATCCATGGATGCAAATGAGAGCCTTGCCTTTGCCAACGAGGCTAAACTTTTGGCCAATAAAATTGGCGATAACCGAGCCTACCACAGGGCTTTAACTTTACAAGGCAACACCCTGAGCAGCATTGGTAAATCAGAAGCAGGTATAGATACTTTGAAAATTGCTTTAAGTCTAATCAAAAACACTCATTACGATACACTTATTGCTGAGAGTTACTTTGTACTTGGTGCGGCTCAAGAAAAAATAAAGAACTTTAAATCTGCCTTAGGCAATTTTGAAAAGAGTTTAACACACTATACCAATTTAAATGACTCACTATCAATTAGTTCAGTCTTTAACTATTTAGGAATAGTCCATTTTCATTTGGGCAATCTTCCCGCTTCCCTGGATTACTATCAGCAATCGTTAGCATTGAAAAAACAGTTAAATCTTGAAGATCAATTGGTGCAGACTTATAATAATATTGCAATGGTCTACAAAAATCTAGGAAACTTGGAGAAGGCCTTGTTATACAATAAAAAATCAATGGCAGTAAAGGGGGTGCTCAATGATACTTTTTCACTCAGTATCAGTTATTTGAACCTTGGCAATATCTATCGCCAAATGAAGCAGTATGACAGTGCAATTATGAG
This sequence comes from Flammeovirgaceae bacterium UBA1842, assembly GCA_002338655.1. Taxonomy (GTDB): domain Bacteria; phylum Bacteroidota; class Bacteroidia; order Cytophagales; family Cyclobacteriaceae; genus Fulvivirga. The sequence continues at coordinate 17,141 of DDIU01000050.1, read as the reverse complement.
TCAAAAAACTGCATTAAAATTAAGCGAGGGAATTAAGGACACGGTGGGCATTGCCTATGCCATGTACAATTTGGGCAGTGCGTATTATAATCAAAAACAATTTGTAGATTCTGAAAAGGCTTATACCAAGGCGTTGGCCTTATTTAAGAAGAATAATTTAAATTCCCTTGTAATGGCATGTTACAATTCACTATCAATTGTGATGAGAGAGGCCAATAATCTAAATAAAGCCACGGAATACGCCTTAAACGCATTGGAATTGGCCAAGCAATTCAATACAAAGCCTGAACTAAAACTTATTTATGAGACCCTCTATAATTTAAGTAAAGTTAAAGGTGACTTTGAGACGGCACTAATGTACCATGAGCAATTTACCGCCTATTCTGACAGTTTGCTCAATCAACAAAAAATAGAGGCTATCAAGGAATTGGAAACCAATTTTGAAATTACCCAACGTGACAGTAAAATAGAACTATTGAACAAAAATCATGAACTCAATACCCTTGCACTAAGCCAAGCAAAAAGGACAAAAGTGCTTTTTATTATATTATCCTTGCTCCTTTTGGGCATACTGGTTGTTACCTATCGAAATTTTAAAATCAAAAAGAAATCGGAAAAAGAGCTATCAGAAAAAAACAATCAGCTTAAGGAACTCAATGCGGCCAAGGATAAGTTTTTCGCCATAATCGCACATGATTTACGCAATCCACTCTCTGCCTTCCAATCACTATCTACAGGGCTGGCTGAAAATTTTAAGCAACTCTCTGAAAATGATCTTGAGAACTATTTGGTAAACCTGAAAAAATCATCGGAACAATTGGTGAATTTGCTTCATAACCTTTTGCAATGGGCGCTTTCGCAAACCAACAAGTTGACTAAGCATACGGAGCCATTGGATATCAACGCCATCCTTCAAAAAAACATCGACCTTCTCAAAGAGAATGCAGCACAAAAGAAGGTATCCATTAAAACCGAAATATCATCTGATTCTATCGCCTTTGGTGACGCACATACTATCGACATTGTATTCAGAAACCTGATTTCGAATGCTATAAAATTTAATAATCCCGGTGGTGATATAGTAATAAAAACAAAGAAAGAAGAAAACCAGCTTACTATCTCCATTATCGATACGGGTATTGGAATGACCGAAGATGATACCAGAAAACTATTTAGTATTGTAGAAGACACCTCCAGTATAGGCAACTCCAGAGAAAAAGGCACCGGCTTGGGACTTATCCTTTGTAAGGAGTTTATTGACAAAAATAATGGGGAAATTATGGTGGAAAGTAAAATTGGCGAAGGAACTATATTCAATGTAATTTTACCTTTGAACAAACTCGATAAAGCCGCTTAGTGAAAGAAATAAAAATCTACCTTGTAGATGACCACACAATAGTAAGGGATGGAATTAAGATGATGATGCTTAGCCAGCCTCAAGTAAGGATCATCGGTGACTTTGGTAGCAGTGAAGAGCTGTTTAAAGCACTAAAAGAAACACAACCAGATATATTATTGCTAGACATCAACCTGCCGGGATTATCTGGCATAGAAATCACAAAGATAATGTCCCAGTTGTATCCCGAAATAGGTGTTTTGGTTCTTTCAGGACTTGAGGATGAGGAAACCATAGTACAGGCCATAAGGGCAGGGGCTAAAGGTTTCTTGCCCAAAAAGACAGATAAAAAAGAGCTGCTCCATGGGATATTGGAAATATATAATGGCAATAGGTACTTTGGTACCGAAATATCAAGGACTATTTTTAACCTAACGGTCAAAAACATTTCAATGGAATTGGACACTGAGATACCCACTGAACTAACAACGCGTGAAATAGAAATTGTTAAACTGTTTACTGAAGGGCTTTTGTATAAAGAAATAGCCGATAGGCTGTCAATTAGTATTAAAACCGTTGAAAGTCACAAGGCAAATATTATGCGCAAACTTGAGTTAAAGTCCACTGCAGGGTTGGTCAAGTATGCCATAAAAAAGAAGATCATAACACTATAAATAGGAGCTTACTTGAAAAAGAAGACTTACACATTGCTAATATATCCGTATTAGATACTATTTTTGTATAGAAGAGAACTGCATTTTAATTTATATACCCTTGAAACAAGAATTAACAGATAGTATGGGATTGAAAATCATGCTCGTGGATGATGATGACATCTCAAGTTATATAAATAGCAAGGTAATTGAAAAAGCGGGCCTCCCATTGGATCACGTTTCCATTTATCTACAAGGGGAAAAAGCACTCAACCATTTGGAAAATATAATTAATAACGAGCAGGAATTTCCAGATTTAATATTGCTTGACATAAATATGCCAGTCATGGATGGCTGGGGATTTTTAGATAAATACCGTGAAAAAATCTGGCCTAAGCTCAACAAACGTGTGGTGGTATCCATGCTTTCTTCCTCGTTCTATCAAGAAGATATTGACAAAGCCTTTAGCTATCCACAAGTGAATGACTATGTTTCGAAACCCCTTACCAGTGCTGGCTTAAAGGAATTACTCGGTAAGCATTTTACGAACAATTAATACTTTACGAGAGATTCAACCCTGTCAGAAAATTCCTTAAGTTGAGTACCCCCCTCCAAATAAGTGAGGTCTATAAGGAAAGAGAAACCGTAAATTTTACCCTTCAATAATTTTACAAGATGTGCTGCGGCTGCGGCTGTGCCTCCTGTAGCCAATAGATCATCATGGATCAACACATTCCAATCTTCCAAGATGGCATCTTCATGTACTTCCATTGTGGCACTTCCATATTCCAAGTCATACGAATGCTGGAGTGTCCTAAAAGGCAGTTTCCCTGACTTTCGTATTGGGACAAATGGGATGTTTAGTTCATAGGCCAGTAACATACCAAACAAAAATCCCCTAGATTCTACACCAACGATGGCATCTATCCCCTTATTTTTGTATCTGTTCACCAAAGACAATGTGATGTCCCTGCAGAGTGCTGCATCACCAAGTACTGGTGTAATATCTTTAAATACTATCCCAGGTTTAGGGAAATCCTCAACATCACGTATTTTAGCCCTTAGTTTTTCCATAGTTTCAACTGATTAAAAATACCATTTAATATGAAGATTACCACCCAATATAAAAGTGATTACGAATATACATCAGTAACCGAAGAAGGTCAATCAGTAAAAATTGATATGAAGTCGGAAAATAAAACCGACATGTCTCCTGTCCAGTTGCTATTAAGTGCCCTAGCAGGGTGTGCTGCGGTAGAAGTGGCTTTGATGATCCAGAAGAAACGCAGGAAATTGATTGACCTAAGGATAGAAACTGAAGGAACACGTAGGGAGACTAACCCAAAAAGTTTCACAAAAATCCATATGACCATTATCCTCGTATCTCCTGATGCTACCCTTGAAGAACTGGAGAAAGTAACTAAATTGGGAATTGAGAGTTATTGCTCAGTAAGAAGCTCCCTTATTTCAGAGGTGACTTATGAGTGTAAGGTTGAAAGGCCGTAAAATTTATAGTTGAAGGATTTTGATTAGTTGGCTATTGACCGTTATTATTTCCTGCTTAGAGATTTCACCAAGTTTTCCAATTACTAAATTCTTGTCAATTGTCATCAATTTTGATAATCGAATCAATGATGATTTCTTAATTCCATTTTGCATACTCGGCTCAAGAGAAATGTCATGATTCTCTTTCCATTTCAGTTGAGTTGTGATGAAAGCTACTGTTACATCATAAGTTGAATCAACTAAAATAAGTGCAGGTCGATTCTTCTTACCTGTCAAATCCGAAAATGGGAAAGGGATTAGAACAACGTCACCTTTTTTCATTTATACGTCTCTTTCAAATCATTTACTGTATATAAATCCTCATCTTCTTTAAGAAAATCATAGGCTTTTGAAGTACTAGCCAATACTTGCATCCCCTGAACTAACTCTTGATCACTTACCGATTTTAATATAAAATCCATATAATCAGTAATCTCCTGAAGTTTATGGTCAGGTAATTTTTTCAGATTCATAACAGCCTTCTTTAAAAGTTTATCCCTAGTCATGTAACTAATTTAACAATAATATCTAAAATAATGCTTCCCTTTTTAAATCAACTGAGCAATCACATCCACATCAAAAAAGGATTAATGAAATGGCCTCGACTATGAGTAGTTGCATGGATGGGTATTAACTTTGCTAGTACTCACATGGTGAAACGGGTTATTACTAATAGTCATTCCCGCTGGTCGTAGGTTCAGTGATCCTAAGACCACTTTTTAGAAGACAAGGACAGATAATAGGCTGGAAAGGTCGTAGCGTACGCTACGACCTGTGTAAGAAAGTAACTAAATTGGGAATTGAGAGTTATTGCTCAGTAAGAAGCTCCCTTATTTCAGAGGTGACTTATGAGTGTAAAATAGAACGTGAATAGAATGAATTTTTCAAGTTGGATCAATTCCCGCCTTCAAAAATATATCCTGCAATTCTTTACCAATCGGAAAGGGTTTTAATGGTGGGACATTTGCTCCACCGGGATTCCCTACTGGTATTCTTCCTACAAAGGATTTTACTCCTCCAAAAATCAGGCGTGGAATCTGCCCTAAGATTTCTTTTCTGCTTTTTATTTTAAATCCAAACTGCAACATTTTCCAATGGACAAATGTGTGGGTGTATGGATATTTCTGCCCGATGATGTGAGCCCGTTCTAAATGATGCCAAGCACTTACTAAATTTCCATTTGCTAACTCCGTTTGGTATTTCCCCAATTCTACATTGAAATATGGTTTAAGTTCTTTTGGAATCGAAGTGTAGAATTTCATGATTTCTTTATTAGGTTTTAGATTGTTAACGGTCTTGCCTAAGAGTAGTTACAAGGTTGAGAATTAACTCCCGCTGGTCGTAGGTCAAACGCAGCGATACTACAACCAAATTTAGAAAACCCCCGCTGGTCGTAGGTTAAGCGCAGCGATCCTAAGACCACTATATAAAAACAATAACAGATAATAGGCAGGAAAGGTCGTAGCGTACGCTACGACCAGTGCAATCTCTGCACTTAACCTGGTTATTGCTAATAGCCCTAGTAACTAATCCCTTCTTCTAATAATTTTCAATATACGTCCATATATAATATCCGCTAAGTTCCAGTTGTACAATTTAGGATCAGTTGTATTCGTAAATTGAATAACCACTGTATCCATTTTTTTGTGATACTTGGCAATACTCTGATAACCAGGTACCCAACCCTTATGTTCATACTCATAAATTGATGAATAAATTTCCTGTTCTCCATCCTCAAACAATGATCCGTCATTCAGTGCACGTAAAAATACCCCTACGTCCTCTGCCGATGCCAACATTCCTTGCTTATCGGTCTTTAAATCAAAGGGATAGCCAACATGATAGCCACTCATAACATCGTCAATATTCACATCACTTAGCGAAGCAAAAGTATGTTTGAGGTGAAGCGGATTTAAGATTTTTTCTTGAATGTATTGAAAATGATTATAACCCAGCACTTTGTCCATGATTTCAGAAAGCAACAAATAATTCGTATTACAATATTCGTAGCTTTTATCAGGTTTAAAATTGGCCGGTTTATCCAAAATCAAGGCGAGCTTTTCATTATTACTTTCTTTCGGGGCAGCCCAATAATCCGGGGTGTCTGTAAAATTTGGAATGCCACTCCTATGCTCGACCATCATTTTCACGGTGATTTTATCAGCATATTCTATTCTTCCCACTAATTCTGGCATGTAATCAGCGAGTGTTTTATCCAAAGACAACTGTTTGTTATTCACCAACTTGGCGACAGCAACAGCCACATATAACTTGCTGATACTTCCGATCTTGAATAATGCATGTGGATTGGCGGGTATCTTTTTTTCTCGGTCATGCCAGCCTGCGGCATAATATTCAGGCGGCTTCCCTGCTTGGTCCACGTAGACAATTATGCCATCAAACCCATGATCTATCGCTTCATTCAGTTGTTCTTGCACCGTATTAGGCAGTGGTAAAATCCAAGCTTTTACCAGAATCCATGGCACAAAGTATAATGAGCCTATGCTAGCCATAATAAATACTATTCTGAGAATTTTCTTTATTTTGATTTTCATAAATATTGGCTTTGAGGATTAAAATTAACAAATTAATAAAATCCAAAATTGTACATCTAAAATCGATCATAACTTCAACCCAAAAAGCGGCCTAATCCATTTTATTCGTCTAATCACAAACTCATAGGTAACAAAACACCCTAAAAAAGTAAAGACTATGACTAGTATCAACTTGTAGGGTGCAGGCATGTCCAATGGAAATAGAAACCATGAACCTAGGTATAAAAAGACCATGTGAATGATATAAATCGGGTATGCCGACTGACTTAAATAAGTCAAGGTTTTACTTGGTTTATTGAAGTACCGGTGGCCAAATCCAAAGACCGTGAAGATCCAAAGATTGGACTCTATAGACTTTAAATAATAAGGTGCATTAAATTCACCTTCCAACAAACGAAGCCCATATAATGTAGCTGCAATGGCCAACAATGCCCATCTCCATTTGGTAACGGTACTCCAAAATGCCTGCCCACTATAAACGCACAAAAACCCTGTAAGGAAGGCAAGCATACCTAACCAGAAGCCATGCTCATTCATAGCATAATATTCAAAACTCTCGGGTTGTACCAACTCAACTTCTGCAATAAATGGAATCATCAATAACAACAAACCCAGTGGATTGCGCATCAGTTTACTCATTATCCGGTGAAATTTCCCTTCGGGGTGATTCTTCAGATAAAAGAACAATGGAAAAAAGAGCAGGACATAAACGAATATATTGCCGAGAAACCAGAGGTGCATTGGACTAAAGGCAAACTCCATGTCCTGATGATAGTAATTCTTCCAAAGCCATACATGTAAAGGCACTATTGCTAGTGTTCCAAATATAAAAGGCACCAAAATCCGCTTTGTTCGCTCCAGTAATAGTGCCTTCCAGTCGCGCCTTTGAATAGCAAAATAGACCCCCATACCCGAAACAAAGAACAGTAGCGGAATACGCCAAACATTCAACATGGCCATGGGTGTCCAAATCCATTCCAAAGGTTCATTGTTCTGTATAAATCCAATGAACACTCCCCAGGGCTGAAAGCCAACGGCTATATGGTATATTACCAATAAGCCGATAGCTATTACACGTAACCAATCAATATCGTATCTTCTGTTGTTGAGCATTGTCTATGTATTAATTACTCTGCGCCTTAATCATTTCAGCGATTATAGGTCGGTTTGTTTTAAGCTGGTCATAGTCCAATTTCAATCCAAATGGGCCGAGGGTTTTACTCATTTGGTCATAGATCGGTTTAACATCATCAAAAGGTGCGGAAACCGACTCCAATGCCGTTGAGTTGTAAGCGTTTCTGATGGTCACATCAACCTTATGTTTTAATAGGGCTTTTACAATTTCTGTTCGGCCGAAAAAAGCTGCCGTATGTAAAGGTGTTGAGCCATCGGCACTCTTTTCATTCAAATTAGCCCCACCTTCTATCAATAAAAGTGCTACTTCTGTTTTACCAAATGTCGCGGCAATATGTAAAGGTGTTGAGCCATATGCGTCTTTTTGATTAAGATCTGTCTTAGCTGCAATGTGTCCCTTGATAGCTTCCACATTGCCAAAAAATGCAGCTTCTTGTATTGTGGTGCTAGGCGCTTCTATTTTAGCTTCCTTAGTGGATTTTTCTTGTGCTTGATTGCATGAGGCGGTTCCTAAAAGGATAATTAAGCTTAATACGAACCATTTTTGTACTGCTTGTAGTTTTAAATTTTTCATCATTTTGTGTTTAAGTTGTTTAACATTTATTTTGATGATACAAAGGTCAAAAGAACGCTACGGTACCACTATACAACTATGCTGCAAGTGATATGAGCTATGCACTTTGTGTGAAAATTATGATGACAGCCTATAAACTATGACGCAAAAGACCTAAATAGACCTGTTGTGAGTGGAATTTAAATTGCCGATTATTGTATCCTCACTCAACTCATTATATGTCAGATATTCAAGCTCCTAAAAGTACATTTCTACAGAAAGTAGTGGCCGTCATTGAAGATAATCTGGCGGATGAGAATTTCGGAGTAACCGAATTGGCAGAGAGTATCCACATGAGTAGGTCCAACCTGCTCAGAAAGGTGAAGCAGGAAACTGGAGAATCGGTAAGTGTATTGATAAGAAATGTAAGGTTGCACAATGCTAAACTTTTATTGAAAGATGACTCATTAACGGTTTCTGAGATTTCATATAAGGTTGGTTTTAGCAGCACTTCCTATTTTACAAAATGTTTTAGGGAGTTGTACGGTTACACACCGGGTGAAGTCGGCAGGGCTCACCTTGAAGTGGAGCAGAAGGTACCCAATGTTCCTGGCACGGACAACAAAAAGAAAGGCAAAGTACTAGGCTTGGTGATTGTTATTGTTGCCATACTATTGGCATTAGCCTTATTTCTAATACCAAGGGTGGAACAAAAACCCCCAACTGGGCTTAGCAAATCCATAGCGGTACTGCCCTTTAAAAATGATAGTGCCGACAGCACTAATGTCTACTTTATGAATGGCCTGATGGAGGCCATTTTAGATAATTTCCAAAAGATAGAAGACATTAAAGTGACCAGTAGAACGAGTGTTGAGAAGTACAGAGATAGTTCCAAAACAATTCCAGAACTATCAAAGGAATTAAATGTGAGTTATTTTATTGAAGGGAGCGGTCAGAAGATCGGCAATGAAATTCTATTGACCATCCAATTGATTGAAGCGCCAAGCGATAAGCATCTTTGGTCGAAGAGATATAAACGTGAATTAAAAGATGTATTCGACCTTCAAAGTGAAGTGGCTAAAAGTATCGCCAATGAAATCAATGCCATCATCACCCCTGAAGAGCAAAAGCGCATTGAAAAAACTCCTACTGAAAATCTCGTGGCTTATGACTACTACCTAAAAGGATTAGCCCTATTGAATGATAAAACAGGAAAAGGGTTAACTGCCGGTATTGAACAATTTAAAAAAGCAATACAGGAAGATGGACAATTTGCCAATGCTTACGCTTATATAGCCATCTCCTATTACTATCTAGATATTTTTCTGACTGACCCTAAGTATACAGAGGAACTGAAAAATTATGCTGACAAAGCCATGTTGCTGGATGCCGAATCGGGAGAAAGCCTTACTGCCCGATCATTATATTATATGCAGATTCATGATTATAAAAAAGCCGTTGAGTCATTAGAAGAAGTTTTGGAGTATTATCCAAACACAGCATGGGTTCATAATTTTCTGTCAAACATTTATGGTGTGATACTTCCCAATACGGAAAAATATCTCATTCATGCCCTGCAGGGTATTCAAGCAGCAGTAGCTGGTGCGGACTCAGTCACTTCTAGTTATACCTATTTGCATTTGAGCAATGCATTGGCCCAAGCTGGATTTATCAATGAATCGGAGACTTATATTCAAAAATCCTTGGCATTCAATCCCGATAATATATTCTCACAATACTTGTATGTATACATCAAGATGGCTCAAAATTTTGATTTGAACCGTACCAAGGCCTCGCTGATAAAAATTCTGCAAAAGGACACTACCCGGATAGATGTGATACAGGAGATTGGAAAGGTATGCTATACCATGAAAGACTATAAAACAGCATGGAAGTACTACAATAAGATGATAACCATCAAAACTGCTTTGCAATTGGGAATCTATGAAAATGTAGATCTAAACGTTGGCTTTGTGCTAGAGCAATTGGGGAGAAAGGAGGAAGCGAAGAAATATTATGACCGCTTTCATGAGTTTGCTAAAAATGATCAGTCACTCTACAAAGACTTACTTTATTCATCCTACTATGCAACAGTTGGTGATATAGACGAGGGCATTAAATACCTCAAGGCTTTTTCTGAGCAGGATAATTTTCAATATTGGATCGTGTTGTTTTTAGATAAAGATCCTATTCTTTTACAAATGGCAGGACATCCTGAATTTAAAAGCACTATTAAGAAGATCAAGGATAAATTTTGGGCAAAGAATAAGAAGATAAGGATGATGCTTGAGGCAGAGAGTATTATAACGCCTGTGAAAAGGGAATTGTAGAGGATAAAAAACAAAGCGGTTTGAGCCTACACCCAAACCGCCATTGCCCTTCGTTTTATCTTAAGACTGCTTGATCAATTGTACATCAATGACCAATTTCACCTTGTCAGAAACCACAATGCTTCCTGCTTCCGTGACTGCATTCCAAGTCAAATTAAAGTCTTTTCTGTTCACTTCCCCTCTGATTTCAAAACCAGCTTTTGTTTGTCCATAAGGATCCACTGCGATACCATTAAAATCGACATCCAAAGTAATTTCCTTTGTCACATCTCTTATGGTTAAATCACCGATAAGTTTTTCGCCATCAAATGATTTTGAAGCAAATTTCATTTCAGGGTATTTCTCCGCATTGAAAAAATCATCCGATTTTAAATGTGTATCCCTGTCACTGTTTTTGGTATTAATAGATGCGGTTTTTGCGCTAAATTCTATGGTGGCATTGTTGAAATTTTCCCCATCTGTTTTTGCAGTGGCCTGAAAATCTTCAAAATGACCTGTTACCGTTGAAATCATCATGTGCTTTACCTTGAAAGCAATTTCTGAATGTGTGCTGTCAATTGACCAATTTGTTTTGTTACTCATTTTTCTGTGTTTTAAATTATTAATACTATTATTTCATTTTTAGTGCTGACACTTCCTTTATTGGAAGTACATTTTATTACCGTCTAATTTTTTTCATGATCAGGTAATCTATCGAATATTTTCCTGCACCCATTGTTGCAATAACCATATAGATCAGAGCGTAAAGTAGTGCGAATTCTTGCCTGCCAAACCCATCGTTTATGTGGACTATAAAGGCCGCAACCAACATTGTGATAAGCAAAGGAATAGCCGCAAGACGAGTACCTAATCCTATAATTAATAGGATAGAACAAAATACTTCTGCAAATACCGCCAATGCTAAAGATGCTGTTGCCCCTACACCAATCGGGTCTCTAAATTGTATTGGCTCACTACCAAATAAAGCTTCGAGTTTACCTAGACCGTGAGTAAGCATAAAAATGCCTATTACCACACGCAATATTAAAAGTGAAATATTTGCACTGTTTGGGTAAGTACCTGGATTAAAAATGTTCTTTACTATTTGTTTCATTTGTTATGGGTTTCAGTTTATTGTGATTTTATTTGAATCATATTGACATTGGCACTTCCATTAAAAGTACCCGCGCATTTTCCGTGGCTTTTACATTTATGGTGTCTGTATCCCAAATGCCCATTCCATCCCTTTTAGATAGTTTTTCATTATTGATTTCTACTTCACCTTCCAGAATAAAGGCATAGACACCATTACCTTCTTTTTTAATTCGGTATTCGTCCATACTTGCTTTAGTGAATTTTCCAATATGAAACCACGCATCTTGGTGAATCCAAACACCCTGATCGTCTTTGTTAGGTGATAGTATTTGGTAAAATGCATTTTCCTTTTCGATATCCTTAAGGGAAATTTGGTCGTACCTTGGTGCTACATTCTTTTCATTTGGGAACACCCATATCTGAAGAAACTTCACTTCCTTGTCTTGGTTTTTGTTTTTTTCTGAGTGGGTAACACCAGTACCAGCACTCATTATTTGTACATCACCTTCCTTAATTACCGTCACGTTTCCCATGCTGTCTTTATGCTCCAAATCACCCGCTAATGGAATAGATATAATTTCCATGTTGTCGTGTGGGTGGGTTCCAAAGCCCATTCCCGCTTGTACACTGTCATCATTTAAGACACGGAGTACCCCAAAATTCATTCTTTCTGGATTGTGATAATTTGCGAAGCTAAATGTGTGGTGTGAATTCAACCAACCATGATTTGCGTTCCCTCTTGTTGCTGCTTTATGAATTATTGTTTTCATTGTTTTTATGTTTTTGTTTTGTAAACCTGACTGTTCAGCAGGCAGGTGATTAAATCCTACTTGATGCATCAATCTATTGTAAGTGGATTTCACAGATGTATTATTTGTTGCTTTAAGCAATTGTGGAGCTATAGTGCCGAAAACACCTGTCAAAAGTGCCTTTTTAATAAATTTCTTGCGATCCATCTTCTTTGTTTTAAAAGTATACTACAAAGATGAGGTAGTGAGTGGCGCTGGGGAATATGAAAAAAGGGCGGAATCTTATGAAAATCCGATATGTAAAACAGTGTTAGGCGATATTCTCGTTTTTCTTGAAGTTTAAAGGCGATAATTGGGTGTGTTTTTTGAAAAAGGCACTGAAATTAGCAGGCTCATTAAAGCCCAATTCATAGGCTATTTCCTTATTCGTTAGATCGGTAAAATAGAGTAACCTCTTGGCTTCGGTTATTATTCTTGCTTGAATATACTCTTTTGCCGTTTTGCCAATCCGTGCTTTAAAGGTTCTATTTAAATGGTCAGGTGTGATATAAAGCTCTTTTGCATAAAATGTGGTGGAGTGTTCTCTCTTATAGTGGTTATCTACTAAATTTTTAAAAGTCCTAATTAGGTTAACCCCAGAAGTATCAATGTCCGACTCGATTGGGTTGATAGCACAAATATTATTACACTCGATCAGCAAAAGTTTTAAATATGAACCAATGGATAGGCCCTTCATATTTACATCACTGTTAAATAGTGCGAAAATTTGATTTGCAAATAGCTCAATGGTATCAAATTGAGCCTTACTCGGTACTAATGGTGGGCTTTGTCCATAGTTTTGAAAGAGGTTCAAACTATCAATAAATGAGATTGGAATAGAATTTTCTATTAGAAACTGATTTGAAAAAGTCATTGAAAAGCCTATCGATTTTTCTACCTCTATAACTTGATGCACCTGTCCCGGAGCAACGAAGAATATCTGCTCGTTAGCCAACTCATAGGTGTTGAAATCTATTTTATGTTGCCCCTTTGCTCTCTTGATCAATAAAACCGTATAGTAATTGTGCCTGTGGGGTTCGTCAACCTTGCCGTTTCGCTTCGTGTAGATATCTTCCATTTTAGATATCCCAAAACTCACGTTACCCTTTTCGGAATTTACATTTTGATAAGTTTTGACGGTGCTCATATCTAATCAACTACATTGTTATGGGTACGCAACATTTACCTTTTGGACTTACAAGTTAAAAATAGCAGGTTATTGGGTTTTTAAAACCTCTTCCTAATTCTTATTTGTAATTTCTTTTCCTATTCGGATATAATTTTCTTTCACGTCTTGGGGCATATTTCTCGCTCCAATTGATCCGGTAATATCAAATCCACTTGGCCAAAAATAACCTAATATGGCTATGGTTTTTGGTTCCGATTTTGCCAGTTCATAATAACTATTGGCTACTTCATCCATTTCATCTAATGCTATTCCCCCATAATTTCCATGCAATGAACTGATAAAATGGGTATCCATAATAATTACCAACTTTTGTTCAGCATTCGTGAATTTTGAAATAAGTTCATCCAATTCACTTAGGTAATCAACATTTGATTTTGGGTCTTTAATAAAATAATGGTCAAACCCAATCCAGTCCACCGAATTTGGAATTTGAATTTGGTCGATTATTGGGTAAGCCTCAATTATCATTATTGGAACACTTGGTATGGTCTGCTTGACATAATCGGTTGCTGATTTCAATTCTGAGTATGATATTCCGTTCCATGTTGGTTCTTCTCCTATGTAAAATGATTGTATCCAAGCTTGATTGACCTGTAAATTATTGACGAGTACAAATTCGTCCCATCTCGACTTGAAGTCAGTTCTCAAACCATATTCAGCACCGGAGGGACTTGTAGTACCGACCAATTCAAAAAACACTTCCGACAGGTGCAAAATACTCTTTACTTGTAAATCATTCATTTCTGCCATCCTTTCAACAATATTATCGGAAGGGTTTACAACTAAAATGTCAGCAATATTTGAGAACCCGAATACTTCATCAATGTAATTTGTTTTCATTTGATTGTCCGTTGGATCGTCCCAATAAGTATCAATCAGCGTAAATCCAAAGTATTTTATATGAGAAGTATCAATAATTGGGTCTGGTTGATTTTCCGTATGACAGGAAATCAACAATATAATAGAGAGTATCCAGGCTAATCTATTCATTTCGTGGTTTTAGTGGCCAAGCAATGTCTTAATTTTAAGCTCATTATACCATACATGGTCGTACGAAAAAATCCATGCCACCACTAGCCTATTAAAAACTAAACCTAGCATTTTCTGTTAACTTTCTCAACCCGCTAATTCAATAAGGGCTTAACACCTTCAAGTCCTACTGCCTCTTGGTAAAATCTTTCGCCTTGGAATGCAAGCTGAAATACGATATTAACCATACTAAAATACACCACAAGGTGCTTTAGCGCATGTTTTTCTACACCATGTTAGTTTCCGTTTTTCCTATTCATTATATTTGTTATATGAGTTCGATAGTAATAAGTCCAAAGAACCGCAAAGAGTTGCAATTTATTTCAAAGCTTCTCAACAAGTTAGGTGTCAATTCAAAGGTGCTTTCTGAAGAAGACACTGAAGATCTTGGTTTATCGGTTCTCATGAAAGATGTTGACAGATCAGAATTAGCATCTGAGGACGAGATTATGTTAAAGCTGAAAGGTTAATGGAAGTAGTTTTCCTGAAGAAGTTCAGTAAAGATTTAGATAAAATTAACCAGCCTTAAGATCTAAAGTCGATAGCCGAGCTAATCCAGTCAGTTAAAAATATTCAGAATTTTGAGGAGTTAGTAGGAGTAAAAAAGCTAACTGGTTTTGATGATGCATTCAGAATTCGTTCTGGTAACTACAGAATTGGAGTTTTCGTTAATGGAAATGTCGTTCAATTTGCCAGAGTTGCACACCGAAAAAACATCTACAAAATATTCCCTTAACCTTATGTAGAAAACGCATGCCGCAGCGATCCTAAGACCACCATATAGAAGGCAAATAGGCAGAAAGGTCGTAGCGGACGCTAAGCGGACGCTGAGCGGACGCTACGACCAGTGTAAAGGGCTGTGCAACGGCTACATGTTGTAGGCCGCTTCTCGTTTTATTAACTGTTCGATATAGTTTTACTATAAATTACTGGCATCTGACCTTTCCATTTATTCCAAAGTTCATTATCCACCATAAGACTAGCCATAAAATGCCCAACATTAATCCGGCTTACAGTTCCCGCATTAAAAATCGCACTTCTTGTTGGTGAGGGATAAACTTCATATTCAGTGACCTTGTCTTCATTTACTAAACCATCTGGCCGAACAGCTACCCACTCAATGAAATTATTGTTTTGGCCAACATTGAGCCGTAAATAATCAGCAGCCTTTTCATTATCTACATGTGGAGGCAATAATAATCTAAGTAATGCTATTACGAATTTTTGCCCAATCGAAATGGGCTCATTTAAATCTCTGTTACGGTTACCAGAAGTGTTCATCAATACAAATTTCACTGGTTTATCAGATGCATTTTTTGTAATTGCATTACAGAGGAGTCTGGCAGCGTCCGTCACCAGTCTTCGAGGTTTCCCATATAGCCCTTTCAAATTTATATTATGGCCTAAACAAGAAGCAACAGCATGACAGCCCTGGATGTATTCTGACATTTCATCTATGGTTATATGCGATACGCTAGCTTGGATGATGGATAGTTGGTCGTTTGCTCTCCATGATTCAGGTAATTTTTCAGGAAAACGGACAATCACCCTAACGTTTTGTTTTTCATTAAGCAGTTGCTCCACCAAATGTTTTCCTGTTGCTCCACTTGCACCGACTACTAATGTTGTCATAATGTATATTGCTATTTCTTTAAAATAAATCCACTCTAGTAGCCTACAACAGCCATAGAATAATAAGCCACACAAGCCTATTAAAAATTAAACCTAGCATTTTCTGCCAACATTCTCAATCCACTTAAGTCAAAAAAGGCCGCACCGCTGGTCGTAGATTAAGCGCAGCGATCCTAAGACCACTATATAGAAGGCAAATAGGCAGAAAGGTCGTAGTGGAGAGCCAAAGCCTCGAGAACCCACTAACCAGCCATGATTTTATACAGAATGTTAGCAATTGTTCTTCGTCAATTGCCAAGTTGTATTTTAGGGTTTGTTAGGAATCTTTCTAGCCGATAGTATCACCCAATTTTTAAGTGAATAATCAACTTGATTGAAATAGAGCAATTCATAATCATCATACTGATATTTGTCGAACATTCTAGGACCCCGGCTTTTTTGTCTAGGTTCTGGGTATTTCGCAAATGGAATATCAGTCAGGTATCCCGGATCAAATTTCCCATAACCAGAAGTTTTCAATCCTTTAAGATATTGCTTAATCTCCTCTCGGTATTGTAAATTTCCAAAGTAAGTAATAGAATCACCTGTCAATTTTATAAAAGATTTTCTTTTTTCGTTCATAAAAGTGTTAGAGTCTGATTCTTGAATTATCCAGCCTATGCTTATTTTGTTTAACTTACTCAGTATATACTCCTTATCTTGGGAATCATAAAAATCTTTTAGATCCTTCGGTGATACAACCCTCTCCTCGGTATCATAAAATTTAGCAGCATCCACTAAAGTAATTGAAGTAGGATTTTCTTTGTCTATTAAAATTTCAATGGTTTTGCCAACTTGATTAGCTCTGTAAGTTTCATAATCGACTTGTAATTCTTCTATATGCGATTTACCGTTGCCGTCTTTGTAGTCTAAGGTGACTGCATAGTTAAATGTTCTTGTACGAGGATTTCTGCTACGATCTTTGTCTTTTATAATAGCATTAATTTTCAACCCTTCTTCATATAACCTCTTATCCTTGATACTATTATATATTATATTTACTAAAGGGATAAGAACAATTAGTCCAATTCCTGCAAATAGTAAATATGGTTTAACTTTAGTTTTATCCATGTACAGAACCGTTTGTAAATTTCGCTAGTTTAGTAGATTTTATGTTCGTTAAGGGAGATAGTTTACAAAGTTAAAGGCACATCCTTTACACTAATATCGTGCTGAGCCTTGTGTTTCTATTTTTCTCTCTTATATCTTTTTCGTTAAAGTAACCTAAAAATACGTTCCTATAATATACCTTCCAAATACCATTTCCCTGTTCTTCAGCCGCTA
>DDIU01000045.1:284-39946 GCA_002338655.1 Flammeovirgaceae bacterium UBA1842 | reverse complement strand
GAGCAATTGTACCTCGAATGTATTGGCAGGCCCTGTAACGTTGAGTGATCCAACTAGTCCCGCCATTGCATTTGATCTTTTGAATAGTCCAAGTAGTTGTGGCGGAACAAATGGAAGCATTCGACTCAGTGGACTTAACGCTTCTACAGCTTACGATATAAGATATTTTGATAATTCGGTACAAGTGGATATTACCAATAGCACTAACGGGTTAGGTGAATTATTGATTGGAGGATTGGATGCTGGAAATTACACAAATATTACTGTTACAAATCAAGTTACAGGTTGTCCTTCGAACACATTGGCAGGACCATTTATTCTTTCTGATCCAGGGGCTGTTACAATTTCAGTTTTTGATCAAACTAATCCCACAACATGCGGTGGAAGTGAAGGTTCTATCGAGTTAACAGGATTAAACGCTTCTACGAGCTATGATGTTACTTATTTTGATGATGGAGTTCAAGTAGATATTAATATTATAAGTAGTGCTGCTGGTGAGATTGTAATCAGTGGGTTAAATGGGGGTGATTATACGAATATTAGCGTTAGGGATACGGGTTCAGGTTGTACTTCAAATATAATTGTCGGACCTACTACGTTAGTGGATCCTTCTGGAGCAACAATACTTGAAGATTCGTTTACTGATCCACTTTCTTGCGTATCATCTGATGGAACATTTGTGTTAAACGGACTAACACCAACAACAAACTATATTGTAGATTATGAATTTAATGGAGTGGCGGTTAATATCCCTGTATTAACAAGTGATGGGGGTGGATTACTTACCGTTTCTAACCTCTCAGCAGGAAATTATAATAACATATCTGTTACCGATGTAAACGGTTGCCAGTCAAATGTTATAACTACGGCAATAGTTTTAAGTGATCCAGGGGCCGTTTCAATTTTAGCTAGTAAGTCAGACCCAACTTCTTGTGGTGGTTCTGACGGCTCAATAACTATCACTGGATTAAATGTGACTACTGCTTATAGTGTCATTTATAATTTTAACACAGCATTATTTATTCTAACTCCTGTAACAAGTAATGGTGCAGGAGAAATTATACTATCTGGATTTGCTGCCGGATCAATTACTAATATTAGAGTTCAAGAAGGAAGTTGTACTTCAAATACAGTACCTGGACCGTTCAATCTAGTGGATCCTACACCTGTTACAATTGCCTTTAATAATATAGTTCCGCCTACAATTTGTGGAGCGGCTGATGGTCAAATAAATTTAACAGGGTTAGACAATAGCATTTCTTATGCTGTGGATTATACATTAAATGGTGTTGTTACCGCTGGTGGTAATTTTGTTAGTGATGGTGTAGGAGGATTAAGTATTAATAATCTGGTAGCGGGAAGCTATGACAATATTACGGTCACTGAAAGCAATTGTATTTCAAATTCTTTAATAGGTCCATTTGATATTATAGATACTGGTGCTCCAATTATTACAATCAACAATACTTCAAATCCAACCACATGTGCAGGTAGTGAGGGAGAAATTGAATTATCAGGGCTAATTGCTACTACAGTATATAATCTGAATTATCAATTTAATGCTACCCCAGTTTCAATTCAGTTAACTAGTGATATAAGTGGGTTAATCCAGATTCAATCTTTATCTGCAGGAGACTACACTAATATTTCAGTTGAGGAAGATGGAACAGGTTGTTTTTCAAATGTTTTGCCTGGGGCAATTACTTTATCAGATCCAGCTATTCCTACATTCAATATTGGTATAACCACCGATCCTACAACATGTGGTGGAAGCGATGGAAACATTCAATTAACAGGGCTTTCTGCTACAACTAATTATAACTTATCATTTGAATTTAATTCAACACCAGTGAGTATGTCAGCCGTTTCAACGGATGCCTCTGGCAATATACTCATTAGTGGACTATCAGCAGGAGATTTTACTAATTTTGTAGTACAGGAAATCGGAACAATGTGCTTCTCGGATCCAGACGCTACCATAAATACACTTAATGACTCATCAGCACCAACAATAAATTTAACAGGGAACGGTGGGCCTACAACATGCGGTGGCTCAGACGGCTCTATAAGTTTAATCTTTACGAATGTCACTGATGGACTTTATGACTTGGATTATATTGACGGAAGTGCTACTGCACAGACTTTTACAGGTATAAATATAAGTGGAGGTACAGCTACAATAAGTGGATTAACTGCAGGCGTTTATAATAATATCACAATTACTGATGGTGCATGTACATCCAGCGAAATAATTAATGTAACACTTAATGACCCTGGTACTTGTGGCCCTACCGATTGTGGTGCCTTCACTGCTATCAATCCGATTTTAACTAGGCCAACTTGCACAAATAATAACGATGGTTCAATTGCATTCGATATTCAAGGTGGAACAGGTAATTATTTGGTCCAAATGACAGATTCTGGTGGTAATCCATTCAGTACGCAATCTGCTATGCCAACTTTTAATAACTTGTCGCCTTCTATCTATACGTATACGGTTACAGATTTAGGGAATAGTAATATTTGTGATGATGGGAGGTCTGTTGTTTTGGAAATCCTTAGTACAGTTGAAGGTGAATTACTTGGTGGTTCAACTGAAAATATATCGTGCTTTGGTGAAACAGGAGCAGTAACCTTAACTAATATCACGCCTGTGTTAGGACAATATTTCTACTCCATTGACGGAGGTTCATCATGGATGGCTCTCCCTGGGGATAACAGAGTAGAAGGATTAAATGCAGGAATAACAAGTATTAGACTCGGTTCTGTAGCTAATGATCCCTGCCCTGATATAATTGATGTCACTATTACTTCAGTTAACCCCGTTATTACCGTCAATGCTACACCTTCCAATCTGACTACTTGTGATAGCAGTGATGGACAGGTATCAGTTGATTTTCCTCCTTCAGGTGGAGCCAACACAGGTGGAGATGATTGGTTTATCGCCTTTAAGCGTACTTCAAGTGCTATTACCGATGGAGATTTCGGGACTTTTAATGAAGATATCATTTACAATAACCTAAGTGCCGATAATTATACACTTTATATCAGGGATATCTCAGGATGTACTGTGAGCGAAGATTTTGACATTCTAGCTCCTGGCACGGTAGACTTTACACTTACGCAAACTAGTGCCGCAACTTGTTCTGGAAATGGATCAGATGGTGTCATTAATGTAGATGTTACCACCGGAACACGACCTTTCTACTATTCGGTGGATGGCAATGACTTCATTGAGGCTCCTGGATTTAATTTTTCAATCAAGGACTTATCTGTTGGTGTACATGAGGTGGTAATGAAACCTGATTTGGATGATGATGGATGTCTGACGCAACAAGTGGCCACAGTTACAGGTTTTGGCTTAGTAGATTTCAGTTTCGAAAAGACTGATGTTACGTGTAATCTGGATGGGGACGGTGAAATTAGTTTGACAGACATCATTGGATCAGAAGACGCCACTGTTGATTTAACAATTACTTTATCTCTTAATGGAGCTGAAATTATTAGAGAAGAAAATTTTGATGGAACTAGCTTTGTATTCTCTAATCTTTCAAAAGGAACTTATGAAGTGAAAGTAAAACAAAATGGAGGTTGTAATTCAACAAAGAATGAAAGAATTACAATTATTGAACCTGATGAACTTAATGTTCTTTTAGGTTCAATCAATGCCTCATTGCCAGATAAAGGCACGGGTTCAATTGAAATTGAAAGTATTGAAGGAGGTACTTCACCATTTTTAGTGGAGTTGGAAGGGGTAGAGAGCAGCAATAGGTCCATATTCTTGTCGGTCAATCTTACTGATGGATCGGGTACAACGTTTAATGATTTGAATTTTGGATTATATGACCTTACTGTATTAGACGCGAATGGTTGTAGTCAAATATTGAATCCAGTAGTAGGTCGAGATTCCACTTTATTTATACCTAACGTGATCACCCCTAATGGAGATGATGACAATGAAACATTCTATATCAGAAATCTACCTGATGAGGGTTCTACAATAGTAATTACTAGCCGATGGGGTAGAGAAGTATTCAAAAGCAGCAACTACACCAACGACACCGCTTGGGGTGGAGAAGATACGCCTGAAGGCATTTACTTCTATAAACTTGAAGCCGCTGGTAAAATCTATACGGGTTGGGTGGAAGTAATAAAAGGAGTTAAACCCTAGGGTATTTGATTGAATATCAAATGAAAGGCGGCCACATTAGCCGCCTTTTTTAATTGAGAGGAAGAAGATTTGCCTTAAAGAGGCAACATTTTTTATAATTATTTTCTCAAATGTTTTCCTCATTCAAAGCAAAAAAACTAATTTGCTCGATATTTAATCTACAAACAATTCATGATGACTGATATAAGCTCATGGTGGGAATCATTGCAATCACTAGAGCAGATCTACTGGGGGTTTGCAGTCCCTTTCACCTTCTTTTTTATAATCCAGCTTGTACTTACGTTTTTTGGTGGCGACATCCCTGATGATAGCTCGGTAGACGTTGATATTGAAACTGATGATGGTATTGGATTTCAGTTTTTTACTGTAAAAAATTTAGTTGCCTTTTTCACCATTTTTGCTTGGACAGGTATCGCTTGTTTAGATTCAGGATTGTCCAACGGCCTTTCTATTTTTATTTCTGTGATTGCAGGTCTGATGATGATGCTAATCATGGGAGGGATGTTTTATTTTATGGACAAAGCTGATTCTAGTGGTACGCTCAAAATGAAAAATGCCATCGGTATGGTAGGCGAAGTATATTTGGAAATAAAAGCTACCAGGGGCAATATCGGACAAGTTCAGGTAAAGGTACAGGGGACACTTCGAACCTTAGAGGCTGTAACTGATGATGAACAGGATTTAAAAGCAGGCTCAGTGGTGACTGTATCCGCTTTGGTAAATGATAATCTATTAATTGTAACTAAGAATAAACTATAATGAGCGTTTTAGCCTTACCCGTATTTGCGTTTGTCGCATTATTCATTTTTATCATCATAGCCACCTTCATTAGAAGGTACAAGCGCTGTCCATCAGATAGAATATTAGTGGTTTATGGAAAAGTAGGTACAGGCTCAGCTAAATGTATCCATGGAGGTGCTGCATTTGTGTGGCCCGTTTTTCAGGATTATGAGTTCCTAGATTTGACTCCTAGTTCTATAGAAGTAATGCTCTCAAATGCATTAAGTAAGCAAAATATCCGTGTAGATGTGCCTTCAAGATTTACAGTTGGTATTTCAACAGAGCCAGGGGTGATGAACAATGCGGCAGAACGCCTTTTAGGCCTTTCTCAGGATCATATTCATGATTTGGCCAAAGATATTATATTCGGTCAGTTGAGACTTGTTGTTGCTACAATGGACATTGAGGAGATTAATAGTAACAGAGATAAGTTTTTAGCGAATGTAGCTTCAAACGTTGAAGCTGAACTTAAAAAGATAGGACTTAAGCTAATTAACGTAAACGTAACGGACATTAAAGATGAGTCTGGATATATAGAGGCACTTGGTAAAGAAGCAGCAGCAAAGGCCATCAATGACGCAAAGAAATCGGTTGCAGAGAAGGATAGGGATGGGGCTATTGGTGAGGCCAATGCGCATCAGGATCAAAGGGTACAAGTGGCGGATGCCAATGCACGTGCAGTAGAGGGGGAAAATACAGCAAAAATTAAGATAGCGCAGTCTGATGCCTCTAGATTTGAAAAGGAAGCAGAAGCAAAGCGTATTTCCACAGCAGCAGAAAAAGTACAATCTGCAAAAGCACTGGAGGAAGCCTATGCCGCAGAACAGTTGGCGGAAGATGCAAGAGCTACCCGTGATAAAGCAGCACAAACAGCTGATATAGTGATCCCAGCAAGAATTGATAAAGAAAGGGTGGAGATTGCTGCTGAAGCAGAGGCAGAGATGATCAGAAGAAGGGCAAAAGGGGAAGCTGATGCGATATTGTTCAAAAAACAAGCGGAAGCGCAGGGACTTTTGGAAATATTGACTAAGCAAGCAGAAGGATTAAAGCAAATTGTAAATGCGGCTGGTGATAATTCTAAAGATGCGGTATTACTATTAATAGCTGATAAATTACCCGAGTTGGTAAGATTGCAAACTGAAGCGATTAAAAATATTAAAATCGATAAAATCACTGTTTGGGAAGGTGGAAATGGCGGTGATGATAAAACGTCTACAGCTAATTTCATTTCAGGACTTTATAAGTCGGTACCTCCATTACAAGAGATGTTTAACATGGCGGGCATGGATTTGCCTGAGTATTTGAAGGGTAAGTCGAAAGAAGAAATTGAGAAGATGGCCAAGGGTATAAAGGCAGAATCTAAAACGGAAAAGCCTATTGAAGTCAAACCCGTGAAAAAGGAGGACAAAGGTGATAAACCAGCAGAAGGGAAGAAGTAACTACCTGATGTTCGATAAAGATTTCGTTTTTGTAGATGGTGGGTATATGTTGCTTTCTCCAACAGGAACATGCATATAAAACGAAGAAACTGGCGCAAGTGTCCACTTGTGCCTTTCTTTGTTTTACCCCACTGGTCGTAGGTTTAGCGCAGCCATCCTACAACCAATATAGATAACGGACAAGTAATAAAAATCATAGGTAGCGGACGCTACAACCAGTGCAGTAGTTCCCAATTGGCGCAAACCTTACCTTATTCAATGATACATAACGAAATTTCAAGTAATAAAAACCTGTCAGGTTTGTCATTACTTTGGCTGTTGATATAGATTGGACGAAGGCCTAACTAAAATTAAACCTGACAGGTTTAGTGCAGTCATTCCCCCACAGATCGTAGGTTAAGCCCAGCAGTCCTACGACCCAATATAGAGAAGGAGTAGAACTATTGATCCGAATTGACCAAATCCTTAAACCTATAAAAAACCAAGCCTTGCCTATTGGCTTCCGATAGTATAAACTCTAATAATTCCATCGAGAATTCGTACTTCTTAGCCTTACCATCGTCCGGTACGTGGCCATGTAATAGCAGCACTTCATTATTCATTTTGGCACGTTTCATGGCCTTAGTAATCATTTCATGTGTTAGATGATAATTACTATCAAATCCCATGGAATAAAATTCGTAATCACCATCAAATTTATAGAAGATACCTTCGATTTTGGTCAGATCATTCTCTGCATTTACTGGCAAATCGGAACGGATGGCAGGATGATATTTGGAAATAAGATAATCAGTAAACCAATATTTTGCCCCATACGGGTAGGCAAATGAAACAGGTTCAAATCCTTTGGCTTGCATGGCTAATTTATTAGCAATAATTTCATCATCTATGTACTTATTCCAACCATATTCCTTTATATAATTTTCAGAAATTGCATGCCTATTGCCATGACTTCCAATTTCATGGCCATTCAATTGGAGTTGTTTTAATTTAACAACTTCATTTTCAGTAAGTGAATCAAACTGGGTTATAAAAAATGTGACTTTAGCATTATATTGATCTAAAAGCCCTGACATTTGATACCATTCTGCTATACTTCTATCATCAAATGAAATACAGACACCCGCTTTTTTAGTTTGAGGAGCACTGTTACAGGCCACCAAAACCAACAAGGATAATAGAGTTAGTATTCTATTCATAATGCTTTAAAGCTCTTTCAAGAACGCCATAGTATCCACATTATCCGCATAGTCATTGATACTGGGTGATTGAGCTAACCCAAAAGCAAAACTATTCTCCCAATTGCCTTCTTTTGACACAATACACTGAATTTTTTCAGTATTGGTTTTCAGCATCGCACCTAGTTCTTCCTCACTATTATAATACTCAAAATAAAGCACTGAAATAGGGGAGACAAGCTCTTCTCTTTCAGTAACCATAAGGAATCCATTATCTAAGTGTTTCACCCCATTGATCAGATAAATTGATTTGTTATAATCATAATTGTTACTGTACTTATGATGTTGCGTGATGGGTGAGTATTCTTCAATGGCCTCAAAGAATTTATCAAATTTATAGTTCTTGGGTACATATAGTTTAGATACATTACGGCAACCCAAGCCATAAAAAGTAAAAATATCTTTGCCAAGTGCATAAAGATCTTCTTGCATTTCATCACCAGATAAAATGGCAATTGAAGTTCTGTTTTTTCTAATAATGTGTGGGTATTTGGCAAAATAGAATTCAAAATACCTGGAAGTGTTGTCACTACCCGTAGCGATAATGGCATCTACATCCTTGAGCTGATCTGATATTTCAATACAATCAGAAAAATAAGGGTCAATACCGCTCAAGGTTTTACATACATATTTCATAAGCGGTGCATCCTGTGAGCTAAGTTTGATCTTGATTCTGTACCCACTTATTAACACACACAAGAGATCGTGAAATCCGACTAAAGGAATATTTCCAGCCATCACTACTCCAATGATTTTTACCTCTTTTGGGGAGTCAGGGAGATGATACTTGGCGCACCAATTTTCAAGTACAGTTTTATCCAAAAACTTACCAATGCCCTCAATGGCTAGCTTTACACTAGTGGGTGTAAACCAAGTATTGTTATTCTGAGCATCTAATGCTAAATTTTCTAATTCCGTGGAAGATAGGTTCGATAAGATACTACCTAAATTTTTGAAAGATTCTATTCTTTTTTGAAGATTCATAAGTAAAGTTAAACCATTACGGTACGTTGGTTGTTGGTATGCATGCAGATAGTTTATACTTTTGCAAAGTTGATAAAATAAGTGAAGGATTAAAACCAGCTATAATGGCAATAATGATAACAGACGAATGCATAAATTGCGGGGCTTGTGAACCCGAGTGTCCTAATACGGCAATTTATGAGGGCGGTATAGAATGGAATTGGAGTGGGGGTACGACATTAAAGGAAGTAGAATTAGAAGATGGAGTAGTTATAGATGGAAATGAGCCCCAAGAGCCCGTTTCTGACGAATTTTATTATATAGTTTCAGGTAAGTGTACAGAGTGTATGGGTTTCCATGAAGAGCCACAATGTGCAGCGGTTTGTCCTGTAGATTGTTGTGTTCCTGACCCTGATTATGTAGAGGAAGAAGAAGAGCTATTGAACAAGAAGGCTTGGTTGCATAATGAATAGTTGATCAGACATTAGATATTAGATGTGAGACATTAGACGTTAGACATTAGATGTGAGACATTAGATATGAGAGTTTGTACGTCCCTGATATAGGTTGACCACAAAACGTGGAAATCATGAAACCTAATCTAAAAACTATTAACCAGAAAAAAGGCAACCTTAATCAGGCATGCTCAAATTACTAACTACTAACTACTAACTACTAACTACTAACTACTAACTACTAACCACTAACCACTAACTACTAACCACTAACCACTAACTACTAACTACTAACTACTAACTACTCTATACTCAATTACCTCATCTTCGATCTTTTAATCAAATAGGCCCTGAGTATCTCATTGTAGTCTTTGTTGATATCAGCTTCAATAAAATCAATTTTTAGTTGAGCACACCTGATCTTTAGATTATGATAGAAGGCAGTAGCCTGTGTTTTAAAATGCTCCTTTACGTCAGCAGGCTGAAGTTTAAGCTTTTCACCTGATTCCAGGTCAATAAATTCATGAGGCCGATCTTCGAATTCGAATTCAAATTCAGTGGCTTTATCCGTAACATGAAAAAGCAACACCTCATGTTTGTTGTGCTTCATATGTTGTAAACCTGCAAAAATTTCATCTAGTTCGGTGGTATTGTCAAACATGTCACTGAAGATAATAATCAATGATCTGCGATAGGTCTTTTCAGCTATCTCGTGCAGTATTTTGGCCACGTTAGTGGTCTTGCTTTCACTTTTTTGGTCAAACATGGTTTGAAGCTCGGTGATCAGCTTATTGAGATGGGTAGTGGTGGATTTGATCTCGGTGCTGACCTCCAATTCATTGGAGAAGGAGCAAATGCCCACGGCATCACGCTGACGTTGCAATAGATAGGCCAAGGCACCTGCTGCTACTATACTAAATCCAATTTTACCTCTTGAGGGCAATGGATAATGCATGGAAGAACTGTTATCAATGATTATCTGACACCTAAGGTTGGTTTCTTCCTCATACCTTTTAGTAAACAGTTTATCTGTTTTGGCAAATACTTTCCAGTCAATATGCCTTGTACTTTCACCATTATTATAAAGCCTATGTTCTGCGAATTCTACACTAAACCCATGATAAGGGGATTTGTGCAAACCCGTTACAAACCCCTCAACAAGTTGTTTGGCAAGGAAATCGATATTACCTATTTCATTTATTTTGCCTATATCTAATTTCATTGTTAGTGTTTACATCAGTGATCAATAATGGGCCGCACAACGAATTTATGTCAAAAATGTTGTACAATTAGCCATATCAGTTTGGATATACCACAAATATTATACTATATTTAGAATCTATTAAAACTGAAATTTGGCAACCAAAAGATAACTAAAACATTAGGATTGTGGAAGAGAATAACAATGAAAGGGAAGAAATCTATTCTGAAAGGGTAAGAGCAGGAAAAAGAACATATTTCTTTGATGTGAAGGCCACTAGATCGAATGACTACTATCTGACCATTACTGAGAGTAAGAGAAGATACAAAGATGATGGTTATACGTATGAAAAACATAAAATTTTCCTTTATAAGGAAGATTTCAATAAATTTTTAGAAGCATTGAACAATACTGTTAATCATGTAAAGGAAGAGTTGCTGCCGGATGTGGATTTTGCACAATTTGATCGTGAACATGAAGAGAATGGTGCTGAAACCGTAACTACCGACACCGATACGGAATTAAAATGGGATTAAATTAAAATACTTAAGATTACAGGCCTTCCGTTTGAATTGGGAGGCCTTTTTTATTTATGTTTGTTTAACTTCTGATGATTAGAAATACAATAATATATGTCGTACTGGCTTTTGCCCTGCTTATCTTCTTAGCATGGCTGTTTGCCGATATATTTTTGTACTTGGCTTTTGCTATTGTGCTGAGTTCATTATTACGACCTATGATGCATTATTTGAGCAGCGCTCAATTTTTTGGCCTCAGGTTACCAAAGTTACTGGCAGTACTATTGTCATTTGCCATTCTCATCTTACTTTTCTTTTCGTTCTTCGTGCTCTTTATACCACTCATCTCAGAGCAGGTACAAGTGCTTTCCAGCGTCAATTACGAAAACCTTTATGAACGCGCAACGGTACCACTTCAGGATCTTGAACATTTTTTGATTTCCAATGGATTATCATCAGAAGATCCAGGCTTTATTGTAAACAGCTTAAAGGAAAATATTCTAGGCCTGCTTTCAACCGTACAGGTCGGAAATATACTCAATGCGGTAATTTCATTTACAGGTCAGTTTTTCGTAGGCATTTTGGCGGTTTCATTTATCTCCTTTTTCTTTCTTTATGAAATGGGTGCGATGAGAAAAAAATTAATTTCTTTTATTCCGAATAAATACTTTGAGGTTACCATTACGGCTTATAATAAAATAGAAATCCTGCTGACCAATTACCTCACAGGTCTGTTGTTTCAAATGTTTTCGATATTCAGCATTGCTGCTCTTGGGTTGAGTATAGTTGGTATCAAATATTCTTTGACCATTGCGCTATTTGCTGCTGTGGCTAACTTAATTCCTTACATGGGGCCAATATTGGGAGCTAGTTTTGGAATTATTGTGGGGATTTCCACAGGCGTTGATTTTGCCGATGCACAATCCGTATTTATATTGTTCTTGAAAATAATAACTGTATTTGGTATCATACAAATTGTTGACAATGTGCTTTTGCAGCCAATCATTTTTTCTAAAAGTGTAAAAGCCCATCCGTTAGAGATATTTATAATTATATTTGCAGGCGCTTCTTTGGCCGGCATTCCTGGTATGGTAGCTGCCATCCCATTTTACACGATTCTGAGGGTGTCATTTTCAGAATTGTATGAGGGTTATAGAAGCTACAAAATTTTTAAAATACAGAAAAAATAAATTTCAATGGCACTAAAATGTGGTATTGTGGGCTTACCAAATGTTGGTAAATCGACTCTATTTAATGCAATTTCAAACAACAAGGCTGAAGCAGCCAATTTTCCATTTTGTACTATTGAACCTAACGTTGGGATCATAACCGTACCCGATGAACGATTGAAAGTCCTGGAAGATTTGGTTCATCCGGAAAGGGTATTGCCTACCACTATCGAATTTGTAGACATAGCCGGTTTGGTAAAAGGAGCCAGTAAAGGAGAAGGTTTAGGGAATCAATTTTTGGCCAATATTAGGGAAGTAGATGCCATTGCTCACGTAGTTAGATGCTTCAATGATGATAACATTGTTCACGTAGAAGGCAAGGTCGATCCAATATCCGATAAGGAAGTAATTGATTTCGAATTGCAGATCAAAGACCTCGAATCCGTTGATAAGAAAATTCTTAAAATAGAAAAACAGGCCAAAACGGGTGATGCAAAGTCAAAAAAGGAGTTGGCCGTATTACTTCACTATAAAAAGCATTTGGAAAGTGGGGAGAACGCCAGAACGATAGAGGTGGAGCCCGAAGATAAGAAAGTGGTTGCAGAGCTTCAATTACTTACGGCCAAACCGGTTATTTATGTGGCAAATGTAGAGGAAAGTGCTTTGCCGGATGGTAATGAGCTATCTGAGAGGCTAAAGGAAGCAGTAAAAAATGAAAAGGCCGAAGTAGTAGTGGTATCAGCCTCTATTGAAGCACAAATAGCTGAATTGGAAGATCCTGAAGAAAGGGCCTTGTTCTTGTCAGAATATGGATTGAAGGAGTCAGGTTTAAATAAATTGATTAAAGCTGCCTATTCTATATTGGATTTGATAACCTATTTTACCGCTGGGGTAAAAGAGGTAAGGGCATGGACGATAAAAAGAGGTTGGAAAGCACCACAGGCTGCAGGAGTAATCCATACTGACTTTGAAAAGGGCTTTATTAGGGCAGAAGTGATAAAAATAGCTGATTACGAGAAGTATAAAACAGAACTCGCCTGTAAGGAAGCAGGAAAGATGTCTGTGGAAGGCAAGGAGTATATTGTTAATGACGGAGACATAATGCACTTCAGATTTAATGTATAAATAACAATAATATATTACATGCACTTTTAGAATTGGTTTTTTAGCCTTATTTTTATTTGCTATTGTTTAAATGAACAATTTGGCTTTAACAAAAGCAGTTGATTTTTGAGATGGAGTTGATAAAACTCCAAGCGACCGAAGCCCATATTTTTTTAGTACGGTTAATTTTTATTCAATTGAGAGTCCGCATCGTTTTTCTATTAAAGAACAGAGGGAGTTATGTTCCTTTTCATCACCAGTATATGCTGGCGCAAATGATGAAGGGCATACTGATGAAGGGTGGAAATAAGGAAATGATAGAATATGGTTTCTACAATTTCTCAGGGCTAAAAGGGCAAACAAAAGTTAGTAGGAAAGGATTGCACTATTACTCTTCTCGGGTTACATTAGTCCTCTCAAGCCCTAATAAGGCATTTATTGATTATTTTTTAGCCAATTTGTTCACCTTCGATCAAGTGGAGATAGGGACTTTATTTTTAAAACCCGAATCTGTTGAGCTGGAAGAAGCCATCACGTTTGAGAACTCCAGCAAATTTATCTGTATCTCGCCCCTGGTTTTACTGAGCTCATCATTTAATGATAGTACTGCTAAGCGGTTTATACAGCCAGAGACTGATAGTTTTTCTGATGTACTCTATGAATCTACCATACAACGAATGCAGGAAACTGGGCTCTTTACGGAAGAACAACTAACAAGTTTTTATAAATTTCAATTGGTACCTGACAAGAGCTATCTAGCGCGACTAACCGCAGAACAAAAGAAATTTGCACGTATTTACCCTGTTTTTGATCAGGATGTAAAATACGAAGTTAGAGGCTATACATTCCCATTTACACTCTACGCAGCACCTGAAGTGCAGGAGTTTGTGTTTCATTGCGGGTTGGGTCAATTTACCCACAAAGGATTCGGTATGTTGGATGTGGCCAATTCAAACCCCAACAACAGGGTATTAAAATATGAGTTCAGCTACGCCTAATCCCTTTTATTTAACGTAAGGCTCTTATATCCAATCAGCAAATCTCCACGCATATTGGGTGGGTGATAATACACCAGTAATTCATAATCATTTTCTGTTTCAAAATGATTGCCTTCCAGGTAATTAATGTTCAGTGTTTTACTTTTTACCACATATTTATAGTCAAACCACCCTTGTTTTAACAGCTGCGTATTAGTGTAGCTTTTAGTTCGCTTATCATAAACCATTTTAGTGGATTCATTCATGTCATAATTATTCATCTTACCCACCACATAAATGTCATCGTTTAAAGGTTCTTTCAGTATCAATGTAAATTTGACATATACATAATCTGATTCCGATGATCCTCCCGTGTCCTGATTTTGGATATAAAAATCGCCATTAAGATCCTCATACTGTGCATAAGCTTGATAAATACGCGGGCCATCGGCCATCAGGTTAATTTTTATGGGCCTAGCGGTCAAGTCTGCTTTATCCACTCTCTGCCCAGGGTAGCGCAATGATCGCATATCAAAAAATCGATATTCGTTGCCAGCACTAAAATTGTTTTCATAATTAAAAAACCGATAGTCAAGTTGGCCCTCACGAAAGAACGTGGGCTTAAGGTCTGTTATAGCATTAAACCATTGTTGGTTTTGCCTTAGCACCACCTTTATATTGTCCATAGGGTTGATGATTTCATAGTCCTCATAAGTAAGGGTAAAATCAATTTGTTGATTTTTCCTATTGTTAGAGTTCAATCCCATTAAATTGCTCAATATACCAACGTTGATATTTGAACTATAAACCATAAAACGTTTACTTAAGATGATGTCGTCCTGATCATATCCACGATAGGCCACTAACAGGTAATTTCCAGGTAATTTGACACTTGGTACCCTAAAAGTATAATGGACGTAGCCTATTTTGGTGTCTGTTGAGTATTCATATTGGGTGATTATAAACTCATTAAAATCATATAAGTAATCTAGATTACTTAACTGGGAAGGCGTCCAATTCGTATTACAGTGGATAATTTTAACACGATACTGTTCGTTGGCCGCAACCAGATCATCAAACTCCAACACCAAGTTATTCTGGCCAAGTTTCGTAACAGGCGATGAAAATACATCAGCGGGATTACCTTTTTGTGGGTATAGCCTTACTGTTCTAATCTCTTGCTCATAGGAGGCATCTGCATAGACCAATTTTTTCTTGCCCGATTGTTGTGGTAATGTGGTAAGCCCTAAATGGAATGGAATAGTAAAAAGCAGCAGAATAAAGGTCCTATATGAGATCATCGAATAAATTAATAATTTTATTAAAGCGAAGATAAGTATTCCAACCAATATCAATAAAGGTGTGTCTATTAAACACGATCGGTACTGAATTATTATAAATGGATTCGGAAAAGAACCTCATTGAAGCATGTATAAAAGGTGAGAGGAAAGCTCAACGGCAGCTTTTTGATCAATATGCAAGTAAAATGCTGGTGGTGTCAATGCGTTATTCCAAATCTCAACAAGAGGCCGAGGATGTGCTTCAAGAAGCCTTTATCAAAGTCTTTGAAAAAATTAAAACATTTCGTGGGGAATCTCACCTAAGTTTTTGGATCAAACGCATTGTAGTAAATACTGCCCTCAATCACCAAAGAAGTAAACTTTATATGTTTCCAATGGTGGATGTTGAAAATATGCACAACGAATTTCAGGGTGATTTTTCTTTATCGGAGTACCATTTTTCGGAGCTGTTAAAAATTATTCAGGAATTGCCTTCAGGTTGCCAAATAATATTCAATCTTTTTGCGATCGAAGGTTATTCTCATAAAGAGATAGCAGAATTACTTGAAATCAGTGTTGGGACTTCTAAATCACAATACGCACGGGCGAGACAGCTGCTAATGGCTCGAATCAAAAAGGACGAAACACTTAGTTATGAAAGAGTTAAATAGGGATATTTTTGAAAAAGAATGGGAGCTGGCATTTAACAATGCTGAGCTATTACCTTCAGAAAACCTCTGGACCAAAGTGGAGCTTACACTTGCCAACGCAGAGGGAGGGGCATTTAAAAAGCGGCTATTTATATTTAAGTTACTCGCAGCGGCTTCGGTTTCTTTCGCTATGGTTGTTGGGGGCTGGCAGTTGTATAAGAGTGTAATAACGCCTTCACAATCAATTAATACCATAGCCAAGAACGAAACCAAAGGGTCTTCACATGATTCAAATATGCCAATCAACCAAAAATCTGAAGAATCAGTAAATGCAGAGCGTAAACCATCCGATAAAAATGGTTTTATAACTAACGAATTACCCAAAGAGGATCGTTCCATTTCAGACCAACAAAACAAACAGTCAATTGATAATACCCTATTCAAAACCAATTCAAAAGAGGTGTCATCAGTGGATGCTTTAGTGCAAAGTAATATTTCAGATCAGTCAATTAAGCAAGGGGCCCCAAAGACATTGGTTGCACTCACCACCAACTTGGATTTAGAGGCACCAGCGATTGCGGAATTTAAAATGGTACCTTGGTTTTCCTATGTTTCACATTCAAAAAGAAGGAGCAATCCAAGCAATCTTTGGGCAGGTGTCAATATATCTGCAGGGAATTACCAGCCGAACCAAAACGGTGGTAAGCAATTCGCTTCAGAAGCTTTAACTAATGACGGTGGTGGGTTAAGTGGCCGGCAAGCTGTTATTACTGATGAACAAATGGGTAGATCGATAGGGGTGGGTCTTAATGTGGGCAAACAGATGACAAATAGATTGGCGTTGTTAAGTGGCTTTAATTATCTACAACAAACAACCACCTCACAGTCGAATATAGTGGCTTCAAAAGGTGCCCAACGTTATACGGTTAGTGACCTGGCTTCAGCTCAGGCCAACAGTCAATTGGAATTAACAGATACCTATGAAATCAATAGCACTTACGAGTTGATTTCAATCCCTGTTCAAGCGGGATATCTTGTTCTTGACAGGCGATTTGATGTCATGATTTTAGGAGGGGTTGCCAATGATTTGTTTTTAAAAAAGCGAGTTTCCGATAACACAAGTGATGCCAATAGTACAACAGCCACTGCCACTGATAATGGCTATTCGATCTATTCTATCAGTGGGTTATTTGGGACAGAATTGAGCTATGCCATTGGTGAGAGTTACTCCATTTCTTTGCAGCCTCAGGTAAGGCAAGCCTTCACCTCATTTACACCAAATGACAATAAACCTACGGTGCTCGAGGTTGGTTTTAAGTTCAAATACATCATTAAGTAGGGTGTATTGCTTGTTGTGGAGTAAGTTATTTTGTATTATATATTACTTTAATAAGTGTGTTATAAATAACTGATTTATAAATAGTTAAAAACTACAACTGACAAAATGACACGATGAATTTTTATGCGATTCCAACCTTTAGTGAGTGATGAGTGTCATGAATTTAGAAGTTGAAACTTAAATGCGTAAACATGAAACTAAACTATTCTAAAATGTCGGATAAAAAGGTAATCACAATTCAATTGGTGATTTATTTTGCCTTGTTAATGTTCATGTCCTTGATTCTTCCGGGCTGTACAGATAAATGCGAACAGGAGAATACCTATACCTATTTCGAGCCGGTTTATACTTCAATGGAAGAGCTAAGAAATGCCGTGGAAATTTTACCGCCAATAGAAATTAAACAGGTAGGAAAGATTTTTTTTAAAGATGGTTATCTGTTTATCAATGAGCCAAATGAAGGGGTGCATATTATTGATAATAGAGACCCATCGAATCCCATAAACAAATCATTTATCAACATACCCGGTGCATTTGATCTGGCCGTTAGGGGGACTGTTTTATTTTCTGATAGTTACACAGATTTGGTCGCCATTGATATTAATAATTTAGAGGAGGTTCAAGAGGTAGGAAGAATAGAAGGATTATTTAATGGATTTAATTCTTATGGATTTTATGCCACTGAAGATCTTGGAGTAGTGACCAGTTGGAAGCAGACCAATGAAGTCACCATAACGGAATCGACTTGCAAAACGAACAGAAACGACTGGGGGATGTACTATGAGTATGGGTTACTGACAGCAGATGTGGCCGCTTTTAATAGTGCCTCTGCTGTAGCCCCAACCAACCCAGGCATGGGTGGGTCAATGGCACGGTTTGCTTTGTCTAATGATTACCTGTATGCACTTGATAATAGTGATATTGTCGCAGTAAATGTTGCCAATGTAAGTGATTTACAAGCTGGAGCACCGACCTATATCGACTGGGGGATAGAGACGATCTTTCCAAAAGGGAACACCTTGTTTATTGGGGCACAGAATGGGATGCATATCATGGATATTACTAATCCATCCATACCAACTTTAATTTCCAATTACTCACATATACAGAGCTGCGATCCTGTGATAGTAGATGGGAACTATGCATTTGTCACTTTAAGGTCAGGAACGGAATGTCAGGGGTTTACCAATCAACTTGAGGTAATCGATATTTCTGATTTAAGTGATCCGCAGCTTAAGTACACTTACCAAATGACGAACCCGCATGGATTGGGTAAGGATGGTAGCGCCTTGTTCATCTGTGATGGTGAGGCAGGTTTGAGGGTGTTTGATGCAACTGATTTAAGTACAATAGATGATAATATGATTGCCCATTATGACAAAATTCAGGCATACGACATAATTCCATTTAATAATATCGCTATGATGATTGGAGCAGATGGGTTGTTCCAGTATGATTATTCAGATTTATCGGATATCAAGTTGCTTAGCAAAATCACCATTTCGCATGAATAGGCCTTTGCGATTTTTTCTGTTTCTTTTTAATCTGTCAGTCATTAATTGTGCCTTAGCACAACAGGATACGGTCAATTACCAAATAAAAAAGGGTTTTGCATTTGAAGTCAATGCCGGCATTATGGCGCATTCTCCAGAGGTGGAAAATGCAAAATTTGGAATAACTACAAATCATCTTGCCTACTATAAATTCAACAGGTTTCTACAAGTTGGGCTTGGCGTGGGTTTTGATGACTACGTTTTTTTTCAAGCAATGCCTGTGTCTATTTACTATAGAGGAGAGATACTCAAAGCGGATAGTGGGCCGTTTTATTATCTCAGTGGTGGCTATGCCCATATGTGGGATAGGAAGAATAATGATAATGATGAAATAGAAGGGGGAAGAATGTACAATATAGGTGCGGGTTATTCATGGAAGCTTGATAAAATAAGCATTAGTTTGTCGATGGCCTATAAGCGACAACAGGCAACGACTACCCGTACGCCCTATAACTATAATTCCTTTGACATTGCGATGTCTAGTTATGGGGGATTCAATTATGTAGAAAAAACAAAATGGACGCTTAACAGAACGGAATTCAAAATAGGTATTAGTTTCTAGTGCTTATTCCATGGCATCTAATTCCTCAGCCTTTTGCTCCCATTTTGTGTTGAGTGAAGCTAGGTCAGCTTTCAGCTTTTCATACTGGGTATTGACAATAAGCAGTTTATCAGGATTGCCATAAACTTCCGGCTTGGCCATTTCTTCCTCACAACTGGCCAAGGCTAATTCCGCTGCTTCAATACTACTTTCAATTTTTGCCAATTCCTTTTGCGCATTGATCAATAGTTTTTCTTCCTGCACATTGCGGACGCGTTTTGGCTTTTCTTTTTTCTCTACTTTAGGTGTGGGAGCTTCTTCCTGTACCTGATTCTGGTTTCTCCAATAGGTATATTCATCATAAGTACCAGGATACTGCTTGATTTGATGGTCTTCGATATACCAAATCTTGTTGGCTACCTGGGTTACAAAATGACGATTGTGTGAAACAGTAATGAATGTTCCCTTATATTGCTGTAGTGCTTGAATCAGGATGTTTTCCGATTGAAAATCAAGGTGATTGGTAGGTTCATCCAAGAGCAGGAAGTTACATTCAGAGATCAATGTTTTGGCTAAGGCTACACGTGATTTTTCGCCTCCTGAAAGCACCTTAATTTTCTTGAAGACATCGTCATTGCTAAATAAGAAACAGCCCAATACCTGTCTCAACTCAAGTTCCGTCTTTTGAGTGCCCGCTTGTTTCAACTCTTCAATGATCTCATTGTCAACTTTTAAAGATTCAAGTTGGTGTTGCGCATAGAAACCCATATTCACATTATGACCTTGCTCTCGTTTACCTTGTATTTTTTCAGTGCCGGCTATAATTCTGAGCAAAGTGGACTTTCCTTTACCGTTAGCCCCGATCAATGCTATTTTATCTCCACGCTCGATTTGAGCAGTAGAATTTTTAAGGATGTTCAAATCTCCATAGGACTTGCTCACACCTTCCAACATCACTAAATGCCGCCCTGATTTTTGCTTGAAATCAAACTTAAAATTGACCACGGCATTTTCATCTACGATGTCATCAATGACATCCATGCGCTCCAATGACTTTACTCGGGATTGTACCTGCTTGGCTTTCGTGGCTTTTGCCCTAAATCTCTCAATGAATTTTTCGGTCTGCTTTATTTTTTGCTGTTGGTTTTCAAAGGCATTTTTTTGAATTTCCTGACGCATCTCTTTTTCCGCCATATAGAAATCATAATTACCCTCGTAGGAGGTAAGCTGGGCGTTGGCCACTTCCACAATTTTGTTTACGGTATTGTTAAGGAACAGCCTATCATGTGAAACCACAATCACTGCACCTTCATAGGTCCTAAGGTAGTTTTCAATCCACTCAATAGAAGGAAGGTCTAAGTGGTTGGTAGGTTCATCCAACATGAGCAACGAAGGCTTTTCAAGCAATAGTTTAGCCAACATAACCCGCATTCGCCAGCCACCTGAAAATTCTTTCAATGGCCTATTTAAATCTGAGGTATTAAAGCCAATACCCTCCAATATTTCTTCAGCCTTGGCCTGCATGGAATATCCTTCCAACCGCTCAAATTTGTCCTGAAGTTTGGTTAGTTTTTCAATTAATTCATCAGAATATTCCGTTTCCAGTTTTTTGAGAATGGCCTCAATCTTTTTGTGTGCATCAACAGCCTCCTCAAAGGCCATCATAGCCACATTCAAAATACTATCTTCACTTTGGTAAGACAGTAGGTCTTGATTCAAGAACCCTATGGTACAATCTTTCCCTTTGCTGATTTCTCCACCATCTATCGTGAGGTCACCATCGATAAGCTTCAAAAGCGTGGATTTACCTTTTCCATTAAGGCCAATGAGGCCAATTTTGTCTTTTGGTTTAATGTGCAGTGAGGCATCTTCGTAAAGAGCACGACCACCAATGTAGTAGGAAAGGTTGTTGATTGATAACATGGCTGCAAAGGTATACTGCTCAAATTCAATTCGCAATGTTGCGACTATAATCAGGAACTTTAGTTTTGGATTCGGCTGTAGTTATTGATTGGCCTCTGTCATTGGCAATGACAAATTCTGTTGGGGTACATTGGTTTAACCTTTTAAAAGCATTGTTAAAAGATGCTTTATTATTAAATCCAACATCCATGGCCAAGTGGATCAATTTAATTTTTGCAGTGGTCGGATCAGTTAAAATTTGCATGGCCTCTGTGACCCTGTATTTGTTTATATAGTCAGAAAAACTCAGACCTAGTTGCTCATTGATAACTTGGGAAAGTTGGTTAGTGGACAGTGATAGTTGCTCTGCCAATTGATGCAATTTCAAATCACCATCCAAGTAAGGTTTGTTAGTAACCATATGATTTTCAATGGTTTTCAAAATGGAGAGGCTGGCAGCATCAGTAAGTTGAGTCTTGCTGTATTTATTGCCTTCCAGTGTTTTAAGTACATCTGGGTTTCTAAAACTCTGATAACCAACAAAATAGATGAAAAATGACGAGGCCATTGAAATCATGTAATCGTATTCTATTTTTAAATTACCAGTCCACACCAGTAGATAATAAAATAAAAAAGTGCCCGTGTAACCCATAAATGAAAAAGTGATTAGCCTTTTCCATTTCATTATTTTCGCAAGTTTTACAGCGTCTTTTGGATACATTAACAGAGAATAAACCACTAAATGTATGCATTGAGCAACGGCCACTAAGGCACTTAAAAAGGAATCATTCTTAATATTTAAATAGGGGCCACCAAAATAATAGGCAGCAAATAGTAGAAAGGGAATGAAATGAAGAAGGTTGAAATGATAGTGAGTTTTATCAGATTTCAGATAAAAATAGAGAAAAGGGGTAAACACAAAGGTTAATCCGCCCAGTACACCAACAAATCGGGGCAATAGCAAGTAAAAACCAGTCCAATAGGTGACATAATAGCCAAGCATAATGGAAAAAAGCAATATTACTGTTGCCAGAAGATTGCTCACTTTTGATTTCCGGCTGAATATAACCAGACTTAAAAACAACCCTTGGGCAGCTGCCAGAAGGAATAGGAGCGTCCAGTTGTTCAAAGTTGGAGCCATTAGCGGTTAGGGTTAAATTTTTGCTTGCCTGTCAATAAATCAAAAAACAATATAAAATCTGAGGCCAGACTGTACCCAGGATATTGAAATGTGGCGGGTTTGTTTTTCTCAAAGAAAAAATGACCAACCCAAGCAAAGCCATAGCCTAAAATTGGAATGGCAATCAATAGCCACCAGTTTTGTGTGAATATTGCCATGAATAGCGTAATAAACACCAAGGCTGTACCAACAAAGTGCAGCTTCCTGCTAGTAGGATGGCTATGTTCGGTGAGGTAGAAAGGATAAAACTCCTTAAGCGATCGGTACGTTTTTTCCATAATCGATTATTCCGTTAATATTGATATGGGTATGGACACCTTAGTGCTTTCCCACATCATTTGCATTTCCGCTTTGTCATTTTTCTGCTCAAAGGCAATGGTAAATGGTTCATAAACCACGCCCGTCAATTTTTGAACAGGAACGTCCACTCTAAGTACATCCGCTTTTTCAGAATAGTTATAGGCACCCCATTGTCCCAATTGACTGTTAAAAATAATAGTCCATTTATCCGGCTGCGGTATTGTAAAAATAGCATAGGTTCCAGCCTTTAGCGTGTCGTTTTTAATAAGCAAATCACCAGTTAATGTAATTTCCGTAGCCTCATTTGCACCAGTCCTCCACACTTGGCCAAATGGCACCAGTTCCCCAAATACCTTGCGGTCTCTTTTATGTGGCTGACAGTAGGTGACTTTAACATACGTATCTTCATATTTCATAGTGACAATGGCAAGTGGGCTTGGCCGTGGGGTTATCGCTTCTTGAGCAAATGATTTGTTGATGGTGAATAGAACTAAACTTGCCAAAATAAAATGTTTGTATTTCATATGTATATTTGTTTTCTAGCTTTGTGATCGAATAGATTAGTTAAAATTAAAGATAATCAACTTCTATTCAAATATTGTACCGTTCAAGTAAGCACTATGGAAAGACCAAAATTCGATGATATATTTATGGAGCTGGCGGTAAACCTTGCACGAAGGTCACACTGTATTAAGAGACACGTAGGGGCGGTGCTGACCAAAGAAACCCGGATAATATCCATTGGTTATAATGGCCCACCCGCAGGCACAAACAACTGTGATGTGGAATGGCCTGAAACCGGTTGTCCGAGAGACTCAAAGGGAGGGTGTTCACTGGCCATCCATGCGGAGCAAAATGCCCTTCTATATGCCGTTCAAAATAAAACTGAAGTAAAGGGAGCTACCATGTATGTGACGCTGTCACCGTGCCTGGCATGTTCGAGGATTATATTCACCATGGGAGTCACAAAAGTCATTTATCTCAATTCCTATGCAGAGTATAAGGGCATAGCCAATGACGAAGGGCTTGATTTTTTGAGAAAATTTGGGGTGGAAGTGGAGAAATATGAAGGTGAACTGACCAACATCACCAGTATGATCTAATCAAACAAAATTTACTTCAGCACTCAATACAATGCCGAATTTTTCAGCCACAGAACTTTGAATATCTTCGGATAGTTTTTTAATCTCACTACCATCACCACCACCATAATTAACCAATACAAGGGCCTGTTTTGTGTGTACGCCAATATTTCCTCTTCGTTCCCCTTTCCACCCACATTGCTCAATAAGCCACGCTGCTGGAATTTTAACTTCAGTAGGTGAAACCACATAACCTGGCAAGTCAGAATATTCTAACCTCAGTCCTTCGAAATCTATTTTGTCAATTGTGGGGTTTTTGAAAAAACTGCCTGCATTACCTATTACTTTGGGATCAGGCAATTTGCTTTGGCGAATACTGATAACAGCTTTGCTCACGTCTTTAATTGTAGGGTTCGAAATCCCTTGCTCCATTAAAGTGTCTTTGATAGCACCATAGGACGTATTCAATTGATGACTATGCTTTTTGAGCTTAAGCAAAACACCTGTAATAATATATTTGTCTTTGGCCTCCTTCTTAAAAATACTTTCACGGTACCCAAATTGACAATCCTTCGAATTGAAAGTTTTGAGTTTGCCAGTTGCAATTTCCACAGCCTCAAGTGATTCAAACACCTCCTTAATTTCTACTCCGTAAGCACCAATATTTTGCATGGGTGCGGCACCCACTGTTCCAGGAATGAGCGAAAGGTTTTCAACACCACCCCAATTATTGGCAATAGCATACTCTACAAACCCATGCCAATTTTCACCACCACCAATTTTCACCACCACATAATCACTCGTTTCCTCAATTATAGTTTTTCCTAGTATGTTATTTTTAATTACAAATCCATCAAAATCCTTTGTCAGTAGAATATTACTGCCACCACCTATGACAAGCAAATGGCTATTCTTTAATTCGGACAACTTTAGGATACTTTGCAATTCAGCAATGTTAGTGGCTTCTACATAAAATTGCGTTTTGGCATTAATACCAAAAGTATTGAAGGGTTGGAGGGAGATATTTTTTAGAATTTTCACGTATTGCGAAATAAAGGAATATAAAATTAAAGAATTAATGTTCCAATAATTTTATAAAAGGGAGTCGGCAAATTCAGTTTCATTTTTTATCTTTATTTATGGCCAAGAAAGAATGCCCTTCCTGTGCAATGGAAATTGAGAAGTCAGCTAAAACATGCCCAATTTGTGGTTATGAGTTTGCTGTCTTCAGCAAGACCTATCGTGTTATCACCTTTATTTTGATTCTTCTTTTCTTGTGGCTGATCATATTTTAAAAAATGCTCGATAATATTACTGGCAATCTAAAATCTTCTATTTTAGAGATTTACTCGCTAATATGAAATATACGCTTAGATTTTTCTTCTCTTTTCTTCTATCCCTAATAGCCTTTAACGCCATTCCGCAATCGCAGATATTGGATAACAATCCTGCATCAACAAAGTGGGAGCAAATAAAAACGCCAGGTTTTAAAGTTATTTTCCCAAAGGGCTTTGAGGAAACGGCCAATAAAGTAGCCAATACCCTTGAAACGATCAGAGAGCCGGAAACTGCAACGATGGGTAAAAAATCACCCAAAAGAATATCTATTGTATTACAAAATAACAGTGCCCTTTCCAATGGTTTTGTAACGTTGGCCCCAAGGCGTTCAGAGTTCTATACATTGCCCCCACAGGATTATAATTTTGCGGGGACCAATAAATGGCTGGATTTATTGGCTGTGCATGAATATCGACATATTGTTCAATTCCAGAGAAGTAAAGCAGGTTTTAATAAGGTGTTTTACTATCTATTTGGTGAAAACACACAGGCAGGCATGGCCTTCGCAGCGGCACCAAAGTGGTTTTGGGAAGGTGATGCTACATTAATGGAAACGGCCATAACCCCAAGTGGCAGGGGGAGGATACCCTCATTTGACCGTGTTTTCCGGGCCAATATCCTTGAAGGAAAACGGATCAATTACCATAAGCAATATTTGAGGTCTTATAAGGACTTTATTCCGGATCACTATAAGATGGGTTATTATATGGTAGCTCATTTGAGAAGAAGAACGGGTCAACCTGAAATATGGAATGACATTTCAAAAAGTGCATTTAATACACCATTTATTCCTTTCACTTTTTCAAATGCCATGAAAAAGCATACCGGACATTTTGTAGTGGACAACTATAATATGATGATGGATGACCTGAAAAAGGAATGGCGGGAACAATTGGAAGGCTTGAAACTTACAGAATACCAAACCATAACCAAAAGAAGTAATTCAACCTATACCGACTATGCTTTTCCTCAGGTACTTGAAGACGGTTCGATAGTGGCCTTTAAATCGGGTTTAGCGGACATGGGGCAGCTGGTAAGAGTTGACGCCAATGGGAATGAGATAGCTAAAATAGTGACTGGTGTAATGAGCAACACAGGTATGCTAAGTGCTACGCATTACAAGGTATATTGGAATGAAAATGAATTTGATCCACGGTGGAGGGCTAAAACCTATTCGGTAATCAAATCTTATGACTTTGCGACTAGGAAATTGAAAAGGGTTACATCCAAAACAAGGTATTCAGGTGCAGCGATTTCTCCCGATGGTTATAAAGTGGCCACTATAAATAATTCGATCGATAATAGAGTCAACCTTGTGATAATCGATGCGTTTTCTGGCAAAGAGATCAAAAGATTCGATAACCCTGAAAATGCCGAACTAGGGATGCCAAGATGGTCGCAGGATGGTAGGAGTATAGTTGTATTAAAGATTAGCGATCAGGGCAAGTCCGTTGTTTCCATTGATGTTGAGTCAGGTGCAATTATTACATTAATTGACACCAGCAATGAAAATATTGGCTCACCGGTATTGGCAGGTGACCACTTGTTCTATAATTCGCCATTTAATGGGATTGACAATATTTATGCAAAAGACTTGAAATCAGGAAAGAGATATCAGGTGACGAGCAGTAAATATGGAGCTTACAATGCCAGTGTAAATAAAGATGAAATCGTTTACAACGAACACACCATCAATGGTTTAAGTATTGTTAAAATAGAAAACAACCCAGCTAACTGGAAACCTTTGGAGGAAGTAGAAGATAGGAATGTAAATTATATTGAACCTATAGTAGAGCAGGAGGGATTAACGGAATTACTGGATGCTAGAACCGATACCAGATATGAGGTAAAGAAGTATTCCAAGCTGGGGCACATGGTCAACATTCACAGCTGGGGACCATTTGCCTCCACCGATCTGAATACAGCCCAGTTCGGCATTTTTTCAAGAGATGTATTGAGTACAACAAGCGTTACTTTAGGCTATACTTATGATATCAATGAAGGTAGTGGCTATGCATCGGCAGGCGTAAGTTATCAAGGCTGGTATCCTGTAATAGATTTGGAATACCAAATTGGTGATAGACAGACTACAGATTATTCATGGTCAGAAAAAACGATAAACGCAGGCTTAAGCATTCCACTTTTGTTAACAAAAAGCAAATACCATAAAAACCTTACTATTTCTAATGGAATTGGTGTCCGTCAAATTTCGGATTTTAAGAATAAGAATTCTGACACCGGTCGCGATTTCTTCGGTAGTGGTATCATAAACTATCAAAATGGTGACCCTTCTGATACAGTGGCCGTTTTTGGGGTAACTAGCTCTGAATTGGACAATGGAGAAATGATCTTTAATGATTTTGAAATCAGCTATACCAATTTGATAAAACAAAGTACCCGGGATATTGCAAGCCGCTGGGGTCAGTTTTTTGTTTTCAAACAACTTAATACTGTGGCGGGTGATTTTAATGGAGCCACAACAGGCATTAGAGGAGGCTTGTTTTTCCCTGGCTTGTTTAAAAACCATAGCTTGAATTTCAGGTTTGGTTATCAAATGAAGGATACTTCTCCAGATGTCAATATATACTCCTTTAGAAATGTGATATTCAAGCCAAGAGGA
Source organism: Flammeovirgaceae bacterium UBA1842 (assembly GCA_002338655.1). Classification (GTDB taxonomy): domain Bacteria; phylum Bacteroidota; class Bacteroidia; order Cytophagales; family Cyclobacteriaceae; genus Fulvivirga. The sequence goes on along the minus strand of DDIU01000045.1, from coordinate 12,146 downwards.
TACTCATTTCCTAACGAGCAAACATTTGGTACCATTCAAGCTAACTATGCATTACCACTTTGGTATCCCGATATAGCCTTGGGACCTTTTTTAAATATTAAAAGGTTGAAGGCTAACTTGTTTTTTGATTACGGTAAAGAAACTACAGTCAATAATTACTTTTTTGGCGAAGACATTGGGAATGTAAACGAGGGTGATTTTTTTAATTCCCGAACCGTTAACAGTAATTATGCCTCCTATGGCATTGAGCTTACCACCGATATCAATATTATGCGCTTTGCACCAGAATTGGAGGTAGGGATTCGGGTGTTAAACAGGAATTCCAATTTTTGGAATACAGGAGGCTCATCCCTTGAGATTATATTTGGTGGAATCAACTTTTAAATTTCATTGAGTTATGTTGAATAAACTCAGATTAACACCTATTTTTGAACGCTTAATTAAGAAGACGATATTATGGCTGAAGTAATAAGAATGCCCAAGATGAGTGATACCATGGAAGAGGGGGTAATTGCCTCGTGGTTGGTAAAAGAGGGGGATACAGTTAAATCTGGGGATATTTTGGCAGAGGTAGAAACCGATAAAGCCACCATGGAATTAGAGTCTTATGAAGACGGGGTGTTGCTACATATTGGAATCAAAGAAAAAGAATCAGTACCGGTAAATGGTGTGATAGCGATAATCGGTAAAAAAGGAGAGGATATAAGCGGCTTACTTAAAGAAGTTGCTGGTGGAGGCTCTGCAGCTAAAAAGGTGGAAGAAAAAGAAGAAGCACCTGCACCTGCAGCTACAGATACGGAAGCCATTGATGTATCTGGTATTAAGGCGAGTGTAATAAAAATGCCGAAGATGAGTGATACCATGACTGAAGGTACAATCGCATCATGGCTAAAAAAAGTAGGGGAAAAAGTGCAGTCGGGTGATATACTGGCCGAAGTTGAAACCGACAAGGCGACAATGGAGCTAGAGGCTTATGAGGATGGTACATTATTGTACATCGGGGTGAAGGAAGGTGAGTCAGTAGCGGTAGATGGTGTGATGGCCATAATAGGGGAAAAAGGTGCTGATTTTGAAAAATTATTAAAGGCACAATCGGCTAAGCAAGCAGAAAAAGCCACTGAAGTAAAAGAAGAGCCAGTTACGGCCTCAGCTTCAACAAGTCAAGTAGCTAAATCGGCAGCGGTAGAACAAAAAAATGGAGCTGCTACTTCTGATAATGGCAGAATAAAGATTTCGCCACTGGCGAGGAAAATGGCCGAAGAAAAAGGATATGACCTTGCTGATATCACCGGGTCGGGTGATTTTGGTAGAATTATAAAACGCGATGTTGAGGAATATACCCCTTCAGTTGCAAAAGTTGTAACGGCCGAGAAAACAGCCATTAGCTTGCCACAAGTAGTGGGTGAAGAATCTTTTGAAGAAGTGAGTGTTTCACAAATGAGGAAAACCATTGCGAAGCGTTTATCAGAAAGTAAATTTTCTTCCCCTCATTTTTACCTTACCATGGAGATCAACATGGACAAGGCCATTGAGGCACGTGCCGCGATGAACGAATTTTCGCCAGTCAAAATCAGCTATAATGATATTGTAATTAAAGCTGTGGCAGCGGCATTGCGTCAACATCCGAAAGTGAACTCATCATGGTTGGGTGACAAGATCAGGTATAACCACCATATCCATATTGGAGTGGCGGTTGCAGTGGACGAAGGCCTATTAGTACCTGTTATTCGCTTTGCTGATAACAAATCACTTTCCCATATTTCAGGTGAGGTGAAACAACTTGCAGAAAAAGCACATAACAAGCAGTTACAACCGGCAGATTGGGAAGGCAATACCTTCACCATTTCAAACCTAGGAATGTTTGGAATTGAAGAGTTTACTGCAATAATAAACCCACCAGATGCTTGTATCCTGGCAGTGGGAGGCATTAAGGAAACAGCAATTGTAAAAGATGGCCAATTAGTTCCAGGTAGTGTAATGAAAGTGACTATGTCAAGTGACCACCGGGTAGTGGATGGGGCATTAGGTGCTGCTTTCCTAAAGACACTTAAAAATCTATTGGAAAATCCTGTCAGGATTTTAGTATAAAATCACTCATCGGGTGGTGAATATTTCTGCTATTCTTTCAATCCATTTTGGTTAATGGCCGTACAATTTATTGGAAGGGTGCATCCCTTCCATTATTTATCTAAAGTTTAAAAAATGACAAAAATAAGATCCACAACAGTGCTTGCTGTAATTCACAATGGTAAAGTGGCCATTGGTGCTGATGGGCAAGCAACTATGGGTAATTATGTAGCTAAGAGTAACGTAAAGAAAATCAGAAAACTACAAGATGGTAAAATTGTAACGGGTTTTGCCGGCTCTACCGCAGACGCATTCACGCTCTTAGAGCGATTTGATGAAAAACTTAATGCCTACGGTGGCAACATGAAGCGTGCAGCTATAGAACTCGCGAAGGATTGGCGAATGGACAGGTATTTAAGGAAATTGGAAGCCATGTTGATCACAGCCGATAAAGACGAGCTGCTGGTACTGTCTGGAACGGGTGATGTGCTTGAACCTGACAATCAAATTGCAGCTATTGGCTCGGGATCAATGTATGCCCAATCAGCCGCCTTGGCTTTGAAAAAGCATGCCCCCAACCTATCCGCAGAAGAGATTGTCCGGGAAAGCCTCAATATAGCAGCTGATATTTGTATTTATACCAATCACAACTTGATTATTGAAAACATAGAATAATATGGCAGAACTGACAATATATCATAATGCCCGGTGCAGTAAGAGCAGGTGTACCTTGGATATTTTAAATGATAAGGATGTTGATGTTAAGGTGGTTAACTACCTTATGGACACACCTAAAAAAGAAGAATTAAAGGCAATTGTTAAGAAATTGGGAATTAAACCACTTGAACTAATTAGAAAAGGGGAGTCGATATTCAAGGATTCTTATAAAGGGAAAGACCTCACTGATGACCAATGGATAGAGGCTATGGTTAAAAACCCTATCCTTATCGAGCGCCCCATTGTAGTAAAAGGTGATCAGGCAATAATTGGTAGACCTCCTGAGAGAGTATTGGTATTACTTTAGTTATTCTATTGGCAACGTAATACGAAACTCAGTGCCTATGCCTGGGGTACTCGAAGCCATAATTCTACCATTATTTGCAGCTATAAATTCTGTAATTAGAATTAGGCCTAATCCTATTCCTCTTTCACCTGCAGTTCCAACAGAAGATGTTAAAAACCTATTATTGAGAACGTTTTCAAGTTGTTCTGGTCTCATACCAACTCCTGTATCTTTTACCCATATAACACTTTGCTCATTACTTGTTTTTGAACCGACTTCAATTGAATCTCCATTGCGACAGTATTTTACAGCGTTATTCACTAAGTTTCGAATGGCTATTTTTATCATTTCAGAATCACCGTACAGAGGAACATTGGTATCGAAATTGATAATTTTAACTCCTTTCTTGGAGGCCTCAGCTGTGAATAGGGATATAGTATCGAGTACTATTTCATTTGAAGTAAAAGAGTCCATTTGTGTGCCATTGGATAATTTAGTTTCCGACCATCGAAGTAAATTTTCTAACATATCCAGTGTGTTAGTAACCTGAGCCGTCAATTGCATGTTCAGACCCTTCAATTCTAATACTGTTAGTTGATCATTTACTAACAGTTGTAAAGTCGCTTTAATAGAGTTTAACGGAGCACGTATATCATGTGAAATAATGGAGAGTAGTTTGTCTTTAAATTCGTTAAGTTTTTTTAGCTCAATTTCTTTCTCTTTCAGAATTTGATACTGAAGCCTTAATTCCAACTCACTTACCACTTTTCGGGCTAGTTTTTTAATGGCCTCTTTTTGTTCATTAGTAAGTTTTCTTGGTTTTGTATCAAGCACGCACAAAGTACCAATATTAAACCCATCACTAGATTTCAAAGGCATTCCAGCATAATATCGGACATGATGTTCTCCTGTTACTAATGGATTATCAAAAAAACGATCATCTTTAGAAGCATCCTCAATTTCTAAGAAAGAATCGGCAAGTATGGCATGTGGGCAAAAGCTGATTTCACGAGGGCCTTCTGTCATATCAGATCCTAGATTAGCTTTGTAAAATAGGCGATTATTATCGACTAGACTTACTTGACTAATTGGTGTTTTACATATATAGGAGGCCAATTTCACTATATCTTCAAACGCAACTTCAGGAGGAGTATCTAGAATATTATACCTCTTTAAGGCGGCAATCCGCTCACTTTCATTTTTTGGAATCTCGGCTGATCTCAAATCATCTACTAGTTACATAAAATCTATGAAAAGGTTGGTCTATTCTTATTGAATTTGTTCGATGGCCTCCATGATAATTCGGCAGGCTTCCCTTATTTCAGATGTTTTAATATTTAGAGGTGGTGCTATCCTAAAACTATTGGGGCACGATAAGAACCAAAAACAAATTACACCTTGATCAAGACAGTAATTTACTATTTTTGCTACTTCTTCGGTGGATTCAAATTCAATGGCGAACATAAGCCCTATCCGTCTGATTTCTTTTATTCTGTCATGAGCAATGAGTTGTTCAAAAAGCGCACCTTTACTTTCCACTGATTCCAACAGTTTTTCATCTTCTATCACCTCTAGTGTAGCTTGGGCTGCAGCACAACAAACCGGGTTGCCACCAAAAGTAGTAATGTGGCCGAGCATAGGATTATTAGTAAGTGTGTGCATGATCTCATAAGAGGAGATAAATACCCCAATCGGCAATCCACCACCAAGTGCTTTGGCGGAGGTTAGAATATCCGGAATCACATTGTAATGTTCAAAGGCAAACATTTTGCCTGTTCTACCAATTCCAGATTGAATTTCATCAAAGATTAGAAGCGTACCTGTCTCATTGCATTTGGCCCTTAAGGCTTCCATAAAAGGATGGGATGCTATACGTACCCCTGCATCCCCTTGAATAGGTTCTATAATTACGCAGGCTGTTTTGGACGTTATATTATCTAAATCTTCTGTGTTGTTAAATTCAATGAATGAAATATCAGGTAGCAAGGGCCTGAACGCAGACTTTTTGGTTTCATTTCCGGATATACTTAATGAGCCATGTGTACTGCCATGGTAGGCTCCTTTAAAGGAAATAATCTCCGATCTTCCGGTATACCGTTTTGCCAATTTTAAGGCACCTTCATTGGCCTCTGTTCCGCTGTTTGTAAAGTAACAGCAATTCAGTTGTTCTGGTAATAAATCTGTCAGTGTAGTAGCTAAGGTATTCGTACTTGACTGCACAAATTCACCATACACCATTACATGTAGGTGCTTGTCCAACTGGGATTTTATGGCCTTTATTACATAGGGGTGACGATGTCCAATATTACTGACGCCTACGCCAGAGATTAAATCCATATATCTCTTGCCATCTGGACTGTAGAGATACAGACCCTCTGCTCGTTCTATGTCCAGTAAAAAGGGGGATTCGGTTGTTTGTGCAATATTCTTCAGAAAAGTCTGATGACTGTAGTTCATGTCACAAAACTACGCTAATACCTGCAATTAGAATACAGTAAAATCCACTCTTCTATCATTTTGGTATTGTGCGGTATCAGCGGATTTGTTTGATAGTTCTTCTCCATAGCCTACAATAGAAATGTTTTCATCAGGAACGCCCATGTCAAGCATTAGCTGCCTGATTTTTTCAACCCTTTTTATTGAGAGGGCAACATTTTTTTTGAAATCACCTACAGGATCGGTATAGCCTTCAATTAGAATCATTTTGCCATGCATGGCGTACTCAGCCGCTATCAAAAAGGGATCCATATCCACAAAAGCAAATTCATCTTGTCCCGTCACAAAATATAAAGGTTCAAGCTTGATCGGCTTTTCATTAGCAAAGTTTTTTAGGTGATTTTCAATGCCGTCTCTTATTTCTTTGTGCTTCTGCGTTGAAGGTACTGGTAAATCATTTTTCTTAAGTACATCATCTTGTGATTGATGGGTCATGCTTAAGACCTTAGTTCTTGATGTGGGCTTTGTTTCAGGTACTTTTGTTGCCACAGCGGTAGGTTTTGGTGCTGGTTTACTGGCCGGTATTGGCTTTTCGTTAATATCTACTTCTGCTAATGGTAATTGCTTATTTCGTTTACCTTTATTGGAGGCTACGGCCACTTTTCTATTACGTTTTTGATTTTTGTTTTTATATAGTTGGAAGCATTGTGCACTAGCTCTTTTTGTAGATTTGGCATACTTCTTTTTATAATAACTCCTATTATTTTTGTTGTGTGCGCTTTTACCTTTTCGCTGTGCATGAGTGGACATACTTGCGAAAAAAATGAGGATAAAAGTAAAAATTAATGAGGATAATATCTTAAAGCGCATTCCTTGACAATTTAGAATTGCAAGTTCGGACTTATGAATTTTGACCACAAACCTAATTTACGCCAACACTTACATGTTATAAATTAAATATCCTTGCTTACGTAATCTCGCAAAACATTGATAATCAAATAATTACTTTGATATTATAATGTTTTAGATGTCATTAGCACTGTTGTATCCATTGACTATCTTTTACGGTTCGCAAAAATTGTGAATTTTTATCGTAATCCTTACATATTACTTCCAATAAAGGTGAGAAGTAGGGTCATTAAAAACTCACTTATTTTCTATTTAACTGACAATCAACTATATTAACAATTGAAAACTCAAAGTATATATGTCAGATAACAAATTGAAAAGATCAAAAAGTAACGCAGTCATAGCGGGGGTATGTTCCGGATTGGCAAAATATTTTGGTTGGGATGCCGGTAGGGTAAGGCTGGTTTATGTGCTGCTTTCTATCTTAAGTGCTGGGTTTCCTGGCACATTGGTTTATATTGTTCTCTGGGTGGTAATGCCCTCAGATTAATCCACCTCGTAAAGCTCCATAAAGTCCTTAACACTGGAACGGACAGAAGCCATTTTCCCATCAAATGGCGCGGTGGCTATTGCTTTGAACAGTTCCCCTACAATGGAAGGCTTAAATCCCAATTCTTTGGCATATATAGTGGCCACCTCCAGTTCAATATCCTCTACAATGTTATCGAGATAAATCATATGAACAAGATGATAAATGGCTTCCATTCGCTCCAATTTCCCCTCAGGTGATTGGAAGGCCAGATTATTGAATTCTCCAGCAATTTTATGTAGATCGTCCTGAGACAGATTTAATTGAGCACTCCATTTCATTAAACAAACTACATATTTACTTTCGATTTGTTTTTGTTTTAAAAACAAGGCTAGAATATTAAAAAAACTACTTTTTATCGATGCCAATTCTTTTTTATCTAAATCCATATTTTAAAATGTTATGCCCATAGCCAGAACTGAAATAACAAAATTTAATTAAAATTAGTCGCATTTAATATTAATATTTATCAAACCTCTATTCAAACCCCGTTCCAATGCCCTTTTTATATCATTACAGGCCCGATTAAAATTATTTAGCTTAAATAAAGCCTGAGCACGTAAATAATACATTTCCGCACGCTGGGGCCTTAAGAATATCGCCCAATTACAATCCTTAACGACTTCTTCATATTCCCCTTTATCAAATAATAAGTTGGCCCTAACCGTAAACATTTTAAAATAAGGCTCAGGTACTTCATTGGGTTTTATAACAAATTCAAATGCGTCACCATAGACAGCACTTTGATATTTTTTAAATGTATGCCTAGCTTCATTATAATAGTCAATCGCTTTGTCATAGTCTTTAATATTATACTGATATATCCCAGCTATTTTCAGCATTAGATCGATATTACTGGATTCTCTAATTAGGATATAGTCAAAAGCATGAACTGCTCTTCTGTACTCTTTCAGTTGCATATAACACTCTGCCATGAGCCGCCATGTATTTAGTCGCATAGGCCTTTGAAAGTCCTTTAATACCTCCAGTTTTTGAACAGCAGATGCATAAGCTTTTTGCTCAAATTGGCTGATCGCCAAAGCATTTAACTCGTTTAGCATCTGATCCTGCTTTTGATAAAACCTGTGCTCTATGGGATATTCATTTACAAGGTTCACTACCATTTCCAGTGATTGTCTATAGTGCTTTTGATCATAAAGTGATTGGGCTTTGGCAAGAAGTTCATTGTTTTGCTGTTCAATTCGCAGTGCTTCTTGTTCATTGAAATAAGCATTGAGTTTAGCGATGCCAATGGCAATGGAGCTCAGGATTAACATGGCTACAAGGGCTATTACCTGGTTACGGAAGTAGTTATTATCTATTTTATAAACAGGGGCAGTTTTATAACGTGGGGCATTGCGCCAGTCATACTTGCCATATCGGTTATAAACCGTTTTATTGGTGTTTGGCCTAGTTGGAGGCGTAGGCCTGGTATATACTTGGGTGGTTTGGTAGGAGTAGTTAAGCAAAAAGTCATAATGTTTTCTTTTTGCAGCATCGCTTAAGGTTTGGTAGGCTTCATTGATTTTTTTGAATTGCTCTTCCGCATTTTTATCTCCCGCATTCCTGTCAGGATGATATTCAAATGCCAGTTTCTTATAGGCAACTTTAATGGTATGCTGGTCAGCATTTTTAGTTATTCCCAATATTTGATAATAATCAAACATGGTACAATTTACGAAATAGAAATTTTATTCAATAGTCCTTTTTCCTCTCCGCCAATACTTTACATATAGGTAACCCGTGATAATTAGGATGATTAACGATATAAACTGGGAGTTGGATAAATAACCATCGATAACAAAACCGCGGCTTAAATCACCTCTAAAAACTTCTAAAATAGAACGCCCAATGGCATAAAGCATCAAGTAAGTCAAGAATAGCTGGCCATCAAATTTTTGATGCTTTTTCAGAATCAATAACAAAATCATGATAAATAGGATCACCGATGCACTATATAATTGAGTGGGGTGTAGTGGTGTATTTAAAGGAGCGAAGCATTCTTTGTCCGTGAATATCACCGCCAAGGGGCCGTGCCATTCTATTCCGTGGCAACACCCCGCCATAAAGCACCCTATTCTCCCAAAGAAATGAACGATACAGGTAGTGACTGCCATAATATCCAACATTGGCATAGTGGGTAACTTATGCTTCTTAAAGAAATAGAGCATGGTAGGGATACAAAAAAGTAGTGACCCATAGAAAACAAAACCTCTGCCGGTCAGTAGGGCAGAGAAGTTTTTGGAATAGTAACTGGGGTTCTCAAAAAACAAAAAGAGCTTTCCACCAATTAAGCCTGCTAAAAGTAGCATTAAAAACAGGGTGTTGACTTGATCAAAAGTGAGCTTGAATTGCTTTTTGCCTTGCCAAGCGAGATAAGCCACCCCTAAAATGGCCCCAATGACAATAAAAAAACCATAGGAATAAACAGTATAAATATCTCCTACTTTAAAAAGTACTGGGTGCATAAGGCTTCAGGTTTTTGATTATTGAAATATCTCTTGCAATATGATTCCTTTGCACCAAAATAAAGTTTATTTGCCGAATGTTTACAAAAGGGATTCAATATATGCTTCTGTCAACGTTCTTCTTTTCGTTGATGAACGTTTTTGTAAAAATGATTCCCAATATTCCAGCCGTAGAGATCGTATTCTTTCGGTCCGTGATCTCACTGGTTTTAAGCTATTTATTTCTAAAGGCACAAGGTGTAAATATCTGGGGCAATAGAAAAAAATATTTGATTCTCAGGGGAATGAGTGGGGCCATCGCCCTAATCTTATATTTTACTACCCTTCAGGCTATGCCCTTGGCCAGTGCGGTTACCATTCAGTTTTTATCACCCATTTTTACAGCCATAATGGGCATATATATTGTTAAGGAAAAAGTAAAGCCCTTGCAATGGATCTTCTTTTTATTGGCATTTGCAGGTGTGATTATGATCAAAGGATTTGATCCAAGAGTTACACCACTACTTTTTGGCTTAGGGATTACCTCTGCTTTATTTTCAGGGTTGTCATACAATTTTATTAGAAAGGTAAAACTGACGGAACATCCTTTGGTGGTCGTTTTTTATTTTCCTTTGGTCACATTGCCGATCACAGGTGTAATTTCTTATTTTGATTGGGTTCAACCCATAGGTTGGGAGTGGATGATTTTAATACTGATAGGGGTGCTGACACAGTTTGCGCAGTATTTTATGACCAAGGCTTATCAGGCAGAAGAATTATCGAAAGTAGCCAGCCTTAATTATATTGGAATTATTTATGCGCTGGGTCTGGGTTTTGTGTTCTTTGGTGAGCTGTTTAACGCCATGACCTATGTAGGCATGTTCGTTATGCTGATGGGGGTATTTCTTAATGTCTGGTATAAGAATCGTATTGCGGAGAAGGTGTAATAAAAAAGCTGTTTTTAAGAACTATGTCGTTCCAAACTTGATTTGGAACCCCTGAGTAAAGCATCAAAACTTGTTTGGGATTCTGAAACAAGTTCAGAATGACATTGGTAGTTCTTAAAAACAGCCTTTGAAATATAATTAATAGGTTGTTAGCCTATTTTTGCGATTAAATCCGCTACTCTATTAGAGTATCCTGCCTCGTTATCATACCATGCCACTACTTTTACTAAATTTCCATTGACAGAAGTCATTAGTGAATCATAAATGGAAGATGAAGGATTACCAACGATATCCGTAGATACGATTGGATCGGCAGTATATTCCAAAATACCTTTCATAGCTCCTTCAGAGGCTGCTTTCATGGCTGCATTGATTTGGTCAACTGTAACTTCTTTTTTCAATATGCACACCAAATCCGTAAGGGATCCAGTAGGTGTAGGTACCCTTACTGAATTTCCATCCAGTTTACCGTTTAATTCAGGCAATACCAAGCCTACGGCCTTAGCTGCTCCGGTTGTAGTGGGCACCATATTTATGGCTGCCGCACGGGCTCTTCTCAAATCTTTATGAGGGGCATCTTGCAGGTTTTGATCTGAAGTATAAGCATGGATAGTGGTGATAAACCCTTTGTCAATACCAAAAGCATCGTTAAGTACTTTTGCAATAGGGGCAAGACAGTTGGTTGTACATGAGGCGTTGGAAACTATTGTTTCGCTACCAGTAAGGATTTCATCATTTACACCCAATACTACAGTAGGTATATCACCTTTGGCTGGGGCAGAAATAACTACTTTTTTAGCTCCTGCCTGTAAATGTTTGGATGCACCTGCTTTATCAACGAAGAATCCTGTTGATTCTAAAACAATATCAACGTTTAGTTCTGCCCAAGGTAGGTTTGTTGGATCACGTTCAGCAGTTACCTTTATAGCCTTACCGTTTACATTGAATCCATCTGCTGTCACTTCAACAGTGCCATTAAATCGGCCATGAACAGAATCATATTTTAGGAGGTGGGCTAGGGTAGTGGTGTCAGTAAGGTCATTGATGGCCACAACTTCAATATTGCTTTTTTCTAGTAGAACTTTAAAGGCTAAACGTCCAATTCTACCGAAACCGTTAATTGCAATTTTTGTCATATCTATGTGGGTTAAAAGTTAGTTTTTTCTATTTGACCGCAAAAGTACGATAGGTAAAAAGTAAAACCAATTAAAAGCGTGGCAAAAAAAGATTTGTAAATAAATGAAAAATAGTTGGGTAAGGTTTTGCAAAATTGATCCACCGTAATATCTTTGCATCTCGTTAATCAAACGGCCCGTTCGTCTAGGGGTTAGGACGCCAGGTTTTCATCCTGGTAACAGGGGTTCGATTCCCCTACGGGCTACTTATAAAACGCTGTAATTCATTGAATTACAGCGTTTTTTTGTTTAACATCCGCAGCTTTTTCCAACTACTATCATTGCACAATCACCTTTTCTGGGGATTGCTTCTTCACTCGTACCTCGCTCATCGCAATTACCAGAGGAT
>DDIU01000045.1:0-140 GCA_002338655.1 Flammeovirgaceae bacterium UBA1842 | reverse complement strand
CTGCGAGGCACGAAGCAGTCTTGAACTTAGTTGGTTGCCAAGGCTACTTAAAAACCCTTTTGGTAACACCTGCTGGCTTTATTGTTTAAAAACTGGAGCTTCATCCCAGAACTATCAATCACAATCACCTTTTCTGGGGA
>DDIU01000041.1:43454-134552 GCA_002338655.1 Flammeovirgaceae bacterium UBA1842 | reverse complement strand
AAGAAAGAAAAAAATGAATTTAGATTTAGATCAATCCACATGGGTAATAACAGTAGTTTTCTTAGGTATATTTCTATATATTTCTTTACATATAGGGGTAAAGATAGAATACTGGTTAAAACTTTTTAAATCGAAAACACCTGAAGATAGAAAACAAATCAAATTAGCAAATGGATATAACGAGTGTTCAATTTGCGGAGAATTATTTCCTGAAAGTTATAAATGGAGTGGTCATTGTACTGAAAAATGTTTTGAAAATAGTTTAACTGACGAAGAGAAAAGCTTGTGGGACGAAAAGAAAAGATTGAAGGTTGAAGAGACAAGATTGTGGCACGAAGCGAAAAGATTGAGAGAAGAAGAAGAAGCAAAGCTCCAAGAGAAATATAAAATAGAGGGGGAAATTCTTAGAAACTTAAAAAAACAAGGTCTGCATAAGTGCTGGTACTGCAGAGAAATAATTCCTATTGAGACATATTTCTGTTCAGAACGATGTGAAAAACTACGTGAAAAGGAAGATGACGAACAGAGGGAAAGAGAGTTGAAGAAATTTTAGAGCTCTCGTATGTCTCTCGCAGAGGACTCTGAGACTCTAATACTATTCCTCCTCTTTTATTCTAAACATCTTTTCAAAAGCATCATAGACGGCTAGATGAAGTGCGTCTCCATGATCTTGTTCTTCTAAATAGTTGAAGTGAAGATGAGTATTCTTCGAGTTTAGGTCGGTAAGCTTAGTATATAAATCCTTTGCTGTTCTCGTCATCACCTCTCCCTCATTCCCCACGGCAATATAAATGGATTTCTCAGACTGATACTCTTTTGGCTTTAGTTGGAGTAACGATTCATCGTCCCACCATAAACTTGGGCTTACAATAATGTAATTATCGAATAAATCGGGTTGTTTCAATAATATTTCAGTTGCTAATAATCCGCCTAAAGATTGCCCAATAATCGTTTTTATATTCGATGTCCGATAATTTGAATCAATAAAAGGCTGCAACTCTTTGCCTATAAATGATACAAATGCCTCTGATTTTCCTGAGGTTGGTACTTCTTTATTGTCCAATTCATTGTGTGAGGGATAGGTGAAGTCACGTTTTCTATCCACATTGCCAATTCCCACCACTATGGTTTCTGGTATCATGTTAATCCATGAAAATGAACCGAATTGCACTAGGCCCACTATATGAATAAAATCTTCCTCCTTCGAACCATCCAGCAGATAAATAACAGGGTACTTTTTTGCTGAGTCTTGGGAATAACTTAGGGGTAAATAAATATTTAATACCCGCTCTTCATTTAAGATGGCTGACTTTACACGGACCGTTTCTCCAATAGTAAATGGATTTCTTTCAATGGCATGAATACCCGTTTGCCCAGAAACCGTCAACCAACAGGCAATATTAAGAAGGAGAAGAAGTATTGATCTTGATCTCATTGCTTGCTAACCCAAAAATATGCTAATCATCTCCCTTTCTCCCAGCAAAGTTGATCTTTGCGCCTATACCCAATGACATGTGGAAAAAACGATAATCAAAGGCAGGGTCGTTGTCTAAAGGCATGTTGAAACCTACCTGAAAATTAAAACTTATGGGATCTCCCAACTTTAAAAAGAAAGCTGGCTCCGCAAAGCTTCCAGAATAGCTATTACCGTAGCGTGTTGAATTTGCTGTAGACTCAAAGTCGGAAAAAGTAACATAAGATAATCGGATAGCGGCTCCAAACACAAAAATGTCACTGGGCTTATAGCCAATATTGCCTTGTATAAATACGCGATTGAAATTTCCAGATACAATTGAATCATTTAGCGAGATAAAAGTATAGCTATCGTAAGAAGTGGCCTCTCCCATGCCATAACCTCCAAAAAATTCCGTTTTCAGCTTGCTCTCGGTTGGCTTAAAGTACCCCACCCCTACTTCCCAGAATTTATGTTTATGGTAATTCTCAATATCATCTCCATTATTGTTGTCATATGAAAAATTACCAATAACAGCAATATTGTTACTAACGGCAGCACCCACATTTAAATCAACACCGGAAGTACTCAGTGCACCATCAATAGTCACTTCGCCCGCCTGTTCAAACAATGGAACCGATCTACTATTGGGAATATAAATAGGCGAACAAGCAACTGAGGCCAGAACGAGTAATATTATAACATAACGCATAATGCAATTTAGAAAATATTATCAAGATTAGCAGCTATACCTATACGTACCCCAAAATCACGGTATTTACCTCCTTCAAATGAGGTAACAGCCTCAATCCTGAATATTCTTAATATGTAGTTGATTCCATAACCAAGTTCGGTATAACTGGTTGTGTGATCATTGGCCAAATAATTCACAAAAAAGCTCTCCCGCACGCTGGCTAGCCTGATAATCGGTATTTGTGTTAACAGAAATTTCCTAAACTGATAATGTACACTTGATTGAAAATATTCCTTAGAGGTACTGTATTTATAATAATCCAGCAACCTAAAACTTCCAACTGGGTCATTGGTAGTTAAAGGGGTCCTATTTCCTAAGAAGTGCTTGTAGTCCATAAAATACATTGATCTGTCATTAAGAAAAGCCCCCGCCTTTATCTTAAAATCTACAAACCCACGAATGCCAAGTTTAAATTTATGTGATACCCCTACTTCCAAAAAATCAAAATCAACTTTACTGTTGGCAACATCTGGAACTCCCTTGCTGTATATCAAATCAAAGGTTGGCGAAGAGCCGTCCACCGAACTTTTTCTTCCATTTCTTATCCGGTATTTGACCCATGGTCTATAGGTAAATGATAAAGTACTTGTAAGTGCATTATGATTTGGAAAGGAGGTATCAGCAAGGCCAATATTGATGGGTGCATTGGGTGTAAACCCGTCTCCGTTCCTGTCATACATCCGGTAGGTGGTGGTATTAAACAGTTCGCTTCGTTCTGCCAGCTCCCCTGTAAACCTTAAATTCAATTTTTCGGAAAGCCGTTTTTTATAAATGAATGACACAAAGTCCTTTTCATAAATCTTCATATAATTCCGTTCAAGAAAATACGTCATTACTGAGTTGATAATGGGATGAATGGGGTTGTCATTATTATATTGATTAATATATCGTCCGGCCAAAAATTCCAAATCGTTTCGGCTTTCCCTATTTCCAAATCCATATTTAGTAGAGAAAAAGCCGCTGAATTTCTCCCTAGAAAAAGCATATCTTGCCGTTGGCCCTAACCTAATCCAATTGCCATTTTCAAAGGTTTTTCTAAATGACAAACGGTAATCCACATTAAACCCATCAACGGTATTGTATTCTATATTTGGAAAATGGATCTCAAAATATGTTTTTGGGGCTATTTTATAATTTCCACCAATCAAGATGTGTTCTAATTTAAAACCGTCCCTATTTCGCTTTGTGACCAACGTATCCCCCCCTCGTTCGTTTCGTTGGATTTGCGCCAGACTATCAACAATATTATACCCTTCTACTTCCTTCGCTGTAAGGGGTACTGGCCGTATGGCTGCCCAATAAGTTGAATCACGGTTGTTGGCCAGACTGTCTACTTTAAAGTTCGTCCTGGAAATCACTTCAGGGGCATCAAGTGCTTTGATCTCCGCTTTTTCATAGGCCTTTATTACTTTGTTCAGTTGCTTGCGGGTCACCTCTTCACCTGAAGAAAGGATCTCCTGTATTTCTGAGGTTTCCTTTTTATCAAATTTCTTTTCTAGGGTCTCGGCCAGTTCCTTTTCCACCTTTTCATCAACTACTTCAAAATCAACATCTAAATCGGGGTTAAGGGCTATTTTATAGTTGCTAACCGTTGCCAGGTATTGGCCTTCAAAGCCAAAACCCAATACCTTGCCCTTTACTTCAAATTCATGGGTGACAGGCAACCACACCTTGTCTTCTATAGGTTGGTAGGTTTGTTTTATCCTAAAGTCGATCCCCAGTTTGGTCACCCTCAAATCAAGGCTGTGGATACTCCAATAGTCCTCCACTATTTGGATATATCCGACAAAAACATTGTCGCCCCGTGACCGCGGAATCACTTTGATTTTACTGACCTCAAAGCCCCGGTCACGATAAGTACCATCATATACAAACCTATAATAAGAAAAGGCCTTTGGAGACAATGGCGAAATAGAATTAGCCAGCTCGGGCTCATAAAAAGAGCCATTTATATATTGATTTGGATTACTATTGTTATCGTCCCCCGTACTGTATATGGAAATCACTTTTTCATTGTAAGTATTCGGCCTTATGTACTGGATTTCGCTTACGGATTCTGAAATAAATACCCGCCCTTCTTTGATGCCCTCCTTTTCTAAACGTCCCCTTACAAAGAACGGGGCATCCGTAAGTTGACCGGTGCCTTTCATATACACCTGGGCTGTAAAAGTATCGAGCTGCTGAAGATGGTATTTACTCTTGGCAATGGCCTTTCGCATTATGGTGTAGGCAGGGTCTTCCTTTCCCGCATTGACTACCACATCCTTCAACATTACCGTTTGGGTGTTTAGCGTAACATCAAGATTGGTATAGCCAGTACCCACAGACACCGACAATTCCTTTGATTCAAAGCCAACGAATTGAAATACAAGGGTATAAGTACCCGGTTTTGTTTTTATCTCATAATTGGCGTCCCCATTGGTGGTGGTACCTGTGCCGAGTTCCTTCACAAAAATAGTAGTAAACGCCAGTGGTTCACCTGCATCGCTTTTAACCGATCCACGAATCCCTTGGCCAAATGAATTTGAACTTATCAGGCATCCAATAAATATAAATAGGGGAAGTAGTCTAATCAATGGAACAAAAATTATTGATACAATTTGCGGCTTTTAATCAAATCCTCAACGGCTTGTGGCACAAGATATTTAATAGATTTATTATTTTTTATACTATTTCTTATGAAGGTAGCAGAAATATCCATCATCGGTGCTTCTATCATCTGTACTCTAGGATGCGTAATTAGGTCAGAAGGTTGCGCGTTGGGTCTGGGATAAACCAATAATCCATAAAGCTCCAATATTTTGTCCGCATTCTTCCATTTGTGAAAGTGCTTTAAATTATCCTCTCCTATGATTAACCTGAATTCCTCCTTTGGATGAGCCTCAGAAAGATAAGTAAGTGTATCGATGGTGTAACTCGGCTTTGGCATGTTAAACTCAACGTCCACTGCTTTCATGTTGTAGCTGTCATAAACTGCTGCGTTTACCAGATCCAGCCTATCGAACTCATGTAGTAGTGAAGCCCTTTTTTTAAATGGGTTTTGGGGTGAGACGACAAACCAAACTTGATCAAGATCAGCGTTTTCGGCCATTGTATTGGCTATGATCAAGTGCCCGATGTGTATGGGGTTAAAGCTGCCGAAAAACAATCCTACTTTCATATATCAATACCAATGTAATACAATGTAATGATAGCACGGGTACCTTCTAATTCAAATCAAGATTGCAAAAAGTTATTTACAAGCTCTTCGGCTTTGGTCAAAGAAGTTTGTAAATCTTCATTGACTATGGAAATGTCAAATTTATTTTCAAAGGTCAATTCAAATTTTGCTTTAAAGATTCTTTGTGACAGGCTGTCATCACTTTCAGTATTTCGATCAGTTAGCCTTTCTTTTAGTACCTCTAGAGAGGGCACTTTAACAAATACGGCCAAACCACGATCGCCAAAGTATTCTTTAAGCTGTAAACCGCCCTTAACATCCACGTCAAAGATTACGTGTTTACCTTGCGCCCAAATACGCTCAATTTCCGATTTGAGGGTACCGTAGAAGTTGCCCGCATAGACTTCTTCCCACTCTATAAATTCGTCATTATCAATTTTTGATTTGAACTCTTCGGGGGATAAAAAATAGTAGTCTTTGCCATTTTCCTCATTTCGCCCCCTTTTATCCCTTGTACATGCGGATATTGAAAATCCAAGTAAAGGATTAGTGTTCAATAAATGTCTGACAATGGTTGTTTTACCCGAACCAGAAGGAGCAGAAAAAATAATTGCTTTTCCTTTATGCATCCTTAATCCGCCCTTTGAAATAATTTAGCTTTTATCTCAGCTGCTAAATCTTGTGGCACATTTTCTCCACAGCATGATTTTTTCACAAGTGTTTTGATCGCCTTGTCTACATGGTAGATTTCATAATAGGGCATACAATTGCATACATGCTTTTCAAAGTATTCTTTTTCTTCGGGTGTAGCCTCATCATCCAACACGAGGTGAAGCAGTTTTAGACATTTGCTGTGATCTGGTTGACTCGAAGCATTCTTATCAGACCCACTCTTGTCAAAAGAATCGGTAGAGTTTGACTCCATATTTATCTAGTTTTTGTATCCCATACTTTTAGCATAATCTCTCAATTTTTCTTTAAGAAGGTTTCGTGCGCGATGGAGTCGAGATCTTACTGTTCCAATAGGAATATCGAGAATCTTGGCCATTTCATCATACTTAAAACCTTCCAAATCACATAGAATGATTACCGTCCGAAAGTCGACATCAAGAGAGTTAAGTGCGTTGGAAATTTCGTCACCGATCATATCCTGCACCATCTCCACGCGTAAATCCGTGGTTATTGACCTATCAACATCATCCGAGTTATAAAAAGTTTCCACTTCCTGATAATCCACTTTGGCAGGTTGCTTACTTTTCTTTCTAAAATCGTTGATAAAGCTGTTTTTCATTATCCGAAATAACCATGCCTTAGCATTGGTACCCCGTTCAAATGAAGTGATGAATCGGAATGCCTTCAAATAGGTGTCCTGCACCAAATCTTTAGCATCATCCTCATCAAAGGTCAACCGGAAAGCAAAATTATACATTGGCCCAATAAAGGGCATAAACTCCTTATCAAAGATGAGTTCCTTTTCTTTTTGTGTATAGTTTTGACGTTGAGAATCAGACATTTGGTTCAAAAGTAGTAATTATGAATTGATTTATAAGAGCATGACCCCTTTCTTTTTATAGGTTAGTCTACGTAAGTAAATATATTTGAGCCATTATTTTTTATCTTATTAAACGCAAAAAGTTGAATATTGTCTTATATAAGACACATATAAATTTGATTAAGTTGTTAAGCTTTTGAATAGCCCCATGAAAAAAATCGAAATTCAAGGATGGCAATATCTCATAGCAGATCATGTTAGTGTTGAAGAGGCCAATATCCTTTTACAAAAAATAGCTGCCTTAGACTACAAAGTGATTTCGGTACTTAAAGACACTTCCAGAAGTACTGTGAAGAGGATAGATATTAACAATAAGGATCTGGTATTAAAGGTGCCCAATGAAAAAAACAATCGTCTATGGATCCGTTTTTTAACCTGGTTTAGGGCTGGAGAGGCTTTTAAAAACCTACAGGGCATGCAAAAACTTGCAGACCATAACATTCCCTCCACCAAACCCATTATTGCTGCGGAAAGCCGAAAATTTGGAATGGTCGTGAACTCCTGGTTGGTATACGAATATCTTGACGGCCAAACTTGCTTAAACCGGGAGGAAACCTATCCAGAGGTGGTAGAAATGCTTTGTAGGATACATAATGAAAACCTACTGCATGGTGATCCGCAAATCAGGAATTTTGTGACTGGCAATAATCAATTGTATGTAATTGATGCAAATCCAAAGTCATCGAAGTCGGCATTAAGCCGTGCTTATGAGTTTGCCTATTTGCGCAAAAGTGCCCCAGATATTGAGCCCTATATTGCTGACATCAAGAAATCAATACCTTACAAAATTGCACGGATGTGGGATTCAGTTGATAGGTGGAGGGCCAGGAACAAAAGTAGGATAAAGACTAAAATGCATTAGTTGTTCTTCCAAAATAGTAACAAAGAAACTCCTATCGGAAAATTGATTTTTTTCTTTAAAAAACCATTTTCTATAAGAAACACCTGTTTCATAATGTTGTTGGCCAATCCCAACTTAAATTTGCTAAAATCGGATTCAACCTTCTTGCTCCCAAAAAGATTTGAAATCTTGCGAGCTAAATAAATTGGGAGAAACAAGAGTGAATTAAAATAACTCACAAAAATTATACTTCCCGATTTTTTAAAAAGGTCAATGAGCTCCTTTTTTTTGTATCTTCTAAAGTGATGATTAATAACATCATGGTCACTCCAAAGGCTCATTAAAGCCGGTACGGTCACAAAAATATGACCATTGGAATTACAAACTCTCATCATCTCTTCAACCCCCTTTTTATCATCTTCCACATGCTCAATGACATCAAAAGCAGTCACTAAGTCAAAAGTGTTACTATCAAATGGAAGATCCGTAATTGAACCATGAATCACATCGATTCGAAGTTCTTCCTTTACAAAAGCACAACATTCTTCATCGTATTCAACGGAAGTTACATCCCCAAATTCAGATAGCATCTGGGTGGTTGCTCCCGTAGCTATTCCCACGTTTAATATTTTTAGATCCCTTTGCTTACCGTAAACACTCTCTACTTGTGATTTTAGAATTTTAAGTCTGGCCATAAACCACCAATGGTTCCTTTCCAAAACATAGTAGTCTTTATAATATCCTTTATCCAATTGTTGCTTTTGTTTTTTTCTTGTTCCTTATCTTTTTATCAATAATATAAAGCGGTCTTTGTCTTGTCTGATCATAAATCCTATGTAAATATTCACCAATAACTCCAAGGGATATTAATTGTACTCCGCTAAAGAGGGCTAAAGAAACGATTATTGTTGTATAACCTTCTGGAACATTATCATAAAAAATCCTTTTGACAATAATAATGGATATATATATGATGGAAAGAACAATTGTATAAAGGCCAAGACGGGTAATCAATTTTAAAGGAAGATCACTAAAATTGAATATGCCATCTGTGGCTAACTTTATTAAACTTTGAATAGAGTACTTTGTTTCGCCTGCTTGCCTGGCATTTCGTTCATATTCTACACCAATTTGTTTAAATCCGACCCAAGCTCTCATTCCACGTAGAAACCGGCTTTTTTCAGGCATGGAATTGATGTAATCCACCACCCTCCTACTTAACATTGAAAAATCACCACTATCCAGTGGCATCTTTGTACTTGTTATTTTCTTTTGAAATCTATAAAAGGACCAGTAAGCCAATTTTTTCAATAATGTTTCCTTTCTGTTTTTCCTTATGGCAAATACAACATCATACCCATCATCAATTTTATCATTGAATTCGAAAATTAATTCGGGTGGGTCTTGAAGATCTGCGTCCATTATCATTACGGCTTTGGTTGCTAAGCAATTTTCCAATCCAGCGGAAACTGCAGCTTGATGTCCAAAATTTCTAGATAGAAAGACACAGTGGTAATTAGCATCGCTCTCGGCCAAATTGGTCATTAATTCTGGTGTCTGATCTTGACTTCCATCATCTACCATTAAAACCTCAATGGAATAGTGACATTTATTTATTATTTCATTTAACCTTGTAACTAAAATATTAAAGACACTTTCTTCATTGAACAAAGGCACAACTATTGAAATCTCTGGAATTGAAGACTTTTCTGAACTCATAATATTGGAATAATTTATAAATGTATCAAAAAGTAATTTATGTAGGACTCTGTATACTGATATTAGTCTATTCCATTAGCCTGATAGATAGAAAAATTGATGTAGATGACTGTATGCTGGGCGAACATGCCTATTGGATGGCCAAAGAAGGTAAAGTTAAAACAGTATTATTTTGGGGAAATGGTTTGAATTGGGCTCAAGAACAATTTCATTATCATAAACTATTCATTTTAGTTGGGGCCATTTTCATTAAAATCTTTGGGTTTTCATTAACAGTCCTCAAGTCTGTGTCTCTTGTATTTACTATAGCCTTTTCTTTTATATTATTTAAATTTCTCAGATCCATTTATGGAAGGCAAAGGGGTTTACAGCTCACCACATTATCGTTGTTACTCCTGATAATTAATGGACAGTTTTTTGAAAGATCATTTATGTATCGCCCTGAGGTGATGGTTATGTTTATAGGTTTTATCAGCTTTATATTTTTAGATCTGTATAACCAAAATCAAAAGAAGTCATATATAATATTAAGTGGAATAATGGCTGGTTTAGCTGTTTTTACCCATTTGAATGGATTAATATTTGCCTTTGCAACAGTAGTAATTCTTCTTTTTAATCTCAGGATTAAAGATATAATATGGTTTAGTATACCATTTATCCTTACAGCAAGTTTATACTTCTTCAATATTACAAATGGAGCTGAATTTCAACAATTCATATTTCAATTTACCAATGATCCCAACCTTGCAAAGAAAGATTTTTCAATCTTTGAACCTTTCTACAAAATACTGAATGAACATAAGCGCTTTTTTCATTCCCCTAAGGAAGCTGTATTTTCAATTCTATTCGTACTATCATTAATAATAGGTTATAAAAACTATTCATCACGTGAAAAATACCTTTTTCACTATCTTATATTTTTGATTATTGGCTTAGCGGGATTATCACACGGTGTAACAGCTAAATATGCTATTATCTATTACCCTTTCATGATTATTTTGATTGCAATAAGTATTTATTCACTTATTGAAAAGAAGAGGGCATTTTTATGGATGAATGTCTTGATGGTAAGTTATTTACTAATTCAAATTACCTCCGATCTTCAATTGTTTAAATCGAAGTTAGATGTTGAAAAAAGAAACAATTATATAGCCACACAGCTGAAGGGTGGGAAATCGATTTTCGCAAATGAGTATTTAATATTTAATGAAATTGAACATTTTACCATAAAAAGTGCATTGCCTTTAGCCTATGAATATGGTTTTAAATCAAAACCTTTGAGTTATCAGCAAAAACGTTTTTTTGAATTAGCAGAAAAAGGCCATAACGATTACATAGTTGTTGACACTATATATAATAATAAATTTTATGATACCATGCTTGAGGATAGGAATCTTGAATTAGGTAGCGAACATTATAATTATCGTTTAATACATAAACAGGATGGTATTTACATATTTAAATTTGTAGATAAAAAAGTTAGGTTGATCTCTGTAGATCAACCCAACACTACTACTTCCTAGCCAACAACTCACAACTTTTAATCAGATTGATACACTCTGCTCTATAACCGTTTTCATCTTTGCCTTTGGCGGATTTTGCTAACTCCACTATATCCGCATAGCTTATGTCACCTCTAAAATCTGAGTCGGTTAACTGCATACCAAAAGCAGCAACTGCAGCTGACCATCTGAAATTATTGGATGTTGCTTTTACGTCAACCCCTTTGTCGATCAGCTCCTTAAAGATCAATTTACTCTTGTCACCATCAGGGTCTTTATACCGAAGTTTCACGGTCATTAATTCATTTGACTGATTGGCCACTTCCGAGATTTTAGTCTTTTGATACTTTAAATCATCAACGATAAATGGACTTTTAACCCCTACTGGGATTATCTCATACAGGGCTGTTACCGTGTGGCCAGAGCCAAGCTCACCAGCGTCTTTTTTATCGTTGTTAAAATCCTCATCCTTTAAGATTCGGTTTTCATAACCCACCAATCGGTAAGCCTGAACTTTAGCGGGATTGAATTCTACTTGAATTTTAACATCCTTGGCTATAGTAAATAAAGTACCTCCAAATTCATGAACCAATACTTTTTGCGCTTCCAAAATATTATCAATGTAGGCATAATTACCATTACCCTTATCGGCCAAAATCTCCATTTTAGAGTCTTTATAATTTCCCATACCGAAGCCGAGAACGGTTAGAAATATTCCTTCGTCCCTTTTTTCCTCAATTAATTCTTCCATGGCTTTGTTGCTGGAAGCACCAACATTGAAGTCACCATCTGTGGCAAGGATGATTCTATTATTACCACCTTTTTTAAAATTTTGCTTTGCAATGCTATAAGCCAGATTAATCCCCGCTCCACCAGCAGTTGATCCACCAGCATTCAGCTGATTAAGGGCATTCATAATCTTTTCTTTTTCAGAAGCACTTGTTGAAGGCAGTACTTCACCTGCAGCTCCAGCATACACTACAATAGCCACTTTATCTTCCGGTCTCAGTTTATCGACTAACAATTTGAAAGCAGTTTTTAAAAGGGGCAATTTATTTGGTGCACCCATTGAACCGGATACGTCAAGAAGAAAAACCAGGTTGGAGGGGGGCAGATCATCAGTTGGTATTTCCCTTCCTTGTAAACCAATATGTACCAGCTTGTGATTTGGGTTCCAAGGTGATGCCGATATTTCAGTATTGATGGAAAAAGGATCATTCCCTTTAGGTTGTTCATAATCATAATTAAAGTAATTGATCATTTCCTCAATGCGCACTGCATCTTTTGGAGGTCGCTGTCCCTGATTCAAAAATCTTCTCACATTACTATATGAGGCTGCATCTACATCTATTGAAAATGTTGACAATGGGTTGTTGAATGGATTTTTGAATCCGTTTTCCACTATTTCAGCATACTCTTCAGTATTTGGGGGCTGATTAGTTACTGGGGCAGGCCTGTAGTAGCTAGCATCCATATCCTCAGCTTCATATCCCATGGATTTGTTGGATCTGGTAATACCCTTTTTAGAAGAAATAACTACTTCAGAAAGTTGTCTTACATCGGAAGCCATACTAACATCTATGACCTTTTTATTCCCCACTTTTATTTCTTCAGTGACTAAACCAATTAAACTAAAAACTAGAATTGATTTCTCACTAGCTACTTCAAGGGAGTAATTACCATTTATATCTGTAATCGTACCATTGGTTTTACCCTTCTCCACCACATTTACACCTTGAATGGCACTTCCATCGGCTGAAGAAGTTACTGTTCCACTTACTTTTATCTGACTATATGCTCCTGTTGTAAAAAGGCATAATATCAGGGCGATCATCATAATTTTACTTTTCATAACTTTAAATGTTTAGTTGAACTCTGACAATAGGATGCACATGATTTCTGCATTCCATAAATCCTTTCAAAAAATATTATAGATTTAGATTGAGTGACGAAAAACCATGACTATACCGAAGCCCAATTAATTGGATCTTACAAGACCAGTGGTGACTTGGAAATATTGGGGATGCTTTACAAACCCTATATGCACCTAGTCTATGGTGTATGCTTAAAATACTTGAAAGACAGGGAGGATAGTCAGGATGCGGTGATGCAGATATTTGAGAAATTGATTGAACAGGTTAAAAAACATAACATTGATCATTTCAAAAGCTGGCTCTATGTGCTAGCTAAAAATCATTGCCTAATGGCCTTGAGATCCAATAAATACAAAAAGTCGAAACAGCAATTAGAAATCAATGAAGAAACTATGGAATCTTCACTTTTACTGCATCATAAAGATGAAGGTGAATTAGAGGATGACCTTACGAAGCTCGAAAAATGTATTGAAACATTGCAAAACGAACAAAAACGCTGTGTTGAATTGTTTTATCTTGAAAAAAAACCTTACGTTAATATTGCTGAGCAAACGGGTTACGAGTTAAAAAAAGTAAAAAGCTATATCCAAAATGGAAAACGAAACTTAAAAACCTGTATGGAAAAACAAAGTGACTAAAGATAAATACCATATCGAATCATTGACACCAGAACTCATAGAAAAGTACCATCAAGGCAAATTGTCTGAAGATGAACAATATGCAGTTGAAAAGTTAATGCTCAATTCTGCCTTTGAATCTGATGCAATGGATGGATTTGAGCAACACACGAGCCTAGCAGCCGACCTCACAATGCTTAATAAGCAGCTGGACGCTAGAATTAATAAAGAGAGAAAATCTACAATCACTTTTTGGTTAAAAATAGCAGCTTCCGTTCTACTACTTGCCGTGTGTGCCTATTTTGTCTTCGATAATTCATTTAAGCAAACAACTAATGAAGAAACACTGGCGCTTCAAAAGAATGAAGTCGATGAAACTCCCAGTGCAAAAGAGATAGAATTAAAAAATCAGGAACCAGCAAGAACTGATGAAAACGAGACTAAAACTGAACCTCCCCAAGACCTTATTGCCCTAAACAAGGCTCCAATCGTCAAGGATGAAGAAATGCCTCCCATTACGGCTCAACCCCAGGAAGTTCAGACTCCAGTTGAGGAGGAGGAATTTATAGCAATGGCCGATGACACAGAAGTGGAAGATTCAAATGAAAGCTTATCGGAAATAATAATTGAACCAATACCAGAAGCTGAAAAATCAGATGTTGCTGAAAGGCAAGCTAAAAGGTCAAGTATTGCAAAATCAATGGCTACCGAGGGCGTAGTAAGCAAAAAAATGAGCGCTCCTCCTGTACCAAGAAATTCAATCTCAGGCAAAGTAACTTCAGCCGATGATGGTTCTCCCCTTGTTGGTGTGAACGTAGTGGTTAAAGGGAGCAACACGGGTACTGTTACTGACTTAGATGGCAATTATAAAATTGATTCATTGCCCATGGATGGGGATACACAGTTGGAGTTTAGCTTTATAGGGTTGGCTACGCAAGAAGTAAATGTAAACAACAGAAATCATCTTGACATTGCCATGAACAGTGACGTCAGGCAGCTCAGTGAAGTGGTCATGACCCGATCAACTGGCAGTGCACCTGATGAAGAAAGTATCGGTTACGAAAATGCCCGACCGGTAATTGACATGCCCCAGTACAGATCTTATTTGAAAGAAAATGTACAATACCCAAAGGTAAAAGAAGCGCTGAGTGGACGTGTGGTAGTGAAATTTGATGTCGATATTGACGGGTCTTTGAAAAATTTCGAAATCAAAAAAAGTCTGGGTGAGCTATATGATCAAGAAGCCATCCGATTGATCAAAGAAGGGCCAAAGTGGAAACCTGCAATGAGCAATGGCCAGACCATTGAAAGTACAGTGAAGGTTACAGTAAAGTTTGCAAATTGAGATAGTACAGAGAAGTGCTTATTGAGAATTCTTCTCCATAAAAAAATGAGATTTTCATACCGTTTGTCAATAAAGTATTTACTAATTATAAGAAAGTAAGTACCATTAGATTTGGTAACAAAATAAATAGCGTAACATGAAATCTACTACATTAAAAGCCACAATTCTGGTTTTGCTAACAACAGCATTTTCGATCAATAACCACAATTCCTTTGGGCAAGACAAACTAAAAAGTATGCCCGGCTATGATCAGTATTCTGAAATGGCTCCAAAGATACGGCAATCTGTAAAAATGGGATATCTATCCGTTAAATGGAGTGACGATGGTGAAACTTTCGAGTACGATAAGGATGGAAAAAAAATACAGTATAATGTAAAGACAAAAACGAGTAATGTTATTGGAGACGCGTCCGAACCACAACGTAGAGGCCGATGGAATGGCCCAGATCGTGGTAGGCAATACCCATCAGCTGATTCTCCAGACGGAAAATTGAAAGCCTATACTGAAGATAGGAACATGTGGATAAGCGATATTGATGGCGCCAATACACAATCAATAACCAATGATGGTAATGAAACCACCCAAATAAAGTATGGTGTAGCTACTTGGGTATATGGCGAAGAATTGAGACAAACTACTGCCATGTGGTGGTCGCCAGATAGTAAAAAAATAGCTTTTTACAGGTTTAAGGAAAAAACTGTTCCTAAATATTATGTGCTTTATAATCAAACCCATATTCAAGATTCACTGGAGTCTGAGGCTTATCCAAAAGTAGGTGTCAATAATTTGCCTGTTGATTTGATGGTTTATGACTTAGAAACCAAAAAGACTGTGGTCATGGATGTGCGTAACGGAAACCCATTCAACGATGGCGGAATGGGTACATATCTTTATGGGATAGAATGGTCGCCAGATGGAACAGAGCTTTTGTATCACAACACGAACAGAAGACAAAATATTATGGAATATTCTGCAGCAAACCCCAATACGGGGAAAACCAGAGTAATTGTGCGTGAAGAATGGCCACAGAGTTTTACTGAAAATTCGCCAGAAATTCATTTCTTGGAAGATGGCAAACGATTTATTTGGGCTTCTGAAAGATCCGGCTTTAAAAACTACTATCTGTACAACATTAGCGGAAAGTTAATTAACGCAATCACCAACCACGCATTTGAAGTTGATGGTATTGTGAAAGTTGATGAAAAGAACAATAATCTATACTATATGGCAAGAAGTGGTGAAAATCACATGAAAATCCAACTGCATAAGGTGAGTTTAAAAGGGAAAAATGATAAACGATTAACCGACCCTGCCTTTAATCATAGTATAAATTTATCACCCAATGAGGAATACTTCATTGACATAGCACAAACGCATGATGTGCCGCCATTTACCAACCTACTTGATAACAATGGAAAATTAGTAGCGGAGCTGGCAAAAAGCGATATGACTGAGTTTAAGAAGCTAAACCTTAAGACCGTTGAAGTATTCACTTTTACTTCTGCCGATGGTGAAACAGAATTGCATGGCATGCTACATTTTCCATCCAACTTTGACCCTAGCAAAAAATACCCATTATTACTCAGTAATTATGGTGGTCCTGCTACAAATGCCTTTAGGGAAACGTTTACTTTCCCAGATGCGCTTACAGAGTACGGGTTTTTAGTAGCAAATATTGATGGTAGAAATGTAAAAGGGAGAGGGAAAAAAATGCTCGATCAACTTTATGGCAATCTAGGAATTGTGGAAATGGACGATTTTGCAAAAGGAATAAAATCATTGTACGACAGGCCCTATTTTGATAAAAATAATGTTGGAGTATTTGGAACTTCATACGGTGGCACTACTTCGGTTACTTGTCTGCTTAGGTATCCAGAAGTGTTTCAGGCGGCTTGCGCCAATTCTGCCGTTACCGACTGGCGTAATTATGACAATATCTACACAGAAAGGTATATGAACCTTATTGAGAATAACAAAGAGGGATATGATGCCGGTAGCGTAATGAGTTACGTGTCCAACTTAAAGGGTGATCTATTAATATATTTCGGCACAAGTGATAACAATGTGCATCCTGCCAACTCATTACAACTTATACAAGCGCTACAGAAAGCAGGCAAAAGTTTTGAAGTACAAGTAGGTCCTGATAGGGGACATACTGCTGTGAACAGAGATAGAATGATGGAGTTCTTTATCGAAAATCTAGTGATTAATAAAAATTAGGGTCAAAAACAATCGCTTTAGCCTCGTGGCAACACACAAAAAAATGGTTCGTACTTTACGAACCATTTTTCATCTTCAATCAATTAGTTTACGACTGATCTTTTCAGTCGCTTGTCCTTTTTCACTTTTATCTTATTTTTGATCCACTCAGGGTAATTGGAGCTATCTTCGGCAAAATAAGTTCGCATTTGTTGCGATTCATCCGCAATTAATAGATCATCAGGTAAGCATTTTAATATTTTTGCAGCAGTCTGTATACCTGAATACCCTGCCCCGGCCACACCGTGGGACATAATACTTGCCCCGCACAAATAGAGGTTCTCTATTTCGCTTTTCGGACTAAAAGCAAAGGGTCCAATCTGTCTAAAGCTTTTCTCAGTACCATAAACCGATCCGTTGGTAGAATTGATATAAAATTCATTGGTAATAGGTGTGCCCAATTCCTGATGAACAATATGCTTGGTGATTTCTGGAACCACTTTTTCTAGGCTATTGAGGATTTTTTGAGTAAGTATCTCTTTAAATTTCAAATATGCTGGAGATCGTTCGGTCTCTTCATTTTTAAAACGTTCAAAAGACTCATGATTAATATAAGTAATGGCTTCAATACAATGATGTCGGCCATCAAAACTAGAAGGGTCTTTAAGAGTGGTGCAACTCACAAACAATCCTGGGAATTCATCCCCCCGTTGGATATCAAGCGTCATCATTTCCTCATAGAATTCATCCATGTCCGCATTGGGCATAATCCAAATGTTGCCCGAGTCAAGTCCAGCTTCACTGACATCCATATCTACTGTTAAAAACAGCATGAGCGATGTACATGAATATTTAGTTTTATGCAGTCGTTTCACCAGCTTTGCACTTAAGTTCTCTTCCCCTACCAGCTTAGAGTAGGTAATCCCTGGATCTGCATTGGATATGACTCTCTTGGCATATATTTTCTCACCATCAGCAAGTTCAACACCAATTGCACGCTTTTTTTTCTCCCCCTCCAGTAAAATTCGCTTTACCCCCTGGCTGGTCTGTACTTCACTTCCATTTCTTTTAATGGCATTGGTCATGGCTTTAACTATGGCTCCACCACCACCCATAGGATAGAAACCCCCGCTAAAATAATGTGCCATCACAGCACAGTGCAAAGGAAAACTTGCCTTGCTCGGTGGTAGGCCATGATCTCCACACTGTATATTGAGCACCCCTTTTAATAGCGGATCCTTGATATACCAATCGATAACTGTCTTTAAGCTAAAAAGGCCATATTTTCCCAAATGTCGGGTACGCCAAGCTATCGTAAGGTTGTCCCAAAACCCATTCATTTTTGGGATCAGCATCAGTTCATGGCTAACTTGCTTTACCGTCTTTAGGTATTTCTTGAGGTTCTTCTTCTCGTGAGGAAAACGTTTAGAAAGCGTGTCATAGAGCTCATCAAAATCAGCAGGCAAATCAATTCTTTCATCCCCAATCCAACAATGCTCATAGGCTTTGGCATTCATTTTAAAGAAAACCAAATCATTGGCTATGCCCAGTCCCTCATAAAGTTCGCGGGTGGACTCCCCTTCGCCCAGTAATCCTACATAATGTACTCCTGGAGTAAATCGATGGCCATTGAGATAAAAACTGTGGCACCAGCCTCCGGGTACGTCATGTTGCTCCAGAACCAGTACCCGCTGACCTGCCCTTGACAAGCAAATAGCTGCTGACAAACCACCAGCCCCTGATCCAATAATGATAGTATCTATATTCTTCGGGTCAAACATGATTTAGAACATTTCATAATTTAACAATTCGGTTTGACCACTTAATAAATACCCCTCAAGGGGAATTCTGTTGGGTGCTGAATAAAATCTATTGAATGTACCTTTTTAAGTTTGGTAAACCAAGCCGATAACTTGGATTCAAGGATTTAGATTTAGTTACAAAAAAAGGCCCCAATCTCTTGAGGCCTTTAAAAATATCTGTATTTCTACTTTTTGAACTTAGGATGTTTGTACCCCGGAAAGTTCTCTTCAAAGAAATCACCATATTCCCTAATGGTCTTTTTCATATCCTTTCTCAGCCAAATAATACCTATTAAGTTTGGAATGGTCATCAATGCTATGGTAATGGCAGAAAGCGTCCAAATAATGGATGTGTCTTGAAATGACGCAAGGAAAAAGGCCACCACATAAACAATCCTGTAGTATATTACTGACTTCGTACCAAACAAATAGGTCATGGCACGGTCACCATAATAAGACCAGCTTATGGCCGTACTAAAAGCAAATAGTAATAGGCCAATTGAAACTATATATTCACCATAATCACCAAAGAAACCTCTATTAAAGGCAATAGCGGTCAGCGGTGCGGAGTGCACCAAAGATTTTCCTATAATCTTCAAAGGTTGATCATCTTTAATTTTTCCATCTACTATTTTTATCGAACCGGTGAACAGTTTATCATCTAATAATCCTTCATTTTTATAGACCACAATGTCATCGGCAAATGACCTTGCATGAAGAAATGTCATATCTGTATTTTCAATGATTCCATCTTTTACCACCAATGTGCCCGTATATTCCTTTTCCTCAGAATGACCGTTTAGGTGATTGTAAATCCTGTCAAGGTCTTCAGTCTTGGTCTCATCATAGTGATGGGATAAAATTTCTATTTCTGTGTAATCAAATTCATTGGTGTGCTTTTCATTCCATGCACCAGAAGATAACAATACCAATCCCGTAACTGTACAAATAACAATGGTATCGATAAAAGGCTCTAAGATTGCTACCATACCTTCTGATAAAGGTTCATTTGCTTTGGCCGATGCGTGAGCAATTGGCGCAGAACCCTGACCTGCTTCATTTGAAAAAAGTCCCCTGTTTACCCCTCGGTTAAACGCAAAAGCAATATTTGCACCGATAAAACCTCCAACGGCTGCACTTCCACTAAAAATATGTGCAAAAATCGACAGGAAAGAAGGGATAATATTGTCGTAATTATAAAAAATAACCGCAAAGGCACCAATAAAGTAAATAATGGCCATAGCGGGCACTAACTTAGAAGTAACAGCAGCTATTCTTTTTATTCCTCCGATAATAACCAAAGCCAATATAACGGCCAATACCGCACCGGTTATCACTTGGTTAATCCCGAATGTTGCCAGCAGGGAATTTGATATACTGTTGATCTGTGGTAAACTACCCGTACCAAATGAAGATAGAACTGTGGCGAATGCAAATATTGCTGCCATCCATTTCATGTTCACTTTTTTCCCGTTTAACAGGAAATTGGCATTTTTCATGTAGTACATGGGTCCTCCGGCCATCGTACCGTCATCTAATTTCTCTCTGTATTTATGTGAAAGGGCTACTTCCACAAACTTGGTACACATACCCAAGGCGGCAGTAACAAGCATCCAAAACAATGCTGCTGGCCCCCCTAAGTGAACTGCAAACGCAACCCCTGCTATGTTACCCGTTCCCACAGTACCAGAAAGTGCAGTAGCCAGTGCTTGAAAGTGTGAGGTGTCACCGGGAAGGTCATCGTTATCGTATTTCCCTTTTACGATCCTAAGGGCATGCCTAAAGAACCGTATCTGGGGAAACCCAAGATAAATAGTGAAAAACACCCCTGTACCTAGGAGGGCTAATGGAAACCAGGTAGCACTACCGATGAAACTATCGATAAAAACAAGGAAGTCATTAAGAGCTTGCATATAGTATAATTTGAAATTAGAGGTGGCAAATCTAACAAATTAAATATAGGAGCAAAAAATAGCTTTGATGAACGGGAATTGAAATAAATTGAATTTCTTTGTGGCCTTAAAAAAATTTCATCAAAATAATCAACTTTTATAGGGCCTAATCGTTGTAGGTTCTAATCACAGCAGTGAAATAATGAAGAATTACTATTTTTTAGTTTTAGTATTAGCGGCAAGCTTCACCACAAGTGTGGCCCAAACGTCATTAACTTCTATCCGCGAAGAACTTTTTTATACGGAGTTTAACCTTGATAAATGCCTAAGTTTTTATGCAAAAGTAAAATCCTATAATCAAGCTACACCAACTGTGGCTGCCTATGAAGCGGCAGCGAAGGCCCTCATTGCCAAACACAGTTGGAACCCTGTCACAAAAATCAGTAGTTTGAAAGAGGCTATGGACATGCTAAACAAGGCGGTGTCATTGGACGAAATGAACCTTGAAATCAGGTTTTTAAGACTGTATATTGAGAATAGCCTGCCTTCTTATATTGGTATGAAGGATGACATTGACACCGATAAAAACATGATCATCAAGCATATCGATCTTCTTGATAAAATGGGGCTCAATGGGGATATTGTAAATTATATTCTTAATTACCTCTCTACTTCGGTAGCTTGCACTACGGATGAAGTTAAGATGATCAACGCCTTTCTATTCTAAATCAAACTACTTTTTTCCTGATTTGTTTTGCATAAGTCCTGCTCACCGGAAAACTCTTCCCATTTTCCATTTTCACAATCAGGCCGCCATTAAAATGTTTTTCAATTTCCTTTAGGGCATTTAGGTTAATAATTGTGGATCTGTGGATTCTGATAAATAACTCTGGATCCAATTTTTCTTCCAATTTACCAATCCCAGAAGAGCTCAGGTATTGATCCGCTTTTGTAGTGATAACAGTATAGTCACCCGAAGCTTCCAGATGAACAATGTCCCTCACTTCGATATTCAAAAGCTTTTCTGATTTTTGAACAAAGAGATGAGTAGTGTATTTTGTTGTCCCTTCTATAGAACCTTTAATACTTGATATCAACTCTTCTACATTACTTTCATCAGCCTTAATTCTATCAGAAGCCCGTAAGACGGCCTGCTTAAACCTTTCTTCATCGAGTGGTTTGAGTAGGTAGTCAATGGCACTTTTATCGAATGCCTTTATCGCATACTGATCATAAGCCGTTGTAAAGATCACATAGGGTTTATGTTTAATCGTTTCAAGTACATCAAACCCATCCATCCCGGGCATTTGAACATCCAAAAATATTAATTGGGGTTTAGTGCTGTTAATCTTTTCGACTGCATCTTTCCCGTTGGAGCACTCGGCAACTATCTCTATATCCGAATAGGGCTCCAAAAATTCAAGTAAGAGTTCTCTAGCTAATTTCTCATCATCAATTATTATACAGTCAATTTTCATAGATTAATTGGTTAAGTCTACAATATCTGATTCTTTTCTATGCTCTAAATTATGGTATTCCACGTGAGGGATTAAAAAACTAACGGTATAACCATCCTCCCGTGGCACAATATTAAGCGCGGCTGACTTGCCGAATATATTATTCAATCTTTTATCAGTGTTTTTAAGCCCAATTCCGCTGGATTTACCATCATGGACTTTATGGGCATTCTTCCCAAGTCCATCATCACTTACTTCAAAATAAATGCCTTCGGGCAGTTTTTTCACCGTTAATATGATGGATCCCCCTTCGTCCTTGGGCGCGATACCGTATTTGACGGAATTTTCAACTAATGGTTGTAGTATCATAGGCGGTACTTCCAAATTCATGCATTCAGGTTCAACTTTTACTACATATTTTAATCTGTCACCGAATCGAACTTGTTGGATTCTGATGAAATTCTCGATGAATTCCAGTTCATCTACAAGTTTAACCATTTCGCCAGAATGAGAATCCAAGGCATATCTGAATATGTCGGACAGTTGGGTAATTACCTTTCTTGCTTTTTCCTTACTTGATGCAATCAGTGTACTGATAGAGTTGAGCGTATTAAATAAAAAATGGGGATTAATCTGCGATTTAAGTAACGCCAATTGTATCTCTTTATTTTTAAGTGCCAGCTCACTTTTTTCCTGCTCCTTGCGTTGGGTGTGTTGAAAATACCTGATAATATAAAATATGGCTACAGTAATTATATACTGATCATAAAACCTCATGGCATCC
Organism: Flammeovirgaceae bacterium UBA1842; assembly: GCA_002338655.1. Classification (GTDB taxonomy): domain Bacteria; phylum Bacteroidota; class Bacteroidia; order Cytophagales; family Cyclobacteriaceae; genus Fulvivirga. The sequence goes on along the minus strand of DDIU01000041.1, from coordinate 111,600 downwards.
CAACTTAGCAGGTTAAGCATGTAATCTTTCCAATCATCAAAGAAAACAAGCCCATCAAGGTAGTAATCAAAGTAGTAAGATAAATAACTGGTAATCATAAAAAACACCAATAATCCGCATACGTGCCCCACAATTTGAAATACCAGCTTATATTTTACCAACCAATAGGCATACAAAAAAGTAAGGGCAATGAAAATACAAAGTGCTTCCAATAAATAGAGGCCATTCCAAAGGACTGAGGTGTTGTAAGGTCTAAATACTTGCCATTCAATGATAGAGCTCAAGGTATAATTTAGTGCATACCAAGAACAAATCAGCAGATAGGCTGTTTTGTACACTTTTGGTATTTTTTCAATTATCGACAAGCTACTTTAGTTTAATTAATTACAAATACGGCTTAATTATAATGAATACAAAGCTACATCATGCAATATTTGGAACCTCAAAATGGTCGTTATAATGAAATAATCTTGCATCGCTGCCTAAAAAGTCAGTTTCGAATCAAACATTTATTGATTATCTATGCATTCATTGCCATCTTTAAACTAAGATTTCCAGGATATTTTTAATCTATAGTATGCGCATCGCTGTTATCGCAATTTTTTTAATTTTTCCATTTTTGGTGAACGCCCAAAAAACAATTACCATATCTGGAAAGTTAGTGGATAAAGAATCAGGTGAACCCATAATGTTTGCCTCCATTGGTATTGATGGAAAATCAGTGGGAACTGTTTCTAACTCTGTAGGTGAGTTTGATTTTCATATACCTTATATCTACAAAGATTATAAGATGGTTATTCGGATGTTGGGGTACCAAAACATAGAAGCCCCCATCTCCAATTATACCAATAGGGATACAGTTACATTTAGAATGAGCAAAGCCTCCAAGGTATTAGATGAAGTGGTAATTATCGATTCATTAAAAGGAGGTGATATTGTAAGTGCGGCTTTGTCAAAAATAGACCAGAACTTTCCTAATGAACCCTTTCTAATGGATGGATTCTACAGGGATCTTAAAAAAGTAGGAGGTAAATATTTTTCATTGCTCGAGGCTGCTGTCAAGATTTATGACGAGGATTATGCCGAGCCCAAAAATAAAAACCGGCTCCGTGAAAGGGTTGCGTTAATGGAAGTTCGGAAGAGCTTAGGATATAGTAATAAATTTACACGCTACTTTGAAAAATATAACCTTCTGGAAGACTTGCTGCTACATAACAATGTGCGTTACAGACAGTTTCCTAAAGAAGAGATATTCTTTGATAGTTTCCAGCGGGGCAAAACCACTTATTACAATGGTCAAAAAGTATATGTTGCGCTTGGTCGTTTTTTGGTGCCTAACAATGGTGGAACCATGCGTATCAAATTTTATGTGGATGTAGGAACTTATGCCATCGTTAGAATGGAATATGAAAGAACTTTCAATAATGAGACATTAAGGAGAAAAGGCGATCTAATAAGTAAGTACATATCAGATACAAAAACCCTGGATTTTAAGGAATATGAGGGGAAAATGTACCTTAACTTGATCACTTTAAAGTCAAAGATCAACTGGTATAATCAGAAGACCAATGAACTGAAGTTCGAAACCGAGCTCCAACAAGAGTTGCTTATTAATAATATCACTACTAACCCAGATGAACGAATAGCAAGCACGCAAAAAATGAGAAGGTATGGACTTCAATATCAGGATGAGAAATACAACAAGGACTTTTGGGAAAACTACAATGTAATTAAAGACACGCCTTTGGATCAAGAAATTGTTGCTGATTTAGAGGAATTGGGAACCCTTGAAGAGCAGTTCGAAAATTACTGATCGATCAAATTGACTGCTTAACGATAGAAATGACGTTGTGACGTTTAGGAATGGCAAAATCGAAGTGTTTGTCTTTACTTAGTAATCATAAAGCCAACTATAGACACGAAACATCCCTGAGGCCTAGGCGCTTCGGGGATGTTTTTTTTATAGGCTTATTTTAAGTCTGATGGCTTCATCCAGTAAACTTGCCTTATTGATGGGCACCACACCAACAAATTCACAAACCAATCCTCCACCAAGATTCGATAAGGCTGCAATAGCTACTGGGGGAAGATTAAGAGCCACACATAATGCCGCTATACTGATGACGGTATCACCTGCTCCCGATACATCTGAAATTTCCCTGAGGTGTGCTGGTATCAAATGCCTTTCATTTTTGTAATTGATAAAAACCCCCTTTTCAGAAAGAGTGATCAATGTTCCGGCACAGCCCAATTTTTCCAACAACAACTCTACCGCTTTTTCCAGTTCTTCCTGGTTGCCTTTTTCAAAGTCAAGCTTAAGCCCTTCCTTAAGTTCTTTTAAGTTTGGTTTAAAAAGAGTGACCCCTTTATATCCAAGGAAGTTTCTCTTCTTTGGATCAACTACGGTGGGGATACCCTCCTTTGTGGCAAGGTCAACGGTTTTTTTAATAATATTTTTGGTGATGACCCCTTTATCATAGTCTTCAAATATAACCACCTGACATGTTGGGAGGAGTTTTTCTATTCTCGCCCAAAGCTGTGCCTCTTCCTCTTTAGATAATGGCCGATCGGTTTCCTCATCAACCCTTACTATATGCTGATGTCCGGCCATTACCCTTGTTTTTACCGTGGTGGGCCGTTCACTGCTTTCTATAATACCTTCATTACTGATTTGGCCAATATCAAGCCGTTCTTTGAAACGATCGCCACCATCATCATTACCAATGGCAGCACAAAGTATGGGAGTAGCTCCTAGTGCCTGGATGTTGAGTGCTACATTCGCTGCTCCACCTAACCTAAAATCACGCTTAGTGGCCGTAACTATCGGTACGGGGGCCTCAGGTGAAATCCGATCCACTGTTCCCCAGATATAAGCATCGATCATCACATCACCAATGATCAGCACCCGCTGTTTGTCGAAATCCTTAAATACCTGATTGAAATTGGAATATGACATTACGAAAGTTTACTCAATGCTTCTTTAATTCTTTTTAATGCTTCTTTTAAGTTTTCTGTAGAAGCAGCATAGGAAATCCTTACACAGTTGGAATCCCCGAAAGCTTCACCCGTTACCAAAGAAACATGTGCCGTTTCCAACAAATACATGCAAAGATCACTTGCGTTGTTTATTTGTGTGCCACCATTCTTCATCCCAAAATAATGACTCACATCAGGGAAGAAATAAAATGCCCCTTTGGGTAGGTTGGTCTTTACACCTGGTATTTCAGAAAGAAGCTTAAATACCAACTCACGTCTCTGCAAATAGGCAGCCGTCATTTCGCGGGTGGGGGTTAGGTCACCTGTAATGGCCGTTAGTGCGGCTCTCTGTGCAATAGAGCAGTTGGCTGAAGTCAATTGGCCTTGCATTTTGGTACACCCTTGAGCGATCCATTTAGGTGCTCCAATGTAACCCACCCTCCAGCCAGTCATCGCAAACCCTTTGGCAAACCCATTGACGGTTATTGTTTTTTCAAACATCCCTGGCAGTGAGGCCATACTTACATGATCTCCTGAAAAATTAATATGCTCATAGATTTCATCGGCTATGACGAGGATATCGTGCTTTTTAACCACCTCTGCAATGGCCTCTAATTCTGCCCGTGTAAATACCGAACCGGTAGGATTGCAGGGAGAAGAATAAATTATGGCTTTAGTTTTTGAAGTGATAGCTGCCTCAAGTTGCTTGGCAGTCGCCTTAAAATCATCCTCTATACCTCCATTGATAAATACACTTTTGCCCTCACACAATTCTATCAAGGCTGTATAACTTACCCAATAAGGTGAAAATACTATTACCTCATCGCCAGGATTAATCAATGAGTACATTACGTTAGCAATGGACTGCTTGGCACCATTGGAAATTACAATGTTTTCAGCTTGATAGTCAATATGATTTTCATTTCTCAATTTGGTGGCAATTGCTTCCCGTACATCCAAATATCCGTTGACTGGTGGATAAGCGAAATAAAGCCCTGAGTCAATGGCCTTTTTTGCTCCATCCTGAATGTATTGAGGTGTTTTAAAATCTGGCTCACCCAGACTTAAACTGATAACATCTATCCCTTGAGATTTGAATTCCCGTGCTTTGGCAGCCATGGCCAGTGTAGCGGATTCCTCAAGATTATTAATTCGGTCAGATAACTTCATAAAATTCCTAAATGAGATAATTTTAACGTGCCCAAAAATATAGAGAATGCCTCTTAGTTACTATAAATTGGGCTATTATTAATTCCAATGCTTCAGTCTTGCTTATAGGTGATCCTGCTCAATATTGAACGTCCGAGTGTAATTTCATCTGTATATTCCAATTCACCTCCAATGGGTATGCCCCGGGCTATTGTGCTGATGTTTACATCAAACTCTTTTAACTTCTTGGTGAGATAAAAGGCCGTTGTATCGCCCTCCATAGTGGGACTCAATGCAAAAATGACTTCTTTCACAGGCTCGTCCGCCCCATTAATCCTATTTATTAGCTGCTCGATGTTCAATTCGGAAGGGCCTACGCCCTCAATGGGGGAGATGACCCCACCCAATATGTGATACAGTCCTGTATATTGAGAAGTGTTTTCAATGGCCAGCACATCCCGGGTATCTTCCACAACACATATGATGGACTTATCCCTTCTATGGCTAGCACAGATATTACAAATATCCGCATCAGCTATGTTCATGCATTTGTGGCAATAGGTAGTTTTAGTCCTTAGATCTACGAGTGAAGTACTTAGGGCTAGGGTATTGTTCTCACTTTCTTTGAGCAAATGCAAAGCCAGCCGGAGTGCTGTTTTCTTCCCTATACCGGGAAGTTTGGCGATCTCCTCCACTGCCCTTTCTATTAGTTTTGAGGGGTATTCCATAAGCCACAAAGATAGAGAAAGTGACTTTCAATTTTTTATTATGGTGCAATCAATCTAGTTCAGGGAATTGCATTCAATCGATTGAATGTAAAGTTGATAGCACCCTCAGTTATCAATATTTCTTTTCCCAAAAGTTCAGCTTGCCGTTATTGGCAGTAAGTTTTATATCAAAACCTTCTGGAATTTCCGTCCAATTACTGCAATAGGTAACCAGACGTGTCCCTATTGGCGTTTTACTTAATTGCCTTCTCACATACTCTGAATAGGAAAAATATAATTTTTCTGTTAATTCAACCGAATCATCAATGGCACTGAAACGCTCTATGTTTTCGTAAAATGGGTTAAAAAAATAAAATGCCTCATAATCTGAAAAAGATATCTCAGTAATATTGGCATGTATAAATTCAAGGCGGTCAATATTATGGTTTTCGGCAATCTTCTGTGATAATTTCACGAGGGATTCACGTTGTTCAACACCATAAAAATGACCTTTGGTTAAGCAGGCTCCTATAAGGCAAAATTTACCCGCTCCAGAGCCAATATCCAACACCTTTTTTTTCGTATTGTCTGACAAATAATAAGCTGCCAATCTCGCTACCTCTACAGGTGTCCAGTGGAGTTCGGACAACTGTCGAATAGATTTGGGATAAATAGAATTGAATACATCGTCTTCAATATCAAAATTCAAGAGTAAGCTTTTGAATATCATAGTTACAAATTTTCAATCATCACTTAAACCATAAATTAGGCTTAAGCATCGGTCTTTAATAAACCCTCTTGTTCATTAAAAGCCCCAACTTATTCTTAACCATTGAGCTCTAGATTTATCAATTCAGGATTGGGTTTTTAATCTAACGACATTTCGTGGTTTAGTAATAAACTGGTATAAAGACAATAATTAGTCTGTGGCACAAAGTTACGCTGTTAGTAGGTAATTGTTCTTGATTTGTACACCAAGTAAAATTGATTTAAGTCAATAGCAGTTATCGAAATACAAAAGGGTAACTTTAAATTTATACTATGGTCACACGGTTCACATTCAACAGTCAATTTATTTTAGAGGGATTGCCTTCTGTTGACAGAAAATTACTGAAAAAGGTGATGACCGACAAAAAGTACCGTAAAAACCAGCCCATATTCACAGAAGGTACACTACCTGCAAGTGTATATTATTTAAAAAGCGGAAAAGTAAAGAAGTACAAAATAGACAATGAAGGCAACGAGCAGATAATCTACATTTATAATAAAGGGGAGTTTTTTGGTTATTCGGCAGTATTAAGTGAAAGCACTTATGGCGAAACCACAATGGCCATTGAAAATTCGACCATCTCATTTATTGGGGTAAATGATTTCAACCATATCCTCAATAGCTCGGTAGCCTTCTCTCGATTGCTACTGAAAAGTTTAAGCCACGAATTTGGTGTAATGGCCAATCTCATGGCGGTATTTTCGCAGCGTACAGTACGGGAACGGGTGGCCCTGAGTTTGTTTATTCTGCACGACAAATATAAAGCGGAAAATGGCACTACCTTTATAACCCTTTCACGCTCCGATTTAGCAAGTATGGCAGGTACGGTGATAGAGACTTTGGCTAGGGTACTTCATGGTTTCAAAAACGATAATGTGATAGCCACAGACGGACGTAAAATTCAGATCCTCGATATAGAGCAACTCATTAAGATTGCCAATTTCTAAAGTATATTTCCGTTATATTTTATGCGGTGGTAATCCACCTGAGTTGGTTCCGAGAAAGCTACTGTGAATAATGTATCGCCATTGAGCACTCCGAAATTTATCATAAAAAAAACTTAATCTATTGCATCAATTTTTGAAACGATCGTCTTAGTTCGCGAATCAAAAATTAACAAAATGCAAAACAATAAGTTACCCGTTGCTATAATTGGCGGAGGGCCAGTTGGCTTAGCGGCCGCAGCACATCTGACCAAGCGAAAAATACCATTTATACTTTTTGAGTTAGGTCAATCTGTCGGACAAAATATCCTGTCTTGGAAACACATCAGCGTGTTTTCCCCGTGGAAATACAACATTGATAAGGTAGCTGAAAAATTACTTTTAGAAACAAACTGGCAAGCCCCAAACAAGGAAGCTCTGCCTACAGGAAAAGAGTTGGTAGAGCTGTACTTCAATCCACTTTCTCAACACCCATCCATAAAGCCTTTCATTCATTTAAATTCCAAAGTAGTATCTATTGGCAGAAAAGGGCTTGATAAAATGAAAACCGCTAGCCGGGAAAGCAAACCCTTTGTGATTACGGCAATTGAAAATGATCAAACAAAATATTATGAAGTAAAAGCTGTAATTGACTCCTCTGGTACCTGGAATCAACCTAACCCTATTGGCTCAGGGGGTGTAGCTGCAGAGGGTGAACGGGAGTTGAAAAATCACATTTACTATGGTATCCCAAATGTTAAGGGCGAAAACTTAAACCGTTATAAAAATAAAAATATACTTGTTGTTGGAGGGGGCCATTCTGCCGTAAATGTATTGCTCGATTTGGCTGAAATACAAAAAGACTACCCCCAAACACAGCTCAATTGGGTATTAAGAAAAAAAGATATTTCAGCTATTTATGGCGGCAAAGAAGTGGATGCATTAGAGGCAAGAGGGGCTTTGGGTATCCATATTGAAGAATTAGTAAATAGCAAAAAACTAAATGCTTTCACGCCTTTTCATATCCTAAAATTATCCAAAAATGAAAATGGGGTACAGATTGAAGGAGAGCTTGATGGTAAATATGAAACGATACCAAATATTGATGAAATCATAAGTAATACTGGTTCTCGGCCAGATTTAGACATCATCCGTGAAATCAGAATTGATTTAGATGCCGCATTGGAATCCGTTTTTGACTTGGCAGAACTGATTGATCCCAATGTGCATAGCTGTGGCACAGTTAGGCCCCATGGTGAACAAGAATTAAGGCACCCTGAAAAGGATTTTTATATCGTAGGTTCTAAAAGCTATGGCCGTGCACCCACCTTCTTAATGGCCACAGGATATGAACAAGTGCGGTCTGTCGTGGCCTATCTTGCTGGAGACTATGAGGCAGCCAAGCGGGTTGAATTGGAGTTGCCCGAAACCGGTGTCTGTAGTACCGCCACAATGGAAGCAAGTTGCTGTTAGGCAAAAAATAACTTTTTAAAACCTGCATCATTTTCAGGGGAATTCGACTTAGTAATTGAACAATAAAACATTTAAAAATATGAAAACGAGACAATCAAATATGGAAGCAGTAGCACCTCAAGAAAATGGATGCTGTTCAACAACAACTGTTAATAAAAATGAAAACGACCCTTGTTGCGAACAGCCAACAGATGGCTCTTCGTGCTGTGATAAAACGGAATCGAAAGAAGTGAACGCTAAAAAAACAGGTTGTTGTTAAGCAGAAAATTGAATACTCATTTATTTAATATTAAAAGCCTCCAATATCAGGGGGCTTTTACTTCTAGTGGTGTGATGGCCTTTGCGGGATTAGGGGATGCTATTTTGTATCCCGTATTACCTGTTTATGCTGAAAGCTTGGGTGTACCATTAGTCTGGGTTGGTTTTATCCTATCCATTAATCGCTTTGTTCGAATCATTTCCAATACCTGGATCGCCAATATTGTTAACACTGTTGGTATGAAAAAAGTACTTATTGGTGTGTCATGTTTAGCGGTGATCACCACATTCCTTTATGGATTGAAATTAGGATTGCTAAGTTTCATTTTAGCAAGAATTATTTGGGGGTTGAGTTACTCTGGGTTGACAATTTCTACGTTAAATTATGCCTCAAAAGCGAAAAATAATGCCGGCTTTATATTTGGGGTTACACAAAGTATAAAATCGTTAGGTGCATTACTCGCTTTATGGATTGGCCCCCTTTTAATTATTGCATTTGGAATTGAAAGTGGGTTGTTTATTATCGCCATTATCAGTTCAGTTGCCATCCTATTGAGCTTTTCATTACCCAATATTAGGCATGCCCCTACCAATAAGATTAAAACTAAACACACGTTTTCAATCACATCCATCAATCTGATAATCACCTTTCTTGCCATTGCCATCGATGGCATATTGGTGGTAGTATTGGCTAATTTACTTGATACCCCATCCATCAATACCATTCAATTATTAACTATAGTTGCTTCCTATCTACTATTAAAACGCTTAGCCATGGTGGGTGTTTCTCTAATAAGTGGCATTATCTCCTTGAGAATAAATCCGTTAAAATTGTTTAACATTTCTATTCTGTTTTGTGTTTTAGCTTTGTTTTTAATAGCCATAAACTACACTATAATGGGAATCATTATCGCCTTCTTTGCCAATGCCATAGTTGTTACTTTTTCGCCCCTTGTAGCTATCGGGCAGCAGAAAACAGGTAATAATTCCCTACAGGTAATTTCAAGCACAAGTACCTGGTGGGATTTAGGTGCTGGATTGGGTGCTTTTTTAGGAATAATATTAATTGAATATATCGGTCAGTATAATTTATTCTTAATCCTAGCAGTAATCATTTCTGTATTATTCACTAACCTTATCATTGAAAATGGAAAAACAAATAGAGCAGTTATATAATCCAATATTTCGATACATTAAAAAGCGAATCCACAATCAGTTGGATGCAGAAGATCTAACTCAAGAAGTTTTTTACAGACTATCAAAATCCAACAATGAGCACGTCAATAACATCAAAAGTTGGGTGTACACTATTGCAAAGAATAGCATTGTAGATCATTATCGAAAAAACAAACTACTCACACAAGAGATAAGTAATGAAGAATTTCAAGAAGAATTATCTGAAAAAGAGGCCATCAATGAACTGAGTAATTGTATCATTCCTTTTCTCAATCAATTGCCTGCGGAATATCGTGATATTATGAAGCTTTCTGAACTCGATGAAGTTTCGCAAAAAGAGATAGCCGAAAGGCTAAACTTAAATTATGTGACTGTAAGGTCTAAAATTCAAAGGGGAAGAATGAAGCTAAAAGCTTTAATATCAGATTGTTGTACGGTTATCCAAGGTGGAAAAGGAGGAATTATCGATTATAAAAAAAACTGCAAAGGAGATTGTTAATCCACCCCTGTTCTGATGGAGTTTTTAAGCCCGTAAAGGAATGTACTCACTCCCCACTCTCCTTCATTTTCATCTCACCAACTGTCATACCCACTTCTTTGGCTTTTTTACGTTCAAGACTAGCTTCATAGGCCGATATACCATGAAGTTCAGACAGATAATCAAGGTGGCCTGGTGACGTTACAACCATAATATCATCTGGTGTAATTTCACTGGGGCTTTCATAGCCGCACGACTCGGCAAGCATTTGAGTTTCTTTATATAAAGCATCGGCATAGGTAGCTACCCGCTTAGCAGCCGCCTCAATGTTCAGTGCCCGTTCCAAACGTTTGTTCTGTGTTGCAATTCCTGTTGGGCAATTATTGGTATGACATTCCAAAGCTTGAATACAGCCTAAAGCAAGCATAAATCCCCTTGCCATGTATACTGCATCTGCTCCCAGTGCCATGGCTACGGCTATCTCAATAGGCGTTGCAATTTTACCGCTGGCAAATATGATTACTTTATCACGTACACCGTTGCTCTTAAAAGCCCAGTCCGCAACAGCTAAAGCCTGTTTCATTGGTAATCCTGAATAGGAGCTCAACACATAAGGTGCAGCCCCAGTACCACCATCGCCACCATCAATAACAATATAGTCTGGGCCTCTTCCTGGTTCTTTCTTCATTTTACTGGCAATAGACTCTATCTCAGCAGTGTGTCCAATCACCATTTTTATGCCAGTCGGTTTTTTGGTAATCTTCCTTACATGGTCTATAAAATCAAATAACCCATCTACGTCATTAAACTCCCTGTGCCTGGCTGGTGCATACGCATCTTTGCCCATCGGTATTTTCCTAATCTTGGCTATCTCTTCTGTAATTTTCTCCTTAAGTAGCATACCCCCTTTCCCTGGCTTAGCCCCTTGAGCTAATTTTATTTCAAACATCTTTACCTGAGGATGCTCTGCCATCTCTTTTAAAAGTTTGTCATCCAAATTACCTTCATCATCCCTTACGCCATACTTAGCGGTCCCAATTTGAAATATCAAATCACCTCCCCCATATTCATGACACGGGGCCAATGAACCTTCACCTGTATTGTGCATAATCCCCGCCAACTTTGCGCCTTTATTGAGGGCAGCGTGAGCTCTGTAAGATAAGGCACCATAGGACATGGCACTTATATGAACAAAATGTTTCATTACCACCGGCTCCACTCCTGTATGCAAACCAATTTTCTTTTCATAGGCATGTCCAGTTTGCTCACCCGTTTTTGATTTTGTGTTAGTAAAAGTAGCAGGCATGATCAACATTGTTCCCACCTTGTCCATATCAATCTGGCTACCAAAGCCGATGGTATTACGTGCCCCTTTAGAGGTTTCATATACCCAGTTACGCGTGATCCTATTGTATGGGGTTTCTTCCTGATCGTTTAAAAATAAATACTGTCGCAATAGCGGCCCCATTTTAACGAGCATCTTTCTACCCCAAATTACTACAGGAAATAATCGCTGAATTGGATTTTCCGTTTGCCTTTTGTCGTGAATGTACAATACAACAATTGCAGAAATCAATCCAAACATTACGAATTCACCCGTCAATGCAGTTGCCCATTTAATAACACCTACACTCTCCAAAGTCGCTTTCTGAAAAAAGTACCCATATATGGCGGTTACTCCAATGGATAATATAAACCAGCTTATTGTATATGCATTTAATATATTTAACAAACCAGCTAATGAAGGTGCTTTTGAAATACTTGTTGGGAAAAATTTTCTTTCAGCCATAATATAGATTGATTTAAACCAATAATCTAGCTCCAAAAATTCAATTTTACAATGTAAGGGCGTGAAAGTTAGGTGATTAGTAACCCAAGGCTACCATTACTATCCCAAACATGTTATAAGTAAAGAAGCCATCCCGTTGATCAGGATGGCTTCATAATAACTAAATTTTTATTCCGATTTACTTGTAAGCGCTTTTCTTCAAGTTTTTAGCTAATGTTTTAGCCGATTTAGCAAAAGATTCGGAAATTCTGTACGAGGCATCAAAATCATACCCCCCTGCACCTGTGCCTGGGGCTTTTACCATATCAACAACTGCTATTGTCTTGCCATCGGCAACAAAAGTAGCGGTCATACTTACATACGCAGGCCTACTTGAAATCCCAATGTTGTACCCGGGATCCATAAAGTAGACGTTGATTTTTAAAGTACATGTAGCATCGGCATTATCCCTACTTGCAGTTACTCCATCCCCTTTCAATACATCATTAAAAAGCGTTTCAAATTTTTCGAAGAATTTACCGCCTTTCTTGTTTTCCTCCCACTTTTTTGCCCATGCGTCACCTGTGCCTGCTTCTTTCTCATTTTTACTCGTTACTTTCTCTTCTACATATTCTTCTTCGGTTTTCTTGCCTATTAATAGTCCATCCTCATAGGAGTATTCCATGTTAAAGGATTTATGGGCTGATAGGTCTTTCAATTTGCCTGAAGTTACCTTCAACTTTTGTGCCTCACTGCCAATTGATATTAGCATGAGTGCCGCCAATGATAGTACTGTGGTTCTAAAATTCATAGTTTTTATGGTTTGGTTAATAAGATAAATATACAATTAGTTACAATAACTCCATAGGTGAAAATAAAATAGCTCAAATATGCTTCATATTAGTTAATAAAGCTAAAAGCAAGAAGACGACATCTTATACACTCAATTATCCATTTATTTGACCATGAGATATATTACAATGCTTATCATATTACTTTTTTCAACTTTAACCAATGCGCAAGATAATGATACAACTATGATATTTTCCACTCCGGAAAAAAAAGTAATCAGTGTAAATAATTGTACCCCATGGGATCATGCCAAATGTATTTACATCACAGGTAAGGAGGTTTATGAAGATGGTAGAAATGGAATGAAAACCAAGCATTGGTGGCGAATGTCCTATATTGGTCAGGCCTGTCGGGACCAACATGGCAAGGTATTCGGAATAATTTTTGAAGGGATTTTTGTCATTCCCCATTACACAGGTGTAGCATTGGGCAATGGAATTGGGATATTGGTTCGGATATTAAGGGGGCCAAAAAAAGATGGTTGACATGTTGTAACTATTTTTCGGGAAAACCATCAAACCTTTTAACCATATTTCTGTTTAATAAGGATCCATGAAAGTACCATTGTTTAAATACACCCAATTACTGATTTTTTTTGGATTGGTGATGTTCATTTGTTCATGCTCATTTACCCAGAAAAAAAGTTCACGTTTATTTGCTAAGGCAAAAACGGAAACCTATGATATCATTGTAGTTCCGGGTGTGCCTTTTGAAAACGGTGAATGGGGTAGGACAATGCGGGGAAGGGTGTTGTGGTCAAAGTATTTGTATGACCTTGGTATTACTAAAAACATCATGTATTCTGGCTCAGCAGTATACTCCCCCTACCCAGAAGCTGAAATAATGGCACTTTATGCTGAGAAATTAGGAGTACCTAAAAGTCACATCTTCACAGAAACCAAAGCTGAGCATAGCACAGAAAACATCTATAATTCATATCATAAAGCAAGAAAACTAGGGTTTAAAAAAATCGCGCTGGCATCTGATCCCTTCCAGACCAAGATGTTAAGGCGATTTGCCCATGTAAGGCTCAGTCCTGACGTAGGACTGATTCCTTTTGTCAACGATACACTCAGCCGAATTGAGGCTAACACAGCAAACCCCACTATTGATTACCAATCGCTCTATGTGGAGGATTTTATCTCATTAATGGATAGGGAAAGTTTTTGGGAAAGATTAAAAGGTACCCGGGGTCGAAACTTGGATACGTTAGCCTACAAATAACTTTATTCCTCCGTCCATAACCATGATTTTCTATTTTTTAAGATCAATTCAGAAGGTACTTCACCTTCTTTTTCCAGCATCTGGATACTGTAAGTAGGGTCAGAAGAAAGTACTACCTGAGTGGTTTTTTGTTGATCATTAGCTAAAAGTTTGACTTCTAAAGTATAGCCTACATTAAATTGATTGAGGTATTCGTTAAATGAAATCCCTTTCGGTAAAGCCTTATTATTAATACTCAAAATAGTCTGACCCTTGTCCAATCCAGCATTGTAAGATGGACTTCCCATCAATGGATTTCTCTTAATTGTACCGGTTCCGTCATAATCGATTGCTACGTATGTTCCAAAATAAGGTGCATTCGGATTTTGAGTTAGCGTTACGCCAACGGCCTTAAACATAAAGGCATAATCAGGCATCTCACTTTTGTATATAAAATGTTCAAAGAAATGATCTCCAAAATCTTTTCCTGCATATTCATTTAGGATTTGATTTAGGTCATACAAAGTATAAGGCTTTTCTTCTTTCCCATACTTTTCCCACATCAATTGCATAAAGTTATCCAAGCTCAAATTTTTCTGACGCAATGATAAATCAAGGGCAAGGCCCAACATACTGCCATAGGAGTAATAGGAGATAAATAAATTTTCACGGTTGACAGGGTCGATAGAGGTAGCAGCATCTACAAAAGGTGCCTGATAGCTCATTTCTATAGGGTTAAAAAACTGGCGTGCTGGGGAATTCCAAACATAATTGAAGTCACGGGCTAATCCCTCCACATATTTCTCAGGTGTAATGATGCCAGCTCTACATAAAACCAAATTCATATAATATTCAGTAAATCCTTCTGCAAACCATAGTTCGCCACTCATATTGACATCGGCAAAATTAAAGGGCTCCAATGATTTAGGTCGAATTCGCTCGACATTCCAGGAATGAAAAAATTCATGTGAAACGGTGCCAATATTCCTCTCCATTCCGCCAGTGGCCAGTTCATGGCGGCTTGTTAATACTGTTGAGTTTCTATGCTCCATACCATCGCCACTGGCATTGGGGATATAACAGGCCAAAAAGGTGTAGGTATCAAAATCATAATCTGGCAACTCACCAAAAATCTGTTTTTCTGTAAGCACTATTTTCTTCACCTGGTCAAAATAGGTGTCCAGTTCCCCATCCGTTCCATTATGATGAAGCACAAATCGGATGTTATATTTCTTGCCATTGGACTCGACCTCAAACTCACGGATGCTATAATCGCTGATTTCAACAGGGCTGTCCATAAAATACTGAAAGTTTGGTGCAGAATAAGTGGTCCCAGATACATAAGCCAATTGGGTGGCAATCTTCCAGTTTAAATCCTCACGTGGCTTAAAAGTCACTTCAATTTGTCGATCCGGCATTGCAGGTGCATACATAAATGTAGCCGGTATATTGAGATGGGCATGTGTTTCATCTACCTGTGCATAGGTGCCATCTCCATGGTTGGCAAATAGTGAATAGCTAATATTGACCGTACCATCATGCCCCAAAACACCCCATTGGTCTGGGGTAGCTCTTGTGACCTTTAGTGGATTTCCCTTGCTGTCAGTAGCTTTAAAATTAAAAACGTTTTTGGCAAATTCATGAATGGCATAGCGTCCCGGTGAAGACCGGCTCATCCGTAGTGAAAATGTATCGGATTTTATATTTGGAAAAGTAGCCTTTATCTCTGCTACATGCTGTGCCGCATTCTCAAATGAGATTTCATAACTATTGATCTGAGCATAAATAAAGAAAGGAATTGTTAATAAAAATAAGGTGAATAGGCTTTTCATTTCATAAGGTTTAGTCAGAAACGAATATACCATTTAATAGAAAAATTCCTTTACAAAACATATTCAATCCTACCTATTCTGTCATAGTGAACTATCAAACAGGTCATCAGTATAAGAATGACGCAATCCTCCATTTCATTAGGATTGCCAATACCAGCAAATCGGACGTAGCTATGAGCGTTTATTTCAACAATCTGTCCTTATCTATAAATAGTTTATCAAAAATATCCAAGCTGCCTTTAGAAAAATAGGCTCCTGTGTTCATTGAAGAGCGAAGGACTATTTCATCACCTGATTCATAAGCATCCACAGTAATGTCGCCCATATTATTACCGCTCAAAGTCATGCTATAGGTAGGCTTATCCGGTTGTTTAAAATCATCAGCGAAATCGTGTTTTACTAAATTTTTAAACCCATTGAAATATTTTTGAACCGCTGCCGAATCTGCAGCTACCCCACTTATCTGCCACTTGTCATCCACTTTGTTTAATACAAAACTGCTATCACCCGGGTAGTCATACCGTATGCCTGTGAGATAGCCTGGCTCGACTTTAAGAAACGTGCCCTCCCTAAAATTGTTAAAATCTTTATTAAAATTGGATGATAAAAAGCCTTCTACAGAATAGGTTTCATCCTCACCTGTCACCCGCACATAAGTAGAAGCTGTTCTGGTATTTTGATTAAAATCAAACTTGCCAATAATCACATCGGCCAGCAAATGCTCTTTGTTGAATACCTTAACCTTGGTACCCAAAGAGTCACTGACCTCATATTGAGCCCATTTGTCCTTTGAGTTGGCCACGAGCCTTTTTGGCACCATGGATTGCAATGCCAAAAGCATTCCCTTTATACCATTTTTATTAGCGTCATCTGTAATTTTCCCATTGGTAACTTCCCAGCTGTTATTGACCTTATTGATTTTAATCGGTTCAGATTGATGGGTCTTTGTCAAAATCACTATTTGTGTCACCTTGGTGGAATCAACATTGGTAAGCTCCTCCCTAAAATTACGGTTGGTATTGCCACTAAAATATTTATTGCCAAAATAGATTGCGATCAATACGCCAAAGACAATCAGTAAAATACTATTTCTATGCATAGCTTTCCTCCATTCTTTTTATTCTTTTCAATCTTCTCATTTGAGATCTTATCAAACCATACAACATGACCAAAATTATGGGCAGTCCGAAATTGAGCCATTTTAGGGTAGCTTGAGTTCCTTCTTCAAGTTGATCCAATGGCCTTGAGGTTACACCTTTGGTGCGTAAGTCAATCAATCCTGTATCATCCGATAGCCAGTCGATACCATTTACAAACAAACTGACATTATCAGGCTGTACATTTTGTGCCTGTCCACCATCTTTGGCATTCACCGCAAAATCACCATCACCTATAACCACCATTTTGCTAAATGTGCCGCCTGATAGTTTGCCCTCCACAGCGGCAGCGACAACTTGCTTACTTAAAGGAAAATCAGCTTCTGTCCATCGTTTTTGAACATCAAAATAAACGGGTACAGTGGCCGTACCAGACTGATCCGATGAGAACGCTATAGGTACAAAGGTCTTCGTGGTGTCCCCGCTATAACTCATCGGACTGGCGAAAGGTAAAATTACGGACTCCAACCCTTTGGTTACCGGATGGTCTGCAAAATTGTTGAGCAATGGCAGATAAGGAAATTGAATTTGCGATTGCACCCTAAATTGTCCCTGTTGTTGCTGTACGGTTACCGAAGCACATTTGGCGTCAATCAAAAATTTGTTTTCGATGTTAATTCCTTTTCGTTGCAACCAGGGGGTCAGCCCAGTATGTACAGCACTTCCATAAGCCCTTTGTAGATCGCCATTGACATTGTTCAAGGCTAGTAGCAACCTACCTCCCTTGCTTAAAAAATCGTCCAATTCCCTCAGTTGGGCCGGTGGTATGGTATCCTTGGGGGCTACGATGGCCAAGGTTTTTACATCGGCAGGAATACCAGTTGAATCTGTAATAGTAATCCCTTTAAAGTTATATAGGATGGAAAGTGACTGGGCTACCTGCTGCATATCATACGTACTTGGCTCTCCATGACCTTGTAGAAGGCCCACAGTGGGTTTATCCGTAACGGTCAGTTTTTTAATGCTGGTTGTCAAAGCATATTCCATCGCTTCTCCAGGTTGCATAAATGGGATTACATCCTCCTCTTCACCCATTTGGATGATGGCACCCATAAAGGCCTTTTGTTGTTTCACCTGATCTTTTTCCCTCACATTGATCATTACTGGACTTATCCCTGATTGTGTAGCTTCTTGTTCAACCTGTGGGCTTTCATTCGGATTTACAAATTCATACACCAAATTGCCATCAGACCTATTGGAATATTCTACCAACAGATCTTTGAAATCCTGTCGGGTTTTGGCCACATTGGGTGGCAAATCTTCTGAAAAGTAAGCCTTAACGGTTACGGGTTCATGAAGGTCTTTCAAAATGTTTTTTGTAGCATCGCTTAATGTAAATTGTTGATTTTCGGTTAAATCAAAACGTACAAAAAAGTCTTTTGAAATAAAGTTGACCAACAATAATATGCCGATAAATAATGCAACCGATATATAATATGCTCTTTTGGTTCTCATAGTCATTAATTGGTTAAGTTCCTCTTCGCTAAACTCATTTCGGCCAATCGGACACCAATGCCCACAATGGTGAGAAAATAAACAATATCTTTGGTGTCAATAACCCCTCGTGCCAGCGATTCGAAATGGGCTGACAAGCTCAATGTATTGAACAATTGCCCCATAAATCCGGTGAGATTTGATGACAGTACATTGAAGATGATGTGAAAAAACAAGCCAATAAAAAGGGCCAGTAGAAAAGCTACAATCTGGTTATTGGTAATGCTACTGGTAAACAAGCCAATGCTAATATAAGCGGCACTCATGAGCAATAATCCCAGATATCCGCACCAAACCGCACCATGATCAACATTGCCAATATTGGCTACAGTAACATAGTAGGGCAAGGTAAAGGCTAGGGCTATAGCAACTAAAATAAAACAGGCAAAAAATTTACCAAGGATCACCTCCCTATCAGTCACTGCCTTTGTCAATAGCAATTCGATGGTGCCTGTTTTATTCTCTTCTGCTAGCATTCTCATAGTGATGGCTGGAATAAAGAAGAACAACGTCCAAAAAGCGATGTTAAAAAATGATTCCAAATTAGCCTGGCCCACCAAGAAGATGTCCGATCCATATAACCACGTAAAAAATCCGCTAAATCCCAGGAATAGGACTAGCATTATATAGGCAATCAGCGAATCGAAAAATGATTGTAATTCTCGTTTTGTAATAATCCAAATCGATCTCATTTGTTCAAAAAGTTTATATTAAAATACATTGTAACAGAAAGGGTTATGCCGTCAACTCCCTAAAGACATCTTCAAGCTTGGTTACATGTGGGGTCATTTCCGTGATCACCCAATTGTTTTCCACACATGCGGTAAACACCGCTCTTTTGATTGACATATCTGGCTTGCTCTGCACTTCATAGTGGTTAGGGCCAGTGGCTTCAATTGAGGCCACAGAAGATAGTCCATTGATTGCTTTGAGTACCTCTTCTTTTTTTCCGTCTTCAATGGCGACAGTGACTAACTCCTGTCCTTGCGACTGTTTGCGTAATGTCTCTGACGTACCGTCTGCTACTATCCTTCCTTTATTGATAATGAGAATTCTGTCGCATGTGGCTTCCACTTCAGAGAGTATGTGCGTACTCAGGATTACCGTTTTTTCCTTTCCTATCTCTTTAATCAATTTCCTGATCTCAACAATTTGGTTTGGATCGAGGCCAGTAGTAGGTTCATCGAGAATTAATATTTCTGGATCATGGATCATAGCCTGTGCCAGCCCTACGCGTTGTCGGTAACCTTTAGATAACTCACCTATTTTTTTGTGTTTTTCGGCATTCAGGCCACAAACTTTTACCATTTCCCTAATACGGGCAGGTATCAAATGCTGGGGTACAGCCTGAATAGCTGCAGAAAATTCCAGGTAATCCAATACGGCCATATCCTGATATAGGGGGTTGTGTTCAGGTAAGTAGCCAATATGCCTTCTTAATCTATCCCCCTCCTTCGTGATGGATTTACCACCAATTTTAATATCACCCGCCTCAATGGCTATGTAGTCGGTGATCATCTTCATGGTAGTCGTTTTTCCCGCTCCGTTAGGCCCAAGAAAACCCAATATCTCTCCTGTTTTTACTTCGAACGAGATATCATTTACAGCTTTTTGAGTACCATAAGTTTTCGTTAACTTTTCAATTTTTATATCCATAAAAGAATGCTTAACGGTAAGTCTTCTTAATATCGGTGCAATTATATAAAAATATGGTTTCTGTGAATAATTTGAAATGCTAAAAATTGTTAATGGCTTTGGCCTTGGACTGTACTAGTATTTTTTCCAAAAGCTCGGGTTGAAGAGCATCAAAACAGTGAATAGCTCCAGCCGGCCCATAAGCATTATAAAAGCCAATAGCATTTTACCGAAAGGGGTGATATGTGCAAAATTATCTACTGGCCCTACGGTGCCGAGACCAGGGCCGATATTACCCAAACAGGTAGCTACAGCTCCTAATGCGGTGTCAAAATCTACGCCCGTAAATGACAAAAGGAATACTCCCAATCCGAAAATAAACAAGTAGATCATGACAAATGCCAGTACGTTATAGGTAATGTCCCTACTCACCGCCTGGTTATTTAGCCGTACTGGCATAATGGCCGATGGATGCAACTGCCTTTTCATTTCCAAAATACTGTTTTTGAACAACAGGGTGTGTCGGATTATTTTTATACCACCTGCTGTTGATCCTGCCGAAGCGCCCAAAAACATAATGAGGAAAAATATAATGGTAAGAAATGGTGCCCAGGCCGTATAATCGGCTGTTACAAAACCAGTAGTGGTGATAATGGATACCACTTGAAAAAGAGAGTCACGGAATGACTTTTCAAACCCTTCCCACTTCGCAGAAAATACAAAAAACGAAATGCAGATGGATATGGCTACAACTAGGATTAAGTAATTCCTAAACTCTTCATTTCCCCATACTTTTAAGAACTTCCCTTTAAGTCCATAATAGATTATGGTAAAATTAGTACCGGCCAGAAACATGAAAAATATGATTACATATTGAATATAGGCCGAATCATAATAGGCAACGCTGGCATTTTTAGTTGAAAATCCACCCGTTGCCATGGTAGTGAGCGAATGATTGATCGCATCATAAAAGGGCATACCACCAAACATCAATAGCACCATTTCGGCTATGGTAAGCCCCATATAAATGAGCCAAAGCCTTTTGGCCACATCTTTAATTCTGGGTTTCATCTTATCGGGAGAGATTCCGGGGGATTCAGCTATGAAAAGCTGCATACCACCAATACCCAATATGGGTAAAATGGCCACCGCCAGTACAATAATGCCCATTCCCCCTGTCCATTGCGTGAGACTGCGCCAAAAAAGGATCCCCTTATCCACACTCTCAATGTCGGTGAGGATAGTCGCACCCGTGGTAGTATAGCCAGAAATGGTTTCGAACAAGGCATCAGTAAATTCCAAAATAGTGCCTGACAGTAGGTAGGGAAATGATCCAAATATGGACATTACCAACCAACCCGTGATCACAATGAGGTACCCGTCTTTCTTTTTTAATTCTTTGTTGGGATTATCTTTAGTGGTATACCACAATATTGCCCCTACAAGAACAGCTATTATCCCTGATAAACCCAAAGGAAAAACTGATTCGCGATAGTAGATGGAAAACGGCAGGCATAGGAACATAAACAAGCCATTGAACACCAATAGTAACCCAGAAAAATTTGTAATTAGTTTGAAGTTAAATCGCATGCCTTTGCCTAATAATCTTCTAAGGTATATAATTCAAGTTACTTGAAAAATTCCTCTACGCGTTTGATACAATCAGGACGGCATAATACCACAGCACGGTCTTTAGGGCGGAATTGAAAATTGCCCATAGTGGTGTACCCAATTCCATTACGGACTACACCGCCAATGATCGCCCCTTTAGGGAATTCCAGGTTTTTAATTTCGCTTTCAGTTATTTTTGAGCCTGCTTTTACAATAAACTCCAAAATCTCTGCATCCACTCCATGTATGCTTGTTAGTGAGATTACATCCCCTTGCCTAACATACCTGAAAATGAAATTAGCGGCTATCAGCTTCTTGTTGATCATGGTATCAACGCCAATATTCTGTGATAAGTGAATATAATCTACGTTCTCTACCAATGAAATGGTTTTCTTCACCTGTCGGTTTTTTGCTACCAAACAGGAAATAATGTTGGTTTCAGAATTACCGGTCACGGCAATAAATGCATCCATATCCGCTATTCCTTCTTCCTCAAGTAGCTCCACATCACGCCCATCCCCATTGATGATCATCACATTCTTAAGTTGATCTGCCAGCTCAAAGCATTTATCTTTATCAAGTTCAATAAGTTTGACCTTAAATTTCCTGCTTAGGCTTTTAGCGGCATGGTATCCAACCTTACTTCCACCAAGGATCATCACATTCCTGATCTCTTGCTTTTCTTTTCCTACTAATTCCAAAAGTTGATCTACACCGTCAGGTTGGGATACAAAGTAGGCATGATCGCCAGCCAGAAAGTAATTATTGCCATGTGGAATTATGGTTTGGTTGTCACGTAGTATAGCCACCGTCAAAAAATTCTGTGCTGGATTTAGGTGCGCCATTTCAATCAGTGTCTTACCGCACAATCTGCTTGTTTCATCAATATTTACCCCCAACAAGGATAATTTGCCTTCATCAAAATCAAATGTGTCCGTAACAGCTACTTCTTTTAACAACCGCTTAATTTCCTTGGCAGCCAGTACTGCAGGCGATATAATCTCATCAATACCCAGATCCCTAAGGTCAAGTTTCTCTTTATTGATCAGGTATTCCTCATTCTGAATTCTGGCTATGGTTTTCTTTGCCCCCAGGTGTTTGCCAATCATGGCAGTTGTAAGGTTGGTCTCTTCGGAAGAAGTAACGGATATGAGCAAATCCGCATCATCCACGTTGGCTTCCTCCAGTATTTTATATGATGTAGAACTTCCCTTAATGGTAATTACATCCAAATTAGCTGCTGCTTGACGTAATCGTGCGGTGTCAAGGTCAATTAATATTATTTCATGGCCTTCGTTGGCCAATAACTTGGCCAAATGAAAACCTACATCCCCAGCTCCTGCTATAATAACTCTCATAAAAATAGTTTGACGGGAAAAACACTATTCGGTCACAGCCATTTCAACTCTTAACCCAGCAGACATAATCTCTGGCAACGAATCTCTACGCATATACTGCTGCAACCGAAACAAATAAGGTCCCGGACGTTCAAATTTATAATCCTTTAATATAATAAACTGATGGTCAAATACATCACCTAAGCCCGAGCCAAAGGGTTTTCCTGTCTTTGGGTCAAACAAATTGTGATTTATAAGCTTCTTTTCAATCTCATTGCCCAGTGTGTCACTTAAAGTATAAGTAACATACAGATTTTCAAATGGATAAGCGGCAGTATTCCTAATATTAAAATAGAGATTGTATTTGTTGGAGATGTCTTTGGTATCAAATTGAAAAGTCAATAATGAATCCGCTATCCAAATTTTGTTTTTTAAATCAATATTTTGCTCATAGACTCTACTTTGGTCACAAGCACATAATAAAAAAACGATTAGTATTGTGGCAATCAGGGTGGTTTTCATGATGTTTTGTCGTTCCCGTTTCTATTACGGTTATTAGGGAATTTCCTTCTTCCTTTTTTTCTATTCTTGTTCTTGTTCTTACTTTTCGGCTTGGAGTACTTTTTATCCATTCTTTCAAGGTCGCTGTTGATGGTGGCTTCTTCCTTGTCAGGGGCATCATTCTCAAGCAATGAAACCGGTTTGGTCCCTTTTTTATTGAGTTTTATTATTTCGTTTACCCTTGCCACATCCACTGGGTACCAGGTGTTTTCATCATCATACCCAAACCACATGATCTTTCTAAATATATCTGTTTTTTGTAGTTTGGCTATCCCTCTTTCGGTAGCTAAAGGCTTTTCAAGTTTAGGTATATCTTCTAGGGCCGACATATAAGTGTCCAACTCATAATTTAAGCAACACTTTAGCCTTCCACATTGTCCTGAAAGCTTACTGGGGTTAAGCGACAGGTTCTGATATCGGGCAGCACTGGTACTTACGCTTCTAAAATCTGAGAGCCAGGTAGAACAGCACAATTCGCGACCACAAGAACCAATCCCCCCAAGTCGCCCAGCCTCTTGACGCAAACTTATCTGCCTCATTTCCACCCTAATGCGGAACTCACCCGCGAGTAACTTAATAAGCTCCCTAAAATCAACCCGGTCTTCGGCAGAATAGTAAAATGTAGCTTTAGAATTGTCAGCCTGATATTCAACATCAGAAAGTTTCATCTCTAATTTAAGGTCGCCAATGATTTGCCGGGCACGATAAAGTGTTGGCATTTCACGCTTTTTGACCTCATCATATTTCTCCAAATCTTTTTGATGCGCTATCCGATAAATCTTCTTGATATCCTCGTTATTATGGATTTTTTTCTTCTGCATTTGAAGCCGCACCAGCTCACCTTGGAGGGACACATGCCCAATGTGATGCCCATTGGGGACATCTACTACCACAGCATCACCCGTGGTAAGATCCAGATGATCACTGTTCCTGAAAAATTCTTTGTGCCCACCTTTAAATCTGATTTCGACAATATCAAATCGGTCTACTACGGGTAAATCCATATTGGATAGCCAGTCAAAAACGTTCATTTTATTACAGCCACCAGTCTGACAGCTGCCATTGTTTTGACAACCTGAAACTTTATCACTACCTGTACTGCACGTGCCGCATCCCATGGGTTACTTATTTTTCGTCCAATTTAAATATAATTAATTAAGTACTCTAAAATACCCGGGCGGCCAAAATATCTTTGCCAATGTCTTTACGATAGTACATATCTTGCCAAGAAATATAATTTATCTCTTTATATACTATATTTAAAGCATCATTCAATTCGTCACCCGAGCCAATAATTGTCAACACCCTACCTCCATTGGTAAGAACTTGATAATCATCCTGTTTGGTGCCTGCGTGCATTACCATAGTATTGGTAATATCTGCTAAGCCCTGAATGGATTTACCTTTCTCATAACTACCGGGGTAGCCGCCACTGACCAATACCACCCCCACTACCGTACTACCCGAAACAACGAGTTCATAATCCTTAAGTGTCCCTTCAGCTGCCGCCCAAAGCATATCTACAATATCACTTTGGATTCTTGGAATCACCACTTGGGTTTCAGGGTCGCCCATTCTCACATTGTATTCAATCACAAAAGGTTCTCCATCCACATTCATCAAACCAATGAAGATAAAACCCTTGTAATCAATACCATCTGTTTTTAAACCAGCCACCGTTGGCTTAATTACCTTTTCATTTACTTTGGTCATAAAGGCCTGGTCGGCAAATTTCACCGGACTCACTGCCCCCATTCCACCGGTATTTAAACCAGTATCCCCTTCACCTATTCTTTTATAGTCTTTTGCTTCCGGTAAAATGATATAGTCAGTACCATCAGTCAATACAAATACCGATAGTTCAATACCATCTAAAAACTGTTCGACAAGCACTTTTGAACTGGCTTCACCAAAGGCCTTATCAATCAGCATTGCGTTTAGAGTAGTTTTAGCTTCGTCAATATTTTGAGCGATTACCACTCCTTTACCCGCTGCTAGTCCATCTGCCTTGAGTACGATAGGTAGCTGGCAGGTTTCTAAGTAGGCCAGTCCTTCTTTAATAGTCTCTTTTGTAAATGTTTTTGATTCAGCAGTTGGAATACCATGTTTTTGCATGAAGGTCTTACTGAAGTCTTTACTTCCTTCCAGCTGGGCCCCTACTTTTCCAGGACCTACTATTCGAGTTGCCTTTAGCTGGTCATCTGCTTCAAAGTAATCACGGATACCATTTACCAGTGGATCTTCTGGCCCAACCACTAAAAGTTCAATTTCATTCTCTTTTACAAACTCACCAATGGCTTCGAAATCATTGACCTGAATATCAACATTATCGGCCACTAGTTCTGTACCTGCATTGCCAGGGGCAACAAATAAATGGGAGCAATTAAAGCTTTGTGATATTTTCCAAGCTAATGTATGTTCACGCCCGCCACTTCCGAGAACCAATATATTCATGTTAGAATGTGTTTAATACAAAGTCACAAAGTTAGACAAATGGCTTAAACTTAACGGGTATAAAAATAAAATGTAAAATCTAGTTGGCGTACTCCGACATAAACTTAATACGCATAAGCCTCAACTCCTCTTCAGAATAATCCTCATTGTTTGGATCATTTAAAGCAGCCTGAATACTATCAGTTTCAGCATTTAGGAAATATTGAAAAATTTCGTCCTCCTTATCGGCATCCATTAATTCATCTGTGTAGTAGTCGAGGTTCAATCTAGTACCTGAGTAACATATATGTTCAATTTCTTCCAGCAATGCATCAAAGGTGATTCCTTTAGACTCTGCTATTTCATCCAAGTCAATTTTCCTATCAATTTGCTGGATGATAAATATTTTAAGCTTTGATTTATTTACAGAAGATTTAACCACTACATTGGAGGCAGTAACTATCTCATTTTCGTCAACATATTTTTTAATGAGTTCAATAAAGTCCTTTCCGAATTTCTTTACCTTACCAAGGCCCACACCATTAATTTGGGTCATTTCATCTTCTGTGGTTGGATAGGTAGTGGCCATTTCTTCAAGTGATGGATCCTGAAAGATTACAAATGGAGGCAAGTCCATTTTATCGGCCATTTTTTTACGTAAGGCTTTTAGCAGAATAAATAGCTCCTCATCATGGGATTTCACATTTACGGGCACTCTTTCTGTTGATTCTTCCTCCTCTTCCCCAAGTGTATACTCATGGTCTTTAGCCAGCATAATGGATTCGGGGTTTTTAAGGAATTTCTTTCCTTTTTTACTCACCTTCAACACCCCAATATTATCTATATCCTTCTCAAGATACTCGTTCATTAGGGTTTGACGGATTACCGATTTCCAAAAATCCTTATCTTCATCGTCTCCTGTTCCAAAAATTGATAATTTATTGTGCCCATAAGATTCGGTGTATTGGTTGGCTACCCCTCTTATCACATCTACCAAATGGTTTAGCCCAAATCTTTCTCCGGTCAGACTTGCAGCCTCTATGGCCATTTTAACATATTTTTGACCCTCAAATCGATCTTTAGGATAAACACAATTATCACATGCCCCACAATTTTCAACGGTAAACTCCTCCCCGAAATAATGTAATAGTTGTTTCCTTCTACATACCGGTGATTCCGCGTAAAAAGACATCTCCTGTAGTAGTACACGGGAGTTTTCCTTTTCTTGTACTGGCTTGTCTTTATTGAATTTTTCTAATTTATTGATATCGGAATGACTATAGAACATAAGGCAATGTCCTTCCAAACCATCACGACCTGCCCTACCGGTTTCCTGATAATAGCCCTCCAATGATTTTGGCACATCGTAATGTACAACAAAACGAACATCGGGTTTATCAATTCCCATTCCAAAGGCAATGGTAGCTACTACTATATCAATATCCTCATTGAGGAAATCGTCTTGGTTCTTTTCTCTTATGTGAGCGTCTAAACCAGCATGATAGGGCACTGCATTAAACCCATTTACATTTAGCATTTCTGCAATCTCCTCTACCTTCTTCCGGCTTAAACAATAAATAATGCCACTTTTCCCTTTGTGTCCTTTTAAGAAACCGATCAACTGCTGCTTAGCATGTTTCTTTTGCCTTACTTCATAATAGAGGTTAGTCCTATTAAATGAAGATTTGAAAATATGGGCATTTTCCATATTCAAGTTCTTCTGAATGTCCAGTTGAACTTTTGGGGTGGCTGTTGCCGTAAGGGCAATAATGGACAGGTCACCTATTTGAGCAATAATCTCTTTTATCCTACGGTATTCTGGCCGGAAGTCGTGCCCCCACTCCGAAATACAATGTGCCTCATCTACGGCCACAAATGCGATATTGACATTTTGTAGAAATTCAATGTTTTCGGGCTTGGTCAATGATTCAGGTGCTACATAAAGCAATTGGATTTCTCCATTTAAACAAGCCTTCTTCACCCGCTTGATTTCTGTCTTTGTTAATGTAGAGTTTAAAAATTGTGCATTGACACCAAAGGCATTCATTTGGTCTACCTGATTCTTCATCAGTGCGATCAATGGTGATATCACCACTGCGAGACCATCAGCTACCAGCGAGGGCAGTTGATAGCATAATGATTTACCTGCACCGGTTGGCATAATAACAAACGTGTTATTGCCATTAAGGATGTTTCGGATAATCACTTCCTGATTTCCCCTAAATTGGCTAAAGCCAAAAACTTCCTTTAGTTTACCTCTTAATATATCTGTTTCTGTCGCTAGCATCTTAATAATTGCTCAAGTACAATTCGCTATGTTTTATTATATTTGCCTCCGCCTCCAAACCAATCTGCCAGGACATTGAAGATAGTAAAAAATATTCAGACAACCGCCAAAAAAGTTCTCATAAATGAGGCTGAGGCACTCAATAGTCTATCAAAGTCTATTGATGAAAAATTCGAAGCTTGCGTTCAGGATATTTTTAAGTCCGAAGGCAGGGTAGTTATCACGGGAATAGGAAAAAGTGCAATTGTAGCAAATAAAATTGTAGCTACATTGAACTCAACAGGCACGCCTTCCTTGTTCATGCACGCAGCAGATGCCATTCATGGTGATCTGGGCATGATTCAAAAGAATGATATTGTAATCTGCATATCTAAAAGTGGCAATACCCCAGAGATCAAAGTTTTAGTGCCTTTGATAAAAAGAACGGGTTCCCTTCTGGTTGGCTTGGTAAGTAATATGGATTCATATCTTGCTCATCATTCCGACCACGTACTTAATGCCACTATTAGTGACGAAGCCTGTCCTATCAGTTTGGCACCCACTACCAGTACCACTGCCCATATGGCAATGGGTGATGCTTTAGCGGTTTGTTTAATGGAGTTGCGTAATTTTACAAGTGAGGATTTTGCCAGATATCATCCGGGTGGTGCTTTAGGCAAACAATTGTACCTAAAAGTGGATGACATTTACCTTGACAATGATGTGCCGATTGTTAAAGAAACAACGCTATTTAAAGAGGTAATATTGGAAATCTCTTCTAAACGCCTTGGAGCAGCAGCAGTCATTGACAATAAAGAAAATTTAATAGGTATAGTTACTGATGGTGACTTAAGGAGGGCTCTTGAAAAAGGTGTAAATTTAGAGGTGGTTACCGCCAAGGAAATAATGAGTAAGGAGCCAAAAAATGTTAACAAAGGCGACTTTGCCGTACATGCATTGAATGTAATGCAACAGAACAGTATTAGTCAGGTCATTGTACTGGATAATAACAAAGTAGTAGGCTTTGTTCACTTGCATGACCTTCTTAAAGAGGGCATTATTTGATCCTACAAAAAAATAATTTGAATGAAGAATAACAACTACGTGGTCATTATGGCCGGAGGAATTGGGAGTAGATTTTGGCCATATAGCAGAACTTCAAAACCTAAACAATTTTTGGATATTTTTAAGACAGGCCATTCGCTTTTGCAAATGACATTTGATCGTTTTGCCAAACTTGTGCCTAAAGATAATATATATATTATAACCCATCTGGATTATGAGGCTTTGGTAGAAGCGCAGCTTCCACAGCTAAAAAAGAATCAAATATTGCTAGAGCCGCTACGAAGAAATACAGCACCATGCATTGCTTTTGCTTGCTATAAAATTGCCAAAATAAATGAAAAGGCGGTCGTTACAGTTGCACCGTCCGATCATCTGATTACTGATGATGCAGCTTTTAAAACTACTTGGAAAACTGCTGTGGCAGCTGCTGAAGATCATATAAAATTAATTACTATTGGTTTAACCCCTCACAGCCCAGAAACTGGCTATGGATATATCCAGTTTTTAGAAGGTAAAGGTGCAGTAAAAGAAGGTAAAGGTGCAGTAAAAAAAGTAAAGACTTTTACTGAGAAACCAGAGAAGGCTCTGGCAGAAAAATTTATTGAAAGCGGTGATTTTGTGTGGAACTCAGGCATTTTCGTTTGGGGAGTGAATGCGATTAAGAGTGCAATGGCAGAATCTTTGCCTGAAATGGCTGATCTTTTTGAGGAGGCCACCCCAGCTTTGAACACAAAGAACGAAGCAGATGCGATACAGACGGCCTATGCACAGAGCAACAACATATCCATTGATTATGGAATTATGGAGCATTCATCACAAGTGTATGTGGTACTTGGTGATTTTGGCTGGTCAGACCTCGGATCATGGAGTGCTTTGCATGAAATCTCTGACAAAGATATTTACGAAAATGCGGTTCAAGCTAACGCCTTACTATACGATACTAAAAACACACTTGTTCAAGGGCCTAAAGACAAGCTTATCATCGTACAAGGACTTACTGATTATCTAGTGGCAGAATGTGATAATGTGCTGCTCATCTGTAAAAAGAACAATGAGCAGAAGTTCCGTGACTTTGTGGCAGATGTTAAAGAAAGCAAAGGCAAGGAGTTTTTATGATTATTTTTATGGATAACCAATAATAGATATATTTGATTTTGAAATAAAATGAGTAACCAAAAGACATATTGCGAATATTTTTCTGCAACTCTACTGGCATTAGTAATCCTCATTTTTGGTCTTTTCAATACTTCTGGGCATATAATTTCAACTATTCGGGTTATACCTTCCCAAGTAGAGTTAATATTAGATCAGCAGAACAAATTTGATGAAGGTAGTGTAAGTATTTCTAAAGCATATCCCTCACCGCTTGTTATCACCTCGAAAAATCTCTCCCCATCCTTTATATTTAATAGCACTTATTTAAAGAATTACACTATACTTATCTCTGTTAAGCATCATTCCATATCTAAAAAGCTTAACTCATTTATTTTTAATTCAATTTCTCATTTTACACAATTGACAAGAATTCCTCAGAATTCTGACGATGAGTTCAAATCTTAATTGCAGGAGTAGAAGCCATCCCTTCGTCACTCCATTACTATTAAATTAATTTTTTGAACATCACTCGTCACTGACTATGTCAGTTGACATATCAATTCTGTAAATGAAATTCATTAAAAAAGCATTTAAGTTAGTAGGCTTTGTTCTCCTAATTACTTTGGCATCAATAGGAATAGGATTCAATGCGGCAATTATGCCATCATTCAAACGAAATGACTCAAACGAGCCAACTATAGAATTGGTAGAGTCAAATGAGGAGGACTTAGAAACGGAAAACGAAGAAAAGCTATGATTGTTAGAACCCTCGCTGCCGAATAACCTCATAAAGCGCCACACCCGCAGATACGGATACATTTAGAGAACCAATATTGCCTGACATGGGAATTTTGCCTCTTTCTTCTACCATTTTTAGGTATTCAGGAGAAATACCGTCTTCTTCAGAACCTAGGAGCAATGCTACTGGCCGCTTGAAGTTAAGCTCATAGATGGTTTGATCCGTTTTTTCTGTACAGGCGATTAAAGCTATTCCGCTTTCCATAAGATATTGAAGGGTGGTTTTTAAATTATCCACTCTGCAAACGGGAATGTAATTTAGGGCACCTGCCGAGGTTTTCATGGCATCGGCATTGATGGCCGCACTACCACGGCCTGGAAGTACAATGGCATTTACGCCCGCACATTCTGCGGTTCGGGCAATCGCTCCAAAATTCCGCACATCGGTTACCCTATCCAAAATTAATATCAATGGCTCCTGTCCTTTTTGATAAGTCTCACTGATCACATTGTCAAGTGAGGCGTATTGGATGGCAGAAATGAAGGCTATAGCACCTTGGTGATTTTTTCTGGTCACCCGGTTTAATTTTTCGGCAGGGACAGCTGAAAAAGGGATGTTATGATCACGGGCTATTTTTATTAGCTCACGAATTAAATCATTGGAGAGGTTTTTTTGAATAAGAAGCTTGTCAATTTCTTTTCCTGCTTCTATGGTTTCAATTATGGCTCTTGTACCAAAAACAAGATCATCGTTACGTTCCTTAATCATTAGTTAATTTGTTTCAGGGTTTATTTTTGATTGATAATCCCTTTTCTCAATAAATCTATCGCTTCAAACCAGGAAGCTGCATGCTTCTTTTCTCGAATAAGCACATAATGCGCAGGCGAAAAAATGGAATTGGACCTTATAAAGGTGTATTTCCGCTTCGGCAAATCCCTGTCCGCCAAATATACCCATGTTTCTTCTTTATTCGATCTTTCTATTTCATCAGGTGGCCCCATTACTATATAGATCATACCCATGTCCGTCTTCCAGCCTTCTTTAAAGGTGGTAAACAATCGATTGGCCACTTCAGTACGATCATAAAAAGTGCGAATAATACTTTTCGCCCTTTCTGCAGAATTGGTCATGTCGAGCCAAAATTTATCAAATAGTCGTTTGTCACCATTGATTTTCTGTAGCTGTTCTTGTTCTTCTTTACTGGTGATATAAATCAAAGGCTCTACTAACTGTTGTACGGTGGTGAATTTCGGAAAATATTTATCCTCAACCCGTATTGGAAGCGCATTGGTGCTACTTGTGTCTATTTGCATCAAATACAAGCCCTGATCTTCCATTGCTAACTCTTCATACACTTTGTAAGTAGATTCTACCAAAATCTCCTTATCCTCTAACTCTGGACGGGTAACCATAGGCGGCAAACCAGGAGGAAATGTGTGGCTGTAATAAAATACCGTAACCGGTGATTTACTTAATGTGTAGGTGCCTGGGTTTGCCCAATTACTTGTAACGGGTACACCGTTGCTATTAAATACGTTAAAGGGTTTGGTGATAAATAGCGGCAGGTCATATAAAAATACTTTACCTGTCAATTCACTCTTTACGGCAATCATAAGTAGTGCTTTTGGGGTGGTGGGCTTAATGGTAAACTTAAAGTAGTGTGTATTTCCCTGACTATTAATATAGGTACTGTCTACGGCTATTTTTCTCTCAAGTGGGGGCAGTATTTTGTAATAATTATTTACGGAATAAAAAGAAAAGGAATAATCATGAATGTCTGCCTTCTTCAAATTCAAACTCAACTTGGTGTATAAAACCAATGTCTCTTTTTCTGTCACCAATGAATTTTCAGCTACGATCTCTTTATTGAGATTATAGTTGTTCAGCTCTTGCGCAGTTGCCAAGCCCGAAAAGCATAGGAACAGTAGAAGGGATATTATGGTTGTATTTCTTTTCAATTTACAGATGTCTAAAAGAATAAATTACGTTGTTATAAAGCAAAATAAAAATGCTGTGGGGCAATTAATAACAAATTGCCCTACTTTTGCGAAAAATATCTATGAATGAGCGTTTATACTACAGAAATAGCCTCCGATAAAATAGCCTCAGACAATCCTATTCACCAACGATTGTTAAAGGCCTATTATTTGGCAGAAGAATATATAAAGGGCGATCTATTGGAAATTGGTTGCGGAGAAGGACGAGGAATAGAATTGCTCAAAGATAAATGCGCCAGCTACACCGCTATTGATAAAATTAAACCAGTGCTCGACAAATTGGGCACCCAATATCCTGATGTAACGTTTATTCATGATAATATCCCTCCACTTAATAAGGTGGCTGACGATAGTTTTGATGTAATCATCAGCTTTCAGGTGATTGAACATATCAAGAACGACAAACTTTTTCTCCAGGAGATTAAAAGGGTATTAAAGCCGGGTGGCCAAGCCTTGCTCACCACGCCTAACATTAAGATGACCTTGTCCCGAAACCCATGGCACATCAGGGAATATACAGCCGATCAGCTTACTGATTTAGCTAAAAAATATTTTGATCAGGTAGAAATGCGTGGGGTAGCAGGCAATGAAAAGGTAATGGAGTATTATGAAAATAATAAGAAGTCGGTGAGGAAAATAATGAAATATGATATCCTGAACCTACAGTACAACTTACCTGCTCCATTGCTAAGAATTCCCTATGACATCCTGAACAGGATGAATAGGAACAAACTTAAATCGAGCAATGATGATTTAGTCAATCAAATTCATCATAGTGACTATTTACTGTCAGACAAAGCCGATGAGGCGTTGGATTTGTTTTTGATGGTGACGAAGTAAGGGTTTCGTAGAGCCTATTCGGAAATATTAACCTATCTCTATAGACAATTTTGATCTGTTTCCTTAATTGAAAATCGGAAATGATATATACAATCAATGTGGTAAACTAAGCATTGTTTTGAATATCATACACCAGACACTATGAATCAATTAATTTATAATTGTTTTAAAATAAAATATGCGTATAATGCATTTTACAATCAAAATATTATATCATGAAAATTATCAAGTATTTATTTTTAGTTACGCTTGTAACTTCATTAATGGCTGTAGCGGGATGTAGCAGCGATGACGGGGAAGGTACACCAGAAAAATTTGCATTTACTGTATTGAATGGCGAAAATTCAGACCCTAGTACCGGTGCAAGTCCTATAGAGGGAGCAACAGTGGAAGTATATAGTTCTAGGGATTCTTATTTTAATGGCGATAGCCCATTAAAAACACTAACTACAGGTGCTGATGGTGTTGCTAGGTCTAACGATGCCTTCCCTTCCACAGCAGTAGTTTATGCTGAAAGTGGGAATTTCAATAATTGGCCAAATATCAATGA
Organism: Flammeovirgaceae bacterium UBA1842; assembly: GCA_002338655.1. Lineage (GTDB taxonomy): Bacteria > Bacteroidota > Bacteroidia > Cytophagales > Cyclobacteriaceae > Fulvivirga. The sequence goes on along the minus strand of DDIU01000041.1, from coordinate 77,256 downwards.
ATTAACTGCTGATCCGGGCATAGAAGGCAGATTTCAAGGTTCAGCTGTGGTTTACCTAAGTTTCAAAACCGATTTTGAAAACATTCAAAATATCAATTTTGTTATTTCGGATGTTTTCTTTGGTGATGTTTCGACATTCTCAGCTTTAGCAGATTGCAGTAAGGATAACTATGTAACACTCACAAGGGGAAATGAATATACCTATAGTGAAGGCTCTAATGTCTGTAGTGGATTATCAGGTGGTGATTATACAATTAGTGGATTAGGTTCTAAAAATCAGACTAACGAAGAAACACTTGCAGGCATAGCCTGCTATCAGTTTATTACAGATTGGAGCAATACTTATTCAAGTATCTATATTGCTCAAGATTTTTCAAAAATTCTTATTAAGGATTTTGATAATAATTCTGCAAAAACAACAATCACCGTATATAGTAAATAACGGGGGCAAAATAACCAATTATAATTCTAAAGCACCGTATTAGCCATTTGTCCTATACGGTGCTTTATGCATTTACTTGGATTACATAAATTGCACCATCTAATTCAGAAGTTGACCAATCCATGAAAAAACTATTTCCGGTAATTTTTCTTCTTCTTTTGGTAGCTTGTAATAAGCAAAAATCTTCCGAGGAGGAATCCAAAACAGAATCAACACCATTAATATACAATTCTTACGTTGATGTCTACACCCATGATACCAATGCCTTTACGGAAGGGCTGCTTTTTCACGAGGGTAAACTTTTTGAAAGTACGGGTGCCTCTGGTCTTCCGCAAACACGTTCCCTTTTTGGTGAGGTAGATTTAAAAACTGGAAACATTGATATTAAGGTCGAATTGGATAGGGAGAAGTATTTTGGTGAGGGGATTACATTTTTAAATGGAAGGGTTTATCAGCTTACTTATAAGTCGAGAATTGGCTTTGTCTATGATGATAAAACTTATCAGAAAATTCAAGAGTTTACCATTCCAAGCAAAGAAGGTTGGGGATTGACCACTGATGGCCATTTCCTTATTATGAGTGATGGAACGGGCAAACTAACCTATCTAGATCCAACTTCATTAAAAGTTTCCAAAAGGCTTTCCGTCACGGAAAACGGTTATGTAAAGCAAAATTTGAACGAGCTGGAATATGTTGCCGGTTATATATATGCCAATGTGTGGATGACCAACGAAATTGTTAAAATTGATGCCAAAGATGGTAAAGTGGTAGGACGAATAGACTTAACCCCTTATGCCACCGATGCAATAAACACCTTTCCTGAAGCGATGGAAATGAATGGAATCGCTTACCACCCAGACCGCAAAAGTTTTTTCATCACCGGTAAATTGTGGCCAAAAATCTATGAGATAAAAATTGCGATGTGATGGATTAAGCTTAATACATTGGATTAATCAATTGATGGATTGAGAAACCCTAAGGAACTCAAACCGATCAGGGTATAGTTAAATTATAATTTTTTCCATGTATTTTAAGGGTGTAGATGGCTTGACGTTATGTATATTAAAAACCTGTAAATGAGAAATAGAACAACATTAATATTAGTAATTATAGTTTTAACAGGTTTGTTTAAGGTATCAGGTCAAGTAAAACTTGAACAAATTAGTTCTGATACATTATCCTTTTGCTTTCCGGTGACTCATCATAAAGAATATCAAAAAGATGCCTATAAACTAGTGCTGTCAGCCCGAAACTTATCAGAGAATGTATTAACAAATGAAGTATTCTATGATATTTACATCTCTTTAATAGATTCTTCATTTTACATTGATCCAGTTGACTACATACTTGGACCAATAGATAACCTGTCTAACTATCAATGGAATAGTAAAAACAATTCTATAATTATTAATTACGGTTCAACGGAGAAAAAGAACTTAGTGCTTTTAATTAGAAACAATCAGGTTTTCATTGAAGAATAATCCAAAAGTATGTTACTCAAGATGACTTGAGTCGAACTAAAAAGCCTCTTCAAAATTGATGAGGCTTTTTTATATCAATATTATGACTATTTGAAGTTTTATGTGCAGTAGTTTGTAATTAAACGCTACATCGCAACCACCACCATCCCCATCCCCATCCCCATCCGTTGAACTAAATTCCTGTAATTTGGGTTGGTTCCTTTTCAAAATTAGCCCATGCTTTTTCTAGTGTTTCTTTAAATACTTCAGGGGACTGTGCTCCGGAAATGCCATATTTATTATCGAGCACAAAGAAGGGCACCCCCCGCACCTCTAACTGTCTTGACTCATAAATATCTTGAGCTACTTTATCACTAAATTCATCTGTATCCAACACTTGTTTCACTTTGGCCTTATCCAACCCAATTTCACCTGCCAGTTCCGTTAATAAATTATGATCAGCGATATTGGCCGATTCGGTAAAATAAGCCTTAAATAGTCGCTCCTTCATTTTATCTCCTTTACCCTGTGTTTTGGCATATTGCAACACGCGGTGTGCATCTTTTGGGTTTGCTACTACTGACTTTTCCAAAAGATAGGTCAACCCTTCTTCAGCAGCCATTTGAGTAACTTGTTTAATGCTATTCAACGTCTGCTCATACGACCATCCCTTAGTTTCCGATAGATATTCAGCAGTGGTTTTTGAAGGATCCGATACCTGATCAGGATTAAGCAGAAAGCTTTTCCATTCTACTTCTATTTTATCAGCATGCCTGAACTTAGCTAAGGCATTTTCAATCCTTCTTTTACCTATGTAACAAAACGGACAAACGATATCAGACCAAATTTCTATTTTCATAATAAGTGCTTTGGTAGTAAAACCAATTGTACGGAAATGAGTTCAGGAAAGGCGTAAATTTTCCTAACTAAAATCTTTCAAGATTTTAATCGCCTGCGTCAAGTTTTTGTCATTAAAGTCCAGATGAGTGACAAAACGGATTTCCATTGTACTCATTGGTACAGCTAACAGCCCTTTCTTTTTAAGCTGAGCTAGGATATCCGCCATTTTAATCCCTTCTTTCAATTGCCCAATTACGATGTTGGTATCAACAGGATTTACAGCCTTGATAAATTTACATTTGGACAGCACCTCTCCCAACGCCTTTGCCCGAATATGGTCCTCTTTAAGCCGGTCAATATTATTTTCCAGAGCATACAAACCGGCAGCGGCTAAATATCCAGCTTGACGCATACCACCGCCCATAAATTTTCTCACACGCCTGGCTTTGGTAATCCATTTTTTATGCCCCACCAACACGGACCCTACCGGTGCGCCCAACCCCTTGGAAAGGCATATTGAAATAGTGTCAAAATATTGGCCATAGTCATTGGGGTCTTCTCCAGTCTCGGCAAGAGCATTAAATAATCGTGCACCATCAAGGTGCATTTTTAATCCATGTTGCTGAGCCAAAATATAAATCCTTTTTATTTCATTAAGTGTATAGTAACAGCCACCACTTTTATTGACGGTGTTCTCAAGTTCTATTACTGTTGATTTGGGGTAATAAATATCCTCCGGATTGATGTTTTCTTCAATTTCCCTAGCGCTCAACCGCCCCCGGTTTCCTTCCAATAACCTAAACGAAAGGCCACTGGTACCAGCTATCCCTCCCCCTTCATACCGATAAATATGTGCTCCCTGATAGCAAATAATCTCTTCATAAGGGTTTGATAATACATTGATGCCAATCTGGTTGGTCATGGTTCCAGACGGACAAAAAATACCTTCTTCTGCTCCGAGCAAATCTGCTGCTTTTCTTTCCAAAGCCAACACGGATGGGTCTTCTCCAAATACGTCATCGCCTACTTCAGCACGCATCATGGCTTCAAGCATAGCAGGCGAAGGTTTTGTTACGGTATCACTTCTTAGGTCAATCATATCTTAAATTAAAAGATTTTATGAAAGTGACAAAATGCGTTAGTTTAACGTACTGACTAACACCTTTTTAATTTTTTCAAGAACAGGTGTACCGGCATATTTTTGGTTTATCTCCAACTCTATCCCTAAGTATTTCTCGGCTTCAAACCTTGTTCTCAAATAGGTTGTAAATCCGTCATCAGCTCCGTTATAAGGTAAGTTGAGCATTACTAACAAATCTGGCAGTTCGGTGGACAGTTGCTCCTTCCATTTGATTGAAAATTGCTGTTCCAGCTCACGTTTTTCATCGAAGAGAATACCTACATCTACACTTCTTTCTACTCCATTGAGCACTGGGGTAAAAGAATGGACAGATATATGGATTACAGTCTCACCCTTACTAATTGCAAGCTCAATTTCCTTCTCCACCTCATTCCTATAAGGGCGATAATAGGTCGCTATCAAGTGCTCTTTGTCTTTATCGGACAATGGGGCTGTAAATTCTGAAAATAATTCACTGTTGTCTAGCGAGCGATTGGCCTCTATAAGTAATCTGGATGCCTTTTGAAAGAAGAATGGGGCTTCTAAAATTCTGGCTACATATTTCCCTATTTCCAAAGTGCCTACATCCCAACCCCGATGGGAATTAAGCACATCATCCTTTCCTTCAAAGAATTTTAAATAAGCATTGGGTATGTATTTACCAGCGTGCTCACATGATATTATGATTTTTCTACCTCCCATACTTCAAACATTTCGTTGTTAGCGAGGCAATCCCCCAATTCCTGATAAACCAATTTTATATTATCTTCAGAATAGATGCCATCCAATGATTTTAGAATCCTACTGGCCAGCGTTCCCTTTTCCAATATCGCATTGATGGGGTCTAGCCATGGTGCTATCTCGTCCGGGTTGTGCTTTGTCACTATAGATAGTATTTGCTTCCAAAGTCCCTTGGCCGTGACCTCTTCTTTATCAATGCCAAATATTTTAAGATATGCTGGATTCTTGATGACGGCTGATTCGGCATCCTTCATTGTTAATTGTAAAATATCATTGAGAGGCTCTGCATCCCAAAGTTGCTGATCATGAAAGGAGATCAGTTTTTCATTAACCAATAGCTTAAGCAGACAAATAATGAGCGATACAATAGCTAAATCTGCCTGTGGGCATTCCTGAATATCCATAATTCGGATTTCAATGCTTCCTCTATCAAAACGGGCAATGGCTCCACGGGAGTTTACCCAAATAGGATCAAGGATTTTGTCAGGATCATGCTTGGAAATATCATTTGCTATTTTATCATAAATCAACTTATGATACTGTCGTTTTGAAAAAGCCCTCTCTGGTATCACCTTACCTGTAATGGAGGGTATAACACGCTGATTCTTTTGATAGTAATCCATACGCTTATCCAGCAAGCCCGTATTTTTTCCACTTAAGATTGGAGAGCTGGCTGCCATGGCTGGGATCAAGGGCAAAACGATTCGTATGGCTGCATGCAGTCGGGCAAATTCCTCATCATCATAAAAAGGTAAATTGATGTGCGTACTTTGAAGGTTTGACCATCCGTGCCCTTTGCAGTTGAACATCTTATTATAGAGTTCATAGACTTCGTTATTGTCATGAGGCCAAAGATGGGTATCCTTTGCCGGATCCATTAACGGATGGGCGGCTGTTGGTAACAGTTTAGCCTCAAAGGCCTGTAGGTGTTTGTTAAGTGTCTTTACGTTTTCACTAAACGCATTGGCCATCATTACTAAATCGTGCTCCGGCTTGGTACACTTCACTTCCAGTACATGGAGTACCAATTCGTTGCACCAGCTCACTAGGCCATTTTCAATATCACTTACATAGGATCCTTCAATCCTTTTGAAAACTTCATCGGTAATCGGTCTCGTGGCCATGTTGTTTTTATCAACAATCATATATTCAAGCTCTATCCCATAGGCTTGAAAGAGATGTAATCTTGATGTACTCATCTTTTTTCTATTCTTTCTACAAATGTTTCCATGATCTTAGTGTAAAGGCCGCTTTTCAACACCTTATCCTCTACACCCACATCAATACTTGGGTTGTCATTTATCTCAATGACAAAGAATTTACCATTGATCTCTTTTATATCTACCCCATATAACCCGTTTCCTATCAAAGCAGTGGATTTCAAAGCCAAGTCAATCAGGGCCTTAGGGGCATCGGCAACTGCTACGGATTCGCTTTTACCATCGCGGTGCATATTGTCCTTTTTCCAGTTGATAATTTGCCAATGGTTTTGCGCCATAAAATATTTACAAACGTATAGGGCCTGTTTGTTGATTATCCCAACTCGCCAATCGTACGTTGTGGGCATAAACTCCTGTACGATCAAAAGTTCAGACTTTTGGAAAAGATCTTTCAGTGTGCTCTTTAACTCACTTTCATCTACCACCTTTTTTACCCCTTTAGAAAACGAACCATCAGGTTGTTTGATAATCATGGGATAGTTAAAGGAGTCAGGCACAATCTGAGAATCCTTTCTGATGATATATGAATTAGGAACCGCTATTTTATTGGCTACTAAAAGCTCATGTAAATAAACTTTATTGGTACACCTAAGAATGGAACCTGGATCATCAAATACCACCAACCCTTCTGCTTCCGCTTTTTTGGCAAATCGATAGGTGTGGTGGTTTACGTTGGTAGTTTCTCGTATAAATAAGGCATCAAACTGTAACAGTTTACCGAAATCGTTTTTAGTGATTACTTCCGTATTAAACCCCAGCTTATCCGCTGCTGTTATAAACTTTTGTAAAGCTTGCGGACTGGAGGGAGGGTAGGGGTCATCGGGGTTGACCATCAATGCCAAATCATACTTCTTCCTTTTGTATTTTTTCCTTACTACATTCTTTCCTGTAATATAAAAATGTAAGGCTTCTTGTAGTTTCTTGATCCCACTTTCATCCAAATCTTTCAAATGCAAGGGTTTTAAGTTCTGCAACTGCCATTTTTCCTTTTTCGTGAACACACCTTGAATTATAGGTGCTTGAAAAAGATTGAACAATAGTATGCCCAATTTTGAATACTGCACATCGGCCACTTGACCAAAGTAAATATTGATAGTTACCTTATTTTCGGTTTCAGATTTTAGGCTATCTTGAATAAGTCCATCAAACTCTTCAGCATCATCTTTTATAAGTGAAGGAAACCTAAAATCCTGCAATGTTTTGATCTCTGGAATGACCTTATGTGATCTCGCTTCTGCCAGCAGGGAAACATAATAACCAAGACTTTGGTATTGATGTGAACGGCAAAGATTGACTATTTTAAATGCTTTGGATTCCTGGTATTCTTTGATACTGAAATAATCTGAAGGTGATATTACTGCTGCCCCTTCGTCTCTAAAATTCCATTTTTCCGGGTTTTCTGTAATGATAAGCTTTGACATTATGATTTTTTTGGATGAATAATTAATAAATTGGCGTCATAGGTCATGACCCCTAGCATAATAGAGTTGATAAGTTTATGAAATGTTACCTGATAATATTGTTTGTCACTTATGGGATTACCCCCTAGCGGATCTGCAACAAAAACTTTTTTTTGGTCAAAGCCATTGATTACGACAAAATGACCACTCGGAAAACCCGCTACATCATCATAGCGGATATCGAAATCCCCGATTTCCCGCTTACTTTCATAAAGGTAAGTTGCACTAAGTCCAGTAAGTATAGGTGTCCCCTTGTCTAAAAACGATCTCAAAAAAGCTGGCGTCAGTTCCTCAAATTTTATCTGCCCACCATTTTCAAGGAAACGTAAATAAGCCCTAGTAGCTGTCTTCATTCTCTTTTCTTTGGGTTTTTGAATCAGCTGCAAACGTAATTTCTCGGCTATGTCCACCTTCTCTTTAAACCAACTCAAATCGAATGTAGATAAATTGTATGTGTAGATAGTAGCCTGATAACCTCTTTTCAATGCGTGATTCCCCAGCAACACGGCTATTGTCCCTCCTGAGCTTAACTGTTTTACACCTTTTATAACTTCAGTTAGGGTAACTTCATCATTATAATATCTATAAACTGCCTGTAAACAAGTGGGGCCACATGTAACGTCATCGGGTTGTTCCCGAATATTTAATGAGAGAAAAGTTTCATTGTTGTTTGTTATCATTTTTATATCTTCAAAAGACATTTGTAAGACGGGAGTAAAGAAAAAAGTCACCCTATGATAAACAAAAATTTCACTGATGAAGAAATTGTGCTCCTTCTAAAAACAGATGGGAATAGCCGGTATTTTACCATTTTGGCAGAACGTCATGAAAAGAAGATTTTACAAAAATGTAAAACCTACGTAGATTCAGATGTGGCGGCAGAAGACCTTTGTCAGGAGATTTTGATTAAGCTGTTTTTAAAAGTGAATGACTTCAAGGGAAACTCTAAATTTTCCACCTGGCTTTTCTCAATTATTCATAACACTTGTATAGACTATTTAAGAAAACACAAGAAAGATATTCATAAGGTCATCACCGAAAAAATGAGTGATGAAGTACCAGATTTAATTGAAGGGGATGAAGATGTTTCTGAAGAGTTGTCAGAAATAATTCTTGTCAAGTTATTGGAGGAACTCACACCTGAGGAAAAATTGATTCTACTATTAAAATATAAGGAAAAGCATCCTATTAAAGATATTCAGAACACCCTTAACCTCTCTGAAAGTGCGGTGAAAATGCGCCTTAAAAGGGCACGCGAAAAATTAAACAAGCTTTACGCAACCTATAAAAGTTAATTTCTGTTCAATGTATCTAGGTATTGATAGAACACCACTGGAAAGCCCGGTAAGTGTGATGTGGTTTTGACCAAACGTCATTTTTGGTTGAAAACCAGTAATTTTAAATTATAAATACATTGTGTAATAATATGAAAAAAATTCTCTTCGTCTGTCTCATAGGTTTATTTATTGGTTGCTCCTCAGGAAATGACCCTCAAAAAATTGTTGATGAAACATTAGCCGTTTCTGGAAGTAATAAGCTTGACAATTCAAAAGTTGAGTTCGTTTTCAGGGATAAAGAATATGGTTTCAAAAGATCACCCAACGGTCTTTATGAAATGGTGCGGTTATTTAAGGACAGTACAGGATTGGTTAGGGATGTGGTTACCAATCATTCCTTTCATAGGGAAATAAATGGCAAGGAAGTAAGTGTGGCTGATTCAATGGCATTTAAGTATACCAATTCCATAAACTCGGTTATCTATTTTGCACTATTGCCCTATGGCTTGAATGATGCGGCTGTTATAAAGAGTTATATGAATGATGAAAATATTAAAGACAAGATTTATCATAAAATTAAAGTGACTTTTAAACAAGAAGGAGGTGGGGTGGATTATGAAGATGAATTTATTTACTGGATCAATAAGGAAACGAAATTCGTTGATTACCTAGCCTACTCATACCATACAGATGAAGGAGGGCTGAGATTTAGGGAAGTGATCAACCCCAGAATGATAAATGGTCTTAGGGTGGTGGATTACATCAATTACAAGCCTAAAATTCAAGTCGATTTGGAAGAAACAGGTAAGGCTTTTCAGGCGGGTCAGTTAGAAGAATTGTCAAGGATTAAACTTGAGAATTTTGTGGTTGAATTTAATTAGAAGAGCGCACCTTCTTTACTTTCACAAAAGTATAAATGAGTACCAGGATAGCCGTCAATTGTAGAATTAATACGGTCATAACTGCTGATTTATCCTGAATATCCAACACCGTAAAAAGTGCTTTTTTACAATTGTTAAGGCCGATTAACAGCACAATATCCAACACAAGAAAAGCAATGACATTGAGTACAATGCCATTAATATTATTACTTAACAGCTTACGGTTATTGGTCATTATAATTAATACCACTACCATTAAAGGCAGTACCAGTCCATTTAGTGCTTGAGCCGCTATAATGACGGGTATTGGTTTGAGGTCTAAAAACCCAAAGAACAGCCCAAATACCAATGTCACTAGCCAGAACATTCTAAAAACACGTTTTTCTGATGATGATTTGATTAGGCTCGATCCTATAATACCGGCTGCCAAAGGGGAAGTTATCGAAGAGGTAATACCTGCCGCCAATAAGCCAATGCCCATCAAAATATAAGCCCACTGACCAAAATGATCATGTAAAACGAGTGCTACTTCATTGAAATTACCAACCTTGCCTGCATTGGTAGCCACAAGAAGAATGGCAATGGAAATGAGCCCCCCAAACATCACCGATACGGTTAACCCAAAACGCATGTCCGGTAGCTTCTGTCCATAGGCCACACCTGCTCCGAGAAATAAATTGTAAGGAACAATGGTGGTTCCGACAAGGCCTAATACTATCCAGGTTGCCCCATCTGGAATAGAAGGAATAATTGCTCCGTGCAATAATTGAGTTGAGTCCACTGATATTTGAAAGGCCAGTATTAGAAAGACAAAACCCATTATTGCCACTACTAGACCGAGGGTGATGGTCACAAATTTTATATTGCCATACCATAATAATACCATGCAGAAAGCACCTATAAGTATTATCATCACCTTGAGGTTGCCATCAAAAATCAGCGCCAGCCCGCTAACGGCACCGAGGATATTGCCAGCTTGATAAGCAGCGCAGCCCAAAACCACACTAAAACCAACAAACCAAACCCCAAATCTACCCTTCGATGATTCCAACATGGCCGAACCCAGGCTTTGGCCTGTAACTATGGCTATTCTGGCTGACATTTCTTGCAATACAAGACAGGCTATTGTAGAAAAAACCAATGCCCAAATCAGGCTTAGCCCAAACTGTGATCCAGCGGCTGATGCCGTGGCTAATGTACCGGGTCCAATAAAAGCAGCAGAGATAACAGCCCATAACAGGATGGAGGCTATTCTTTTCCCAAATTTCATTTTACAATAAAATCAATTGCGGATGATTGACAAAAGAATGCCCCGAAATTATCGATCAAAATCCTCGATAAACTCTTTCACGATTTTTTCAACAGGCTGTATAGATTTTACATACTCTATTGATGGGCCAGCACACCACAGGGTTTTATAGGTAGCACCGAATGCTGCCTTTTCCAAAGATTTCATGCCCTTATAAAAAGTAAGCATCTTCACATATTTTTTAAGGGTCTTGTTCCTACTTAACAAAGACTCCAACCAGGTCTGTTCAGTACCTATTTCCTGCACATAAGGCGTGTTAATAACTGTACAGGGAGTACCTGACAATTTTGTTGTCATTACAATATCCTTCGCCCCATAATCCACAATGGCTTGTTTATACTCTTGAGAAACACCGGCCTCATCGGTAGCAATAAAAGGACTGCCCATGGAAATCCCTGCGGCACCTAGTGCCAACATCTCCTTCATCTGCTTGCCGCGCCCTACTCCACCTGCAGAGATAATGGGGATGCTGCATTTTTCCTTTAACAAAGGAATAAGCTCTTTGTAAGACATAGGCCCTGCATGGCCACCTGCCTCTGAGTTAACCGCAATAACGGCATCAGCCCCTAATTCCTGTACTTTGAGCGCATATTTTACATCAACAACATCGCAAAACACTTTTATGCCCTTTGGTTTACAGGCTTCTATTACTTTTTGCGGACTTCCCAATGACGTAATAATGTAGTCAACCTCCATCTCCACGCAGGTTTTAAGCTGCTCCGCCATTCTAATGTTCGATTTGTTGACAATAAGATTGATGCCAAATGGGCCATTTGCATTGGCTCTAATTTCTGCTAATGCCGCTCTCAATTCCTGATCTGTTCGGTAATTCAATGCAGGTATTGCTCCCGTAATACCTGCTTTGATAGCTGCTACTGTCATATCAACATTGGATACCAAAAACATGGGGGCCATGATGATGGGATAATTGATGCCGAGCATTTTGGTTAGCTCTGTTTCTATTTTTTCTCTCACTTAACCCCGTATTTATCTATCATGTAGATAAGTGATGCCATTCCTGCAGCACCTAGCTCCAATTCTCTTTTATTTACTTTATCAAAAGTGTCATTGTCGGTATGATGATAGGCAAAATACCGTTGTGAATCTGGCTCCATTCCAATAACCAACGTGCCCTGATCCCTCAACGGGCCAATATCGGCTCCACCACCAGGCTTACCAATATCATAAATTCCGTAAGGCTCAAATAATGGTCTCCACGAAACAAGTTTGTCAATCTCTGATTGATCACCTGTCATGCCAAATCCACGAGGGGAAAAGCCTCCGCTATCTGATTCCAATGCAGCTATATGCTTTTCACCGTTTTCTTTGGCCTTCTCTGCATATTTTCTCCCTCCCCGTAATCCATTCTCTTCGTTCATAAACATTACAGCACGAATCGTCCGTTTGGGTTTATAACCAATTTGTTTGAACAATCGCAAGACCTCTATCGACTGAACGCAGCCTGATCCGTCATCATGGGCACCTTGTCCCAAATCCCAAGAGTCAAGATGACCACCTACCACAACATATTCCTCTGGTATTTCAGTACCTTTAATTTCACCAATAACATTATAAGACAATACATCTGGGAGCATCTGACAGTGCGTCTCAAAATAAAACTTAATGTTATTATCATCCTTCAATGCCTTACTAAGTACCTCAGCATCATTTGTGCTGATAGCCACTGCCGGTATTTTTGGCTGATCATCAGCGTAACGTAAAGTGCCAGTATGTGGAAAATCATCCATGACCGTTCCTACAGATCGTACTACAACACCAATTGCTCCATATTTAGCCGCCTCTGACGGTCCGAAAACTCTTTGGTCTACTGCTCCACCATAGGCTGAAAATGTAGATACTTTTGTTTGATCCATTGGCCTGTTAAAAAATAAGATCTTCCCTTCAATACCCTTCTTTCCTATTTTCTCAAGCTCTTTTAAACCTTGAACTTCTATAATATTTCCCAATACCCCAGCTGAACCTGTTCCAACAGAATTACCCAATGCCCTAATATTCAATGACTTTGTTCCAAACTTCTTGGAGTTAACAATATTGGCTTGCTCTCTCGCTCCTCGTACCCAATGAGGCACCATCACTTCTTGTAGATAGACGGTATCAAAACCGTAGGAACCCATCAATTGGTAACTCCATTCTACAGCAGCTGCAGCTTGAGGCGATCCGCTCAGACGGTGACCAATTTGACCCGTGAGATAATCGAGATTCTCATAGGCTTGCCCATTTAAAAGTGCTTCATCAAAAATGGTTTTAATCATTTTTTCGTCTTCTGACTGTCCATGAGCCTGTAGACAAAAACTACTTAATACGATTAATGCTAATACTCTCATTTTTTTACTTCTTTTTTCGTTTTGCGTTTCTGTTTGGTTTGCTTTGTTTTCTTGGTTTTTTAAATCGGTTTGATCCCGATTTAGCATTATATGCTTTATCAGTTTTAAATACACGTGCCTTTTTCTCATGAAATGCCCCTTTAAAATCAGGGTCTTCCTTTCTTTTAAAGGTATCAATATCCAATTCCATTGTACGGTTTTCTTCTGCACCTGTCTCTTCCACCAATACATCCGCTGGTAATTCTACGACTGGAATCTTTTGCTTGATCAATTCTTCGATCTTCGTTATGTGAAGCAATTCCGCCTTATTGGCAAAAGTAATGGCCGTACCTACATTCTTAGCCCTGCCCGTTCGTCCTATCCGATGTACATAGTCTTCATATATGATAGGCACATCAAAATTAATCACATGAGACACCATCGATACATCAATTCCCCTAGCAGAAATATCAGTTGAGACCAATACACGTAAGTTGCCTTCCTTGAATTCATTCATGGCATTGATCCTACTGTTTTGCCCTTTATTGGAGTGAATCACCCTTGTAGGCCCTAATCTCTTTCGTTCAATATATTTGAATATATTATCCGCTGTGCTTTTCGTTTTGGCAAATACTATGACCCGCTCAAAACCTTTGTCTTGTAGCAGCTTCTCAAGAAAATTAATCTTTGTTTTCATATTAGGCACTTCATAAAGTACCTGCTCAACGGTGTCAATGGTAAGTGCCTCGGGCGTAACTTCCACAATTTCAGGGAATTCCAGAAAATCCTCAGATAGCCGTTTCACAAATGGCGACATGGTCGCACTAAATAGCATGTTTTGTCTTTTTACAGGAATCACTTCCAATATCCTCTTGATCTGGGGCATAAAACCCATATCCATCATTTTATCGGCCTCATCAAGAATTAAAGTCTTGATCATTCTGGTATTGATCTTTCCTTTGAGGTAGATATCCAAAAATCGGCCTGGCGTTGCCAAAATAATATCAACACCTGCCTCCACTATTTCAATCTGGGTTTTTGGGCCAACCCCACCATATAATGAGACGAACCGGAGATCAGTATATTTTGATAGGCTTATAATGTTCTCTTCAATCTGTAAAATCAATTCTCTGGTAGGGGCTAATATAAGTGCCCGTGGATGATCGCCTTGAGCATACTTTATCTTCATTAGCAACGGCAGCAGAAATGCTGCTGTTTTGCCTGTTCCTGTTTGGGCAATACCTATTACATCATGGCCTGCACTTACCAATGGTATCGCTTTTACCTGTATGGGTGTAGGCTCTGTAAAACCAAGGTCTTCGATGGCATTTATAAGCTGTCGATTAAGCTTAAAGTCTTCAAAACTTTGAATGTCTTTTGCCATATTTTAAAATTCGGGTTGCAGTCTGTCTGCGAAGCCTGTAAATTGCGTTGAATTAAAGATAAAAGCAAAATTATCCGTTATGTCATCGATATTAATAACCAATGCCAAGATTGTCAATGAAGGTAAAATAACCGAGGCCGATGTTTTGATAAAAAACCAGCACATAGAAAAAATCAATTTACATATATCAGCCGATACTGCCTATAAGATTATTGACGCCAAAGGAAACTATTTACTTCCGGGGTTAATTGATGATCAGGTGCATTTCAGGGAACCCGGATTAACCCATAAAGCACAAATTTTTACAGAATCACGCGCTGCAGTGGCAGGAGGGGTAACCAGTTTTATGGAGATGCCCAACACGGTACCCAATACATTAACACAGGAGTTATTGGAAGATAAATATAACATAGGCCAGAGGGATTCACTCGCCAATTATTCCTTTTTTATGGGTGCTTCTAATGACAATCTAGAAGAAGTTTTAAAAACCGATGCGCGTAAAGTGTGTGGTGTAAAAGTATTTATGGGCTCATCAACAGGTAATATGTTGGTGGACAACCAAAAGACATTGGAAGGCATATTTTCAAAAGTGCCAATGCTTATCGCCACGCATTGTGAAGATGAAGCAACCATTAGAAAAAATATAGCGAAATACAAAGATCAATTTGGTGAGGACGTACCTATCGAATATCATCCAATAATCCGAAGTGAAGAAGCTTGCTATATATCATCATCGATGGCAGTTGGCTTGGCCAAAAAATATAATTCAAAGCTCCATGTGCTCCACATATCTACTGCAAAGGAACTTGGCCTGTTTGAAAATAAAACGCCTTTAAACCAAAAACGAATAACCGCTGAGGCTTGTATTCATCATCTATGGTTCAATGATACCGACTATGCCAAAAAAGGCAGTTTTATAAAATGGAATCCTGCAGTTAAAGCAAAATCTGATCAGGAAGCAATTCTAAAAGCTGTATTGGATGGCACTATAGATGTAATAGCTACGGATCACGCTCCCCATACTAAAGAAGAAAAACAGGGAAGTTATTTCAAGGCCCCATCAGGTGGACCGTTGGTACAACACAGTTTGGTCACCTTGTTGGAGATGTACCATCAGGGAAAAATAAGCCTAGAACAAATAGTGCAGAAGGCCTGTCATAATCCAGCTATATTATTTGACGTTGAAAAGCGTGGATTTGTGAAAGAAGGATTTTATGCAGATTTGGTACTTGCTGATCTAAATAAACCTTGGAAGGTTAGTACTGATAATATTTTATCTAAATGCGGCTGGTCCCCCTTTGAAGGGACAACATTCAAGTCTTCTATCACTCATACTTGGGTCTCAGGTCACTTGGCCTATTCTAACGGAAAATTTGAGGAATCCACCATGGGCATGCGCCTCTCCTTCGATCGATAATCATATAATAAAATATCTAATATTAACTATTTGTTATATCAATCGTAGTATCTACATTTGCACTCCCTTAAGGGGACATGGTGGTTGTAGCTCAGTTGGTTAGAGCATCGGTTTGTGGTACCGAGGGTCGCGGGTTCGAGTCCCGTCTCCCACCCATATAAAACCCTCAGACATTGTCTGAGGGTTTTTTGTTAATGGTGCGACTCTAATTCAGGCAACACCAAATTATCGAAAGCACTTGGTTGTTCCATTAGTTTTTCAATGTCCTCGCTTTTTCTAGGTGCCAAATCAGATAATATTTCACAACCATCCTTGGTCACCAAAAAATCATCCTCAATTCTCACCGGAATATTCCACCATTTTTTATCTGCTGGGCTACCCTCTGTAATGTAGATTCCTGGTTCGATAGTGATTACCATGTTTTCCTTGAGTTCGGCATATTCTCCTTTATCATGGACGTCCAATCCAATGTGATGGCAGCAACCATGAGGATAGTACCTGTTTCTTCCAGTGTCAGGGTTTGTTATATCCTCAGGGTTTAGACTTTTGTATATGCCTAATTCTACCAACCCCTCATTGATTACCTTTTGGGTAATTTTTGTCAATTCAGAGAACGAAGTACCTTCCTTACAAATCTTTCTAGCTTCTTCCTGAGCTTTATACACCAAGTCATAAATCAATTTCTGATTTTCACTGAATTTACCATTTACGGGTATAGTTCGGGTTACATCAGCTGTATAGCCATGATATTCGGCACCCAAATCCATCAAAATCAATTCCCCATCCTCTACTTCTGGTTTATAGTTTTCGATATAGTGGAGTACACACCCATTGTGACCAGCCCCAACAATACTGGGATAGCCCTCATATTCAGCTCTGTATTTTTTAAAAATAAACTCATGTAATCCCTGGATTTCAGTTTCTGACATCCCCGGCTTGATCGCCTTCATCACTTCGTTTTGTGCCAATGTGGAAATATCAACTGCTTTCCTCAATAAGTCCAGCTCTTCCTTTTCCTTGATTCCACGGAGTTTGGCCATCATTTGATCTAGCGACCTTAGATCAATATTTGTTTTGTGGGGTTCAATGGCTAAATCTTTAGACTCATAGCCCACTTTTGTTTTAAACTCCTGTATCATCTCATAGAGATCACCTTTTTCGCGGTGATCCCGCACATCATCTTTGAATTTATAAAACATCACTTTGTCAAACTGGCTGAAATCAAGATTAAAATCACCAAATTCCGTCCCTTCAAAAACCATATTGATACCTAACTTCTCAGGAGCTCCGTCTTTACCCAAACGCCCACCTTCATACATTTCCATCAATGCATTGTGCTGTCGTACAAACAATATTTCATTTGTTTCTTTACCATTGAAATTCAAGTTGTCTTTAAATATCAACACCATGGAGTGCGGCTCCTTATGGCCTGTCATATAAAAAAAGTTTGGGTCTTGATGATAGACGTAATCTACATCATTGGCCCGATTACGGACTGGGTTTGAAAAAAATACGGCAACGGTATTGGGTGGCATTAAGGCCCTTAACGCTTCACGTCTTTTTTTATGGAAATCCGAAGTTAAGAAATCATCTTTGTGAGGATTTTGGGCTTTAACTTCCATTAAAGCCAGACAAAACAAAGTAAGTAAGAGTAAATAATTTTTCATGGCACTCATTAGATAAATTTTGTACATTTAGAATACCAATATATAGAGGCATTGTCTATTAATAAAGCAACTTGTGATGGATGGTAATCAATTCAAATCTTTGAGCTTAAAACAAAAAGTAAAAACACTTTATGTGCATGGCACTTTCATTGTGGCCATTCGGTATTATAAATACAAAGTCAATCTCTATTCAATAAATAATTATTTAGTGGAGGTATTTTTCAACCATAAGCATGATCTAATAGAAAAAATTGAGATAATGGATAGGAATAACTCAAGACTAAAGTTCTACTCCGATCAGGTCAAGCTGGTCTTTAATTAAGCCCATAAAAAAAGGGACTCAAATTGAGTCCCTTTTTTTATATTTTGATAGCGTAAGTTACAGTTTCTCCCTGATCTTCGCGGCTTTACCATGCTTCCCTTTCAAGTAATAGAGTCTAGCTCTTCTTACTTTTCCTTGTCTTACCACTTCAATCTTATCGATGTTTGGAGAAAGGATTGGAAATATTCTTTCAATACCTACACCATTGGATAATTTTCTGACAGTGAATGTTTCACCAGAACTGTTTGGGTGTCTTCTCTGGATTACTGTTCCCTGAAACTGCTGGATTCTCTCCTTAGTTCCTTCTTTAATTTTCACGTGTACATTTACTGTATCACCTGCTTTGAATGAAGGAAGAGCATTTCTTCTTTCACCTAAACTTGCTTCTAATTCTTTTAATATCTCACTCATGATCTAAATCAATATTGTTTCTCTCGAAAAACGGACTGCAAATATAAAAATAATTTTTGAAAGAAATCGCATTATAAATTAAAATACTGAAGATAACTTTTAAATAAACTTCCGTCACCATACCCTATTTATACCTTATTCATCCAATAGGTTAGGCCTTCTTTTTTTCGTACGCTCCACACTTTGTTGAAATCGCCATTCCTCCACTTTCTTTTCATGTCCCGAGAGTAAGATGTCCGGAGCTTTCATTCCTTCAAACTCTGCTGGTCGTGTATAAACTGGTGGTGCTACTAATCCATCTTGAAAGGAATCTGTTAATGCAGAGGTTTCATCCCCTAGTACGCCTGGTAGAAGCCTAATGACAGCATCGGCAACAACAGCCGCTGCTAACTCACCACCTGATAATACATAGTCGCCAATACTTATTTCCCTGGTAATGAAATGCTCACGAACCCGCTCATCGACCCCTTTATAATGACCACATAATATGATTAAATTTTTTTTCAGCGATAGTTCGTTGGCTAGGTGTTGTGTAAATTGTTGTCCATCAGGGCTCATATATATTACATCATCATAACTTCGCTCGGCCTGTAACGACCTTATACAATTGGCAATTGGCTCAATCATCATCACCATCCCAGCCCCGCCACCAAATGCATAATCATCAATTTTCTTATGCTTATCTTCAGAGAATTGCCTTAAGTCATGTACATGCACCTCTACCAGCCCTTTATTCTGGGCTCTCATTAGTATAGAGTCAGAAAATGGACTGTCCAGTAATCTGGGCAAACATGTAATTATATCAATTCTCATCTATGACAAATAAACATCTAGTAAGCCATCGGGCAAATCAACATTAACCTGTCGGGCCTGATGGTCTGCAAATTTAACAAGATCATCACTAATGGGGATAAGTACCTCTATTCCTTTATGGTCAACAGTAATTAGATCCTGCATATTGGAAGTATACACACCTTTAATTTGGCCAATACTCCCCAATTTTTTATCAACCACTTCATAATCAATTATCTCATGATAATAGAACTGGCCTTTTTTAAGCTTGGGTAGGTTGGTTAGTGGCAGATATATCCTTTTGGACTTTAATGCATCAGCTGAAGGGCCATCGTCTATGTCTTCGAATTTTATTACTGCCTTATCTCCCCTTAACTGGATGGAATCAATAAAAAAAGGAACCAGTTTTTGGTTGATTTCAACAAAAACTGATTCCAAATCAATATACTCTTCAGGATTATCTACGTCCATTAAGACGCTGACTTCACCTTTAACACCATGTTTTTTGATTACGTAACCAAGTTGGTAGCACGCATCAACATTCATGACCTACTCTTCTTTTTTATCTTCTGTTTCGGCTGGTGCTTCAGCTTTGGCTTCTGGAGTTTCTTCAGTTGCTGCTTCAGCTTCTGGTGCCTCTTCTGCTTTTGCTTCAGCTACAGGTGCTTCTTCGGTTTGAGTTTCAGCTACAGGAGCATCCTCTGTTGCCTCCGCAGAAACCTCTGCCACTTCTTCTTCCTCACTTGCAACCACTACTTCAGCTTTTTTCCTAATCGCTTCAGCTCTAGCTTCTTTCACTTTGGCTTCAGCTTCTTTTCTTGCTTTGGCCTTAGTTGCAGTGCTTGCTGCCAATCCTTCTTTCTTAGCTTCAATTGCACTTTCTTTCTTAGCTATCCAATCAGCATATTTTTTGTCTGCTGCTTCTTGTGTGATAGCCCCTTTGTTAACACCTATCTGTAAGTGTTTTTTAAGCATTATCCCACGGTAAGAAAGCATTGCTCTTACAGTTTCTGTGGGCTGAGCGCCTTTCATAACCCAATCAAAAGCCTTATTTTCATCCAATTCGATGAAGGCTGGGTTAACATTGGGATTATATCTCCCAATTTTTTCGATAAATCGACCATCTCGTGGTGCACGGGCATCTGCTACGACTACATCGTAAATTGCCTGTTTTTTGCGTCCTCTACGCGTTAATCTAATTTTTACTGACATTGTTTGTTAAATATTTAAAAATTGCGGAACACGTCCGACCTTTTAATGAGGCGCAAAGATAAATCTTTTTTTTATTTTTTTACTACCCCTTATTCACTTATTAGTAAATTGAATGGTTTGCCGGGTTTAATGACCAACCCTTACTTTTAAAACATCCTCAATTATCTGATTATCAATATTAATTGTTTAAGCGGTTAAACAATTTTTTTATTGCTGACATCTTATATACATTTGTTTTTGTAATTGCTTAACTCAACCAATGGATAAATATTCCTACATCTCCAATGCTCATGGTAATTACATCGATGAGCTATACAAATCATATCAAGCAGACCCCACAACTGTAGACGGAACCTGGCAAAAGTTTTTTGAAGGGTTTGAATTCTCTTTACAAAAGTATGGTGAAGACGGCCCCCCTACTGAACATGGCGTCTCATCTAAAGAGACCCAAGTTAGAAACCTGATTCATGCCTACAGAACAAGAGGTCACTTAAAAAGTGATACCAACCCCGTTCGGCAAAGGCGTGATCATAATGTAAAACTATCTCATACGGATTTTGGACTGGAGGACGCTGATCTGAATACCGAATTTGAGGTAGGTAGTGAAATTGGCATTGGGAAAGCCTCACTTAAGAAAATAATAGAGACCCTTGACAATATCTACTTAAAGCATATAGGATTTGAATATATGCATATTCGTGATGGTGAGATACTGGATTGGTTTAAAAAGAAGTGCGAAAAAGAGGCTGTTGATATTAATACTGACAATGCCACTAAAAAGAGAATCCTTCTTAAATTGAATGAAGCTGTCACATTTGAGCACTTTCTGCATACAAAGTTTTTAGGGCAAAAAAGATTCTCACTTGAAGGTGGTGAGAATACCATTCCTGCCTTGGACAGCATTATTAATATGGCCGCCCAATTTGATGTAAGGGAAGTTGTGATCGGTATGGCGCATAGGGGTCGGCTTAATGTTTTGGCCAATATCATGGGCAAAACTTATGAAGAAATATTCAGCGAGTTTGAAGGTACCACAGACCCGGACCTCACCATGGGTGATGGCGATGTAAAGTACCACTTAGGTTACTCCAGTAAAATCAAAACCCCTTCTGATAAGGGTGTTTATGTAAAATTAAGCCCAAATCCATCACATCTTGAAGCGGTTGATCCATTGGTACTTGGCTATGTTAGAGGCCAAATTGATGATGAATATGATGGTGATCTAAAAAAGGCCATGTCGGTACTTATCCATGGTGATGCCGCCATTGCTGGCCAAGGGATAATTTATGAAATAGTTCAGATGTCAGAGCTGCCCGGCTATAGAACAGGTGGTACCGTGCATTTTGTGATCAATAACCAAGTAGGCTTTACTACAGATTATGATGATGCGAGATCGAGTATTTACTGTACGGATATTGCTAAAATCATTGACGCTCCCGTATTACATGTAAATGGCGATGACCCAGAGGCAGTAGTATTTGCTTCAAATCTTGCAGTGGAATATAACCAGACTTTTGGTAAGGATATATTTATCGATATGCTTTGCTATAGAAGGCATGGTCATAATGAAGCGGACGAACCGAAATTTACCCAGCCAAAACTTTACAATCTCATTGCGAAGCATCCCAACCCGCGTGAAATCTACGTAAAAACCCTTACTGAAAGAGGGGACATAAATGAGGATGAAGTTGAGCGGATTGAGAAGGAATTTAAAGATCTACTTCAGGAAAGATTAACGGAAGTAAAACAAAAACCCCTCCCTTATAAACCTCAGAAAATAGAAGAAGAATGGGAGCAACTGAAGCGAGCCACCTCTAAAGATTTTGAGAAATCCCCTGACACCTCCGTAACGCAGGCTGTTATTGATAAGGTATCAAAAGCTTTAACGACATTGCCAAAGGGCTTTAAGCCATTAAAGCAGATTGATAAGCTCATAAAAGATAGGAAAGTGAACTTCTTTGAGAAAAAGGAGGTCAATTGGGCGGATGCAGAGCAACTGGCGTTTGGATCTATTCTGGTTGATGGAAAAATAGTTAGGATGTCAGGTCAAGATGTGAAGAGAGGTACATTTTCACATAGACATGCAGTTGTAGTAGATGCTAATACCAATGAATCCTACTGCAACCTCGACCATATAGAAAAAGGGCAACAGCCTTTTAGGATTTACAATTCCTTGCTTTCTGAATTTGGGGTTCTTGGATTTGAATATGGGTATGCCATGGCAACTCCCAACGCATTGGTGATTTGGGAAGCTCAATTTGGTGATTTCGCTAATGGAGCTCAAGTAATGATTGACCAGTTTATAACCAGTGCCGAATCAAAATGGCAACGAATGAATGGCTTGGTTATGCTTTTGCCCCATGGATATGAAGGTCAAGGGCCTGAGCATTCAAACGCGCGCCCAGAAAGATTTTTGCAATTGGCAGCAGAGGAAAACCTAATGGTCACCAATATCACCACACCTGCTAACTACTTCCATATGCTTAGAAGACAAGTAACATGGAATTTTAGGAAGCCTTGTGTGAATTTCGCCCCTAAATCATTATTGAGACACCCTTTAGTGGTTTCTCCAATATCAGAAATTACAAAAGGCCGTTTCCAAGAAATAATCGATGATAATCATTCAGGTAAATCGGTAAGACGAATGCTCCTATGTACGGGTAAAATCTATTATGACTTACTCGAAGAGCAGCAAGCCAAGAAGATTAAAGATGTAGTAATTGTCCGTGTTGAGCAGTTGCATCCGTTCCCTAAAAAGCAACTTGATGTACTAATCAAAAAATATAAAAATCCTGAAATGATTTGGGTTCAGGAAGAGCCTGAAAACATGGGCTATTGGACGTTTCTACTAAGAACACTTACAGATCTGAAAATTAGACTGATTTCAAGAAAAGCAAGTGCGTCACCAGCTACTGGTTATGCCAAAGTACATAAAGTAGAGCAGGCAAAAATTGTTGCCCTTGCATTTGAAAAATAAGAAGACATTTAAAATATAAATCTAATGAGCCTAGAGATTAAAGTTCCTGAAGTGGGTGAATCAATCACCGAGGTAACCATAGCCAGCTGGATTAAAAAAGACGGTGACTTTGTAGAACGCGATGAGATCATTGCAGAATTAGAATCAGACAAAGCCACATTTGAATTACCTGCTGAAGCAAGTGGAAAACTCCAAATTAAAGTAAAAGAAGGTGAGACCATTGATGTTGGAACGGTTATTTGTATTATAGATGAATCAGCTAAAGGTGGGGGCAATGCTCCAAAAGCAGATGAAAAAAAATCATCGCCTACTCCAGCCAAAGAGGAGTCTTCATCAGCCCCAAAAAAGACCGGTGAAGTAAAGGAAATGATCGTACCAGCGGTTGGTGAATCCATTACTGAAGTGACAATTTCCACCTGGTTAAAGCAAGAAGGTGATTTTGTTGAACTAGATGAGATTATAGCAGAGGTAGAGTCAGATAAAGCCACCTTTGAACTACCAGCAGAAGCGAACGGGCTGCTCCAAATTGTTGCCAAAGAAGGGGATACTCTAGAAATAGGGGCGACCATTTGTAAGATAGAGGTTATGTCAGGAGCTCCAAAAAAAGCAGATACTTCTTCTACCAGCTCTCCAGAATCACAATCAACACCAGCTCAAGACCCTGGTGATAAGTCGTCTTATGCTGCCGGTCATCCTTCCCCCGCTGCTGCAAAAATATTGAGTGAAAAGGGAATTGACCCCTCTACAATAAAAGGTACTGGCGTTGAAGGAAGAATTACTAAAGAAGACGCTGAGAATGCGCAGAAGTCAGCTCCTGCCAAAGCCTCAACGGAAGCCGATGCTCCAGCAGCACCCCGTGTGAGTGGGTCAAGAAATGAACGCAGGGAAAAGATGACCAGCCTCAGGAAGACCATTTCGCGCAGATTGGTTTCTGTTAAAAATGAAATGGCCATACTTACCACTTTTAATGAGGTGGATATGAAGCCTATTATGGATTTGAGGTCAAAATACAAAGAGCAATTCAAGGAAAAACACGGAGTTGGGCTTGGATTTATGTCCTTCTTCATTAAAGCCAGCTGTGAGGCATTGAAAGAGTGGCCGGCCGTTAATGCCAGCATTGATGAAAATGAAATCATTTATCATGACTATTGCGATATTTCCATTGCAGTATCTTCTCCAAGAGGATTGGTAGTGCCTGTAATAAGAAATGCAGAGGGCTTAGGGTTTCAGGAAATTGAGAGTGAAGTTATCCGATTGGCAAAAAAAGCCCGAGATGGTAAACTCACTATTGAAGAGATGACAGGAGGAACCTTTACCCTTACAAATGGTGGAATTTTCGGTTCTATGCTTTCTACACCAATAATTAATGCACCACAAGCAGCTATCCTAGGAATGCACAATATAGTGGAAAGAGCAGTGGTGATTAATGGACAAGTGGAGGTAAGACCAATAATGTACCTAGCCTTATCTTATGATCATAGATTAATAGATGGCCGTGAGTCGGTTAGTTTCTTGGTACGATTAAAACAACTTCTTGAGGATCCAGCGCGTTTGATGTTGGGGGTGTAGCTAGTATTGAGTACAGAGTATCAAGTACAAAGTATGCACAAATATCAGGAGTTGAAAGTTTGGCAAAAGGCAATGGAATTGATTGCTGACATTTATAAATTAACTAACAAATTTCCACCAAAAGAACAATTTGGTTTGACCACTCAGATAAATAGATGTGCTGTATCGATCGCCTCAAATATTGCTGAGGGTGCAGGTAGAAATACCAAAGGAGAATTTAATCAATTTTTGGGAATTGCAGTAGGATCACTATTTGAACTTGAAACTCAAATTCTTATTTCGAATCGAGTTGGATATTCTATAAATAAAGAAACACAACCATTAATTAACTCTATTAGTGAAATCCATAAAATGCTGATAGGATTAAAAAAAACATTAAAGTAAATTAATGTACAAAGTACTGAGTTCTTTGTACTCTATATTAACTACTAACAATATGCAATACGATGTAACAATAAT
This sequence comes from Flammeovirgaceae bacterium UBA1842, assembly GCA_002338655.1. GTDB lineage: Bacteria > Bacteroidota > Bacteroidia > Cytophagales > Cyclobacteriaceae > Fulvivirga. The sequence continues at coordinate 51,972 of DDIU01000041.1, read as the reverse complement.
TGGTTCAGGCCCAGGCGGATATGTAGCAGCAATCCGATGTGCACAACTTGGGTTCAAAACTGCCATCATAGAAAAATACGACACTTTAGGTGGAACATGCCTAAATGTGGGGTGTATCCCCTCAAAGGCCTTGCTGGATAGCTCTGAGCATTACTACAATGCACTTAATCACTTTAAGGAACATGGTATAGACATTGTAAAGCCCAAAGTGAACTTCAAGCAAATGATCGATCGTAAATCAAGTGTGGTAAAACAAACTTGTGATGGTATTGATTATTTGATGAAGAAAAATAAAATTGATGTATTGCACGGTTTTGGGTCATTTGTAGATAAAAACACAATAAAAATTACCCCTTCAAAAGGGAAGCCAACTGAAATCAAAACTGACAAAGTAATAATTGCCACAGGATCGAAGCCCTCATCCCTACCTTTTGCAAAAATTGATAAAAAAAGAATCATCACAAGTACCGAAGCCTTGGAGTTAAAAGAAATTCCAAAACACCTGATTGTAATTGGTGGTGGCGTTATAGGAATGGAATTAGGCTCTGTTTACTCACGAATAGGTGCCAAAGTAACCGTAGTTGAGTATTTGGATCGGATTATTCCAACCATGGATGCCACTTTGGCCAAAGAATTGACCAAGGTATCCAAAAAGATGGGTATCGATTGTAAAGTGAGCCATAAAGTAACTGCAGTAGAGAATAAAGGCAAAGAAGTGGTTGTGAAGGCCGAAGATAAAAATGGAAACAAAATTGAATTAAAAGGTGACTACTGTCTGGTTGCTATTGGCAGACGACCCTATACCGATGGTCTCAATCTTGAAGCCGCAGGATTGGCAACGGATGAAAGAGGACGGATTGATGTCGATGATCACTTAAAAACTAAAGTGGATAATATATATGCAATAGGTGATGTTGTTCGTGGTGCGATGTTAGCGCATAAAGCAGAAGAAGAAGGGACCTTGGTTGCAGAACAATTGGCCGGACAAAAACCTCATATCAATTATCGATTGATTCCAGGAGTAGTATATACCTGGCCTGAAGTGGCAAGTGTAGGCTTTACTGAAGAAGAATTGAAGGAAAATGGCTCCTCTTATAAAACAGGTTCTTTTCCATTCAAGGCACTAGGGCGGGCAAGAGCAAGTATGGATGTAGATGGACTCGTAAAGGTGTTAGCTGATAAAAATACAGATGAAATATTAGGAGTTCATATTATTGGCGCCCGTGCTGCTGATATGATTGCTGCTGGAGTAACTGCAATGGAATATAGAGCATCGGCTGAAGACGTGTCAAGGATGTCTCATGCTCATCCTACCTACATGGAAGCGGTAAAGGAAGCTTGCTTAGCAGCTACTGAGAATAGGCCAATTCATATTTAATTGGTCTTTTATAGATGTCAATAACCCTAATCATTATAATAATTACTTCTCTTATCAGCATCAATGCTTTTAAGAATGCTTCGCTAAGAGGTAAGTTGATTTTTAATCCCTATGTGATAAAGCGCAATAATGAATATCACAGATTTATAACGTCTGGGTTTATTCATGGTGATTACATTCATTTGCTGTTTAATATGTTTGTCTTGTACATGTTTGGTACATATGTCGAACAAGTGTATAGTGCTGTTTATGGGGTAATTGGCCAAGTCCTTTTTGTGGCTATGTATCTTTTAGGGATTATAGTCTCAGATATTCCTTCTTTCTTTAAAAATCAGAATTCTCCTTATTACAATGCCCTTGGTGCATCGGGTGGAGTTTCTTCAATACTTTTCAGTTTTATTATATTCGATCCTACAAGGGATTTGTGCTTATATGGCCTTGTATGTTTCCCGGGATTTATTTGGGGAGCACTTTACATCATTTATTCCATATACATGGGCAAACGCGGACAGGATAACATTAATCATGATGCCCACTTGTACGGAGGGTTGTTTGGGATTGTGTTTACAGTAATTACAGTACCCGGTGTAGTTTCTAATTTCATCGAACAGTTAAAAACCTTTTCTCTGTTTTAATTCGTATATTATTGTACATGAACTTTTTTTGGTTCATATAGGCATATTTTATACAATAACTGAATTAAAATGCTCAAGATTTTATTTTTCTTTACATTAATAAGTCTAGCTTCTTGTAATCTTCTAGGGGATGGAATGCAATCACCAAACACAAGTCAAGGTAAATCTGATGCAATAAATTTTAATGGTATCCTTTCAACTAATAGCCCCGATTGGCAACTCTCGTCTAGTTTACAAAGAAATTATTTTGATAAGTCAAAATATCAAAATATCGATTCAATTATTTTCCAAGCGGGGTTAAGAACCCCATCTGCCGATGTAAAATGCCAAGCACAGTTGTATATTATTGATGATGGAAAAGAAGTTTATGGGTCAGAGCTAACAAGCGTAGTAAATTATCAATTAAACCAGTTAAATACTGGAAACCTCAAATTTTCACTTCCTGATAATAATGTCTTGTTAGGCGTTAGATTACGCTCAAGTAAAGCTGGGGTTACTGTTTACAGTGGCGATGCCTCCTATTTAAAGATTTATTATCATTAATAAGTTTACACACCACCACACAAAAAAAGCCCCTGACTTCCGTCAGGGGCTTTTTAATATTTTTATTTGAGATTAATTAAGCCTCAAATTCTTCAACAGATACATAAGACCTGTTGTTTCTTCCTTTTTTGAAAGTTACTACTCCATCCTTAAGCGCAAATAAAGTATGATCTTTACCCATTCCTACGTTTGTACTTGGATGATGTGCCGTTCCTCTTTGTCTTACGATGATGTTTCCTGCAATGGCAGCCTGGCCACCATATATTTTAACACCAAGTCGTTTACTTTCCGACTCTCTACCGTTTTTCGAACTACCCGCTCCTTTTTTGTGTGCCATGTTGTTCTATTATTTAGAAATTCCTTCGATTAATACCTTTGTGAAATCTTGACGGTGACCGTTCTTCTTTTTGTAGCCTTTTCTCCTCTTCTTCTTGAAGACTACTACTTTGTCACCTTTTACATGTCCAAGAATTTTTCCTGAAATCTTAGCACCTTTAACTAGGGGTGCACCTATTTCGACCTTTCCATTATTGTCTACCAATAACACTTTGTCGAATTCTACGGAAGCGCCTTCTTCGCCCTCCATTAAAGGAGCGTAAACGAACTGGTCTTGCGTTACTTTGAACTGCTTTCCGGCTATGTCAACTATTGCGTACATTATACTTTATTTTTAAAAATAGGACTGCAAAGATAATTGATTAATCTAAAATATCAAATCAGTGCGCAGAAAAAGAATTAATCGCTAACACACCCTCCCACTGCTTGGATTTTGGCTAAAATTTTAAGGTTTGCTTACATTGCTTGCTTATATTGCTTGCATTGCTTGCTTTTTTCCATTATCTTCCAAAAATGATTAAAAACAGCATTTCAACCGTCCAATGAAAATAAACGTACCTGAAAAGTATGCAGACTTGTACATTAAAGCGTTGATGGAACGGAAGGAACTATTGCTCAAAAAAATTGAGGACTTCCGAAATGAAATGTTAGAAATAGATAATCACATCAGTAATTTAACCAGCCTTCCCATATTTAACGATTCAGGATCAGATCATCAAAATTGGAACATTAATTCATACAGCAAATCATGGCCTTGGACTAAGAAAATAGCCTATTTGCAAGGGTTTAGAATGAAATTAGTGACTTCTCAAGAGGCCGTTGACTTTATTATGAAAAATGAAAAAGAACTGGATAAATCCAAAGTTCGGAGCTCTGTATCAGCAGCACTTTCAAATGGACTAAGGTCCGGGAAGTTCACCAAATTTATCGATCCGACAGGAACAGCCACTTACTATGGCCCATCAGAATGGTTTAATGGGGACGGACAGCCACAGCTCAACTTTATACCAGATGAGCTTAAAAAAAGGCTCTTTAATAAAGCTCAATGATGTAAGTTCATATCCACATTGGGCTGTTAATAGTGCTTGCCTTTGTGGAAAACTTTTACAAATATTTTTATCCCCCTCAATTACACAATTAAGGCCAAGTTGAACTTAATTTATATTCCATAACTAATTGTATTACAGATAGTTATGAAGTCTGTGACAAACCTTCACCCCTCCTTATTCCCTGCTTTGATTTTATATGTTCTTTGCTAATATTTGTGTGACCTATTGGCGACAATACAAAACCAATAGCGACTCGCAGTCCCTTGTAACTTTTTGAGTCAATTTCAATAAAAATCCAAAGAATCAGCGAAAAGATTATGATCTGTTGATTTCTTTTAAAATGTTAGTCCAAAATCAGAGCAAAATGAGTGAAACAGCCATCGCAACCGAACCAATACTTCAAGAAAATAAAAATAGATTCGTTCTATTCCCAATTCAACATGATGATATATGGGAGTATTACAAGAAAGCGGTAGCCAGTTTCTGGACGGCTGAGGAAATCGATCTAGGTCAAGACCTGAAGGACTGGAAAAACATGACCGACAATGAAAGACATTTCATCTCTCATGTACTTGCCTTCTTCGCAGCCAGTGATGGCATTGTAAATGAAAACCTGGCAGAGCACTTTCTGTCTGAAGTACAATATACGGAAGCTAAATTTTTCTATGGTTTCCAAATAGCCATGGAGAATATCCACTCCGAAACTTATTCTTTGTTAATAGATACTTATGTAAAAGACACTGTTGAGAAAGACAAACTTTTCAATGCCATTGATACCATGGACTGCGTGAAGAAAAAAGCAGACTGGGCATTACGTTGGATAGATGAGGGAAATTTTCAGGAAAGACTTATTGCATTCGCAGCAGTTGAAGGCATCTTTTTCTCAGGAAGCTTCTGCTCCATATTCTGGTTAAAGAAAAGAGGTTTAATGCCAGGATTGACCTTCTCCAATGAGCTAATATCACGTGATGAAGGATTACACTGTGACTTTGCTTGTTTGTTATACAATGAGCATGTTGAAAATAGATTATCAGATGATACCGTAATAGGGATCATCAAAGATGCCGTTGCTATTGAAAAAGAATTTGTTACTGATGCTTTGCCTGTTAACCTGATCGGGATGAACGCTGAGCTCATGTGTCAATATATAGAGTTTGTCGCTGACAGATTATTGAATGAATTGATAGGAAAGAAAATATACAATGCTTCTAACCCATTCGATTTCATGGAAATGATCTCGTTACAAGGCAAAACCAATTTTTTTGAGAAAAGGGTAGGTGATTATCAAAAAGCCGGAGTGATGAAAGGCAATGATGATACCCCTAAATTCTCTTTAGATGAAGATTTTTAATTTTTTTAACTTGATTAATAACCTCCAAACCACCCCATGTTATGCTAGTAGTTAAAAGAGACGGAAGACGGGAGTCAGTAAAATTTGACAAAATCACTTCCCGTATAGAGAAATTATGTTATGGCCTTGATATGAATTATATCGAGCCAATAGAAATTGCAAAAAAAGTAATTAACGGTATCTATGATGGCGTAACCACCATAGAGCTTGATAATCTGGCTGCAGAGACTACTGCCTCTCTGACTACCAAGCACCCAGAGTTTGCCAAGCTTGCTGCCAGGATCGCTATTTCCAACCTGCACAAGGTGACCAGCAAGTCGTTTAGCAATACGATGAAGCGGCTTTACACCTATGTAGATCCAAAGACCGGAGAAAATGCCCCATTGCTTTCCACTGAAGTTTATGGCGTGATCAAAAAGAATGCAGCTTTACTGGATTCAACTATCATTTATGACAGGGATTTTAGTTACGACTACTTCGGATTCAAAACCTTAGAGCGCTCGTACCTAATGAAAATCGATGGGAACATTGTAGAGCGCCCTCAGCATCTTCTTATGCGCGTGGCCATTGGTATCCATATGGAAGATATTGATGCAGCAATTGAAACATATCATTTGCTCTCAGAAAAGTGGTTTACTCATGCGACCCCTACATTGTTTAATGCAGGTACCCCAAAACCACAGTTGTCTTCTTGTTTCTTGTTGACCATGAAAGATGATAGCATTGATGGTATCTATGATACCTTAAAGCAATGCGCTAAAATCTCCCAATCTGCTGGAGGTATAGGATTGAGCATTCACAATGTGAGAGCTACTGGCTCGTACATTAAAGGAACCGGTGGTGTTTCCAATGGTATCGTTCCTATGTTAAGGAATTTCGATATGACGGCCCGTTATGTTGATCAAGGTGGAGGTAAGCGTAAAGGAAGTTTTGCCATATATTTAGAGCCTTGGCATGCTGATATCTTCCAATTCCTTGATTTGAAGAAAAACCACGGTAAGGAAGAGTTACGGGCCAGGGATTTGTTCTATGCCATGTGGATCTCTGATCTATTTATGAAAAGAGTTGAGAATAACGAGATGTGGTCATTATTCTGCCCTAATGAGTGCCCTGGATTAGGAGATGCATATGGTGAAGAATTCGAAAAACTCTACACCAAGTATGAGAAAGAAGGCAAATATAGAACGCAAATAAAAGCACAAGACCTTTGGTTCGAAATTCTTGAATCTCAAATAGAGACCGGCACGCCTTATATGCTTTATAAAGATGCGGCCAACAAAAAATCAAACCAAAAGAACTTAGGAACGATCAAGTCAAGTAACTTGTGTACGGAGATCATGGAATATACTGCACCTGATGAGGTAGCTGTATGTAACCTGGCTTCTATTGCTTTGCCTATGTTCGTAACTGAAGAAGGCATCTTTGACCATCAGAAATTACATGATATCACTAAAGTGATCACTAAAAACCTTAATAAGGTTATAGATGTGAATTACTACCCAGTAGAGGAAGCGCGCAATTCAAATATGCGTCACCGTCCTATCGGAATTGGTATTCAAGGATTGGCAGATACATTCCTAATGTTGAAAATGCCGTTTGAATCTGATGAAGCCAAAGGCTTGAATACGGATATCCATGAAACGATATACCATGCCGCCATGACCGCCTCTATGGAATTAGCGAAAAAAGAAGGCCCTTACGAGACTTTCAAGGGTTCACCTGTTTCTAAAGGTATATTCCAGTTTGATATGTGGGGAGTAACCCCTAAATCCGGAAGATGGGATTGGGATAATCTGAAAAAAGAAGTGAAGAAGAACGGTGTGCGTAACTCTTTGTTACTTGCTCCTATGCCCACAGCTTCTACTTCACAGATATTGGGTAACAATGAGTGCTTTGAGCCTTACACTTCAAATATCTATACCAGAAGAACATTATCAGGAGAATTCATCATTGTAAACAAACACTTGATGAAGGATTTGATTCAGCTTGGCCTTTGGGATGAAACCATGAAGAACAGATTGATCGAAGCGAACGGTTCTGTACAGAATATCCCTGAGATCCCTCAAAACATCAAGGACCTATACAAAACCGTATGGGAGATTTCTCAAAAGACCATTATAGACATGGCTGCTGATAGAGGGGCTTATATCTGCCAAAGCCAGAGTATGAACATCCACATTCAGGATCCAAACTTTGGTAAGCTTACATCAATGCACTTCCATGCCTGGAAAAAAGGATTGAAGACAGGTATGTATTACTTGAGATCTAAAGCAGCTACCAGTGCGATACAGTTTACGGTAAACAAAACCGCTAAGGAGCAACCTGTAGACGATCAGAAAACATTGGAGCAAAAACAAGCCGACATGGTATGCTCTCTGGATAACCCAGATGACTGTGAGGCTTGCGGAAGTTAATTATTTTAATTGCTAGTTTAGTTTAAAATGAACCCCGACTCGGCTTTTGCTGATGTCGGGGTTTATTTTTTTATCCCTCTATTTTGTGAAGTATTAAATATTCATTTGTATTTTAGACGTGAACTATATCTATCGATATTAGTTAATAACTATATTGAATTGTTGGCTGCCATACCTAGGGACCCGGACGACATAGAATTTTAAAGATAAAACTAATTTGACAATGGAAACAATAACATGGAAAAATTCAGACCTAAGCGGACTAAGATTTGACTTTGAGACTAATGCAAAGTCATTAGGTACTTTAAAAGTTTTGAGTGAGTTTAGTTCGAATGCAAGTTTCACCACTGACAACGACCACCTTCAATTCAAAAATGTTGGTTTCTGGGACAGAAAAGTTATTATCAAAAAGAATGGACAACCGATTGGTGAAATAAAGAATCGAATCTTTGGACAAACTTATATTGAGTTAAAGAATGGGAACAAGTTTAGATTATCATCAAACCTTATTGGTAGAAATTTAAAATGGTTAGGGGTTAACGGCCAATCAATAATGGAATACAAAATGGCGACATTGAATTCAATGAGAAAGGGCTTTATAGGCGTTGGCGACTCAATGACTAAATACGACAAAGAAATTCTTCTTAGTGCGGGGCTTATTGCGGGACGATTTAAAACCTACAGACTATTATTTGGAATAATGGCAATTGGGTCTTTATTATTCCTATTGGACAAACTAATCTGGTAAGACAGGTACGGCAAGCCAACGATTGCTATGTCAAATGGCGGGCGTACGTTTGGTTACGGTGGAC
>DDIU01000041.1:0-43324 GCA_002338655.1 Flammeovirgaceae bacterium UBA1842 | reverse complement strand
AAAACCCGCCACTTGCTATAGCCGAGCGTATCCATAATTCTAAATAAAAAATGAAAAAGACCACTTTTACAATACTCATTTTATTGTTTGCAACTTCTACTTTTTGTCAGAACAGTACTAATGTGGAATTTACTGGAGTATGGACAGTTAAAAATGCTACTATTTCGAAAGGACTAGATTCGGAAGTCCACAATATGATGCAGATGATGAAAGAAGCATTTATAAACTCACAATTCATTTTTAGAAAGGATGGGAAATTTGAGCTCAAATTGAAAGAAAATGCACCTGAAATAATTAAAGAATTAACTTTTTTAAATGGGCAAAATTGGATCTATGATCCAGAAAAAACAAAACTTGAGGTTGGAAATAATCATTTAGTGATGTTTGTAGAAAAGCAAAACGGGAAGTACTATTTTGCTTTTAGCGATACACCAATAATTCTTGAAATGGAGAAGTCATAAATCTGAAACGAGGACGAGATTTACCCTTCTCAGAGTCCTCTACGAGTGACTCTGAGAAAATTCACAGAGGCTCCCTTAAAAAAAACCTACATTTACCGTCATGGTTTCTGAGTTAAAAATAGTGGAAGCATTAGCCCTACAGCGGCCAATTATTGATGTCCGCTCCCCGGGCGAATATGCACATGGTCATGTCCCAGGTGCAATAAATATCCCCTTATTTTCCAATGAAGAACGTGCACATGTGGGTACCGTTTACAAACAGCAATCAAGTGAAGCGGCTATTGCTTTAGGCTATAAATACGTAACCCCTAAACTGGAAAGCTTTATTTCTGATACGTTAAAGGTAGCTCCCAATGGTAAGGCCCTAGTCCATTGCTGGCGAGGTGGAATGCGTAGCCAATATTTTGCAAAACATCTGGTCGAAAATAGTTTTGAAGAGGTAAGCACGATTATAGGTGGTTACAAATCGTATAGAAACTACATTTTGCAGCAATTCGCTGTACCTGCCAATCTAAAAGTATTGGGAGGCTACACCGGTAGTGGTAAAACACCGATTCTACATGAGCTTAAAAAACATGGTAAGCAGGTTATTGACCTTGAAGGACTGGCCAACCACAAAGGGTCTGCCTTTGGTGGAATTGACCAGAAAGATCAACCAACTACCGAACAGTTTGAAAACAACTTATTTGAAGAATGGAAAAACCTGAACTTGAATGAGCCTATTTGGATAGAAGATGAAAGCCATACGATAGGCAGTGTACGGATCCCCATTCAATTGTATGAACAGATGAAAAATGCCAAGTTGTATTTCCTCGACATTCCCAAAGAAGAAAGAGCCCGGCATTTGGTAACAGAATATGCCCAATGCGATAATCACTTACTGGCTGATTCCCTGAATAAAATAACAAAGCGATTAGGAGGACTCAACGTCAAAAATGCCATCGAACTACTTGAAAAAGAAAAGTACTATGAAGTGGCAATGATTACCTTAAATTACTACGACAAATCCTACTTAAAAGGAATAAACAGACATCGGGCGGATGAAGTAGAACATATCCCCCTTTCATCTACCGATCATAATAAAAATGCACTTGAAATTGAAAGAATAGAAGTATGAACGATATAAGACTAACCCAGTACAGCCATGGTGCTGGCTGTGGGTGTAAAATTTCGCCCAAGGTGTTGACTGCCATTTTAAAAACTAACCTTACACCACTAAAAGATACGCGGCTTATTGTTGGAAATGACAGCCGTGATGATGCTGCCGTTTATGACATGGGCGATGGCACTGCGGTAATTAGCACAACTGATTTTTTTATGCCCATTGTAGATGATCCATTTACCTTTGGCAAGATCGCTGCCACCAATGCCATTAGTGATGTATATGCTATGGGCGGATCGCCATTATTGGCCATCGCTATTTTGGGCTGGCCGATCAATAAATTAGCTCCGGAAGTAGCGCAGCAAGTGCTCGAAGGGGGCAGGCAGGCCTGCACTGAGGCGGGTATTATTCTGGCAGGTGGACACAGTATTGATAGTCCGGAGCCTATATTTGGATTGGCAGTAACGGGCAGGGTGGATTTAAAAAACCTCAAGCGAAACGACACGGCCACTAAAGGGTGCCATCTCTACTTAACCAAACCTCTCGGTGTAGGGATATTTACTACGGCTCAAAAGCAAAGTAAACTTCAGTCGGAACATGCCCATCTAGCCCCAGACTCAATGACCACCCTGAACAAAATAGGCTGGCAACTGGCAGAAATCAAAGGCGTAAAGGCGATGACCGATGTAACAGGTTTCGGACTTCTTGGTCATCTTACCGAAATGTGTGAAGGAAGTAATCTCTCTGCAGAAATTGAATTTGACAAAGTGCCTGTATTTAAGGAGGTACAAGCCTACATAGATCAAGGATGCATACCAGGTGGCACACACCGCAATTGGGACAGCTACGGGCATCGTGTGTTGCTTAAAGCAGAAAGTAATAAACTCATACTGTGTGATCCTCAGACCAGTGGTGGTTTACTATTGGCTGTAGAGGATAATGCCACCAATGAAGTGGAGCAGCTACTAAATGATAATGGTTTAAGTAGTGAGCGTTTTGGCAGTCTGACCGAAAAAAAAGATCTATTGATTAAAGTGATTTAATAATACTACCCTACTCAGTCGAAGCCACAAAATATCCCTGCTTTTTATTGTCAAAATAGATATCAAAGGTATAGGTGGATTGGTCTTTATTTATTTTATAAATAGTGACAGCATCTTTTTTTGCTCCATTGGTAGCTGAAATCCATTTTATTTGCATCTCCTTACCTGTGTTTTTAATGATATTGGCCCTACCTATTTCTACGTCCTTTCTATTGTATTCTACCCAAAGGTTATTCGCTATTTTTACTATTCCGAGACTATCGGTAATATCATTGTTACCAATTATTAACTTACTCACCGTAAGGTTTAAATTCCCTATTGCTGGTTCTTTGATTTGTTGCTGGGCAATCGAATCTGTATTAAAAAAGAAATTGGTAGCTAAAATAATTATTGATAATTGTAACGTTCTCATAACTCAACAAAATTAATGTTATGAAATTTACAAATTATCTTTAATAAAGTCAATCAATTATTCGCTTCTTAAAGATTTCACTGGATTAGCCAGTGCAGCACGCATGGTTTGATAACCTACAGTTATCCATGCAATTAACAATGCCAACCCGCCTGAGATTAGGAATGTTAATATCCCTATGGTGGTTTTATAAGCAAAATTATCGAGCCATTGACCCATAACGTAATAGGAAATTGGCACAGCCACTAACAAGGCTATTAATATCAATTTCGTAAAATCTTTGGAAAGTAAAAACACCACTCCCGTTACCGAGGCACCCAATGTTTTTCTTACACCAATTTCTTTGGTTCTCAACCCAGCCATATAAGCTGCCAGACCAAACAGGCCAACGCAGGCTATCAATATCCCCAATCCAGCAAAAAGGCCGAATATCTTCCCTGAATTTGCTTCAGACTTGTATTGTTTATCCAACTCATCATCCATAAACTTAAACTTGAACGGATCTTGTGGCACAAATTGTTTCCATTTAGACGAGAGAGCCTCAATAGTCCCTTTAATATTATTTCCCTTAATTCTGGCCGTAATGTACCTCACGCCACCTGCAACATTATTTTCAGTACTTAGCATAACAAATGGGCTTATTTTTTCTCTTAATGACATATAATGAAAATCCTTGACCACGCCAACTATCTCATACTCAGAAACAATGGGTGGATTACCGTTGGAGTTCTGCAGCTTTAATCCAATAGGATTGTCAACACCCAATAATTCAGCGGTTTGTTCATTGATTATTATCGAAAGGGAGTCGTTGAACTGTTTAGAGAACCCACGGCCTTGGATTATCTGGAACCCCATTGTTCTCATATAATCATCATCTACATTCATGGCATTGGTGGTTATCACCTCTGCACCCCCAGGAGGCATAAATTGAATGCCAAAATATTGACTAATGGGTATCACGCCAGAGCCACCGGCATCGGTTACCGTTGGAATATTCTTTATTTCATTAATAAATGCTTCCAATTGTGTGTCGAGCGTTTGTGCCCGATCGATTACGATGAGCTGCTCTTTATTATACCCAAGATCAAGATCGCTCATAAAGGCAATTTGATCATTTACTATGAAAGTGCCCGAGATCAGGATAATTGAAATTGCAAATTGAAATACCACCAGGCCGTTTCTCATCCAAGCAGAACTTTTATTGGACTGCATATTGCCCTTCATTACCGCTATCGGATTAAAACCCGACAAGACAAAAGCGGGGTAACTACCAGCCAATAACCCAATAATAAACGCAACCCCTATTCCAACTGGATAAAACAGTGTTGAGTCAGAGATAGTCAATGTCTTGCCAATGATACTATTAAAATAAGGCAACGTTAAGAAAACGATACCAAAGGCGATCAGCATGGAAAAAAGACTTAAGAGTACCGATTCAGTTAGGAACTGGGCCACTAACTGATTTTTGGGTGAACCCAATGTTTTGCGAATACCCACCTCTTTGGCTCTTTCGGTAGATCGGGCAGTGGCCAAATTCATGAAGTTGATACAGGCAATCAAAATAATTAGAAGGGCTATGGAAATGAAAATAATCACATCATTGATGTCTCCGCCCGTCTTAAAAGCACTTTGATATTTTACCGGATACAGGTGAATATCCTTTAATGGGATCAATGAATAGTTGTATCCATTGCCAGCACCAACATATTCAGAATAAGTGGTGTTCAAATTGGCCTCTATTTGCGGGGCTGCATAAGTTTCAACCATTTTAGGGAACTTGGCCTCTAATGCTTTTACATCTGCCTTAGGTTCGAGTTCGAAATACATGTGCGTTGAAAAACTCACGAAATTCTCATTTTGAAGAAAATTGAACGTCTTCATTGAAGCAAGGAAATCGAAATCAAAGTGAGAATTTTCCGGCACATTTTCACAAACCCCTGTAACCATGAAATCACCAAAATCAGTTTTTAGGGTTTTGCCAATGGGATCCTCGTCACCAAAATACTTGACGGCCATAGCCTTAGTAATAACCATGTCCTGTGCATTGGCCAAGACAGAATTTTTGTCACCCTCTAAAAGCTTGTAACTAAAAATATCAAAAAAAGTAGAATCAGCTGCAATAAGGCCTGTTTCTTCAAATGCCTTTTCTTCATTTTCATTATTAATGTACCGTACAACTATAGGGTTATTTGGGCCTGTTCCAAACATTCTGACCGCATTTTTTACTTCGGGAAAATCCCGAACCATCACTTCAGAAAAGGAGTGGGGAATGATTGCATAATTAGTTACATGATCTGGATATATTCTTTCCAGCACCATTTTATATACATGATCTCCATTTTTATTAAAGTTGTCATAACTCAACTCATTCTCTACATGAAGTAAAATAAGTAGGCTACTGGCTATGCCCACAGAAAGACCAAGGACATTGATTATCGTGTATATGCGATTCTTTACTAAGCTTCGCAGAGCGATTTTAATATAGTTTTTGATCATGGTTTATGCAATTGGGGATTACATTATTACCTAAAAAAGGTTAATAATGTTGCATGAGAAACCAAAATTATTAGGAAAGTGAACTCTAAAATTGCGCCTTTGGCTATTTCAGCATCTTCAAAAGTGTAGAAAGCTTAGCTTTCATATTCCTTCTGTCAACAATAAAATCCAAGAATCCATGGTCGAGAACAAATTCAGCACTTTGAAATCCCTTTGGCAGGTCTTTACCTATTGTTTCCCGAATTACACGAGGACCCGCAAAACCTATCAATGCCCCTGGTTCGGAAATATTAAAGTCACCTAACATAGCATAGGAAGCTGTAACTCCACCAGTGGTTGGGTCGGTCAATAAGGAGATATAAGGTATTTTAGCCTCACTTAATAAAGCTAGTTTGGCCGAAGTTTTTGCCATCTGCATCAGTGACAGTCCCGCCTCCATCATACGTGCTCCTCCTGATTTCGAAATCATCAAGAATGGAATCTTCTTAGCCAATGAATGATCAATAGCACGAGCTATCTTCTCGCCTACCACACTACCCATAGATCCACCAATAAAGCTAAAATCCATACAAGCGATAGTGATCTCTACACCATTCATCTTTCCATAGGCACTACGGACAGCATCCTTTAGGCCAGATTTTTTCTGAGTACTCTTTATTCTATCAGGATAGGCTTTAGTATCTGTGAATTTCAATGGGTCAGCAGACTCAATATTTTCATCCAATTCGGTAAACTTATTGTTGTCAAAGAATATTTCGAAATACTCTTTCGAACCTATCCGTACGTGATACCCATCTTCAGGGCTGACATATGAATTGTTTTTAAGTTCACGTGTGTGTATAATCTTTCCACCAGGAGTTTTATACCAAAGTCCATCCGGAACTTCTTTCTTAGCTTCTGTTGGTGTCTGGATGCCCTTATCTTTTCTATTAAACCAGCTCATACCTTTTGCTTATTTACTTCTGATTGAAAAATTTCATGCCCTCAAATCTCGGCAAATATCCACAGTATCATGCATCTTTCAAAAATTACCTTTAAGAATGTGACCAACATGAAATATTTAGTTTCTTTGTACTACTGATTCTCAGACCGTTTATACTAATTTCAAAACAAGAATTAAAAAACTATGTCATCTTCCAAATTTAAGCCCGGAGTACTTACCGGAGACGAAGTTCAAGAAATGTTCAAATTCGCCAAAGCAAATAATTTTGCTATCCCAGCGGTAAACGTTGTAGGCACCAACTCTGTGAACGCAGTAATGGAAACTGCAGCACAGATAAATTCGCCAATTATGATACAGTTTTCCAATGGTGGTGGAGTGTTCTTTGCTGGCAAGGGGCTTTCAAATGAGAACCAACAGGCAGCTATTGCAGGAGCAGTTTCAGGAGCGCACCATATACACCATATGGCGGATAAGTATGGTGCTACTATTATTCTTCACACCGATCATGCTGCCAAGAAATTATTACCTTGGATTGACGGTCTATTGGATGCGGGTGAAGCATTTTTTAAGGCGCATGGCAAACCTTTGTATAGCTCTCATATGATAGATTTATCTGAAGAGCCCATTGAAGAAAATATTGAGATATGTAAGAAATATCTTGAGCGCATGAGCAAAATCAACATGACATTGGAAATTGAGCTTGGTGTTACAGGTGGTGAAGAAGATGGCGTTGATAACACAGGTATTGATAGCTCCAAACTATACACGCAACCTGAAGAAGTAGCCTATGCCTACGAAGAGTTGAGTAAAATAAGTCATCGATTTACCATTGCTGCGGCTTTTGGCAACGTACATGGCGTTTACAAACCAGGTAATGTCAAATTGACACCTATCATACTTAAAAACTCACAGGAGTATGTTCAGAAAAAATATAGCACTGGCAGCAATCCTATTGATTTTGTATTTCATGGTGGCTCAGGTTCTTCAGTGGATGAAATTAGAGAGGGTATTTCCTACGGTGTTATTAAGATGAATATCGACACCGATTTGCAATGGGCATACTGGGATGGAGTGAAGAACTACTACAAAGCGAATGAAGGCTACCTACAAGGGCAAATAGGTAATCCTGATGGTGACGATGTGCCAAATAAAAAATATTATGACCCACGTGTGTGGTTAAGAAAAGGGGAAGAGACTTTCAAAGCCCGGCTTATTCAGGCTTGTGAGGATTTAAATAATATAGGAACGTTAAATTAAGGCCCTGAAATACTGGGGAATAAAAAAAGGATCGTCAATGACGATCCTTTTTTTATTATATTAAATACTAAATTAGGCTGGGGTACTTTCTTCAGATTGAAAGTCCTTAAGCATAGCTATGTTAAATGTCTTTTTGGCCTTATGTCCACAATAGCCACATTCAAAATGCTTTAACAATTCACCTTCTTCAGAAGTTGAAGGTGATTTAACAATTTCTTCTTTCAATACCCTAAAAGTCTGATAATTACATTCAGGGCACTGTAATGCATGTAAGTGTCCAGAATATTTTTCAATTTTAGTGTAACCTGATTCCTCATCAACCCATACATCATAGTCGATAGAGAAAATATCCTCTTCTGCCTGCATACCTTCATCAAGGTAAACATCTTCTTCCTCTTCACTAAGCAACTTCATTGGCTTGCCAGTTTTTGGAGAAATCCTTGGTTTGTACCTAAGGTTCTTAAGTCTTTTCTCAATGTAAAATGGGTAGTAGAATTTGAGTAGGTTTTGAACGATAACACCAATGATCAATCCCATTGAAATCGTAACAAATAGCCTAACAAACATCCACAAAATACTAAGTTCTACAATATATGAGTTGGCATAAAACCCTCCGCCTATGATTAACAGGATACTACAGGTCAATAATATCCTAATCTCACTTCGGTTTATGTAATCATATTTTGTCTTTGAATCACTTGTAGCTACGAGTTTTAAAATATGAGCAATTAAAATGATCACAGATATACCTGCAAGACCGTAGGCAATATACTGTGCCCACATGTTCCAAGTGTCAAAGGATTCTAATGTTTCTAACATGGCCTAAAGTTTTATTTAATGTAAGTTTTGATAGACAAATAAAGTTATTTGAAGCACAATTTAAAAATAACTCTCCAATTTTAATATTGTTTTCTTAAAAAATAAAAAAGTAATATACAATATCAAGTGATAATTTTACAAATTGAAGCTTAATGATAGATATATTTAATGAATAATTGTCATTATATCCACTCAATATATTTTACATGGTCATGCTAAAATCAAAAAAAGGGGCACTTGCCCCTTTTTAGATCGTTTTATCAAAATTAAAGTGTTCGTTTAGATTCTCTTTGCTCGTAACTCTCTAAAACATCACCTTCTTTTATATCATTGAACTTTTTAATACTTAAACCACACTCAAATCCCTTCTTCACTTCGGCTACATCATCCTTAAATCTTTTCAACTGTCCCATTTCCCCTGAGTACACTACTATACCATCCCTGATCAGTCGTATAGGATTGTTCTTTTTGATATAACCTTCTGTCACCATA
Organism: Flammeovirgaceae bacterium UBA1842; assembly: GCA_002338655.1. GTDB lineage: Bacteria > Bacteroidota > Bacteroidia > Cytophagales > Cyclobacteriaceae > Fulvivirga. Next base: position 34,299 of record DDIU01000041.1, on the reverse strand, counting down.
CATCCCGCTACGGTACCCACCTTAGTGATTTTAAAGACGTCACGTACTTCGGCATTACCCACGATAACTTCCTCAACCTCAGGGTCTAGCATACCTTCCATAGCATCCTTCACATCATTGATGGCATCATAGATAATGGAATACAAACGAATTTCTATTTCTTCGCTTTCAGCAATCTTTTTAGCTGATGTTGAAGGTCGTACTTGGAAACCTACAATAACCGCATCTGATGCTGATGCTAGCAACACATCTGATTCAGATATCTGCCCCACACCTTTGTGTATGATATTTACTTGAATCTCCTCAGTACTTAGTTTCAATAACGAATCCGACAAGGCTTCTATTGAGCCGTCCACGTCACCTTTAATAATAACATTGAGTTCTTTAAACGAGCCAATTGCCAATCTTCGGCCAATTTCATCAAGTGTAATATGCTTTTTAGTCCTAATACTTTGCTCACGTAGGATTTGCTCCCTTTTAGTAGCAATCTCCCGTGCTTCTCTATCAGAATCCATTACATTAAACTTGTCTCCTGCTTGTGGAGCTCCATCAAGTCCAAGTACTAATACCGGGGTTGAAGGTTCTACGTCCTTCTTGGGCCCTCCAATATGATCATACATGGCTTTGACCCTTCCATGGTAAGCACCCGCTAAAATAATATCACCTACTTTTAACGTACCACTTTGAACAAGTAAGGTAGCAATATAGCCCCTACCTTTGTCAAGTGAAGCTTCCACTACTGTTCCAGAAGCCTTTTTATTATAATTGGCTTTCAATTCCAATAAATCAGCTTCTAAAAGTACTTTTTCCAATAAATCATCAATCCCCTCGCCTGTTTTGGCTGAAATCAATTGACATTGGTATTTACCCCCCCAATCTTCAACTAGAACATTAATTTTAGATAATGATTCTTTTACTTTATCTGGATTAGCGCCTGGCTTATCAATTTTATTAATGGCTATAATAATAGGAGCTCCCGCCACTTGTGCGTGGTTAATGGCTTCTTTTGTCTGTGGCATTACATCATCATCAGCCGCCACTACAATAATTACCACATCGGTTACTTTAGCACCCCTTGCACGCATGGCTGTAAATGCCTCGTGACCAGGAGTATCCAAGAAAGCAACTTTTCGGCCACTTTCCGTCATTACATCATAGGCACCTATGTGCTGAGTAATACCACCGGCTTCCCCAGCAGTTACTTTCGAATTTCGAATGTAGTCTAGAAGTGAGGTTTTACCGTGGTCAACGTGACCCATAATAGTAACGATAGGAGCTCTTGGCTTCAAACTTTCCTCTGTATCTTCTTCCTCAATAATCTCTACATCATCATCCGCTGTTGTAAATTCAACATCGTACTCAAATTCATCAGCTATTACTGTAATTGATTCAGCATCAAGTCTCTGATTAATAGACACAAACATGCCCAGACTCATACAAGTCGAGATCACATCATTGACGGACACATTCATTAATGATGCTAGATCATTCGCAGAAATAAATTCCGTAACCCTTAATGTTTTTGACTCTTCTTGCTCCTGAAGTAATTGTTCCTCCTTGGCATCTGCTATTGCAGATCTTTTTTCTCTTCTATATTTGGCTCCACCTCTTTTTTTATTGCCACTCAATTTGGCTAGGGTTGCCTTAATTTGATCCTGAATTTCCTTTTCTGAAGGCTCTTCTTTTTCTATTCTTTTCTTACCTGGTTCTGCTCTTCGCCTAACACCACCACCTCCAGCTGATCTGTTTGCCCCACCACTATCTGGTCTTGAAGGCATTCTCTTTCTGGGCCTTTTCTTCTTTTCCTCTTTACGCTCATCAGATGAGGCTACAGGCTTACTTCTTCGGTCTTTTTCTTTAGGAAGCTCTATTTTACCTACCACCTTTAGGCCTTTTAACTTATCAGCACGGGCTTCTATTACCGTATTCTTATCTGCTGCAGCAGGTATTTCAACGGTTTTTGCTGGTTCTACCTTAGCTGTTACCTTTGCTTCACTTTTTTCTGACTTTGCTTCCGGCTCTGCTTGTTTGGACGGCTTCTCTTCTACTTTTGCCTTTTCTTCTTTTGCCTTTATTGGTTCAGCCTCTTCCGTCTTCACTACTTTGGGCTCTTCTTTGGGTTTTACTGGCTCCTCTATTTTAGGCTCACTGGGCTTAACCGTCTTCTTCTTATCAAGGTCAATTTTACCCAATACAGTAATTCCCTTTAATTTTGGCTTATCATCCTCCACCTTTTCAGGCTTCGTTTCTTCTTGGACTTCAGTAACATTGTCGGCAGACAAATTTTTAATAAGCACTTCTTCCTCCTCGCTCTTCTTGGCCAATTTGGCTTCTGCCTCCTGATCAACATGGTCTGAGTGCTTGTTACCTATAGAAAGACCCGAAGCTTCCTCCTTCTCTGATGCTGATTCCGCAAATTCCCTAGAAAGCATGTTGAACTGCTCACCAGTAACTTTAGAATTAGGGCTGCTATCAACTTCAAAGCCCTTGTCAGCAAGAAAATCCACTATTGTAGTTAAACCTACATTAAGTTTTCTTGCTACCTGGCTAAGCCTCATGGTTTTTTCCTCTGCCATATTCAAATATCTCTTTTTTTTGTTAGTTTAAAAAATTGGATTATTCGAACTCTTGTTTCAATATTCTTAAAACATTATCGATTGTTTCATCCTCCAAATCTGCTCTTCTTACCAACTCCTCTTTAGTTAGTGTCAATACGCTTTTGGCCGTATCGAGGCCTATTCTCTTCAATTCATCTATCACCCAGCTCTCAATTTCATCACTGAATTCTTCCAAATCAACATCCTCCTCATCAAAGTCGCCAAGCTCCCTGAAAACATCGATTTCCTTACCTACTAATCGGCTTGCCAACTTGATGTTTTGACCACCTTTACCTATAGCCAAAGACACCTGATCTGGCTTCAGGAAAACAGAAACACGTTCGTCACCTTCGCCAATTTTGATACTGCTGATTTTAGCTGGGCTAAGTGCCCTTGTAATATATAAGTCCATGTTATCGGTAAAATTGATAACATCAATATTTTCATTTTGTAATTCCCGTACGATACTGTGAATCCTGGAACCTTTCATTCCCACACAAGCACCTACTGGGTCAATTCTATCATCGTAAGACTCAACAGCCACTTTGGCACGCTCACCGGGCTCCCTTACCACTTTCTTTATGGTAATTAGGCCATCATAAACCTCTGGTACTTCGCTTTCGAAAAGTCGTTCAAGGAATACTGGGCTTGTTCTTGAAAGTATAATCTTTGGACTGCCATTGTACATATCCACACGATCAACAATAGCCCGTACCTGATCTCCTTTTCTAAACCTATCCTTATGGATCTGTTCGCTCTTAGGAATTGAGATTTCATTGCCTTCGGCATCAATTAGCAATACTTCACGGCTCAATATTTGATAAACTTCACCCGTGATAATCTCCCCAACTAAATCCTTATATTTCTCAAATAGGATATCCTTTTCTAGGTCTTTGACACGTTGGATCAAGGTCTGACGCGCTGTCATCACCGCTCTTCTTCCAAAATCCTCAAAAGTAATCTCTTCAGCTACCTCTTCACCAATTTCAAAATCAGGTTCAATCTTCCGTGCGTCAGAAAGGCTGATCTTATCGTGATCCCATATGTCTTCAGAATTGTCATCAACAATTTCCCTGAATCTCCATATTTCCAAGTCACCTTTGTCAGCATTGATAATGATGTCAAAATTCTCATCAGTCTCGTACTTCCTTCTGATCATGGTTCTGAACACATCCTCCAAAATCCTGATCATGGTAGGCCTGTCTATGTTTTTCTGTTTTGCAAAATCTGCAAACGACTCTATAAGTACAGAAGCATTCATTTTATTCTATTTGTTTATTATTTAAACGATACCTGAACAATTGTTTTCTTTATTTCATTAAATGCCAACTCCGTGGCCTCTAAAGATATCTTTTTACCTTTTTTTACTTCCTTATCCAGCACTATCCCCTCATTAGTCACTTTAGTAAGCTTTCCTTTGAGGTCCGTCCCATCAGTGGTAGTGACTTTTACATCCCTTCCCACGTTCTTAGTGTATTGCCTTATGGAGTTAAGGGGAAAATCAACACCTGGTGAAGATACATCAAGTGTGTATTTTGAATCCACTAAATCCTCTTCTTCCAACACATTGGCAACCGCCCGGCTCAGTGCAACACAATCATCGATAGTAACGCCTTTGTCCCCATCGAGGAAAATAAATATCTTGCAAGGTCCGGTTTCTGAAGAGACAACGACATCAGCGATAAAAAAATCCTCGTTAGTAAGATTTTTCTCAGCGATATCCAGTACAATTTTTTGTAAATTCTTCATATAAAAAGAGGGGACTCGGTGTCCCCTCAGAAACTTATTATATTTACGCTGCAAATTTAAATCAATTTTATTTGCTTTACAAACAATAACCAGAAGTAGAAATACTATATTTCTTCAGTTTGGGTTAAACCCTTAAACACCTTAGTGATTAAAAAAATGCGATTTACCTACTTACTTCCAATAATAATAGCATTTTCGGCTTGTCAAAATGACAAAAAACAAGAGGCTGAAAGTTCAGATCTAACCAAGAAAGAAGTTTATGTACCCTCATTTAACGCTGATTCGGCCTATTATTTTGTTGATAAGCAGGTTTCCTTCGGTCCAAGGGTACCTAACACTAAGGGACATGTAGAAACAGGTGATTACCTAATCGCCAAACTCAAAGGCTATGGATGGGAAGTAGAAGAACAAGAATTTCAAGCGACAACATTTGACAAACAAAATTTATATTTAAGAAATATTATAGCAGGTTATAATCCAAAAGCACAAAAAAGAATCCTTTTGGCCGCCCATTGGGACACCCGCCCTTGGGCCGATGCAGATGATTCGCGTCAGGATGAGCCCATCTTAGGCGCCAATGACGGGGCAAGCGGAGTGGGTGTGCTCATTGAGTTGGCCCGGGTCATTGGTCAAAATGATTCTTTAAAGGTTGGGGTTGATATTATCCTTTTTGATGGTGAAGATTGGGGTAATGATGCTTCAACGCAGGACTACGTACCAGTGACCGGTGATTTTGAAAGTTGGTGGTGTTTAGGCTCTCAATATTGGTCCAAAAACAAGCATAGGCGTAATTATTCAGCTTACTATGGCATATTGTTGGATATGGTGGGTGGCAAAGATGCCAAATTCTATATTGAAGGACATTCTAACTATTATGCCCCATCCATAGTGGAGAAAGTTTGGGGAAAAGCTTCTCAATTAGGCTATGACAGGTATTTTGTCAGAAAACAAGGAGGAGCCATTACCGATGATCATTATTTTGTAAACAAAATTGGCAAAATTCCAATGATAGACATTATCCCAACCGATCCGGTAGATGGGTCATTTGGGAGCTTCCATCATACCCATGCCGATAATATGGACATCATAAGTAAAGAAACCTTAGATGCTGTAGGTGTGACGTTATTGAACGTGATTTATAGGGAATAAAAAAAGAGCCTTAAAAGGCTCTTTCAAATTTTAAACTTCTACAGCTTTATCTTCACTATACTCCTCCAAAGGCAAGCAGCTACACATCAGATTCCTGTCACCATAGGCGCTATCTACTCTACCTACTGCTGGCCAGAACTTATTGCCGGCTACATAGCTCAACGGGTAGGCCGCCTTTTCCCTGCTGTAAGGCTTGTCCCAAGCGGTAGCGGTAATAACTGCTGCCGTATGCGGGGCATTCTTCAATACATTGTTTTCAGCATCTGCCATACCGGTCTCTACCTCCCTGATTTCATTTCTGATTTCGATCATGGCACTACAGAACCTATCCAATTCTCCAATGTTTTCACTTTCTGTGGGCTCTATCATCATAGTTCCGGCTACAGGGAAGGAAACGGTAGGTGCATGGTATCCATAGTCCATTAAGCGTTTGGCCATATCTTCTACCTCCACACCAAATTTTTTGAACTCACGGCAATCAATTATCATTTCATGGGCTGCCCTACCGTTTTTGCCCGTATAAAGCACTTCATAATGCCCAGAGAGTTTTTCTTTTAAATAATTGGCATTTAAAATAGCCAAATGTGTAGCACTTTTCAATCCATTTCTTCCCATCATGGCGATGTACGCATAGGATATCGTCAATATACTGGCACTACCAAACGGTGCTGCTGAAATAGCGGTAATGGCCTTATCTCCACCTGATTTTACCAAAGGATTACCCGGTAAAAATGGTGCCAACTGCTTGGCTACACCAATAGGTCCCATCCCCGGTCCACCACCCCCATGAGGGATACAGAATGTTTTATGCAGGTTGAGGTGGCATACGTCTGCGCCAATGTTAGCAGGGCTGGTCAGTCCTACTTGCGCATTCATATTAGCCCCATCCATATATACCTGGCCACCTGCATCATGGATCACTTGGCAGATTTCCATAATACTTTCTTCAAACACACCGTGAGTGGACGGGTAAGTTACCATCAAAGCCGAAAGATTGTCTTTATGCTCCTGAGCTTTGGCTTTCATATCATCCAAATCGATATTTCCTTGCTCATCACATTTTACGATCACCACTTTCATACCGGCCATCACCGCGCTGGCAGGGTTGGTGCCATGCGCAGAAGAAGGGATAAGGGTGACATTTCTATGTGACTCCCCTCTACTTTCATGATAAGCCCTGATCACCATTAGCCCAGCATACTCGCCTTGAGCACCACTGTTAGGCTGTAGCGACATGGCATGAAATCCGGTAATCTCACAAAGCCACGCTTCCAAATCCTTGAACATTTCCCTATACCCTTGGGCTTGATCTTCTGGAACAAATGGGTGGATTTGACCAAACTCTGGCCATGTAACCGGAATCATTTCTGCAGTGGCATTTAGCTTCATGGTGCACGACCCCAACGAGATCATGCTATGAACCAATGACAAATCTTTGTTTTCAAGTCTTTTGATATAACGCAGCATCTCATGTTCGGCATGGAATTGATTGAATACAGGATGTTGCAGATATTCAGATTTTCTTACGATACTATCAGGCCAAGTGATTTTCAGGTTTTGACTCTCTTTACCAAAGTCAAAGTTCCCATCACTAAGTATTGCATATACATTTTTTATGTCTTCAAGCGATGTGGTTTCATCAATGGCTATTCCGATATGATTCGTATCAAAATACCTGAAATTGATACCTGCTTTCTCAGCTTTTGCTTTTATTGTCTTTTTATCGGCTACTGCTACTTTAAGTGTATCAAAATAATGTTGATTCTCCTGAGTAAGCCCTGAAGCAACAAGTGCCTTATTTAGTAACTGGGTAAGGCCGTGTATTCTTGAGGCTATTTTCTTAAGTCCTTTAGGGCCGTGATATACGGTATACATTCCGGCCATTACTGCCAATAATACTTGTGCGGTACAAATATTAGAGGTTGCTTTTTCCCTCCTTATGTGCTGCTCCCTTGTTTGTAGGGCCATTCTATAAGCATTATTTCCTTGCGCATCTATTGAGGCCCCAATAATACGACCTGGGATTTGCCTTTTATACTCATCTTTTGTTGCAAAATAGGCTGCATGGGGGCCACCGTAGCCCATTGGCACTCCAAATCGTTGGCTTGTGCCTACTACCACATCCGCACCCATTTCTCCTGGTGACTTTAACAACAAGAGGCTCATCAAATCTGCAGCCATGGCCACAAATACTTGATTCTCCTTCGCTGATGCCACAAAATCACTATGGTCAATTACTGCTCCGTCATTGTTTGGGTATTGACACAGAACACCATATAGGTTTTCATCAGTCAAATCAACAGTTGCCATATCCCCAATTTCCAATTCTATACCTACCGGAATGGCCCGGGTTTTCAAGATGTCTAATGTTTGGGGGAACATATTTTTATCAACAAAAAACTTGTTCGCCTCTTTTTTGGACCCTTTTCTGATTCCAGCTAACATGGCCATGGCTTCAGCGGCTGCTGTTCCTTCATCTAATAAAGAGGCATTGGCTATCTCCATTCCCGTTAAGTCAATAACCATTGTTTGGAAATTGATAAGTGCTTCCAATCTGCCTTGGGCTATTTCAGCTTGATACGGGGTATAAGCAGTATACCATCCTGGGTTTTCCAGTACATTTCTTAAAATCACCCCTGGGGTAATGGTATCATAATACCCAGTGCCTATGTATGACTTGAATATTTTATTTTTTGCGGCTAGCTTCTTAAAATCTTTCAGAAACTGATATTCACTTTTGGCGAGGGGTAAGTCCAATTCTTTTTTGAGTCGAATTGCCTTCGGAATGGTCTGGTCAATTAATTGATCAATCGAATCAGCATTAATAAATTTCAACATTCTTTCCTGCTGATCTGCATCTGGTCCATTGTGCCTAGAATCGAACCTTTCGCTGTAAGTAATATCTAGTTTCATATTGATAGTTTACCCGTGAATTTGAGCCGCAAAGTTATAATTTATTTACCAAAGTAATTATGCTCCCTGCCAATAAAAAGTAGGCTGTGGTTACTTAAACATCGGTGGCAGACCGTTCATCAAATTTTCAATTCCAAAGACCACTTAACCTGCCTGATTACCTAAATTTGGAATTTACTATCGGTTTAAAATTAAATACTATGAAAAAATTATTTCTTTCGGCATTTCTATTCATTGCCTTCATATCGGTACATGCTCAGGTAGATGTTGACGCACAAAAATTTGCCAACACTATCACGGAAGCTGATTTAACCAAGCACCTATCTGTTATCGCCTCTGATGCAATGCAGGGTAGGGAAACTGGGGAAGTAGGACAAAAAATGGCAGCCGCCTATATTGCCGAGCAATTCAAAATGTTGGGGCTGGTGGGACCGGTAAAGGGTGATGACAATAATGGATTCTATCAAAAAGTGCCGTTATATGTATCTGAACCTGGTAACATTTATGTAACAACACAAAAAGGAACTCATAAAAACTTTGATGGATTGGTATATTTTGGTTCTACAGAAACCCCCGGAGAAGTAAATAAAGAAATAGTTTTTGCAGGTACTGGTTCTGCGCAAGATTTTGAGAATTTAGATGTAAAAGATAAGGCTGTATTGATATTATCAGAATCTACATGGGGGTGGAGAAGTGCGGCTAGAACAGCAAAAGAAAAAAATGCCTCCATACTATTGGTAGTAAACAGTTCTTCTGATGCGGACTTTGAAAGTTTAGTAGAAAGGTATAGTTCTTCTAAAGGAAGGCTTTCATTGGAAAGGGAATCCTCCGATTCAAATGATGGCCTATTTTTTCTCTCACCCTCTTTGGCCGAAGAAATGCTTGGAATGAAAATAGAAGAATTAAAGACTGGTAAAAAGAAAATTAAGCCTGCCAAAATAAGCTACAAGATAGGCATAAATGTGAGGGAAGTGCCATCAGAAAATGTTCTTGGCTATTTGGAAGGATCTGATCTAAAAGACGAGTTAATAGTAATTACTGCACATTATGATCACCTAGGAAAAAAAGGTGATGATATTTACAATGGTGCTGATGACGATGGATCAGGAACGGTATCCATATTAGAGATAGCCCAAGCCTTTGTAGATGCAAAGAATGCTGGAAAAGGCCCACGTAGAAGTATCCTTTTTATGACAGTTACTGGTGAAGAAAAAGGTCTGCTTGGATCAAAGTATTATTCAGATCACCCTATATTCCCGTTGGAAAATACTGTGGCGAACCTGAATATTGATATGATTGGCCGTGTGGATCCTAAACATGAGGATAACCCAAACTATGTGTATTTAGTAGGGGCTGATCGGATATCAAAACAGTTAAATGATATCAGTGAAAAGACCAATGACACCTATACTAAGCTGACAATTGATTATACTTATAATGATGAAAACCATCCAGAAAGGATTTATTACCGATCTGATCATTGGAATTTCGCCAAGCATAATATTCCAGTAATATTTTATTTCAATGGTACTCATGCCGACTATCATCAACCAACGGATACTATCGAAAAAATAAATTTTGGGTTGTTAAGAACCCGTGCTCAATTGGTATTTTACACCGCTTGGACACTTGTTAATATGGATCACCGATTAATTTTGAACGATTAAGATTAAATAGTGTATCAATAAAATAGTTAAATAAGGTAAACCAAATTCAAACCATGAAAAAAATAATGTTAACGGCCCTGGTAATGGCCACAATATTTACCACAGTATTTGGCCAGGGAGATCCCATAGCAGAAAAATATGCTAACACTATCACTGTTAGTGATTTGCACGGGCATTTATCGGTAATCGCTTCTGATGCCCTACAAGGAAGGGAAACAGGCAAAGTGGGTCAAAAAATGGCAGCTGCCTATATAGCCGAACAATTCAAATCCTTTGGACTTCAAGGCCCTGTAAAAGGAGGCGATAATAATGGATTTTACCAAGATGTTGTACTTTATTCTGCCAAACCAGGAGAAATTTCATTATCAACAAAAAAGGGGAAATATGATAATTTTAATGGTATCATATATTATGGAACTACCGTTACCAATGGAGCTGTTGAACGGGATATTGTCTTTGCGGGTGCTGGTACTGAAGCTGATTTTGAATCACTTGATGTAAAAGACAAAGCTGTTATGTTTATGTCTGAGTCCATGAGAGGGTGGAGGGATGCGGCCCAAATCGCGAATGAAAAAGGCGCTAAGACAATTTTTATCCTGAACACTCCCACCGATGAGGCTTTTGACGGAATGGCACAACAGTTTAAGGGTTTCCTTTTGGGGGGAAGGTTATCGGTGAACAAACCCGAAGCTAGTGAAACTGATGGGGTGTTTTTTGTAAAACCATCCGTAGCAGGAGATATTTTCAATACCAAATACGAGAAATTGAAAAGTGCTGTTGAGAATAACAAAAAAATTAAATCGTCTAAAGTAAGCTACAGTTTAGCAATGAACCTATCTGAAGTGCCTACTGAAAATGTGCTGGGGTACTTAGAAGGTACTGACAAAAAGGATGAGCTGCTGATTATTACTTCCCACTATGATCACTTAGGTATGGACGGAGAAGACATCTATAATGGAGCAGATGATGACGGGTCTGGTACAGTATCGGTTCTGGAAATAGCACAGGCTTTTTCAGAAGCTAAAAAGGATGGCCATGGCCCCAGAAGAAGCATCTTGTTTATGACTGTAACTGGGGAGGAAAAAGGACTTTTAGGTTCTGATTATTATACACAACACCCTATTTTCCCATTGGAGAACACCATAGCTGATTTAAATATCGACATGGTGGGGCGTATTGATGAAAATCACAAAGAAGGTGATAATTATGTCTCCCTAGTTGGCTCAGACAAGTTGTCAACGGAACTTCACCAAATTAGTGAAAACGCCAATGCCACCTACACCAAGCTGGACCTGGACTATACTTACAACGATGTGAATCATCCTGAAAGAATATATTACCGATCTGACCACTGGAATTTCGCCAAGAACAATATCCCTGTTATTTTTTACACTACAGGTACTCATCCAGATTATCACAAACCAACCGATACGGTAGATAAAATCGAGTTTGAGCTACTCAATAAAAGAGCGCAATTGGTATTTTATACCGCTTGGGAATTAGTAAATAGGGAAAATAGAATAGTAGTGGATAAAGGCCAGGAAAAAGAAGGGGAATAGATATTAGTTCGAAGTTTTAAGTTCAAAGTTTTAAGCTCAAAGTATTAAGCTCAAAGTTGTAAATGTGAACTTTGAGCTTAATACTTTGAATTTATTTAAATGGGCACATTTACATGCCGCTCGGCATGGTAAGAAGATCTAACCAAAGGACCAGACTCCACATACTTCAACCCTCGCTTCAATCCTTCTTCACGATAAGCTGCAAACTGGTCAGGGTGTATATATTCAGCTACTTCAAGGTGCATTTTTGTAGGTTGAAGGTATTGACCAAGTGTCAATATATGTAATCCGTTCTTAACAAGGTCATCCATGGCCTTATGCACTTCATCGGGCGTTTCACCTACCCCAAGCATGATCCCGGATTTGGTACGTTTCCCTGCTTCATACGTTTTTTTAATCTGCTCAAGACTGCGTTCATATTTAGCCTGAGGTCTTACTCTGCGATACAGCCTTTCAACAGTCTCAATATTATGTGAAACCACTTCCTGCCCAGGCTCAATCATTCTGTATAAAGCATCCCAATTGTTTTTTACATCAGGGATCAATGTTTCTATAGTGGTTTCAGGGCATAGGGCCTTCGTTTGAGCTACTGTCTGATACCAGATTTCAGCTCCCCGGTCTTTTAATTCGTCCCTATTAACTGATGTTATTACTGCATGTTTTACGCCCATCAACTTAATGGCTTCAGCCACACGCTGTGGTTCCCCTTCATCATACTCAGGTGGCCTACCGGTGGCAACGGCACAAAACGTACAGCTTCTGGTGCATACGTTGCCCAATATCATAAAGGTAGCTGTGCCAGCCCCCCAGCATTCTCCCATATTTGGGCAGTTACCGCTTTCGCAAATCGTATGAAGTTTATAATTATCAACGAGTTTCCGCACTTTGGCGTACTCTTTACCAATTGGTAGTTTAACCCTTAACCAATCTGGTTTCCTTTTTTTCTCTTCTTTTTCTTTTGAAACTACAGGAAGTTCTATCATTTCTTGATCCATCTTATTAGGCCCGTAAAATTAGACATATCGTCTCGCTATTCCGATTAACAAGTCGAATTATCTTCGGGTTCCGTAAAAAATAGTAATGTAAGCAGTTGGGAAAAAAGATTTATTTTCTGCTCCGGCAAGCAGTTCTATTTTTTGAGTGTATGCCTCTAGCAATGCCCCTATTTCAAAACCAGTAACACTGCTTTTTGACGTGCCCAACTCAAAGCTTAGTCCAGCTTTTACATTAGCCCCTAAGCGTATTTTAGATTCATTTATTCCCTGTAGAATATACCCTGTACCAACAATTTTACTATTGTCATGATTTGGGTTATTAGGATTATAAGGCTCCCTTTTCGTGTTGTTATTCCCTATTGATCCTCCTCCATCCGGATTGAATTCGATATAATATGGAGCAAGTAAGCCAATTGTTGGGCCTATAGCGGTAAGTAACTTGATCTCTACTCCTTGTTGTGGCGCTTTTCTAAATAATATCAACTCCCGTCCGTACTGAAACCTAAACGCATATAGGTAGTTAACTTTGCCAAATATAAATGTACTGCCTGATGAAGCCCGCAACTGATATTCTAGAGGGTGTTTGACATTCATAAGCTCCAGACCATAACTTTGGTAAAGCCTATCTCCTATTTTTCTTGACTTTCTAAGTACTATCCCTCCAATAAGACCCCCGGCCGTATTTTTATTGATGCCATAGATAAATTCTGACTCATAGCCATCCACCTCCTCCTGTGCCTTTAGCAATAAGGGGGTCAATAAAATGAATAATAAAATATGAATTACCTTCATTAGCAAATAGAAAGATTATATAAATTTAGTGAATTATATGAACGCAAACTAAGGTACTATAGTTTAGAAGAAAAAAAATATGGCTCAAATGAAAGCAGAATACCTGGGAGGATTGAGAACAACCGCCCAACATATCAAATCTGGAAATGACTTGATAACTGATGCCCCTCTGGATAACAATGGCAAAGGGGAAGCTTTTTCACCAACAGATCTACTTTGCACATCGCTCAGTTGCTGCATGATGACCCTCATGGGAATATATGCCCAAAGGGAAAATATCGACATCACTGGGATGACTTCGGAAATAACAAAAATAATGGATGAAAACCCCCGTAAAGTCAAGGAAATTCAAATTCATTTTCAGAAGGATTCACTTTCTGCCACCGATGTTCAGATCACTAAACTTAAAAGGGCAGCCCTTACCTGTCCCGTGTCGCTCAGTCTTTCCAAATCCGTGAAGCAAACAATAACCTTTAGCTTTTAGCAGCTCCCTCAAGTTCATCAAAGGCAATTGCCATATGTGAATTATTGTAGATGGCCTTCCCATCTTTAATAATTATAGCTTGTGGCGATTGATGCTCGACACCTAGCTTAGAAGCTACTAGGTTAGAAATATCCCTATACTTAATAAGGTCCAAGTAGTATGCTTTTAGGTTTGCTTCGTCTTTCCAGGCCCGCTCAAGCCTATTTATGGCCATACTACTGATGGAGCATCGGGTGCTATGTTTGAAAATTAATACAGGGGAATTTTGAGAGTCCTTAATCAGCTCATTAAGTTGACTCTCGTTGCTTAGTTCTAACCAGTTCATATTAATCGTACCAAATATCTTTTTCTCTTTTGTCGAATCGGGGCTTCCTGATTTTTTCTTTCAAATGATCAGGCTGACCTTCATTTTGCTTGAACAATTTTGAGAACAATAATTTGATACCAAAAAGTTTCTCCTTCTCTTTAACTGTATTTGTTCTCGCATACTTATAACTTGGATGCCTGTCATTGATCCGGTTTTTATTCATTTTTATATTGCCTTGATAATTGGAAGCACTGATAGCCGCTCTCGAAGGGCCAATACCTTTCAAAGAGCCGGCAGCGGCATTAGGCTTACGGCTATATTTGGCCATTTTATACCTTCCTTGAAACTCACTTCCCTTTACCGTGGCCTTACTTGGCGGCAGGTTTTTTAATGACTCTTTCGCTGCATGTGGATTTTGTTTATAGTTCCAAGTCACCTTGGTCCGTCCTTCAAACTTATTTCCTTTGGCTGTGGCTTGCGAAGGGGGTAAGTTTTTCAATGATTCCTTAGCCGCATGCGGGTTTTGTTTATAGTTCCACGTTACCTTAGTCCGTCCTTCAAACTTATTCCCTTTGGCAGTGGCTTGTGAAGGGGGTAAGTTTTTCAATGATTCCTTGGCCGCATGAGGGTTTTGCTTATAGTTCCAAGTTACTTTGGTCCGTCCTTGAAATTTACTTCCTTCGGCAGTAGCCTTTGACGCAGGTCTGTTTTTCAATGACTCCTTGGCTGCACTTGGGTTCTGTTTATAGTTCCAAGTCACCTTAGTCCTACCCTGAAAATCACTCCCTTCAAAATAGTTTTTACCAGGCTTTTTTACTTTCAGCGCATCATCTGCGGCTGCAGGATTATGTTGGCGATTTGTCCGATCCTTTGTCCTACCTTGGAAATTAGCGGACAACCTATCATTTTTTAATGCTTGCTTTACTTTCAATGATTCTTTTGCTGCGTTAGGGTTTTTTTTGTAATCATATTTTCTTTTGTCGTTGCCTTTATAAAATGAAGCCAGTGCATCGTACTTACCCCGAACGAATGGTTTTACATTTCCCTCAAATTCAGATGAATTGTCCTTGTTTTTAGTAACACGCACTTTTAATGCCTTTTTATCTGCGTTTGGATGGTTCTGATAATTAAATCGCCTTTTCTGATCGCCTTTATAGGAAGAAGATAGGGCATCGTACTTTCCTCTTACGAACGGTTTAACATTCCCTTGGAAATTAGCTGCTTTTCTACCTGTTAACGATTGTTGAGGTTGGTTTACAGTATTGCCTCTATTATTCCAAGGATGTATGTTTACTGACCCTCCTCCACCTTTGGCCTGTTTTACAAGTTTTAAATTTCCCCGAAATCTACGGGTACGTCTGTTCTGTTCATTGTTAGACAACCGGGTGGTCACCTGTCCGCGATTATTCCAGTTATTCCTAGCTACACTTCCCCCACCTTTTAATGGCCTTTGGGCTTTGATGTTTCCCAGATACTTACCTGTACGGATATCTTGCTTGGTAATTTCCTTACGTTGAATGGCCTTACCATTATTGTTTTTCAATCTACCACTAATGCTCCCTCCACCTTTAAGAGGTCTGGATGATTTTATATTTCCTAGAAACTTAGACGTCCGAATATCTTGCTTTGTGATTTCCTTGCGTTGAATGGCCTTACCATTATTGTTTTTTATTCTACCACTTATGCTTCCTCCACCCTTAAGGGGCCTAGATGATTTTATATTTCCCAAAAACTTGGCAGCACGGATATCTTGGCTACTTATGCCCTTACCTCTTATAGCCTTACCTTGATTATTTTTTAATCCACCACTGATACTACCCCCACCTTTCAAAGGTTTTTGGGCTTTGATATTGCCTTGAAACCTAAATCCCTTTGCTGTACCTTGCCCTGGAGGCTCCCTTCTCAGGCTCTTACTCCCTGCCATTTCTTTACGGCTAGAAACGGAACTGTAATTTCCACCCTTTATCTTTCCACGATAAGCCCGGTCTCCTTTCCTGTTCCTTTTTTGTGGGTATGGTTGAAATTGCGAGCCTGAAAATGTAGGCTTACTACTTGTTCTTATTCTAAGTTTGTTGCCCGAAATATCCTTTTTCCATGCGCGTTCAGGTTTTTTGGTTGCTGTTTTAAACCCTCCAGACAAACCTCCTGTGTAAGGTCGGTCACCACGTTTTCCAGCATTTGAATATCTGGCTTGACTTGGATTTTGAATCACTGGCCGCTCATTGGTCCTTTTTGTACGAAATGTCCGGCCTGTAATATCTCCTTTGAAGGCTTTCTCCCATGCTTTTTTTTGTCTAAAGGCATAGGGTTTTTTTCGTTTTCTAACGTTATAGTTACCAGAAGCTGATCTTGGACTTACCCCACCCGATCTAACTGAACGCTCAGAGGGTTTGCTAATGGAACGGAAGGAACCACCCTGATAATTGCTTTTTCGAGTATAGGTGATAGACTTTGATCTTGTTTTAATAGCTCGGCCAGACGCGCTACCTTTCCATGCCCGCTCCCCATTTCTACTTGAAAATCGTGGATTAACTGATACCCTTTTTGCTGATTCCGATCTTCGACTTGTGTAGCGTGGCCTTGATTTAGCGCTCTTGGCTACACTTCGTTCTGTTTTACGCTTTCGCCCAGCATATGGGTTGGGTTGAGCACGCCCGGCTGAAGACCTTCTTGGAGATGTTTTAGTTATTACCTTTCGGCCTGTAATATCCCCTTTATAAGACTTTTCACCTTGCTTGGTTCGTGATTTGAACTTAGTAGCCCTTATTTTGGCCTTATTAGATTTGCCTTTATCGCCTCTCCTGTTGAGCCTTCTATTCGATTTGTTTTTTCTTTCGTTCTGCTTTTCGTATTTGTTTTTTTCCTGGGCAATAGTAGTCCCACCTTCCCCAAAAGACAGCCCGGCTAATATTACTATTGCCACAGCCATTAACTTGAATAAGCGACCGGTGATTTTGATATTTCTATTTTGGAATAAGCTCAAACCTAATAATGCGCAAAAATTTTACGGACATTTATAACGCATCAAGATACTTAAAATTCCATTAATTCTTCAATTTTTTGCTTCAGCCTGCCTTTTGGAAGGAAATTTTGTTCCAATTGGGTAGAGAATGGAACAGCAGTATCTAAACTGGCTACCCTCATCACCGGAGCATCTAAATCGGTAAAGCAGTGCTCGGCTATCCATGCTGAAATCTCGCCTCCAATTCCTCCTGTCAAACAATCTTCATGAAGTACGAGTACCCTACCCGTTTTTTTGACTGTGGCTGCTACCGCTTCTTTATCCCAAGGCAGTAATGTACGTAAGTCGATAATGTCTGCTGAGCTGTTCAGTTCTTCCATTACTTCCTTTGCCCAGTGCACGCCCATACCGTAAGTGATGATACTCAAATCATCACCTGCTGTTACAGTGGCTGCTTTGCCTATTTCTATTGTGTAATAATCATCGGTCACCTCATCAGAAAGGGAGCGATAAAGAAACTTATGTTCAAAATACATCACAGGGTTAGGATCTTCGATGGCTGCACACAGCAATCCTTTCGCATCCACAGGATTTGATGGGTATACCACCTTTAACCCTGGAGTATGGACAAACCAAGCCTCATTGGACTGGCTATGAAATGGCCCGGCTGCCACTCCCGCTCCGGTTGGCATCCTTACCACAACGTCTGCGTTTTGCCCCCAGCGATAATGTGACTTCGCCAAGTTATTGACTATCTGATTAAAGCCACAGGTGACAAAATCAGCAAATTGCATCTCAACCAGTGCCTTTTGTTTTTTGATGGAAAGTCCCAAACCTATGCCGATAATTGCAGATTCACAAAGGGGTGTATTTCTGATCCTCTCTTTGCCAAATTTGTCCACAAAACCTTCGGTGATTTTAAATACTCCTCCATAATCAGCTATGTCCTGCCCCATCAATACCAGCTCAGGGTACTTTTCAAGACTTTGCTTCAGACCATCAGAGATGGCATCAACATAACGCTTAGTCGTTTTGTTGCCTTTCTCAGAAATTACCTTTTGTGCATAGGGTGCGTACATATCAGCCACTTCCATTTTAGTGTTGGCTTCTGGCTTTTCTTCACTGTAGGCAATTTCAAGGCCTTTATTTATATCTTTTTGAATCTTAGCACGAAGATTTTTTATGAAAACCGTATCAATGACTTTCTCCTTTAAGAGGTAGGACTCATAGTTATCCAGGGGATCTTTTTTTGCCCAGCTTTCCATTAAATCTTTAGGCACATATTTAGTCCCCGAAGCTTCTTCATGCCCTCTCATCCTAAAGGTCATTGCTTCTACAAGTACCGGACGATTCTTTTTTCTTACGCTGGTGGCTAGTTTAGAAATAGTGTCATAAACCTCCAATACGTTATTACCATCTATTTTAACGGCTTCAATTCCATAACCTGGCCCCTTGTCAATAAAGTTTTTGAATTTGAATTGTTCATTGCTTGGTGTTGAAAGGCCATATCCATTATTTTCAATCACAAATATTACAGGCAGATCCCATACTGCCGCCACGTTAAGTGCTTCATGAAAATCCCCCTCGCTGGCTCCGCCATCACCACTGAAAACTAACGTAGCTTTCTTTTCCCTCTTCAGTTGGTTGGCCAAAGCGATGCCATCGGCTACTGCCAATTGTGGCCCCAGATGAGAAATCATTCCAACAATATTAAACTCGTTGGTACCAAAATGAAAAGAGCGGTCTCTCCCATTGGTAAACCCAGAGGGCTTGCCTTGAAACTGTGCAAACAATCTATTGTAAGGTATCTCTCTTGAAGTAAATACGCCAAGATTCCTATGCATAGGCAATATATATTCATCTTTTGTCAATGCGTGGGTTGCACCAACTGATATTGCTTCCTGACCGATGCCTGAAAACCATTTGGTGATTTTACCTTGTCGAAGAAGAATTAACATCTTCTCTTCGATCATACGGGGGCGCAACAAGCCCTCATAAAGTTTAATTAAAACGTCATTGGAATATTTCTTTCGGTCGAATAACATAGTCATTATTTTAAAGCGCAAAATTAAGGCATTGAGAGTATCAGCAAAGTGATGGGTTATATTTATTTTTGCCCCATAAATGATAGAATTTCAGGAATTTAAACTCGATAATGGCTTACAGGTACTTGTACACGAAGACCCATCAGTACAGATAGCCGTTCTTAACATTTTATATAAGGTAGGATCAAGAGATGAGGTCTCATCAAAAACCGGATTTGCCCATTTGTTTGAGCACTTAATGTTTGGCGGGTCCGTCAATGTGCCCAACTTTGACGTTGAATTACAAAAGGTGGGCGGTGAAAACAATGCTTTTACCAGTCCCGATATTACCAATTATTACATGACAATGCCTTATCAAAACATTGAATGCGGCTTTTGGTTGGAATCGGACAGGATGTTGGGGTTACCGTTTAGCGATAATGTGTTGGAAGTGCAAAGAAGTGTGGTGATAGAAGAGTTCAAGCAGCGGTATTTAAACCAGCCATATGGTGATGTGTGGCTAAAATTGAGGCCTCTTGCTTATAAAACACATCCTTACCAATGGGCAACGATTGGAAAAGAGATTAGTCATATTGAAGATGCTACCATGGACGATGTTAGGTCATTTTATGACAAGCATTATCACCCTCACAACGCAGTATTGGTAGTGGCTGGTAATGTTAAGACTGAAAAAATAAAGAAACTTGCGGAAAAATGGTTTGGATCAATACGCAAAGGTAGCCCGAAGGTTGGCACATTGCCTGTGGAGCCAAAGCAAACGGAAAAAAGGACCCTTACTGTTGAAGCTGATGTGCCGTCCGACATGTTGTATATGGCTTTTCATATGCCAGCACGATTTAGTGAGGATTATTATGCAGCAGACTTATTAAGTGATATTATTGGTCGTGAAAAATCATCAAGACTGTATATTGAACTCGTCAGAAACAAAAAAATATTTAGTAGTATCAATACTTATGTTACAGGCTCCATTGATCCGGGTCTTTTGATGATTACGGGCATGTTGTCTGATAAATATTCACCTGAAGAGGGCGAAACGGCTATTTGGGAGGTGATCAATACATTTTTGGCAACAGGAACACACACTGAAGAATTGGAAAAAGTGAAGAATCAGGCCGAATCCAGCTTGATGTTTTCGGAAATTGAAGTACTGAACAGGGCCATGAACTTAGCATTTGCTTCTTTATCGGGCGACCCACACTCTGTAAATAATGAGAGTAACTTAATTCAAAAGGTATCTGTGGCAGACATCAATAAGCAAGGAAAAGAAATATTGAAAGAGCAAAATTGCTCCGTAATCTATTATAAAGCTAAAAAATGAAACTAAGAACTGGATTTGGGTATGATGTTCATCAATTAAAAGAAGGCCATGAATTTTGGCTTGGTGGTATTCTTGTCCCTCATAATAAAGGAGCCGTGGGTCATTCTGATGCTGACGTGTTGATCCATGTGATATGTGATGCTTTACTCGGAGCGGCCAATTTGAGGGATATCGGGTTTCACTTTGCCGATACCGACCCAAAATATAAAGGCATCGACAGTAAAATATTATTGAAAAATGTGATCGGTCTCTTAACGGAAAAGGGCTGGCAAATTGGAAATATTGACAGCACCATTTGTCTTCAACAACCCAAAATAAACCCCTATATTCCTGATATGAAAACCTGTTTGGCTAAGGTGATGAAAATAGAGGAGGAGGATATTTCAATAAAAGCCACTACTACCGAAAGGTTAGGGTTTGTTGGAAAAGAGGAAGGTGTAGCCGCTTTTGCCGTTGTTCTAATTGAAAAAATATAAGCATGCAGGATCATAAAGGAGATCTGGAGCTGATAATAACCAAAGATGGATCCCATTCACTTTACAACCCTGCTTTAAACGAAACCTATCATTCCACCCACGGTGCACTACAAGAGTCCAGATATGTGTTCCTTCAACAAGGACTTGATTATTTTATATCTCAGAAAGATGTTAAAGAGATAAACATTTTTGAAGTTGGTTTGGGAACCGGGCTAAATGCCTTACTTACGATCAAATGGGCTAAAGAGAATGGCATAAAGGTAAATTATCACTCAATTGAAGCTTACCCCATCACAACCACCCAAGCCAAAGCACTCAATTATGCTCAAATCATTGGTGGCGATGATGTTGAGAATTGGTCAGAAATGATCCATCAATTGGATTGGGAAACGGAGCATGTGATAACTGATACATTTTCGTTTAAAAAAATCAATAGCAAAATCGAGGATTACACCTTGATGGGTTCAATTTATGATATCATCTTTTTTGATGCATTTGCGCCAAGCAAGCAAATAGAAATGTGGGGACTTGATATTTTATCAAGGTTAGTGGAAAGTATGAAAAAAAAGGCGGTATTCGTAACCTACTGTGCTCAAGGGCAGCTAAAAAGAAACCTAAAAGAACTGGGCTTAATTGTTGAAACATTGGATGGCCCACCCGGAAAAAAGGAGATGGTGAGGGGTACTGCTAGCTGAAACTATAAACTAGGTCGGGAGTAACACAACTATCCAACTTCACATCTGTGGTATTCGTAAACTCAATTTTATCAATGGGTGGCAATAGTGAAATCCCTACTTTTTGCGCCTTTACTGCTTGAGCTAAAAACCGATCGTAGTAGCCCTTTCCATAGCCAACCCTATGCCCTTGTTTATCGAAGATCAAAAGTGGTACTAGCACTAAATCAATTAATTCTGGATTGAGTTGATCACCAGCTATTGGCTCTGATATCCCCCAGCTGTTCTCCTTCAAGGTACAGTTTTGATTCAGAATATAATGTTCAAGAATGCCATTCCCCTTTGTTTTAGGTATTACAAATTGAATGGCTGGATAATCCTTTTTTATGTCATCCATAATCTGCCAAGTATCCACCTCTTTTTGACTTTTCATCGCCAAAAAAATATGTAGGTACTTTACATCCGTGAGATCAATATGGTTGTATAAATTATTCCGAAGTTGTTTATTCCTTTGGGCAAATTCTTCTTGACTGAGTTGCTGTCGTTTTGCAAGGAATATTTCCCTAAGTATTTGCTTACTTGCCATTGGACATAATATTGAATCGGAAATCAAAAGGATCAAAGTCCATCAAAAGGTTATCAATGAAACTTGGGTTGGAAAGGTAAAAATTTAAAAAATTATCGGTTCGTTCCTGAAGACCTCCATTGGGAAAAAGATAATCCAAAATCTCATCAACTTGACGAAGCCGATCTGACTGTTTCCTTTTTTCAGCTCTAATAAACTTCTTCTCTATACCTTCAAGTTTTGATTTGGTTTTAGTGCCCTGAGCCTCCACATGGGCAATAAGTGTCTGGTCAATGGATGCCGCTTGCTCTTTTATTTTTGAAAATAATTTCATCAATTCATCAATCTGCCCATTTAGCAGTACTTCACCCGAAGCGTTTTCCAATGCTATTCTTTTTTGTAATTGCTCCTTCTTCTCAAACAAATCTTTCCAAGAAAGCTGTGCCTTTTCAATCTTTCTTAAAATATGATCAGGTACAACCATTCCAAAATTACGCGGCAGTAGTATCGGAAAACTCGTTTTATAGCTTTCAAACATGGGCTTTAACTGAAACCAATAGGCGAGTTCGCCAGGCCCACCCACATAAGCCAGGTTTGGTAGGATCATTTCCTGATAAAGAGGGCGAAGAATCACATTGGGGCTAAATTTCTCAGGAGAATTCTCAATTAGTGCTAATAATTCTTCTTTAGAAAATTCCAAAGAGGTATCCACCACTTTAAACCTTCCATTCTCTTCTTCTATCCTCCCTCTAATGCTTTCGTCCAAATAGAAAAAATTGATGTCTCTGGGAAATACTTGAGGGTTGTGCCCCAATTTTGCCAAATTATCTGAACATTGCGTTACCTTTTCTTTAGCTGTATTTTTGAAGATATCGTCTTTTATCACCCCTTTAAATAGGCTTTTTAAGCCTTTGGAATCAGCATCAATCACAACCAATCCATATTTGCCAAACAAGTGATTCACATAGTTTCTGACTGCTTCTGCCAAGGTATTCTTGGCGTAGGCCTGCTTGAAAAAATCTGGCAATCCCGGGATTTCATTTACCAGTGGCTGGATGCTTTTTGTGGAAAAATGTCCAACAGCCCCTGTTTGATCAGTATCCCATTGGTATTTTTTGCCCTCCAATCTAAAATGATTGATTTCAACAAAATCGTGATCTTCAGAAGCCATCCAATAAACTGGCACAAAATTATACGCTGGGTAGGCTTTTGAGAGGGCTTTGCAAGCATTGATAACGGTTACAATCTTATAAATAAAGTAGAGTGGCCCTGTAAATATATTAAGCTGGTGGCCTGTAGTTATTGTATAGGTATTAGGCTCAGCAAGTAAGGATAGGTTTTTCTTCAGGCTGGGTTCAGGTTGAATACCCTGATATTGCCTTTCCAAATCCTGACAAAGCATTTTTCTGTTTTCCGCACTAAATTGCTTCTGCTCTATTTGTGGTTTGAAATTTTCTACACTTGGAAATCTATTGAAGAAGTCCTTAAGATTTGGCTCGCTTTGAACATAATCCAAAAAAAGGCTCGAAAACTTCTTCGTTTCTTTAAAATCAAGTTTGTTTAATATCATAAAGCAGGTCAGACAGCTTATTTACAACTCTTTTGCCACCTCTCCATACAGGTCAAATTCTGTGGCATCATTCACTTTTACATTTACAAAATCCCCAAGCCTTAGGTGATTGTCTGGCGACTCAATAATAACCTCGTTATCCACTTCAGGGGAATCGAATTCTGTTCTACCAATAAATTTTCCTCCTTCGGCCCTATCTATTAGTGTTTTAAAAGTGCCGCCTATTTTTTCCTGATTAATGTCAAAAGAGATTTTCTCCTGTATGTCCATAACGGTGTTGGCCCTTTGTTGTTTCACCGTTTCAGGCACATCATCGGTAAAGTTATGGGCATGCGTATTTTCTTCATGCGAATAAGTAAATATCCCCAACCTTTCGAACCTTGATCTTTCAACAAAACCTACCATCTCTTCAAAATCTGCTTCCGTTTCACCAGGATAGCCTGCAATAAGTGTGGTACGTAAGGCTATTCCGGGCACTTTCTGTCTGATTGTTTGGATAAGCTCTTCCTGCTTTTCCCTTGTTGTCCCTCGCCTCATGGCTTTCAATACACTTGTGGAGCCATGTTGAAGTGGCATATCCAAATAGTTACAGATATTGTCCCGTTCAGCCATCACATCTAACACGTCCAATGGAAATCCCGTTGGAAATGCATAATGCAATCGGATCCATTCAATCCCCTCTACATCTGAAAGGTTTTTTAATAATTCAGCCAAATTTCTTTTGCCGTAAATATCCAATCCGTAATAAGTAGAGTCTTGTGCAATTAGCAATAACTCCTTAGTGCCGTTTTTGGCTAAGTTCTTCGCTTCCAAAACGATTTGTTCTATGGGCTTGGATACATGTTTACCGCGCATCAACGGGATAGCACAAAACGAACAGGGCCGATCACAGCCCTCAGATATTTTTACATAAGCATAGTGGTTGGAGGTGGTGAGAATACGCTCCCCTACCAATTCCTGCTTATAATTTGCTTTAAACTTTTTCAAAAGCAGGGGTAATTCCATGGTTCCGAAAAAAGCATCTACTTGTGGGATTTCCTGCTCCAAGTCATCTTTATATCGCTGGGACAGGCAACCAGAAACATATAACTTATCGATCAGCCCTTCTTGTTTGGCATCGGCATATCTTAATATAGTATCTATTGACTCCTGCTTGGCATTATCTATAAATCCACAGGTATTTACAATAATTATGTTGGCATCATCAGATGAGGCCTCATGAGTAGTATCAATCTTGTTGCCCCTTAGTTGCGTGAGCATTACTTCTGAATCCACAATGTTCTTTGAACACCCCAGCGTCACAATATTTACCTTATCTTTTTTTCTCCCCTTGGTTTTCAAATCATTCGTGTTTAAGCGTGCAAAATTAAGAAAAATAAAATTGCTTCTTGGTTGGAGCTGGGATAGTTATATTTGCAGCCGATCGATGAAAAAAATAATCTTATCTTGTACTATCGCCTTATTTGTCTTTATGGCATGCAGCGAACCTGACTGTGTGAGTACAGCCGGTGAATTGGTTAAATTGGGCTTTTATAGCTACCCAAAAGACAGTGCCCGTAAGTTTAGGATCAATAGCCTTGAACTTAAGGGGTCTGATTCCCTTTTAGTTGAAGAGTCAACCAATTTATCATCGGTCAATCTGCCTTTAGACCCATCCGACACAAGCATTACGGCCTATTTCGATACAGAATTTGGTACGGACACTGTGCAAATTGGATATGATGTTGTATCAAGAATAATCACCGAAAATTGCGGTGTGGAGATATTGTTTACTAATGTAAGAACGTTACAAAATACTTTCGATTCCATTAGGGTGGTTAATTCTAATGTGCTCATCAACTTTAAAGAACCAGGGGTAATCAATGAGAACATCAGGATTTATAACTAGTATTTTTTTATTGCTAATCGTTTGGCCGTCCCAAGCACAAGAGGCAGATACTGTCAAAACCGACAAGCTTAAATTCGTGCCCTCTGGAATAAGGGTGGGTATGGATTTGGTAAGTTTTGGGCAAGCCGTGGTAAAAAACGGAATCAAAGCTTTTACGCAAGGGGATGTACGGCAATGGAAATTCAATGCGGATATTGACATCCACAGGTATTTCTTGAATTTTGAATACGGCAAATTTAATAGGCAATGGAATGACCCTTATTTCATTTATATCAATGAAGGTTCATTTTTTAAAGTAGGTCCAGATATTAACTTCTTACAGCGAGATCCAGACCATAGCGCTCTTTTTGTTGGGCTCAGATATGCTCAAGCCAGTTATTCAGATAATATAGTTTTTGACTATACCAATGATTATTGGAGTGATGGTGCCATTTTCGTTGAAAACACTACTCTTAAAAGTAGTTGGTATGAGATTACTACTGGAATGAAAGTACGCATTTATAAATTTCTCTGGACCGGATATTCTGCCCGTTTCAAATTTAAGGTGAATGACAATCACGCTAATAATGAACTTTCGCCCTATTGGATTCCTGGTTATGGATTAGCAGAAGCCGATTCCCGATGGGGATTTGAATATTGGTTAATGTTCAGGATACCTTTTAGGAAATATTCCCCCGTGATACCAAAAGAAAAATAACTCTACTCTAAGTATCAAAGGTAGTGTTTGATACTATTCCCTCTTTTGTTCATCTGTACAATGACTTGTTGGATAATTTTTAATATTACTTCTTAAACAGCGAATCCACGAATTCCATCTTATTAAACACCTGAAGGTCATCTACTTTTTCACCAACCCCGATGTACTTAACTGGGATTTTGAATTCATCAGAAATACCGATAACCACACCGCCTTTGGCAGTACCATCTAATTTAGTGATGGCCAGTGATGTAACTTCTGTGGCCTTGGTAAATTCCTTGGCCTGGATCATGGCATTTTGCCCTGTACTGCCATCAAGTACTAGCATGACATCATGAGGTGCCGCTGTGACAAATTTTTGCATCACACGTTTAATTTTAGTCAGCTCACCCATCAAGTTTACCTTATTATGAAGTCGCCCTGCTGTGTCAATGATTACAATATCTGCATTATTTTTTACCCCATACTCAACTGCTTCAAACGCCACTGCAGAAGGGTCAGTATTCATGCCTTTTGATACTACAGGCACCCCAATTCGCTCACCCCAAAGTTTCAGCTGATCAACTGCTGCCGCCCGAAAAGTATCGGCTGCACCAAGTACAACACTGTATCCTGACTTTTTAAACTGTGCGGCCAACTTGCCTATTGTGGTCGTTTTACCTACCCCATTAACTCCCACCACCATTATCACATAAGGCTTATCCACTGCTGGAATGGTAAATTCAGTTTGATCCTGAGTGTTGTTTTCCGAAAGAAGGGCTGCTATCTCTTCTCTGAGGATTTTATCCAACTCCTCCACGCCTAGATATTTATCCTTAGCTACCCGGTCTTCAATACGGTCAATAATCTTAATTGTAGTGTCCACCCCCACATCTGAGGTAATTAAAACCTCCTCCAACTGGTCAAGTACATCTTCATCGACTTTGGATTTGCCGATTACGGCCTTACCTAATTTTGAAAAAATACTCTCTTTGGTTTTTTCAAGACCTTTATCAAGAGACTCCTTTTTTTCTTTAGAAAATAAACCTCCGAAAATTGCCATGTTTAATTCTTGTTCTGGTGGATATTCAAATAAAACAAAAAAGTCCCAGAAGGGACTTTTTTTAAACTATATTTTAAAGTAATTATTACTTTTTAGACAATGTACTTTGCACTTTGTCAAGTGTTACTATCTCTTCCTTAAAGGTATAAGCGCCAGACTTTTCAGACTTAACTGCTCTAATCACTTTTGCGTAATTTTTACCTTCTGCCTTTTGGAGCGATGCTACTACTTTCTTTGCCATGATTATTTAATTTCTTTGTGAATCGTCATTTTCTTCAAGATGGGATTGTATTTTTTCAACTCCAATCTCTCGGTAGTGTTCTTTCTGTTCTTAGTGGTAATGTACCTTGAAGTACCAGGCTGACCAGTAGCTTTGTGCTCTGTACATTCCATTATTACCTGAATTCTGTTACCTTTCTTTGCCATGATATTATATTATTTATGACCGGTTATACTAATGTATTTCCGTTAGCCCTAGCTTTTTTCAAAACTGCACTGATGCCATTCTTGTTGACTGTTCTAAGCGCAGAAGTTGAAATCTTCAATGTTATCCACTTATCTTCCTCAGGGATAAAAAATCTCTTCTTTTGAAGATTTGGATTAAATCTCCTCTTTGTTCTGTTCTTTGCGTGAGAAACGTTGTTTCCTACCTGAGGTCTCTTCCCTGTGATCTGGCAAACTCGTGACATCTCTTTATAAATTATTAAATTAAAATAGTCCTTTTTATTTTGGGTCTGCAAATATCGCAAAAAGTAATTTAAATATCAAAGATCGTTTCCAAATATTATTTACCATTGACCTTCTATCAGCTTTTTTAGAGTACGCAAATTTAGTAATTTTGACCTGCAATTAAATATATAAGACCATGATTGATACCCTAACAAGCGAAAAAGCCATAAAATTAGAAGATAAGCACGGTGCACACAATTATCATCCCCTGCCCGTGGTGTTGGCCAGAGGGGAAGGAGTGTATGTTTGGGATGTTGAAGGGAAAAAATATTATGACTTTCTTTCTTCCTATAGCGCTGTCAATCAGGGTCATTGTCACCCAAAAATTGTGAATGCCCTGAAAAGTCAGGCTGAAACATTGACTTTAACTTCACGGGCATTTTACAATGACGTGCTCGGCCCTTATGAAAAATACATCACCGAATATTTTAAATTCGATAAGGTGTTACCAATGAACACCGGTGCCGAAGCAGTGGAAACTGCGATAAAAATCTGTAGAAAATGGGCCTATGAGAAAAAAGGCATTGCTGAAAATGAAGCTAAAATAATAGTGTGTGATGGAAACTTCCATGGACGTACTACCACCATTATCTCATTTTCCAATGATCCTGATGCCCGTAAAAATTTCGGGCCTTACACACCAGGGTTTATAAAAATACCTTATAATGACCTTGATGCTTTGGCAAAAGCACTAAAAGATGACAATATTGCTGGGTTCCTTGTTGAACCTATTCAAGGCGAAGCTGGAGTATTTGTACCAGATGATGGTTATATCAAAAAGGCAGCGTCCCTTTGCAAGGAAGCCAATGTCTTATTTATGGCGGATGAAATTCAAACGGGCATTGCCAGAACTGGTGGACTACTAAGGGTATGTGGTGATTGTAGTTGTGAAAGTAAATGTGAGCAACAGGCTACTTATACTAGACCTGACATGCTAATTTTAGGTAAGGCCATATCTGGAGGGGTTTTCCCAGTTTCAGCAGTACTCGCTGATGATTCCATTATGGAAGTCATTAGGCCAGGGCAGCACGGAAGTACTTTTGGCGGAAATCCACTGGGAGCCAAAGTGGCCATGGCCGCCCTAGACGTTATTTATGATGAGAATCTGATACAGAATGCCCGTAAGTTGGGTAATATTTTCAGGGAACGAATGGGGGCATTTATAAAAACAACAGACTTGGTTGACAAAGTCCGTGGGAAAGGTTTATTAAACGCCATTCTAATTAATGATTCCCCAGATAGCTCAACTGCTTGGGACCTTTGTGTTGCCCTCAAGGAAAATGGTCTTTTGGCTAAACCCACACATGGAAATATCATAAGATTTGCACCACCTTTGGTAATGACAGAGGAACAACTGCATGAATGTTGCGATATAATTGAAAAGACAATTAATGATTTTCAAAAAAAATAAAGTTAAATTGGCTTTATGGAGTACGTTTTTAAAAATTCACCAAAAGATAAATTAAGGAAAATCGTTCTGACCGATGATGGTTTTAACTTAATTATGGATGGGGCTACCTATCCGTATAAATACAGTTCTGTTAATCAGGTATGGCTAAATAGCCCCGGTGGTTTTTGTTCACCGGGAGAATATTCATGTACGCTTAACATTGTTGATCAGAAGCCCCTTTATATATCCAGTAAAAATTATTCCGATTCTAAAAAGTTAATCGATCAATTCAATCATTACAATTCATTTATTAGGGTGCTTCACTTGCATCTAAAAAACAATAAGGCTGCCCAATTTAAATTTGGCACAACACCATTTAAGTACTTAACTAGAATAATGGTTATCATTGGTATTCTTACGGCATGTGTACTAAGTATTATGCTTTTAGAGGCCAATCCATTGGTGTTTATAGTCCCTTCAGGCTTGGCGATTTTTGTTTCAGTATGTGGGATGAAATTCTGTATTAATCGGTTCCCAAAAGTTTACAATCCCGAGAACATCCCACTTACGCTATTACCCGCCTAATTGATGAATATCAGACCTCGTAGAAATAGAAAATCACCCGTGGTACGTGCGCTGGTGCGCGAAAATCAAGTTTGTGCCAAGGATTTAATTTATCCGCTGTTCTTACTTGAAGGTGCCAATAAAAAAATAGAAGTGGAATCCATGCCCGGCATTTATCGCTTGGGTATAGAGCATATGCTCAAAGAGGTGGATGAATGCATGAAACTGGGTATCAAAAGCTTTGATATTTTCCCAGTAGTAGAAGAGAAGCATAAGGACAAGGTAGCTACCAAAAGTTATGATGACACTTTTTTCTACCTGACGGCACTCAAACGGATTAAAGCTGAATTTCCTGAAGCCTGTATAATGACGGATGTGGCCATGGATCCTTACAGTTCTGATGGGCATGACGGCTTAGTAGATAAAAATGGCAACATCCTCAATGATGAATCATTGGAGATATTGGGTAAAATGGCTTTGGCGCAAGCACGTACAGGCATTGACATAATAGGGCCATCTGACATGATGGATGGTCGCGTGGGTTACATCAGGGAAGTACTTGATCTTGAGGGTTTTTCCAATGTTTCAATCATGTCTTATACAGCCAAATATGCCAGTGCGTTCTATGGCCCTTTTCGGGATGCTTTGGATTCGGCACCAAAGAGCGGTGATAAGAAAACTTACCAAATGGATCCGGCTAACCAAAGGGAGGCACTCATTGAAGCAGATTTAGATGTTGAAGAAGGGGCTGACTTTCTAATGGTAAAGCCTGCTTTGGCCTATTTGGATGTGATCAAATTGCTAAAGGATAATTACGATTTACCTATTGCTGCTTACAATGTGAGTGGCGAATATGCTATGGTATGTGCTGCCGCTGAAAAGGGCTGGCTAGACAAGACAGCCATAATGAATGAAGTGCTATTGAGCATAAAAAGAGCGGGTGCAGATATCATTCTGACTTACTATGCTAAGGAGTTTGCTAAACAGGAATGTTAATAACTCCAAAGCATCCTAGGATAGATTTTTCTTTAGACATCAAATTACCCCAGCCCTAGAGGGTGTTTCAAGCAATGACCCTTTAGGGAATTCAAAGGGTATTTTTAACATATTTATACAAACTAAAAAATCTTTTCTCGGATGTCAGCAATATTAGATCTCCCTAATTTCAAAATCTTTTCCTTTACCAAAAGCAGTTAATTCATCAAGTTGATACTCTTCTAGGGTATGAATGTCCTTTAGTCTAAAGTTTCCTTCGTTCAGAAACTCCATTACCTCGAATTCAGTGACTTCTCCATAATTTTTGAGTTTGTATCTTTTGTTCAAGCGGATAACATTGGTGGAAATTCCTTTCATAACCTAGTTCCCAGCTTTATCTATAAGTTTTTGATCAATGGCTTTACTGGTCTTGGCGCCAAGCTCCTTCAACCTTTCGGTCTTCCTCACTAGGTTGTCATTGCCTTCATAAAGTTTTTTGGAGGCTTCAGTATAGATATTTTTAGTTTGGTCCAGACTCTTACCGATCTTAATAAGGTCTTCAGAGAAATTGACAAACTTATCATACAATGCCCCAGCCTGACGGGCAATTTCAATGGCATTCTTATTTTGAAGATCCTGCTTCCAGATATAGGAGATGGTACTTAATGTGGCCATCAAAGTGGTAGTGCTTACTAGCACAATATGCCTGTCCAGTGCCTTTTCATATAATTGATGATCTTCCTTAAATGCAGCCATCAGTGCAGGTTCGTTGGCCACAAACATCAGCACATAATCAGGCTGGTTGATATCATGAATGTTTTGATATTTTTTATCGCTCAGCAATTTAATGTGCGTGTATATGCTATCCATGTGCTGCTTCAGGTAGCGTGATTGGTCTGCCTCCTCCGCATTGAAAAAATTGCTATAGGCTGTCAATGAAACTTTAGAGTCCAGCACAATGGCCTTGTCATCCGGCAAAAGAATGATATAGTCAGGACGCTGATTTTGATTTTCATCGGCTTTGAAATTCTTTTCCTTATAATAATGCACGTCCTTTTGGAGGCCGGCTTTTTCCAAAATAAGCTCAATCTGCATTTCTCCCCACATACCCTGGGCCTTGCTGTCTCCCTTTAGTGCCTTGGTCAGGTTCTCAGTCTCCTTGGTCATCTGTTGATTAAGCTCCTTCAACCCTTTCAATTGTTCCTGCAAGGCTGTGCTATGCTGCAGATTTTCTTTGCTGTTGACCTCTACCTTTTTTTCAAAGTCGCTAATCTTTTCTTTTAAGGGATTAAGTATTTCTGAAATATTGATTTTATTCTGATCTGTGAATTTCTTGGTCTTCTCTTCGAAAATCTCGTTGGCCAGGTTTTTAAACTGAACGGAAAACTGCTCCTGCAGCCCTTTGAGCTCTTGTTTCTGCTCCGCTAGTCTTTCCTGAAGGTTACGATAATCGGCTTCCGTTGTCGCCAAGCTCTGATTAAGGTCAATGACTTTGCTCCTCTCTGCTTCCAGATTTTCTTTTAAAGAGGCTGTCTCCGTTTTAAGATCATTGACACGTTCTTTTTCTAATTGCAAACTGCCAGCATCACCCGTTTCACTTGCAAACTTAAATTTTGCAATGAACCAGGCGGCCAAACCGCCTACAATCAACCCCGTAAATAACCATAATAACTCCATCCAATTCAAAGATGAACGTTCTAACAAGAATTAACAATATGAATCTTGATTATTCTGATTTTGTTTGATCTATAATACATAAGGAAGTCATCCGATGAGGCCAGAAGTAGATGATATCGATCTATTAAGTCCGTACCACCAGTTAATGAAACTCAATGGATGACTCGTTAAAGGTTAAATATTAAAATATTACTAGATTAGTGAACTATAAAACAAATATCAACCATTAGTGGTTGATAGCTGGGTGTTGTGTGTAATTGGAGCAATTTGAAATGGGAGAAATCATTCATCAAATTTACTTGGATAACGAACTGCAAATTAAATTGGAATCTGCGGCACTTTATGATACACTTTCCCCATATAGAATGGTGGCTAATTCATTTTACGAATACAACCAACAACTGAAGCAAGGAGCCAAACTCAGGATAATTAGTAACCAGCAAGAATATCTTATAGAAACTGAAGACGGCTTTAGGAACTGGGTCAAAACAGTTTTCAACTCACCATATAACGGAGGATTTGAAAAGTATTTAAACAAAAAAATAGACTGATTGGCAAAATGGATTCCTTTGATACTTCTGCAACAAATCAAATAATTGTCCTTTTAGAAAAGCGTCTAGAACGGCCGCTAACTTCCAGTGAAACTGAAACATTCAAGTTGCCACGATCTGGAATGGCCTACGAAATGATAATTGGAACGATTGAATCATCGACAGTCAGTCAACTGGAAAACTATGTTCAAAGTGTAGTGGATGAATATAAAAAACACACAACATAGGCTATGAATGAATGGGGTTTCGGTGGTCAGGATATTTTCGTAGGGATTGGAAAGTCCGCCACAAGTTTTAAATTTAAATCAAAGCGTGGCTATGTGCAAGACGAGAGGTTAGTGCTTTCTAATTCCCACTCATCATAGCCGGGCGTTAGCATTAATATATCTCAATGAATAAAGTTTTAACTTCTATTTTGATTGTATGTCTTTTTGGATGTATAAATAATGATAATAAGGAGAAAACGATTACTGACATAAAATCAAAAATTGAAGACTTGATTCCCGACAATTTAACTCTTCATTACAAAAAGGTAGCCGACTTAAATCTGGATAGTATTTCTGATTTAATTATAGTTTGTGAATTTAATGATTCAACAGCTATCAATAAGCCAGTATTAGTTTATTTCGGTCTAAAAGATGGCTCTTATGACTTCAAAGGCAGAAACGACCGATTGGCATTTGATAATTTTAGTGGTGTTGAAGTTACACGCAATTATTTTACTATTGAAAATAGGATTGGAACGAACGTTACTTACAGTAATTACAATCACACTTTCAAAGTAGTAAACAACGAAATTGTATTTCACAGATACGATGAGGCGGTTTATGAAGTTCTTGATTCAAAGAAAGGCCCAGAATTGAACGATATGATTACGAAAAGAGCGAAAGACTTAGGATTTCCAACATTTGAAGGCTATAATAACTAATGCTAACATGGTTCAGCAAAGCATATGCGAAAGTGC
>DDIU01000005.1 GCA_002338655.1 Flammeovirgaceae bacterium UBA1842 | reverse complement strand
AAGGGATTAAATGTAAATAACTGGAAATGAATGCCTTACAAAACCCTAGAGGGGTTTAACCATGATATAAAATCTAAAGTAACTTAAACTAAGGATTGCTGCACCAGTTCTTCCCCTTCATTTTTTGAGGCCAAAAAACGAAGCAAAAAAGCCTTGAAAAAATACCGCGCTACTTCCAGCGCTCAAATAGCCTGCCCTGCTGCACCGTCACAACCGCCACGCCATTTTTTCGCCTCACCTTCCTAAGTGAACTAACCTTTCAAATAAAAAATTGATAAAGGAATTGAGATTCAGTACTACTAATTCAGGGATACCGGAACAAATCCCGGAATGAATCCGGGGAGACCTTTATATAAATACTTCGTGAAGTCACTATCAAGGGTAAAAAAAAGAGCTGACATGTTACATGCCAGCTCTTTTTTGTTTTAAAATAGATCGTTTATTATTCATTCATTGTCAGTACCATTGTTTTCATTCCTACAAAAGAGAAAATTAATTGGTCTCCTTTGTTAGCCTTCAATTTGAAATTGCCATCAAGATCGGAAACAGTGCCATGATTAGTTCCTTTAATGACAATGTTAACACCTGCTATCGGTTTGGCCGAATCATTATAAACTACTCCTGTTACCATTCCATCATTGAAATCTAACTGTGCCTTCATTGAATTAGCAGGATCATTTGAATCATTATTTCCCAAAGAGAAAGTAATAGGTAAAATGATTCTCTGTTTAACGGCTTTTCCCCCTTGTCTAGGTGGAGACCAGTTACTTGAGGCACTTATAACTTTTATTGCTTCAAGATCACATCCTGAGCCTATTCCTTTAACAACTTCAACTTCAGTTATTTGCCCAATTTCATTCACTATAAATTGGACATATACTTTACCTTGAACCCCTTGTTTTTTCGCTTGTTCAGGATATTTTAGTTCTGAAGCTACCCATTTGTAGTATTCTTCAAAACCACCTTGTGGTAAGGCGCCTTCATCCACAACGGTAAATACATCATTATTATCAGCCTGATTTTGAATAGGTCCATTCTTGTTTACAATAAAGCCAACTAGATTTTTATCCTTGTATGACTTTACATAGGCTATGCTTAACGGATCAAGGTTTTTAAGGTTCTTTAGTGCGGATTCAGCAGTGCCTTCAGCTTCCATATAGATAAAATTCGCATCTGGATATTTTTCTACAAGTTTTGCAAGCTCCCCTTTTAAATCTTCCGGCATTTCAGTCTGGCTTGCCGTCTCCATTACAGTATTTACATCCTGCATAATTTCATCATTACAACTGATCACCACAACGGTGAGCATTACCAACGGAATGATTATCGCTCTTTTCCATTGATTCACTCTTTTGTTTTCAAATTTCATCATTGCTATTCTTTTTAGGGTTTTAGATTTATTAAAATGATGGCCAAGTGATAAATGTGCTTTAGTAAGGGTCATTTTGGCCAAAAGGCTATTGTAATTTTCCTGATCTGTGGTTTTTATTACCTCCCGATCGGCCAGAAATTCATGGAGGTCCTGAGCCTCATTTTTAAAATACCAGGCAATAGGATTATACCAAAAAATGATCTTAATAATTTCTGTTAGAACAATGTCGAGACTGTGAAACTGCCTGATATGCACGATTTCATGTTCAATGATCCTATTCTTTTCATCCAGATTTAGATTAATGGAATTGTCAAAGAAAATAACCCTGAAGAACGAAAAGGTGGGTAATACACCATTTGTCTCTATTATTTTGTAACCATTGATCTTCGTACTCTTTCTATTGAATGACTTATAAAACCATCCTATTTGGAAGAGCTGAAAAAGAAAATTCAAGGCCAAAAGGGATGTTATTCCTAAATATACTAGACCTACGGCCTTGCCTATTGAAAGGTAAGAATCATATTGAGTACTGACAGCCGCTGTGGCATCACCAATGACCAGCTCAGGTAGTATTATGGTTTCTATATCCTTTACAATATTGATTCCTTCAACACCTAAAAAGGGTAGCTTAATGAGGGGGGAGGCGATTATAATTATTGCCGACAGTAGAATATAGCCCCTGCGAAATTTGAAATCCACTTCTTTGCGTAGAAAGACTATATATATAAAGCCAAGTACGATTAAACATAGATTGGCTTCAACGAAATATTGAAATATACTATTCATCTGTGTCTTTGTTTATATCCTTTTTTAGGTGCTTCATCAGTTCCTCAACCTCTTGTACATTTAAATCATTTTCTTTGGCAAAAAATGAAACGAGGTTCTCAAAAGATCCACTGAAATACCCTGATAGGAAGTTGTTGAGATAAAATTTGCTGTACTTATCTTTTGGTACCACAGCAAAATATTCGTGTGTTTTACCATAAGCTTTATGGCTAACAAAGCCTTTTTGTTCCAATATCCTGATTATAGTGGACACCGTATTGTAGGCTGGCTTTGGTTCAGGCATCTTTTCGATTATATCCTTTACAAAGGCTTTTTTAAGTTGCCAAAGGATTTGCATTATCTGCTCCTCAGCGCGGGTTAATTCTTTCATAAAATAAATGTAATACTAATTTATTAGTTATACAACTAAAAAGATAGTTATTAAAAATATTTTATATAAAACACTACGTTTGTCTACGTACTATGTGATTAAAAGTGGGTAATTACTGATACTGAGTGAAACAGTAGGAGATGATATTGGCACCCATTTTTAACGCCTGTTGCCGCTTAACCTCTGGATCATTATATATGGATTGGTCTTCCCATCCATTACCCAGATCAGATTCGTAACTATAAAAGCAAACCAATCGGCCATTGTAAATTAATCCAAAGCCCTGAGCGGGTTTACCATCGTGTTCATGTATTTTGGGCAGACCATCTTTAAACTCAAATTGTTGATGATAGATAGGATGGTTAAAGGGCAATTCAACGAAATCAAGTTCTGGAAATACTTTTTTCATTTCCAACCTAATAAATTGATCCAGGCCATAATTGTCGTCAATATGTAGAAAACCTCCAGCTTCGAGATAAGTCCGTAAATTTTGAGCATCACTTCTGGAAAATACTACATTGCCGTGCCCAGTCATGTAGATATAGGGATAAAGAAATAAATCGGGACTGCTGACATCTACTACTTCATCATCAGTATCGAAGTTCATGCCCATATTTGCATTACAAAACTTAGCGAGATTAGGTAAAGCCGTTTTATTCGCATACCAGTCACCACCACCATCATATTTGAGTTTGGCTAATTTCAAATGCACTTGACTGTGGCCAATTTGGCCAATAAATAGTAAACCCAGTAGAACCAAATACTTCATAGGCCTCAAAATAAATATAAAATGGCATAAATCTTCCTTCTTATCCAGGGAAGAATGTCTTTAATTTGAAATAAATTAAACAAAGTGGATTCCACAAGCATACTTATCAATATACGCAAGATCCTACGATCCGTTAATTTGGAATCAAAACGGATTCAGAAGGAATATGGTATAAGCATCCCACAATTGCTCACACTTAATTTTTTGAGCAACCAACCAGAGTTTAAAGCAACACATAAGCAGGTATCACATTATCTGAACCTAAATTCAAGCACCATCACTGGGATCATTACCAGATTGGAGAAAAAAGGCTGGATTGCCCGGTTGCCTAATCCATTGGATAGGAGGGTAAGTTTTATTGCTCTCACAGCGTTAGGCCAGAAATTACTGAAGTCGACCCCCAAGCTAATGCATGAGAAATTAGCGCAGAAATTGGAGGAAACCACTCCTAAAAAGATCAAAGAGCTTGAAAATGCTTTTGATCTCCTAATTGACTTTATGGGCATCCAGGACATTGAAGCTTCTCCTGTTATTACAGTAGATGAAATTAGCAGCCAATAGTGAGCTAATTAATTTCTACACAAACTATAATTTCATTTTAATTTGGATTAGTCCCTTATAAAGTGGATAAACAAAGGTTATATGCCTATTTTTGTTGAAAATTGATTTCTATAGAAACTAAATATGCATGCACTACATAGATATAGCCATTTTTGTCATCTACATGATAGCCATGTTGGGAGTGGGGTTTTTCTTTTTAAAAAAGAACAAAACGGCAGATGATTATTATGTTGGCGGTAGGTCTATGGGGTCTTGGCATGTTGGCCTTTCAGTAGTAGCAACGGATGTTGGTGGGGGTTTTTCCATTGGACTTGGCGGCCTTGGTTTTACAATTGGAATTTCAGGATCGTGGATGTTATTTACCGGGCTTATTGGGGCATGGTTGGCGGCAGTATTGTTAATCCCTAAAGTCAGTGAACTATCCAAAACCAAAAACCTGCTCACCTTCCCACAGATATTCGCTCATTTTTACAATCCCAAAGTAGCATTATTGGCAGGGGTCATCTCAGCTATTGGCTATTTAGGATTTACCAGTTCCCAAATATTAGCTGGAGCAAAACTGGCATCTGCTTCATTTGTTGGTCTCAACCTTAATAGTGCCTTGCTTATAATGGGCGTCATCGCTATCTGTTATACAGTATTGGGAGGAATGAAGGCGGTAATATATACTGACACAATTCAATGGATCATTCTCATGTCGGGTTTGATTTTTATTGGAATCCCCATGGGATATTATGCTGTAGGTGGGTATGAAACCATCAAATCCACACTAGCACCAGAGTTTCTTCAATTTAATAATATCAGTTGGCAGACCTTTGTGAACTGGGGCATAACAATTATTCCTATTTGGTTCGTGGGGATGACCTTGTACCAACGCATCTATGCTTGTAAAGACGAGAAAACGGCCAAAAAAGCATGGTTCATAGCCGGGTTGTTTGAATGGCCTATAATGGCACTAATGGGTGTAATGCTCGGCTTATTTGGCAGGGTAGCTGCCGAACAAGGGATGTTCGCTTCTTTAGGTTTTGGAGAAGTGGCTTCAATGGACGCTGAACTTGGACTACCACTATTACTCCGATCAATTCTGCCCGTTGGATTAATGGGATTGATGATGTCGGCTTATTTTTCTGCTATTATGTCTACTGCCGATAGTTGTTTGATGGCTGCATCGGGCAATTTACTTACCGATGTATTCGGTAAATGGCTTCATATTGGCAAATCTGACAATCAGGTAGTTAGAATCAGCCAAGGCCTGACCTTAATTGTTGGTGTATTGGCACTTATTCTTGCTATGTATATGACAGATGTGCTGGAATTAATGCTATATTCATATGCTTTTATGGTATCTGGGTTGTTTGTTCCATTGCTTGCGGCACTATTTTGGAAAAACACCCGACCTGAAGCTGCCTTTTGGGCAATGTTGATAGGGGGCGGTACTACTTTGGTATTAATACTTTTCAAAGTAAGCCTACCATTTGGATTAGACGCAAATATATATGGTATAACCGCCTCATTATTGACTTTTATTATTGTTAATAAATTTACAAAAGATAGAAATTGAATAACAGATAGTAGCAAGGCCAAATATTAATATATCGGTGCTCACATTAAAAACGTAAATTGTTTTGGCCACTATCGTTAATCATTAATCTACCATTAAATCTAAAAACATGAATGACACTAAACTTTCAATAACATATAAGACCTTACGTCCTTCTGAAACAGTAGGCATGATCGAACGTAACGCCATTGCTACCTTTTTGGAAATTCATCTTGACGAGTATGGTGATAAAAAGGAAGATATTGCCAAATGCCTTGATTACGCACTCAATAGTGGGGTTTCCCCAGGTGGATTTGCCGTGACAGCCCATGATAAAGATAAAATAGTAGGCGCAGTGATAGTGAACAGAACAGGTATGGAGGGATATATCCCTGAAAACATACTGGTTTATATCGCCATGCATAAAGATTACCGAGGCCATGGCATTGGCAAAAAATTAATGCTTGAGGCAATTAATAATGCTGATGGCGACATAGCATTGCATGTAGAGCCAAATAATCCTGCTAAAATCCTTTATGAAAAATTGGGTTTTACCAACAAGTATTTAGAAATGCGACTTAAGAAATAAACCGTTGAGCGATAATTTAGAAGAATTAATCAAGTTAAGACAGGAGCTCCATCAACACCCTGAACTATCAGGAGAAGAGAAAAATACAGCCAATAGAATAAAGGCATTTTTAGCCCAGTATGCTCCAGATGAGACAATAGAAGGAGTGGGGGGCACAGGGCTTTTGTTTGTTTACAATGGGAAAGAACCTGGCTCAACTGTTGTCATTCGGTCTGAATTGGATGCACTGCCGATACAGGAGGTAAATGAGATGGCTTATCAGTCAAAAGTAGCGGGGGTAAGCCATAAATGTGGGCATGATGGCCACATGGTAATGGTTGCTGGCCTAGCGGCATATTTAAAAAGGAACAGACCACAATCAGGAAAGGTGATATTGTTATTTCAGCCGGCTGAAGAAACAGGTGAAGGAGCTGAACGAATGATCAGCGATCCTGTATTTCAGAAGCTGGGCTTTGATTATTTCTTCGCACTTCATAACCTTCCGGGATATCCAACCAACCAAATTGTAATGCGGGAAGGCACATTTGCTTCTGCTTCCCAGGGCCTGATTGTTAGGTTAGAAGGTAAAACTTCCCACGCAGCAGAGCCTGAAAACGGTAACTCCCCAGCTTTGGCTATGGCCAAAATTGTGGAAAAATGGCATTCCCTCTCAAATAAAACCTTGCCTTTGAGCGAGTTTGCCATTGTTACGGTGGTACATGCGCAGTTAGGGACTAAAGCTTTTGGGGTTTCTCCAGGACATGCCCATATTATGGCTACATTGCGTGCCTATAATGATGATGATCTGACAAAACTAACCGAAGAAGCTTCTGGTTTTGCTAAACGAATAGCTGAAAAATATAGATTGAAAATAGCTTTTGAGAAAACTGAGGTATTCGCTGCAACTACTAATTCTGAAAAGTGCCAAAAGATCATTTCAGATGCTGTTCAAAAGAATGGTTTTGATTCGGTAGTAAGAGCGGAGCCATTTAGGTGGAGTGAGGATTTCGGGCTTTTTACAAAAAAGTATGAGGGAGCCATGTTTGGGTTAGGAGCAGGGATCGATTGCCCGGATTTGCACAATCCAGATTATGATTTTCCAGATCAAATAATATCAACTGGATTAAAGATGTTTGAATCTATAATTGATCAAATCGTGAATAAATGATAAAAAGTCCTTCAACCATATTTTTGAGTAAATCGGCACTACAAATCAATTTGGCATTTATAAAGAGCCAATTAGGTGAAGATGTAACCATTTCATCGGTAGTAAAAGGCAACGCCTACGGGCATGGCATTAAGCAATTTGTAAAGATTGCAGAGGAGTGTGGTATCCGACATTTTTCGGTATTCAGTGCTGACGAGGCCTATGAGGTGCTGCATATCAGAAAGCATAATTCTGAAATAATGATAATGGGCGTGCTTGAAAATGACGATTTGGAGTGGGCCATCAGTAATGATATACAGTTTTTTGTGTTTGAGCCTGATAGAATGGTGAATGCAATCAATGCCGCTAAAAGATTGGGTAAAAAAGCAAGGATCCATATTGAGGTAGAGACGGGATTGAACAGAACCGGTTTTAACCAAGAGGGCCTAAAAGCAGCCATCAAATTTCTTAAGGAGAATAGGGATCATTTCGTACTTGAGGGGGCATGTACTCATTATGCGGGTGCAGAAAGTGTGGCCAACCATGTTCGGGTACAGAAGCAAATTAAGTGGTTTAATAAATTCTATAAATTGCTTGTGACAAATGATCTTACCCCGAGAATAAGGCATACCGCTTGTTCAGCAGCCGCCATGACCTATCCCAAAACACGAATGGACATGGTGCGGATAGGAATATTGCAATATGGATATTGGCCTAGTAGGGAAACCTTTATTGATTATTTGGGCAAAACAAAAAACCCGGATAAAAGTGATCCGCTAAAAAGGGTGATCTCATGGCGAAGTGCTGTTATGAGCATCAAATCTGTAGCACTTGGAGAGTTCATTGGTTATGGTACCAGTTTTCTGGCCCAACAAGATATGCGTATTGCCACTGTTCCCGTAGGTTATGCGCAAGGTTATAGTAGAAGTTTAAGTAATATAGGTAGGGCATTGGTAAATAATGTAAGGGTAGGGGTCATTGGTGTGGTAAATATGAACATGATGATCTTGGACGTTACTGAAGCTGAGGCGAAAAAAGGGGATGAGGTTATTTTAATTGGGGGTGACAATGGGTTAGAAATCTCGGTAGCCTCATTTGGAGAACTAAGTAGTCAGCTCAATTATGAATTGCTTACACGGCTACCCGACCGTATTCCACGAATAATAAAAGAATAAAAATGGCATATTTAGAATTACATAGATCAAGGTTAAATCATAATTACAAATTCCTGTCAAAGCTTTTTGGGGATAGAAATATCGAATGGGGGGTGGTAGCCAAGCTGCTTTGTGGTAACAAAAGCTACATTCAAGAAATACTCAATTTAGGGGTAATGGAAATTCATGACTCACGGGTCAGTAATCTCAAGGTAGTAAAGGAGATCAATCCAGAAGTACAAACAGTATATATCAAACCGCCTGCCAAGCGGAGCATCCCTAAAATTGTCAAGTTTGCGGATGTTAGTTTTAATAGTGAATTGACCACTATCAAAATGCTGTCGGAAGAAGCGGTTAAACAAGGTAAGCTCCATAAAATCATCATTATGATTGAAATGGGAGACCTACGCGAAGGTGTGGTGGGAGAGAACGTTATTGAGTTCTATTCCAGCATTTTTGAGTTGCCTGGCATTCGTGTAGTGGGGTTGGGCACAAATCTGAACTGCCTGCATGGGGTTATGCCCTCGCAGGATAAGCTTATTCAATTAAGCCTGTACAAGCAGTTGATAGAGGCCAAATTTAACCGCAATATACCATGGGTTTCTGGGGGTACCTCTGTTACTATTCCGTTACTATTAAAGAATTTGAGACCAATGGGCGTCAATCATTTCCGGATTGGGGAAATACTCTATTTTGGCCTTAACCTTTTCACAATGAAAACAGTGAAAGGGATGAAAGATGATGTCTTTAAACTACATGCAGAAATAATTGAACTACATGAAAAACCGATGGTGCCTACGGGGGAGCTCGCTGAGAACCCATCTGGAGAGATATTGGAGATTGATGAAAGCAAATACGGTAAGTCTTCCTATAGGGCCATAATTGACATAGGTCTTTTGGATATTTCTCCCGAATACTTGATCCCTGACGATAAGAAGATTGAGATTTCGGGAGCAAGCAGCGATATGTTGGTCATTGATTTGGGTAAAACCAGAAGAAATTATAAAGTAGGAGACCTAATATCTTTTAAGCTCAGGTATATGGGCGCATTGAGCATACTCAACTCAGCTTATATTGAAAAGAAGATCGTGGAATAACAAATTTAAGAGGCAAGAAACAAGAACTCAGAACCAAGACTTAAGACCCTAGAGACAAGAATTTA
The DNA here is from genome assembly GCA_002338655.1 of Flammeovirgaceae bacterium UBA1842. Taxonomy (GTDB): domain Bacteria; phylum Bacteroidota; class Bacteroidia; order Cytophagales; family Cyclobacteriaceae; genus Fulvivirga. Next base: position 43,750 of record DDIU01000005.1, on the reverse strand, counting down.
AATCTCCATTCTCAAGATCAGGTTGGGATCAGGACATCGTTCTAACCAATGTGCTGCTTCACTTGGCTTGGCCACCCCAGGAAAATCCCCAATATAATCCCCAATATCACTGATGATCTGAAAGTGTAAATGTGGAGGCCAATGTACATTCTCGCTGTAGTCACCTAGCAAAGCAATTTGTTCCCCCTGAGTCACTTTTTGGCCTTTAGTGATACCATTCAGTGAGATTTTGCTTAAATGACCATATAAGGAGTAAAAAATGATGCCCCCCAGTTCATGTTCTAAAATGATGGTAGGGCCGTAGTCACCATGTTGATTGTTATTGGCGAAACTATGGATGTGTCCAGCAAGTGGGGCATAAACAGGAGTACCTGCCTTAGCCCAAATATCAATGCCTAAGTGTAAAGACCTACTCTCCTCACCACCAAACACCTCACTTCTTTTGTAAATGGTCCGGTTTTCATTGTATTTGCCGATGCCCACTACTGCGTTTTCCTTTTTCATCGTTTTGAAAATATAGTCCGTGAACAGTATTTCATCATTTAGATCAATGGCCATCAATTCCTGATTGGATTCTGTAAGGTCAAAAATGTAGTAGGGTTCTTTACTTAAATCAAATGGTGTAACATGTGCAAAATCATGCTTTTTTTGACTCAGTTCTTCCTTTATTGAATTCATTTTAGTGTGGATTAAACCTTTTGTATTTCACGACATCTAAGGAACAGAATTAAACAAAAAATACTATGAAAACGATAAAATTAAATGACAAGATGAATCGATTTTTTATGTTTTTACTTGCGGGCCTGCTTTTTGCGGCCTGTAGTGAAGATGTGATTACCGAAAATGCGTTGGATGCAACTGACCTGGTGGTGAGTGAAACAGATATGGAGGCTGTCTATGAAGATATAGATGGATTATCTATGGTGTCAATGGACGCTGTTAACGAATCCAGTACGGGTGGAAAAACGGAAGATACCATTGATGATGACAGGTTCTGTTCTGGTGTATTTTCTTTTGCAGGAACAAGGGAGGCCGGTACAATTACACTTGACTTTGGAGATGGTTGTATCGATGCCAAAGGCAACTTGAGGAAGGGTAAGATTGTGATCACCTTCATTGGTAAACATGTGGAAGTGGGCAGTGTGATCACCATGACCTTTGTTAATTATTCTATTAATGGTATAGCAATAGAAGGAACCCGGACTACTACGAACATATCCAATGAGCCCGATAGCGTGTTGACATTTAATGTAACCCTTGAGGATGGAAAAATCACCTGGGAAGATGGCACATTTGCTACCCGTGAAGCAGACCATGTAAGGGTTTGGGACCGATCCAATGGTAAGGTATATGTTTCTGGAACTGCTGAAGGTGTAACCCGAAGAGGCGTGGCATATTCAAGTTTGATTACTGAAGATCTCGTTTTTGATAAGACATGTAGAAGGAGTAGAAGAGGCCGTAAGCCAGTGGCAGGTGTTAAAGTAATCACCACCGAAAACAAAGAAATATCCATTTATTATGGTGATGGTGAATGCGACAGTAAGGTGAGGGTAGTTGTAAACGGAACTGAAGAGGAATTAGAAGTGGATTGATCACATAAAAAAAATAAAAAGGCTTCTGCAAAAAAATGTAGAAGCCTTTTTTGTTGTTATTTACTTAATTCCTTACATGTAAATTAACTATTGTTTTACGCTTGAGTGGTAATTATAATTAATAATAAATGGCAAATTAGTAGGTAAATAGCCAATTTCATTTTATTTTCATTATTATGTTTTTTAGTTTATTCTCGAAACATTACATTTGAATTATGATAGCGAATCCGATATCCATAAACACCAAATTGTATTTCCTTCTCACCATGGCGGATGGTGAAGTTCATTCAAAAGAAGAAGAAATGGGAGACAGAATGCTACAGCATCTGTCAATGAACAAGGAAAAATTTGATGAGCAAATTGGGATACTTGAAAAGCAGGATTCTGAGAAAATATTTGAGGATTGTATCAAGGAGCTGAATACATTTAACAAGAATGATCAGATAAACTGTATGGCTTGGATGTGTCTAATAGCCAATTCGGATGGATTTATGGACAAAGATGAGTGGAATTTGATCTATAGGATTTACCATAAAAATCTGGCCTTGAACCTTTCTGAAATCACAATGCGCCAGAAAGAGTTGCATCGATTTATTCAACAATACAGAAACATCCCGGATTCAGCTAAAGAAACAGCAATTAAACCTGAAGTGAAAAGTGAACAAAAGCAACCTGTTCCCCAGACTTCAACCACTACACCGTTAAGCGACAAGCCAAGATTGGCCTTTCCAATGTGACTTAATTTAAGTCGCCAGTGCCAAAATATTTTTTAATAATTGCCTCAGCAGGTTTATTTTGTGGTGTAAATTCTTTGCAATCTGGACCGCCAATTGCTTTATGCTCTGAATGCCACTTCCACAAAAATCCACCAGCAAACCATTCCTCATTCCAATAAGTATTGAACAGCGCCTCATAGGCATTTGCTTGACCTGCCATATTTACTGATAACGTGTCCTGATCGTGTTTCCAGTGACCGTCAGCAGTATAATCGACACTTTGATACCCAAATTCTGTAAATAGGATAGGTTTGTTAAATGTATTGGAGAAGTCATTAAGTAAGTGCTTTTGCATTTGCCAACCCTTCTCCAAATTGCCTACTGAAGGTGTTATATCTTCTGAAATTGGGAAATAAGCATCAATTCCAATGAAGTCGAGATCTGGCCAAAATTCTATATTTTCGTAATTATCCCAATTGGCTGCATAGGTTATTTTCCCTTTATAGAACCCCCTGATTTGGGCAATTAATTGTCGCCAATAGTCTGGCCTCTTTGTAACGGCCTTACGGTATTCGGTGCCTATACAGAACAGCTCTACTTCAAGGGAATCGGCCAGATGAGCATAAGCCAGTATGTATTTGCTGTAGTCTTTTTCCCAACTCTGCCAATCTTCTTCAGTTTCCAAGTCAAAGTCACCCGCCCAACCTTGACCACGCACCCATATATGGGGTTTGATCATAACTTTTAAATTCTTCATGTGGGCCATTTGTACTGTTGCCGCTACTCCCTCCAGACCTTCGCCCCACCATTGATGTGAATGATTGAAATTAACCCCTGGCTTTCCTGCTTGTGAAAAAGCGTACGGAATTATGGCCAGCCATTTGGCATTGATGGAAACAATTGGATCTAGCGCGCTAGAGGTAATCTCATGCCTTGGGGCAACAAAACTGACCCCATCGATTTTTACAGTGTGCTCTTTTTCCTTTATAAATGCGAATAATGATAGGATCAGTACAAAAAGTAAAAGCAAGATAAAGGAAAACCTTTTCATATTGTCTTAATTACGTTGGAGGGATTCTTATGGTTATGATTAAAAAAGAGCAGTATAAGGGCTGGTAAAAGGGTAAGGTCGATTACAAGTGCAAACACCAAAGTCAGGCTGATAAGTAGCCCGGTATAGAACGTACCCCCAAAGGAGGAGAGGAGGAGAATTAGAAATCCTCCCGAAAGCACTGAACTGGTGACAATAATGGCCTTACCCGTGCTTAGATAAGTTCGTTTTAATGCATATATCTGCGTTTTCCCTTTATTCAATTCCAATTTGAATTTACTAATAAAATGTAATGTGTCATCAACGGCAATACCAAAGGCTATCGTAAATACAATTGATGTTGAAAGTTTTAGAGAGATTCCGAAATAGCCCATTATGGCGGCTACCATTAATAGTGGGATTACATTAGGAACCAATGATATCAGAACCATGCGCCACGATTTGAACAAAAATCCAGCAATCAATGCCACAACACAGAACGCAATGGCCAACCCTTTAAACATGTTTTGGGCAAGATAGAGATTGTTTTTGTCGATAAGGTTAGATGTACCTGTAAGAGTAAAATCGGCCACATTATTCTGTTTAATTTCCTTCACAAATTGACGGAACCCCTCATTCATTTGTAAACTAATATTGCTACCAATATCTGCAATCCACCCACTGATTCTACCCACTTTTTGGTGATCGGCAGTCAATGTTCCATCAAATTCCTTTTTCTTTATTAATCTACTCAATGGTTTTTGAATTGTATTCCATTCTTTCTTTGAACTGGGCAGACGGTAAAAATCTGGGTGCCCTCCATTAACGGACTGAAAAAGTGATTTGATTATTGTATTGCTGCTCACTAAGCCGCCTACTTTATGGACATTGATGAGGTACTCATTGATTTTTTCAATTTCCCAAGCTACTTCTGGTGAAAACACCGAAGCCTTGTCACTACCAACCTCAACAGCCACTTCAAAGGGACGTGAACCACCAAACTGTTGATCAAAAAAAGTGAAACTCTTTTTTAAGGGATCATCCTGAGGTAAATCTTCAATAAGATAGGTGTTAATTTCGATTCTTGATAAGCCAATTGCTGAAATCAGGCAGATTAAAATACTACCAATGACCAATCGTTTTCTATGTCTTATTACAGATAATAGGCTTTTACTCAAGAAACCAACCCAGGTTGTCCTATGCTCATGACGGTAAGAAACAGAAGGCCTCGGCAATAAAAACATGCAGGCCGGAAGTACTGTAAATGTGACTATAAATGCGATAAAGACGCCAAGTGCCGTATACATACCAAATTCTTGGATGGGCTTTATGGCGGCTGTCATTAAGGTCAAGAAACCCACTGCTGTGGTTAGGGAGGTAAGGAATGTAGCCACACCAACCTCTTTCAGCGCCTTTTTAATGGCTTTGCCTTTTTTATGTCCATGCCGTAAGTTCTCAATGTATTTGGTCATCAAATGGATCACATCGGACATGCCTACTACGAACATGATAGTTGGCAATAGCACCATTAATATATCAAGCGACTTTCCAACTAATGCCATAAAGCCTAGTATCCATATTGAAGCACAACAGACGATGGTAAGAGGAATTAGAATACCCCACCAATTGCGATATGCAATTGCCAAGAAAAGGACTACCAAGATAATAGAGGCACTGAAAAATAACAGCAGCTCCGATTTGAGTTTCTCAACGAAAATTCCTTGTGCATAGGTTTTACCAGCAACATAATAATTATCGAATTGATAAATCTCCAAGTGACTTATTAGGTCATTTATAAATGTGTTGGCCTTTCCTTTATTATCCTCTAAAGGGATGTGGCGAATTATCACGAGAGTGGATTTACCGTCTTTAGATATCAAATGTGAGCGTAATTCTTTTTGCTTATATAGCCTTACACTGTCCGCAGCCAGTTTGTTGGGTTGATCTGGATGGGTGAGTGGGATATAAAACACACCTGCGGGTGAGATAATTGGCTGCTTTATATTCGTGATAGAAGAAATTGTATTCACCATTGGATTGCTTTCCAAATTCTTAGTAAGCCTATCAATTGCTTGCAAAAAAGTGCCATCAAAGATGCCCTCATTGTGGCGGATCCCAATGAGCAAATAATCATTATCATTCTCAAATTTATTGGCATAATCCTGATAAAAAGCTAATTCGGGATCATCAACCGGGAAAAAGTCCTCGAAAACATAGTTAAACTTTAGATCAAGTAACTTAAAGCCAAAGAAAGAAGAAATAATTAGAATGATTATAAGTGCCGATCGGGCTATGTTTTTATTCATAAAATACTTTAAAGAAAGTGGTTTTGTTCTCTAGTTCAAATGTAATTAACTAACTACTTTAAAATGGTTTTCAACTTTCAAAGTTTTGAACAGGATTGATGGCCAATAATTTATATTTTTGAAGAACCACTACAATTTTTAAATTATGAAGCAATATCTGGATTTAATGCAGGATATTTTGGACACCGGTGTTCAAAAAGGTGATAGGACGGGAACAGGTACAATAAGTGTCTTTGGCCGCCAACTCAGGTTTGATCTTTCTGAAGGTTTCCCCTTGCTCACTACTAAAAAACTTCATATTCGATCGATTGTGTATGAATTGCTATGGTTTCTGAATGGCGATACCAATGTCAAATACTTGCAGGATAATGGAGTGTCCATTTGGAACGAATGGGCTGATGAGAATGGCGATTTGGGGCCTGTATATGGACATCAGTGGAGAAGCTGGCCTACACCCAATAACGGAACCGTAGATCAAATCACCAATGTGATAAATTCAATTAAGAACAATCCAAATTCACGAAGGCATATCGTTACTGCATGGAACCCAAGCGAAGTGGATAAAATGGCTTTACCTCCCTGTCATGCACTTTTCCAATTTTATGTGGCTGATGGCAAATTATCCTGTCAATTGTATCAGAGGAGTGCAGACTATTTTCTTGGTGTGCCCTTTAATATAGCATCTTATGCCTTGCTGGTTCACATGTTTGCTCAGCAATGTGACCTTGAAGTAGGTGACTTTGTTTGGACTGGTGGAGATACACATTTGTATAACAATCACCTGGAACAGGCCAATCAGCAGTTAAGAAGATCAACCTTTCCTTTGCCACAATTGAAAATCAAAAGGAAACCCGCTTCCATATTTGAATACCAATATGAGGATTTTGAAATTGTGAACTACGAGGCACATCCAAGTATTAAAGCCCCAATTGCTGTTTGATCATATCAATATGTGAATGAGTAGTGGCTAAGGGATGGTTATCAATATGTTTAAAAATGGCCAGCCCTGTTACATTGGCACTAAACACTACTTCTTGATTGGATAGCTGTTCTTTTAATAAGTTTTGCTCTTGGACTGGCTTACCTAACTTTTCAAATAAAGCCATTATTTGTTTTCGCATGATCCCTTCAATGCAACCGGTAGTTAAAGGTGGGGTAAATATCCGGCCATTTGTAATCCAAAATACGTTACTTGATATGCATTCTGAAACGTAGCCCATACTATCAGTAATGATAAGTTCATCGCACTCCATTTCATCCCTTTCTATACTGGCGATTACATAGGGTAGCGCACTGATGGTTTTAAATTTAGAAAAATAGGTGGCAGTCAGAAATACCCTTACAGAAAAGGCAACCCGATCAATAACCCTTATATGTGGATCAATAGAAGGATTGACAACGATTAACGCATCTGATTTGTTGGTGTTGGAAGTATATCCCGTATTTCCGGTTTCTTGACGCCATAGCATCACTTTCACCCGGCAAGTATCAACTATGTTATTGGCTTCTACGAGTTGATGTATTTTCATTTTCAAGGTTTCGTCACGCAGCAATTCATTAGTGAGGTTAAGTGCCTTTGCTCCACGATTTAACCTATCCAGATGTGCATCAAAGAAACGGATGTTGTTATTTTGAACAATCATGGTTTCGAAAATCCCATCCCCAAATTGGGTGGCACGATTGGATATTTTAACCCCAATTGTTTCCTCAGAAAGCTGACCATTAAAAATTACTTTCATTTGTGTGCTAACTAGCGGTTTTTAATACTTGCCATTGCAATTTGGAGTTTTACAATGAATATCGACCATTTATAATTAAAGAATATTCAGGAAGGTAAATATTTGCTAATATTGAACTTGTAAAAATTAAGAGAAATGGCAGAAAGGAGCAGTGTATTTGATATGATAGGGCCCGTGATGATAGGACCATCAAGTTCGCATACTGCGGGAGTAGTACGAATAGCACGTTCAGCAATTCGCGTATTAGGCGGAAAGCCAGACGAGGCAATTATTACATTTTATAATTCCTTTGCCCGTACCTATGAAGGACATGGGAGTGACCGGGCAATCATTGCTGGTTTACTTGATTATAAAACCGATGATGCACGGATTAAAACCTCTTTTGACTATGCAAAAAAAGCAGGATTGAAATATACCTTCAAATCAGTGGGCAACGCTTCGACCATGCATCCAAATACAATCAAACTCCAGCTAACAAAAGGGGACAAGAAAGTTGAGGTAATAGGCCAGAGTAAGGGGGGTGGGGTGATAAATATTGCTGAGGTAGATGGCTATACCGCTGACTTTTCAGCTAATTTACACACACTCATTATCAAGGCAAAAGATACCAAAGGGAGTATCGCCTATATCGCCAATATACTGACACTTGATGATTGTAACATTGCTACCATGTCAGTATCCCGAAAAGGCAAGAATGACGAGGCTTGCCTGGTAATTGAAATGGATTCGGGATTAAAGCCCCTCTCATTGGAGTATCTCAAAAATTTAAACTGGGTGATAGACGTAGTATATATCCCGGATATTGATTTATAAATATTTAATAATTTACTAACTGAATGAAATACATTAAAGTACTAATATTCACGTTGTTATGCAGTGGAGTTGTAATGGCGCAAGAAGTAAAGCAATGGACTTTACAGGAATGTATTGACTATGCACTGGAAAATAACCTTTCCGTAAAAAGAAGTGCGCTCAATGTACAATCTTCGGACATTGATTTAAAGCAAGCTCAATTTTCCAGGTTGCCCAACCTTAATGCCAATGGTTCTTACTCTAATAGCTGGGGTAGGTCCATTGATCCTACCACTAACTTATTTGTTGACAATCAGAAGATTGCATCGTCCAACGCGAGTATCAACAGTGGTGTGACTTTGTTCAATGGTTTGAGCATTCAAAATAATATCAAACAGAATAAATTTGGATTGAAGGCAAGTGAAGAGACTCTTGAGGATACTAAAAACACGGTTATTTTTAATGTAATTAATTTCTATGCCAATGTAATGTTTGCCAATGAGCTTTATGAGAATGCAAAAAAGCAGTTGGAGTCAACTGAACAGCAGGTATTGATTACAGAAAAGCGTGTTAAGGCTGGAGCCTTACCAAATGCTAGCTTGTTGGATTTGTTGGCACAGAAGGCTACCAATGAATTAAACCTTATTAACCGTGAAAATGATTATATCAATTCGAAGATATCGTTAAAACAAGCCTTGCAATTACCACCAGCCTCAGGAATTGAAATTGTAGTACCTGAACTGGACTCAGATATTACACCCGTATTGGACGTAACAGCTATCGAAATTTATAACATAGCACTGAATAACCAACCGAACATTAAAGCCGCAAGGTATAACACAACAAGTGCTGAGTACGGAATAAAAGCACAAAGAGGCAACTTATTTCCAACATTGTCCCTTAATGGTGGGATGAGCACACAATATTCCGATGCGGCAGATAGACAACGATTCGTTCCGGACGGAGGTGTGCCTCAAATAATTCAAAATCCACAAATTGGGTTTGTTCAAGGTACAAATGTTCCGGTATTGTCAATTGATGATATTGAAATCCCATCTGGTACATTAGTAGATAACTATACTTTTGGAGATCAATACAGTGACAACCTCAGGAAATTCATCAGTCTAAGTCTTAACATTCCAATATTTAATGGCTTTTCTTCCCGTAATAACTTACAAAGAGCTGTTATAGCGAAAGATCAGGCGGCTATTACAGAAGCAGAAACAAAATATCAATTATGGCAAACTATTGAACAAGCTTATAATAATGTGCAGGCAGCAGCTAAATCATATAACGCTTCTTTAAAACAAGTGGAAGCCCGGGAGGAATCTTTTAGGGTAACACAACAACGTTATGAACTTGGAGCCGTAAACTTCACTGATTATCAAATAGCGGAAAACGATCTTTTTCAGGCTAAATCAGACCTTTTACGGGCTAAGTACGATTATATTCTCAAACTCAAAGTATTAGATTTTTATCAAGGCAAACCTCTAGATTTTTAACTCATGGCAAAAAAGAAGAAATCAAATAAATGGCTTTACTACCTCATAGGAGGCTTTATAGCGCTCATCATTTTCGTAGCAGTAGGTAAATCTGCTGGATGGATAGGCAAGGCCAAGGAAATTGAAGTGGAATTAGCCACCGCAAAAAAGGTATCCATAACTGAAAAAGTAAGTGCATCGGGACAAGTACAGCCTGTTGTGGAGGTGAAGTTAAGCTCGGAAGTTTCCGGTGAGTTAATAGAACTGAATGTGCAAGAAGGTGATCCTGTAAAAGCTAATGAAGTTTTGGCGAAAATAAGACCTGATAATTTTATAGCAGCCGTAGAGCAGTCTAGAGCTGGACTAAACACCCAAAAGGCTAATTTAGCTTCATCACAAGCCAGTCTGTCAAGAGCGAAGGCTACTTTTACTAGGGCAGAATTGGACTATAAAAGACAGGAGAACCTTTACAAACAAAAAGTTATATCTGATGCTGACTGGGAACTGGCCAAGCAGAACTATGAAGTAGCGAAAAACGATCTTAAATCTGCTGAACAGTCTGTGCAGGCGTCAATATTCATTGTTAAAAACAATGAAGCACAATTGGATCAAGCCCAGGAGAATTTGAGGAGAGCTACTGTCAAATCACCTATGACCGGAACGGTATCAAAACTGAATGTCGAAAAAGGGGAAACCGTATTGGGAACACAGCAATTTCAAGGAACTGAGATGATGCGTATTGCAGATCTGAACCAAATGGAAGTGCGTGTCAATGTCAATGAAAATGACATCATTAGGGTTTCACTAGGAGACACTGTTTTGATTGATGTTGATTCCTATAGCCATTTGGAAAAAGAGTTTAAAGGATTGGTGACTGCAATAGCTAATACGGCCAATGATAAAGCAACTGCGGATGCTGTTACTGAATTCGAAGTACGGATTAAAATCTTAAATTCTTCCTATCAGGATTTGGTTAAGGAAGGGACTAAATACCCATTTCGTCCGGGGATGACAGCTAGTGTGGAAATAATCACTGAGCGTAAAGACAATGTGCTATCTGTTCCTTTGGCTTCAGTAACTACAAGAATACCTGGGGCAAAGAAAAAGTTCGGTGCCGATTCTGATGACGAGGAGCAAAAAACAGATGAAGTTGCAAAAACGAACAAAAAAGAAGAAATTAAGGAAGTTGTATTCGTAAATGAAGGTGGTATTGCCAAGATGAGGGAAGTGAAAACAGGCATTAGTGATTATGAAAATATTGAAATCCTGTCTGGGGTGAAAGAAGGAGAAGAGGTAGTTTCTGGACCTTTCTTAGTAGTGTCAAAGCGCCTTGAAGCTGAAGACGCCATAAAGAAAGCTGAAAAAGGGGAGAAGGGCAGTAAGACTGAGAAAAAGGAAGAATAACGGCTAGGGAAAAAACACAATAGAAAAAAATGGCAGCCTTTTGGCTGCCATTTTTATTTGAATGTTTAATTTTTATTTAAAGCTCAACTCTAAGTTGGTAGTTTCCAATGGGTTGTAAGGAGTCAAGTCCTTTATGCGTTCAGCTAATCCATCCCATGCTGCTCCTGGAGATTCGCCTGCATTCAAGAAACCATCTTTGTCGAAGTATCCTGGAGGGTTGGTATTAACCAAGTAGGCATCTAAAATAGTCTGATCAATGCCACCAGGAAATGCCTCTTCAATAGCTTGGGTAAATACAGCCCTTAGTGAATAGTCATCAAGTAATACACTTCTTTCAGAAGAATCCAAGTTACCTGGAGGTAAACCCACTTCAGCTACACCTATGTTGGATACATCATTACCTGAGGCTACGAATGCCCAGTTAAATCCTTTATCGGCTGGAGAAAACAATTGTGCCTCTGGGTGGCTTGAGTTACCGAAAACGTCTACATCATCCCCTCTTTTACCAACAAACATTCTTAGTGTTCTTAAAGAAAACTGATCATTTTCATCAAGGGTAAGTCCAGATATACTTACTTCCATAGTCGCATCATATACACTGTTACCCGCAGAGTTATAGTCAATTCTATAGATGGCTTCGCCATGGTCAGCATCATGTACACGGTCAATGTTATATGGCTTAAGGATAGCAACGCCCTTCACAGGATCATTGTTCCAAAATACCTGCATGGCCTTTCCACCGTCTTGATTTCCTTCAGAGTCAGCATCCGTGATGGTTAACTGATATTCATAAGTTTGCCCTTCAAACTCAGAATTTTGAGTTACCACAAGGGTTTTATCACGTCCATCATCATCACTTGTGTAAGTTAATACTTGTACACTTTCGATATTATATAGACTAATGGCCCCGATAATAGCTTCAGTCAAATCAGATGATCCTTCACCTATAGCGATAAACAATCCAAGTAATTCGTACACATCATCCCCTGAGATGTTTTCTTCACTTCTACCACTAATTCTTCCTCCGTTTGCTAGGTTAGGATTGCTAATTGAAGAAGGTATATCAACGCCAAACGATTGTGGTAAAATACCTTTGTCTGGTTTGATCTCCGTTTGCTCATCACACGATATGGTGATCAACGACACTAGTAAAGCCAAAGACACTAGTTTAAAAATTGATTTTACAGTTTTCATAATTTTAAAGTTTAATTCTATAATTCGTTTTTAGATTTTGAGAAAAGGACGTCTAGAATTCCCCTTTCATATCTATAACACGGCACATGGAATATACCCTTATTCTAAATTGATATTTTTTTATTCTACAATCCATGGAGTACCAGAAATAACGCTATTTAAGGCAATACAAGGCGATTTAGCTATTATTCGATTTTATGTTTAGTTATATTAAATAAACTGTAGACAAGCTGTTGCCCCGGATTTTCTACCGCTTTATATTCAATACTTCCTTCAAACTTCTGCTCTAAATGATCCCGTACTTGATAATTTAATACCTTTTTTCCTTCATCCATAGCAAAATTTATAGAAACAATAATGGGCGAACTTTCATTTTCGTCTACCCAATCAATATTGTGACGCTTAACTGCATCAATAATTGTTTGCTGATCTTCCGATAGATTTCTATTTTCAATATGAAGCTTAAACTTCATTTTTAGTGGCGAAAAAGGAACGAGCTGTGGGTATGTATTGTAGAATTTTAGGAGGTTCTCCGTTGCCTCTTTAGATTTGTCCAACTCCCCAAAGGCAATTGAAAGTCCTTCATAAGCCCTAGCCATTAATAGTTTTTCGTAAGTCTGGTCCAGCGTCTTGTCAGCTAAAATTTTATTAAATGAGGTGACGGCTTGTTGATAATTGCCATCTTCCAATTGAAATTTAGCAATGAAGTATTGATAGTATTTCAGAATGCCCTCGCGGGAATCCTGTTTCATTTTATCCTCAAATATTCGAATGAAATAATTTGGATTAAACGTTCTGATTATAGACCATATTTCATCAAAGAAGATTGTATTCTCAGAGGAGAATATATTATACAGCACTAAAAACCGCTCCGGATTGGCTGATAGATCACTTGTTAACAGCATGTGATCGTTTTCCTGCTTAAAATAATATTTAGCAATATCGCTGAGCTTTTTGATATTCAGCCAGTAGTATTTATCTGAAAATTTGATTTCATCGATTTTCCGATAGTTGTATAAGTAGTCAAGTAATAATGTATTCCTATCATAATGAAGTTTTCCCCAAGTGCTATTGATATGAAGCTCTTTGAAGTTGGCCGCTTTGTCGCGATATTTTTTAGAAGCTTCCAGATCACCAGCATAATAATAAACCCGTGACAAGGCGATGTTATTCCAGCCGTAACCGGGTGTCTGACCAAGCATGTCCATGGAATTACCAATGAGGCTGGTAGCTGTTTTGATGTCATTCTTGAAGATATTGATTACCGATTGCATGTAATCAAACTCTTTGGTGTCTTTTGTTTGGTAGCCATCCTCTTCACGGGCTAGGTTGTAATACTCCTCTGCTTTCTCAAATTTTCCTTGGATGAATTGCAAATTACCGTAGTTGTTTTTTGATAAATGATCAATTTTCATCAACTGTTTTGCACAGTACTCAGCAGAATCTACTTTGACTAAGTAAGAATAAATAAGGTTTTTATAATGAAAATAACTTCCATTGGCATCGTCCTTAAAGTTGCTAAACCACTGGTTGATGAATTGCCTGTTTTTTTTATTTACTATTAATATGGAATCTGCAAATTTTGAAGCCAGATGAACATTTTCTTCAATTGAATTTTTTAAAAAGGAGTATTTTTCAGGACTATAGATCCGATTTCGATGATAGATCCAAGCCATAGTAGCATATGGCTCAGCCCCGAAATTGAAAACAAAATCTTTATCGATCAGTTTTCTGAGTACGACAAGTGATTTTTCAGGTTGACCAACATATTGATTTGATCTTGCAAGTAAATCAACAAGAACCACATACTTACGCTGTAATTGATACACGTTGATATACGAACCGATATTGGTGGTCCTTTGCAGCTCCCTTTTATAGTCTTTGTCCATTAAATAAAGGGCCTTGCGCAGTGGCTTGATGGCTGTCTGATACCCAAGCTGATCAGAGGCCCTTAAATAGCGGTAAATGCCTTCAAAATAATACCCTGTATAATAGGTGCTATCGATTTGAATGAATTTTTGCGATAACTCATAGGCTTCACGGTCACGAAACGAACCTTTAAAGTCTCGCTCCAACCGATCGATTTCAATTCTTTGTCCATAGGTTGGGACACAAAATCCAATTAACAGGAAAATGACGATATGTTTGAATTCCAGTTTCAACTTATTTGCCGGACAGGTCTAGTTTAGCAAGTCGCTTAATTTCAATTTTGACTATTGAATCCAGTGCTTCCCCTTCTGCATTCTTGTTTTTAAATAGCAGTCTGTGTTGAAGTACAGGTTTTATAAGACCCGCCAGATCGTCTTCAATTACATAGTTCCTTTTATTGATCAGGGCATAGGCTCTCATACATTTAAGTAGGATGATGCCACTTCTGATTGACGCACCTAAAGTAATTCCAGAATGTTCTCTGGTAGAGCGGATTACTTTATTCACACTTTTGATTATCTCTTCATGAATGAAAATTTCTTCAGCTTCTTTTTGTAGTTCGAGAATATCTTTAAGCTCCATTACTGGTTGAATGTTCTCCTGAAAATTTAATATTTCAAGATGTTGTTTATAAATGTCCAGTTCTACTTCTTCAGTAACATATCCAAATCCCACTTTCATGAAAAACCGGTCTAATTGCGCATTGGGGAGAGGGTAGGTACCTTCCATCTCAATGGGGTTTTGTGTGGCTATTACAAAAAATGGTTTTTCAAGCACATAAGTTTGATCGCCAGCAGTGATCTGCTGTTCTGCCATACACTCAAGTAAAGCTGATTGAACTTTTGGAGAAGCCCTATTGATCTCATCGGCCAATAAAATATTGGAAAAAAGTGGCCCGTTTTTAAAAATGAAATCCTTTTTACTTTCATCATAAATATGGGTTCCGATCAAGTCCATAGGAAGTAGATCGGGCGTAAACTGAATCCTTTTGAAATCCGCATGCGCCTTGCCTTTGGAGCCACTTTGTGAAAGTGAGCCAGCCAATGATTTGGCCATAACTGTTTTTCCAGACCCTGGATTGTCTTCCAAAAGTATATGCCCTTTGGCCAGCAGACAGGTGACCACTTGAACGACCTGCTCATGATGACCCCTGATCACTTTTTCAATATTGGCAATGAGAGCGTCTATTTTGTTGACTTCCTCTTTGATCCCTTGTTCAATAGGTTGTTCTGGTATCATAAAATTACTTTGATAGATTAAGGTTTATTAAGAAATAAAACCACCGATTTACTTTCAAAAAGTTCAATATCTTTTCTTTTGCAGTGTATTGTTGCAACACTTGCTGATTAAAATCGGGGTAAAATTTTTCAAGAAATGTTGATTCTTCAACGGAAATTACCTCTTTGCTGTATTTCAACTTTAGATAGATGTCTATAAATGCCTGAAGGTTGGTTCCAAATTTAGGATCGACTTTTTCCATGGCATAAACCATAGGAGTACTATTGCCTCTACCGATTCCAAGCTGGTTTAGAATAAAATGAGAATGTTTATAAATAGAAACGGCTCTTTGTTTTTCGTTTTTGCTTTTACTTACCCTGCTCAACAGAGATTTATAATGTAAGTAAGGGGCGGCAAACAACAGCACAACTAAAACAGCAAATCCGATCAGGAAATAATTCACCCATTGTTCAATCACTTCCGCCATTCTATTTTCTTTCACTTCTTCCAGTGGCTCTACTTTCTCTGGCTTTGGATCGAGGTGCACCTCATCAATATTGATGACCTTAGGTAATCGATTCAGGAACTTGGTGGTTGATTCCCAGCTTCGTTGCTCCGTCATAGTACTGATTGATTGATCAAAAGAAACGACCAAAGCGGAATCACCCGCTTGAATGTCTTTGAAAGTAACGGATTCTTTGCCGGCATAAACTTCAGCCTTGCCCACATTGAAATCATAACTTCTCGAAGTGTCAAGCTGAATGCCTTTTTGTTGAACGAGTAACTGATCTACAAGCATGTTCATACTGAAACTGACGGTGTCGAACGACTCTATTATACCTTTGGCTACAAAGGCTGCATTTGGGGGTGGGGTAGGCGGTGTGGCATCGGGTTGAGGGGCACCACTTTGACCACCAGCCTGTTCTTCGTTGCTTATCGTCATATCAAAATCCAGCCAACCGTATTCTGGGAAATACACTTGCGTCCATGCATGGGCCTGATCAGCATAAAACCAATACCAGCCAGGATTATTGTGGCTTCTATCTACCGTTAAAAAACCCACTGCCATTCGTACCGGAATGCCAAGTGACCTTAACATAAACAATGTAGAGGTCGCAAAATAGGTGCAATACCCCTTGTGGGTATTAAATAGGAAATTGTGCAGCAAAGACGCATCTGGAATATTTGGATCAGTTGGAGACCCGGGGGTTAAAGTATAAGTGTATAGAGCTTCGCCATTTTTTTTCTTACTCAAAAAATAATCTTTGATGGATATGACTTTGTCAATTGGTGTATTGGCATCTTTTGAGATGCTATCTGCCAGATTGCTAATGGCATCAAATATCTTTCCTTCCGGCATCCGGGTATAATAGTCAAGAAAAGCCTTCGGTTCTTGTTCGTAGCTCTTTACTTCCCTTAAAAGGGAATAACGCTCTTCCTGAAAGGCCTTAATATTTGGATCACGGGCATTATATACAAAATAAGCACTGTTGAGGTTGGAGACTTCAGAGTAGATATTATAGGCAAATTTATATTGGTCTTGAAACTCCTTTTCAACAGATATGGGCTGGCAGGAGTAGGCTGTACTTGGTGCCACAAACACACTCGGATCAAGCTGGTTGATGTAAATAGTACTTTTGACAGTCTTATATTCTTTGTCCATTTTATCATTGGACAAAACAGTCGTATCTATTTGTGTAAAGTAATTCGGTATTTGAGTTGGGTCAGGGAGAAAAAGATCATTGACCATGCTATCTGGATCTATCTCAAAGCGTTCAAGCTCTACATTGTATTGGTTGAGGTGGTATAAGGTAATGTATTGGGGATTGGGCACATCCTTAGCGAAGAAATTGTCAATGAAAGCACAAAACAGCAGTTCATCGGATTGATCCAATCGGGGCCTTAACTCAGTATATTGTTTCAGTCGGAAGAGGTTCTTCGAATTCTTTTCCAACATGCTATCATTTTCTTTATTCTGGTTGTTTCCCTTCCCATCCTTACTTTCTGATGAGCTGGCAATTTCACTTTCTATTTCCTCAAATTTTGATTTAAGGAGTTGGGTGCTTAGCCAAAACAATAAAAATATGAGCCCTGAGAAAATGGATACACGTAAAAGTGTTTTTCCATAATTTACTTTTACCTGATGTTGAATGTTGAAGAGTAATTCCTTAACGAATAGAATATAAAAAGCATAGAAAACAGGAGGGGCAAATAACCACGCCAGTTGTTTAACGTCAAGTTCACCTAAGTTGGAGATAGTAACGGAGGAGATTCCCACAAGAGTGATCGCAAAAAATAACAAGAAATATCTCCAACGTGCTGTACCAAATCCAACAAACCAACCTAGGACAAATATAGTGGCATTAATGCGAAATCGATTGGCAATATAATAGGCATCAAATTCAGTAAATGGATAATTACTAATACTTTGATAAGTCAGATACAGTATGGCGATCAGTAACCCAAAGGCTAAAAAGAACCTTAGTTTCGTGCTATGCAGGATATAGGCTACAATAAGGCCCGTACCAAAAATCACTGCAAGAAAACGGCTATTTATGAATAGCAATGAATAATGTTCACCGACATATTGCAAAAGTGGATAGGTGATGAAAATGGTAGGGAATACCAACAGCACAAGTCCTAATAATAGGTTCTTTTTGTTATTTACTGCTTTCATATTACTTGCCCTTGAAAATCGCTATTGGCGATAAGTTCATTAATTTTCTTTTCGTTCTTCCGAATAGTTCTACGTGAACTGGACATTAACCAACGAAGTTTACTCAATTCATTTTTACCTTCCATTCTAAGAAATAGGTTCTTCCAGTTAAACAAATGCTGGTTGTCTAAATATCTTGAGGTTTTCACAACAAAAAGATTAACGGGACGCTTGTTGATTAATTCCTCCAGTTCCTCAACGGGCATTAGTGAAGAAACACACAATACTACCTCATTTGCAGGTACTTGTAAGTCTGTGGCAGCCATCTCATTTTGCCAACGGGCACCACTTAGTTTGTACTTCATTTCATCCTGTTTTTCCACATTAATGGTGTCGCTTACTGCCTGATCAATATTGAACTTTACTTTCCTGTCCGTTTTTTGGAGAGATAGGCAAATATTGTAGATTATGTCTTTGTAATAGTCCAGCATTCCTTTGGCATATCCCGATCCATAATCAGTAGAAAGGGTATTATAAAAACTGCCAAAAAAATTGACATGTGAAGCATAAGGATTGATCACTTCGGGTATTCTAACCACCAACTCTTTATTCTTAGCGAATATTTTCCATACTATCCGTCTTACATCATCACCTGATTCAAAATCTTTGTAATTCAAGTAGTCGCCTTCAATTTTCTTGGATGTTTTTACTTTTTCAACCATTTCATCTGCCTTTGATGGCCTGATGTCCTCAGTGTCAATATCAGTTTTGGGTGGGTAGAGGTAGAATAACTTCTTGGTTTTTTTAAATGCGGATAAGCTAAAGAATTGCAAATAGTCTTCAAAACTGATGAGAAAGCCTTTGACGTTATATTGTCTGCGTTCAGTTAACCATAAGTCGGCATTACCTTCCTTGGGGAGCAAGTCTTTCCATCCGCTTGTAAAAGAATTTAGAATGATGGGTTGTGAATAATCCCCATTTTCAAATATTATTCTCATTTTAATATAGCCCACAAGCGGCATCAGCACTTTCGAAAGCGAAAGCCTCACTGCCACTTTGCCTACTTCACCCTTTTTCCCATCTTCTAACCCAATGCTTATATCCGCCTCAATTTTAGAAAAATTGACAAGTAGGTGTATCCAGCAGATCAAGGTGTAAAGAAACCCCAAGCCAATAATGAGTAGTGCAAAAACACCGAAAAGCCAGCCAAACAATTCTAAATAAGGATTGTAAAATGATTCTTCACCATAAAATTGATTTTCGATAACATAGATTGTAATAGCCGTAATGATCAAAAATATAAACCCGTTTCTCTTTACCGGTGTAAAAAGTTGAAATCGCAGTAGGCTTCTTTTGAGACGAGATAATCTGTTTGATTTATCTTTCATTAATCGGAGTAGGTATTAATAAGTCTATGCTATGTACAAATTTGTTCAAGTCAATGGTCTCCTGATGTCATAATAAAATGATCACCCTAAGATTGTTTGCTAAACTAATTTATAAAGATTGAAATTTCATGTTAATCTATATTATTGATGGTCTCGAATAGATTTTGGGTGTTATTATACTTATTGGGTAAACAACTAACGATCAAAAACGGGAGGTATTTGAAAAGCCAATAAATTAATTAACGATTACGGTATCAGAAATCACCGTAGTTACTGCAAAAAAGCCGATGGCACCTGCGCTTAAATTTGTTGGTACGTTATCACGTTGCACATCAAATACCCCTCCGCGCCATTCTGTCTCGGATAGCAGTGACCGTAAAAATGTTTGATATTCTACACTTACGGCATGTCTATTTCTAATAATAGTACTGCCCATCGGAAAAAAGAAATCTATTTTATTGGGAGCATAAAACTCCTGCACGTCAATGGTCTTTAGGTCGTAATAGATAACCCTACCTTTACAGCCATCAGATGGATTACATTGATCCGTATTTTCCCAATTGATGTCATAAACAATATAATTTGGCAAACTGCCTGATTCTGATAAGTTTAAATGGTACAAGTCATCGGTTTCATTTTTTGCGAAGAAGGGGAATTCCAATTGTTGACCTGCCGGTGGGCTGTCTGAGGCGGTATATTCTGTACCATTAATATCAATGTGCAGCGTGTATGTTTTTCCAAACACAGCCCGGACGGAATCAGTATAATATTCACCAGAACCTATTGGGTCTTCATTTAAAAAAGCAAAACCATTTTCATTATCAGTGATGTAAATCAAAGCCCCTGATACTGGTTCTGCAGATTGATTTTGCACCTTATAAGGTCGTGAAAGTTTTATTTTGTGTCTCAAACGCTGATTTGTTAATAAGCCTTCCACTACAATTAAATTAGTTTCTTTGGTGTTGATAACGTCATCAATCTTCTCTTCACATGCACTCATGAATCCAATGATTATTAATAATGTGGGTATCAGATATTTCATTGAAAGTAAAAATTATAGCTGATAGACGGTGTAAAACGGTAAAGAAAGTATTGTGAGGTCACCCTTTCATTTTGCAAGAGATTAGTAGGTATTTTAAATTCCCCATCAGCGGTTTCGGTTTTATTATAATTGATAAACAGGGTATTCTTTCTACCATAAAAATTGAATATGGACAATGTTAAATCATGGCGATATTTTTTGTTGGGATTTTTATTGAGCTTGTAAGTAGCCGAAACATCCATTCTATGATAGTCAGGTAATCGGCTGTTATTCTTTTCACCATATATAGGGGTCTCTAACCCATTGTAGGTGTAGAAACCGATAGGTGAGGAGTATGGTGATCCAGTATAATAAGTCCAGTTAACACCCAATTTGAATCTTAATGATAGGTCATACCCGAGCACCAAGTTTACCTCATGTGGGCGGTCATAAAAGGAATTATAAGTTTTACCATTATTGATTTCATCGAAAGTCCGTTTTGCGCGGGAATAGGTATATCCTATCCATCCTCTCAACCTTCCCAGTTCTTTTTTCAAAGTAAACTCCACACCATAAGCCTTAGCTTTACCAAAGCGAAGCTCTCCTTCCACCAGTGGATTTAGCAACGTTTTTGCATGGGGTTCATACTCTATTTGGTTCTGCATTTCTTTATAATAACCTTCCACTTTAAACATCAAACCCAAATTGTGCACATAATGGTTGTAACCAAGAGCTACCTGATCTGCTATTTGTGGTTTTATGTTATTACTGCTTGGCAGCCATACTTCCAAAGAAGTAAATGGACTAATGGAATTAGTAATGAGATGCACATTTTGTACATTTCTGGAATAACTAATATTCACTGAAGATTTATCATTAGGTAAATAACTTATACCTAATCTAGGTTCCAAATAGGTATACCTGCCTTGATCCTCATTCTTATTATAATATGTGGTATCAATTACGTTATGGTTTTCGTCAAATTTAAATTCGAAGGATGGGCCGTTGTTATTCCATGAAGATAACCTTACGCCATATTTTACTCCCCAATGTTCATTCAATTTCACTTCATGGCTACCATAAATCACCGCCTCTAGCGAATTGTTTGTAGAAACTACCGGTGGTTGCACATTTGGGTTGTCGGTTGTTAAATTGCCCGGATTAAAATTATGGGTGTTGAATCCAGTTCCGAAGGATAGTATATTCTCTGGCTTTATAAAATAGGTAAAATCCCCTTTAATATTGAAATTGGAAATGTGGGATTTCCATTGTGTATTGTTACTTCTGTCCGTATGTAAAAAATAATCATAGGCACTGGCTGACATCGTAGTGTTTAGGAAAATACGGTCGCTAAACAGGTGGTTCCATTGCAGTGTACCCGCTACGTTGGTCCATTTAATGCCACTGTTTTGTTCGAAAAAGCTGTCGGCACCTGTATATGTTGAAAAGTAGAGTTGGTCTTTGGGACTAAATTTAAAATTGACTTTGCCCGTAAGGTCATAAAAATAAAGGTCTTGTATATTCTCATTTTGACGCTGAACGATCCATTTAATATGGGAAAGACGCCCTGACATCAGATATGAGCTTTTGTTTTTTAAAATAGGCCCTTCCAATCCGATTTTACTGGAGATAAGGCCGGTATTCCCCCAGGCTTGAAATTTTTTATCATTGCCTTTTTTTGTCCTAACATCGACTACTGATGACAAACGGCCACCCATTGAAGCAGGCATATCCCCCTTATAAATATCAATACTATTGACTGCATCAGGGATGATGGTGGAAAAAACCCCCAACATGTGGCTGGAATTATAGATGGGTGCCCCATCAATGATCAGTAGATTTTGATCCCTATTACCACCCCTCACATAGTAGAAAGTAGAGCCATCGGAATGGGACTTTATACCAGGTATAAATTCCAGTGACTTTACCACATCCATTTCGCCAAATAATGCTGGCATTTCCGTTACCGTTTTGGGTTGAATCTTAGCTTTACTCATTTGCACATCTCCAATATCCTGTGCAGAGATAGCGGAAACGACCACCTCTTCCAGCACAGGGGGGCTTTCTTCCATTTCGACTGACAGATTGGTGAATTGATTGACCTCCACTTGCTTTCTGATTTCTTCAAAACCAATGAAGGAGTAGGCGATGTCGTATGTGCCTTTGGGTATGGTTAGTGAGTAAAACCCATATGGATTACTGGCCGTCCCAATACCTAGCTGCTTGATGGAAACGGTGGCTCCAATCAATGCTTCACCGTTGTTTTTGTCTTTTATGAATCCGCGTAGGGTTATATTTTGATCTTTATCTTTCTTCCTCTCCTTTTTCCGGGCCTTGATTATGATCTGTTTTTCGACATAAGCATATTCCAGATCTATTAGGTTCATGATATCATCAAGTATTTCCTTTACAGATTTGCTGGCCGAATAGGTAATTTTTTGATCTACGGGTATTTTTCTGGGGTTGTACGAGAAGCGAAGGTTGCCTTTTGTTGCTATTTCGCTCAATACGTCACTCAGTGGCATATCTACTACATTAATAGCTATTTTTTTGGTAGGGATAGGCTCTTGAGCAGCAATATTAAAACTTACCATTTGCAGACACATTAAAAGCCAACAAGTATGGTATCGATTTAACATCCAGTATCCGTGATTATTATTTTATTGCCCTTGGTTTCGTAAGTGAGGTTCAGGGTCGATTTCAAAACATTGAGAACCGCATCGAGCGATTGTTGATCGAATGTGACAGTTACTTCACAATCTTGATTTACGCCAGATTCTATTTCAATACTTGTGCCATATACACTCTTGAGGGTATTCAGCACATCCGTCAGGTTGTTCTCATCAAATACAATTTTGCCCGTTTTCCAGGAATCATAATTCATGTTATGGTTTTCTGTAAGAATCAGTTCATCAGCTTTGGCCCTGATCTGCCCCTTATTGCCAGCCTTTAGAATTATGCCTTTGTTTGTTGCTTTATTTGTGAATTTCACCATACCAGTAGCCACTACCACCTCGGTTTCTTTTTCGCTGGTATGCACATTGAAAGAGGTGCCCAAAACCCTTATTTGAGCATTTGTGGTATTGATAATAAATGCCTGCGCCTCATTATGGGTCACTTCAAAAAAGGCTTCGCCCTTTAGTTTCACCTTTCGGTCTTTTTTGCCATAGTCACGTCTATAGCTCAAACTCGAATTTCTATTTAAAGTCACCTTTGATTGATCGGGGAGGATGATTTCCTGTTTTTCATCAGCGGTTTGATATTCGACAAGACTATTTCTGGTAAGGAAAAAGTTGATAATGAACCCAGATGCAACAATCAATAATAGACCAGCTGCAATTTTCAACCATCTATTAGGTTGAGCTGTAGTAAGTGGCACTACTTTTGTTTTTTTGCTTTCAACGGTCTCCAAAAACACCTGCCATTCATTATCGACATTTAACGAGGGATTTTCTAGACCCGTGGCATAATGCTGATCGGTAAGCTCAATAACACGTTTTGATTCCTCAAAGTCCTTTTTATCTTCAGGATTGGTAGCAAGCCACTCTTGCAGCTGATTTTCTTCTGCCACAGTAGCTTCCCCCACCAATGATTTGGTGATCAGATCTTTGAATATGTTGTTATCGTCTTTCAATTTATTATTATCTACACTTATAACACATCAACTGCCACATACCCTTACTTTAAAATCAGAAAAAATAATAGTGATAAAAATTCAGCCAAATGCTCCCGCATTATTTTTAATGCTTTAGACATTTGCGCCTCTACCGTTTTAACCGAAATATTCATTTTTTCTGCTATTTCACCATATTTAAGCCCTTCAAGCCGACTTTTTTCGAATACTTCCCGGCATTTTTCCGGAAGGGAATCTATGGCCATAGCAATTTCAATTTCCAGCTCTTTAACTTCCAAGTGATCATGATTGTCTTCTATAATTTCGTTATGGGCTGGGTTGAGCTGTACCAGCTTTTTCTTATCCCGAATTACGTTTAGGCAACGGTTTCTTACAGCTGTGTACAAATAGCTTCTGTGATTGGTATCTTCTTCCAGGTTATCAAATTTTTCCCATAAAAGAACAAAAACCTCATGAACTACTCCTTTGGCCTCATCATGATCGGGCAAAAACTTCTGTGCAAAGCCAGTCAATGCCTTAAAATGCTCTTTAAAGAGCACTTCGAATTGTTTTAAGTTAACTTGGCTCAAATTGGAATGATCAATTGAAATTAATTACCAATATTAAATATACACTATCTGCTGAAAAAGCGAAAAGGGAAATATTAATCAAAATCTAAAAGGTTTTAAAAACCATCTAATATTCACCGAGTGACTCAAAGTCACCCAGTGAATTAATGAGTGGGCAATCCTTATTAGTAGGTGATTTCGCAATGCAGCTTTAAACGAGCTTGTAAATATCCCTTCGGGATGACAAAAAATTAAAAATAAAAGGTTGTCCTATGCACTTATACAAGCCTGAACTAAACTTGTAGGTTTTTAAAACCTTGTAGGTTGCTCGCAACCTAATCAAAAAAAAGCTCACCACCATGGTGGTAATCTTCATCCAGTTGAATTAAGAATTTCATTAGCTCCAGCAGAGGTTTTGGTGGATGCAGATCATCAAAAGTTTGTGATGAATAGGTTTTATCAGTGGTTTCAATAACTATTTTGGAATGCAAGGCACGATCACTTAGTCTTTTGCTAGTGGGTGATTTCATGTCAGCTATTTCATTAAGGGGAATCAGGTCTGTGACCAGTAACATACGTTCCCATTCCTCGGGTTTTATTTTGTAGTTTGTTTTTGTTCCATTTTTGTCAAAAATCACCTCTTTTGAATTGATTTCAATTGTTCGGCTACTTCCCCTGGTTTTACTTTCAAAAAGGAGTTTGTTCACAGATTCTTTTTGGGCAGCAGTGGGCAAACACGCACAGAGTGACAGAAATAACAAGCAAAATTCTATTTTAATTGCAGTAAACCCATGGGCTATTATTAAGTTGTTAACGTTAAGCTAGAAAATTTTACTTGATATTTAGCTTAAAAATGTTGTACTTTATTGTGTTAAAGCATTTTTTAAACTTATTCTGCCTTTTTAAAGGCTATTTTTTTTAACGATAACCATCACAGCCATGAGAGCTATTTGGAAAGGCCATATTCGTTTTTCCCTGGTAACTATACCTATTAGGATATACACTGCCATTGATTCTGCGGAAACAATTAGTTTCAACCAGTTGTCCAAAAAGACCAATAATCCCGTCAAATATGAAAAGAAGGACAAGGTAACGGGCGAGACATTAAAAGCTGAGGATATTATTAAAGGGTATCAATATGAGCCGGGTCAGTATGTAATCGTTGATCAATCTGATTTTGAAAAAATCAAGCTGAAGAGCACTAAAGTCATTGAAATAGAAGGTTTTGTTGATGAATCGGAAATTCATAAAACATTGTATGATACACCTTATTTTCTAGGGCCTGATGGTGATGTAGCAGCTAAAACGTACTCACTGCTAATGCAAACACTGAAAGAAACCGGTAAAGTGGGGGTAGGAAGGATCGTACTTCGCGATCGTGAGAGTATTGTATTGTTGACCCCGCACCAAAATGGATTGATGCTTTACAAATTGCGTAATGCTAAAGAAATACGCGATATAAACTCGGTACCCAAGCTTGATGAAGTAACCGAGGCCAATGCTGAGCAATTGAACATGGCCAAGACATTGGTAAGCTCTATGCTCAAACCATTTAATGAAATTGACACTTCAGATCACTATCATGATGCGCTAAAAGCGGTGATTATGGCAAAAATAGAAGGGCAGGAAGTGATATCAATTGTGGAAGAGGAACCTGTGGTGGTAGATATTATGACTGCCTTGAAAGAGAGTATTGAGCAGGCGAAGGCGGATAAGGAACCAATGAAGAAAGCAACAGGCAAAAAAGACAAGAAAGAAGATAAGGCCAAAAAGGCTAGCTAAAAATAATGGCACGGATTATCAAATTCCCGATAAGTGAAGAGCCCGTTAAATTGGGCTTTAAAAAGGTACGCAAAAGCAGGCGTATTAATCTGGAAGATTTTGGTCAGTTGAATATGTTTGATCAACAAACCAAAGTGATTGCACTTAATACACACGACAGTTATTTTGAGCAAGCACTTTATTTTGATGAACAAGGGGATGAACTAGCAAAGGAATATTACTGGAAAGCAATAAAAGCCGGGGAGAGTGTGGCTGATGCCTATTGTAACTTGGGGATTATCGAATCTGAAATAGACAATGTAAAAGCCATAGACTGTTTCACCAAATGCCTGAAAGAAGACCCAAGGCACTTTGAGGCACATTACAATTTGGCAAATATTTATTCTGAAGCCGGAAACCTTGACTTGGCAAAAATGCATTACAATTTGGCCATAAAGTTGGAGCCTGATTTCGGCAGCGCTTATTATAATTTAGGCCTTGTATTGGCTTTGAAGGAAGAATATGAAGAGGCTATTGACGTACTTGTACGATTTAAAATGATGGCCAATGACGATCAGCTTGGCCATGCCAATAAACTTATTGAGACCCTAAAAAGAACTGTAAATAACTAAATTTTTTCAACTATGAAATCAATGTCCGATCTACTATTAAAGGCGCATTTTAATGACCTAAAGGAAGAACTGAATAAATCGGTAAAAGGCATGAAAAATGATTCTGAGGATCCAGTGGTTAAAGTGTTAAAAAACACTTTTAATTACCTCAAGAAAAAGGCTCAGGAATCGTCACTTGATGATAGCGGTATTAAGCTATACAATGATTTGGCAATTGTATTGGATGATTTAAAAATTGATAAAGTGAAAATCCCTGGTAAATTGCCTATGCAGAAAGCTACCGGTAATCAGAAGAAAGATGTCAATCGGAAGACAGGGACATAACTGTAACAGATTCAAATAGCTTTAAGGTAAAGGTAGTTCCCTTACCTAAAACTGATGACACTGCAATTTGCCCACCTAATTTGCCCACGGTGTCTTTTACGATGTATAAACCAAGTCCGGAACCCTCCGATTTGTCTGATGATGCCCTGAAAAACATATCAAATATCTTATCTACGTGTTCATCATCTATACCCACACCATTATCCGTCACCTCAATAATTGTGATGTTCTTAGCTTCGGGCTGCTTTACTGTTATCTCAATTTTCGGTGATTCCTGATTGTAGTTATGGTACTTAATACAATTTGTGATCAGATTGCTCAATACAATTTTGAGCCTGCTCTCGTCTGACATTACCACCAAACTTTTTTCGAAATTCTTAATGAAAGTAATCTTTTCAATATTTGAATAGTATTTCAGATCCTGACGGATACCTTCTATAATCCCATCAATTTGCACTTCTTTTTTTAAAACCTCCCGCTTTGAGTTGATGGAGTATTCCATTATACTTTTGATGAATTCTTCCAACTTGGCCACACTTTTACCCATCAGTGAAAGGTATTCTTCCTGGCGATTATCAGGGGCTTCAATTTTAGCCAGGTTGATCAGGCCTTTTAGTGACTTTAATGGGGCTACCAAATCATGTGATGAACGATAGACGAAATTATCTAATTCAGTGTTGGCCACTATTAATTCTTCATTTGCGTCCCTTAGCTGCTCTTTTTGAAATATCAACTCTTCCGTTCGGTTGTTAATGATTTTTTCCAATCTTTTATTAAGCATTTTCAACCGCTTTGTTCGGTATTTGTACACATAATAAAATGAAGAGCCCAATGCTAAAAATAAAGCTAAATAAAAGAGTTTGTTTTGATACCATGGTGTTGGTATTGTGAATGGGTAACTGGCGGCCAATGTTTCAGTCCCATCGGGTTTTTTGGCCTTGACATAAAAGTCGTAAGTACCCCCATCTAGATTTGTATATTCCTTTTTGATATCCGTGGTCCAGTCACAATAATCTTTTTCAAACCCTTTCAAATAATAGGAGTAGAGAAGGTCAGATTTGTCATACCCAGGAGTGGCGAAATGAAATTCCAATGAACGTAAAACATTATTGGGATCTCGCCTTGGGGCAGCTTTTGTGATAATGGTTTTGGGTTTAAATGAAATGTGAGTGTCGTCAAATGGCCATTTCAAGTAGCTAATACCCGCAGTACTTCCGGCCCAAACATTGCCTCTTTTGTCGATAATAAAGTCACGTAACGCATCACTTTGCAAGCCTTTACTTTTGTCAATGGGTTTACTTAGAGTCCCCTCCTGATCCATTAATATAAAACCACCGGTCCAGGTAGCTATGGCATACAGACTGTCCCTCCATATCTGTGCTTGATAAATGCCTTTTTTCTTCACAAAATCATCATTGGAAGTAGCAAATGGTTGCATTTTATTAGTGGAAGGATCAAAGGAGTAAATTCCGTTTTCCGAAGAAAACAACAGATACTGACTTTCATTTTTTAAATCAGGAACCACTGAATAAATATTGTCATTTTCCCATTTATAGTCATCGTTTATTAACTGAATGGAATCATTTTTTAGGGTATACAGACCATCGTTTAATTTAGATATGATCAATTCATTCCCCATCGTAAAGATACTACTGTTTTTAACGTCAATTAAAGTGCCTTTTTCACCGTCATAATGCACCAGACCTTCGTAGGAAGAGAAATACACATTTTCACCTAACGTTTCAATTTGCCAAAAAGGGCCGAACTCATGGTCTTCAGGTACAATATTGCGAAGTGAAGTGTATTTGTAATTATTGAGGGAATCATGATCGATGTATCCGAATTCATTTTGACCACCTATGTAGAAACGGCCAGCGTCAGATATTTTAATTGAATAGGTTGCCGAAAAGTTGATAATTGGAATAATCTCCCACTCGCTGCCGTCATATTCCAAAATCCCGTTTTCATTGGCGAAATACAACAGACCGTTTTCGTCCATTATCCCGGAATAATTAATGGAAGCGGCCTTGTAGTCTCCCGTGCTGAAATTTTTTATATAGACGCTATCTTGTACTTGAGCAAATACATTTGAGGCACTTAATAATGTATATATCAAAATATATAATCTGCGCATTGGCCAAAGGTATGAAGTAAAAAAGTTAATTATATATTTTGGGCAATCCAATATTTAGTTTCAGATACAAGCCATTGATACACAGCCTCTTTATTTAAGCCAGACTTTTTTGGTGCCTTAAAAGAGTGGTCTGCTGCATCAAGAACCTTTAATTTGGCGGTATTAATTTGTGATAAAACAGGCCTTAATAAGCTAAGATCAGCCAACTTATCGTTACTGCCTTGCAGGAAAAGCATTGGGAGATTAATATCAGCTAAATGTTTAGATCTTTCCGTTGAGGGTTTGCCCATGGCATGTAATGGAAAACCGAAAAATATTATCCCTTTAACATTATCAGGTTGGTATTTGGCTACATATTGAGATGACATCCTCCCTCCAAATGATTTACCGCTAAGGATCAAATCTAACTTAGGGTATTGTTTTTGTGCAAATTCAATGAGGTTTTCAATTGTTTTGTAAACTACCGGAGGGAAATCTGGCCGTCTCTTGCCATGTTGCATGTAAGGGAAATTAAACCTGATTATTGTGAACCCCTCTTTGCATAGCCCTTCTGCCAAATCTGACATAAATTCATGCTCCATACCTGCGCCTGCACCATGGGCTAAAAGGAGTACTTGTTTAGCATTCTTTACTTCATCAACAATGGCACCTACACTACCAATGCTTTCTGAAATGAATACGTCATGATAAACTTGAGGGGGCATAAAATAAAATTAGGAGAAGCTGATGGCTTCTCCTAATTTTTGCAATGTATATAAAGGTTTAAATGCCTATGACCAAGTGCCCGAATCACTTATATTACCTTCATCATCATATATTATCCAGCTACCACTTCCATCAGTATTCCAAGAGATATCATAGAAAATTGATCCTGAAATGAAATATTTAACTGATCCAGAGTTATCCGTATTGGATACAATGTTTATTTTAAAAGCATTGTTTTGCATTAACAGGTCAAAACGAAAGGTGCCATCTGTATCCTCATCCCACTGATAACGTAATTGATAGTCTTCACTTTCACCAAATAGACTGTATACTTCAAGGAATCCGTCCAAGGTGCTTCCTGATTTTATCTTTGTTTCTTCAGCAAGTATATAGCGCACAAAGTCAGAGGTATCCGAAAATTTCCAAAACAATTCAAATACATACTTTGTATCAGTTTCGGATATTTGGTATGCATAAATATAATTTCCATCTGTCCAGGTATACACTAAGACATCACCCTCGGTTCGTCCACCACTATTTACTTTGGAATTAATTGCAGTAGAAGATTTGGTGGCTCCAGCCGGTGGTTGCATTTTAGAAATAAAATCTGACATTTCATTAGCTTGAGTAAGGTAGGCCACAGCGGATTGTGCCATTGGGTCATCAGACTGAGCCAGTCCAGTAGGAATCACCACAGGATCTTCACCTACCTCAAAGCTCAACTCCGCAGAACTCAACTCATTTTGAGCAACCGGATCATCATCTTTACTACATGATGTTACTGCTAGAAAAAGGACACAAAAGACAAATAAAGTAAGGTTTAATTTCATGTTTAATATGATCTAAATAATTAATAGTTAAATTATTTTGTAAATATACCTCGATAATTAGATAATGCCAAAAGTATTATAACTTGGGCTCAACCATTCAGGTTAACGTGATGGACTTATCTTACACCCACGATAAATTTTGCTTTTTAAGACAGGTCGAGACTTCTGTATTTCATTAATAAATCTTTGGCATTTTCACTTTTAGCTTCGTTTAATAGGTGGGAAGCTGCATGAGTTATCGGTTCATTTGGATGATAATTGTCCCTAGCAAAATGCACATATTTCAATACTTTGAAACCATCAAACCAACGATGGAAATTATCATAAAAAGTGCTGTCAGACCCTGAGTTATTTTGAATGCGTTTGAGGTTTTCATTGAAGTCAATGGTCAGTAAAAAATCCCTAATTGACGCAGGAAGGGTATTATCATCCATTATGGAGTCCTTTTTATATGCTTTACTTGAGTAAAGTAATTCATAGAATATTTTAAGGTCACGGAAGGTATTAATATTATAGGTATCCAATTTTTTAGTTTGCAACCAATCATTCACTGCCTTCCCCGTTCCAAAAGGTACCCGATCACTTTGTCTGGGAGAGGGGATTACTTTGGTGGTTTTCAGTTCAGCGAAATGCCCCAACGGAATGATTTTATGTAGGAAGTAAAAGTCTTCTCCTGCCTTCCGCTTGTTCATCCCCCCTTGTTTTTGATATATACCACTCCGTACAGCCATACTCGACCCGATAGTTTGAAATGCATGGGGAAAGCCGGCAAATTTTAGGGCATTAACATAGTACCTTAGAAATAATTCATAATCAATGATGGCTTCATAAACCAAGTTGTCTTCTTCTCCGGCTATCGGGTGCTCGAAGTAAATAGAACAGCCAGGGCATTTTGGGTTATTAATAAAGAGTTTCTCTATTTCTATCAAATAGTTGGTTTCACACATACTGTCAGCATCGAAGCAAACTATAATGCCATCGCTATGACCTATGATTTCAAATCGCCTGACCGCCTCGTCCATGGCTATTTTTCGTGCCAAACCTACTCCGGCATGCTTTTTTGGAAGGGCAGATTCCCAATAAACATAAAATCGCAGTTGATCAGTTGAGTGTACATTGGCCCATTTCGCTGCTTCCTTATAGGTGAGCCTGTTTTGCTTCTTTACGTCTTTAATGGCATCCTCAGCATTATTGATGATGATGATTACCTCGACACTGCATGAGGGCAAATCACAATTTTTTAAGCTCTGAAGTGTCTTTATTAGATAGGCCTCATTAAAGCATGGTATGGTAACAACAATACCTAAATCCAGCTGCGGGGCAGTTGGGATCAGTTGCTGGGGATGTGCGTAACGATCTAAATATAGACTCAAGGTGCCAGCCTGTTGATTTCCCACTTATCACCTTTGACAGTATAAAGTATTCGATCATGCAGACGGCTGTTGCGACCTTGCCAAAATTCTATGGCAAAGGGCTTAACCTCATAGCCGCCCCATTGTTCCGGCTTGGGGAGCACTTTGTCATCTTTATACCTTTCTTGAAGTTCCTTTTCCCGTCTTTCCAAAATCTCCCTGTTAGTAATAACAGCACTTTGTGGGGAGGCCCAAGCACCGATCTGACTATTCTTTGGCCTGCTCTGAAAATATTCTTCTGATTCTTCTTTGCTTATTTTCTCCACAGTACCCTGAATGCGTACTTGCCTCTCCAATTCAGGCCAGAAGAAATTAAGTGCCACACCGGGATTGCTTTCCATTTCCTTTCCCTTCTTGCTCTGATAATTTGTGTAAAACACAAAACCGGTTTTTGTCATGCCTTTAAGCAATACTATCCTTGATGAGGGTAGCCCCTGTTCATTGACGGTGGCCAGATTCATTGCATTTACTTCTAGGGCAGCACTTTTATTGGCTTCTTCAAACCACAATTCGAACTGCTCAAGGGGGTTTGCTTTTACGCTTGATTTATTCAGGTTTTGTTTAGAATATTCATGACGGATGGAGGCTAAATCTTCTTTCATAGTGGGTAATTGATTGACGATCAAAAATAAGAAGGAATCAACTTATTTGTACGGTATTAATTGGGCAATAATGACAATAGCCCCTGAAACTTTTTATTATTACTTAACTTATCAGTAAGATTGAGTTCGATATACGTTGTAATATGAAATTAAGCATAGAGTTAGCCAGTAAAAGTAGTGCCGCCTGGCTTGAAACGGTGATGGGGGATTTTGATGCTTTCTTGCAGGATCATGCCAATTGTGAGCGTAAAGCTTCGGCCATGGCCATGAGTTTTGTGGCTAAATATCCGGACCGGACTGAAATAATCCCTGAACTGATAGATACCGCCATAGAGGAGATGGAGCATTTTCAACAAGTGTATGAAATAATGGCACAGCGTGGAATTCAATTGCCGCACCAAATAGGGCAAGATGTATATGTGAAGGAATTGGTGGACAACTGCCGTAGTGATGTGGAAGGAAGGTTTATGGACCGGTTGCTTTTGGCTTCCATCATAGAATGTCGGGGTGCTGAGCGATTCAAGCTGGTTTATGAGGCATTGGAGCCCGGGGAACTAAAAACTTTTTATCATAACCTTTGGGCATCAGAAGCCAAACATGGTAATATTTTTGTTAAAATGGCCTTAATATATTTTGAAGAGCGCAAGGTATATGATAGATTAAAAGAATTAAATGACATAGAAACAGAAGTACTGAAAAAGCAACCCTTAAAACCAGCACTGCACTGATGGATTTTTTTAAGTTCAAAAATGACCTAAAACCCGAAAAGGGAAGACTCTTGATCTCAGAGCCTTTTTTGCCTGATCCAAATTTTGAACGAACGGTGGTACTCCTATGTGAACATAATGAGGAGGGCTCATTTGGTTTTGTACTTAATAAAATGAGCACGGTCAATCTCGATGATATCATTGAAGACATCAATGATTTTGACCAACCTGTGTTAGTAGGGGGGCCGGTGCAGCAGGATACCCTGCATTTTGTACATAAGGCGGATTATATAGAGGGTGGTGTTGCGCTGGGCAATGGACTCTATTGGGGAGGTAATTTCGAACAATTGATGGTATTAATAGAAAGTAAAGAGATCAAAACAAATGATTTTAAGTTTTTCATCGGCTATTCCGGTTGGGGAGCTGGACAGTTGCAAGAGGAGTTGGATGCCAACTCTTGGATAGTAACACCAAATGTAACTACAGATCTTGTTTTTAATCAAGATATAGACAAATTATGGAAAACAGTATTAAAAGAGCTTGGTGGGCGGTATAATGTATATTCAAATTATCCAACCGACCCAAGACTTAATTGAATGATTTTACTAATTTTACAGTTATTGACGATGTAAACGGTATATGATGGACAAGGTGAAGGAATCAAAGGAACTGGAGCAGGAAATCGACCCATCTGTAACACCCCAAGAAGGTGTAGAAAATGTTAGCCAAACGGAAGTAGAAGCTCATGCAGATGAAGATAGCCCCCCAGTGACCGAAAAAAAGGAGTTAACTTCTGAAGAGGATTTAGCAGAAAAAGACGATCAGCAAGATCAAGAGGAAGAAGAAGAAGAGGTAGACTACAGTAGCTACTCAAAGGAACAACTGGTAGAGCTCATTAGGACTTTAGCAGAAGATTCCAAAGTGATCAAAGCTGAGAAGCTGGCAAGGGTAATAAAACCTTATTTTGACGAAATTAAAGACAAAGAAAGGGAAGAAGCACTCACCAGGTTCAAAGCGGAGGGTGGTATAGAAGAAGACTTTGATTTTAAGTATGATGAGTTAACCAATCGGTTTGAGGCCAATTTCAAATTGATTAGGGACAACAAGACCAAGTACATTCGTGAGCAAGAGAGCCGAAAAGATGAAAACCTTAAAAAGAAACAGGACATTCTCGAACGGTTGCGTGAATATGTAGACTCAGAAGAAACAAACGCGAGTTACGATACATTTAAGGAGATTCAGAAGGAGTGGAGTGCTGTAGGCCCAATACCCGGTGCCTATGTAAAAACACTTTGGGCCAACTACAATGCGCTTGTAGACCGTTTTTATGACAACAGAAGCATCTACTTTGAGTTAAAGGAGCTTGACCGTAAGAAAAACCTTGAATTGAAGTATGAGCTTTGTGAAAAAGCCGAGGAGCTTTCAAAAAAGACCAATATCAATGAAGCTATCAAAGAGCTTAATGAACTCCACCACGAGTTTAAGCATCTTGGCCCTGTTCCAAATGAGGAGCGTGAAGCGCTTTGGCAGCGTTTTAAAACCGCTTCAGATGCCGTTTATGATCAGCGCAAGGAGTATGTTGATCAATTAAAAGTAGAATTAGAAGCCAACCTTAAAATAAAGGAAGAGTTGGTAGCCAAGGTAACGGAATTTACCGCATTTGATTCTGATAAGATCAAAGAGTGGAATGGTAAAACCAAAGAACTCCAGAAGATTCAGGAGCAATGGGAAGCTACCGGTGGTGTACCCCGTACCAAGTCTAAAGAAATAAACCGTGCGTTCTGGTCTGGATTCAAGACATTTTATAGTAACAAAGGCAGCTTTTTTAAGAGGTTGGATGCCCAGCGTGAAGGCAACCTTGAGAAAAAGAAAGAATTGGTGCAGAAGGCCATCGAATTGAAAGAGAGTACAGATTGGCAAAAGACAGCCAATGAGTATAAGAATTTGCAATCGACTTGGCGGGAAATAGGTCCGGTACCTGAAAAACAGAGGGAATCGATTTATAGGGAATTTAAAGGTGCTTGTGATTATTTTTTCAACCAGAAGAGAGCGAGCTTGGGAGAGGCTGAGAAAAGTTTTGGGGATAACCTGAAAGTGAAGGAAGCAATCTGTGAAGAAATCGTAAAAATGGCGGTTGATAAGGTAGCCGATTTGGACAAATTTAGGGAGCTACAGGCTAAATATGCCGCTGCCGGTTTTGTACCCAAAAGTAGTATGTCGAGCATTAAAAGCAAGTACTCTGAAGCCGTTGACAAATACATCAACAGTATTGATGTAACTAATGAGGAGCGTCAGCAAATCCGTTTGGAAAATCAGATCAACCGAATAGCCCAAGGGCCAAATTCAGGTGAGAAGATTTTCAGAAAGGAGCAGAATATGCGTAAGCAGATCAGTCATCTTGAAAATGACATTGCCCTTTGGAAAAACAACCTTGAATTTTTTGCTGAATCCAAAACCGCTGATAAGCTGAAGAAGGAATTTAACGACAAAATCAAGGCAGCTACAGTGGAATTGAAAGGACTGAAACACCAGCTGAAAATAGTTAGGCAAATGTCTTAATATTTTTATGAAGATGTTTGCTTTTAATTAGTGGTCGTCTAAATTTGCAGTCGCTTTAAACGAAAGCAAAATAGTTAGGCCCCCATAGCTCAGCTGGCCAGAGCAACTGACTTGTAATCAGTAGGTCGTTGGTTCGAATCCGACTGGGGGCTCTTGATAATCAGGCACTTACATTAATTTGTAAGTGCCTTTTTTATTTATTGTGAAACAAATGGTAAACATTTTAATGATTTACCATCATTTTAACCCCCATTCTAAAAAAACATATTCCATGTTTTAAGGCGTTTTTTTTGACCCTATCCCATAAGGTATCAATTTTAATAAAGATTTATTCCCCAAAAAGCGGACTTTTTTTGCGTTCGGGGCATGAAGATTGGAATTTTATTAAAAGAAAAAAAACGAAAAAGAAATGGTAAAAATTAATGAATTATCGAATAGTGCAGTTGGTAAGAGTGGGTTAAATAGTTCATTCTCATTTGCACTCCAACTAGACACCGAATCAGAAAAGAAGGATCAACGACTTGAGGCTAAAATAAAACTTTGGTCAGTTGAGTCCAAACTAGCAAAACTGACAAACCAAAAATATGTTGAAATGCTCCGTGAGGAGACCAACAAAATTTTGGGATAATGGCCAAGACATTTACAGTATATCACAATGAAAATGAAGTGGGAAACTTTGTGATTTCCACTACTTTTAAAGATATTACTTCTATACTATCCGAAGCTAAATAAAATAAACTTGGTATATAATATACTTCTAACTATCGGAATTGTTATAGCAGGAATATGGATATGATCAATCCTGCTTTTAGTAGGTTTTAGGGTCACAGTTTTTAAACCCTTTCGCCTCGTCCTCTTGTCTCTGAAAAATCCACTACAATTTGTTTCAATTCCTTTTGAGTAGTCTGCATAACTCTATTATTAATAATTTTTGTTTCCGCTAAAACTTCAGACTTCAGACAGTTTTTTTCTTTCAAGGTCAAAGTCCGTTTATCAGAGATTTTAATTAATATCCGATCTAATGCTTTTTCAAATGAGGTTGAAAGGGATTTAGAATGTTCTTTTATTAAAGAATCTATCATATTTGTTGGGATAACTTCAGAGTGAGTTTTGTCTTTTTTGATTTTTAGAATCTCTATTTCTTCTGTAATCTTCTGGATGTCAAGACTTTTCTTTTTATAATCGAGCTGTAAGAACTCGTTTGACTCGTCCGTAATATCATTGTCAGTGGTTCGCCTTAAATAGAAGTACTCATTAAATTCATCTGCATCATCAATTAGTCCCTGGGATGTTATAATTACCTTGTTTCTTGAGATATAAACCGATAATTCACTAGTGGAAATTCCGCATTTATCTGCAAATTGTCTTTTGGTTAAATAGGCCATAATTATTTCACTTTTTTTTGTTTATGATCTTAACAACAGATCATTATTGATTTCGTCTTTAAACGTTGTTTTTAGGCACTTTAGACCCCAATAGGGTATTTGTTCGCAACATCTTCTGAAATACCACTAACCACCTGTTTAAACGGAGCTTCGCATATGTTCCAGAACTACAGAGGTCGGGCATAGTACCTAAAGTGTTTTTTTAAGTAAAGGCCGCCAAAGGTTGAAAAAATGGCGACCCTACCCACCCAAAGGCTATCAACTAGGCCTTTGGTGTATGTGTTGCGTAGTAGTAATTTTTTATTGAAAACCTTCCTTTGTCATCCACTAAAAACAAGTCTTTTAAAACTGTATTTTCAGTAATAGAATAGGCTTCATTAAACGTGTTTAAGATTTTAGCCATTTCACTATGCCCTTCAAATGCTTTTACCTGTGCCTGAGTTTTGGCAACGATATCCCCGGCTTCGTCTATTGCTTCAATCTTCTCATTATCTACATATAATTTGCCATTCTTCAGGCTCATAGCCCTCAATAGGTTAGAGTTAAATCGAACCTCAGATATTAGATGATTAACGTTATCACTTGATGGCAAGTCCAACATAGTCATTAGGTTATCCTTAGAGACGCTATATTTACCAATTGACTCTTGTGGTAACGAATCATAAATCATGTTTCTAATTACGTCAAAGCCGCCCTCCACAATCAATTTTAGCTGATCAATTGAAGCAATTTTAATTTTGAATTTTTCAGCCTCAAGAATCAATTCTTGAAACTTTGGCAATGCATCTGTTGCACTTCTTTGTACCTGTATCCCGGTGTGATTTTGAAACAGTACAACCCTTTTCTTACTTTCTGCTTTCATTTTTATTATAAATTTTAGATTAATTGTTTACTAATTTTTGATACCAATTGTAAAAGCTCTCGAAGTCCTTAGCGATATAATAGATGCCTCCAGCTCGTTCTACTTGGTGTTGATATTCTATTTGTTTTTGTGACTGCCTGTCACGTCCAATTTTCACCTCAATTTTCACACTTCGCCCCTGTATAGTGCAGGCGATGTCGGCAGTTCCAACTTGCATACTTGGACTAATCCACTTTGCAGAACCAATTTGTTTAGTTCGGCCTATTACATCGGTGACTAATCGAGTGCCGCCTACATATCGTCCGGTGACGCTTATTCTTTCAGCTTGCCAACCTTCCAGTCTTAGATGATCAATTATGCAAGTGGTCAAACCGTTGGAGGTTTTATCATTATATTTTTTTGTCGATATGGCGTGAATCGGAAGATTTTTATATTTCCTTTTTTTTGCTTCAAAAGCCATGGTGTTTAGTTCTCTTATTGCTTTCATCCTTAAAAACTTTTAAAAAATGGGAGAGCGCAGCCCCCGTTTATGTTTTCTTTCTTAAAAACCTTTTTAAAGTATCTTTCTAAAATATCTTTATATAGGTCGTGTAGTTGTTGAAATGTATTAGTGACATTGTAAACAACTATTCTAAATCCTTTTATATAGGTCGTGATATGGTCGTGATATGGTCGTGATTTAATCGTCATTGCAATTCAATTAATACATTTTGGATAATTTCATTTCGTTGGTTTTTCAATTGTTCCTTTTTTCTGGACTTTCGACTTAATTCTGCTTGACGAACTAATTCTTTAAACTCCATTTTGAAGCTCACATAAAACCCTCTAGTATATCGGCCATAATGTTTAAGCCCCCAATTCAAAGACAGTTCTTCCTTAATTTTTTTTAACTGATACTCGTTTGAATATTTCGCAATTGGTGGGGTCAATTGGTTAGTCTGGCTTACTGATTTGGCTTGACCGTCCATTCTAGACAACCAATAATTGTTAGTGACTTTGCAGTATGATTTAGCATTAAGAATGCTTTTAAGTCCCAGGAATCCTAGAAGGCAAGCCAGTTCAAAGTCGGTTTTTTGATTCAAGTAAAAGTCCCACCATATATTTGTAGAAAGTCCCACCATTGGAGGGTTAAGACCCATAAAGTCATTATATAAGTATTTCCCATTATTCAAGGAATGTTTACTATTCCCTACTTTCAACCTATAATAACCGTTAGCCTCTTCAAATTTTTCTATTTCACTTTCCCCGTATTCATAGCTTAAGGAATGGGCATATATGGCGTAATCACAAATATTATTTAGTGTATTGCGCTGATCATTCATAAATCCTTGAAGTATCTGAATAGGGAAATTGAAATATCTAGTTTCTTTTTCCACGGCTAATTTTTGAATTTTAAGCCATGTGATAATTCCTCTGATTTTTGTATATTTGTTCTCATAATACCCGTTAATAAAAACTAAAAAAAAGACCCTTTTATGTCAGAAATAGAGGGTCTTTTTTTCCACTCATTAACCATTCAGACAGATCATCATAAGAGAACATTAGTTTTCCTCCATTTTTTAGATGGGGAATTGTTCGCTCTGAAGTCATGCGATAAATAGTAGACTTGGAGTACCCAGTCATTTCTGTAGCTTCTTCAATTGTCAGAAACTTCTTCTTTGGATCTGGACTTGGTATAGCTGTAATTTCGTCTTTAACTACTTGCCGAAATTGCTCCATCATTTCGGTGAAGCTGATACCATTTAATATAATTTGTTGCATCTTGATATAATTTAAAGTGATGCAACTAAATTAAGTGGTTGATAAAATAAGGGGTGTGCGTTTGGTGTGCGTTTAGTGATTTATATTTTGTGAAATTTACTAATGATGCCTAATTTTTATTTTTTTGCTGTTTTCTTTTCGTCTTTTCGTCTTTTCTTGATTCATGATGCACTCTTGCATCTTTCAGGTCTTGGATTATAATATCACTGTTAATTCCAAGCCTTTTTAGTTCAAGATTGATAATTTCTAAATCATCTATGTTGTTCGAAGTCCCCTTTTTTCTTGTTCCCTCTAGTTGAAAGTCGGCATATTCTCTTTTTGCCTTGGAAAATGAAGTGTCACTAGGCCTGTATTTTCCAACTATATTTTCAGTGTGATATTGAAAGGCAAAATTTTGAGATGATTGTTTGACATACCAATAAAATCCTGCTATTTGACGTTGACTTTTTAGATTTGAATTATGAAACCATTGAAAATTTTCCAACCCTCTGTTTAATGTATCAAACAAGGATGTATATTCATCTTGTATATTTTTTGGTTGTTGATTTATAAATAACTTTTGCCTTTCAATAAATTCATTTGAAGTGCAATTTTTATATAATGGTAACTTAGATAACCTGAAATAAAACAGTTCAGCCAAATCTATTTCGTGATCATGGTTTATTTCATTTTCAAGAGTAAATGTAATTCCATCATTTGTTACTGATTTTGGATCAGAGTCATTAAATAAATTAAATTTAATACCTTCATTCTCGAATTGATTAACGAATGAAATAAACTCAAATTCTTCTTCTATTCTTTTTATTGCTCCCATTTTCAACTAGCAGATTTGTATAATAATGCAGCCTTTTCATTTGCTTTTCTCTTTTCAGATAGATCGAATTTCTTTAGATAGTTTTCAGTCGTCCGAATATCTGAGTGATCTAAAAGCTCCCTTATCATTTCAACCGGAACTTCTGCCATTTTTAAAAGCGAAGCATAGGTGTGCCTGCTCCAGTATGTTGTCATAGAGGGTAAATTATTGGCCTCACACAGACGTTTCAACCACTTATTTACTATCTTAATTTTTTGCCGAATAACAGAATCTTGCCTTTCCTCACTCATATCATCCGTTATAATATCGAAGATTAGCCCCTCTTGCTTATCATTTCCTAATTCATTGATTATTTTTAATATCTCAGTAGTCAAAGGGACGTTTATAATCGATTCCTTTTGCTCAGAGTTTTTAGTTTTCCTCCTAATATATTCAATGGAATTATTCTTAATATTTAAATTTGAATACCGTAAGTAGGCCAAATCACGGAAGTTCATTCCCTGACAAAAAAAGCAAAACATCCAATATAATTTTGATTCAAATTCAGAAGTTCCCTTTTCAACCTTAAGATTTAAAAACCTTTTCAAATCATCCGGTGAAAGTGCATCACCTTTATGGCCACTTCCTGTTTTTATAATGTACTTGCGAGATTGGTTTGATCTTTTTGCAAATGGTGTGAGTGCTTCCAGTTCTGGATTATCGTCAACAGCATCATTAAACGCCACACGTAGGCTTCTCATATAGATACCGACCGTTGTCTTTCCAACACCCGAATCGAAAAGGTATTTTTCGAACTTCTTTAATTCATTAACGGTCAATTCATGGGGCGCAATAGGCTTTCCTTTCTTGTATTTTTTGAACGCATTGAACGCATTGTTGTAGCTTTTCGCAGTGCCAATTCTCCCGTCAGACATTCGATGTTCATACACATCATCCATATAATCCTGAATGCTTTTCCTACTATCACTTTTAAGAAAATTTGCTTCAAATTCAACAAATGTAAAAGGCTTATTTTTGCTTTCAATTGCTTCAATAACGGTTAACGCTTTACCTTTAAGTACTTGAAGTTTGCTTTGGATAAATCTATTTTCACCTTTAAGATTAACATCTGAAAGTAGTATCTTTTCATTTGACGAATAAACAGTCTTGCCATCAATTGTTGCCGAATAATACCTTGATTTTCGGTCAAACCCAATTCTAAGTTTAATTGCATAATCTCCATTGCTATCCGTCTGATCTTTTCGAAAAACCAATGAAGTAGTTACCTTTCTTCGACTTTCTTTTTTCATCTTTTCAGTTCATGTGAAACAAATGTGAAACATTTATCGCTATAAGGGGGTAAAGAACAATAACTGGAAATAGTCATTATATCACTCTAAACGCTCATTAACAAAGATAAACAAATGTTAGTAAAGATAATACAAAGGGCAGATAATAACTTGTAATCAGTAGGTCGTTGGTTCGAATCCGACTGGGGGCTCATTGATAATCAGGCACTTACATTAAATTGTAAGTGCTTTTTTATTTTATAGGTGTCATGAAAGGATACGAAATGTTATTTTTAAGGATAAATTTGATGGCACTTATTTACTAATTGAGCTACCAAATTCCAACCAGAATAATTACCACAATCAAGACATTTCCTCTCCTCCACCAAAATAAAGATAAGAAGTCACTTAATATCTTTTTCATCTTTTTCTACTTTAACAAAAAAATCGTCAAGGTCTTTAGGTCTCTTCTTTGTGGCAAACAATGTAGATTTATTATCCATTCCATTCCGTCTTGTATAAAAAGTAGTGCCTTTATCATCTTTATATTGAGCAATAACGAAAGCATTATTAAGGTAATCGCTGATTTCAATTGTTGGTTGATAATCTATTTCAGTTTTGTTTTCATGTAGAATTGGGTCTTGGGCTGGCTTTAGAGAATCCCTTGTTAATATTAAATTATTCTCTCCATTCGAAATATATAATTTTATTCGAAAAGCTGTTTTAGCCGAGTTATTTAATATTTTAATAAATCTGGTAATTACCAAGGTGTCACCCCTGTTAAACATGGAAATTTTAAAGTCAATTTCTAATTTTGGTTTTTCGGGCTTTATATAGATTTTATAAAAGGAATTACTGGTATTTAAAAAACCTATTATAGCAAACACAATAACAACTATTTGCCAACCGTAACTTAAGAATTCATTCATCTTAATAAAGATAGAAAAATGACATCAAAGAATTAGAGTTTTCTTTCTCCTTGGTTTTTGATTGTTGCTTTAAACGTGAGATGCCTGTCTTTGTCGGCAGACAGGGCCGGATCATTTTGCTAAAAAAGCAAATAAATGGTTACTAAAACCTGCCAGGTTTGTCCTAGCTCAAGGCAGTGTATTTTGAATAATTGAAGGATTAAATAAAGCAAAACCTGACAGGTTTGGTTCCAACTCATCTGGTCTTAGCGTCTTGTTAATACTTTTAAGAAGTGTCCAATCTCAAGCTATTAAATTAGGGATTGCGGATCAAGTCCGCAAAGACAGGAGTTATAATAATCGAGGCTGTTACTTGGAGTCTGTAGCACCAACTTCTGTGTCATGCCGGACTTGATCCACTGTTGTCCGGTAAACTTC
>DDIU01000002.1 GCA_002338655.1 Flammeovirgaceae bacterium UBA1842 | reverse complement strand
CCTTGGTGAATGTACGATTTCAAAAAATATTGATCCAGCAAAAGCACCCTTCCATCTACCTATCTCCCCCACTGCTTCGCAGAAGCAAAGCGGGCAGGCCGCCAGAATACCGGGCGTGCGTAGGCCAAGCGGGCGGAGGGGTTATTCTGGCAAGCGTTTTTGGACACTTTTTGGGCGAATGCAAAAAGTGTCAGAAATAAGCGACTAGCCTATCAAGTACTATTTACTACAAGACTTACCCGAGCAAATGACCTTTACTTGTTTGTGACAACACCAAAAGGACAAGTGCTTCTAATTCAGGGATAGCGGAACAAGTCCGGTAGGGTTTTAGCCACTTCTTCCCTTCATTTTTTGAGGCCAAAAAACGAAGCAAAAAAGCCTTGAAAAAATACCGCGCTACTTCCAGCCCTCAAATAGCTAGCCCCGCTGCACCGTCACACACCGCCACGCCATTTTTTCGTCTTGCCCGCCTTGGTGAATGTACGATTTCAAAAATATCCTCTCATTGATTGAATATTGAAATCATCAATTACAGGAGGTTGTGCAACGGCTACCAATATTAGGCAAAGTTAAGTTCTGCGAGTATTCCCCAACTTTTGATCAATTC
Source organism: Flammeovirgaceae bacterium UBA1842 (assembly GCA_002338655.1). Taxonomy (GTDB): domain Bacteria; phylum Bacteroidota; class Bacteroidia; order Cytophagales; family Cyclobacteriaceae; genus Fulvivirga. The sequence continues at coordinate 52,676 of DDIU01000002.1, read as the reverse complement.
TCCAAATGTAGATCAAGCTTCCTATTGGATTGAACAGTATCAATAACCATGTCCAAAACCATTTAGTTGAATTATCCACCAAATCAAAAGTCCAAACTCTAAATAAAAGGTACGCTAATTGTACAAAGACTAACCCTTTTGCAATAATTAAATAGTTATTGTACCCTTGAGAATACATCCAGACGAAACTTTCTGGAAAGATGTACCCAAAAAGGTAGAAAACTCCAATCAATGAGATTAGTGAAATTGCCAACTTAGATATATATTCATTATAACTTTAATATAGAACTCATTTCCCCACCATAAACACCGCATTGCTAAATAACAACTTGCCGTTTTCCCAAAAACCTCGGAATAAAGGATTGTCTACCATATAGACGATACTACCTCTTCCTTTCGACTCCACACCAAACACAAGGCTATTTTCCAGGTTATTGGTAGCTTGAGTACCCGCAAAACCACTAATGGCTTTGGCATCCCCTTTAATAACTCCCACATTATCGCCTTCTTCAAGAAAGGCGAACCGAAGGGTGCTCGTCTTTAATGAAAAGTATTCAGAATTGTAACCATAGGCCAATGGATTGGTATTATCCAGTCGGATTTTGAACACTGCCCCAAATATGGAAGAGCTTAAACCATCCCGCTCTTGACTTTCATAGCTTTTCAAAATATCCTCTACTGAAGGTTTGTTTTCATTGTCCTTCTTTTCCTTTTCATCAAAATACTCTTTGAGGGCATAGCCTTTTTGCTCTTTAAAGGCATTGAGGCCATAACCTATCACAATGAGCTTCCCTCCGTCCCTCACCCAGTCATTAACTTTAGAGAGAACACCTTCATTGAATAAGCTATAATATCCATTGGGAACAATTAACACATCGTAATCTGAAAGTTTCACTCTGGAGAAATAATCTGTGCCAATGGAGGTAATTGGATAATCAATTTGCCGCTCAAAGAAATGCCAAATTTCACCATAATTCAACGAGGAAGTTTGATCACCTGTCAACACAGCCACTTTAGGTGCGGCTAAACGCGCAACAGAAGAAGAGCCCAAATCAACACCACTATCGGCAAAGCCAGTAGAAACGGCTATTGGATTTCTTTCAAATTGCTTAGTAGCCGAGACCATAAAGGCATCAAGACCGCCTTTTATGTTTTCATTATTGCGTTGAGTGATAATTAGAGATCCCCTTTCAAACTTAGTGCCCTCAACCGTGAGCTCTTTATGTGCTACACGTACATTCACTCCATTTCTCAATAAATAAGCCAGCCATTTTACATCTTCAATGCTATTGTATTTAGAAATGTAGGCATAGGTTTTTTTCACTTCAGTGCTCAATTTTTGGCCAAAATCAAATGCTTTCTCAGTGCTTAACTTTTCAGTCATTGCATAGGCATCCAATCCATAGACATAAGGTAATGCCCAAGCTGTAATGTCATAAGTAAGGGTATCAGAAAGCTTCGTTTTGGGCTCAAATAAGGCCGTAATCAGTCTTGAAGTAGGTTGGTAGACATTGATTATCAGATCTTTAGGTGTAATGGTAAAAGAAGTCTGACTATTGGTGATATAGCCAAATCCCTTTGCATTTCGGGTAGAATTTACTGCGCCATATTTGATCATTTGTTTGTCTAGAAATTTAGTAAGCCCCTTTATCTTATCGGCATTGGTGTTTTTAACCACATAGGTTTTATAACTAGCTGTAGGCCGTTTCACATTATCATCAAAATATTTAATAAACTCACTATCCAATTTTGCGGCATTTTTTGATGCCATCTCAATGGTAGACATGCCAGTAGTATAGTGATGGGCAATGCGGTCGGTTAGGGCCAATGTGTCACCATATTCGGTTATAACGCCAAGGCCTGCATAACCGTGTCCTGCTTGCTCGTAGGTCATGCCAATGGCACCATTGTAAGTAGGATAAGTATCGCCATAACTAGGGTATAATAGATCAAAGCTCTCTTTGGTAAAGTAAAGCCAGCCATTTTTATCAAAATATTTGGCGTGATTTTTACCAATAGCCGTTTGAAATTCCCTTTGCCAAGGAGTAATTATCTCATGAAACGGCTCGGCTGCAGGTGCAAAATAATAGGGGTTGTTAATGAATTGCTCATGAAAATCAACATGGATCTGAGGCATCCATTGATGATATATCTTTGACCTGCTTATCGATTCTGTTTGTGTTTGCCAAGCCCAGTCACGGTTCAGGTCAAAGAGATAGTGGTTCGGCCTTCCTCCTGGCCAAGGCTCATGGTGCTCAATGTCATCACCGTTAGGGTTATAATCTTTGTTGCCATATTGGTTATAAAAATTGGCGTAGCGATCACGGCCATCCGGATTGATACATGGGTCAATGATTACCACTGTATTTTTCAACCACTCTTTGCTTTCTTTATTATTTGGATCAACCAACGCAAATAATGTTTTCATTGCGGCTTCTGTAGAGGAGGCTTCATTGCCATGGATATTATAGCTCAGCCACACTATGGCAACACCATCATCTGTTGGCTGCCCTGCTAGCATCTGTGCTCTTTTTAAATTATTAGTCCGTATTTCATCAATTTTAGCCATGTTTTCTGGCGAACTCAATATGGCCACCATCAATGGTCGATGTTCATAAGTTTCCCCATATTGTTCAAGCTTTACATTTGTGGCATTGGCTGCTACGTAATTAAAATAATCAACTACCTGATGATGGCGTGAAAACCGTTCACCTAATTGATATCCTAAAAATTGAGTAGGGCTTTGTATGGTCTGACCAAAGGCTGATGACCCTATGAATAGCAAGGCAACTAATAATTTTTTCATAAAATAAAATGCGTGATAGAAGCAATGAAGATAGTAAATATGACATTCAAAATCTGAAGAGTTAATTGTTTAACATCTTGATTTTTGATAAAAGGCCATTAATCTGTTTCAAATGGTGCCTATGATGGGCATTAATGAAGCTCATGGTTTGAAACATGTTTATATACCCTATACGTGGGTGCTTGAATATTTTTAGGTGCAGGTGTTTTTCATCCTGATTATTTAACAACTCTTTCATCTGCTCCCTGTGTGATTGCCAATCGATGCGCAGCTGCTCCATATTGATGGAATCTGGCATAGCATCTGCTACCACTTTAGGAGCCTTAAATTTGATCGGAAACTTTAAAAATAAGTGTAACAAAAACATCCTCCATGATTCCTTAAGTCCTGTCTCATTAAGGCTTGCTGTGTCCTGAGATTTGTTTGAAATATATTCAAATACCCGCTGCTCTACCAAGTGAAGATGAAACATTACCTGGCCAAGTGACCATTGATCAGGTGCTGGTTTAAAATTTATCTGATCATCATTAAATTTTGTGAGTTGATCTAAAAGCTTGGTTTTCAGCACTTCAAGTTTATCGAACTGTATTTTTATTTTTGAATTCATAAAGAATGGATTGAAAAAGGAGGCTTTAATTATTTTGTTCCACGATTCTATGATAAATTTAGCCAAATGCAAAGGGTTATGGGTCAATCAGTATCATTAGTTTTATCTAGTGGCGGTGCACGGGGCGTTGCCCATATTGGCGTGATAGAAGGCCTTTTAGAAGCAGGTTACGACATTAAGGCCATTTCAGGAAGCTCTATGGGGGCAGTTGTTGGTGGCGTGTATGCTGCCGGGAAGTTACCTGAGTTCAAAGAGTGGATCAGTAACCTAGATAAAATCGATGTCTTTAAGCTCATGGACTTTACGTTCAGTACACATGGGTTTGTCAGGGGTGAAAAGGTATTTAACGAAATGAAAAAATTCGTTTCTGATTGTGACATAGAAGAATTGAATATCCCATTGTCAGTAATAGCCACTGACATTACCAATAAAAAGGAAAGGGTTTTCAAGTCCGGTAAATTATTCACTGCATTAAGGGCCTCAGCCGCCATCCCCTCGGTTTTGCAGCCAAGTTTTATCAATGGGATTGAACTGGTTGATGGGGGTGTTTGTAACCCCATACCAATAGCCCATGTGGATAGGAATTCAAATGATATTCTTGTGGTTTCGGATGTAAATGCCAACGTTCCAAATACCATGAAAAAGCAAGAGCCAAAGCAGTTAAGTAAATTTTCAGGGCTGCTTGAAAAATGGAATGACTTTTTTCCTAGTGAGCAAAAACCAAAGCGATTGAGCTATTTTGATTTAATCACCAGTTCGGTTGACCTAATGCAAGACCGGATATCTGACCTGGTTATAGAAAGGAGTCGTCCTGACATAGTAGTAAGGATATCCCGTCATACCTCTGGAACTTTCGAATTTTACCGATCTTCTGAGTTGATTGAATATGGAAAACAAGAATTTAAACTAGCCCTAGAAAATGCAGCAAAAAGAACTTAATGGATTGCTCGGCAATGTTGATATTTATCTTCTCGACCATATATTAAAAGGCCATTTCGATAATAAAATTCAGCTGCTAGATGCCGGATGTGGCGAGGGCCGCAACTTGAAATACTTTGTGGATAACGGATATGCCGTACATGGCATAGATATGAATCCAATGGCCATTAAAATGGCGAAAATGACTTACAAGTCCGCTTCTGAGCATTTTGCTGTTGCAAACTTAACTGAGTTGCCTTATACTCAGGCTCAATTTGATGCTATCATTTGCACCGCTGTGCTGCACTTTGCCAAAAATCAGGATGAGTTTGAAAAAATGTTGTCTGAGCTCGTTCGGGTATTAAAAAAAGACGGTGTCATGTTTATCCGTATGGCTACAGATATTGGACTTGTAGAAAACAAAAACTCATTTCCTTATTTGCTACAAAAAGACAACATTGAATCCACCTTTGCCAAACAAGGCCTTACATTGATTGAACCTTGGAAATCGGTGGTTGTGGAAGGGAAGCGGTCGATGGGAAGTTTTATGTTGGAGAAAAGTGCTGTTAAGTAATTTGAGGGGAATTATTGCCTCTTTACAAATATGATTTTTGTTTTATATTATTATAATGGCAACATTAACGTGCAACCTTTCCGATAGCTTACTCAAGCAATTGGCCGTAAAAGCCAAGGCTATGTCCGTTCCCAAACATATATTGATAGAGAATGCACTGAAATTTTACCTTGAACAATTGGAAAAAGAGGAATATATCAATTCATTTCAACTGACTTCAAAAGATAAAGAAGTCATGAAAATAGCAGATGAAGGGTTGGAGTATTTTAAACTAAAAACCTGATCTTTTTAGCAGCCACACTAATAGTAGCAGGCGTGGTACCAATAAATTCACCATCCGCCTCTATGCCGCATGGTACTTCTGAAGTTAATTCAAGTTTATTTGCCGTTTTGTATTGCAATAAAGGATGATTGACCCGAATTCCCTTCTTAACGGTCTTTACATTTTTGATATAATCCCAAATAGTAATGTCCCCCGAGATGAGTATCGCTAACTGCCCATCAGCAAGATTGGCGTCAGGCGCAATGCACAAACCATGACCAAAGTATTTTCCATTCGCCATTACCAGTGAATTTACCTTGCCCTCGTATTCCCAGTCATGGGTTTTACAATTAATATTTTGGTTTTTATAGGAAAGAAAAGTCCTTAAAATAGCACCGAAGAAAGTGAAACCTGCCCCAAGCAATTTCTTGGATTTATTAACCCGTTGCACGATGGAAGCTCCAATTCCCACATCAGCTATATTGATAAAATATCGTTTGCTATCTTGAAATTGAACCAAGCCTACGTCTATTTTAGAAGACCGTTCTTTACTCACTGCCTCAAATAGATCTACCATATTGCTGGGTGAGCGGATCGTTTTGGCAAAATCATTGGCCGAACCATAAGGTAGTAATCCAACCACGATTTCCTCTTGGTATTGATCCATAAAACCATTGATTACCTCATTCAAAGTGCCATCGCCACCAACCGCTATCAGGTGGGTGAACCCTTGCTTAATGAAAACCCCCGTTAATATTTTAGCGTGGCCTGCCTGTAACGTTTCCGCTACGGTAAACTCTACATTACGAAGAGTTCGTTTCGCATGATCCAACTCCTGATAAAATTTCTTCTTACGGGAGATTCGGCTGTTTAATATAAAACCAACTTTGAACATTAAAACATTATAAAGTCAACACTTGTCAGAATAAGGACAATCATTTTACGATAATAATTGTTAATTGTTTGTAAAAGAAAATAAATACTATGAAAGCAATTTGGAACGGAAAGGTTTTGGCGGAAAGCAATGATACTATAGTAATTGAAGGAAATCATTATTTTCCAAAAAACTCAATTAACAAGGAGTTTTTTAAGCCTTCAGATACCCATACTGTATGCCCTTGGAAGGGTACAGCATCCTATTTTACCCTAAATGTTGATGGAAAAACCAATGAAGATGCCGCTTGGTATTACCCAGAAACCAGTGAGTTGGCGGCTCAAATCAAAGGCTATGTGGCTTTTTGGAAAGGTGTGGAGGTAGTGAAGTGATATTTAAATGATATTATCCAATTATATTTTTTATCAGCTCAAATTTGTAGCTGTCATAATTTTCAAAACGATGTGTTCCATTTAGCAAGTCATCCCGGAGGGATCTTTGCCCTAATATGTTTTTGGTAAAGATTTCTCCACTGCGTTGCGAAATGACCCGATTAATTAAAACTTACATTATAGAACGTTTGACACCTATCAATCTTATTTGCAATATTCTTTAATTGATTCTTTTGCCTCTTCCGAGCCGAGTTCAAGTGCAGTGTTCAAATCAAGGCACCCATCATAATTATCACCCATGCTGATTTTGGCCAGCCCGCGCTGATGAAAGGTTTCCGGATCGTTCGGATATAGCTCGATGGAATACGAATAATCTTTTACTGCTCCTTTGTAATCTTCTTTTGCCGTTTTGGCCAATGCACGATTGTCAAAATAAACCGGATCGTTAGGGTTTAATTCAATTGCCATATCATAATCTTCAATGGCAGCATCATAATTTTCCATATTGTAATACACAACCCCCCGTAGGTTATAAGTGTCAGGGTCTTCAGCATAAAGCTCAATCGACTTAGTATAATCGGCCAGTGCCCCTTCATAATCTTCTAAAGCAGTTTTGGCCAATGCCCTATTCTCATAGGTAACTGGATCGTTTTCATCTAGTGAAATGGCCTTGTCATAATCTGCTATGGCTTCCTCGACCTGTCCAATGCTGTACTTGGACACTCCCCTGAAATTAAAAACCTCCGCTTCACTTGGATCAAGTTCAATCGCTTTGTTGTAATCATCTATTGCACTGATGTACTCTTCCAATTCGGCCTTTATCACAGCTCTATTGAAGTATTTATCCGCATCTTTTGGGTCAAGATCGATGGCTTTTGAAAAATCAAAATAGGACCCTTCTAAATCTTCAATATTATATTTGGCAAAACCCCTGTTATTATAAGCCTCAGCGTTTTTAGCATCAAATTTTATGGCTTTATCAAAATCTTCAATGGCACCATAGTCATCTCCCAGATTGAATTTGGCCTCACCACGGTTGTTCAAAGCTTCTGAAGAAGTAGAGTCCAAGTCAAGCGCAAAATTGTAATCTCCTATCGCACCATAAAAATCACCTAAAATATTCTTAACATAACCCCTTTTAATAAAGGCCTCCTTATTTTTAGGTTCTTGACCAATGAGCGTATTTAGATTATTGATTGCTTCTTTATAGTTCGTCTTTTCAATATTGGATTCTGCAGTTTTCAATAAGTTTGTTCCGCTTTGCGCCAAGGAAACAAATGGAGACAATAAGAAAGCGATAAGTAAGATTCTCATAATGCTTTTACATTTTAGGGTCGAGGTGCGACTTTTGTCAAATATAGTGATGAACATTCGTATTATTAAAAAAACCTTCGCAGTAATAAGGCCGTAACAATGATCTATAAATTAAAAACTTAACGAATGAATAAACCAACACTATTTATATCGCTTCTATTTTTAGTCACCATTCATTGTAAAGCGCAGGAGCAAGCCTCCGAAAGTAAAGTCATGGATTGGGAAAAATACGATCCCCCTTCAACACTGGTTGTACCTGAACATGAAGTAAAAAAGGCCAAATATCCTTTCATCGATGTGCATAACCATCAATTTTCAATGCCCACACAAGATTTGAACGAACTCACTGCTGACATGGACAAATTGAACATGGCCGTAATGGTCAACCTTAGTGGGAGGGGTCGAGGATCCGAAAAACATCTTCGTGGCTCCATCGAAAACGTGAATAAAACCGCTCCCAGCCGATTTATTGTATTCACTAATATTGATATCAGCGATATAAATAAAAAGGACTGGACAAAAAATACAGTTGAACAAATAGAGAATGATGTGAAGTTGGGTGCCAATGGGCTCAAAATATATAAAAGTCAAACGATGGCGGTAGTGGATGGCGAAAGGATTTCCATCAACGATCCCCGTATTGATCCGGTTTGGGCTAAATGTGGTGAATTAGGAATTCCTGTTTTGATCCATGCAGCAGACCCTAAGCCCTTTTGGGACGCTCATGATGAGAATAACGAACGTTGGCTCGAACTTAAAGTGAGGCCCAACAGAAAACGGGAAGACAATGATCCAGCACCATGGCAAACCATAATTGACGAGCAACATGACATTTTCAAAAAACACCCTGAAACAAAATTTATCAATGCCCATTTAGGTTGGTATGCCAATGACTTGGCCACCCTCGCTCACCTTATGGACATTTACCCCAACATGTATACTGAAATAGGGGCGGTGATAGCAGAATTGGGTAGGCAACCCAGAGCAGCAAATGCATTTATCACAAAATACCAGGATAGAGTGATGTTTGGGAAAGATTCTTGGAATCCAGAGGAATACTATACTTATTTCAGGGTACTGGAAACCGCAGATGAATATTTCCCATACTACAAGCGCTATCATGCTTTTTGGAAAATGTATGGTCTGAATTTGAGTGATGAAGTATTGAAAAAGCTATACTACAAAAATGCATTGAACGTTATCCCAAATATTGATCGAAGCCTTTTCCCTGATTGATAAAATCTACAATACTGACTTACCTATGAAATATTTCCTTCTATTGGCCCTTCCAATAATATTTTTTTCATGTACCAAGCCTGAAGAAATGCCCGTTTTTAAAGGTGTTGGTGATATTAAAATAAACAAGGTGTCTGGTAAAGAGGCTTTCTTAAATGGGAATGCCTATTTCTATAATCCCAATAAAGTAGGAATGACCTTAAGGAAAGTGGACATTGAAGTAACATTGGAAGACAAAAAGATTGGTAAAATAAATCATAGTGTACGAACCAAGGTGAGAGCTTTATCCGAATTTAAAGTACCGGTGGATGCCACATTTAATATTGGCGAAGTTGGTGTAATCAAAAGTATTATTAATGTACTGCAGGGCCGAAAAATGAAAGCCCGTTACAAGGGGTATATCAAATTATCTTATCGTGGTTTGCCCATAAAAGTGAAGGTCGATTACGAAGATGAAATCAGGTTGAGGTATTGACTCAATAAAGTTAATGGTTCAGATAAAATTCCACTCTTCGGTTGCGTGCCCGGCCCTCTGAAGTCTGATTGTCGCTTATCGGAGCAGTTTCCCCACGGAATTCGATCACTATTAAATTCTCCGGGACGCCCAATTCAATTAACATATCTGCCACTGACTGCGATCGGTTCTTTGATAGGCCTTCATTATACTCCACACTTCCCCAGTCATCAGTGTGGCCAATAACCTCAATGGAGGCTTTACTGGTAGTCTTCCATTGATTATAAATCCTTACAATGGTACTGAGGGCCATTGGTGATAAGTGATATTCATCAAATTCAAATTCAATCTGACCAAATTTTTGTTGCATGGGTATAGCAACTCTTTGGGGCTCTTTATTTACTATCGATTTAGGCTTTACGGTTGGGATTTTAGCCGCAATGGTTTTGGTATTGAAATGGTCGTCCAATTCTACAACCTGATCTCCATAACTAAGAAATGAACCTGCTTCCAGAAAAACACCTGAATCAAGAATATCATCACCTATATCGGCTATGGCCAATTTAATATGATAAACCTTATTTGGGATAACGTCATATTTCGCCTCCAGTACGGTAGTAAACCCATCGAATTGTATGTTGTATTTGGGTGGAACTTCAGGTTGCTGATAATTTTTGTTGGTGATTACCTTTCTGTTGCGTACATCCCAGATAAACGGATCGGTGGTATTGAAGTAAGTATTGTCTATATAGTAGTTTTCATTAAGTTCATTATTGACAGTATTAACCGTAATCGGGGTAATGCCATCGGGCAACATGGCAATATTAACTTTGTCGATACCCTCACCAGAAATAAAAAACCCAAAAACATCATTGAATTTAGAGCCCACATATTCCAGGTATTCCTCAGAGGCAAACACATAACGGAAAGAAAGGTGTTCTGACACCGTAACAAAATCAAATTCCAATACGGCCGCATCCCAGGTTTTACCACGTGCAATGGCCTCAAGTTCTTCATCTCCCTTAGCGGAGCTCGCCCATCCCGATCGGGGGGTTTTGTTGGGGCCTAAGGCATAAAAAGCATTCCCTGAAGTAAGTAATATACCTTTTGAAATGCCAATTTCTTTGGTTGGGTCTTCGTAACTGCTAATAGCATATCTCTCACCTGTATATTTTACATTCCCTACCAACACCCCACTGCCAAGCAATATTTCCCTTACCAGATGATCTGCCGAATAGCTGGTATCCACTTCAACTTGGCTCTTCGCCTGATGAACTGACGCTACCAATAAAGGCATTAGTACAAAAAATAGAACATGTTTGGCCACCTATAGACATGATTTTTGATATCACAATTTAACAAATAATCCATTAATGTGGTTTCCGGGCTAAAACACGTTCTGAAAACAGGACTTTAAGTAAGTGATTGTTGGAAACTTATCTGACCTTCAATTTTTGAATGGTCTCCTTGAACTTTAATGTAATCTTTTCTTTCTGAGAATGATTTTGATCTTTAACCACCCACTTACCATCCACCATAGTACCCAATACCCACGTTGAATCCGAGGCGTAAACAATTGTAGAAAGCAGGTTATCGATACTACAAGCCGCCAATAAAGCGGTATTTGCATCATAAACCACCGCATCGAACGGCTGGCCCACTGCAAAGTATTTTATATTGGTATTTCCCATTGCCTTTCTTCCTGTAATCTGTGATTGTTTAATGGCATAAGTTCCGCTATCATTCTCGTTTTTATCAGTAAAGGTATTTCTGTTGTGGGAAGTCAACCTTTGCCCATAATCGAGAATACGTAATTCTTCCAAGGGGTTAAGCCCAATATGGCTGTCAGTGCCTATTGACCACTTCCCACCTAAAGATTGAAATTGCTTTAAAGGAAAGATCCCATCCCCTAAATTGCCTTCGGTTGAAGGACAAAGGACAACGTTGGCCCCGCTATTGGCTATACCTTTAATCTCCTCCTCAATTAAGTGTGTGGCATGGACCAAATGGCAATTGTCATCTATATTTACATTGTCTAGCAACCATTGAACAGGACGTTTTTTTAAATAGGAAATCGAATCCTCTATCTCTTTAAGTTGCTCAGCAATATGGATGTGAAATGGAATGGTTCTTTTTTCCTCCAATAACCTCACAAAATCATCAGGAGTTGCGGCACGCAAGGAATGAACCCCATAACCTAAATTGGCCCCCGAATAATGGGAAGTAGCTTGCTTCGAAGCCGTCAATAATTTATCGTAATCTTCAATGGTTTTCGAAATAAAGCGCCTTTGCCTTGGCTGTGGATCCAGTCCAAAGCCGCCTCTTTGGTAAAACATAGGCACTAAGGTGATTTTAATCCCCGCCTTTTGAGCAGCAGACACTAACCTTTCTCCATGCTCGGCAAGATTGGCATATGGTTTACCGTCAATATCATGATGCAAATAATGAAATTCAGCCACCTGTGTATAGCCATGCCTCGCCATCTCAGCATACAGCATAGTAGCGACAGCTTCCAAGTCATCTGGTGACATGGTCAAAGCCAGTTGATACATAGCCTCGCGCCAGCTCCAAAAATCATCGGCTTCTTTGCCTGCCTGATGTCTTTCGGCAATGCCTGCCATAGCATATTGGAACGCATGGGAGTGGGCATTCTGAAAACCCGGAAGTGCATATCCAGCCACCTGCTCTACGTTTTGAGATTCTGAAGAAATAGAGGAAATCAACCCCGCATCATCAACGGAAATAGTAGCATTTTCGATCCACCCTTCGTTCTGTAATATGCCTTTGAATCTGTACTTTTTCATTTAAGTTCTTCCAACTTTACCAATAATCCTTGAAACACTTCTTTTAGCATAGTCCGTATTTTCTCCGCCCGCTGTGTATGGTAGTTGACTTCCTGGTCGTCCATATAATTCACTTTGGTCATTTCAAGCTGAAGTCCATGCTGGTTATTATGTGGTTGGCCAAAATATCTTGTCAAATGACCCCCTTTAAACGGAGTGTTATGGCGTACTTCCAGGCCACTTTTCTCTAAATTTTCTAGAGCTGATTTTGAAAGACTGGGGTGAGCTGTTTTGCCATCATTATCCCCTAAAATCAAATCAGGAAATTTATCCTTTCTAATCAGGGGTACGTATTCCCTAATGGAATGTGAGTCCCAAAAGATCACCTGGCCAAATTCCTTTTTTAGATCCTCCAGTAGCTCAGTAATTTTTGTATAATAAGGGTTATAATAGGCGGTAATCCTTCTTTTCACTTCGTCCTCGTTAGGCTTACATCCCTCTTTGTAGATGTCCTCCCCAGCAAAAGTAGCGGTTGGGCAAAGTTCTGTAATTATCCTGCCGTCATCATACAATGGCTTACTTTCGGGATCACGGTTAATATCAATTACCCATCGACTATATTGTGCGGTGATCATGGTGATGCCCATTTCGGTGGCAAAATCATAGAGTTGATCCACAAACCAATCCGTATCATCCGGTGCTTTGATCAGTTCTTGGTTGTAATCGTTTTTTATTTCATCAGGAAACAACACCCCACAATGAGGTACTGATATTAAGATAGGCACACGGGGTGCCAAAGGAGTGATTATTTTAAAAGGTTCTGTTTGCATTATTTATTCGTTTTTTCAGCTCTTAATTTCTGTGTTGCGTCAACATGTGCCATTTCAGCAATTTGTTTTTGTTCCATTGCTTCTAACATTGCTTTATACGCTTTATCCACTGCCTTTTTAGCCTCTTCTTGTGCTTTTCTTGAAATTTCAGCGCATTCCACAGCCTCCATTCTAGCATTCTCTGCCAATGTCTTTTGATAAAAAGCAAATGTTAAAAAGCCCAAACTAAATACCACAAGTACCCCTATTATTATATTCTTAACCATTGATTCTAGTATTTTTAAGTTTAACAATTCTACGGTAAGATTGATCAATCCTTTCTTTACTGATCACCCCATCCAGTACCATTTTCTTAATCAGTTCATGAACGGTGTCCACGGTTCTGTTTTCACTGCCTTGAATGTTATTCGAAAACATCAGGACATCCACTCCTGCCAAAATGGAAAGTTTGAGTGCTTTTTCCAATCCATAATATTTGGTAATGGCATGCATTTGCATATCATCTGAAAAAATAACGCCATCAAAACCCATCTCCTTGCGCAATAAATCGGTCATTATCGGTTTTGATAAGGTTCCCGGCAGTCCAGTTTTGTCCAATTTTTTGTTTACAATATGTGCCGTCATGATAGCATCCACTTCATGTTTTTTGAGCATGTATTTGTACGGTACGAGCTCTTTCTTTGTCCAGTACTTGGTTACATCCGCCACACCCAAATGAGAATCTGCCATGGAGCTACCATGACCCGGAAAATGTTTTAATACGCTAACAATTCCGTGCTTTTTCATTACCTCCACCACTACTTCGGCATGCAATGCCACACTATCAGGGTTTTCCGAATACGCTCGTCCGTGCTTTGATATCACAGGATTGCCTTCAACCAAAATATCCACTACTGGAGCAAAATTTACATTAATGCCCAATCCTTTAAGTGTAGTGGCTGTTGATTCCGCATAAAATCTTGTGGAATCCAGATTGCCTGTTTTTCCCAGATATGCTGCTGACACTGATTTTGGAAAACCGTACTTCACTTTCAACCTGTTGATCAAGCCGCCCTCTTGGTCAATAGCGACAAATAAGGGTAGCGGTGCCCCATCACTTAGCCCACTAATGAAGTTTTTTAAGTTATTAATCGAATTGTCTGGCGCTATGTTCTTTTCAAATAAAATAACACCTCCCACTTTACCTTCTTTTATATCTTTTAATATACCGGGATTACTTGCTGCACTCGTTTCATGGACTCCAACAATCAACATTTGCCCAATTTTAAAATCGAGACTGTCTTTCAATTGCGCAAATAGATTTGATGAAACAAGTAAGAATACTATTATAAAGTGTTTGTGCATATCAATATTTTAAGTGGATGTCCCACAAAATCTGCTCCATCTTCATTTTGATGGGAGCGGATGAGGTGGGGTAATTATTGTTCATAAAACTAAATATAAAAAGCTTACCCGAACGGGTTATCAGAAATCCACTTAGATTATGGACATTACTCAATGTCCCAGTTTTCCCGATAATATAAGGTGAATTAGATCGATAATAGTTCTTTAAGGTGCCTGACTGACCACCTGTAGCCAATAATGGGAACAGCTCCTCTCTTGGCTTTTCTTCCAATATTTTCTCCCACAACCATACAAGTGACCGGGGGGTCACTAAATTATACCGGGATAATCCAGAACCATCGCGCCAAACTGGCGGGTCAGGCATTTGCATTAAATAATTGTTCATCATGTATTCAATAGCGATATCAGATTTCAAGGAATCTGATACCACCCCTGCCGTGGTAAGCAATAATTGTTCGGCCATAAAATTATCGCTTTCCTGCATCATCACTTTATAAATACTGTCTGTTACGATACCATAATATATCTCATGCTGAATGGGTAATGTTTTATTGAGGTACCGAACAGGTCGTTTTAATGTATCCGATAATAGTTGGGCCGTCACCAAGCCAGTGTTTTTGAATGGACGGGTTACATCTAGTTTTCGTTTGGAAGGGGTGTAGACAAACATGTTATTATCATAAGTCCGGTCAAGTGCTGCCTTTTCCGTAGAGTCACCCATCCAAAAATACTTTTTGAAATAATTGGGGGTTAATGATAAATATGGCTCATTTTCCGGTTTCGTTACAACAAGATTGTTTCCGTATATCGGTAATGGCGACTTTTCCGAAGAAAAGGTATAGTTGTAATCATCCCAAGCCCACCCCGGCCCAAATCGTTCATCATAGAAATTAGCATCTGAGAAATAAAGATCACCCTGCTGAGATTTTAAAAAATCCAATACATTATTCTCTGGCAATAGAGGATTCAAAAAAGTCGGGTCGCCCGTACCCCAAAATATCACCGAGTCGCCAGATTGTTGATAATATAATGCGGGGATAGAATCTCCCAGTACCTTCAGGCAAGTATATAAGGTCAGTATTTTTGTGTTTGAAGCGGGGGTAAAATATTTATCTGCGTGATAACTGACCACCTCCTTCTTTGCCACTGGATCATAGACCAATAGCCCGATATGGTCACTATGGTCACTCTCCATTGTTACAATGGACTTATGGATTTTGGTAGTTGTACAGCAGGTGAGGGCTAAAAATAAAATTGCCCTGAAGTCTTTCATCAGGGCAATTTAACAATAGGGTTTCAATTAAGAAAAATATCGCTCATTGAGAATTTTCCTATGATGGGTTTCATGGCCTATAATTACAAACCCAATGGCATTTACCGACATTTGTGATCCGTTGGCTGTTCCCACTCTTTTTAGCATTTCTTCAGAGCAGCTCGCAAATAAATCCACTGTAGAGGCACGAACATTATTATACTCCTCAATAATCTTATAAAGCTTCCGGTTGGAAGCATTGGCTTCCGGTGCCCAGTCGTTTTCTTCAAAACCAGAAAGTTCGGTTTTATCATTTCGGGCGAATCGTAGTGCACGATAAGCAAATACCCTTTCTGCATCGATCATATGGGTTAAAACCTGCTTCACCGTCCATTTATCCGGACCGTACTTATAATCTCCGGATTTTTCAGGTATTGATTTCATTAAATCGATGGTCTCATTTCCACTACCGATTAACCCCGGGATGAGGTCATCATAACTCACTGCCTCCACATATTTTCTGTAAAATTGCGGTAGTTCATTTAAGCTAGGCTTACTCATAACTTATGCCTCTTTCCATTTAATGCTACATCCAATTGCTTTTGTTTTGTTTGTTTCTACTTTTTCGCCTTTTAGCAATTGGTCAACAGCACTCTCCACATATTTTTTATCAGCTGCCTTCGCATCCCTGGTATTGTTGTCTATGGCACCGATATAATTCAAAATCATTTTTCCGTCATCCTTCTTTACAATGAAAACATGGGGTGTGTTAGTGGCACCAAAGGCCCTTGTCACTGACTGATCAATATCTTGTAAGTAGGCGTGTTTATAATTATGCTCTTTGCCATAAGACACCATTTTATCAAAGCTATCGCCAGGTGATTTATTCGGATCGTTAGGGTTTATAGCAATAACTGGAAACCCTTTTGGGGCATATTTTGCATCCAATGCCTTAATCCTTTCCCTATAAGCCTGAGAATAAGGGCAGGTATTACAATCAAATATTACGATAGCCCCTTTGTCAGCATACTCTGATAAGGAAATCATCTTACCATCAATATTTTTAAGTGTAAAATCATTTACCGCATCTCCAATTTGATATGTTTTTTCTGTTGGTGTACCTGCAAAAAACAAAGCCAGGCATAATAATGATAGAATTTTAGTTTTCATGGTGATCTATTTTAGTTAATAAGTTCAGTAATCATTTTCTCCAGCTCCCCTTCTTTAAGCTCGTGCTCAACAAAGGTCCTTTCACCTGTAGTCGTATTGATGACCAACGTGGCAGGAATTGCCCCAGACCATTTGGTATCTACTTTATCAATCCAACTATTATAATCGATATCGTCTATTAGGTAAATATTGGATTTTAGGTTTTTTCTGGTAATGAACTTATTGACTTTGCTAAGCTCTTCAACAAAATCCACACTAACCAAATTAACCTCTATTTTATCGCCCATCTTTTCACGGGCCGCTTCAAAGTAGGGAAGCTCCTTAATACATGGTCCACACCAAGTTGCCCAAAAATTGAAAACTTGAATCTTATCACTTTTTGAATTGATGAGATCGTTGAGCTCGGGGAATTTTACAACTTTCGCCTGCTGAGCATTAAGTTGAATACTACCCAATATCACGGTAATTAGGATCAGAAATTTTTGCATACTTTCAAAACGAATAAATTGAAATTAGGTTTTACCATCATATTTTGAATATCAACATAATTGCATTATTCGAAGAAATCATCCAATAGACATTTCTTTTTATTATTTGACCCAAATTTAAATTGGTTCTTCCAAATAAAAATTGGGTAATACCAAAATAAACAACTGTGTGCCAATTATTATAAAGTGATATAGGAATATTTAAGGTTAAAATTGCCATCATTTTGACCATAAAGATAGTGTAAGGTTTTGCCCTAAAGTGTAATGTTTAAACAATGAAATGGATGCCCATTTAGACAAAAAAAAGAATCAAATAAATCAATGAAAAGTTTTCCACAATTTCGAAAAGTTTTCCACACACATTTTTGTTAAACACATAACTAATTGATTAACAATAAGTTACATCAAATGGCATGAATTTTCACTTTGTGGACAACTGCACTTTAGAAATTTTGCCTAAAATTATTCAGTAAAAGTTTTTAAAAAACGCCCATACTTAACTGAATCACAGATTTGGCTACTGATGTAAGGTGATTCATTCTTTATTTGTCCTTATCAGCTTTGTTCTATAGGTATTAAAAATTCTCGACTTTGAAAGAAACCCAACATATTTCCCATTATCTATTACAGGTAAGTTCCATGCACCAGATCTTTCAAATTTTTTCATAACAGATTGCATATTTTCATGAGATGAAACAAATGCAGGGGGTCTATGCATCAGCGATCTTATTAGTGTTTTACTGCGCATCTCAGTGTCAAACATGATATGCCGAATGTCATCAAGGGTAATCACCCCAAGCAGTTCATTCTTTTCATTTACCACCGGAAAAATGTTTCGGGTGGAAATTTGTACAAGATCAACTAACGCATCAAGATTCTGATCTGGATGGATGGTCAGCAAGTCCTTTTCTATAATTTTGTGTAAATCTATTTGGCTCAGTACCTGCCTATCTTTGTCATGTTGAATCAAATCACCCCGCTCTATCAAATGTTTGGTATACAGGGAGTGCTTTTCAAATATCGAACTTGTGATAAAAGCAATGGCCGAGACCAGCATCAACGGTACAAATAATTCATAGCCACTTGTAATTTCTGCTATAAGGAATATAGCGGTAAGAGGGGCATAAAGCACCCCGCTCATTACCCCACACATGCCCACTAAAGTAAAGTTACTGGTACTCACATTTCCCCAAGTAACAATATTGGTCACAGCTGCAAAGAGAAAACCCGTTACCCCTCCCAAAAATAAAGATGGCGCAAAAATACCCCCACTACCCCCCGACCCAATGGTAAGGATGGAGGCTACAGGTTTAATTAAGATAACCCCAAAAATAAATGCTAGGAAAACCCAAGCATTTTCAAGGTCATTGATAAAAAATGACTGATTAAATATCTCGTCTTCCCTTCCTTCAAGCATCAGCTTAATAGTGTCATACCCTTCACCATATATAGGTGGAAACACCAATATTATTAATCCAAGCAACAATCCACCAACTATCGCTTTTCCATAAACATTCTGAACCTTATCAATTAACCCTTCTATTTTATAAGCTGTTCTTGTAAAATAAACAGATACCAAGCCACAAACGATGCCCAATAAAACGTAAAATGGCGTATCTGAGGCTTTAAATGTGTCGACCAGTTCAAACGAGAATAATACATCATCACCCAATAGGGTTAACGACACTAAGGAACCAGCGACCGAAGCAATTAATAATGGAATAAACATGCCAATAGTTACATCCGCTAAAATGACTTCCAGGCTAAAAATCACTCCCGCTACTGGCGAATTAAAGATGGCTGAAATAGCTCCTGCCGCACCACACCCAATTAATATAGTCCGCTTTTTATAGTTGAGGTGCATAAACCTACCCACATTGGATCCAATGGCGGAACCTGTGACCACAATGGGAGCCTCCAACCCAACAGACCCTCCAAAGCCCACTGTCAGTGCACTGGCCACCATTTGTGAATACATTTTGGTGCGTTTCACAATGCTGGAATTCTTCGATATATCGTAAAGGATTTGAGTGATGCCGTGACCACTCTTTCTTTTGAGGATGACATTGCTAAATATGACCGTGAGCAATATCCCTACCATTGGCAATGCCAAATAGTAATAGTTCTCATAAGTGATGATCTCCCTTACCTGATGCTGAATAAAATGTACCGTCTCCTTGAGAATTACTGACGCACACCCTGAAAATAGCCCTATTAAACCAGCCAATATGAGCACAAAATTTTTATTGCTCACATTCTTCATTCTCCAAACGAGAAACTTAATTAAGGTAGATTCATGTTTCAAATTTGAGTTGGTTTTGATAAAATATTAAAAGTGGATACTTATAGTAAGGTAATGTTAGTAGATTAATGTTGATGAACAGAATTACTAGACTATTTAACACAAAATATCCGATTGTACAAGCAGGAATGGTATGGTGTAGTGGCTGGAGGCTTGCCTCGGCCGTTAGTAATGCAGGTGGATTGGGGCTAATTGGTTCGGGGTCAATGCATCCAGAATTACTGGCCGAACACATAGCCAAATGCAAACAAGCCACCAATAAGCCCTTTGGGGTCAACGTGCCCTTACTATATCCTGAAATAGAAAAATTAATGGATATTATCGTCAAGGGTAAAGTGAAAATCGTTTTTACCTCTGCGGGTAATCCCAAATCATGGACGCAATTCCTTAAGCAAAAAGGGATTACCGTAGTGCATGTGGTGTCAAGTGTAAAGTTTGCCCTTAAAAGTCAGGAAGCAGGAGTGGATGCCGTTGTGGCTGAGGGATTTGAAGCGGGAGGCCATAATGGGCGCGAGGAAATAACTACTTTTTGCCTTGTGCCTGCTGTGCGTGAAGCCATCGATATCCCATTGATAGCAGCGGGAGGAATTGGTAATGGAAGGGGAGTAATGGGTGCATTTGCCTTAGGGGCTGAGGGGGTACAAATAGGAAGCCGGTTTGCCGTTAGCAAAGAATCGTCAGCCCATGATAATTTCAAAAACAGGATAATAGAAAGTGAAGAGGGTGAAACGGTCTTAACATTAAAGCAACTCACTCCGGTTCGTTTAATAAAAAATGGATTTTACGACAAAATATTGGGGGCTGAAAGATACGGAGCCACTGCTGAGGAGCTAAGGGCAATCCTAGGGCAAAAACGATCTAAAAAGGGAATTTTTGAAGGGGATCTTGAAGAGGGTGAATTGGAGATTGGCCAAATTGCTGCTTATATTAATGATATAAAACCAGCAGGGGAAATTTTAAATGAAATATGGGCCGAGTATGAGCAACTCAAAAAATCATTCTGTCAATGAAAGAAGTAATAAAAATAAAGGAGACCTGCCTCTATTTACATGATCTGGAAAAAGCCAGGGTGTTTTATCATGAACTGTTGGGTTTCGAAGTCATACACTATCAACCCAACAAACATTTGTTTTTCAAAGTGGGCTCATCTGTTCTGTTATGTTTCAATCCAGAAGATTCAAAATTAAAAGAGTCCCCACCTCCACATTACGCTGAAGGCAATCAACATTTCGCTTTTGAGGTTACGCAAGAAGATTATTTTAAATGTAAAGATCAGATCAAAAGTAAAGGCATCGAAATAATCGACACACTCGTCTGGAAGTCCGGGCAAGAGTCCTTCTACTTTAAAGACCCAGAAAATAATGTGCTGGAATTTGTGCCTGAAGGGGTTTGGGGTTAATTCATTCTCCAAAATTTTGTGTTTTATTGACCCTCAAATTTAACATCACAAAAAGAATTAAAGTTGGGAAAATGTGCATCAGAAGTCGCATGGAACTTGTGGAGAGCAAAAACTCCGGGTTACTAACTATAAAATAAATCGTTGTATATCCTGTTAAAACCCCAAGGATGAAGATGAAGACAAATCTTGATGACCTCTCAGAATAAATGCCAACGTTTATCGGTTTTAAAACTATGACAAACATTAATAGAATTATGGCTTCTGAAACTTTAATTAGGTTTTTCAAATAATAACCTGCTATCAACGGTAGATTTGACATTGCTTGATCAAAAAGCCTGAAATCCCAAATTATTGCCTGCAAATGATCTTGTGAAGGGACTTGTGATTTATAATGAAACAGCATAACTCCAAAAGGAAGTACTCCAAATACAATCATTAACAAATTTTTCCAATTCCATTTCTCAAAAACAACTGCTAAAAATGAAGCCACGAGAAAACACATTGTAATTAAGGCCCCTTCATTTTTAAGTAATAAGGTAAACCCTAAGAAAACTCCAACCAGTAGATAGCTAATATGAAATCCGCCAGCAAATAACCTTTGGTTTAAAATGGTAAGCACTACCGCTGACACTATAAAGGAGGACAAGGGAATATCAGCATATTGTGATTGTCCCTCTAAAAAAAAGTGTGGGGTTATAATCATTGCGACCAATGCCACGTATCCTAAAAAAATACCCTTCCATTCTGTAATGCAAATACTCACAACTCCAGTTGCTAATAAGGTGAAAAGCAATGACACAGTAACCGGTACCGCTGTTGTGGTATTTTTAGCAATTACCCAGCAATTTGCTAAGATTGACGGGAGCAAAAGGGGGTAGCCAGTATGTGTTAGACTATGAACAGAGTCATTTAAATACCATGAAAGGCCACCTTCTGCTAAGTGAATCCCTTTTGTATTCCAGATCATCCAAGCATCCCAATTGCCGTATGGATGGAATATAGAAATTGCAATGAAAAAAAATATAAGTATCACATATGAACTGATAATAATAATTGCTAACACTCTTTGAAATTTAACTTTCTTAGAAGGCAATATTGAACAAGACAATTGAAGTTTTTGGCCCCGAAGTAAAAAGATGAAGATAACTATAAGACAACTATTTATGGTCAGTAGAATCCAAGGACTACCCCCCATTATTAGGCAAATTATATAAAAGGAAAACCCTGCCCACCCCAAACCAAAAATGGCTCCCAGTACCAATACAAGAGAGGAAACTCTTTTATAAATGACCCCAAATAAAAATGCTCCACATGTCATTGGGAGTACTAATGACAACAATCCGAACAGCTCACTCATTCTTTAATAAAAAAATTTTATTCTCATAAGATTTCAACAATGAGTATTTACCATCGAATAATTTATTTATACTTTCCTTTGAATAGTGTTTATTCCCCTTAGGAAAAAATAGTAAGGTATCCTGCTTTTGAATGTTTAGGGAGAGGTTGGTAGGAGAAAGAAAATATCGAGCTTGATAATAATGAGCTAACTCTTTGAAGTTCAATTCATCCTCATAAATGTATCCTAAGGTGGTGAATTTTGAAATATCATTTCTTATTAAACTAATATTGGCTTTAACTTCAACCAAATCGTCATTTTTGCCGAAGTCATTTTTCTTTATTCTTTTTAAAAAAGTAAAGCTGAAATGCACACCAAAAACCAAACATACGCCTATTAGAAAAAATTTTTCTGATGTTTTCATAATTTTCAAATATAGCTCCTTATGTCAATTAAGTAACTAAAACCTGAAATTATGGATAATCAATTATTATTCTAAAGCAAGACCTACTGATTTGATTTTCTGGCCAGACGTCTTACGAGGAGCCTCGATTGCGATATTTACTTCTGTATACACATTTTCTATCCAAAAACAATAATCCTTAAACTGGACGCAATCAGAGAGCAGTACGTTATCTTGTTGAATTTTTATAATGGTGTCATCACTTGCCCAAGCCCGTATTGCCTTTTGCTGATCAGCATTCAAATCACTGATCCTTATAAACTCAATACCTTTGTAAATTCTAGCTTTCAACATTTTCCAACCAAGACTATTAGCGTAAAGATAAATATAACTTCATAGTAGTAAGGTAACCTTTGAATAAGAATTATTAAAAAAGGTTATATCTTAAGATACAATAAATAGCCCTAAATCCATCCTTCCAATTGATTTTTTTGCCCTCGGCATAGGTTCTGCCATAGTATGAAATCCCAACTTCATAAATCCTTATATCCTTAATCTTTGATAATCTGGCAGTTACCTCAGGCTCAAAACCAAACCTTCTTTCCTTTAATTTTAACCCCTTGGCGACAGAAGTGTTGATAAGCTTATAGCACGTCTCCATATCGGTAAGGTTCAGGTTGGTAAGTGCATTGGACAGGCTTGTTAGCACCCAGTTGCCAATGGAATGCCAAAAAAACAAAATACGATGGGGTTTGCCACCTACAAACCGACTTCCGTACACTACATCAGCCACCCCATCAACCACGGGCTGCAATAGTATATTATACTCTTCAGGATCATATTCAAGGTCTGCATCCTGAATGATAAGGTATTCACCAGTAGCTTCAGCTATACCACGGTGAAGCGCAGCGCCCTTCCCCATATTTTTAGGTTGGTTAAAATACCGTATGTCCAGACCAGGATTATCATTTTTGTAGGCCTCAATGCGTTGCTCTGAATGATCAGTAGAGGCATCGTTGACCATCACGACCTCTTTTTCAATCCCGTGGATTAACTCAACTGTTTTTACCTTGTCAAGGATCAAATGGATTGTATTTTCCTCGTTGTAAACGGGGATTATGATGGATAATTTATTGATGATCATCTTTTAAACTTAAGAAGAAATGTATCTGGATTCTTTAAGTGAAGTACTTGTTGAAAGCGCTCGGGGTGTTGACGAACAGCTGGCAGTAAATATTGAAACGTATTGCCATATACTTGATCGATCACCACATAGTCCACTTTATTTTGTTCTAAATTGGCAATAAGGTCTTCTGCATCTCTAGTGAATTTGTAGCGCATGGTATAAGAGCCACTATAGGTATAAAAAAGTGATGGCTTACCACAGCTAACCACCGCATTGGTATGACCATTCGTTTTAAGCCATGTTGCTACTTCAAAATATCGTTTCCATGCAGGGGGATAATCTGCTTTGGCGCTATCATGCAGAGTCTTTACTGCTCCAAATGTAAAAAGCAAGATAACCAAAGGGGCGTAATAAACAGGGGCACTTATGTTTTTCCTTATCACCTTGATCAACTGCACAAAGCCATTGACAAAGGCCATTAAAAATAATGGGATAATTGGCACAATAAACCTAACCCCAATCCAAACATCCGGCCATATCATCAATATAGCCAAAGTACCAAGCAAGTAACCTGCAATGAGTAGTCGGTAACTTTTTAGCTTGTAGATTCCAAACCCAATTAATACTAGAATAAGCAGCCCAATAAACCAATCGCTTCCTGTAAGAGGGGTGTTGTATTTTGGTGAAAACGTGAAAATAGTATCCGGAATTTCCCTTGTGAAATACCGTGTGAAATTATTGATCATCCTATCCATAAAATCACCCATATCGGCCTGACCTAACCCCGGATTATAAGGGTTGATCATTTGCAATTGTTTCATATATGAGCCTCCCCCTAACTTCTGGCCTCTTAAAAACCAGGGTAAAGCCGCCAATACAAAGGCAGTAAGTGAGATGGCCATGTATTTCCATCCTTTTTTAAATAACCAATGGAGAAAAAAGCCCGCTAGTAAAGCTATCCCCAAAGACCGTATATAATAAGCAATGATCATCGTCAATATTGCTCCTATCAAATATTTGTCCCTCCAGAAGGCCTTCTCAATATCAATTTTTGTGTAAAAATAAATGGACAAGAGGCTGAAAAACATAAATGGCACCTCCGACATCATCAAGGACGAATAAAATAGTAAGTGGCTATTTAGTATGGCCATCAGTGAGATTACAAATGCCGAGGCCCTGCTTTCTGTTAACCGAAACACCAATAAATAAATCAGGCCGATTGACAGCCCAAATAGCAGTCCATTCAAAAGCTTAACAGCCACAATGCTATCGGTAAATATCAGAACTGTACTTATTATAGCCGGATAACCGGGAGGGTAATGATTATTGGGGCTCTTTGTAATCCTTGAGATATTTACATAACCTTCTCCCTGAGCTAATGCCTTGCCCAATGAATAATAACTTGCGTTATCGCCAAGTAGGGCCTGCTTTGAATCAAAGGTAAATCCATAGGCGGCCACAAAGGCAACGGCAAGGATAATTATATAAATGTATATTTTAGAAGCGTTTTCAGTCACCGACATAAATGCAATTACGCCTAAAGATAAAAATATTTAAAGCGTATTTAATATTAGTAGGTGGTATTTAAGTAAAGGTTGAATTAACAAATGTATTCAAGATGAAATCAATCGAGGCAATATTTTGTTAGGTTACAGTAAAATATTAAGCATATGAAAAAATTGTTACTAATTATCGTCATTGTAAGCAGTTTAGCAATATCATGTTCCTCTCCTTCCGATAGGGATTCACAAACAACTCCCCAAGTCCCCGCTGTACAGGTATCCAACGGTTCATTTGGTGACTACTGGTATGCTGGGAAGGCCGAGCTAAGCTCATACGCATTGCACCAAGCCAGGTATGGTCAAATTCATGAAGGAACGGCTGTTTTGATATTTGTTACAGAACCATTTTCAAAAAGTAAACAGGTGAAACTCGACCATGCTGGTCAAGTGGGTGCTGATGAGCAAACGGTACTTAAGCTCAATTTCACCAAAAAGTTTAATACTGGCATTTACCCCTATTCAATGATGCTTTCTTCTTTTACCCCCATAGAAAGGGAGCAATACCCAAATACACCAAAAGTAACCATGAGCAGTCAGGAATGGTGTGGACAGGTGTATTCACAAATGAACCTTCGCAAAAATTCCTATGACCTTCATTCCTATTCCTATTTTGAACAAGAAGGTGACATTAACATAAAGGTAAAAAAAGCATTGCTTGAAGATGAAGTATGGAACAGAATAAGGCTTGACTATAAATCATTGCCCATTGGAGAAATAGAAATAGTCCCCGGACTCTTCTATACAAGGTTGCTGCACAAAAACCTCGAAGC
This sequence comes from Flammeovirgaceae bacterium UBA1842, assembly GCA_002338655.1. Classification (GTDB taxonomy): domain Bacteria; phylum Bacteroidota; class Bacteroidia; order Cytophagales; family Cyclobacteriaceae; genus Fulvivirga. The sequence continues at coordinate 26,474 of DDIU01000002.1, read as the reverse complement.
GGTAAAAGCAACGGCTTCTTTATCGTTATATGATAATAGAGCAGCTTATATTATAAAATACCCATCAAGGGAATTGTCCATTTTTTTTGAAGTGGAGTTCCCCCATAAAATATTGGGGTGGAAAGAAATATACGATGGTTTAGGCGGCAAGCAGGTGACTACTTCTGCTGAATTGGACAAAACAATACTATTAGATTATTGGAACAGGAATAAAAACGAAGATTCTCACTTACGTGATTCATTGAATTTGCAGTAGTGATCACTTTGAGTAAATTTATAGCCTTACTCAAAATTTAAGTTTCATGATCACCTGTCAAAAAGAACTGTTCTCCCTAGATGATGAACAAACCTATCTGAATTGTGCTTACATGTCCCCGATTCTTAAAAGTGTGGAAGAGGCAGGTATTGAGGCAATTAAAGGAAAGCGAAACCCTGCCAAGATTAGCGCACAGGATTTTTTTACAGATGGGGAATCCCTAAGGGCTTCGTATGCCAAACTCATCAATGCGTCCGATCCAAAACGTATTGTCATTATCCCTTCCGTGTCTTATGGGATCTCTACGGTCTGTAAAAATGTGGCCCTTAAAAAAGGGCAAAAGGTAGTAGTAATTGGTGAACAATTCCCAAGTAATTATTACCCTTGGAAAAGGCTTTGTGATGAAAATCGGGGAAAATTGATTACTATTTCAGCCCCTAAGGGTGAAGACCGTGGGAAACATTGGAATGAGGCAATTTTTGATGCGATCGATGAGTCAGTAGCTGTAGTGGCTATGGCCAATGTCCATTGGGCCGATGGCACCTTGTTCAATTTAGAGCGTATCAGAAAAAGGACAAAAGAAGTTGGGGCACTTTTAATAATTGACGGAACACAGTCAGTAGGTGCACTGCCTATTGACGTAGCAAAGTTACAACCTGATGCCCTGATCTGTGCTGGCTATAAGTGGCTGCTCGGCCCCTATTCTATCGGATTGGCCTATTTTGGCAAGGTGTTTGACAATGGGGTACCCATTGAAGAAAACTGGATTAACCGGTTTGAAAGTGAAAATTTCGCAGCATTGGTTAGTTACAATGATCACTACCAGGAGGGGGCACTGAGGTATGAAGTAGGTGAGCACAGTAATTTTATTTTGGTGCCCATGCTTAAAAAGGCCATTGATCAATTGAATAGCTGGGGGGTAGAAAATATCCAAGCCTATTGTAAACAACTATTCGTTGAGGCCAATATCTCTTTAACTACTGCTGGATATAACATTGAAAATCCCAATTATAGAAGTGCGCATTTGTTTGGTATCCGATGCAACGACATTTCAAAAATGGATAAAATTAAACTTGCCCTTCAGGATAATAAGATTTCCGTTTCTGTGCGTGGAGATGCCATTAGGGTTGCTCCACATTTATACAACGATCAGCAGGATGTTGAAAAATTAGTTCATGTTTTAACCTCACATTAAATTCAATTAAAAAAATATTCATCTATGAAGCTTTTAAAATGGATTGTCGGCATTTCTGCTATTTTGGTTGTCGTTTACCTTGTTGGACCAAGCGTAGAGATTCCAACACTAACCAAAGAATTGCCAGAAGTACCCACTGATTTACATGAGCTGGAAAAATTTGTAAACACGAAAGAGGCAGCCATTCCTAATATTAAGCCCAACAATGAGGGACGAATAATCTGGTATGACACGATTCCTACTGTTACAGAATATAGTATAGTGTACCTACACGGATTCTCAGCCAGTCAGGCCGAAGGTGATCCAATACATAGGGATTTGGCCAAACTCTTTGGTTGTAATTTGTACCTTCCACGCATAGCGGGGCATGGGCTGAAAGAAAAAGAACCTATGCTCAACCTAACAGCTGAGGAAATGATGGAAAGTGCCAAGGAAGCCATTGCCATTGGAATGAAAATAGGCAAGAAGGTAATTTTTCTTTCCACATCTACTGGCGGCACGTATTCACTCTACTTAGCAGAAGGCCATCCTAATATTGCTGCGTTGGTGATGTATTCTCCAAATGTTGATATCTACGATCAAAAATCCTTTTTACTCACCAAACCATGGGGGTTACAACTTGCCAAACTAGTGAAAGGGTCGGCTTATAACGAGTGGCCACTGGACAGGATCCGCGCCAATTATTGGACCAATAAGTACAGGATTGAAGTATTGACCCAACTCCGCGCTATGATGGATCAGACTATGACGGAAGAAACCTTCAAGACGGTAACACAACCCGTTTTTATGGGATATTATTACCGTAATGATACAGCACAGGACATGACCGTTTCTGTACCGGCCATGCTCAAAATGTATGATGAACTGGGCACGCCCTCTGCCATGAAAAGAAAGGTGGATTTTCCAAATGCAAATCATCATGTAATTGGCTCCTATCTTACCTCTGAAAGTGTAGATGCAGTAGAAAACGAAACCATTAAATTTCTTGAGGAAGTAGTTGGTTTGAAGCCTGTAGAGCAGTCGCCATTTGTTATGGGCCAGCCTTACTAAAGCCTTAACAACGCCTCAAGGAACCCAAGGTTGTGCTTTTTGTTTTTCACAACCAATACTGGCACCTGATTTTTCAATTGCAATATCTTATCGGCCACGCTACCAAGTAATATATTGGCCAATCCGGTACGACCTCGTGAAGCTATTATTATCAAGTCAGCTTTGTGTTTTATTGCCTCTGCATGGATTTTATTCGAAGGCTCATTGTCATCATCCAATGAAAGTAGAATGCTTAATTTACCTTCTGATATTCCGCAATCTTTAATAAATTTTTGGGCATCTTCCTGCGCATGTTCCTTCATTATCTGGGCAAACTCTTCATAGCTCTTACCAATGGTGTGGTATCCGGAAGGCACTGCGTAGGTGTTTTGAATCACCAATTCAGCTTTTGTCTTTTCAGCTATTATTTTGCCTTGCTCTACCGCAAACTGAGAATTCTTTGAAAAATCAACAGGGACCATAATTTTGTTGATTTTTATATCGGTTTTTTCCGGCACGGTAAGCAATGAACAATGGCCAATTCTTGCAATTCTATTGGGCAACATACCACTTCCTTTGAGATTATGCTTGCGCCCCATTACAATCAGATCCACTTCCTTTATGTCTGACAAACGCATAATCCTATCCTCAGCATTGCCCTCCCTAACTTCAATCTTGATCTCTACCTTTTTATTGTTTTTATATTGCTTGTCAACTTTCTCTCTGATAATCCCTTCGATGGTCTCATCGGCAGGGGCCCTTAATTTTGGATATTTCTCAAGAAGTCTTTCGGGTAGTTCAAGGGATTTAGCAACATGCACAAAATAAAGTTTTTCAATATCAAATATGGTATTGAGATAGGCCGTATACGCTATAAGCGTTTCGTCCATTTCAGTTAGGTCAAGTGCTACTAACACCCTTTTAAATGGGAACATAATGTCTCTCTTTTGTTTTTTATAAAGTTAAAATAAATATAAGCAATTGGGTGGATTTACACCCCCATGTAGTTTTTTATTTATAATTAGACAAAGATGGCTATTCTGAATAAATTTGCGGCCTCAAAGGATTATACTCCATGGCAAAGCGTAAAGGAAACACCCCTCTCAACGAAGAAGAAAAAAGAGCACTTAACAAACAAAGTTTTAACAAGCTAATAGGTGTATTTAGATATATAAAACCGTATAAGGGGCAATTTATTCTGGGTATGATCTGCCTTGTCTTTAGCAGTACAACGCTATTGGTTTTCCCATACTTAGCTGGAAAACTTATGGATGTGGCTCAGGATAAGCCCGGATTCCCATTTACTATCAATGAAATAACCGCAGCCTTGGTCGGTGTGCTTTTCTTTCAAAGTATATTTTCCTTTTTCAGGGTTTATCTCTTTGCTCAGGTAAGTGAGCGTTCAATGGCAGACATTAGACGTTCCGTCTTTAGTAGAATGGTGACCCTACCTACAAGCTTCTTTGACAGCCGAAGGATCGGAGAACTTATAAGTAGGATTACTTCTGATGTTTCAATGCTTCAGGATACATTCTCAACTACTTTAGCCGAGCTTTTTAGACAAGTCGCCACCTTGATTATTGGAATCGTGGTCATCTTTTTTGTTGCTCCAAAATTGACGCTTTTTATGCTGGCAACTTTTCCGATATTGGTATTGAGTGCATTGATATTTGGCAAATCCATCCGAAAGCTTTCTAAAGCCACACAAGATAAATTGGCAGAAGCCAATACCATTGTGGAAGAAACACTGCAAGCCATTAATGTTGTCAAAGCATTTACCAATGAGTTTTTTGAAAGAAGGCGTTATGGTAAAAAGTTAGATGAGGTAGTCACCATCGCATTAAAAACCGCCACCCATCGCGGGGCTTTTATATCATTTATCATCTTCGCTCTCTTTGGTGGAATAGTGGCCGTAATGTGGTATGGGGCTACATTGGTCCAATCGCACAGTATGTCTGTTGGGGATTTACTTTCATTCGTTCTTTACACCATTTTTATTGGTGGATCTATTGCTGGGTTGGGTGATATATATGGCCAGGTACAACGCGCCATAGGTGCTTCGGAAAGAGTACTGGAAATCATAGATGAAGAACCTGAACTTACTGACGATAAAGGCAAAAAACTCAAATTGAAGGGTGAAATATCCTTTAATAATGTGGGCTTTTCATACCCTACAAGAAAAAAACTTAAGGTGTTGAAAGACATCAACTTACAGATAAATCAAGGGCAAAAAATTGCTCTGGTTGGGCAAAGTGGTGCTGGGAAGTCAACCATTATACAATTGCTGTCCCGATTCTATGAAGCCACCAGTGGAAGTATAACCATCGATGGTGAGGATATTAATAATTATGACTTGCACATGCTGCGGTTAAATGTGGGCATGGTGCCTCAGGAGGTAATGCTTTTTGGTGGGACCATAAAAGAAAATATTGCTTATGGAAGGCCGAATGCCTCAGATGAGGAGATATTAAATGCTGCCGAAAAGGCCAATGCTCTGGAGTTTATAGAAAGATTTCCAGAAAAGCTTGACACCGTGGTGGGTGAGCGCGGGGTGAAACTTTCTGGAGGCCAACGGCAACGCATTGCCATAGCCAGGGCCATATTGAAAGATCCTGCCATATTGGTGCTCGATGAGGCTACCAGTAGTCTTGATGCCGAATCAGAACATCTGGTTCAACAAGCATTGGATGAACTAATGAAAAACCGAACAACAATCATCATTGCCCATCGATTGGCAACCATCCGTAAGGTAGACCAGATTTTTGTTTTGAAAGAAGGTGAGATTGTGGAATCAGGAACACATGAAGAGCTTGCCTCAGATGACACTGGCATCTATAGTTATTTGTCAAAACTTCAGTTTCAATTGAAGTAGATTGCGTAAATTTAGGTATGGAAGCTAGGGAAGTATTGGAAAATCATGCACTTAAAACGACATCATGTAGGCATGAAGTACTTGGGCTTTTGCTAAGTACCCCACAAGCCCTCAGTCAGTCGGAGATCGAGAAAAGTATAGATCCTGACACTGACCGGGTTACAGTCTATCGTACTCTAAAAACATTTTTAGAAAAAGGCCTTATTCATAAAGTACTTGATGATAGTGGGGCCACTAAGTATGCGCTTTGCATTGATTGCGGGGTCAACGATCATAACCATGAGCATGTACACTTTAAGTGTAATGAATGTGGTCAAACATCTTGTCTCGATAAGGTTTCGATTCCAGTAATAAATCTCCCTCCAGGTTACAAAATCACAGAAAAAAATATTCTTGTTCATGGTATCTGTCAAAATTGCGGATAAACAAGTCTTTTTATTTTACCCAAAAATAGAATAAAGACGATGTAAGTTTTTGGCGGGAATTTAATTTAGTTAATTTGCAAGTTATTATAAGTAATAATTAGCATTTGTAGCCTATTACTTAATAATTAATTTAATATATTGCTGTCTATAGATAATTGGTAATAATCCCTACGGATGCTTATAATATCCTTCTTAGAAAACACACATGAGCTAACACTGTTTGGCCTTTTTGGGTTTATTATCTTACTCTTCTTGGTGATCGATCTGGGCTTTTTCAATAAAAAAGCGCATAAGATTTCTACTCGTTCAGCACTTTATCAGTCTATTTTCTGGGTAGCCATTTCTGTAGGTTTCGGGTACTTAATTTATTCGTATGGTGATGGCGCTGATGCGTCCATTACTTTTTTTACGGCTTATGTTACGGAATATGCCTTATCCGTAGATAATATTTTTGTCATCTTACTTATACTCAGGTACTTCGCTGTAAAGGAAGAATACTATCATAACATTTTATTTTGGGGCATCATTGGGGCCATAGTTTTCAGGGCCATTTTCATATTTGTAGGTGCATATCTAATAAGTCAGTTTTATTGGATACTCTATATTTTTGGTGTTTTTCTCGTCTATTCAGGAATTAAAATATTCTTTGATGATGGAGATGAAGAAATGGATCCGGGTAAAAACCCACTTCTAAAATTGGCCAGAAAGTATCTGAATATTACAAAAAGTGATTTTGGGGGTAGGTTTGTAGTAAGGCGTAATGGTAAATTTTTATTCACACCATTGTTTCTGGTTATCATCCTCGTAGAAACAACGGATTTAATTTTTGCTGTTGATTCTATCCCAGCTGCGTTTGCCATTACCCAGAATGAGTTTCTGATTTATACCTCCAACATTTTCGCCATATTGGGTTTAAGGGCTAAGTTCTTTCTACTTGCAGGTATTATAGACAAATTCTATTTGCTACAAAAAGGCCTTTCTTTTATTCTGATATTTATTGGAGCCAAAATGCTTTTGGAAATATTCCACATCAAAATCGATATCATGGTAAGCTTTATAGTGATATTGCTTGTGCTTGGAGGCTCGATAGTGTTTTCCCTTATTTTTCCAAAAAAAGATGGGGGTGCTAATCTTGAGCAAGAATCCGGGAAATAGACTCCTTTGGAATAACCCTCAATAGGTTTTCATAACTTAAAAACTCATCTGGCAACATCACCACCCTGAAATTAGGGATAGACTGAAGTATCTCTAAAAATTTATTTCTAATCATTTGCCGATCGTCTTCAGTCAGCTCGCTAGAATTACCTCTTTTAATCGCTGACAAAAGTTGCCTGTCTTCGGTGATCATGCTCTCTAACTTATTCATATGTCGGGAACACATTTTTACTAAATGCCCAATATATTCTTCACTCACTGAAGCATAGTCAATTTTACTTTGTAGACGCTCTAATTGACTCCAGTTTTGTAACAGAAACCCCTCTACTGCAATTAAACTTACCTCAAATTCATCATCACTAAAGCCAAGGGACTCATTAAACGACTTTAGAAATGCACGTTCTGCCTCGTCTACCTTTTTATCAGACCAGACGGTGAGCATGGCCAGTTCCAAAAAGAACTTTCTTATAATCCAGGGGTCTGATTCTTGAATAGGAAGTTCTTGAATCTTTAATCCGTGTTCAAAATATTCCTTGGCCACCCTTTTCTTTTCAATGGGCAGGGGAGAGTTAGAAATAAAATGCTCGAACAAGGCCCGTTCCTCCTCCTCAATATGTTGGTTGGCGTGGGTAGCAGCCGCCAACACCTTTAACGAAGTAAAGCTAAGTTCTTCCTTTTCCCCTTTAAAAAAATCCAAGAGTACTTTATCAGGATGGGTATGATTCCATTGGCCAAAAATATAAATATCTAAAAAGAGCTGACTCCTGCTAAAGAAATCCGTCCAAAAATTGGCGTTATTGCTTACAGTGAGGGCCACTCTTTTATTTATGATTTGCTCAGCTAAACTGAAAATGTCCTTTTTCTTTCCAAGCCAGTTTTTAGTGGAAACTGCTATTTCAGGATAAACCCCTTTGTAAAAGTCGCTGAGGTTGACCATTGCATCCTCTATTAAGTCAATAAAATCCGCTTCATTATCTATAGTGGTTTCATTATACAGTTCGGCTATGTTAATGAGACTGTCGGCTAGCAGTAATTTAATTTTCTCCTTATCCCCCCATTCGTGTTCTTCATTAAACCCAAATTTATTCACGGGATAGCCGTACATAATACCAGTGGGTTGAATAATCCCATAAAAGGATTGATCGGGGTGCTTGCCCATCCTGATTTTACTGAACTCATTATTGAGGACAAATGCCTTTTTTCTATAGTCAACGAATTCGTTGAGCCAGCCTGATTTGGACGGATTCATAGTCAAAATTTACACTAATTTCTTTAGAAAAGGTACTGTTTATTTTGGAATAGCCAATCCCTGGGACTTAGTCATGGTTTTGTAAAGCCCCAAAATCTTATTGGTCAAAGGACCGGCACCAATGCCTATTTCCCTACCGTCAATGTTAAGTACTGGGGTTATTTCTCCCATAGTACCTGTTACAAACACCTCATCAGCAGTGTACATTTCTGAAATGGAGATCCTTTTTTCCGTGATTGGGATATTATTTTGTTCCGCCAATTTTAACACATTAGCCCTTGTGATTCCCGGCAGGCAACTATCGGCAAAGGGGGTTTTTACTTTTCCATTATATACAAAAAATATATTGGTTGCATTGGTTTCCGATACAAATCCGTCAACATCAAGCATAACTGCATCTTCAACACCTGCTAAATTGGCCTCTATTTTTGCAAGTATATTATTGATAAGGTTATTGTGGTGTATTTTGGAATCTACACATTGTGGAGGATTCCTTCTAATGGAAGAAGTGATCAAATTGATTCCCGCTGTGCTATAGACAGGCTTTTTCCACTCTGCCAATACGATCAATGTAGGCCCATATTGGTTGAAATGGGGACTCATTCCAGAAGTCACTTTTTTACCTCTGGTAAGTGTAAGGCGTATATGTGCTTCATCATACATCCCGTTTGCTTTCAAAGTCCTAAACACCTGTTCCTTTATCTCCTCTTTTGAAGGAACCTCAGCAAACGCCATAGCTTTAGCGGAATTCACCATTCTTTCAAGGTGTTCGTCAAGCATAAATACTTTCCCATCGTATATTCTAAGCCCTTCCCAAACAGCATCACCACCCTGAACCACGCTATCGAACACAGATACTTTAGCCTCTTCTCTTGGGAGTAGTTCACCATTTATATTGATTAGAATATTCTCATTTCTCGAATCTGGTAATTGAATCATATCTAGTTAAGTTTTATCGCTTTTTCGTATAGAAAATCATAATAGGGAATACATTCTTCCAAAAGTGGTTTTACGTGCTCTGGCACTTCTTCTATTTTACGCTCATAAGTGCCAAAACCGGTAGATTTGTGTACATTATGGTACCAATGCTTTGCCCAAATACCGTCTTCTTTTCTGGGCTTTGCTTCCCACTGTAGCATGGCTTCTTCGAAAGGGATTTTAAGGGCGGTACACAAATGTTGTAATGCCTTAGGTGGGTTGAGCAGCAATTGCCTAGCATCAATAACTACAGGGTTTCTTCCCTCGGCTATTAATTTTTTATAAATGTCAACCTGCATTTTTAACCCCGTATCCCGCATTACCGGATTTGGTATTTGATTGATCAATGAAGGTAACATCTCTCTTGGGTCTCGGACAAGAAATACATTACTGAAGTCCAAAAGCAAGTTGTCATCAAGGTTGACCCAATGATGAGCCATGTTTTTGAGAAATAGAACTGGGGTATTTTTGGCCTGTTTTTTTAATTGGATTAATACCTTAGCGCCATCCGTTTCCATATTGTTGATCACCTCGTTCTTGCCTGGATGATCGGCCCCTGAAGTAACAAGATAATGGCCATAAAGAGGCTCATCAACTACGTAAGTATCTGAACGTTGTGCAAAAGAATACATAATGGCCGTTGACACATTTCGCGGCCCTGACCACAAGGAGATAATCTTCATGTACCGTAAGCTATCAAAATTGTATTGTAAATGCAATAAACCTGCTTAGACCAAGGCTTATTTAAAGCCAATCTGCTTCCCCCTCCACCCTTTGGATTCTATTTCTTCAGCCGTTTTAATCACCTTATCCTTTAAGCTTGATTTATATTTGGTAAGGCTTTTAGCAATTTTCTCATCAAAAGCCCCTATAATTTCAGCTGCCAAGATTCCCGCATTTTTTGCACCATCCAGTGCAACAGTGGCTACGGGTATACCACCGGGCATTTGAAGAATGGAAAGGATAGAGTCCCACCCATCAATCGAATTACTTGATTTTACCGGCACCCCAATAACTGGGAGTGTGGTAATAGAAGCCACCATGCCTGGAAGATGCGCTGCTCCGCCAGCACCGGCAATGATCACTTTCAGTCCCTTTTCACGGGCTTTTGTGGCATAATCGTACATTCTTTCAGGAGTACGATGTGCTGACACAATAGTTAATTCATAGGCAACGTTCAATTCCTCAAGTATTTCAGCTGCATCTTTCATTACTCGGAGGTCTGAGTCGCTTCCCATAATGATTCCTACTAATGGCTTGCTCATGGCTATGCTTTTATTTTTAATGTATTTTTTACAAAATCAACCGTATTCTTTAATTGACCCACATCTTCGCCCCTCACAGTTACATGACCCATCTTCCTAAACGGTTTGGTGTTTTTCTTGCCATATAAATGAACATGTGTACCCCTCAAAGACATTACTTCCTCTAATCCTTCATATTTGGCGATACCAGTATATCCCTCCTCTCCGAGCAGATTGACCATAGCAGAGGGTAAGATCATTTCTGTATTTCCTAAAGGTAGGTTGAAGATTGCCCTCAAGTGCTGCTCATATTGTGAAGTATAGTTGGCTTCAATGGTTTGATGCCCACTGTTATGTGGACGTGGGGCCACTTCATTGACCAGTATCTTCTGATCTTTGGTAACAAACATTTCCACCGCCAATAAGCCCACCATCTCCAATTTATTGATAACAGATTTGGCCACTCTCTGGGCCTCCTCTTCGGTTTCTTTGGTGATGTTAGCTGGTGAAAATAAATATTCAACCAGATTGGCCTCGGGGTGGTATTTAAGTTCAACGGCTGGAAAACTGGTCACTTCACCTTTTTCATTGCGTGCTACTATTACCGAAATTTCCGTTTCAAAATCAATTAATTTTTCAAGTAATCCCGGGGCATCAAAGGCTTTCTCCAGATCATCAGCTGTCCTTATTATTTGAACACCCCTACCGTCATAACCTTCGGTGCCTAATTTATTTACTGCTGGAAGAAACCCCTTATTGGCCATCACTTCCAACTTATTTTCAGTAAGGATAAATTCTGCGGTAGGAATATTATGATCTAGATAAAATTGTTTTTGAATGCGCTTATCTTTTATCAGTTCAACTACATTAGGCTGGGGGAATACTTTCACCCCTTCTTTCTGTAATTTTTTAAGTGCATCGGTGTTTACATTTTCTATTTCAATGGTGATCAGATCACAATTTTTCCCAAAATTATATACCGTATCAAAATCTGTAAGCTTGCCCACTACGAAATCCGCTACCAATGACTTACAAGGTGCATCAGGATCAGGATCAAGGATTTTAGCATCAATATTAAAATCGAGGGCACTTTGAATCAACATACGGCCGAGTTGGCCCCCACCTAGTATTCCCAATTTTTGTTCTTGTATGCCTTTACTCATATTTTGATGTTGCAATGACTTGATATGTGACAAATATAGTATAAACAATTGGATGAAATGGTTCATTAAAGTTTAGAAAAGGGGTCATCAAAATGATATAGATCAATATTTTATCTAATTTATTTCAGATGTTACCAAGATTGAATAATAGTACTTTGCCATACTAAACATTTAATCTATGAGTATACATATAGGAGCCCAAGAGGGTGAAATTGCCGAAACCGTATTGATAAGTGGTGATCCTTTACGTGCCAAATACGTGGCAGAAAATATGCTCACCGATGCCGTATGTTATTCTTCAGTTAGGAATATGTTAGGTTATACTGGAAAATACAATGGGAAAAAGGTGTCTGTGCAAGGTACTGGAATGGGGCAATCTTCCCTGGCCATTTATGTACATGAGTTAATTCACGATTATAAGGTTAAAAATATCATTCGAATAGGGACTTGTGGTGCATTAAAGACAGATATAAAAGTTGGTGAAATAATTATTGCCCAAGGGGCATCTACTGATGCAAACTTTAATAAAATCCTTTTCAAAGGCCTAGATTTTGCTCCAATGGCGGATTTTAAACTATTAATCAGCAGTTATGAAAAAGCATGCAAAATGGGGATTGATGTAAGGGTGGGAAATGTCTTTAGTACTGACTTATTCTATTTTAAAAATGACCCTGATCGGTGGAAAATCTGGATTGAGCACAAGGTATTATGTACCGACATGGAGACCTCCATGCTTTATACCCTTGCAGCAGGGACTGATGTTAAGGCCCTAAGCATCCTTACTGTCAGCGACAATATTATTACTGGTGAAATGAGTTCAATAGAAGACCGCGAAAAGAGGTTTAGGGAAATGGTGAAGATAGCGTTGAATATCCTTTAACCTCAGCCAATACTCCTTCAATTGATCAACTTTAATCTGCCTTCTTCCTAATCAAAGCAGATTACTCTTCCTTCAATGAATTGATAGGATTAATAAAAGCGGCTTTGAGTGCATGGTAAGAAACAGTTACAAAAGCTATAATTGCCGCACTAATTGTGGCTATTATATATACCCTGGGGCCTATGGATATTCTATAAGCAAAATCTTGTAACCAACTGTGCATGGCATACCATGACAGCCCAATGGCCGGGATAGCCGCTATTATAACGAGTACCAAATATTTTTTTGAAAATGAGCTTATGATCCCCGATATTGATGCTCCAAGTATTTTTCTAATCGCTATTTCTTTGGTTTTGAGCATCACACTAAAAGAGGCAACCGCATACAAACCAAGACAAGCAATGACAATTGCAAATATCATAGCAAATGACAATACACTGGCCACGTTTTCCTCTGTTTCATAAAGATCTTTAAACCGTTCTGCTGGAAAATAGTATTCGTACGATTGGCCAAAATCCATTTTATCCCATGCTGCTGCAATAGAGGTCAAAGCACCTTCTCTCGACTTGGGGTTAAGTTTTACAGTAATAAATCGATAGGCCCTTGCGCTATCCCCTCCATAGTAATGTACCAATGGTTGAATGGGATCCCTTAATGATTGGACATTAAAATTTTGTACAAGCCCAATAATGTCAATTTCCTGTCGTGATCGTGGAAACAACAACTGTTTTCCTTCAATGGATTTCCAACCAATTTGATCCAGAGCTGCCTGATTAATGATAACCCCCCGTTCAAAATCATTTTGTGATCCTTGTTTAAATGATCTCCCTTCCACCATTTTCACTCCATAGGTTTCAAAAAACTCATGATCTACTACTGCCACCTGCCAATCGAGTGGAGGTATGTCTTCTTTTCCCTTTGGAAGAAATAAGGTAAATGATCTTCTGTAGTTACCCGGTACAGAACTCGAACCCGAAACATGCTCTACTCCAGCAATATTTTTAAGTTCATTACGGAATGACACTATTCGTGGTAGGGCCGCCTGAGGATCTTCAAAATCCCGAAGTGAAAGTGGGATAACCATAACATTATCCTGATCGAAGTTGAGATCGTGCGATTTCATGAAATCGATCTGTTGCTTAATGATCCCCACTCCACTAATCAATGCTATTGCCAGAACAAATTGCAAGCCCACGAGCATATTTCTTACACTCATTTTACCTGTTAATTTTTCACCTTTTAATATATTGTTGGTCTGAAGTCGTGAAGTAAAAAGTGCAGGATAGCTTCCAGAGATAATTCCAACAATTAACCCGAGTAATAAAATGATAAGAAGGTTATCAGGTGAGTAAACAATATCGAGTTGCATACCAATCAGTTCATTGAACTTGGGCAGGAACAACTCTGCCAACAGTCCACCCAGCACCAAGGAAATTAATGTCATCAACATTGCCTCTCCAAGAAACTGGGCTATCAACCCTCTGCGATGGGCACCCATTACCTTGCGTACTCCCACTTCTTTAGTCCTTAACAGACTTTGGGCGGTGGCTAAATTGGTAAAATTGATAATGGCAATGATTAAAATGCCCAAGGCCACCAAGAGCATTATATTGGCATATTTTTGCTGCCCTGTCATTTTATTGCAAAAATCCTTAAGCGGAAGGATTAAAAAATTGCCTTGTTCCTGCTTGGAAACGTACTTCTCCATAAGCACATTAAGCTGTGATTTCAGGGCATCAGCATCAGCATCTGCCCGTAATTTGATAAATGATTCGCAAAAGGAACCCCCCCACATATTATCTCCCATCCAATCTTTAACCATGCCATAGGTTAGTGGTGCTATGCATTCAAAAGTATAGGAAGAGTTAGAGGGGATCTCTCCCAAAACAGCTGTAACAACACGTTCGGTGGTAAAACCAAAACGCAATGTTTTGCCAATAGGGTCCTCATCACCAAAATACTTGGTAGCTATCGCTGAACTAATAATGACAGCGTTTGGCTGATCAAGAGCGGTGTTTACATCGCCTTTTATAATAGGAAAAGTGAAGACGTCAAAGAAATTGGAATCGGCATAGGTGATCTCCTGTTCAAATCTCTTGTCTTCTTTTTCGACCCATGTATTGCCCATGGAAAGTATTCGGGTGCCAGATTCTATTATTGGAAATTCTTCTTTGGCCACATCAACAAGTGGATACCAAGTGTCAAACACATCCATCCTCCCATTTTCTGTTGCCCTATCGCGGTACATAAAATAGATTTGATCGGAATCTTTATGAAACTGATCATAGGTGAGCACGCTTTTGGCGTAAAAAATGATAAGTATTGTGATGGCAATACTTCCTGCAAGACCAATAATATTGATAAAGGAATAGGCCTTGTGTTTAAGGATGTTGCGTAGGGCGATTTTGATGTAGTTTTTGAGCATAATGAATTTTTATGTCACAACGTTTTAGGTCAGAACCTGTGATGAACAATGTTCTACTCCAAAAAGATGCCACTAGTTAAATATAGCCCTAAGTAGCTAAAATCGACTTATATGAAAACAATCCCTTCTCTAACTGTTTCATAATGAAACATAAAGTTGTTCCACATTGAAACGAATAACTATATTTAACCCAATGGATAAGCAAGAAGCCCACATACTGATTATAGATGATGACAAAGATGTACTACACACGGCTAAGGTTGTACTCAAGCCTCATTTCTCAAAAATCACTACTGAAAGCAACCCTGAGAAGTTAGGTTATTTGGTCAATCACAACGTTTATGATGTTATTCTTCTTGATATGAATTACACAGCAGGCCTCACCAGTGGAAAAGAAGGCCTATTTTGGCTAAAAAGGATTATCGATATTAACCCTCAGCAACAGGTGGTAATGATGACTGCTTACGGAGATTTGAAGTTGGCAGTAGAGGCAATGAAGGTAGGGGCGGCAGACTTTATAGTAAAACCCTGGGAAAATGAAAAGTTTCAGGCTACCATTCAGGCCGCTTTCAAACATAGTCTATCTAAAAAGGAAGTGGTTGAATTAAAGAAAAAACAATCACGGATCAATGAGATTTTGGTAGCCCCCGATAGTCAGATTATCGGTAGTTCTGTGGCTATTCAAAACATTTTTAAAACTATTGATAAGGTAGCTCCAACAGATGCTAATATTTTAATATTAGGTGAAAACGGGACAGGTAAAGAACTTGTGGCTAAACAAATTCACCAAAAATCTGACCGTGCTCAGCAGCCTTTTGTAAAGGTTGATCTAGGATCAATTTCAGAAAGTCTATTCGAATCGGAACTATTTGGTCATAAAAAGGGTGCGTTCACAAGTGCCCATGAAGATCGAACGGGTAGGTTTCTATTGGCCGATAAAGGCACATTATTTCTAGATGAAATCGGCAATCTGTCATTGCCCATGCAGGCCAAACTTCTTACCGCCATTCAGTCTAAAATTATAACCCCCGTTGGCAGTGATCAATCTTTGAATATTGATTGCCGGATAATTACTGCCACTAATGAAAACCTTACACATCTAGTTGAGAAAAAATTATTTAGGGAGGATCTTTTGTACCGTATCAATACGGTAGAAATTACTTTGCCTCCTCTCCGCGATAGGAAGGGAGATATAAAACAACTTGCCAATCATTTCCTTCAGATATATTGTTCGAAATACCGAAAGCATTTGAAGTTATCCAATGATGGACTAAGCCATCTGGAAAATTATCCCTGGTTAGGAAATATACGTGAACTGCGACATGCCATGGAACGGGCAGTGATAATGGCGGATGAAGAACAGTTGAAAGCGGATGACTTTTTACTTAAGGTAAATACCGTTGGTAAATCTTTAGGGAGCAGTTTGAAAATCACGGAAGTAGAAAAAGAAACAATAGAAGAGGCCATTAATAAACACCATGGAAACATGAGCAAAGCTGCAGCCGAATTAGGACTTGGTAGAACCACGCTTTATAGAAAGATGGAAAAATATGGCATCAAATAGTTTATGGGTATTATAAAGAATTTCAGGGTCAATGTGATATTCAGGATACTTCTGATCTCAGCTTTGCTGTTGCTTCTCACTTGGGTATTAAGTAATAAGCCTTGGTTTTTTACGCCATTGGTGATTGGTATTGTACTCACCATTCTTATATTCAATCTTATCGCCTATGTCGAGCGTACCAATAGAAATATCGTGCAGTTTCTAGCCAGTATCAAGCAAGGTGGCTTTACAAATTTATTTAAAGGCAAATCCAGCGGAGGCACCCATGCGGCACTTAATGAGGCTTTCAATGAAGTCATGCTACAATTTCAACAGCTTGCTCAAGAGAAAGAATCGCATTATCAATACCTACAAACACTTAATGAAAACATCGGGGTTTCATTGATAAGCTATAACAGCGAGGGAAAAATTGAACTGATGAACCCAGCAGCCAAGATATTACTTCAAAAACCATTTATTAACAAAATAGATGACCTCGCATTGATCAATCAACAGCTGCATGGCGTTATTACTTCTTTAGAATCAGAAGAAAAGAGAGTTATAAAAACGGTCATTCACGGTGATGTACTACAGTTATCCGTTCAGGTGAAAGATTTTATAGCGCAAGAAAAACAATACCGGCTAGTACTGATTCAAAATATACATCATGAACTGGAAGAAAAAGAGGTGGAGGCCTGGCAGAAGTTGATGAGTGTTTTAACCCATGAAATAATGAATTCGGTAACCCCTATCGCATCACTAAGCACGGCAATAAACCAACAATTAAACCTATCAGATACAATGGGTGCTGA
Organism: Flammeovirgaceae bacterium UBA1842; assembly: GCA_002338655.1. Lineage (GTDB taxonomy): Bacteria > Bacteroidota > Bacteroidia > Cytophagales > Cyclobacteriaceae > Fulvivirga. Next base: position 9,248 of record DDIU01000002.1, on the reverse strand, counting down.
AGATTTCGATGATTTAAAAATAAGCCTTGAAACTATTGAAAACCGAAGTAAAGGCCTGATGCGCTTTGTAAATGCCTACAAAGAATTCTCAAAAACACCAGAACTTTCTATTGCCGAAGTTGATCTGAAATTATTAATAGAAAGAATATTACAGCTACTGTCCCCTGATTTAACAAAAGCAGATATTTCTGTCAAAGTTGATTTTAATCGATTAGAGAAAGCAATTAAAATAGATGAGGAACTAATCGAGCAGGTAGTAATCAACCTGCTTAAAAATTCCATTGAGGCTTTAGAGAGCACTGTTAATGGCAAAATAACCATTGTTGGTGAAATTGTGCGAAGGACAACAATGCTTAAAATATCAGATAATGGTGCTGGTATAGCTCCTGAAAATTTGGATAAAATCTTTATTCCGTTCTTTACAACTAAAAAGAAAGGGACTGGCGTTGGATTGAGCTTTGCCCGAAAAGTAATGCGCCTTCACAATGGAAATATAAGGGTTCATTCAAAAATGGGGGAAGGCACCTCCTTTATATTAGAATTTGGGTAAATTTATTTCAATGCTATGGAAACAATTTTATCTCCCACCTCCAGTTGATGAACCACCTCCATACCTTCGATAACTTGAGCAAATATGGTATATTTCCCATCCAAATGGGGTGTAGGTGAATGGGTAATAAACCATTGCGTTCCTTCAGTGTCTTTTCCTGCCGAAGCCATTCCCACACTGCCTTCCTCATATCTAAGATTTGTCAATTCCGAACGGATTGAATAGTCTTCACCGCCATATCCATCACCTCTGTTGCAACCGCCTTGTACTACAAAGTTAGGTACCACCCGATGAAAATTTTTGCCGTTATAATATCCTTGTTTTGCTAATGCTACAAAATTGGCCACTGACCCAGGTGCATCCTCCACTAATAAACGCATTATAATCTCTCCCTTATCTGTTTTGACCGACACTTTTTGATCTTTCGAAATTTGCTTTACCAATTCCCAATCTATAGGATGATTATATTCGTTTTTAGGAGGTTCATAGGCTGTACCCTCAAAATAGGCAATCGTTCTATCCAATAGCTGAATAGCCTCCATATCCTTCGGCAAAGAGAGATCGGCACGTACATTATTTAAAAAATCAAATGATTCGTACTCCGATTTGAACCCAAGGGATGAGTCGCCCAATACAGCACAGGCCACCCCTACCATGGCTATATCCTTGGTTTCAATGGCTTGCTTGAACACATCAGCAAACGGCTTTATTAGCTTAGATGGAAAATCCTGACTATACCTTAATCCAGCCAGAGACTCAATACCTGCTGTAGCTATTGGGCTGGGGATTTTTAAGAACGTTTTAGTAATAATAAATTCATTGGCCAATATGGAATTACCCAATGCCCTAATTAAAGAAGCTTTATAGTACTCGTTTTCAGTTTGTTTAAATATGGTTTCAATTTCTGAAATTACTTCCTCTTTATTTTCGGCCAACTTTAATATCGTTCCATATAATAAGGCCTTTACTCTCCAGTTAAGTTTTTCATTTTGTAATGTTTTAATAGATTCCAAATCCTTTTTGCCAGCCACAATTTCTATTTGTTCAGCAGCAGCAATGGCTACATTTACATTTTTATCCCCCAAAGCTTTTTCAAAAACTGGAACCAACTGTTGAAAATCAAAATGGCTGATTGATCTTACTGCATTGATTCGTGTTCGATAATCACTTGCCTGTGACAAGGCCGATAAGGCGTTGAAAGTGTTTTTGTCATTTAATTTTCCCAAGGCTTGTGCACAAGCCATTCGTACAAATGAGGAAATATCTCTTGTTGCAGACCTGATAATAAATGCGCTCCGACCTGTTAAATCCAAGTTTTTTGACCGCGCCAAAAATTGAGCCGCGCCAAGTCTCGTCAAATAGCTATTGGAACTATCCAATAAGGACAAAGCAATATCAATTGAAATACCATCATGAACATTTCTTATGCCTGCCCGATATAGTCCCCACGCTAGCCCTTTTTTATCTGCACTCGTTTTCAAAGGCCAATACTGGAGCATCCGCAGTTCTTCCTGTGTGATTACCTTTCCCAAAGCTTCCAGCATTTCTTGCCTTACATAGACGCTGTCTTCCTCCTCCAAGGACTTTACTAAAGGCGCAATAGCAGTAGTGTCGTAGGTTTGTCCCAAAGCATAGGCTGCTGCCCGTCTTACTTTAGGATTATCATCATTAAGGGAAATCGACAATCTGGCAATTGTGGCAGTGTCCTGAATAGAACCAAATCCAAGGGCTGCTTCAATTCTATAGTTGTCATTTTTACTGGTAAGATAGGGTATTAGCTCATTCGTGTTTCTATGGTCAATAAGCTCATATATTTTTACAAGTTCAGGGTCATCAAATTTATTGGTCGTTTTCTCTGCCTTTTCCACTTGCGACTGACAGGCAGCAATGAGAATCAAAACCGAAAGTAAAGGCCAATTTTGTATTAATTGTTTCATACGGGAAATTTTAAGGAGCTAATATAATGCAATATGATTAATGCTGATAGGCGGATTTAATTCCTTTCCATATTTTTTCAACCTTTTCAAGGTGGTTGTGTTTCATTAAACAACTTCTAAGGCATGTTACATAGGCCTGATCCTTAACAATGCCATCCCAATGTGCAGGCAGAAGATGGACAGGGTACTTTATTAAGGCCAAATGCAATCCTTGTTTAGCTGTCATTTCAAATATCTTATTGGAAGCTTCACTTATTAAACTGAATGACTCCCCATTGGGAGCCCATACAACAATGTCCAATTCTGGTTCTAGCACGGTTATAAATTCATCATCTTCTCGTATTAGGCCATTTAATTTCATAGCTGCTTCATGGCATCTTGATATACCTTGAGCAAATTCCCCTCTTTTTTTCAAAGGGAACATTTGCATGGTAGCCCATAGTGCTACTGCGGCAGCTCCAGCCCGGGAGCATTCCAGACTTATCTCCCCCAAATGCAACTCTGCCGAACTGAAATAAGTGTAGGGAGAATCATGTTTATAATATTGGCCTACTTGCGGGTCTTTAAATAAAATACACCCACAACCATAGGGCTGCAAGCCATGTTTGTGAGGATCAATAACTAGGCTGTCCGCCAAATGAATGGTCTCATATTGAGCTTGTGTATACATAGAAAGGTTATGTGCTAGTTTGAAATATCCGCCATAGGCCGCATCAACATGAATCCGGAATTTGTATATTTTTTGTAGTTCCAATACCTCAATAAGCGGATCAACCGAGCCACTACCGGTGGTACCCAGTGTAACTACCACCGTACCTACTTGGGTTGTGTTTAGTATTCCCTCTAAGGCCTTCATGTCCATTCTTCCATTCAGATCACAACCAACCTTTTCAAATTTTAAACCTAACACTTCTGAAATACGCTCATGGGTATAGTGTGCCATTTCTGAAGCAACTACGCATTTGGTTGGGTGAATTTTCCTTCCAACCCAAAGTGCCTCCATATTGGCCATTGTTCCACCACCAGTCAGGTGCCCCAAATGTTCTCTCCAACCAAACATATCTGCAATCTGTGCGACAGCCTCTTTTTCCATTACCGAACTAGCCCGGCCACCATCCAATGCGTGGTTGTTAGGGTTAATATACAAGGCCAATGAGTATGCTAGTCTTGCGATGGTGTGAGGCGGTTTTAGCATTTGACCTGCATAATCAGTATCAAAATAGGGGTAATTATCACTTAGCCTATCAACAACCTGATCTAAAGTACCTGCCACCTTATCCAAATCAGTATCTGGACTAGAAATCAAATGTTTAAAATGAGTTTGAAGTTTTTCGAGCGCTCCTTGAAGGATAACTAGTTCTTTGTTTGTCATAATCAATTATTGTCCACTCGTTCGCATTCCAAACCAGCTTTCTTTGAAGTATAAATATAAAGAAAGTGAGATTAAACAATCCGAATATTTTTTTGGAACAATGTTTGGTACATTCCAGTTAATACCAAATTTTGAAACCTATGAAAACCTTACTTACAATAATTGGACTCGGAGTAATGCTCTCTTTAAATTCATGTTTTATTGGTGACGATGGCCCTCGTGGACCTCAGGGGCCACAAGGACAAGACGGTGTGGATGGTGCTGATGGTGAAGAGGCATTTGTTTTTGAATATGAAAATGTGTCATTCACAGGGCCTGACTATGAGGTTATTTTAGAATATGCAAGTGACTTTACCGCACTGGAATCTGACGTAACACTGGTTTATTTTTTATGGGATGTTGTAGATGGCACTGAGATTTGGAGGCCATTGCCACAAAACATTATTACAGCCAATGGTCTATTACAGTATAACTTTGACTTTACCCGCAACGATGTAAAGTTGTTTTTAGATGCGGAGTTTCCGCTGGATGATCTTACGGCCAACGACACAGACGACTGGGTGGTAAGGATAGTGGTTGTGCCTGGTAAATTTTGGAATACAGGAGGAAGAAGGGAAATGCCAAGCTATGAAGAATTAAAAGCTGAGTTTAATTTGCCTGAATTGCCAACACCTACAAATGTGATCGTTAGAAAAAATTAAGCCCTATTACTCATTGATATTGAAATAACTCTCCCGTTTTCTAATTGGAGAGTTATTTTATTTTTATCCCCATATTCTCCATTAGTTTACTTGCATTAAAGCTTCTGCAAATACCCTTTTCAAGTAGATAGGGGAAGATGATTTCATTGCCTTCGATTTGGCTATTAAAACTATAATTAACCACATTATTTAGCTCTTGATCCAGTTTTCCTAAATCAAGGTCATGGGTAGATATCAGTCCAAAAGACCGTGTTTTTGACAATTGCTTGGCCAAGGCCACAGCGCCAATGTGCCGGTCTTTGGAGTTTGTTCCTTTGAGTATTTCATCGAGCATGTAGAATACAGGCTGACCTAATTCAACCAAATCCAACAAGGCCTTGATTCGCTTCAGCTCTGCATAGAATGAAGACACATGTTCTTCCAAATTATCCACTGTACGCATACCTGTAAATATTTGCATTAGTGATAATGACAACTTATTGGCACAGACCGGAGCTCCCGTAAATGCCAGCACCATGTTAACCCCTAATGTGCGTAAGAAGGTACTTTTTCCCGACATATTTGACCCTGTTATAATAGTTATGGCCCCTTCTCCTGTCATTTTAAAATCATTGGTCACTCGTTCATTGGATTTGATCAAGGGATGTCCCAGAGACTCCCCAGATAAAATAAACTCATTATCATCAATGGCAGGAAGGGTATACCCGGGGTTGGAAAACTGAAATGCCGATAAACTACTTATAGCCTCGAATTCCCCTATTGTATCGAACCAAAGAGCAATATCGGCCTGATTTTTCCTTTTCCACCTTTCAGAACGTATAAGGATTACTAAATCAAATAGGAGTGTATAATTTATAAAAAAATACAGAAAATTAGATCTTGCATTGAGTAAGTCAAGAATCTTTTGAAGTCTCGAAATAGATAAAGAGGCCTTTGAACCTTCTTGCTCAAAGTATGATTGTAGTTTTTGTAAATAATCGGTGGTGAATGAAGACTCCTCCAAATGTTTGATCAGCGAGCTGTATGATTTTAATACACCAACATGGTCAATAACCGCTTCAGATAAATCTTTCATCTGTTGATTGAAACGACTGACTACAAGGAAATTTATAAATATGGCAGCCAATGTGTAATAGAAGCTGACCCCTGAAAATATATTGAGCCCGATTAGAAGGAATGTTATTACAGGCATAATCATAGCAAAACCCTTGTATAGCGGTTTTATATGTATAGATTCCTTTAGCCAGGATAATAACGGACTATAATCCAACTGACGAATATCATTGTGCATTCCTTTGGCCTGAAAATCTTGGCGCCAATCAATTTTTGGTGCGAGTTCTTTTATTGCCAAATGTCTATTTTCAATCTCTTCTTTTGTAGCCTTTGTTTGAAGCCATGAGGCCAAGGCATTTTTGCCGTTACCTGTTGAGGTTCTGTTAACTAATTGAAAGAGTGAATTAGCTCCGAATATATCCAGATCATTTGTATAAGCATGTTTGGCGTCTATATATTCTTCGCCCTTGTCTTGTTCAGAAAGATTTCCCTTTCCGATTAGGGTTTCCTTTTCATTAATGGACTGCAAAAAACCAGCTTGTTTCCTTTCGTAGGAAATCCTGTTGTGCAGGATGATAATGGTACCAAAAACAAATGGAAAAGCAAGAACGGTTAAACCAAGCAACGTCCCCATCCTGTAATTGGCTGCTAAGATGGATACAATCAAAAAAAGTATGAATGTTGCAATTCTTACAACGGCAATAACATTGTATTTTCTATTTAGTATTTGATAATCGTTCTTAAATACTTCAATACGCTTTTGAAATATATCCAAAGGGTTCGCCATAGAGATTAAAAATTTAATGCTAAGATAAGCGCTTTGATTAATAGCTGGAGTTATGGTTTTATAATAGCTATTAAGATAGTAATTGAAATGCCATAAAAGCAGAAATATAGGCTACCGCTGTCATGTAACCAAGTTGAATTAAAGGCCATTTCCAGCCATTGGTTTCTCTATAAACTACCGCTAGTGTGCTCATACATTGCATGGCAAATACATAGAAGAGTAAAAGTGAAATGCCAGTAGCCAAATTATAGCGTGGGCCGCCTGTTTCTTGATTTATTTCCTTTTTCATACGGCTTTTTATCGTGTTTTCCTCATCGGTATCCCCAATACTATAAATGGTGGCCATCGTACTTACAAAGACCTCCCTGGCGGCAAAGGAAGTAATCAATGCAATTCCAATTTTCCAATCATAACCAAGCGGTGTGATCACCGGCTCAATGGCTTTTCCAAATATGCCGGCATAAGAATTTTCCAATTTGTATGCCTGAACTTGATGATCAAAATCGGTAGGGCTTAGCGGCTGATCAATATTGATAGACCTTACTTCAGCTTCAGCGTTCTCGATGTGATCTCCTGGGCCATAAGAAGCAAGTACCCATAGAATAACAGAAATAGCTAAAATAATTTTCCCCGCTTCAAAAACAAAGGCCTTTGATTTTTCTATCATTGTCAAGCCCACGTTTTTCCACCTAGGCATTTTATAGGTGGGCAGTTCCATTACCAAAAAACTACGTTGATTTGATTTAAGAATCATTTTCATAACCGCAGCTGAGAGCATTGCCATCGCAAATCCAAGCAGATACAATCCCATAAGGGCTACACCTTGCAAATTGAATATACCAAAGGCCAGCTTGTTTGGGATCACCAATGCAACCAAAATCGTGTAAACAGGCAGGCGGGCAGAGCAACTCATGAAAGGGGTTACAAAAATTGTGATTAAGCGTTCCTTCCAATTTTCAATGGTTCGTGTGGCCATGATAGCGGGTATGGCACAAGCCACACCTGAGATAAGTGGCACCACACTTTTACCACTTAGGCCTACTTTTCGCATGATTTTATCCATCAAGAAAACCACCCTTGACATATAGCCCGTTTCTTCCAAAATGGCTATAAATGCAAAAAGAATGGCAATTTGAGGGATGAAAATAACTATACCCCCAATGCCCGGGATCAACCCCTCCGTAAGTAATCTTGACAGTGCACTATCAGGTAGTAAATTACCTAAATAGGTGCTCAACGAAGAAAATGCCACATCGATAATATCCATTGGCACTGTCGCCCAAGTGAATATCGATTGGAAAATCATAAATAGAATGGCTAGAAAAATAGCATATCCCCATATTTTATGGGTAAACATCTTATCAAGCTTTTGTGTAACCCTTTTTGGTAGAATTGTGAAATTCTCCTTGATGGAACCGTCAATAAAATGGTTTATGGCCGAGTATCTCTCCAGTGTCTCTGTTCGCCTTAAATCATCACGGTTGAATTGAAATTTATCGGCAATGTCCTGCAGCAAATTCTTCTCACTTTGAGTGAGTGACGAGTTGATTCTAAATTGCTGTAAAGTTTGGTAGGCCAGATAATCTTCTTCAATTGAAAATGCCTTCTTAACCTCATCAATGGCTTGCTCTGCGTGCTTGCGTGGATTGAATATGGGCTGATAATCAGTTAATTCAATGTCAACTAAAATTTTTTTGAGTTGATCTATCCCCTTTCCGGAACGGGCTTTCATTGGCAATACGGGTACACCTAACTCAGCACTCAATTTTTTTTCATCAATACTCAACCCAGTTTTTTCTACTATGTCCATCATGTTCAAAGCCAAGATGGACGGTATTCTTAAGTCATGAATCTGCGTGAATAGCAGTAGGTTGCGTTTGAAATTTGAAGCATCCACAATCACGACCACTACATCTGGATATAATGCATTGGTCTTGTTAGCTAGTATGTCAAAAACTACTTTTTCATCTGTAGAGTTGGGGTAGATGCTGTATGTTCCGGGGAGGTCAATTATTTTAACTTTCTCTCCATTAGTAAGCGTAGCCGTTCCCGTTTTTTTGTCAACAGTTACTCCCGGGAAATTGCCAATTTTTTGATTAAGCCCTGTAAGATGATTGAATAATGAAGACTTTCCTGAGTTTGGGTTTCCAACCAAAGCGATTTTTCTCATATCGCCCGTTGCCATTTATTGAATAGAGATAGTGATCGCTTCGTCTAAACGAAGGGACAAATCGTAGCCAGAAACACTTACACAAATCGGATCGCCAAGTGGGGCCGAGAAATTGTATTTAATTGGCTGGCCTGGCAGGCAGCCCATTTCTAATAATTTTAATGAAAGCGTGTCATCCATAAAACCATTGATGATTCCGCTTTCTCCTGGGGCTAAATCCACTACGCTTCTGAAATTCACTACTTTTATTTAGATTAATTATAAACAATGCGAAGATATGCTCTTAGTGTGGTATTAACAAGAAAAAGGAACAACAAAAAAATATGATTTTTGTCATTGTTGGTTTGCACAGACTTTATGCACATGTGGTTACGGTATTTTTATCCACAACCCGAATTCTTTTTCAAATCCTAGGAAGAGCCCTACATTTACCTAGGAGGGGAGGTGAAAAAATGGCGTGGCGGTGTGTTTCGGAGAAGCGGGACTGGGATTTTGCGTGGTGGAAGTAGCGCGGCATTTTTTCAAGGCTTTTTTGCTTCGTTTTTTGGCCTCAAAAAATGAAGAGCAAGGGATGGTGAATTTTGAACGAATAACGATTAACCAATACCAATTTTATATAATCAATGTAGAATAACGAATACATTGATAGATTAAGGCTATTGACTTAAGCAAGACTTG
>DDIU01000036.1 GCA_002338655.1 Flammeovirgaceae bacterium UBA1842 | reverse complement strand
TTTTGGCCTCAAAAAATGAAGGCAAGAAGTTCGAGATAGGGCTTGTGGTATAATGTACTTGACTAAGTCACTTGCTTATTTCTGACACTTTTTGCATTCGCCCAAAAAGTGTCCAAAAACGCTTGCCAGAATAATCCTTCCCCTTACTTGGCCTACACACGCCCGGTATTCTGGCGGGCCTACGCGCAGTGCTTCTGCGAAGCAGTGGGGGACTTCTAGCCATCGGATGGCTCGACCTAATAATTACCTGATTAGTGGAATTTTATGCTAGATAATACGTTTCAATAGGGAGTAAACTAAAATTATAGATGTCAAAATTCAATGAACTAATAAACGGAGACCAACCTGTGTTGGTCGATTTTCATGCTACCTGGTGTGGGCCTTGTAAAATGATGGCGCCTATGCTGGAGGAGTTAAAAACAGATATAGGCGATAAAGCCAGAATAATAAAAGTAGATGTTGATAAAAATCAGGCCGTAGCGACAAAATATAAAGTACGCGGAGTACCTACCTTGATACTTTTCAAAAATGGCCAGATCAAGTGGCAACAGTCTGGAGTGGTACCACCCGCCCAATTGAAACAGGTGATTGAACAACATAGTTAGACCGATTGGCGGCCATCCGATGGCTCTAAGCCATCGGATGGCTTTTTTCATAACCTACCGGACTTGTTCCGGTATACCCAACTATAAAACAAAGAAACTGGCGCAAGTATCCACTTGTGCCTTTCTTTGTTTTTACTGGAAAGCCGTTAGGTTCTAGTTTAAGATCAACAAATTATATTTAGGCACAAGCGGATACTTGCGCCAGAATGTGCAAGTATCAACTTGAGCCAGGATGAGAGGTTAACATCTTTATGGTAAATCTATTTTACCCGATATCAACTGTTTAATAAGTTCTTTTTGAGCTTCGAGATAAATTTCCTTCAAAAGCTTCAAACCAAACTTTCTAGCTTTGGCAAAAATTCTAGATAGTTTTTCAAGAACTTTCTTCTTAGTCAGCTCTGTTTGAGTCTCCCGAAGGTCTTCTAAATCTGCTTTGATAGAATTGATCTCAGGTAGATTTTTTGGATAGTTAATATCCAGTTTTTTGAGAGTGTTGTCTATATATTTATCTAACCATAGTTGGGTTTGAAAAGGATATGAGTTAGTATCAGCATCAGAGTCAATTATCTCAAATTCCTGATAAAATTCTGCCTCATATTGTCTTAAAATTGGATCATCTAAAAACTTACTCTTTTTGTATCTTTCAAGTAAACTTATCCAATTTTTGAAATGAGGTTCAATTTTCGACACCTCCACACTCGTGGAATATGCAGTTGGGTCGGTTGAATTTCTAGGTTTAAATGAAATTGTTAATAATTGGTTGTTATTAGTGTTTTTGAAGTCCTTGAATTGAAAAAAATGTTTTGGGTTATCAGACATATCTTCGAAACGAAGTAAAGCATCATCATTATTGACTATTTGAAATAAGTCAGAAGATCTTTTGGAATAGTTTTCGAGTGCTTCGAGTACTACAAGTGGTATGTCTCTTTTATCTAACGGCATATCATAAAATGATGTAAATTATTTGCGAATCACACTTAAAGTTCGTTAACCCATCTTAACTCAATAAAGCTAACCACTTTACCTAGAAAAAGTAAGTTTAGTAACAGAAAGATTATAAAGGGATTATAGTTTAAGTGTTTGGAAGTAGGTTGTTGATAAGTTACCATAACCGATTCAGTAATATAAGGCAAAGAAACTGGCGCAAGTATCCACTTGTGCCTTTCTTTGTTTTACGGGAAAGCTGTTTGGTACTGGTTTAAGAGCAATACATAATATTGAAGCACAAACGGGTTTGCGCCAAGATAAGTAACATATAATACAATTCAATTCACAATGAATGAAGGTATCCTAACTCAACTAGCTGTTCTTTCTCTTTTATTTCGTATGTCTTTCCGTTGGAAAGCAGATAAAGCCTGTCCGATAGTTCAGTTACATGCCGGTGCATATGGTCGGAGATGATGATACCTTTGCTACCTTTGGACTTTATAATTTCACTTTTCAATATTTCGATGTGTATAGGCATCAGTCCAGTAAATGGTTCATCAAGAATGCAAAATGAGGAGGGTGAATAGAGAATTAATAGCACTTCAATCAGTCGTAGCGTGCCACCTGACAGCTCATTGGGTTTGAGGTTGATGAGATCTCTTACCTGAGGGATAATGGAAATTATACTATTAATATTCACTTTGAAGAGCCTAAAGGCAGTGCGTAATGTGACGTATGTTGGAATAAGTTTGTCTTGGGGCAAATAGGCAATAATTCTTTTCCGGTTGTAATCACCCTGCAATGAAACACCATTAATCCGAACCGATTTATGCTCCGCATCAAGTGTTCCGAAAACCACTTTCATTAACGAAGACTTACCTGAGCCATTTCTTCCAAGAAGCCCAACAACTTCTCCTTGTTGACACTGCATGTAAATGCTAGAAAGTATTTTACGTGCGTCAAAACTCAAGTCAAGACTATCGAATTCAAGTCTTTTATTCATGACATGAATTTAATGGTCAGCCATGATACTAGAAACCAGATAGTCATGTCGAAGATAAAAGTATATACAAATAGGCTACTTTTCCTATATCCAAGATTGTTGAAAAAATAAAATTGATCAGGACTAAAAATGTGGATGAACAAGCCGATTAATGCATTTGTAAGCACCTTCATCCAAAACACGACCATTATGTATTGCCATGATCCATATATCCATATTAGACAACATCCAAAAAGGCTAATGCCTAGTACAAGCCATGAAATGTTTCGGTAAAAAGTTAGAACAACACGCACAAATGAGATGAAACAATTATTAAGCCATTTTTAGAAATATAAATCTAGAGTTTTGAAACCTTAACGGACTTGTTCCAGAGCTCGTTCCGGTATCCCCTTATTAAAATTCAGTTCCCAACCGGACTTGTTCCGGTATACCCAACTATAAAACAAAGAAACTGGCGCAAGTATCCACTTGTGCCTTTCTTTGTTTTATAGGGAAACTGATCGGTACTGGTTTTAGGAGCAACATCTAATACCGAGGCACAAGCGTCCGCTTTTTTCAGAACGATACAAACTATACTATTGAATATCTGACAATGTTTGAAGATTGAGTCCATTAATCGCAGTTGTTTGTTTTTTTATCTTTTTCAATACATCAACCGCATTATTTTCAGAGATAAAAGTGTGAACGTAAGGTGTAGTGGTCATGATGAGAATATCTATAATATCCGATTGCTCTATTTTTCGCATTCCATCTGAAAAGAACTTATAAAAAACGGCATGCGCTAAAACATCTAAAGATTTCATTCTTTTCAATTTTTTCTTATCAACGGGCACATTTTGACCATTCATGAACCGATATTTCAGTTCGTATCTCATAAATGTTCGAACGAAATCACCTTTCTTGTTTTTGATATAGTTATTATTAATGTGTTTAAATTCAGGCTTGTCTAATATTGATATAACTTCGTTATAAAAATCCGTAGTGTAACGATCAACATTTACAAACGAACCTTTTACTTTTGGTTGTTCTAATAGAAGCTCAAGTGAATTTGGAATAGGTGCATTACCATTAACTTTTATTCCCTGTGGAGAGAGTAGGATTGGATTTACAAAGGCTATATCACCCGCGATAAGGTCGATTTCCTTCACTCCCAAAGGAAAATATGAAATTACGAATACACATGGGTATATCGAATAGAAGCTTTTGAAGTCCTTGTACAGAATTTCGTTTCTGGCTATCTCAAATAATGTATAAGTACTAAAGCAAAGAAGGTATTTTTCATCAATTGGGTATTTTGCAATAAACTTATTAATCAGATCACCCTTCTTGCAAATGTTGCTTATGACATTTGTGTCGAGATAAACCAATTTATGTTGTTTATATATGCTATCTAATCCTAACATAATGATTTCGCCCTTGTTGGTGTTGTCACCAATAAAGCTATGGACAACATTTATTTTATTATTATTTCTCTTCCAAATGGAGTTAATGCTAATGACGCTAATTTGAAATGTTGTCTCGCAAAGGGTATTCCAACAATCGTAATCGCAAGGATTAATCCGAATACTACATGAGACAGGCTTATCCATATGCCTCCAATTAAAATCCAAATTACGTTCATTATGGTTGATAGGCAACCTGATGAGTTAGCTTTTGCTCGGGTGTCATAACCAAAGGGCCATAAAGCCAATCCCGCCAGTTTTAAAGTTTGAATTCCAAATGGAATACCAACGATAGTAATCATCAAAAGGAGACTTGCAAGGAAGTATTCCAAGGCTATTATTAACCCTCCAAAAATTAACCAAATAATATTACCAATTAGTTTCATGTTAGTACTCTTTTGTTCGCTAAGGAGATAGTACACATACTTGTTGTTTTCTGTTTACCACTTTTTTTCTTTTTAATCACTTTTATTCTGTGTTGTACAAGCATTAATAAACATTCTACCAAAATCTGTAATCTCATAGTAGCCCTTTTTCCATTCCATTCTTTCAATATGTATTTTCGCTTGGTCACTTTCGAATGGAATCATTACAGATTTATATATTAATTCTAACGATTCATAAACCTTATTATCAGTTTTATGGACATCTGGATCCGTTGAGATTATGCCCATACTTTCAAGGTTATCAAGATATGTTTTAATATTTCCATTAAAGGTTAATGGGACAAAAACTTCAATACCCGTAAGCCTTTTTTTTAAATCAATATATCCTCGCTGCTCTTTTTGATGCATCCTTTGTGTGATATATGGAATTTCGGCTTTTGATTTCAAATAATTCAGTATTCTACCTTCATCTACTGAAATTCTGTCTATTAATTGTGCAAAACTTGGGTGAGCTTGATTAATAGTCTTTTCGCTAGATGCCTTTGCTAATAAATTGGTAAATAAATCTGCGATTTCTTCATTCGTTGTATATGTTAATTTCTCGGTAATAGGTATTCCAATCTCAGGTGGAACTTCACAAATTTCCTCTTCAGGAATTTCATTTAATTTGTCTTTATAAGAATTCATGTGCTTCTCATAATTGAGCTTCACTTTTTCATTTAACAGCTTTACTGGTAAAAGAATCGTATTGCTTAATTCGAATACAGTGCCCAATGCCTTTCCAACCTTTTTAACTGAAGGTTGGGCAAGATCATTATAAATTAGTTCCATTATCTTGGGGACACCTTTTACAGTATTTACTAATTGTTTTCCTTCTTCAATCATCTTTATAGAAAATCTAAGCTAAAACACCAATTTGACCAACATTCAACTGACAACACCTTGGATGGATGTTTTTATAATTGCTGAAGGCTCTTATTATTTAAATAAAGTTAATATACTTTACTTAGAAAAAGTAATATTTATAGTAGTAGAATTATAAAGCGTTAATTATGAAGGAGTTAGCGTTTAAGTAATTCGAAGTAGGTGGGTGACAATAGGAGCATTGAAAGGGTGCTGGTCATTGGGGTATGGGAACGTATCTAATTGTGCATCTTAAATCTGGGGTGCCGGAACGTGGTCCAGTAAGAGCATTTCTAAAATAATTACTAACTTTCTGTAACATCTCACCAACTGGGTCGTCTTGCCTGTGTATATGAGTTTAGAAGCTTTCAAAACCCGAGTACTTCCCGTAAAAGATAAACTTTATCGATTTGCATTTAAAATGCTCGGAGATAGCGAAGAAGCTCATGATACTGTTCAGGAGGTGATGATTAAGGTCTGGAATAAGCGTGATGAAATGGCTCAGCTCGAGAATATGGAAGCTTGGTGCATGCGAATAACCAGAAACTTATCACTTGACAAACTGAAGTCAAAAAAGAGAAAATTGACGGACAGTTTGGAGGATAGTTTTGAAATAAGTCAGGGTGAAGATTTAACACCTTATCGCACAGTAGAAATGGATGACACAATGAAAAACATTGGCCTTATGATAGCCGCTCTTCCTGCCAAACAAAAGCAGATCATACAGCTGCGTGATGTGGAAGGGTACAGTTATAAGGAGATTGGCGACATCATGGAAATAGATATGAGCCAAGTGAAAGTCAACCTTTTCAGAGCAAGACAGGCAGTTAAAGAAAGTATATTAAATATTAATTCCTATGGACTCCAGTAGAATAGATAAGTTGTTGGAAAAATATTGGGAGGGTGAGACTTCACTTGAGGAGGAAAAAGAACTCAAAGACTACTTTGCCAGTGGAGAGGTAGAGGCGCGCTTTAACTCAGTAGCACCACTTTTCAACTATTACAAAGAAGAAGCAAATGTGGGTTTGGATACTTTTTTCGATGAGCGAATGATCGCGAAATTGGAAAAGACGGAGACGAAGCGAAAGGTACAAAAGCCCGGTAGGATGGTGGAGTTGTTTAGCAATATCGCCAAAGTAGCTGCGGTAGGGTTAATTGTGATTGTCGCAGGATACTTCATCAGGCAAGAAATGAAAAAGGATGAAATTAAGCCGTACCTGACGGATACATTTGATGATCCACAGAAGGCCTTCGAGGAAACAAAAAAGGCTTTGGAATTGATTTCCAGGAATTTTAATAAAGGAAGAAAAGAGGCTAAGAAAATCACCACATTCAATGAAGCGCAGGAAAAGGTGAAGTCAGAAAACCAATTGTAGAATTAAAGCATTTAAAAACAGATAATATGAAAAATTTACTCATTGTAACCTTACTGTTCTGCTCCGCACAATTAAGTGCACAGGACGCTATATCCAGATTTTTTGAAAAATATGCCGCTGACGAGAGTTTCACAAACGTCACTATCACCAGCAGAATGTTTAGCCTGTTTACTGATTTGGAAATAGAATCAAAAGAAGATCAGGAAGTGTTGGATGCCATCAGCAAGCTCAAAGGGTTGAAAATATTGGCCAAGGAAGACATCAGCAACGGCAAAGCGTTGTATAAAGAGGCGTTGGCCAAGCTACCCAAGAACGAATATGAAGAACTGATGTCCATTCGTGATGAAGACAAAGACATGAAGTTTATGATCAAGGAAAAGGACAAAGTGGTTAATGAACTTGTCATGATCATGGGCGGTGACCACGATTTCTTTATCCTCTCACTCTATGGGGTGATTGACCTAAAGCAAGTGGCAAAACTTTCAAAGGCCATGGATATCGATGGGCTTGATCAACTGAAGAAGTTGGATAAGGGTGACGAAAAGAAGAAGAATTAAAAAGCGAAATCCATCGGATGACTCTAAGCCATCCGATGGGTACGGCTGAAAACTAGACTCATCCGATGGCTTGGAGCCATGGGATGAGTCAAGAAAAAAGCAATAAATCAAATTTTACAACTCAAAATAAAAACAACATGAAAAAGTTAATTGCAGTATTTATCGCCATGGTAACGGTATCACTAGCTTACGGTCAAAGCAAAGCAGTGGAAGATTTCCAAAACAAGTATAAGAATGACAGGGATGCCAAAGTAGTAACCTTAAACGGCAGTCTTTTTGAATTGATCGGCAACATTGCCCAGTTTGCTGAAGAAGACGAAGATGCTCAAGTAGCGGCACGCATTGCCAAAGGCATCACCTCTATGAATCTTTTATCTGTGCCCATGTTTAAGACTGGCATCGATTTGAAAGAAGTTGAAAGCCTAAAGGACAGGATAAAATCTGAAAAGTATGACGAACTAATGACGGTAAGGGACGGCCGCGAAAGAGTCTATTTTATGGCCAAAACAGGGGGCAATCAAATTGATAATATGCTAATACTCATCACTTCTGATGATGATGAATTTGTACTGATCAATATCGATGGCAAATTAGACATGAAAGATTTAGCCTACATGGCCGACAATCATAAAAAATGGCATTAATTTTTTTAACTTCGAAAACGGATTAAAAAAGATGAGGTGTTTGATACCAAATTTTTCTCCCTCTGGAGGGAGGTAGAAGGAGGACTATTAAGTGAACTATCAAACACATCATCGATAGGACGAAGGACGTGGCGGACTCCAAATTGGGGATTGCCACGTTCTCCGATTATCATCGGTTCACTCGCAATGACGATGTTATTAGCTTCGTCCTCGCAGTGACGATGCTATTTCTCGCAATGACGATGTTATTAGCTTCGTCCTCGCAGTGACGATGTCCGTTTATCTCATTATTACACCTATTAAGAATTGGAATGAAAAACTTGTTAGCATTATTACTACTCATACTCCCGCTTTTTGGTTACGGCCAAAGCAAAACCACCCAGGAGTTTAGCAAAGCACATGACGATGCTTTTGTTTTATTTTTCTATAAAAACACACTCAATATGCTCAACCAGGATGATAATCCTGAGTTTGCCGAACTGATAAAGGACATTGAAAAAATGAAGTTTATCCGGGTAGACACTAAAAGTGCTGGATTTACCAAGGACGATTATAAAAAGCTGGTAGCCAAGTACCACGATGAAGACTTTGAGGACTTAATGAACATGCGCCATGAGGGAATGAATGTGAACGCCTATATCCAAGAAGATGATGGTGTGACCACCGGAATAGTAATGCTTATGCAAGATGACTCCACAATATCGGTATTGGATATAAAAGGTGCTGTACCGATCAGCAAGTTGATGACAGTAATTTCCAAAGTAAAAGCCCTTGATAATTAAAATATGGAAACAGTTCTCTCGATTAAAAACCTCACAAAGCGTTACGGAAGACTTACTGCGGTAAATAACCTTTCGTTAGAGGTGCAAAAAGGTAATGTGTTTGGCATTTTGGGACCCAACGGCAGTGGTAAAACAACAACATTGGGGATTTTGCTCGATGTGATAAGAAGAACTTCTGGTGAGTTTTACTGGTTTGGTCAGGAACCTACCAAAGAGATGCGTAAGCGTATTGGTGCCATTCTCGAAACGCCCATCTTTTATCCTTATTTGTCAGCTACTAAGAATCTCGAAATAGTAGCGCAGATCAAAGGGGTTTCGAAAGACAACATTGATCCGGCTTTGAAAAAAGTAGAACTGTTTGATAGGAAGGACGATAATTTCAAAACCTATTCATTGGGAATGAAACAGCGGCTTTCTATTGCTTCGGCACTTATATGTGATCCTGAAGTGATGATTCTGGATGAACCGACCAATGGTTTGGACCCACAAGGTATAGCAGAGATAAGGGAACTGATAAAGAGTATTGCTAAAGATGGTAAAACCATTATTCTG
Organism: Flammeovirgaceae bacterium UBA1842; assembly: GCA_002338655.1. GTDB lineage: Bacteria > Bacteroidota > Bacteroidia > Cytophagales > Cyclobacteriaceae > Fulvivirga. The sequence goes on along the minus strand of DDIU01000036.1, from coordinate 126,880 downwards.
GCCAGCCATCTTTTGGATGAAGTACAGAAGGTATGCTCGCACTTTTGTGTGCTAAAAAAGGGGACACTACTCTACTCCGGGCTCGTGGACGATATTGACAAAGGGATAATAAACGTGGAAGTAGGGGCAGCTTCTGGCAACTTAGAAGAGGTGCTTAAGGCATATCCAAATGCTGCGAAAATAACCGAAGAAAATGGAAAGTTTGTAGTCGAATTAAAAGAAGGTGGAGCGGCTGAACTGAACAAGTATTTGTTTGAAAACAGCATAGAAGCTTCCCATTTATTGACGCTCAAGAAGAGCCTCGAAAAACAATTTCTTGAACTGTTGGCAGAATCTGACAATGCCGCTTAATCCCACTTTATTTAGAACCGAATTATGTTAAGACTACTCAAAATTGATCTTACTAAGCTTGCCAATTACAGGGCTTTTAATGTGCTAATAGGGCTGTATGCCGTTCTGATCGTCAGTATTCCAATCAGCGTCATTGAATTTTTAAAATGGCTGAAAGTCAAAGGTGCGGAATTTGAGGGCTTCGATCCGATGAAAATTCCGGTACTGCATTTTACAGACATCTGGCAAAATACCACCTATGTTTACACCTTTCTAAGGTTTTTTCTGGCCATCGTTATCATTTTATCGGTATCAAATGAGTTTTCTTATAAAACCATCCGGCAAAACATCATTGATGGGTTGAGCCGCGTTGATTTTATCAAGTCAAAATTGGCCACGATTCTATTGCTTTCATTTGGTTCAGCGGCTTTGGTGTTTTTCACCTGCTTGATCACAGGCCTGATTTACACACCTAACCTAGATTATGGGGATATTTTTGTAGGCTCCGAGTTTGTATTCGCCTATTTCCTCGATCTTTTTGCCTTTCTGATTTTCACGTTCTTTCTCACTGTACTATTTAAGCGATCGGCACTTACCGTATTTATGTTGCTGCTCTATCGCCCAATAGAATTGACAATAATTGGTTTGTTGCCTGATAACTGGGATTTTATTGGTGATTATTTTCCAATGCAAGCCCTTACAAGGTTAATAGAAATTCCATTTCCCCGATACTGGTTTCAGGAGATCCAGGATTATATCGCTTTTGATGCAGTGGCAGTGGTATTAGTTTATATCGTGCTGTTTGTTGCGGCCATTCATTATAAGTTAAAGAATAGTGACCTTTAAAAGTTCAAAGTTCAAAGTTTAACAACGAATTAATAAACTAAAATCGGTCAACTCCAATCAGGGATATACATTCTGAACTAGTACTACTGATAAATAATTATCCCAATGGAAATCTCTAGTCCGGTAAAATCTAGTTTGGCGTCTTTAATGGTATTCCAAGTAGTAGTACATATTTAGACCTTTCATTTCATTGTGAAACTATTGTCACCTCAATATTTGGAAAATGTTATCTCTTAAGATAACTTTGTAAAATGATTCGAAAGATAATCTTTCACGAAAATCACTTCATTAAATTCTACCAAAAACAGGATAAAAAAGTAAAATTAAAAATCCAGTATGTTTTTGAGTTGATTAAACAAGTTGACCGAGTTCCCGATAAATTTTTAAAACATTTGGTAGGAACAAACGGGCTTTATGAAATTCGAGTTGAATATCAATCGAACATTTATCGCATTTTCTGTTGCATGGATGACGGACAGCTTGTCGTTCTTTTTAATGGCTTCCAAAAGAAGACTCAAAAGACACCACAAAAAGAAATAGATAAGGCAATACGATTAATGAAAGACTATTTTAATATTAAAAAGTAGCAGCTATGAAAGACTATAAAAACATCAAGAATTTTGACGAGCTAATTGAGTTAGAACATGGGAAAATTGGGACTGAAAGCCGAAATATATATCAGGAGGGTGCTCAAATGTTTATTGTGAGTGAAATGCTAAAGTCTGCTCGAAAAGAGGCAAACCTGACACAAGAACAACTTGCTGAAAAGTCAGGGACAAAGAAGAGTTACATTTCCAAAATAGAAAACGGAAAAGGAAACATCCAACTCTCAACTTTAATCCGAATTTTTGAACAAGGATTAAACAAAAGAATTGGGTTGACTTTCTTGTAAACTACACAACAGTTCTCCCTATTCAAGTTCTAAGTTCCAAATTCAAAGTTTAACAACGAATTAATAAACTAAAATCGGTCAACTCCAATCAGGAATATACATTCTGAACTAGTACTACTGATAAATAATTATCCCTATAGAAATCTCCAACCCAGTAAAATCTAGTTTAGCGTCTTTGTAATCAACGTCTTTAGTTTCAATATCGCCTACTGTATTTACTCCAGTATAGGAGCCCTTCAATGGGAAATCAGCATCACCAATAAAGTAGTTCGCCTCCAATGAAAGTCCCCACTGCCGCGTGACTTTTACCACATATTCGGCACCAAAGAAATACCCCAGTCCGAGGCTATTGTCAAAGTTTAAATCTGCATTCACAACCGACCAGTTGGTGTTACTACGAATAGCCCTGTCAATATTGCCATAGTTGAGTTTATTATCAAAAGTCTGAAAGGCAAAACCACCGCCTTTTATTCTGAACTCCTGTCTTTTGCCTACAAATTGGAATACATATTCAACAGGTACCATCAAAGTAAAGTTAGGCCCCATAACCGCTTTTTTAGTTTCTATCTCACCAATGTTTTTCACATTCATCCCGGCCATCCGGTATAATGAAAAACCAGTTTGCAATGCCATGTAATTACCAATATTGAAGCCAATGCCCCTTAATGAAAATGGGCTGATGGGCGTAGAGAATTCCCCATTTTTGGGTATGAAATAGGAAAAAGAAAGCCCTACCTCCTGAGCCTTGCCATATTGACTAGTGAATGATATTAGAATTAGGATTACGATAATTTTCCGTGACATAAGTATTGAGATTGGTCTAAATATCCTTACTATTTGATAAATTGATGCATTGAATTAAGAACAGGAAAATTAAAAACAAATTATATGAACGTCATTATAAAGAGTGGTTTCAAATTTTTATTAGCCATAATTATCCTCACAGGCTGTATTGGGAAAGAACAGCAAATAGCTGATTTAGTATTTCAGAATGGTATTGTGTATACAGCTGACAGTGCCAATACCACCGCACAGGCAGTGGCCGTTGCTGGAGATCGGATTATAGGAATAGGTACAAGTGATGACATCCAAAAGTTCATTGCTGATAACACCAAAGTCATTGACTTAAAAGGGAAGACCTTAACCCCGGGGTTTATTGAGGGGCATGGCCATATCATGGGTTTAGGGTTTAATGAAATGAACCTAGATCTAATGAATGTTAAAAGTTATGATGAATTGGTGCAAAAAGTGGCTGAGGCAGTAGCCAAAGCAGAGCCGGGCCAGTGGATATTAGGTCGTGGATGGCACCAGAGCAAATGGAACAATGAGAACGAAACAATGGTAAAAGGCTTTCAGACTCATGAGAAATTAAGTGCCGTCTCTCCGAATAACCCAGTATTTTTACGCCATGCAAGTGGTCATGCCGGTTTTGCCAATGCCAAAGCCATGGAGATTTCAGGAGTAGGGCCTATGGCCAAGGAAAGTCTAGAAGCCTCTGAGGTAGTGGGCGGTGAAATTATCCGTGATGAATTGGGCAACCCAACAGGTATATTCAATGAAAGGGCGCAAGAGTTGATCGCTAAAAATATCCCAGAAACTACGGAAGAAATGGGCAGTCACGCCTTTGATCTGGCATTGGAGGCTTGTTTGAGAAATGGTATCACCAGCTTTACAGATGCAGGTTCAGGTAGTACGGCCATTAATCGTTTTGAAAGGTATAAGAAAGAAGGTAAGCTGAGTGTGCGGCTTGATGTGATGATTTCCAGTGATGATCCAGCGTATTTGGAAGAGTGGTACAAAAGAGGTCCAGAGATTGATTCAGTTGATCATTTACTTTCTATCCGCTCAATCAAGTTATACTGCGATGGAGCATTAGGTTCAAGAGGGGCGTGGCTTTTGGAAGAATACACAGATAGGCCCGGGCACTTTGGTATGCCGACTACGCCAATGGAGTACGTCTTGAAGACCTCTGAAAATGGATTGAAGTATGGATTCCAGGTTTGCTCCCATGCCATTGGTGACAGGGCTAACAGGGAGGTGCTTGATAGGTATGAAAAAGCTTTTAAAGAAGCAGGTGTAGATGGTCATGACGTTAGATTTAGAATTGAGCACGCACAGCATATTGATCCAGCTGATATCCCTCGTTTTGGAGAAATGGGGGTAATACCGGCTATGCAGGCCATTCATTTGTCATCAGACAGGCCATGGGCCATTGATAGATTAGGGGAGCAGCGTATCAAGGAAGGAGCCTATATGTGGCAATCACTCATTAAAACGGGTGCTGTTGTTGTCAATGGAACGGATGTACCGGTAGAATCAATCAATCCATTGGCATCGTTCTATGCCAGTGTATCGAGGAAGACTTTGGAAGGAACACCTGAAGGAGGTTACGAACCCGCAGAGAAAATGACCCGTGAACAGGCACTAAAATCCTATACTTGGAATGCCGCCTATGGCACGTTTCAGGAGAATGTAAAAGGCTCTATTGAAATTGGGAAGCTGGCAGATTTTACCATTTTCTCAAAAGACATCATGACTATTCCTGAAAATGATATTCTTAACACGAAAATAGCGATGACCATAGTTGATGGTAAAATCGCCTATAAAAACGAAGAGGTGGAATGATGAAAATAGTAAAGCCTACATTACTACTTGACGAAGAACGTTGTAAAAGGAATATCAAAAAGATAGCCGAAAAGGCCAAAGCCAATAACGTTATATTCAGGCCGCATTTTAAAACCCATCAATCAAAGGCCATTGGAAAATGGTTTAAAAATGAGGGGACAGTGGCCATCACGGTCAGTTCGTTGGGAATGGCCAGCTATTTTGCCGATGCAGGTTGGAAAGAAATCACTATAGCGTTTCCGTGTAATATCCTGCAGATAGATTTAATCAATAAACTGGCAAAAAAGGTACGGTTAAACTTACTAGTTGATAATCATGAGGTAATTAAGTTGCTGAATTCACAACTTAGCCATGCGGTAAATATATATGTGGAGATTGATACAGGGAAAGGTAGAACAGGAGTAAAGGCTGACGACAAGGATTTGATCATTGATCTGTTGACCAATATTGATGGAAACAAGTTCACTAAGGTTAAAGGCCTCTATTTACACGCTGGTCATTCTTATGAATGTCGCAATAAAGAATCAATAATGGACGTGTATCAGGATTCCATTTCTCATTTAGCCGAATTGAAAGATCTCACCAAGGATAAATTTCCAAATTTCGAAATTTGCTATGGAGATACACCAACCTGCAGTGTAATTGATAAATTTGAAAATATCAATGCCTTAAGCCCTGGCAATCTGGTGTTTTATGATTTAATGCAAGAACAGATTGGTGCCTGTACTGAGAATGATATAGCGGTGGCTGTGGCTTGCCCTGTAGTCTCAATAAACAAACTGAAAAATCAAGTATGTATTTATGGCGGAGCCATTCACTTTTCAAAAGAAGCCCTCGTTGTTAATGGTGTGCCTCTGTATGGAAAAGTAGTGAAGCTAACGAAAAAAGGCTGGTCGCCTATATTGAAGGACTGTAATGTGACGGGCTTATCTCAAGAGCACGGACTGGTTTCAATGACTGATAATGAGATGGGGAAATTGAAAGTAGGGGATGTATTGGGTGTACTTCCGGTACATTCTTGCCTTACGGCAGAATGCTTAGGCGAGTATTTGACCCTTAATGGCCGTTTTCTTGATCATTACTCAAAAAAAAAGCATGCCTAAAGCATGCTTAACACAAACGAACTGTGATATTTTTATTTCAAATACTTCTGAACTTTTTTCTTAAGTGAATCGCGGTCAGCAGTAATAGTTGGATCACTGAATATTTTTGAAGACAATTCAGAGATCACACTTTTTTTATAACCTAACCTAGTAGCTATATCTTCACAAAAAGCTATTTCACTCTTGAATACCTGACCATCTATTTTCATCATTTGAACTACATGATATAAGTGCTCAAACTTTTGATCATCTGTCAATGAACCAAGATCGCCAATAGGCCTTGCTGGATGTTTAAGCATTTCATCAATTTCTTCTTTAGGAATTCCGTTAGAAACGCCAATCATTCGAATTAACTTAGCTTCATTATCAGCTACCATGCTGTCGCTGGCTGCCAACTGGATTAGTACATTTAATTGTTCCTTTACCATTTTTACTAATTTTTAAAGACTGCCTATTTTGGAATATTTTAATACATTCCACTAAGGACATGACCAATATAATCAAATTTTTTATTTGTCCATTAGAAATTCATAAAAAATGCACCCTAGTTGCCCCAAGTGTTATTTTGGGCACATTCTATTCGTTTCTTAAAGACTGCACGGGATTGGCCCTCGCAGCTTTGAAGGCCTGTGTACTTACAATGGCAATGGCAAATACTAATGCTATTAAGCCTGTTAATGGTAATATCCACCATTCTATTTGTGTGCGTATGGGGTACCTGTCCAAATATGTATTTAGCAGATACCAAGAAAGTGGGGCTGATATAATAAACGATACAATCACCAATTTTGAAAAATCAAATGACATTAATCTTACCAGCCCTCCCACAGTTGCACCCATCACTTTCCTTATCCCAATTTCCTTGGTACGTTGTTGGGCAGTAAAAGAGGCTAACCCGAATAGTCCCAGACCAGTGATCACGATTGTCAATAATGCAAAAAGTGTGGCCAATCGGCTCGTTAAATTTATACTTGTAAATTTTTTCTGGAAGTCTACATCTGCAAAGGTATATTCAAATGGGTAGGCAGTGTTATATTTCTCAAATATGGCCTGTACCGTAGGCAATGCAGTAGCAATGTCTCCATGTAGCCGTACACTAACCGAGCCCCCCCAATCATCCATTATCATAAAAAGTGGTTTTACTTCTCTATAAGGGTCATCCATGAGCACATTGTCAACTACTCCAATAAGGTTTCTTTTGCCACCCCATAAATCTAATTCAGTGCCAATAGGATCTTTAAGATCCATAAGTTCAAGTGCAGCTTTATTTATTATTATAGCAGAGGAATCACTTTTAAAGTCTTTGGAGAAATCCCTACCCTGAAGCACTTTTATACCCATGGTTTGACAATAATCATAATCTAATACAATGGTAGTAAAAAGCACCCTTAAGTCTTCTGGCTTACCTGGCCAGCCTAAGAAGTTATTTGAATTGACCTGTGTAATTTTACTATTGGATTTTGTGACCCCATCTACCGCTCCTGATTGCAATAGCTCATTTTTTAAAGTTTCATAGTTTTTGTCCAATTCATCGGTACGGTAAACAGAGATTAGGTTGTCTTGCTTATAGCCCAAATCCCTACTTTTTACCAATTGAATTTGCTGCATAATAACTATTGTGCCTACAATGAGAATTATTGAAAACCCAAATTGAAGAACAACTAATATTTTGCGTGGTGTACTTGCGCCTTTGCCCACCGATACTTTGCCCTTCAATACAGTTACCGGCTGAAATGAAGATAGGTATATTGCGGGGTAGCTGCCGGACACTATTCCCGTAATTAGAATAATGGTGGCCGAAAATATCCAAAATGTTGAGGAAGTATAGTCTATAAACAATTCCTTTTCCACAAGGTCATTGTAAGCTGGCAGCAGTAGATGGGCTAGTAGTAATGCAATTACAAATGATATAATGGATATGAATAATGATTCACCCATAAATTGGAGAATCAGCTGCATCCTCCCTGAACCGACACTTTTACGGATACCTACTTCTCTGGCCCTTCTCTCTGATCTAGCGGTGGCAAGATTCATAAAGTTAATACAAGCTATTAAGATGATAAAAAAGGCAATTATGGTAAACAATTGTACATAATCACTTCTTCCGCCACTTTCTTGCCCATCTTCAAATGATGAGTGAAGCCGCCATTTTTCAAGAGGGTGGATGAAAAACTCACGTTTCATTTCATCCTGCCCTTTTTCTGTCAGCATGTCCTTTACATTATCCTGAACCGATGCCATACTATTCGGATCGTCCAACTCAATAAACACCTGGAAGGAATAATTGCCCCAATTGGTCATATTTTCCCGTACCCATTCATTTTTTTGTTCACGAAGCTTCCATGGAAGTAGAAAATCAAACTCAAAAGATGAATTTTTGGGGATGTCTTTAAGTACTCCAGCCACTTTAAGATCACTATCATCATCAACACGGATAATTTTATTGATAGGGTCTTCCTCTCCAAATAGAATCTTGGCAAGCGATGCAGTTATTACAATATTAGAAGGGTCGTCTAATACCGTACTAGCATCCCCTTTTTCCAGTGGAAATCCGAACATCTCAAGGAATTCCTCACTCGCCCAATAACCATCCTTTGTAATTCTTACCTCATTGACGTTGAGTAAATGTGAGCCTCCCCAATCCGTCACACAACTATTTTTAATTTTTGTGTCTGCGTCTTTCATTGCTTCATAGGTAGGCAAAGGAACGGATCGCCATGAGTTTATTTTTCCATCAAAATGGGCATTGACCCAAACTTGATAAAGCCTATTATATTTGGGAATAAATTTATCGTAAGACACTTCATCAGACACCCAAAGCAAAATTAGTATGGAGCAAACTATACCTATTGCCAACCCGGAAATATTGATAATGGAGTAGATCGTATTCTTATAGATATTTCTTATTGTGACCAGAAAGTAGTTTTTGAACATGTTGTTATATTATTATAGATGAGTTAGGACTAATACTTTAAAAAAAGCCAATGGTTACACGAAATTTTCATTGTCTATTAAATAATGATAAAGACCCGCTCCGGTTTAAAGGGTTGCATATAGGGGAAGTGGGCTCTGAAATTTAAATTGCATACAATGGCGAGTAAGTAAAATTGACTTAATTAGTATATTGGCAGATTGAATAAGGTAAATTGATAATGTGGTGCAACCCTGTTAAACTTACCCTGTCTTTAAGGCAGATATTTAAAAATGGAATTATGAAAAAGTTGAATCTTTTAATTGCAATGATGTTGTTTAGCATTGCAGTTGTATTTGGACAGAATGTTGAGGAAAGAAAAGTTGGCTCTTTTGATGAAATTCAAGTGTCGCAGGGCATTGATGTTTTTCTTATTAAAGGAACAAAGGAGAAGGTTAAGGTAGAAGCGTCTGGTATAGATTTGGATGAGGTATTGACCGAAATATATGGAGATAGGTTAAAAATTCATTTAGAAGGGAATAGATATCGAAACCCATCAGTCAAAGTTTATGTAACCTATGTTTCATTGGAGTCGATAGCTGCTAGTAGTGCGGCTACAGTTACTGCTGACGGTATAATAAAAGCAGACAGAATGGACATAGATGTGTCAAGTGCAGCAGATGTTGAAGTGAAAGTGGAAGTGAATGAATTAACGTTAAGTGCATCTAGTTCTGGTGATATTGAAGTGTCAGGTAAGACGAAATATCTTGACGCAACTACAAGCAGTGCAGGGGGTGTTGACGCCTATGACTTAGAAGCTCAGATTGTTCGTGTAAGGGCAAGTAGTGGCTCAGGTTCTAAAGTATATGCTATCTCAGAAATAGATGCGCACGCAAGCAGTGGAGCAAGTATTAGATTTCGGGGAAATCCAAATAAGTCGAGAACGGATTCAAGTAGTGGAGGCTCTGTAAGGAAGTCTAATTAAATAATATACACTTTAGTATACTAGCCTGTCAATCTTTGGCAGGCTTTTTTTATTACTTGCATTCTTTATTAAGTTTGAAATTACCCTCAACACGATCTTCCTGCATGTTTACTTCTAGATTCTGCAAAGCTTGGTTGAAGTTCTTTAAGTAGGATTTACCTAAATTTAATGGAGTTAAATTTCTAACACTCCATTTTGTTTTGGTGAGAGAAAAATTGATCATCACATTTTAATTTGTTGCAATAACGATAAAAAATACAATAGTTCAAATAAACTTTTAATTACTGTACAGTTTTTAGTAACGACAAATCAAATTAGAGGTTTAGTTTTTTTATGAAAAAATTGAAATTACCTTTGATTTATTAATTAGGATAATTTTGGCTGGTAAATTCAAAAATAGCATCAACAGAAAACTGTTAATTCCACTATTGGGGTTTTTAAAGCAGGGGATGACGCCCAACAAGTTGGCGCTTTCGATCGCTCTAGGATTTGCAATTGGGCTTTTTCCAATAATTGGAGTTACTACCATTATCTGCCTTGTGGTTTCACTAGCGTTAAAACTTAACCTGGCCGCTATTCAGCTGGTAAATTATTTTGTTTACCCATTACAGCTAATTTTACTTATCCCGATGATCAAATTAGGATCTTGGATGTTGGGTATAAACCCTATTCCTTTTTCCATCACCCAGTTATTGGATATGTTTAATGCCGATTTTTTTAGTGCACTTGAAAAGCTTTGGTTGGCTCACTTAATTGGCATTTTCACTTGGGCAGTGTTTGTTTTACCAATAAGCGTATTTGGGTATGCCATTTTAAGGTATGTATTTAGAAGGATGTCGACTACTACTTAGCTATCTGCTATTGAAATCGGTATATAAAGTTTGCATATAAGCTTTACCAAGTTCTAGATCCTTTTCTGATTTTACCCCTGTTTCTTCAAGATAATGTTTGCCGATATTGTCATATATCACCTTTCTGGTGCCATCAACAAAACCAAATCCATTATTGAAAACATAAACGGCAAAAGGGTTATAATTATCAGCCATCATATTGTTGCTAAAGATGTAGGTCGAATCTTGAAAGCCCAATTGCCCAAATAGGGTATTGGCAATATCAGTCTGGCTGGCATATTTACTTATGACTGTATCTTGTTTGGACAATGCACCCCCAAGCCACAACATAGGGATTTTGAATCGCTTTGCGTTGGAATTGCCCTCATTGCCAGGCATGAAATGTCCATGGTCAGCCGTGATTATAATTAAGGTGTTGTGCCACCAGTCTGATTTTTTTGCTTTATCAATAAAATCACCAAGACATTTGTCGGCATAATAGGCAGAGTTTAAAAATTTGTGCTCATCGTCAGTCCCGGGAATTACCGTTTCCATAGGTACTTCAAATGGTTCGTGGCTACTTTGGGTCATCATTATCTTAAAAAATGGCTCCTTGGCCTGTTCTGCCTCTTCAAAATATTTATCAAACACGTATTGGTCATGAACACCCCATTTTGAGGTGTTTAGTTCCTGTGGGAAATCCTCACTTTGTGTGATATTATCAAACTGTGCATTGGTTAAATATGACCTGAAGTTGGCATAATCAATATTATATCCATAAGTAAACTCAGTTCTATAGCCACGATTTTGCAAATCTTTATTGATAAAAGGCAATGAGGCTGTTTTCTTAGGGAATTTAATAATTGAGGTCAAAGGTTGACGTGGATAACCATTTAAAATAGATACTATCCCCAAATCTGTCCGATCACCAGAAGCGTAGAAATTGTCAAATAAAATGCCCTCCTTGACAAGCTTATCAAAATTGGGGGCTATGCCGGGCAATCCACCCAAGGGTTCAATGAATTTATAGGTGAAGCTCTCCATTACAATAATCATTATGTTGGGCTTTTCACTTTTGATTAATTGTGTGGTTGGCCCATCTGAATTGATCAATTCATTGAAATAGGCCTTGGTTTTATCCGCAGCCAGATAATTCTCAGGATACTTGAGCTTATTAATTTTGGTTAATGCATATCCAAAATTGTACACCACATTTACAGCAGCATGATTGGCAAACATATTTGTTTTGTGAAAATAGACCGTACCCGTATTAATTGGAGCTACCCCTACTGTGCCCCTGATGGGGGCAATGAGCAAGCCGGTCATAATTAAAATCACTACAGAGGTTTTCCAGTCACTTCTACCAAAATATTTGATGGGGTTTGAGATAAATTTTAGATAATAGTAACCAAATCCACTAAAGATCAACAGCCAAAAAATCACCAATAATAGAGTTGTTAAAGGATCACCAGAACTGGCTGCTTCTTTGCCTATGTAAAGTAGGGGAGTGGCATCCATTCTATACCCCCAGTGAGAGTATAGTTCGAGATCAAGTACAATAACGAAACTGCTCAGAAAGAGAATAATGCCTGTATAAATTTTAAGTGAGATATTTAGAATAGCAGGCTTAAAATAGGTGGTAAGTACGATTAACAAACCCGGGATAATGGTATAATAACCCATTACCGAAAGATCAAGCCGGGCGCCATTTAAGATTGAAAGAATTATATCACCAAAGGACATGGTGGACGTGCCTTCATAATGATAAATAAGGAACAGGATACGGGCAAAAACAAAATAGCTAAACCAGTAAAGGCAGTATTTGAAGAAAATTTTAATTCGATCAGCCATGTTTTTAAAATTTCCCCAAATTAAAGGTTAAAGCAGCGGTTAAACAAGGGTAGTTCCTTTCACTGGACATTAAGAAGTGTTAATAATTCTAAAGGGTTATCTATTATATAATTGGGCTCATGGGATTTGAGGTTGTCCCTAGTGTGAAAACCCCAGGAGACACTAATGATGGGAAGCTCACATTTTTTTGCCGCTTCGATGTCACGGGTTTCATCACCGATCAACACTGTTTTTCTAGCATCAATAGTGTAGGTTTTGATCATTGAAAGGATGGATCTCTTTTTTCTGAATACGCCAATATCTGTAGCTATGTATTGAAAACAATCAGTTAAACCATGTTTGCTGAGAAAGTCCTTAACATTTGATTTTGAATTTGAGGTTAGGATGCCAAGGTCATAGTGTTTCGCAAGCTCTTTAATTACTTCAGGAATACCATCAATTGGATTCAACTGATCAATATTTTGGGCCAGACGTTTTTTAAATGCTGCTGCTACAAAGGGTAGCTTCAAATAGGAAACCCCAACCGCTTTAATGGCCTCTTGGGTAGACATATTTCTATAATAATCGAGTTCTTCTTTACCATTTATCTTTTTGAATTTAAATTTTCCAGATAAGCTATTGGCAATTTTATGGCCTAGGTCAAGTGTGTCAGCAATGGTACCATCGAAGTCAAAGATGAGCGTTTCAATATTCTCAAGGCCTTTTTTCAATAATTATTTGTCCCTCATTTGAATTTTAGGATATACGAGGTTAATAGCACGGTTAAGATGATTTTCGTCATCGATTTCGCACCATGCCAAGTCCTCTATTTTTTTTATATGGATATTGGTTTGGGTCGAAATACCTACAAAATCATCTTCATAATGCATTCCCCTATCACCGTCAGCGTAGCGATCACTGGCATATCGACACATCTTTTTAAAAGTTGGCAATGAAATTTTACTTATCCCGACCAGTTCCCCACTTATTTCTGAAAGTTCAGCTACTATTTTGGACATATTTACCAGGTTCCAATGCGTATCCGCTTCAATGTATACCTCATCATTCGAACCCGTCTGCCCACTGGCTAATATTATGTCCTTGGCATTATCTGTAATTAATGAATGTAAGGCGTTTTTTTCATAGAGCAAGTCACCTTCCAATAGTAAGAAGTCTGAGTTGATCGAATGCCTTAGATTATACAAGGTGTACATGCTGCCGGTCTCGGCAAAATCATCATTCCTGTACGTTTCTATCATTGGGTATTGCTTTTTTAAATCATCAAAGAACTCATGAAGATAGCCTGTTCCGATGATGATTTTAGTCACTCCGTGACTTATCAGATTGTCTATTGATCGCTGGATTAACGTTTTACCGTCAATCTCCAAAAAGGCCTTTGGTTTTTCTTTTGTTCTATCCTTCAATCTGCTGCCGAGACCGGCAGCGAGAATTACGGCAGTGGTTATTCCTTCCTTCATGAATTAATGAAATTCATCAGCCTCTCTTTTACTTCAAATGGTTTAATGGTTGGTCTACCCAAATCTTTCGGAGATCCTTTGGAAATCTTAAGATGTATAAAAGTGGCCTTTGGATTATTTTTCCATTTGTTGATTTCTGCATTAAACTCCTCTATGCTCCCGACTGAAGCTGACACGGGATATCCCATGGCATGAGCCGCACTGGCATAGTCAATATTATGGGAAATAGTAGCCTGACCTCCAGTCGAATCGTGAACATTGTTGTCCAACAAAACATGCAGAAGATTATTGGGCTGATAATAACCATTGGTAGCAAAATTACCCATACGCATGAGTGAGGCTCCGTCACCGTCAATGGCAATCACTTGTTTGTCAGGTTTAGCAAGAGCCAAGCCCAAAGCCATGGAACTTATACAACCCATTGAACCCACCATGTACAGGTTGTTAGACTTATCTTCTACTTCAAAAAGCTCGCGCCCGGTCTTACCTGTGGTTGCTAAAAGGACAGTGTCTTTAGTCGCATTATCGGAGAGGCATTTTAATGCCTCTGTTCTACTCGGGCTTGTTGCTATTTTTGTAGTTCTTAATACTTTATCAGTAGTAGCCCTCAGTGCCTGAGGTTTTAAAACCACTTCATCAAAGGTTCCTTTTTTGACAACAAAAAAGAAGGTTTTGTTATTCTCAATGGCCTCATTGGCCCTTTTTAATTGCTGTTTTACTTCACTCATATCCAGTGAGAGGTATTCCCATTGCACTTGCATTAGTGTCAACATTTCCCCAGTTATTTGCCCCATCAGCTCATGCTGAGGCTCATCATTCAAGCCTTCTTCACCACGAAGGCTAACAAAGCCCAACACAGGTAGCCTGAAGGAAAAGTTTAAGGACGTAAGTGGCGAAGTAGCATTGGTTAGTCCTGAATTTTGCATAAGTACTACTGACTTTTTACCACCCAAGTAGGCTCCAGCAGCTGTGGCTATGGCATCTCCTTCATTGGCTGCCATCACGTAGTCACATTCATTAATGGCATAGTTGATAAGGTATTTTAAAAATGAACAAGGCACACCACTATAAAAGTCGAAGCCCAGTTCTTTTAATTCAGTTCCAAATTCTTGCGTATTCACCTGTTAGTATTTAGTAGTAAGATATTAGTAGTAGTAGGTGGATTAAATTTTCAATTTGCCTGCTTCTTGTAAGTCCACTAAGGTATCAACATCAAGCCAGGCACCACTTATATACTTGACAGCAATGGTATTTGTTTTTGCTATTTCATTGAACAAATCGGTGCATGTCATTTGCTTGAAATTTTTATCTGCACTAAGTGTTTCAAGTGCATTCTTTACTATTTCAGCCCCGTTGCTGTTCACTTTCCATAATCCAATAAACTCACCATGCGCTTTTTTCTCTAAGTCATGGCCCATTTCCTTGAACTTGGCAGTTCCGATGTAGTTCATTTTACTATACTTTTCACTCGCTCTCACCAAGTCGTTATCCCCATTCTGCTTTTTACTGTCTGCATCCACTATTAACGTGATGTCATTGTTATCATTTAATAGTTCATGAAGAACATATTTTTTGAAAATGATATCGCCATAGCTGATGACTGTATTCTCTTTTATTTGATCTTTAGCCAGATATAATGAGTAGAGTTCTTTGGTTTCATTGTAAATATCATTGTCAATAGCATTGATATTGTTGAAATTCACCTTCTCCTTGGCGAAACCACGCACCACACTTATGTCCTTAATACCTACCTGATTGTATTGGTCAATTTGTGTAGAAAGAAGCGATTTGCCATGTACTTCCAAAAGAGTTTTGGGAGTATCTTTTGTTAATTCACCTAAAGAACCTTGGCTAGCTGCCAAAATAATATTGTTCACTTTTCTACCAGAAGTAGGAAGGTATAACTTTTCAGCATCTTTCAATTCGTCAGCACCCTGCAGCCTAAAAATTTCAGCCACCGATACAACATTTCCTTCAACATTGATCAAGGATTGATCTTCAAAAATCTGCTTAGAAGTGTCTTGCATCACTTTGATTGCCGATCTCATATTGTGGTTAGCCCAAATTGACATGCTAATGCCCATTTCCCTGAAATGGTCTGTAGGAGTAGAGTAGTATTTAGTTGGAACAATTACTACTGGGCAACGGTCACCCCAAACTTTCATAAAAGCATCGATATCTGAAGAGTCAGCCTTTTTACTGTGACAAAGAATGGCATCCGCACCAGCCGTGTGGTAAGCATCAGCTCTACGAAGGGCTTCATCCAATCCCCAGCCAGCTATGAAAGCTTCAAGCCTTGCTACTACCGAGAAATCAGGATCTGACTGAGTATCCTTCGCAGCTTTTATTTTACCACAAAATTCTGCCACGTCAGCTAGTGGCTGATTTTCACCTCCTATAAAAGAGTTGGTCTTAGGAAACAATTTATCTTCAATGCAGACTGCAGCTATATCTCTTTGTTCGAGTTTTTTGACCAGTCTACGCATATTATTGAAATTACCATATCCGGTATCCCCATCAAGTAAAATTGGTATGGACGTGCCGTCACTCATAAATTCCAAAACATCTAAAACCTGTGTCCATGATGCCTCATTGTTATCCCTTACGCCTAGAGCAGCGGAAATTGAAAGTCCACTACCCCAAATGCCTTTAAAACCCGCCTCTTCGACAATTTTTGCCGACATACCGTTGTGTGCTTCCATTATGAACTCCAACTCGTTTGAGAGGAGCATATTTCTAAATTGTGTCGTTTTTTTCATAAGCCACAAAGATATAATATATTTTTTCTTACAACTGTCAATGAGTGGGTTATTGAGATACTAGTATTGGCTTACATTCGGATGTAACCCCTTTTTTATTTTTATTTGCAGACCATGAGAGACTATGCCTATCAATGCAAGGATTATTCGCTTTTGACACCCGCATTTAAACGCGTTTGTGTTACCCCATTATTGAAATTTATTCCCTGGGGCATTCCAGCCAACATCATCACCATTATTTCTAATTCATTTTTTTATATCGCTTTGTATTTATCATTTGATCAGAGCGTATTAGGCAAATGGAATTATATGGTCATTCCTTTGTTACTCCTAGCATATCTGATAGGTGATCACCTAGATGGGGCACAGGCCAAAAGAACCGGAACGGGTTCAGCATTGGGTGAATTTTGCGATCATTATTTAGATGCATTCAACAACGGTATACTGTTGCTTATTTTGTTTAATCTATTTAATGTGACCAATCCTTGGTTAGTTACTACGGTTTTGATTTTGTCGTATTTGGCTCATGTTTCGGTATTTTATGAACAATTTAAAACCGGATGGTTGATTTTTGAGAAGATTGGCTCTTTAGAAGGGGTGTTGTTGTCTGCTGTACTCATATCCTGGGCTCACTTTGAACCAGTTCATACGTTTTATATTACCCCAGTTTTGTATGGCTTTTCACTCATGGAGATATTTCTTATGCTCACAGCTTTAGGGGGCTTGATCACCTTTGTTAAAACAGTAAGCAGAACACCCAACGTGCGTTACAGCATTTGGATGTATACAATTTCTTTAATTATCATTGGTGTGGTCAGTTCCATTCTGTTTTCCTATTGGGCCATAGCCATTGTGATCACACTTTATTCCAGTCTATATCTTGGCAAAATAATGAATGGGCATTTGATTGATGGTATTGAAAGAAGTCCTGGTATTTTTTCACCTCTATTTTTACTGATAATCTATTTTATGCCAAGCCTTTATGCAGGCAATACCTTTCTGGTAATATCGATTTATTTAATTGCCAATATTATTATACTGATATTTAGAACCTTTCAATCCCTCGGACAGTTTTGGGTCTGGGTAAATCCACGCAAATAATGAAAAAAGTAGACAGAAAAATATTGCTGAACCCTGGTCCAGCTACTACAAGTGACACAGTAAAGAATGCCATGGTAGTTGAAGATATTTGCCCTAGGGAGGCAGATTTTGGGTCGTTGATTGAAAGCATAAAAAATGACCTCGTGAAAATTGTGCATGGGGAAGAGGATTATTTAGCGACATTGTTTACAGCAAGCGGTACAGGTGGCCTTGAAGCAGCGATCACTTCGGCAGTACCAGTGGGTAAAAAATTACTGGTAGTAGAGAATGGTGCCTATGGTACCAGAATGGTGAAACTAGCAGAAACATTTGGCATCGAAGTGGTACGTTACGAACTGAAGTATGGGGATTATCCAGATGTTAAAGTGATTGAAAAATTACTAGCCGATGATGAAGATATAAGTCATCTCGCAGTGGTTCATCATGAAACCACAACCGGTATGCTCAATCCCATTCAAGAGATATGTGACCTCGCCCATAAGTATGATACTGAGGTAATTGTAGATTGTATGAGCTCTTATGCAGGTATACCAATAGATATCAGAAAATGGAAGGCAGAGTATATAATTTCATCTTCCAACAAGTGCATACAAGGAATGGCCGGATTGGTTTTTGTTATTTTCAGGGCTTCATTATTGCCTAAATTACAAGGGCAGAAAAGATCTTTTTATTTCAATATTTACAACCAATATGTGGGGTTTGAAAAGACAGGTCAAATGCAATTTACACCTCCGGTACAGGTATGTTATGCACTACGACAGGCAATAGATGAGTATTTTATTGAAGGAGAGCAAGGTCGATGGACACGATATAAAGAAAACTGGGATATTTTGGTCAATGGATTACAGGAGTTGGGCCTTACCTTTCTATTGCCTTATGAACAGCAATCGAAGATATTACTAGCGATAGTAGAACCCAAACAGGCGGGTTATGATTTTGATCAAATGCATGATTATCTTTATGAAAGAGGCTTCACTATTTATCCAGGAAAAGGGGCAAAGGCAGCTACATTCAGATTATCGGTACTCGGTGATTTATATGCTGAAGATATCCGGGCATTTTTAAATGAACTGAAAAACTATTTTAATACGATCAGTTAAGGAGCGTTGCTGTCTATTTTTTTGGAATGGTAACACTAAAAGTCGTTGATTCGCCAAATTGACTTTCTACCTTTATTTTACCGTTTAGTTTTTCAACAGCCATCTGAACGAGGTAAAGACCCAGTCCACTTCCTTTGGATTGGTCTGAACCCCTAAAGAACATGTTGAAGATGCTCTCAATATGCTCTTCTGAAATACCTATTCCTGTATCAGAGATGCTGAAATAGAAATTGTCATCATCCTGATGTGATTTAATGAAGATGCGTTGCTCTATGCCAGGGTAAATTTTTCTAAAAATCAAGGAGTTTTCCATGAGGTTAGAAAGTATGATAGTAATTAAAAAAGGATCGGATTTTAATTGCAAGGCACTTTCTAGTTCAAAAGCATATTTGGTGTTTTCTGCAGTGGTATCAAGAAATTTGATGCTATCACGAACCCCAGATATCACTGTGGGCAAATCAATGGGCTGTAAATCAATATGATGATTGATGACTTCATGTACCAGTGTCAATTTGGAAAGCAGTTTTTGCATGTCTTTGGCCACCAGTTCAATCAGTTCATAATATTTCAGGTCATTGGGGCTTGTCGATTCAAGTTTTGCCAATGAGGTAAGGCCATGGATTCGGCTTATGGGGCCTTTTAAGTCATGTGACGCACGGTATATGAAGGTGTCAAGTTCAGAGTTTGTTTTCTGAAGTTGTTTAAGTGTGGTTTTTATTTTTGAGGTACGTTGTTCCACTTTCTTTTCGAGCAGGGCATTAAGCTCATGGAGTTTCTCATTAATTGACAGGATTTCTTCCTGTGACATTTGTAACTCCTGATTCTTCACATTGATATTGTCGCGCTGTAGCGTAATCTCTTCGTTCTGATCTTTAAGAAGTAAGTTTTGCTTTTCAATTTCTTTTTTCTGCGACAGCACCTCAAAAGTTCTATCAGCGACTATCAATTTCAACCTTTTTCGCTGCTGACGCACCCGATAAGAATAGGCAAGGGCAATAAACCAAATAGTAAGAACACCTAATACAGTAAATAACCCATAAGCCCATGTGGTTTGATACCAAGGGGCCAAGATATAAAAACGATAAGTGGCCGTTCGCCCTTCATTGTCATAGATGTTTTTGGATTTTACCTGAAAAGTGTAGGCACCTGCACTTAGATTATTATATTCTTTGACGTTTTCCGTACTCCAGGCAGACCAGTTTTTATCATTGCCTTCTAAATAATAACTATACATATTCTTTTCGGGCAGCTCATAACTGGTGGCCGCATATTCAAATCGAATGGAGTTTCTATTATAATCGAAAGTGGGCTCATAGGATTTGGGCTGATCAAGAACAAAAGATGGGATATTGGAATTGTCTTGAATTTCTGAATAGGAGCCAGCAAATACTAATGAATCCAGATTAGTCACCTTTCGGATCAAGGTATTGTAAGGGACTTCATAATCTTTTTTTACATTCTCATCGAAACTAAAGAGCCCATCAGAGGTGGCGAACCAAGTAATGCCATTGATGTCGGGATATATAAATAAAACTGCACTTGTCTCTAATCTGGAGTATGGTTTGACAATTTTAATAGTAGATCCATCTTTGTTTAGAATATATTTGACAATTCGATATTGACCATTATTTAATCTAATACTAGCATAAATAGTTGAATCATTTAAAACGGCCATTCGGTTTATATTGTCTGAAATATTATTGAACTGTGAAAATCGATCAGTCAGTTGGTCATATTTGAATAAACCGGATTCAGTACCTACCATTAAATGGTCTTTGATGGATATAATGGAAGGCTCAAGGTTTCCAAATAATCCTTCCAATGAGGTGTATAATTTTGATTGTGGACTATTTTCGTTTATTTTGCTTAATTTATAAACCCCTTTATTGTTAGCTCCAAGCCATATGTTACCCAAATTATCTTCTTCAGAATTACTTATGATTTGATCTTTACTATCTAACTGAATTATTAATTTCTCACGATATCTATTTCCTTCATGATATAATAGACTTATCGAACCAGCTGATCTGGATACTACAACTGATCCGTCTAAATAACTTGGTGTAATTATATGATTGATTACATCTGAATTTAGTAGAGTGACCTTATTTTTAGAAACATTAAACAGACCATACTCAGTAGCAACCATTAAATCTTTGGTATTTCCTTTTGTAATAGTACTTAAGGACCAAACTTTGGAATTAATCCCGTTAACCTTTCTAAACCTATCTACATCAAAATAATAGAGACCCCTTGTTGTACCAACATAAAGAATTGAATTTACTCTTTTTATACACCAAGGAGTTCCTTCAATTTTTGAATTTTCCCATGATTTCCAAGGGGAAGAGAGCTCAACAAAAGAAATGCCTTCCTGCATTGCACACCAAAGGTTGTCATTTGTGTCTAGAGTTAATCCTTTAATAATATTACTTTGTATGCCGCGTTTAGTATCAATAACTTCTGTCAAATTGAAGTTTTTATCAATTAGGCCAACACCACCTTTCAATGTACCAGCAATATAAGCCTGATACTTATTGTTGGGATTGACTATACAATCAAAAAAATCATTTTGAACCAGAAAATCCTGTGCATTACCATCTACTATGGCTAATTGACCAGACTTACTTAGTTTATGAAAACCATTTTGTCTAGTGCCAATTATCATCATGTCTTCTGTTCGTTGTAAAAAAGATAAATTATCATTAGCTAGTTCTTCTGTTCCTTTAATTTGCTCATCTGAATTATTGGTTAATCTTACCAATCCAACTTTAGGTTTTATGGAATACAGATAGTCCTGAAAAAGTATTTTAGTTCGGTATTCTGTAGGCCAAACCTTAATGGACTGACCATTCCAGTAAAAAATACCTTGTTTACAAAAAAAATATACTCCTTCTTCTGTGGGAACTATAGTCCAAATTACAGAGGTTAATTCAATATTGTTTTTCAACCATGGTTTTAATGATGTAAAATTTATTTCACCAAATTCATTGGTTTCTAAATACCCAAAATCACCTTTCGTTCCAATATATAATTGACCCTTAGTATTTTCTGAAATAGCTGAAATAAATAAATCTAGAGGTTTACTCCATCTATTGCCGTCAAAGGTGAGAAGTCCTTCTAAGTTGCCAAAAAATAATGTACCTGCTTGCGATTGAATGACCCTCCAATTTGAAAAGGAAGCATTATACTCTTTACTGGTATAATTTTTAATAAAATACTGCCCACCCCAATTTTCTTGCGCCAATACACAAAAAGATATAAAGAGAAAGCAAATAGTATTAAGGACTCTAGACATCAATTCAATCAATCAAACAATTTGAATGACGAAATTAAGTTTAAGGCTGCAATAAAAAAATTAATGGCGAAATGAAAAACCCTGATTATATACATATATACAATCAGGGTTATCCATGAGGAAAAAAAATGATTAAGCTTTCTTGATGGATTTAATATAATCCGGAGTATATTTTTGTGGAATGGTATCGTACCATTTCAACAGTGTTTCTGCACCCAAATGATCATAAATCAAGCTGAATTGTTTTTTCATCTTGTTTTCATGTTCTCGCATCATTAGAGATGGATTAGTTTCATATGCCAATTGATAGGCCTCTTTTTCTTGAGGCAATGTTGGCAAATGATGGATTATCTTTTTGAAGTTACGCAGGCAAAAATTATAGTATTGCTTGGTATGAAGAATGAAGGTGTGCCACATTTCATCGATGATGAGCAAGGGCTGATCAATAAATACACTCTCTTCTTCACTTTGTGATGCTAGGTACAACCATTTTTTGGTCTCCTCGAAAATATCTTTGGCTTCTTCATGGGATACGTCATAGCGATCCATAAAGCCTAAGATAATATTTTCTTCATTTTCGCACTCAAGTACATCTACGCTATCAAGTGCCTCAGCCAATTGTGACATATCGTAATATTGAAATAGTGATAAATAATTTATTGTAATTATTTAAATACAAATCTAATTAGTAAGCCTAATAAATAAGTATTTTATAACCCACCACCAGCTTCGCAAGTCATGCAAGCAGGGCTTAAATTTTTATCATTATTTGAATACTTAGAGTATAAAGTATTGATTAAAGCATTTTTGTTTTGATCTTTCTTGGTTGATCTTTTGTTTTCAGTAGTCATGATTGTGTTGGTTTTTTGGTTAAAAATTAAATTCGCTGCGAAGATATAGTAGGCATACCTAATATCCAAATTATTTTTATTATGGGGCTTGAATTCGGCTACTTCTTGATTAAGTACAATAATTACATATTGTTTAAATAATTACATTCTACACTTATAATATAAGATTTAGAATCAATGTTATTGATTGCCTTATATGAAAATAAGTCTGAAAAAAAATAAAAAAATGTTAAAAAATTATTCGATGGGTGTGATTTTTAATCTGATTTTTAAATCAAACTTGCAAAAAAGTAAAGGTGAGGGTGCAAAAATAAACGTTTAATACTTTAAATGAACGAATGATGGGCATCTGGGTTGTTATTGCCACTCAATAGGAACAATTATTGACAGCCATAGTATATTTCTAGTGAATCATTCATCAAATTTGCCCTTGAACCATTTAATAGCTATTATTTAGCTACATTTAGAAAAAAATTATATTAAATTAAGTAACATGGGTATAAAAACACCTTGTGAAATAAAAATTATATTATATTTGCGCAAACATAGTTAAAAAACGAACCACATCTCACATTTTATGGCACACCTGCGTTTCAAAGCACTTGACTTAGCTAACAATCGACCCAAAATTCAAGTTGAAGAAAATGGAAAAATATCAGAATTTTTTGCTGCTGATGTTTTTGGCATTGACCAAATGGAAAAACTTTTGGCATCTGATGTTTTTAAAAAAGTAAAAATTGCCATAGATGATGGACAGAAAATAGATTCAGAAACTGCCAATGCAGTGGCCTCTGCTGCTAAATTATGGGCCATAAGTAAAGGTGCTACCCATTATACCCATTGGTTTCAACCACTTAATGGTGCTACGGCTGAAAAACATGATACTTTTTTCGATGCCCAATCAGGTATAGAGAGGTTTAAAGGCACTACATTGGTTCAACAAGAACCAGATGCATCGTCATTTCCCAATGGTGGGATCAGAAGTACTTTTGAAGCTCGTGGATATACCGCATGGGATCCAAGTTCCCCCATGTTTATTTATGGGGTTACCCTATGTATCCCTACTGTTTTTGTATCCTATACTGGTGAAGCACTTGACAATAAAGCTCCTTTGCTAAAAGCCGTTGAAGTTATTGACATTGCTGCCACTAAAGTTTGTCAACTTTTTGACAAGAAAATAACACGCGTAAGGGCTTCGTTAGGTTGTGAACAAGAATATTTTGTGATAGACAAAGCACTCTACTCTAGCCGACCTGATTTGGTAATGGCGGGAAGAACCTTGTTTGGACATAACCCTGCTAGAGGTCAGCAGTTGGATGATCATTATTTTGGATCGATACCTCCCAGGATTTACAATTTCATGAAGGATTTTGAAATTGAAGCTTTGAAACTAGGTATTCCGGTCAGTACCAGGCATAATGAAGTTGCCCCCAGCCAATATGAGGTGGCTCCATTATTTGAAGACATCAATATTGCTACCGATCACAACTTATTGTTAATGGATGTGATGTCCAAAGTAGCTGAACGTCACAGGCTGAAGGTGTTGTTCCACGAAAAACCATTTGCAAAGTTAAATGGCTCTGGAAAGCACAATAACTGGTCATTAATTACCAATACAGGTGTAAACTTATTTCAGCCCAGTAGCAGTGCAAGGGAAAATCTACTGTTCTTAATCTTTTTAATTACCACTGTGAAAGCGGTTCATGAGTATGCTGATTTATTACGAGCCAGTATTGCGTCAGCCGGTAATGACCATCGACTTGGAGCCAATGAGGCACCTCCAGCGATCATGTCGGTATTCTTGGGCTCACAGCTAACGAACGTGCTTGACGAATTGGAGAAAAATGGAAACGTAAAAGTCGAAAAAGGCGACAATATGTATATGAAGTTGGGGATCGACAAAATTCCACCAATTATACTTGATAATACAGATAGAAATAGAACCTCTCCATTTGCTTTTACCGGAAATAAATTTGAGTTCAGGGCTGTAGGTAGCACCGATAATCCTGGAACACCGATGGCAGTCCTTAACCTAATTGTAGCTGAGCAACTCACTCAGTTTTACAATGCTGTAGAAAAGGATATCAATAAGGGAACGGATAAGCGTTTGGCAATAGTAAATGTGTTGCGTAAGTACATTAAGGAGTCAAATGCCATTAGATTTGAAGGTGATGGATATTCTGAAGAATGGTTGAAGGAAGCAAAGAAAAGAGGCTTATCCAATATAAAGGATACACCTAGGGCAATAGATGCATACCTTACTGAAAAGGCCAAAAGTATATTCATTAAGCATGGTGTACTTAATGAAACGGAAATTGAAGCCCGTAACGAAATAAGGTGGGAAAATTATATTAAGAAAATACAGATTGAGTCTAGGGTAATGGGTGATCTGGCACTGAATCATATTGTGCCTACCGCTATAGCTTATCAAAATAAGTTGATAAAAAATGCTAACGGACTGAACGGTCTGGGTATAAAAAATACGCAGGTACTGAAGATGATCGACTCAATGTCAGATTACATCGAAACCATTCAGCGTGAAGTTGAAAATATGACCGAAGAAAGAAAACGGATCAATAAGATAGTTGATAATAGGAAGAAAGCACTGGCCTATTGTGATGATGTGAAAATCAAATATTTTGACAAAATCCGTTATGCCGTTGACAAACTGGAGTTGATAGTCGACAATGAAGATTGGCCTCTAGTGAAATATAGGGAAATGCTCTTTTAAGGGAATTTAAGCCATTCTTTTTCATGATTTTAAAAGTCCATTATCGGGGTCGTTCCTGATAATGGACTTTTTGGATAAAAAAGAAATGGTATCAATAGCTGTATTTTTCTATGACCCCATTAAACATCAACTTTAATGAAGTCTCGGAATTAAAGCTTTAGTATTTTTTTGTATTTTTCTTTGTCGTTCAAGATTTTCATTGCCTCAATAATATCATCATCAGCGTCAAAAGAAGATTCAATAGAGCCTCTTTCCAAATAATAGCGCGAAGTAATATCCTCTTCAAGCAGTGCTTTTATTTGTGATTTGAAATCGTCAAGATCATTGGCTTTACTCAGCTTTAATGTACCCTCTAACTCTTCTAGATGGGTTTTAATGTCATCATAGTACTTTTCTTTTTTGGCATTATCCTCTAGGTTTTTAAGGTTATTTTCCACCCGTGTGGAATAGCTGTAGTCCTTGCCCTTTAGCCATTGTTTAAAATTTTCATATTCCTGGTCGGTTAATTTGAAACTTTTAGCATCTGCAATAGTGGGGTGGCCATAATAGTATTCCGTACCGAAATCAAAAATAAATCCCTTGGTATACAATGTATAAGCAATAGGTGAAAGGGACTCTTTTTCTACCGTAATATCAGGATCAATACCACCACCATCAAAAACAGATCTACCATGGGCTGTTTTAAACTCCGCTTTTAGTGAGTCAGGTACTTTGCCCACGCTTCCATCTTCATTTCGATGTGTGTAGTCCAGCGCCTGTATGCAACGTCCACTTGGGGTATAATATTTAGCGGTAGTCACCTTTAACTGTGCATTGTAAGTTAATGGACGAGTGATCTGAACCAAACCTTTACCAAAGGATTTTTGTCCAATAACCACCCCTCGATCATAGTCCTGAATAGTGCCAGCAACAATCTCTGATGCAGATGCACTCCCACTATTGATTAGTACCACAAGTGGTATATCTATATCAACCGGCTGATTTAAAGTTTTATAGGATTGGTTATTGTCTTCTATTTTTCCTTTGGTGGCTACTACCTCTTTTCCTTTCGGTAAAAATACGTTTGTAATATTCACCGCCTCCATGAGCAGGCCACCCGGGTTGCCCCTAACATCTAGGATGATTTTTTTTGCACCTTCGGCCTTTAACTTCGACACCGCATTTCGTACTTCTTTGCCTGCATCTATGGTGAATTCTGATAATTTGAGATATCCGATATCACTGGACACCATTCCAAAATAGGGCACATTGTGAATTTTTACTTTTTCCCGTTTGAAATTTAAAGTTATGGGGTATGGTTCATTGAATCTTTTGACTGTAATGGACACATCAGAATTAGCCTGACCTTTCATAAGATCACTTGCTTGTTCCCTGTCAAGGTTGGTAATATCAATACCGTCAATTTTTAGAACTTCATCTCCTATTTTTAGACCATTTTTTTGGGCAGAGTAGCCCTCCATTACCATAACAATTTTGATTTTCCCTTCTATTTTACTGGTTAATGCTCCAATACCCCCATATTGTCCAGTACTTTGGGTACGAAAGTCTTCAATATCATCTTCAGGGATATAATTGGTATAAGGATCAAGTGAATTTAACATCGCATCAATACCTATTTTGATGGTCGTATTTGGATTAACCTCATCCACATATAACGCATTCACTTCCTTAAAGAGCGTTGCAAAAATATCCAGATTTTTGGCTATCTCGAAGTAGCGTTCTCCTGGATTGGTAAAGGACAAAGACGTTATAACCAGAAGAATCGAAATGGGAAGTATCCAGATTTTATGTATTTTTCTCATAGGTGTCAAATTATAAATTCAAAAGGTATAACGCAACTCACGTATTATTAGTTGAAAGGATATCCCAGTTTCCTTACCTCACAGAGTGATCTTTCCATGTATTAACAGATTTTAATTCAAGTTTGATGCCCCGATGATTGGCAGAAGTGGCAAAATTCTGAATCACTTCTTTAATATCGTGATCAATGTTTTGTGTAAAAGAACCATCTATTAAAACTTCTGAGTTATCAGGGATATCCCTTAAAACCATCAACAAACTACCTTTGTTTAGGAAAGTTACCTCTTCTGATAATTTTATAATAATTTTTTTGCTTTGATGTGACTCATCACTATGGTAATAAAAAGGAAACTTGTAATTGTTTCTTAATATGAAAAAGACAGATACAACCATTCCGATAGCAATTCCGGTAAGGAGATTAGACAGCAATATGGCAACGATAGTGACAAGAAATGGTATAAACTGATCCCAACCGAGCGCATACATTTGTTTGAAAAGTGACACTCGGGCCAACTTGTAACCTACAAGTGCAAGAATGGCAGCGAGTGATGCCAGTGGAATCAAATTTATGATCTGAGTTAGAAAAGTTACCGAAACCAATAAGAAGATACCATGGATAATGCCTGACATCCTTGATTTTGACCCCGCATCCACATTTGCCGAGCTTCTCACTATTACAGAAGTCATAGGCAGGCCACCAATCAATCCACTGATAATGTTTCCAACACCTTGGGCCTTTAATTCACGGTTAGTTGAGGTTATTCTTTTCTTAGGATCCATTTTATCTATTGCCTCTATCGAAAGTAAGGTTTCGATACTTGCTACCGCGGCTATTGTCATAGCTACTATATAAATATCTGGGTTAGCGATCTGTGAAAAATCTGGGAACCTGAACTGACTGAAAAAATTGGCAATACCTGACCCGTTACCAATGGATACTACATGATTGCCACTTAGAAACATATTAGGTGATAAGCTTAAGTAAGCCTGATTTAGAAGTACTCCTAACACCACCACAACCAGACCGGCAGGAACTAGTTTAGAAAAAGCCTTATTTTTTAAAGGTGTTCGTTCCCAAATAAGAATGATAGTTATAGACACCAGAAAAATAAGCAATGCCCCAGGTTCAATAAAATCCAGCGCATTGACAATACCTGAGAAAGTATTATTTCCATCAGACTGTAAAAAATCCATGTTTCCTTCAAAATCGATATCGTTGCCAAAAGCATGTGGTATCTGCTTAAGGATCAGAATGATACCAATGGCGGATAGCATTCCTTTGATTACTGAAGATGGGAAATAATGACTTACGATTCCGGCCCGTACATACCCTAAAATAAGTTGGAATATACCTGCAATCACTACAGCTAATAAAAAAGCTTCGAAAGAACCCAAGCTGGCGATAGCCCCCAACACAATGACAGTGAGACCTGCTGCTGGACCACTTACACTTAGTGAGGAACCACTTAATGAACCTACTACTATACCCCCGACTATCCCAGTAATAAGTCCGGAAAATAATGGTGCCCCAGAGGCAAGGGCAATGCCCAAACACAAAGGTAGGGCGATAAGAAAAACGACTAACCCTGCTGGTATATCGCTTTTTAAATTTGAAATATTCTTAAATGACATATGTTATTAATGTTATGCTTTTTGAAATTATTTATGATCAATAGGATGATTGTTGTAGCCGTGTTTTTAAAGAGTAAATTCCATTAACACGATTACAAGAGCAATATTTAGTATTTCAAGCTAAGCTCGGGGAGGGGGTGTAGTGACATCACTACTGGGTTCACTCCACATCTGATGTGAGAAGTGATTGATATAAAGATGATCAGGGTTATAAAGAGTAAATAAGCTAATCCCGGTTTCTGAATGGTGGGTTTCTTCTTCTTCGAAAATCAATGTTCCTCCAGGCACCTGTGTTTCAGGAAATACATCATTTCCCGTAATACAGAATTCAACGATGAATTCAACCACTGTCTCCATTTCATTTACATAGACAATCCCATTTCCCATTTTACCAAGGAGAAAATCACTTTGGTTCAGGCTAATATTGAACACCTGTAAGCCCATAAATAGGGCAATGATCTTAAATGATATGGAATTTTTAATACTCATTCTGAATAGAAACGCAAAGTTAAGAGTATTGTTCAATAAAATTAAATTTTACTCAAAAACATCCAATTATAAATGATTTAATCTGACCTTATAGTTTAATTGGGACTTTTAATTGGTAATAAGTTTCTTGATCATTGCCTTTTACTTCAAAGGTCATTGAGCTGTCTTCCCAGTTGATATTTATTATACCGTAGTTTTTTTCGTTTATAAGCTTTCCTATTCGGTACCTGTTCTGTTCTGCCCATGGTTCTGCCCAAGTGTGTGTAAGTCCACTAGAGGTGAAGTCGTACAGTGGATAATCAAGATTATCCAGCATAATTGATGAAATCTCAGCGATATGACGATCACCACTGATAATGACCGTGTTTTTCGGGTTAATATCATTAATAAGGCCTAATAATTTTTTTCTGGCTACAGGGAAATTCGCCCATTTTTCAAAAATTTGTTCCTCAGCCAATACCTGGATACTGCTACCAATAATATTGACATCGGCAGTACTGTTTTTAAGCTCATTCTCCAACCATTTCCATTGTTCCTCACCCAATATATCCCCATGTTCATTGATAATGTACCTGCTTTTACCCGTGGTATCTATTTTCAATGTATCCCTAAAATATCGGGTGTCTAACAGTATGATTTTAACGGAATGATCTCCGTTATTCAATGTATGGGAGCTATATACTCCTTGGCGGTTTCTTACCGGGTCATTAATTGGGACATCAAAAAAATCAAGCATCAAGTATTTGCTGCTATCTTTATTGGTATAATGCTTACCCCCGTCATTTACACCATAATCATGATCGTCCCAAACACCAATTACCTTGGTTTTTTTAAGTAATTGCTGATAGGAGGCCCTATTTTTTTGCAGATCATACATCTTTTTTAGCTTGGCCATATCTTGTGTATCACCATATATATTATCACCTGTAAGTACCATGATATCTGGATTTTCGGCTGTTATCTCAGGCCACAGTTGAACACTATCTTGCTGATGCGAACAGGAACCAAAAGCGATTTTAGTTATGCCCTTTGTTACAGATTCATTGTTATTATTTTTATGCTGGCAGCAATTGAATAGTAAAATTGTAGCTAATGAAAGAATAAGATTTCTCATAAATCGAATTTAGTTAATTCCGATAAAGTTGGTTAGGTTTTTTAATCAGACATCTAAACGCAGGCCTAGTATAATTGAATAAGACGACACTTATTTGGTAATGATGATTGATTAACTGGATACTATTTCTTCCCTTTTCGTTTTTTCTGTTTGGTTTGGATCTCATGCTCCTTCATCAACCCTTTCCAGTCGGTTAGTTTTTCTTCCGATAAGTCGAGAATTGTTTGGTAGTCTGAGCCTGAAATATCCATTTTCTTAACGGGTTTACCAAGATTGGTTTCGATTAGCTCAAGCTGCTCTATTTCTTCAGTACTACAAAAAGAAACGGCCTGGCCTTTTTGGCTTCCCCTACCAGTTCTACCTACTCGGTGTATATAGTTTTCACTACTATCCGGTAAGTCATAATTAATCACCAGCTCCACATTAGGTATGTCAATACCTCTGGCACTTACATCGGTGGCGATCAGAATCTTGAGGTTTCCACTTCTGAAATCTTTCATGGTGGCTTCGCGTTCTTCTTGAAGTTTATCGCTGTGAATGGTATCGGTGACCACGTCACATCGCTCCATTGCTTTCTTTACCCTTTCGGCCCTTACTTTGGTACGTACAAATACTAATATTTTTTTATCTGCATGGGATTTTACCAAATTTTCAAGGAAGTACCGCTTGTCGTCCATCTCAACATAAGCCACGCCATGCTCTATGTTCTTAGCCACTGGATCTTTCGGTGAAATCTGGATTCTAATGGCATTGGTGACCAGTGAATAGGCCAAGTCTTTGATACTTTCATTTATGGTAGCCGAGAAGAAAAGTGTCTGGCGTTTTCTTGGAAGGTGACGCATGAGTGCTCGCATGTCGTCAATAAAGCCTAAATCCAACATATGATCTGCTTCATCCAATACGAGTATCTCAACTCTATGTAAGTCGAGCTGCCGTCTTTTAACTAAGTCAGCTAACCTCCCGGGCGTTGCAATTAAAACGTCAACCCCCTTATTGAGCATTTCCACTTGTGGGTCACGTTCTACTCCACCATGAACGCAATACGATACTACCCTTGTATGCTGCCCCAATGTTTTAAACACTCCATGTATTTGCTGCGCAAGCTCATGGGTAGGAGCCATGATCAGGCATTTAACGCCATCAGGTCGTTTTGTTATCTTGCGCTCTTGTAAGATGTGCAGTATTGGGATGGCAAAAGCAGCCGTTTTACCCGTACCTGTTTGGGCTATGGCTAGCACGTCCTCACCTTTCAGTATATTGGGTATGGCCTTATATTGAATGTCCGTAGGTTTCTTGTAGCCAAGCTTTGAGATGCTTGTTTTTATCCCCTTATCAATATAGTAGTCTTCAAATTTCATGGTTACAGGCTTGCCGGTCTAGTGATGGTGTTTAATAAATTATTGCACAAAGGTAATGAACGCTTTCTAAGCAATTCTGAAAACATAATGAAGAAGCTTATAAAATCAACGAATTCAGGAGAATTTCACATTTTCATTCCTTTTACTAAAAATGTTGAAGATATAGACTCTTCTTTTAAATGAATATAGTTGAGGCGACTATCGTCTTCCATAAAATTTTTTAAATCGTCCTCACTCTCAAAGGATATAAAATGAATCTCATAAGGAAGTTTTTCAGTTGCTGAAACATAAGCTTCTCTTTCAGGCCGTATTCTGTATATCATTTTGCCATTGTATTTCTCCATTAATGGGATGGCAAAATTTTCGAATTCTAAAAAGGTACTCTCTTTACCTTTTTTAACAAAAATCAGTTGTGTGATATAAATCATAAATAAAAATAAGAGTTATAAACTTATTTCATCACTTTGTTATTCACTGTATGATTAAGCGTTTGAGGAAATTTGCAATATTTCAACTTAGAATGAAGATCACAATAATGCCGTACTAAAGTTATTGATAATATTTTTTGTTACATGATTACATATAATGTAACTTTGTACCATCAATGAGAGTAGTAAGTAAAAAAAGGATTGTTGATTATTATGTACATCATGCAAGTAGTAAAACAGCGTTAGAAGAATGGTATAAGAAGGTTTCTAAAGCTGATTGGTCTAAATTCAACGAGTTAAAACAATCCTTTTTAAATGCTGATTATGTGGGTAACAATAGAGTCGTGTTTAATATTAAAGGCAATGATTTTAGGTTAGTTGCGATCGTAATATATGTTTCAAAAAAGATATACATCCGTTGGATTGGCACTCACGCTGAATATAGTAGAATAGACGTGAAAAACATTTAGTGAAATGAAAACAGTAGAAACGAAAGAACAATATGAAAAGGCCCTCAATTTAATTGAGGAGTTTATTATCAAAGTTGGCGACAATCAGAGTTATGATAATCCTGATTTCGTCATGTTAGATAGGCTTTCAGATTTAGTTGCAGATTATGAGGACAAGCATTTCAAAATCGAGACCCCCTCTCTTGTGGACGTTATTAAATTAAAAATGTATGAAATGGGACTAAGACAATCTGATTTGGCAGAAAAATTAGGTGTTCCAAAAACCAGGATTAGCGAATATCTCAATGGCAAAAGAGACATAACCCTTGATGTTGCAAGAAAACTACATAACCAATTAAGTATTGACGGGGATATTATTTTGCAGTAAAAGCCCGTGCATTTACAAGTTTAAATTAGCAGGTGTTTCCATTTCATCCACAAAAGACTGACAATAAAAAAAGGGTTTGAGTGCCCAGGGCCATCGTTCCCGACCTCGCTACGCTCATCGGGATAAACTTCTCCTCCGGCCCATGAAAGATGTGCAATAAAAAAAGGTCAGCAAAATAATGCTGACCTTTAAGAGTACCCAGGGCCATCGTTCCCGATCTCGCTACGCTCATCGGGATAAACTTCTCCTCCGGCTCATTAAAGTTGTGCAATAAAAAAGGCCAGCTAAAAGCTGGCCTTAAGAGTACCCAGGGCCATCGTTCCCGATCTCGCTACGCTCATCGGGATAAACTTCTCCTCCGGCCCATTAAAGTTGTGCAATAAAAAAGCCAGCTAAAAGCTGGCCTTAAGAGTACCCAGGGTCATCGTTCCCGATTCGCTTCTCTCATCGGGATAAACTTCTCCTCCGGCCCATGAAAGACGTGCAATAAAAAAAGGTCAGCTAAAAAGCTGACCTTTAAGAGTACCCTGGGCCATCGTTCCCGATCTCGCTTCTCTCATCGGGATAAACTTCTCCTCCGGCCCATTAAAGTTGTGCAATAAAAAAGGCCAGCTAAAAGCTGGCCTTAAGAGTACCCAGGGCCGGAGTCGAACCGGCACGTCCGAAGACATTGGTGTTTGAGACCAACGCGTCTACCGATTCCGCCACCTGGGCATGTTTTATGATTTTTTTGATGAAATCGGCTTGCCTGTCAGAGCCTTGGCGTTGACAGGGTTGCAAATATGATTAATGATTCAATATTAAGCAATATACAGCTTCATTATATTTACATATGTCGCTTCACTTTATTACCGTTAAAAATTAATCCCCATGTTCGACACAAGAACATGGGGATGCACATTTATTCTGTGGCCGTATGCAGCTTGTACCAATTGATATTTCGCGTGAAGTACATCGTCAATCCCAATATCAAGACCAGCCCCAAACTTCCAATCAACAAGGCATAATCAACCAGTTGAAGGGTTACGAACAAAAACCCATAAATCCCTAACAAAGTCCCGACCAATACAAGTGTCAATCGCTTAGATTTGAATACACTCAATGCGTATAAGCTGATCATAGTTATTATTGTAAAGGAAGAAATACCATAGGCGAAATTGAAATTCACCTGCTCGGAAATGGAAACAAGCAAAACGTAAAACAAACACAACGCCAGCCCTACGAGTGCGTATTGAAAGGGATGTATTTTACGCTTGTTAAGTATCTCGACTAGAAAAAATATGAGAAAGGTAAGTGCAATGGTCATTACGGCATATTTGGATGACCTTACCGATTTTTTATAATCGTCCACGGAAGACATTAGGGTGACGCCAAAAGTAGCCTCACTCATATTTTGTCTCTGGGTCAGTCCAGTCCAAGTTTGAGGTATATTTCTATTCAATTGAAGGATTTTCCATTTGGCAATAAAACCAGTCTCAGAAACCTCTCTGGAATCTGGTAGAAAATTCCCATTGAAACTCGGGGAGCTCCAATTCGACCTTAAAGCCACTTCTGTAGTATTGCCGAGAGGCACAAATGATACGTCCTTACTGCCCTGAAGTGCTAGATCGAAATCAAAATGGATAACTGATTCCAAATTATCTTCAATACTTGGCAGTTCAATAGTAACCCCTGTTGGAACCATTGAGCTCAACAATGTGCCAGGTTTGGCTTCCAGTTTTTGACCGTTCCAATTTACCGTAAGTTCATCTTTAATGCCCCGTAGGTCTGAGATACCAATAGTTAAGAAAGCCTGGTCATACTTTATCTCTTTCAAATTGGTATGATCTATTTTTCTGTCAGCATCCAGCTGCACCATATTGAAATTGCCAGAGAGTGATAAATTAGATTTGTAAACGATGACTTCATAAATGCCTCGTTTAAGTTTAAGTGGTTTTACTTCTCCATCAATTTTAAGGTTTTGCGGTAATAGATGATAATATTGTGTGTGGCGTATCAGGGTCTTCTTTTCCTTAATTTCATCTTCATACTCATATACAACAGGGATCGTCAATATTGGTCCATTTATCTGCTGGCTTCCAGCCCATTTGGAGCTTACCTCTGTATTGGTTTGCGCACTGAGCGATTCACGTTCAACAATTATTGAATCAACCATTGAATTTGGGATGAGTAATAGGAGCATTAAAATGGTGATTGTGATTAGTTTGAGCGTCACTGAATTCTTAATCCAGCTTCCTACATTGTCGATAAGTGTATTTTGTTCCATAATTTAAGTTTTAAAAGTACTTTGAATAACAAAGTGAATGAATAAATTTTTTTAGTTATTGTTTTTGATTAATTCTTCTAGCGCACTGATGTGTTCGCTAAATGCCTGTCTCCCTTTTGTTGATACATAATATTTAGTGTTTGGTTTTCTATTTATAAATTCCTTTTTCATTTCGATGTATTCCGATTGTTCCAATGACTTTAAGTGACTGGCCAAGTTACCATCCGTTACATTGAGCAGGTCTTTGAGTGAATTAAAATCAACGTACTCATTGACCAACAGGGTAGACATTATGCCAAGCCTTACACGGCTTTCAAATGCTTTATTCAATTTGTCTATCGGATTTTTCATATCATTAGCTGATGCCATTAATCACCCTTTACTTATGGAACTTTTACGCTCATATTTTAAATACATGAGTGTTCCATAAACAATATGAAGTATTCCGAATCCTATAGCCCAAAATAAGAGACCATACCCAATATATATACACGCAATCAGACCAGTAAATAACTCCGTAAGCCCCAGATACCTAATGTCGCGATAAGTATAATGACTTGCATTGACAAGTGCCAGCCCATAAAAAATAAGCGTTGCAGGGGCTATCATAATGAAGTATTGACCCTTGATCAGCATGATACAAATAAGGCCACCAGCAGCCAAAGGAATCATCAAGTTGATTAGCATTCGCTTGGTAGTGTTATCCCAAATTTTAAGATCGTGTTTGCGTGCATTTTTAGTCGTAAATATGATCCCTGTTACCAATGCCAAAAACAATACAGATATGGCCACTACAATCATATAATTGATATCACTTATTGCCAAATTCGAGAAAGTACGTTTATAGAAGAATTCATCACTTGTATACATTCTATTATAGATCAAGAATGCACCAATAAGGGCATAGATACCAGCAAATATTCCTGATAATCCACTCAAAGAAATGAAACGGGAGGACCGTTCCATCATTTTTTTTATCTCCGAGATGTCGCTAAGGTATTGTTTTGAAGAGTCCATATTAAAAGTACTTTGAAATACAAAGTAATGGTACGATGACCATAAAACAAAGGTTTGACTAATATTTATTTTTGGTGAGTTAGGTTCAGGAGAGTCAAACTTCAATATATTTCTCAGAAGAGAAGGCCACGGGCTTCTCTTTAAACAAAGCCTTGGTGCTTTTCCATACGCCTGCAAATAATTCTGAATGCCGATAATTGTCTAAAGCCGCATCATCTTCCCAAATACTGTAAGTTGAAAAAATATTTTCAGCATGGTAATCTTTATTTAGTTCCAGGTGCCGACAGCCTTTAAAATGACGGATTTTTTCTTTACTCTCATTAAAGACTTTTAGAAAATCTTCCACTTTGTCTTCCTGAAATGTCATTCTTACTGTTCGTATTAGCATGGGTTAGTAGTTAGTAATCAGTAGTCAGTAGTTAGTAGTTAGTAGTCAGTAGTCAGTAGTTAGTAGTCAGTAGTCAGTAGTTAGTAGTCAGTAATAGTAGTAAGCAAATAGAATTGAAATAAATACTTTATCTAAATACTAACTACTGTTGTCTGATTACTCATTAATCTACTCAAAATTAATCATCACCGGGCTGTCATACCCAAGACCCAGCAATTCTGCGGCATTACCCTGATTTATACCAATCTCCAATTTATGCTGGTCATTGAAAATAATAAAAATATCCCCAGCATCCACATTGTTTACATTCTCATGTATTCTGCGGCTATTCTCCCTGCTGAAAGTGATATTATATGCCTTTCCTTTACTTAGGATATCAAATGCGGTTTTGTCAATATTGGTAATCAAATTCCCAAAATGATCTACTCTGATTACATGGCCTGAAATCAGGCTTTTATTGGCCTTCAAATGCCTACCAAGCATTTTTTTGTAGTGCTCAATTGGCTGCCCAATGTCAGTAATACTCGTGCCACCAGCTATTTTTGCAGCGGCTTCGGCCAATATTTGTTTAGTTGGAAATGTGCTCGCTTGTTTACTAATATTTATATCTACCTGATATTCAGGGTTTTGATCGCTGATAAGCCCAAATAACCCATTATCAGTACCTATAAAATAATGGCCTTCCAATTTGATGGCTATTTGTGAGTCACCAGGCTGACCTGCAGAGTTGACTGCAACGAGATGTACCGTGCCTTCCGGAAAATCCCTAAACACTGAGTTGAGCACATAAGCCCCATGGGCAACGTCACATGCCGCTATCTGGTGACTTAAGTCCACAATCTGAAGTGCATTATTGATAGAGAGTATTTTAGCTTTTACCGCTGCTACGTAATGGTCACTTTCACCGAAGTCTGATAAAAATGTGATTATGGCCATAGAAATTATCGGAGAATTGTACTTCTAATTAATATACACCTTGTTTGTTCACCAGATGTTATTCCTTATTTTTGTTTAGCAAAACTAGTTAAAATTTGCCCATTAAAAATTCCATTTAAAATTAATTAGCGTTTGGTAGAAAAAGTAATAACTCTAGAAAATGTATCGTTGTTGGACTTTCTGGGAGTAGAAAATAAGAACATCAATGAAGTCGCCTCAGCTTTCCCACAAAGCAAGATAGTCTCTAGGGGTAATGAAATCCGGATCAAGGGATCAACTACTGAAATTCTCAAGATTAATGATATTCTCAATTCACTGATCGACCATTATCATAAATATGGTAAAGTGACAGAGGAGAATGTTCAAAATTATCTCTCTGAGATTGCAGAAGTAAAATTGACCGATGAAGAGGAAGTGCTGGTATATGGCACCAAGGGTTTTATTATAAAGCCTAAAACTATCAATCAGCAAAAATTGGTATATGCCGTAAAGGAGCAGGATCTTGTCTTTGCCGTTGGGCCTGCGGGTACCGGTAAAACCTATATTTCTGTTGCATTGGCAGTTAAGGCATTAAAAAACAAACAGGTAAAAAAGATCATCATTACACGTCCAGCGGTAGAGGCGGGGGAGACACTAGGGTTCTTGCCTGGTGATTTGAAGGAAAAGCTTGATCCATACTTGCGACCTATTTATGACGCCCTGTATGACATGGTGCCTTCAGAGAAGCTGAAATATTATATGGAAAATAATATAATCGAGATAGCTCCATTGGCCTATATGCGTGGACGTACCTTGAACAACGCCTTCATTTTATTGGATGAAGCCCAGAATACTACCCCCATGCAAATCAAAATGTTTCTAACGCGTATGGGACCGAATTCTAAAGTGATTGTCACAGGTGATATTTCTCAAATCGATTTGCCACCAAGACAAAAATCAGGATTGATTGAATCAATGGGGATATTAAAAGACATAAAAGGCATTGGTTTTATCGAGTTGTCAGGTAAGGATGTAGTCAGGCACAAATTGGTACGTGAAATCATATCCGCTTACGATGATGCAGATAATACCAATAAACAATGAACTTGAAGGTAATTACCATTCAACAAAAAGAGGATTTGGACAAAGCCTTTAAGATCAGGGGTGAAGTTTTTATTGAAGAACAAAAAGTACCGCGGGAAGAAGAATACGATGCCTTTGAGGAGGAATCAGTACACTATCTGGCACTATTTGACACCGAACCCTGTGGTACTTGCCGGTGGCGCTTTACTGGTGAAGGCATCAAGTTGGAGCGGTTTGCAGTTTCAAAATCTTACCGGAATATAAAGGTAGGGAGTGCCTTAATGAAAGCCTGTCTTGACGGTATTTCAAATCATGAGGATTTTAAAGGTCAGCTGCTTTATCTCAATGCGCAAATTGAAGCTATGCCACTTTATACCAAGTTTGGTTTTCAACCTACTGGCAATACCTTTTTAGAATGTGATATTGTGCACCAGAAAATGACAAAAAAGGTATAAATACCATGGTCAAGTGGGTACCATATGCTTTTGTGAGAATCACCATTTTCTTTATTGGCGGTATATTATTGGGCATTTATACCGATCAATTGGTTTCAAGGCAAGAAGCTTTTTATTTGGCGGTTATAATATCCGGATTGTACCTTATCCTCTGGGTAGTATTAAGAAAAAAAGCCTTTACCAAGTTCAATGTAGCTTTTTCGATAGTAGGTTTTTTAACCTTTACGGCACTAGGTTATTTCAATCTATCAATATCCAACCAATCTCTCGATGATAACAACATAATCAACTTACCTACCGCTGACGCATATATTGGGAGTATAGCTGAACCAGCTACCGAAACAGACAAATCATATCGATATTTAGTTAAGGTTTCAACAATTCTTTCAAATTCAAAATGGATAGGGGCGGAAGGCAAAGTTTACGTCTACATGAGCAAGGCCGATTCAAGCCAATTTAAATACGGAGATCAATTGTTGATTCATGGTCATCCAGAGTTGCTCAATCCACCTGCCAACCCGGGAGAATTTGATTATAAACGTTTTCTCTCATTTCAAAATATATATCACAACGATTTTGTTCATAAGAATCAGATCACTTTAATAGGGGAGAATAAGGGCAATTATTTAATGACCAATGCACTTAAAATACGGCATTGGGCTACAGAAACCCTTTCATCAGCTATTGTAAAGCCAAGGGAAAGAAATATAGCATTGGCTTTGATTTTAGGAGTAAAAGACGGCTTAGATGATGATATCAAAAACGCTTACTCCGCTTCAGGAGCAATGCACGTCCTAGCTGTTTCGGGGTTGCATGTAGGTATCATATATGCTATTATCTTGTTGCTGTTCAGCAAGTTAAATTCTACAGCGGCTGGCAGATGGCTTTTTGCTGGGCTGGCTCTTTCTAGCCTCTGGACATACGCGGCAGTTACCGGGTTTTCCCCCTCAGTACTCCGAGCAGTTACCATGTTTAGTTTTATAGCCTTATCTAAAGCCTCAGGAAGGAACACAAATATTTATAATACACTGGCCGCCTCTGCTTTTGCACTACTGATATATAACCCATATTTAATCATGTCTGTAGGCTTTCAACTATCATTTTTGGCAGTATTGGGCATTGTATATCTCCAGCCTAAAATATATAGCTCCTTTGTAAGCAAATATTTTATTGTCGATAAAATTTGGGCTATAACAAGTGTTGCAATTGCTGCACAACTGGCCACGTTCCCGCTGGGGTTATTGTATTTTCATCAATTTCCCACTTTTTTCTTCTTGTCTAACCTCATAGTCATACCGGGAGCATTTATCATTTTGATTGGTGGAATAGGCATTTTAATGTCAAGCCCTATCCCAGTATTGTATGAAATCTTAGGTTCAATTTTGGAGCGAATCATCTACTATATCAATGAGTTGGTGTTTGTAATTAAAGACATTCCACACAGTCAGCTTACCGATATTTATATTACTACCCCTCAATCCTGGTTGATTATTGGCAGCCTCTTGATGTTCGTACTCCTTCTTCAATATCGAAATATCAGATACCTATATGCGGGTGTGACCCTGGTTTTTGTATTTTCATATATTCAATGGACGAGGATTGCTGATAATAATGAATTGAATAAAATGACCTTTTATAGGGTAAACGGTAATACTGCCATAGATTTTATTTCTGCTGGCAACTCCCAACTGTTTACAGATCAGGACTTTTGGAATGATGCTAATAGAAGAAGGTTTCACGTTACTCCCAACCATTTAAAATCAGGGGTACAGCACGCTACGTTATTTCCACAAACTAATTCTCACCATACTGAAGATATGGATGTCCTGTACTGGCATGGTAAGTCGATCATTATATTGGATAATAAAATCAACAAAAGGATGATGTTGAAAAAGAAGGTAAAATGTGACATCATCTTACTGGGGAAGTCATTCAATGGAAAGTTGGACTGGCTAATGCAACGCTTTGAATTCGATAAGGTATTTTTGGACGGCTCACTGTCTAAGTTTACAGCGGATCGGCTTAGGGAGGAGGCAACTAAACTGAGCCTTAATTGTTATTCCATCTATCATGAAGGGGCCATTGAAGTTAGATTGTAGAAGCAGACCTAAACTATAATTATGAAATACATACAATATTCAGCAGCTAATCGAATAGGGTATATTACCCTTAACCGACCGGATAAACGCAACGCACTTAATTTTGAGGTGGTATCTGAGCTGAAAAAGGCGTTCACTACAGCAGCAGACGATGAAAATGCAAAAGTGATTGTGCTAAAGGCCAATGGTAAAGCATTTTGTGCCGGTGCTGACTTGGCATACCTACAACAATATGATTCTATGAATTAATTATATATATTTAATTTTTTATAAAAGTAACATGTTTGGGCATGGCTAAAAAATACCTTACCGATAAAGTTCTTGATGATATTTCGAAAGATAGATTTGGTCATGCTAATCTAGCCAGTGAAATAGTAGATATTATTCAAACTCAAGAAACTCCATTGCACATTGGGATATTCGGAAAGTGGGGTGTAGGTAAATCAACTACAGTCGGATTTATCCAAGATAATGTTTCTAAATTACCCAAGATTAAATTCATTGTTGTTAACGTCTGGAAGCATCAAAGTGAAGGTTTAAGAAGAAAGTTTATACTGGATATTTCTGAACAATTAGAAATCCCTATAGATGATGTTTACAGTCAGTTTAGTTACGGTTCAGATGTATTGATTTTTAAGAAAATAAGAAGATATTTTAAAAAGTATAATAAACTTATTAATCTACATCATTTACTTCCAATCGTATCACTATTTTTTCTGCTATTATATATTGCTTATAGATGGCTTATATTGTTTGAAGGAGATGATAATTTTTTATTTAATGCACTGAGTGTTTTAGCGACAATAAGTTCCATGGGAATAATAGGAACACTCCTTTATTCCGTATTGCAACTTGTAGTAACGTCCAGTACATCAATAACTAGAAAACCATTTGAGTCTGAAGAACAGTTTGAGATGGAGTTTAAAAAGATGATTAGAAACACCATCGATAAAGGTGAAATCAAAAAGATCGTAATTTTTGTAGATGACCTTGATAGATGTGAACATGGCAAAGTCATTAATGCTCTAGAAACCATTAAAACATTTCTAAATATTCCAGGGTGCATATTTTTGATAGCGTGTGATCCCTTAATAGTTAAAAGGGCAGTTATTGAATCAAATAAAATATTAGGTTTTACTCAGCAAGACGGAGCATATTATTTAGAGAAGTTTTTTTAGCATGTTGTGCATATTCCCCCCATAATACCTGATAATATGAGGAATTTTGCGAGAAAGTTAATTGAAGGACCTCCAGAATTACCAATAATTAAAGAAATAAATGATTCGAATGTCTTAGATGACATTATTTTTATAATTGCTTACAATGATGTAGTTAATCCAAGGAAAATGATTGGGTTAATAAATTCATTCATAACAGATTATTCAATTGCAAAAATCAGGGAAGAAAGTGAAAATAGTTTAATGCCTGGTGTAATTACGAATGACTTAAGACCACTTGCAGTATTAACTGTACTAAAAAACGATTTTCCTTTTGCTTATGAAGATTTAATTAAAGTCCCACGATTACTTGAATATATAAAGTACTCTAGAATAGATGAAATACCTGATTTCAATATACAATCAAAATATAGTAATGAATCTTATGAAGTTACTTTATATCCAAACAAGAATGATTTAAATGCACTTTTCAGTTTCATATATCTTTTAGCTCCAAGTTGGCTGTCTAAAGATTTTTTACCATATCTATACTTGACACTGGATAAGAGCTTTGATGAAATTAGCTCAGTTATTGATAATTCAAGAGAATTTGACAAAGCAATAAGAGACTATGATTTTGAAACTGTAAAATTGATATTAGATGAGATCCCAGATTAATTCTAAACAGGCTCAGCTGATCGGATTTATAGCGAGTAGAATTGGATCTTATTCAAATTTTCGTGAAAGGATAAGTGCAGTAAAGACGTTTTTAAAAGTTTGTTCATTATATAATTTAGAAGGTGTAAATAATTCAACACTATCATCTGCAATTCCAGTATTAAATAGTATTTATGGTTCACAGGTAAATGCGGATAACTTAATGGAGTTTGACCAAATTGGGGTAGTCAATTTGTCGAAACATATGGTCAACAATATGAAAAGGTCAACATTAGCTAACGAGTTAATAGGGCTTTCATTCGGAGTAATTGACAATAAAGTGGCCTATAAAATAATTTATAAAGTACTTTCTGTTGAAAACATCCCACAATTCATTGAAGACTACATAAAGGATACTTTGAGAAAAGAACTACTTAGTGTAGATGAAAAATTTTTACTTGCTACTGAGTTAAGTTATTCAAAAGAACAGTTTGAAAGGTTATTCATCAAATATGGAATAGATTTTTATGATGAATTTATATTGAAGGAATTGCCCAAAAATATAGTTGAAAATGATAAAGGATCTAAAATAGAAGAGGAAGAAAATTTAGATTCAAATCATGAAAATATTACTAAATATATTGTTTGGGTAAATAAGGTTCTTGAGTACAAAGATAGTGAGATGCTATATACTACCTTAAGCCCTTTATTTGAGAAAAAAAATTCAAATTTAAGAGTTCATGAATATATTTTTAACCTATTAGAAAAACAAGAAAATAAATTAAGATTGAGTCTTCTGAGCTTATACTTATCTTTTGACTCTTATGTTCTTGACGATGAAGTTAAATGTTTACATTACTTGTTAACAATTAATTTAGCTTTAGATGAATACACAGAACACCCTTCTGAAATTCATGTAATTAAAAGGAATTCATCACAGAATTTAATGATGTGGATAGCTAATTGGATCAATACTCAATTAGAGCAACCATTAAATTATATTCCAGAACAGATTGACTACTTGTTAGAAACGCTAAAGCGTTTAGTTGATAGTCAAGAACTGAATGAAGAAATTAAATCTGAGATAATTTCATCATGCGTTTTAATGATGAATATAGAGAAAGGTGGATTTAAAGATATTCTTAATTT
The DNA here is from genome assembly GCA_002338655.1 of Flammeovirgaceae bacterium UBA1842. Lineage (GTDB taxonomy): Bacteria > Bacteroidota > Bacteroidia > Cytophagales > Cyclobacteriaceae > Fulvivirga. Next base: position 82,369 of record DDIU01000036.1, on the reverse strand, counting down.
CTATAAGGATTACTTTGAATTTTTACCAAAGTCAACGATAGAATCAGAATTAGAAGACCTAAAAGCTTTAATAAATGATGAGTTAGCTAATCCAGTTTTGGAAAATGACCAACTATTATTGCTGAACGAACATGCCCTCTGCATGATTAACTTAGTTACTGATGATTTATTAGGAATTGATTTCGTTGAATTAAAGGATTTAGATATAGAAAAGCTAAAGTTGGCGAGTGATGAGTTATTTAATTTTTGGAGTGAATTCTTCTTACAGTTAGAGTTAAAGGTTAGTAAAAAAAATAAATTAATTAATCTACCTGTTTACAAATCTTTTCTGAATCCAGGAGATGCTAGGCTCAAGAAAGTCGCTATAATATATTTACATGCCTTTGCTGACAATAATTTTTCAATTGAATTAAATGATTATAAAAGTGAGATTACTGAAATATTGTATAGTAATGAATTAGATATACAACGAGCTGCTGCATTTGAAGTGTTAATTCTTCAAACCAACATTTCAATTGATGATTTATTAATTGCTTCTAGATATGACAAGTCAAATAGGCTTTTAAAGAAACTTAAGTATCAAAATTCTCTTAATATATATTGTAAACAATTATATAAATTGTTGAATACAAGAGATTTAGAAATAGAGATTTTTGAAAATGCTCTTTACCAATTAGATGATATAATAATTGTAACTGAATCACATGATCAACTAACAATTGATAGAAAAGCTCTAGACCAATTTATCCAATCTTCTATCGAGTATTATTTTAGGTTAGATTATAATTATAAATGGGTTAATATAGCTCGATTTATTGACTTTCTTTATTTAAATCTCGATTCTCCAGATAATTTAATTAAAAGTCGATATAAGCAGTGTTTTAGAGCTCTAAACAAAAAATATTCGAGTTTAAGTGGCAATATCAAAAACTTAAATCGCCTAACAAAATTACTTCCAAGTAAAAGTTACTTCACTAGTAAAGAGTATGAATCTACTTTCTTAAGCAATTTACGGAAAAGAAGAAAACATCATTTTTAATTAAGTATTAATAAATAGCAGTTCTCATTAATTTAAATGTTAAACTGATTTAGATAAATTCTGTACATCCAATCTTATTTTTGTGCAAAGACTTAGTGTATCAATTGATCAAACATATATGGATTTTGTAAAATACGAAGTAGAAAATAGAATTGCTTATATTACCCTTAACCGACCGGATAAACGCAACGCACTAAATTTTGAGGTGGTATCTGAGCTGAAAAAGGCGTTCACTACAGCAGCAGACGATGAAAATGCAAAAGTGATTGTGCTTAAGGCCAATGGTAAATCATTTTGTGCCGGTGCTGACTTGGCATACCTACAACAATTACAGAAGAATACCTACGAGGAGAACCTTGCGGATAGCAATCACTTGAAAGAATTGTTTCATCAGATTTATACGCTGAACAAAGTAGTAATTGCTCAAATTGAAGGTCATGCCATAGCCGGAGGATGCGGTTTGGCTACTGTCTGTGATTTTTCATTTACTGTGCCTGAGGCAAAATTTGGCTACACCGAAGTGCGAATTGGCTTTATTCCTGCAATTGTCAAAGTGTTTTTACTTAGAAAAATAGGGGAGGCAAAATCGAAGCAATTGCTACTCACTGGGGAGCTGATTGGTGCTGTTGAAGCACAAGCATTGGGACTGATCAATGAAGTAGTGGAGGCCAAAGAAATGGAGACCAAAGTCAATGATTTTGCACAGATGCTCATAAAGAATAACAGTGGCCAATCTATGACCTATACAAAACAAATGATTGCCAATGTTCAGAATATGTCTTTGGAAGAAGGATTACAATATGCAGCAGAAATGAATGCCACTGCCCGAGCCAGTGAGGATTGCAAAAAAGGGATAGCCTCGTTTCTGAATAAGGAGCCAATTGTGTGGTGATTAAATTCGCCTTTTCCAATAAGTACATATACCCTCTTCCAGAGGGTCATCGTTTCCCAATTGAGAAATATGAATTGGTTAAAGAACAATTAGTCTATGAGGGCACTATTGTTGAAACGCAAGTCTTTGACCCTGGCCTTGTGGACGAAGCCTTAATCTTAAACGTTCATACCGCTCAATATTGGAAGCATTTGAAGGATTTAACACTTTCCCCTAAGGAAGTGAGAAAAATTGGATTGCCTGTAACAGAAATGTCCATTAACCGGGCACGAAATAGCGTAGCAGGAACAGTAATCGCCACAGATCATGCATTAGCAGATGGAATAGGGGTCAACCTTTCAGGAGGTACGCACCATGCGTACCGTAATCATGGAGAAGGTTTTTGTGTCCTGAATGACTTGGCGATTGCGGCCACTTATTTACTCAAAGGGAACAGGGCCAAAAAAATACTAATCGTGGATTTGGATGTGCATCAAGGCAATGGCACCGCTAAAATATTTGAAACAGAAAAACGTGTCTTCACTTTTTCAATGCATGGCAAGGCCAATTACCCACTGCACAAAGAACAATCAGATCTTGACATAGCCTTGTCCATTAATATCAACGATCATGAGTATTTGAATATATTGGAAACCAATCTTACCCATTTATTTAAAACCGTTGATCCTGATTTCGTCTTTTTTCAATCAGGGGTTGATGTAATGGCTGGGGATAAACTGGGAAAGATGGCCTTGAGCAAAGTGGGTGTAAAGCAACGCGATCACCTCGTGATCAGCAATTGTTTTTCACGAAATATACCACTTGTGATAACCATGGGTGGTGGTTATTCCGCTAGGTTGGTTGATCTTGTTGATGCGCATTGCAATACATTTCGTACGGCAGTTGATCTTTATTCCTGACCAATAAAGAGTTAATTCACTCAAAAACATACATGATAGTAAAATCACTTCCCTTTTGATAGGTTAAAATCTACTAATTCAGTAATTATGATAGCAAAATTATTGGATTATGAAGCAATATGGATTAGCAATACTATTGATGGGAATTTCCTCATTGGGAATTTCACAATATACAGGAGACAGTTGGAATACGGTGAAGTCAAATGGTAGTGGTACCATTTCATTGGCCTATGTAGAAACCCCAGGGTTTGTCTATAAAGATGCCTCGGGTAAACTTACCGGCATCTGTGTAGATATCATGAATGATTTTGTGAACTATGTGAACACCACGAAGGGAGTGAAGCTCAGCTCCAAATTTGTAGGTGATGGTTCAAGTTTCCGCGGCATGTATGATAAAGTAAAGGCGAGCAAAGGGGGAGTTTTTGGATTGGGGAACATCACAATGACAGAGGCCCGTAAAAAGGAAATCAAATTCAGTCCGCCATGGATTACAAATTTTGCTATTCTAGTGACTCAAAGTAGTGTGCCAACTTTGAAAAGCATGAGCGATATTAGCCAGACTTTTGCTGGACTTACGGCCTACACTGCCAAAGGCACACTTAACGAAAAGCGTCTTTTGGACATTAAAGCCAAATATTATCCCACAATGAAAGTGGCCTATGCTTCATCAAGTCCCGAGACCTTGGAAAAAGTTTTGTCAGACCCCAAGTCGTTTTCCTATTTGGATTTGGCCTTTTACCTAGATGCAGTTTCAAGAAAACAGGCATTAAAGAGACACCCTATTGGTGATCAAAGTTCAGAGCAGTTTGGCTTTACTATGCCTTTGAATAGTGATTGGCAGCCATTATTGGAAGAGTTTTTTAATGCCAATGGTGGCTATACCAATTCTACTGCCTACAAGAAAATATTGGCCGATCATTTGGGCACTACTGGAGTAAAACTCCTTCAGTCGGTTAATTAAAGGGCTAATCTTCCCCAGACTTGTTCCGGGGTCTCTATTTTATTCAATTGTATTACTTTTAAAGTATCGAATAATCAGGCTACCAAAATTGGTGGCCTTTTTCTTTAATTTAGACCTCAAATGAATACCACGCTTTCCATACTGACTCAATATTGGGGATATACCTCTTTCCGGCCTGGTCAGGAGGCTATCATTGACGCTGTATTGGAAGGACAAGATGTGTTGGCATTGTTGCCAACCGGGGGAGGGAAATCGATTTGTTTTCAGGTACCAGCATTGGCCAAAGAAGGCATTTGTATTGTAATTACCCCCCTAATTGCCCTGATGCAAGATCAGGTGGAGCAACTTAACAAGAGAGGAATTAAGGCAATTGCCATTAATTCCAGCATGGGCAAAAGGGAGATAGACATTAAGCTGGATAATTGTGTATACGGGGATATCAAGTTTCTCTATGTCTCTCCCGAACGATTGAAAACGGATATTTTTAAGGAACGATTGACAAAAATGAATGTCTCTTTACTGGCCATTGATGAAGCCCATTGTATTTCACAATGGGGCTACGATTTTCGGCCTTCCTACTTGGAAATTGGGCTGATTAGGGACATTATTCCAACCGTTAATCTCATTGCACTCACGGCCACGGCCACTGAAAAGGTAAGGGTGGATATCCAAGAGAAGTTAGCGTTTAGAGAGGAGAATTTGTTTCAACAGAGTTTTGCACGGCCAAATCTGAGTTACTCAGTGAGGAAGGTGGAAGATAAAGAAACGAAATTGATCGATGTTTTGAATAAGGTGCCAGGATCAGCTATTATCTATGTAAATACACGTAAGGCAGCCAAGGAATTAGCCACAAAACTGTATCAGAACAATATAAGTGCTGATTTTTATCATGCCGGACTCCCTTTTGCCGATCGGTCTACAAAGCAAACAAAATGGGTTAAAAATCAGGTAAGGGTGATCGTTGCTACCAATGCTTTTGGTATGGGTATTGACAAGGCTGACGTGAGGTTGGTGATCCATATGAATTTACCTCAGGATTTAGAATCCTACTATCAGGAAGCTGGCCGTGCAGGCCGTGATGAGAAAAAGGCCTTTGCCTTGATCCTTTACAATGAGGCCGACATTAAGGATTTAAAAGATAAACTAAGCCTTCAGTCCCCCTCATTGGAATTGATAAAAAGGCTATATCAAAGTTTGGCCAATAACTACAAAATGGCGGTCGGCAGTGGGGGCGGAGAAAGCTTTGATTTCGATATCCATACTTTTTCGGAAATATATAAGTTTAACTACCTACAGGTTTACTATATATTAAAAAAGTTGGAAGATGAAGGGCTTCTTCAGTTTAATGAGAGCTTTCATAACCCCTCTCAGATCCATATAAATATTGACAATAAGGCATTGTATGAGTTTCAAATAGCCAATGCCCGCTTTGACCCATTGATTAAAACCCTTTTACGTACTTACGGTGGCGAGTTGATGACTGATTTTTTGAAGATATCAGAGACGCAATTGGCCAAAATTTTAGAAACCAGTGAAAAGGTGATCACAGACAGTTTGGATAAACTGCACGAGTTGGAAGTAATCACTTATGATAAAAAGAAAGACAAGCCTCAAATTGTTTTTGTAGAGAAACGCCATGCCATTGATGAAATGCCTTTTGACAACAAAAAGTTAAACCAAAGGCAACAGGTGGCAAAGGATAAAATGGAAGCAATAGTAAAATATGTTAAAAATGATCATGTCTGTAGAACAGCCCAATTGCTCACCTATTTTGGGGAGATAGATTTTGATAAATGCGGAGTTTGTGATGTTTGCGTTGAGCAAAAAAAAGTAGGCCAAGAAGAACATTTGAAGCATTACCGTCAATTGCTGTCGAACTTACTTGTGGAGAACCCCATGCCGGTGGAGGAACTTATTGATCAAATTAACCCCAAGGATAAGGAAGAATTGCTGCAACTTATACGGGTGATGGTAGATGCCGGGGAACTGAAGTATGATGAGCATTGGCAACTCATGTTAGGCTAATAAGATTAGATTAAATACATGGCCACAAAACCAGAAACGATAGAATAAGGTAATAGCCAAACCAAGTTTGCTCATTGAAGATAAATTGGAAGACCATGAATGGTTAAGCGAACTGGTTAGAATTACCTTAAAGGAACTACCGCCTCCCAAACCCAAGAAAAGGGATTAAACCTTAATTACCTTGGGCTTCTGCGCTACCAAACACTTTTTCAATAATGTTGCTGCCCCAGGCAAATGGATCCGCCCTAATTTTCTTCTCTTGCTCACCAATGTAATAGAATAAGCCATCAATGGCTTTATGAGTAGCGTAGTCGTCTATGGTAGCCGGAAGAGTTACGTTAATAAAATCACTTGCTTTTACTGTATGGGAGATAGGCCCCAGACTTGCGGTATAGGGATAACTAAGAAAGCCTATAGCACCTTCATAAATATCGTTGGCCTTTGTTTGGTCAAGGGCACTTCTAATATCTGGCTGAAACGCCTGATATAAAGCTTCATTGGTGCTGTTAAAAAAGTAATCAGTTGCGGAGGTCTCAGAACCTTGCAGGATACCCAAAGCATCGGTAAAGCTCATGTTTAATATGGCATCCTTAAAAATGGGAAGTGCCTTGTCTGCTGCTTGTTCCGCACCACGGTTCATGGCTATAGTTAATTCACTGAATAAATCAGTATCGATATTAGGGTTGGTTGCCACATAAGCATCCATAATCGTTTGGTAGGGCACTTCCAATACACCAGCTACTACCGTAATGGAGCCAGTGGCAATTTCTTCTTGTAATGCACTCACTTCAGGGGGAAGTAATATTTTAACGATCTCATCTTTCAAGTAACCATCTTCAGCAGATACGGTGCTGACAGATTCCTTTAAGCCTAAATCTAGAGCTTCCTTCAGTCCACTTACAATCTCGTCATTCGATAATCCAGTTTGTAATTCTTCACATGCTATGCAAGCTACAAGGGCTGTTGCAATAAAAATTTTATATAAGTGTCTCATAAATGTTGGTTTTTAGAATTCAAAACAATAATGAGGCCATTATGGTCTGTTCTATTTACAAAGATGATCAATCTTAGGGAATACACTTAAATTGAATCAAAAAAACTATTAACTTAAAGTAATGTGTTACGATGTTGCCTACCTCACCAAAAAAGTAGATAAATATGCCAAGCATTATGGCAAACCTTCTGATTGGAATGATTTGATGAAAAGGCTTCCGCCAACATTTCATACCTCGGGTTTCAACCATGCCGATTTGCCGGTAATTACATCAAAAAAACCATTTGAAATCCAGACCTATGAATGGGGATTGATACCAGCATGGGTGAAAGACCCTGCCTCAGCTACCAAACTTTCCAACCAAACCATTAATGCCCGATCTGAAGAAATGTTTAGCAAACCATCATTTCGCGATGTAGCCAAAACCAATCATTGCTTAATAATAGTTGACGGGTTTTACGAGCACCACTGGCACGATGGTAAGTCCTACCCCCATTATATAAAGATGAAAAATGACGAACCCTTTGCCATGGCGGGTATTTGGGCCGAATGGAACGGAAAAAGAACTGTTTCATTATTGACAACTTCTGCCAATAGCCTGATGGCAAGCATTCATAATAATCCAAAAGTCAGTGAATCAAGAATGCCGGTTATTTTATCAAAGGAAAATGAGGAAGCTTGGCTTAAACCGATATTGAACGATGAGGATAAGGAGAAAAGCAAGCAACTGTTGATTCCCTATGAAGCAGGAGAGATGGAAGCCTACACAGTTCCGAAGTTGAGAGGGAAAATGTATTTAGGAAACGTGGCCGAAACTCAAAAACGCCATTTCTATCCAGAGCTGGAAAATAAACAAGGCACTTTATTTTGAGTTTAAGTCACTAACACTAAAGCGATAATGGCACATAAAAAGCCATTCTCATAGTGAGCACATTGTCATTTCCCGACTGTCCAAATTCAGAGATGTTATCCAAATAATCCGTGGAAGGGTTCATCAAACCAGCTTGTAAACTCAATCCGAAATTATTTGGTAAAAAGTAAATTGCACCTAACGAAGTGGGCAACATTATTACAGAGTTTCGGTAATTTTCCCCTGACATTCTGGTGTTTTGTTGGCCATGTAGTTTTTCACCCGCCTCATTTTTAGGTGTAAATCGCATAAAACCAATGCCTTGACTTATATAAACTATAAGATTCTGCTTCTTAATAAGATTTAAATGAAGGTCATAATTAAGGTAGGTGAAGTTGGTTTTAAAGTAATTGTTGGGTTCCGTGGCCCCTGCAAGGCCCGATGATTGAAATGATGGGTCATCGTCAGTAATGCTACCCAACCCAAGATTGAAAGCTCCATTAAGCCTCTTTTTCTTATTAAATTGTATTCCTAGCTGTAGTCCCCCGGTGTATTTCTGGTAAGTACCCATATCCCCTTTGTAGCTATGCATAGCTATATCGAAGTGTACGAACTTCTCAGGTAATTGAGCTGACACAGTAATCGGGATTGATAGTAATAATAGGATGAAAAACCTCATGTTGAGCAAATTACAGAAGTTCGATGGTATGTACAATGAAAAAGAGGCGATCTTAAAATTAATAACCCTGTCATTCTGAGCTTGACTAATTCAAGATTGGAATGACAAGCAATTTTAAGATCGCCCCTAAATACTATTTGAACCTATTAAAGACCTGACATATCAAACGTATCCATAAAGGCAGTTGTAAACTTGCCTGATTGAAATTGTTTGTCGTCCATTAATTTCAAATGAAATGGAATAGTTGTTTTTACGCCTTCAATAACAAATTCGCTTAATGCCCTTTTCATTCGGGTAATAACCTCTTCTCTTGACTGACCACTAATGATAAGTTTGGCAATCATGGAGTCATAATAGGGTGGAATAGTATAGCCTGCATATACATGGCTATCAATCCTCACACCATGTCCCCCTGGTAAATGTAAGTTGGTGATTTTTCCCGGAGAAGGTCTAAACCCATTTCCTGGATCCTCAGCATTAATTCTACACTCCATGGCAAATAGCTTAGGGGTATAGTTTTTACCAGAAATTTTAATGCCGGCAGCCACTTTTATTTGCTCCTTTATCAGGTCAAAGTCAGTAACTTCTTCGGTGATCGGATGTTCTACCTGAATACGGGTATTCATTTCCATAAAATAGAAATCACCATGCTTATCAACCAAAAACTCTACTGTACCTGCCCCTTCATATTTTATCGCTTCTGCTGCCTTTACTGCGGCCGTACCCATCTTATCACGCAATTTCTTGAATTGACTCATGGCAGGCGAAGGTGTCTCCTCTAGTAATTTTTGGTGCCTACGCTGAATAGAGCAGTCCCTTTCAGATAAGTGACAGGCTTTGCCGGTACAATCACCCACTATTTGAATTTCTACGTGACGTGGTTCTACTACATATTTCTCTAAGTACAAGCCATCATTTCCAAAAGCAGCCTTAGACTCCTGCTTAGCATCGTCCCAAGCTTTCTTAAATCCTGCTTCATCATGTACGATACGCATACCACGGCCACCACCTCCTGCAGTTGCCTTTAATATTACGGGGTACTTTATCTTCTTAGCTAATTTTGTGCCTTCGGCAATGGATTTTAGCAGCCCTTCTGAACCTGGTATGGTCGGAACACCCGCTTTTTTCATGGTCTCTTTGGCAGTGGCCTTATCACCCATTTTATTAATCATTTCTGCAGATGCACCAATAAATTTGATGTTATATTCAGCGCATACAGCACTAAACTCAGCGTTTTCTGATAAGAAACCATAGCCAGGATGGATAGCGTCAGCATTAGTGATTTCTGCCGCGGCAATGATGTTTGGAATGCTTAGATAGGAATCTTTACTTGGCGGTTTACCTATACATACGGCTTCATCTGCAAAGCGCACATGTAAACTTTCTTTGTCTGCCGTTGAGTATACTGCAACCGTACGAATGCCCATTTCACGGCATGTCCTGATAATTCTTAAGGCTATTTCACCTCTATTTGCAATTAGTATTTTTTTGAACACAATTTTTCGCGTTTAAGGTTAATGATTTTACACCATGATCCGTATGGATCGAAAAATTATGATGGATCAACCAAGAATAATACTTGATCGTATTCCACTGGTGATGCATTTTCAGCAACTACTTTAACAATAGTACCAGATACTTCTGATTCTATTTCATTAAATAATTTCATTGCCTCAACAATACAAACAGGTTGCCCTTTTTCGACTTTGTCACCCACGTTGACAAATGAGGGGGAATCAGGATTTGGTGATCGGTAAAAAGTACCAATCATTGGTGTTCTTATCTCTACATATTTTTTAGCTGCAGGCTCATCTGGTGAAGCTGCTGCTGGAGCAGGGGCTGCTGCTGGTGCTGCCACGGCCGGTGCAGGTGCTGCACTTACTGATGCAGGGGCACTTTCAATAACGTGATTCTGAACGTCAGGATCTCTTTTTATAGATATCTTTAATTCTTCTGTTTCAATCTTGACTTCATTAAGTCCAGTTTGCGATATGAATTCGATTAAATCTCTAATTTCCTTTGTTTTCATTTGTAGCGTAGTTTTAAAGTATCTTTCGTATCAAAATTATAAACTGAGATACTTGTTCTAGTTTGAAAATATTACTCTTTTACTCTCTCGTAATAGGAGTAGCTTACTGTGTCAATCTTAATTTTATCACCCTCATTAATAAAAAGAGGCACTTGAATTTCCGCACCAGTTTCCAAAGTAGCTGGTTTTGAAGCGTTTGTAGCTGTGTCACCTTTAAGTCCCGGTTCGGTATAGGTAATCACCAATTCCACAAATTGGGGTAACTCACATCCTATAACTTTTTCTTTTTCAGCATGATAGAGGACATCTACCGTCTGACCTTCCTTCATTAACTTTGCATTTTCTATGGCATCTTCGGCAACAAAAGTCTGCTCGAAAGTAGTGCTGTCCATTAAATGGTAACCCAAATCATCTTTATACAAAAATTGATGCGGCCTCCTCTCAATTCGGGCTGTCACAATCTTTACTCCGGCAGTGAATGTATTTTCAAGTACCTTGCCTGTGGTCAAACTTTTTAATTTCGTACGAACAAACGCAGGTCCTTTACCAGGTTTTACATGTTGAAACTCAACAATGGTAAATAGATCGTGGTTGTATTCCAGACACAAACCGTTTTTAAAATCGGCTGTTGTTGCCATGCTTTAAATAATTAAGAAATAAAGTTACAAATCCGTTTTACAATTACAATTGCTTACTTAGAATCATAAGCCCATTTGAGGTAAATAGAACCCCAGGTAAATCCACCACCAAAAGCAGCAATAATTACGTTATCACCCTTTTTCAGCTTAGACTCGTAATCCCAAAGCAATAGGGGTATGGTACCTGCTGTTGTATTGCCGTATTTACTGATATTCATCATTACCTTGTCATCTGAAAGTCCCATCCTGCTAGCTGTAGCATCAATGATCCTTTTGTTTGCCTGATGGGCCACCAACCAATCCACATCTTCTGATGATAGGTTATTTCGTTCCATTATTTTGGCTGCGTAATCTGCCATGTTGGTAACGGCAAATTTAAATACTGTGGCTCCATCCTGACGGACATAATGTTCTTTGGCATCAACAGACTCGTGCGAAGCAGGCTTCACACTACCTCCAGCAATCATTTTTAATGATGCCGCACCATTACCATCACTTTTGTGAATTGAGTCGATAATACCATCTCCATCTTCAGTGGGTTCCAATAATACTGCCCCACCACCATCACCAAAGATAATGCAGGTAGTCCGGTCTTTGTAGTCAATAATGGAGGACATTTTATCTGCTCCAATTACAAGGATTTTTTTGTATTTACCGGTTTCGATAAACTGTGATCCTGTAGTAAGGGCATATATAAATCCAGAGCAGGCAGCACCTATGTCATAGCTGAATGCATTGACCGCACCTATTCCAGCGGATATTACATTGGCAGTGGCCGGGAAAACCATGTCGGGTGTAATTGTGGCACAAATGACCAGATCAATATCTTCCGGATTGGTATTGGTTTTTTTAAGTAAGGCTTTAGCAGCGGCTATTCCAATTACAGATGTGCCTTTACTTTCGCCTTTTAAAACCCTTCTTTCTTTGATTCCTGTTCTACTGGTAATCCACTCATCATTGGTTTCTACCATGGTCTCAAGTTCCTGATTTGTGAGAACATAATCTGGAACATAGCCATGAACCCCTGTGATTGCGGCTCTAATCTTACCCATTATTTATGGTTTATTCTTCAAACTTTTCTTTAATCTTCAGATGAATATTTGACTCTGCCATTTTCAATGACAATAGTAACATATTCTTTATGGCAACTGCGCTCGATACCCCGTGCCCGATTACCACATTCCCATTGACGCCCAAGATAGGACTTCCGCCAATAGCTTCATAATTAAACTTATCGAAAAATGGATGCTTTATCTTTCGGGCCTCCAATAAGTCATAAAAGGATTCGGCCATTTTTAAAATTACGTTACCGGTAAATCCGTCACAAATGATAACATCAGCTTTATCATTGAACAAATCTCTCCCTTCAATGTTGCCTATGAAATTAAGCTCTGGATTTAGTTTTAGTAATTGAAAAGCGGCTTGTGTGAGTAGTGTGCCTTTCTGCTCTTCTTCTCCAAGGTTCATGAGTCCGATCTTAGGATTGGGTATCTCAAAAACGTGCTTGGCGTATAATGAAGCAATCTGGCCAAATTGGTAAAGTACATCTGGTTTACAGTCAGCATTTGCGCCAACATCCATGATTACACCAAATCCACCTGATTCTTTGGGTATAAACCCTGCAATACCTGGTCTGATAATCCCCTCAATCGCCCTAACAGTAAACATGGCCCCGACATGCATAGCTCCAGTATTGCCCGCACTGGCAAAGGCTTTAACGGCACCAGATTTAAGAAGACCAAAGCCTACTGGTATACTTGCGTTTGGCTTATGGGAGAGGGCTTTGGTTGGGTGTTCACCCATTTCAATAACCTCGTCAGCATTTACAACTTCAATCTGACGGCTATTAATATTAAGCTCTTTAAGCTTTGCATTAATGACAGACTCCTTCCCAACCAGAACTATTGAGGTGTCTTCCGGTGATTCTTGTAAGGCAAGCCAAGCACCCTGAACTGTACAGTCAGGGGCAAAGTCACCTCCCATTGCATCGAGTGCAATTTTCACAGCTACAGGATTATGCTAGTACCTCTTTTTCCATTACCACTTTACCTTTGTAGTAAAGCTTGCCTTCAAGCCAAAAAGCCCGGTGTGGTAAGTGAAATTCTCCCGTTGTAGGGCAAACGGCAAGATTTTTAGCCTCAGCAGTATAATGCGTTCTTCTTTTATCCCTTCTTGATTTTGAGATTTTTCTCTTAGGATGTGCCATTGTATTATTATTTATTTACTGTTAGTATTTTACTTCAAATTTTTTAATGCGTTCCACCTAGGATCAACTTCATTGTCAGCTTTCTCCTCAGTATCACTTTCACTTCTATATATCAATTCATCTTTATCGTCCGAATCATCGAACCTAGGATGCAATTTCTTCATTGGAATTTCAGTCCCTATGAATTCATATATATATTGAGCTATATTCAATCGTTGTGTATTACGTGTTATCACAACAATTTCATCATCTAATTCCTTCTCTTCGTCCCCGTATTTAAAGATGATGGTGTTTGACATATTTATTGGATAGTTAAATTTATCCAATGAACGGTCACACTCCAATTCAATATTAGCATCTATATCAATCGTCATCTTTATGAACGATTCGTTTTTGTCAAGCTTGGCCTTTACTGTTCCTGTTCCAACGCTTACAATACTGTTCTCAAACCCAGCAAAAAATTCATCATCGAATTTAAAATCGTATTCATGAATTGCATTGCTTAGTTTAAATATGTCAATATGGTATCTATCAAGCAAATTCATACCCCTTCCCCTCAATTTAAGGTTGCAAAGTTAATAAGATAAATCTGAATATTAAAAGATAACGCCAAACGTTTTTTAGCATTCGGAGTCTCTAAGTGTACTCTCTCAATATCATACTTTTGAGGTCTTCCTTATCATGTTTATAGATTTCATCTTGTAAAAAATCAACCACAGCTCGTTTGAAGCCTAACTTGTAGGCTATATCCCGACAAAAGGTTATTTCCGTTTCAAATATTTTTTTATCAATAAGCATTAAGTCAATACAGGCATACAGATATTCAAATTTTTGATTATCAGATAGCGCCCCAAAAGAACCAATAGGTTCGGGGTTTAGGATAAGCTCTTTGACCGATTCAGCTGGAAACTTTCTAATCCTGGCAATTTCAAATATTTTTTCCCTTTCAAGACTTGAAAAGTGTTTGTCAGATACAGCCAACTGTATAAGAATATTAAGTTGCTTTCGGGTTATGATATCCATTTTTAATCGTAGACTGAGCAGTTAAAGATAATTGATTTGATTAAGATTAAAGAATACTGCTGAATTTGATTTTAAGTGGATAATATTCGGGCTATTCAGTTTTATTTTGTTCTGAACGGTTTTTATAGATATCATAGGCCATAAAAAGCGCTTCTTTCATTGACTCTTCATTGGCTAAATTTTTACCCGCAATGTCAAACGCTGTACCATGATCTGGTGAGGTGCGTATTATTGACAATCCTGCCGTAAAATTCACTCCATTTTCAAATGCTAGGGTTTTGAATGGAATAAGGCCTTGGTCGTGATACATGGCCAGCACCGCATCAAATTTTTTATAATCGCCTTTTCCAAAGAAACCATCAGCTGGGAAGGGACCAAATACAAGTTTACCTTTTTCTTTAAATTCATTTACAGCAGGACGGATGATCTGGTCATCTTCTTCTCCCAACAACCCACCTTCACCAGCATGGGGGTTAAGCCCAAGTACCGCTATTCGTGGTTTGGAAAGGCCAAAATCATTCTTCAGTGAATTCTCCATAATAATTAGCTTCTTTATAATAAGCTCCTTTGTTATTTTGTTGCTCACTTCTTTTAGCGGGATATGACCTGTAACCACACCAACTTTTAAATCCTTATTGGCTAGGAGCATCAGACTATCTTTAGCCCCAAAACATTCAGTGAAATATTCAGTGTGTCCTGGAAATTTAAATTCGTCAGACTGTGTATTGTTCTTATTTATTGGCGCAGTAACCACCGCATCAATGAGTCCTTCTTTCAAATGATCAACCGCTTTTTGTAAAGCCTTAAATGCAGCTGCACCGGCTTCCGGTATTTCTTTTCCAACATTTATTTCGATCATTTCTTCCCAGCAATTCACCACATTTACCTTCCCTTTGTGAAATCGATTATCACGAAACTGAGCATAATTGAAGTCGGTCATATCAAAGGCCTTCCGGTAGTAGGATAATACTTTGGTTGATCCATATACTACAGGTGTAAAAAATTTAAGTATTCTATTGTCATTCAGAGCTTTAATGATGACTTCAGGGCCAATCCCATTCAGGTCACCAATGGTAATACCTATTTTTGGATTATCTTTTTCTTGTGAAAAACTGCTCATTATTTTTAATAACTTTACTCGCTTCTGTTGAATTATGATTTTGTTGCAAGTTAAAGTATTTTCTAATCATTGAAAATGAATGGTAAAGGCCAAAAAACATCTCGGACAACACTTCCTGACTGACGAGTCTATTGCACTTGATATTGTCAAAGCATTAAATGAAGCCAATCCCAAAGAAACCATTTTGGAAATAGGTCCGGGCACTGGCGTGCTCACCAAATATTTGGTAGAGGAATATAACGACCGGCTTATGCTCATTGATCTGGATAGGGAATCCGTTGATTACCTGCATCAACATTATCCCGATCTTCAGGATAGAACTTTATATGGCGACTTTATTAGAAAGGATATTGATTACATCCCAACAGATCATTTTAGCATTATTGGAAACTTTCCATATAACATTTCCTCACAGATATTCTTTAAGGTTCTTGAAGTAAAAGACAGGGTTGACAATGTGATATGCATGCTGCAATATGAAGTGGCTAAAAGGTTGGTTTCCCCTCCGGGCAATAAGGACTATGGCATACTGAGTGTACTATTGCAAGCCTATTATAAAATGGAATATTTGTTCGATGTGGAACCACATGTATTTCACCCACCACCTAAAGTCAGATCTGGGGTCATCCGGCTTATAAGAAATGAAACCATTACGCTTGATTGTGATGAAAAGCTATTTAAAAGAGTTATAAAGCAGGGTTTTCAAAATAGACGTAAAACATTGCGCAACGCACTAAAACCTCTAAATTTGCCCCCCGAAGTTGTTGAATTGGAAATATTAAATAGAAGGGCAGAGACCCTCTCGGTTGACGACTTTGTGTTACTTTCAAAACAGATCGAAAATTGGAACCAATAGTACAGTTTGAACTTTCTAATGAATTTCGTGAGCGCTTTCATGAGGCTGTCATTAATTGTGATGTGGACTTTATTAAGCAAAGTTTAGAAGGGGTAAACTCTGCGGATATTTCAACATTACTTTATGAATTTAATTCGGAAGATTCGAAGTATGTACTTGATTTGCTCGATGCCAATATTCGGGCGGAAATTATTAACGACCTAGATGAAGATCTACGGGAAAAATTTCTCAAGACCTTTGAGCCCGAAGAGATCACACAAATAGTATATCATCTTGATTCTGATGATGCCGTAGATATTCTTAATGAGCTATCGGTAAAGAACCGTGAGGAGGTAATAGCCGGGCTGGATGATGCTGAAAAAGAAGCAAATATTCTTGATCTGCTACGCTATGAAGATGATGTGGCGGGTGGACTCATGGCGAAGGAGCTTGTCAAAGCCAATGTAAATTGGACAGTGATTCAATGTATTGAAGAGATTCGCAGACAAGCGGAAAATATTCAAAAACTTTACTCAGTATATGTAGTTGATGATCAGGAGATTCTATTGGGGAGGGTTTCACTTAGGCGGCTAATATTAGCTGGCGATAAAAAACTTATTGCAGAGATTTATGACTCAGATTTAATTTCTGTTCATACCTATGCTTCTGAAGAGGAGGTGGCTCAGCTAATGCGTAAGTATGATTTAGAGGCCATACCAGTAGTCAATGTACATGGTAAATTATTGGGAAGGATTACCATCGATGACATTGTTGATGTAATTACTGAACAGGCGGAAGAAGAACGCCAAATAATGTCTGGTATCGCAGGGGATGTAGAAGAAGATGATAGTATTTGGGACTTAACCAAGGCCCGATTACCCTGGTTGATAGTGGGCGTTTTGGGCGGTTTTATAAGCGCCAAATTCATAGGTATATTTGAAGATGATTTGCTTCGTATTACGGCCATTGCATTTTTTATACCCTTAATACAAGCCACTGGTGGTAATGTCGGCATTCAATCTTCTTCCATAGTAGTACAAAGCTTGGCCAATCCTTCTGCTTTTGGTGGGGGAATGCTCAAAAGGCTGGCCAAGGTATTGGTAACGGCAGTCATCAATGGCTTGTTCTTGTCTGTAATGGTTTATGTGTTTAACCTTATTACCGGAGGTGATCTCAACTTGTCTTTGGTTGTTTCCATCGCACTATTTTGTGTGGTGCTTATTGCCTCTTTTTTGGGTACGATTACACCGTTGTTACTGGATAAAATTGGAGTAAATCCAGCGGTGGCTTCTGGGCCCTTTATCACCACTACTAATGACCTGTTAGGCCTAGCTGTTTACTTTTATATAATACATTTAATACTTTGACCAATTCCAATACCTTACGTTTTCTTATCGTAGATAAGATGCACCCAAGTTTAACCTCCATGTTGGAAGGGATAGGGGTTAATGCTAATCACCAACCTGATATTTCCAGGGTTCAGATCATTGAACAATTACCAGCCTATGACGGCCTTGTTATTAGAAGTAAAACCTTTGTTGACAAGGAGCTGTTGGCTAGTGCCACCAACCTGAAATTTATATGCAGGGCAGGTGCGGGTATCGACAATCTGGATGTTGCCTACATTGAATCAAAGGGAATTAAAATAATAAATGCACCTGAAGGCAATAGAAATGCACTTGCCGAACATACAGTAGGGTTATTGTTTTCACTCTTAAACAATATTGTAAAAGCCGATAAGGAAGTCAGAGGGTTGATTTGGGATAGGGAATCAAATAGGGGGCATGAGATCGTGAATAAGACGGTTGGTATTATAGGGTATGGCCATATGGGTTCTGCTTTTGTCGATAAAATGAAAAATTTTGGCTGTAGGATTTTAGTCTATGATAAATATAAATCCGGATTTGCTGCCAAAGGATTTGAAGAGGTAAGCCTGGAGGAATTATTCATCAATACGGATATTCTCAGTTTGCATGTGCCACTTACAGAAGAAACGGGCAGTTATGTTGATAACGATTTTATCAAAAATTTCAAAAAACCAATATGGCTTATAAATACTTCACGCGGGGAAGTAGTAAATACATCTGCATTGATAGAACAGATAGAAAATGGCCGTATAATTGGGGCGGCACTGGATGTTTTGGAGAATGAAAAGTTGAATAATTTTACGGATCAGCAAAAAAGTAATTTTGAATATTTATCTAATTCGGATAAAATCATACTTACTCCGCATATAGCCGGATGGTCCTATGAATCTTATGTATTGATCAATAAAGTTCTTATAGGGAAATTAAGTCGTGAACTTTCATAACATAACGCCTTGAATATTACATTCATAGCAATGTTTTATTTTAGTGATGCTTTTAATTTGTAGTGCATTTTTAGTAATATAGGATAAATAGATATTTTGGAATTGAGCTGATGATTAAAGAAAATCAGAAAAAGAAATTTATAGAATATGTAAACTCAATTATTGAGAAGCCTATTCTGACATCTGCTATCGTGCTGGTGATCTTATCTATTATAGTACTTGGGTTTAGCTTCAAATATTATATGAATGATTTCAATGGCTTCTTCGAGCAGGTTATGGCCGAAGCTCATGGAATGCTATTTGATATTGCCATCATTGGTATGCTCATTTTTTGGTTGAACAAGAATGGTGAAATGCGCCAAAGAATAAGGACTTATAAGGATGAAATAGATGACTTCCGTTTATGGGAATCAGAGGAAGCTGCCTTTAGGACTGTGGGTAACATCAAACGACTGAATAGACATAATATCCGTGAAATAAACTTGGTAAATTGCCACCTGTCACGGACTAACCTTAACTATGTTAATTTAGCCGGATCAAATCTTAATTCAGCGGATATTTCCAATGCTTTTTTAATTGAAACCAATTTGGAAAACACCAGGTTGAACCAAACAAATCTTGAAAATTCTAATTTGAATCAGGCCAATTTGAAAGGGGCTTATGCAAGTGGGGCAAATTTTAAAGATGCCTATTTAATTAAAGCACAATTGGAGAATGCCTTTTTAATTAAATCAAATTTTAAAAATGCTTTTTTGATGGAGTCTAATTTAAGGGGCTGTTATTTGACAGGTGCTGATTTTGAAAATGCCAGTTTATATAAAGCAGACTTAAGGGGTGCCAAAGGATTGACAATAGAGCAACTCACCAAGGCTAAAACATTGTATCTCGCCCAATTTGATGAAGAAATATTAAATCAGATTAAATCAAATATTCCCGAACTGGTAGGTAAATAGGTATTTGCCTTTAATTAGGAAACACTTACCTTTGTAATGTATATTAACAAGTATAATAGTTGAACGGCTACATTGTGGCCGTTTATTTATTTTTATAGAAGAACTGATTTTTGAACTTATGGGAAAAATAGCATACTATACGAAAGAGGGATTAGATAAGCTCAAGAAAGAATTGAATGAGCTGAAATCTAAAGGTAGAACGGACATTGCAAAGCAAATAGCTGAGGCCAGGGATAAAGGTGACCTTAGTGAAAATGCGGAATATGATGCTGCTAAAGATGCACAAGGACATCTAGAAGCAAAAATAGCGCAATTGGAGGAGGTAGTAGGAAATGCACGTGTGCTGGATGAAAGTACCATTGACACTTCAAAAGTTTCCATTCTTTCTAAAGTGAAAATAAAAAACAATAAGAATGGTGCTACATTTACTTACACGTTGGTTTCAGAAGAGGAAGCCGATTTGAAAGCGAGTAAAATATCTGTTCAGTCTCCAATAGGAAAGGGGCTTTTAGGTAAAAAAGCAGGTGAAAAAGCAAAGATTCAAACTCCAGGAGGCGATATTGAATTTGAAATAATAGAAATAGGTATCTGATGGCATCGTTATTTACAAAAATCATAAACAGGGAAATTCCGGGGCATATAATTGCTGAAAATGAGGAGTTTATAAGCTTTCTTGATATTAACCCCCTAGTAGAGGGTCACTGTTTGGTGGTGCCAAAAAAGGAGATAGATTATATCTTTGATTTGGAAGACCAACAATTAGAGAGATTAATGGTTTTTTCTAAGAAAGTGGCTAAGGCTGTGAAGAAGGCTATTCCATGCTTACGGATCGGTGTAGCCGTTATTGGATTGGAAGTGCCACATACCCATGTTCACCTGGTACCGCTCAATACGATGGATGACATTAATTTTTCTCGGCCTAAGTTGCATCCTACACAGGATGAATTACAGCAAGTGGCGGAAAAAATCAAAGCTGGGCTTTAAAGAAAATCTATATCAACATTGTAGGGGTATTTCATTAATAAGGTAACAGCTTTCTCTACTGACAATCCTTCGAAAAGAACCTCATGTAGCGCCTCGGTAATGGGAGCCCGCACTTTGTGGTAGTCAATAATTTTTTTGGCGATTTTAATAGTATTTACCCCTTCAGCAACTTCTTCCATATTAGCAATTATCTCAGGCAGTGTTTCACCTTGAGCCAGTCGAAAACCTACAGTAAAGTTACGACTCAGTTTACTACTGCAAGTTGCCACAAGGTCACCAATGCCTGCCAGGCCGATAAATGCTTCAATATCTCCGCCCATGGCTTTTCCTAAATAGATCATCTCAATCATACCTCGGCTGATCAGCAAGCCCCTGGCATTCTCCCCATAATCCAGGCCACTTAATACACCCGAGGCGATGGCAATTATATTTTTTAATACCCCAGCCAATTCGATCCCTATCAGGTCTTGATTTCCATAGACCTGAAACAAATCATTTCGCAACAGTCGCTCCCCTTCGGATATTACCTCATTAAAGTGACTTGCTACTACTGTAGCTGCAGGTTGGCCTGCCGCAAGTTCTTTGGCCAAATTTGGTCCGGCTAAACACCCAACCCTTACCACAACACTTTCATCCATGATCACTTCGCTCATAGTTCTAACCTGCTCACGATTGAGGGTTTTTACGTCATCAATTGATTGACCTTTGGGAAGATTGATATCCAAACCCTTGGTGCCATGAATTAATATATGATAGGGGTGGAGGTAGGGAGATAATTGCTGCATCATCTCTCTAAATGAAGAGGAGGGAACAATTGGAAATATGACATCACATGAATTGGCAATATAGCCCAGGTCTCCTGTTGCCGTAATATTGACATGCACTTTTTGACCTCTATGCACCTTGTGTGCAGCAATTTTTTTGATTGCTTCTGGATCACGCGCATAAATTAATACCTCGCTATTTTGTGCTAGAATATTGGCGATGGCCATGCCAAAACTACCTGCGCCAATGACACCTACCGGTTTTTTAGAGATGTTTTTCGAGGTCATAGCCATGCATTCTGTTGTGATAATAATATAATGTGTTCAAATCCTTTGTAATAATCTGCTTTTGCTTATTCATGAGTAGGGGCCTTCTACTATGATACATACCAACATTTTCAATACCCATTTTAATCAAATCCTCGACTGGGTTTTTCATATGGGCAGCAATATTGAGCTTCTTCTCCTTCTTTAAGGCCATTACCAGATTTTTGGCTTTATTAAATACGGTACTAAATTCTTCATACTCAATGAAGAGATCCTCTTCAGGAAGCCGCAGAAAATCATAGAGATCAAGTTTGTCGAACCTTTTGCGCCATATTTGAAACGCAACAAAAGCCACCAAATGACTTGCAAATACCCGATTGATACGGTGATATTCTTTCACTATTATCTCTGACAATCTTCGTGTATATTCAGCCTCTCGCTGTTTGTCGGCATTTATAATGCCATTACTTATAAAATAATCCCTAGTGTCTATAAAGCGGCCTTGCTTGTCAATACTCCTTCCTTTATTATCGACATAATTGCCCAAGAGATCCATTGATTTTCCGATGGAAACGGAAATATCAGAACCTTTAGTGAAAAATTTGATCATGAATTTGATCATGTTGTATGATGATGAATAGGCATCACTTTCAACGTAATATCTTTCTTGCCCTTTACTTACCAGATATTCATTAATTAAAATCGGAGCCTCTAATACAAAATTGTAATTGATAGTTACAGGAACTATGAATATTTTCTTTCCGTCCTTATTCGGATGGTTTATAAATATTTCCCGTTGTGCTTCCATTGCTGTACCCAACAATCCCAATTTTAAAGAAGATTCTATTTGACCCGATCTTGACCTTGTACCACCCGGAAAAAACAAACTATGCGTGCCTTCTTGTATTGCCAAATTTGAATAGGTTTTCAGTGACTCCAGGTAAATTGAGTTTTTCTTCCGCCTATCTACTTTATAAGCACCTAGGCTGTTCATAAAATAGGCCAATATCTTGATGTTGAATAGATTAAGGCCAGCGCCATATATAAAAGCAGGTAAACCCAATACATGGATTATCCACCCAATTAAAATTGAATCAAGATTGCTAAAGTGGGTTGGCACCATAACTACAGTACCTATTTTTGCCAATTTTCTGATTTGTTTGGTTTTACCTACGATCTGAATTTTGTCATTTAAGGTGTATTCATTCCTGAAAAGAGCACCAAATCGCTTTACCCTGGTAGCATTTAATAATCGTGAGAAACCAAATTTTATGATCTCACGGGCAAATCTGTACCTGCTTTTTCTAAAATTACCAGCTATTTCTTCAGTGTAACGAACAAGGATTTTACGTAAGAGCTCTTCTTCTTTTTTTCTGGTGTTTTCGCTCCCTACAAGATCTACTAACTCATTCTTTATATTGTTCCAAAAACGTTTTTCATCTTTAGGGTCTACCTTCCAGGGATTTTTTCTAATCCTTAACTGTTCGGTATATAGCGTTGTCTCTAATTCTTCCCGAAGTTGATTTTTCCTTTGATTGGCTTTTACAATCTTATTAAACGCTTCATTTACAACTTTTTCAATAAACAGTTTTCTGTTTTTACTAAGTTGCACAACAGGCCATTCCTTGGTGCCTGAGAGAATGGGTTTGTAAGATTTTCTTTTTTTAGACTTGCCGTTTGGCTCCATTTAATAGACAATGTATGAGCGCCAAATATACTGGAAAGAAATTAATCGGTTTGTTCAATATTGTTTATAAATGCGACAGGTAAGGGATTAAATATTTTGGGAACTACATTACCACTTCCATCGTCCACATATTTTATTTCAACCGGTAAGTCTTTAGACTCAATATAGAAGCTGGACTCAGGCGCTTTGCTATTTATTGGCAACATGGATAATTCTAAACCCTGTTTTTCAGGAATTACCTCCCCAACTTTTTTGGCCAAGTCCCATTGATCATCTTTCAACTTAAAATAGAACTTTATGGAATCCTCATTTATAGCCTGCTTGGTGTAGGCTAAAAAGGCCTTTAAATTGGGTGTGGCCGTCTTTATAAAAAAATCATACTCTTTTATAGGTGTCACGATGCACAGCGCAAGCCCACCTTCATATCCATAGTAAATTGACAGAAGTGCAATCAATAATATCCCCATCATTAGCCAGGGATTTAGGTAATATTGAAAGAGCCCCAAGGCTGCTAAAGGGGCAACTATCCCACCTATTACAATGGGCATCAAATATTTTTTCCTTTTAAGTGTAATATCAGTTATCCACTGGACAAAGAAGGAGGACAAACGATTATTGATATTTAAATGAAGACTTGTTTTTGACAAGTAACAAACATTTTTTTCGTCCCCATCTCTGTCTACATAACATTTGGCTATAATATCCTCTTCAATTGATAGCATTATAAACTACGGTATTTATAAAATAGGTTACGCATTTGACCAAAGGAGGCCACCACCTCATTTATAAATTCATCTGAGATAATTTCGTAAATTTCGTCTTCACTTGTAAGATCCAAAGCGTCAATTTTGAAGGTCTGTTCTAGGTCTCCTTGTTCAAACTTTATCAGGTATTTGCCGTTCCAACTAAAAACAGTGATTTTACAATTTGGCTTTACAATTTCATTAACTACACGCATATTATTATTGTTTGACCGTGAAATTACCCAAAGTTTAAGCATGATATTTGCTCCACTAACAAAAATGTTTGTAACTAATTAGCTAAATTTAGTGTTTAGAGCTTGTCAGACGAATCACATCAGGTAACAAATAGATAGGGAATAAAAGATAGGATTTGAGAAAGTATTTATTATTTGGATTTGTACTACTTATTGGTTTGCTTTTGACCACAAAGGCTGAAGCTACTCATTTAAGAGCAGGTGAAATTATTGTAAAAAGGGTGAACTGTGATGGCTTAACCTTTGAAATCACCATTATTGTCTATACCGATGTCGGTCCAGCCAACCCCGTTCTTTTTGGTGGTGGGGAACTACGATTTGGTGATGAGAATGATCCCGATAAGTTTTTCAGGTTACCAAGTGACATCCAAAGTAACACCCATATGTTTTATGCTGCTGATGGCACTGTTTCATCAGTTCCTTTCAATGAAGATTTAGGGCCTGATGTAGCTAAAGCTGCGTTTACTATAAGACATACATATGGTTCGGCTGGTAAGTATACAATCAGCTATAATGAGGCCAATAGAAATGCGGGTATTCTGAACATAGAAAACGGCAATTCCATAAACACAAAATTTTATGTGCAATCAGAGATAAATATTGATGGTTTTTTAGGCTGCAATAACTCACCGGTACTTTTAATACCCCCAATTGACAGAGCTTGTCCTGGTGTGGCCTTTTTTCATAACCCAGGCGCATTTGACCCTGATGGAGATAGCATATCTTTCGAATTGGTAGTACCAAAAAAGGCTGTTGGTACATCTGTGGCAAACTATATTTCCCCTGCCGACCGCATGTTTTATGAAAACTTTAATACAGGAAATGAAACACAAAATGACCAACCAACATTTAGTATCAATCCAGTAACCGGGGAAATAAAATGGGATGCCCCAGGAAAAATTGGTGAATATAATATTGCCTTTATTGTTAGGGAATACCGGTTTAAAGCAGGGGAGTGGTTCCCCATTGGTTTTGTGACCCGTGATATGCAGATCATTGTGGAAGATTGTGACAACGAACGGCCAGAATTGGTGATACCTGAAGACATTTGCGTTGAAGCAGGGGAATCAATTAACGAAACCATTTTCGGGAATGATCCTGATAATGACAATGTCAAAATTGAAGCCTTTTCGCAAGTAATTGATGAGCGAGGTGCCACAGTTATTCCTGAAGTGCCCATATTCTCATCATCGCCAGCCCAATTGCAATTTTCATGGGATACAGAATGTTTTGACGTACGGGATCAGCCCTACACAGTAGTATTTAAAATTACGGACCAACCTGATTTAGGGCCGAAATTAGTAAGTTTTGCTTCATGGAATATTACTGTGGTTGGCCCCAAACCTAACATAACTTCAATAGCTAAAGATGGCCAGGGGTTAAGGTTGATTTGGGACAGTTATTTATGTAATAATGCCGAAAACATTCAGGTTTGGCGAAGGGTAGATTCCAATCCTTATACTCCTGATGATTGTGAAACGGGTATCAGGGAAAATGCAGGTTATTCATTAATAGCTACGTTGCCCATAAACACTACCACGTTTAGGGATTCCAATTTGGCTGCTGCTGCCAAATATTGCTACAGGTTGGTGGCCACTTTCCCAGAAGTGCCAGGAGGGGAGAGTATAGTTTCAGATGAGATATGTTTTGAATTTGTACCAGCCGAGGAGCCAATTATCACTCATGTTTCTGTGGAAGTGACAAGTGAAACAAACGGGCAAATTTTCCTAGCCTGGAGAGAACCTTTTGAGCTTGGAGGATTAACATTTCCATTACAATATAAAATATATAGAGCGGAAGGTTTTTCAGGAGGTAATTTAGTGGAGGTTGGCAGTAAAACGTCACCTTCATCAACGACTGCGAGTATTAATTTTACGGATACGGGATTGAATACACTTGAAAAAGTATACCATTATCAGGTAGCGTTAATAGATCCTTCTGGTAACGGTACTGATCAAATATTCTCAGCTGCTGCGTCATCTGTACGATTGGAAACCACACCGCAATTTGGTCAAATCAAATTGGATTGGTCTGCTGTGGTACCGTGGTCAAATACCATTGCATTTCCACCTGGAAGCCAGCATGAAATTTATAGGGGGGTAGAAGGGGAGGCACAGAGCGATTTCCAACTTATTTCCCAATTGGATGTTACTCAATATGGCTTCAGTTATATCGATTCCATTGGACTGGAAGATGACAAAGTCTATTGCTATAGGGTACAAACCAAAGGCACATATGGTAATCCAGCGATAAACAGTCCTCAGCTTAATTTTTCTCAAGTGATCTGTTCGCAAACTAGTGATTCCATTCCTCCATGCATTCCAACTGTAATTTTGGAAGAAGTAGACTGTAGCGGTCGCTGTCAAAATATAGGGTTTAATGACTATTCCAATACTATTTCATGGACGAGGCCAGTAGAAGGCGATTGTCAAAACGATATATTTTATTATGAATTGTATTTTGCTGCCACAACGGATCAACCAATGCAATTAATTGCTGAGGTAAAGGACACGGTATTTGTTCATGAAAACCTGACTTCGCAAAAAGGCTGTTATCAGGTGCGGGCGGTGGATAGATCGGGAAATTTTGGTGAACTAAGTGAGAAGATGTGCATTGATAATTGCCCTTATTATGAATTACCAAATGTATTCACTCCAGACAACAACGATTCATGTAATGACATATTCCGGGCCTATGGCAGTGGAGCAAGTGGTAGCTGCGGAAATGAAGACGGCTCAAAATGTGCCCGTTCGGTAAACTCCGTTGATTTTACTGTTTATAACCGCTGGGGCAATGTGGTCTATAGTTATTTTGGTCAGCAAGGTACCGAGAACAATGATATATATATTAACTGGAACGGAAGGGATAATAAAGGTAAGGAGCTTGCTTCTGGGGTCTATTATTATATAGCCGTAGTTACATTTGATGTAGTTGATCCGTCCAATGCTAAGCAGAATATTAAAGGATGGGTACATCTGATCAGATAAAAAATCCATCTGGAAAGCACATAATATTTTTTGATGGTTATTGTAATCTATGCAATGGAGCTGTCAATTTTATAATTGATAAGGATAAAAAAAGAAGATTTCTATTTGCCTCTTTGCAATCACAAGAGGCAAGGGTTATTCTAGGAAATGTCAATTCAAATCAATTTGATACCATTATAGTATTGACATCACAGGGGTATAAACTGGAAAGAAGTTCGGCTGCTTTGTTTATTGCCAAAAACTTGGTAGGATGGCCTAAAATACTACTGGTATTTAGAATATTCCCAAATATTTTTCGGGATTGGCTTTATAACTTGATAGCCAAATATCGGTATTCAATTTTTGGTAAAAGAAACACTTGTAGGGTGCCGACACCAGATCTAAAAGAAAGATTTTTAGATGCTTATCAAAATAATTAATTTAGCTCTTTTTAAAATTAATTGATCTCGCTTACATCTTATTTATAAACTAGAAATTATGAATGCATACGTTTTTCCGGGCCAAGGTGCTCAATTTAGTGGAATGGGCAAAGACCTTTATGAAGGTAATGAACAAGCCAAAAATATGTTTGAGCAAGCAAACGAAATACTTGGTTTCAGGATAACCGATATTATGTTTGAAGGGACAGCTGATGAACTCAAACAAACAAAAGTAACGCAGCCCGCTATATTTTTGCATTCTGTTATTTTAGCAGCTACCGCAGAAGATTTTAACCCTAATATGGTAGCAGGACATTCCTTAGGAGAATTTTCCGCTTTGGTGGCCAATAAGGCGTTGAAATTTGAAGATGCCCTAAAGCTTGTATTTCAACGGGCTTTGGCCATGCAAAAGGCTTGTGAAATAAATCCATCTACTATGGCGGCTATCCTTGGTTTAGACGACAAAATAGTAGAAGAAGTGTGTGCTGGGATTGACGAAGTCGTTGTGGCTGCTAATTATAACTGCCCTGGTCAGTTGGTAATTTCCGGCTCCAATAAAGGGATAGAAATAGCATGCGAAAAACTAAAAGAAGCTGGAGCCAGAAGGGCTTTACCGCTCCCCGTAGGTGGTGC
The DNA here is from genome assembly GCA_002338655.1 of Flammeovirgaceae bacterium UBA1842. Taxonomy (GTDB): domain Bacteria; phylum Bacteroidota; class Bacteroidia; order Cytophagales; family Cyclobacteriaceae; genus Fulvivirga. Next base: position 54,177 of record DDIU01000036.1, on the reverse strand, counting down.
GTTTCACTCCCCATTAATGGAGCCCGCTAGAACAGAACTGGCAGAGGCCATTGAAAATACAGTGTTCAATACTCCGATTTGTCCCGTCTATCAGAATGTAAATGCACAACCGTCTTCGGATGTAATCACTATACAGAAAAATTTAATTGATCAACTCACTGCCCCGGTTCGTTGGACGCAATCAGTTCAAAACATGGTAAAAGACGGTGCTACCATATTTATTGAATGTGGTCCAGGGAAAGTACTACAAGGACTGGTGAAGAAAATTGCCCCTGAAATAGAGGCAAGGAGCATTTAATATTATGAAGGTTGCATGGTCAGTTTCTTTACCGATAACTGATCATGCAGGTTTTCCAACATTTTAGCATTGGTCAATCCATTAGCTGGATTAACAAATTCAGGTGCTAGTTCGCATAAAGGCACAAGAGTAAACCTGCGATCGGGAATACCTGGGTGGGGGATAATTAATCCTTCCTGGTTGATGCTGGTCTGGTTATAATAGAGAATATCAATATCGATAAGCCGCTCCCCCCATTTTTCAATTCTCACCCGTCCCAATGACTTTTCTGTTTTCAATAGTTCCGCCAGCAAGGCCTCGGGGCTTAAATCTGTTCTGATTTCTATTACCTGATTATAGAAACTAGGTTGGTCTGTTTTGCCCCATGCAGCAGTTTCATAAATAGCACTTTGATTAACTACTTCCGAAAAAGTAGAAATAATGGAAATGGCAGCCTTTAGATTTATATTCTTATCACCTAAATTGGTTCCTAACAATAGATATATTCCGTCCGTCATAATTACCCCAAAATTAGAATTAACATCTTTATTAATGACTTATTAGTTGGTAATTTTACCTTCTTTAAATAATTGCATATGAACTTCTTAAAAAATATTCTTTCAACGCTTGTAGCACTTTTGCTTTTTAGTATAGTAGGTATCTTAATTGTTATCGGAACCATAGGTGCCCTTTCAGAAAAACAGCCAGTAGTAGTGGAGGCCAACTCCATTTTGCACCTTAAACTCAATAAGCCTATTTCAGAACAGGAGGTAGACAATCCATTTGACAAGATAGGGATATTTTCAGGGGAAGAAAGCAGTATTGGTTTAATCAAACTAAAGAAAGCTATTCTTAATGCTGAAACGGATGACAATATAAAAGGCATTTATCTTGAATTGAATTATTTTATGGGCGGCATGTCTACTTTGGAAGAAGTAAGGACTGCGCTTGCTCATTTTAAAACCTCAGGAAAGTTTATCGTAGCTTATTCGGAATACCTTACTGAAGGCGCTTATTATTTAGCAAGTGTGGCCGATGCCGTATACCTGAATCCAGAAGGTGAATTGGAACTAAATGGACTAAATGCCAATGTTACTTTTTACAAAGGGCTATTTGACAAATTAGGCATTGAAGTTCAGGTTTTTAGGGTTGGTGATTTTAAAAGCGCAGTTGAGCCGTTTATAAGAAAAGACCTTAGTGAGGAAAATGCACTGCAGCTAAGTGCAATGTTGAATGATCTCAATAATACAATGCTTTCTAGTATATCAGCATCTAGAAACATTGATTTGGATACAATGAAAGGGATTTCCAAAAGTATGGAAGTACGGGATGCCAGTGACGCCTTGAAATTAAAATTGATTGACGGCCTTCTTTATGAAGACGAAGTATTGGCCATTTTAGAAGAAAAGACAGCAACAAATGATTTAACCCTAATAACCTATGGTAAGTACAAAGACAGCTTCAGTACTTATAAGATATCAAAAAATGAGATAGCGGTAATCGTTGCCGATGGAGATATAGTATCTGGCAAAGGGGATGCAAAATCGATAGGATCGGAAAAATTTGCCAAGCAAATAAGAGAGGCGAGGGAAGATGATGATGTTAAAGCAATTGTAATGAGGATAAATTCCCCCGGGGGAAGTTATCTTGCATCAGATGTAATGTGGCGGGAAATATCGTTGGCAGCAAAAAGGAAACCTGTCATTGCTTCCATGTCGAATTATGCGGCATCAGGAGGCTATTATCTAGCTATGGCCTGTGATACAATTGTTGCACAGCCCAATACCATTACTGGGTCTATTGGAATATTTGGAATGCTCTTTAACCTTGAGGGGCTTTTGAATGATAAATTGGGGATAACCAATGATGAAGTTTCAACAGGTGACTATTCGGGAATGCTTACTGTAAGTAGAGGATTAACTGATGCGGAAAAATCTATCATTCAGAATAGTGTGGAACGCAACTACGAAACCTTTGTGGCTAAGGCTGCCCAAGGTAGGGGAATGACGGTGGATGAAATAAAGGCAATAGCTTCAGGCCGTGTTTGGACAGGTAATCAGGCAAAACAAAATGGGCTGGTGGATATACTCGGAAGTTTTGATGATGCCATTTCTATTGCAGCCGAAAAAGCGGGTGTGACTTTAGATTATAAAGTGAAATACTATCCAGAGCAAAAGGAATTTTTTGAAAGATTGTTGGAGGATATCAGTGGTGAAACTAGCGCTAAAATGTTGAAAACAGAATTAGGAGATCTGTATCCCTATTTTGAGAAAACAAAACGCCTTAAAGATTTAAGGGGCGTTCAGGCAAGATTGCCATTTGAATTGGAAATAAACTAAGTAAACCTATTCTGTTTCATAATTATGTATTTATTTTGATTTAATAAATGTGCCCCTATTTATTAATCATTTAAGGCATTAATTGAAAATAAAAAACTACCAAATGAGTTTGAGAAACGACTGGACCAAAGAGGAGGTGAGTGAAATATTCAATTCTCCAATATTGGATTTAATATATAGAGCTGGAACTGTACATAGAGAACACAATGATGCTCAGGAAGTGCAGGTATGTACGCTGCTGTCTGTAAAGACGGGCGGTTGTCCTGAAGACTGTGCTTATTGCCCGCAAGCTGCACGTTATCATACAGATGTTAAAGTACATAAATTGTTACCAACAGAAGAAGTACTATCTAAGGCTCAGGAGGCTAAAGAGGCGGGAAGTACAAGATTTTGTATGGGGGCTGCATGGAGAGAAGTACGGGATAACAGGGATTTTGATAGGGTATTGGACATGGTGAAAGGGGTAAACTCCATGGGAATGGAAGTTTGTTGCACCCTTGGCATGCTAACCGAAGAACAAGCACTAAAATTAAAAGAGGCAGGATTGTACGCTTATAACCACAACCTTGATACAAGTGAGGAACACTATGACGATATCATAACTACGAGAACCTATGACGATCGGCTTGACACAATTGATAATGTAAGAAACGCTAAAATATCTGTTTGTTCTGGAGGGATAATTGGTCTGGGAGAAGGGGAAGGCGATAGAATTGGGATGTTGCACACTTTGGCTACAATGGAAGAACACCCAGAATCAGTACCTGTAAATGCTCTGGTTCCGGTGGAAGGTACACCCCTTGAAGATCAACCACGGGTTTCCGTTTGGGAAATGGTGAGAATGATTGCTACCGCAAGGATATTAATGCCAAAGGCAATGGTAAGATTGTCAGCAGGACGGGTGAAAATGAATATAGAGGAGCAAGCGTTATGCTTTTTGGCAGGTGCTAATTCAATATTTGCGGGTGACAAACTGTTAACTACGCCAAATCCTGATGTCATTGAAGATAAAGAGATGTTTCAAGTACTCAATTTAAGGCCAAGGAAAGCATTTAAAGGTGAGGCTGCGGTGAAATTCCAACAGATTCCTAGTGCGGTTTAAGCAGTCAATAGAAACTTAACTCACACTCACCCCTTTAGTGAAGCGGGCTGGGCTGACATCAATAAATAAAAAAGGTCGGTAGAAATTTCTACCGACCTTTTTTATATAGAGCATTATTTACTATTCTTTATTTTCCTTATTGTTGAAACGTTTTCTTTCATTTTCATCAAGATAGATTTTTCTCATCCTGATTGATTTTGGAGTTACTTCTAAGTATTCATCTTTCTGGATGTATTCCATTGCCTCTTCCAAAGAAAACTTTTTAGCAGGAGCGATTTTGGCGTTATTGTCAGAACCAGAGGCCCTCATGTTAGTCAATTTCTTTCCTTTTTGAATATTGATTACCAAGTCATTGTCGCGGGAGTGTTCACCGATCACCTGACCTACATATAAATCTTCTCCTGGGTCTACAAAAAATGTACCCCTGTCTTGTAACTTGTCAATAGAATAAGGTGTACCAGGCCCGTTATCCATGGAAATCAGCGATCCATTGATCCTTCCAGCGATATTTCCTTTATATGGAGCGTATTCTTTAAATCGATGGGTCATAATGGCCTCACCACCAGTGGCGGTCAATATATTATTTCGTAAACCAATCAATCCTCTCGCAGGTATGTCAAACTCTAAATGCTGCAAATCACCTTTTGGCTCCATTATTTTAAGCTCACCTTTCTTAGCACTTACAAGTTCAATCACTTTGCCTGAAGATTCCTGAGGTACATCAACAACCATGTGTTCTATAGGTTCATGCTTCTTTCCGTCAATTTCTTTTATCAAAACTTGGGGCTGACCTACCTGAAGTTCATATCCTTCACGCCTCATGGTTTCTATCAATATGGACAAATGGAGAATACCACGACCAAATACATTGAACCTATCCTCGGAGGACGTGTCTTCTACCCTTAGTGCCAAGTTCTTTTCCGTTTCCTTATAAAGCCTGTCACGTAGGTGTCTAGAAGTAACAAATTTACCTTCCTTACCAAAAAATGGGGAATTGTTAATGGTAAATAACATACTCATTGTTGGCTCGTCTATGGCAATTCGGGGAAGCGGCTCTGGATTGGCAAAATCAGTTACGGTATCACCCAATTCAAAATTATCAACACCGACTAATGCGCAAATGTCTCCACATAAAGCTTCATCAACTCTTTTCTTACCGAGCCCTTCAAATACATGAACTTCTTTTATCTTAATTTTTTTGACGGAACCGTCTTTTTTGGTCAACCCAAGGTTATCCCCTTCTTTGATTGATCCTTGAGCTATTCTTCCAATAGCTATTCTGCCTACAAATGACGAAAAGTCCAATGAAGTAATCCTCATCTGTGGCACACCTTCTTTTACTGGGGCTGGAGGAATATGCTCAATAATACCATCGAGTAACGGAAATATATCAGTAGTGGGTTTTTTCCAATCATCGCTCATCCAGCCATGCTTCGATGAACCATAAAATGTAGGGAAGTTTAGTTGGTCTTCAGTGGCATCTAAATTGAACATGAGATCAAAAACCTGCTCATGTACTTCGTCAGGACGACAATTTTCTTTGTCCACTTTATTTACCACCACTATGGGTTTCAAGCCAAGGTTTAGAGCTTTACCCAATACAAACCTTGTCTGTGGCATAGGCCCTTCAAAGGCATCTACAAGAAGTAGAACACCATCGGCCATTTTTAATACCCTTTCTACTTCACCACCAAAATCGGAGTGACCAGGGGTATCAATTACATTTATTTTGACATCTTTATATCGAATGGAAACATTTTTAGAGGTTATGGTGATCCCTCTTTCTTTTTCAAGATCCCCATCATCAAGGATGAGATCATCGGATTCTTGATTTCCCCTCAGTATTTTTGAGGCAAGGATTATTTTATCAACCAAAGTAGTTTTTCCGTGGTCAACGTGAGCTATTATAGCCACATTTCGTATTTGCTGCATGCTTAAAAAATTAAGCTGCAAAACTACCAAACTAAATTTACAAAGTATTACTACCTAAATTAATTTTCGTAGCACTGATTTAGGCTGTTAATCCCTCTATTCTTATGTAAGTTTTCCGGCATTAATTGCACTATTTCCATTGAATTGTTAACAAATACTAATCAATGGTAGATGAAGTATTTGACATAAGTCGCTGTTAGACAGACTAATTTCAATAAAATATTCACCTAATTGTTTAAAAAAACTTACACGGACAACACCTTGTTTTAATTCTATATTGTTATAGAAATGTTAAAACGTAGTATCGTCTTTTGTTATTCCACTCAGGGTATTATGATGTTGAGCTTCAACTTTGGTTGTATCGTTTTTTTGGCTTTTATCAAATGATATAAATGCGAATGAACCAAGTATTGCCACCGCAACTGTGAGTATTAATAATTTAGATTTCATGATGTTAATATTTTAGTTATTGTTTAATATATTTTAAAATCCAGGATCGTCTTTAACGACACCGTTGCCGACAGTTTCTCTGGTATTAAGCCCATCATTTGGATTGATCTCTTCTTCATTGCAGGCTGAAAATATTCCAGATAGCAGTAAGGCAGTAAATAGGACTAGTATTTTTGATTTCATAACTTTAAGTGTTTTAAGTGTTTTAAGTGTTTTGAGTGTTAAAAGATTGTGAATAATTAAAATCCGGGATCATCCTTAACGACACCGTTGCCGACAGTTTCTCTGGTATTAAGCCCATCATTTGGATTGATCTCTTCTTCATTGCAGGCTGAAAATATTCCAGATAGCAATAAGGCAGTGAATAAGACTAGTATTTTTGATTTCATAACTTTAAGTGTTTTGAGTGTTAAAAAGATTGTGAATAATTAAAATCCGGGATCATCCTTAACGACACCGTTGCCGACAGTTTCTCTGGTATTAAGTCCATCATTTGGATTGATTTCCTCTTCATTACAGGCTGAAAATAAGCCGGATAATAAAAGTGCGGTTGCGAAAATTAGTATTCTTGATTTCATATTAGTTGTTTGGTTTTAATTGTACTTTACCTATATTAACGCTCTTATAAAAAAAGGGCTTTTATATTATAATCTTACATACCTTTCGATATGGATTCTATTTTCTAATTTTATGTTTATCATTGATTACGATTCAAAGTTGTACTATTAATTTCCCCAATACTCTTTAAACATGCCTTCGTGCTTACTTATGTGTGATTATTTCAATTATGGAAATAGATTTATTAAGACTATCATCATAATAGTTTCGTTAATCCTACCATTGTTGGGTATGGCGCAGAGTCGGTATGATTCATTACTTATTGCAGCGAAGAAATCCCAAGATATAGATAAAGGTCCAATTTATATGGAGTTATTTATATCATCAGTAAATAATTATGATAGTGCCCTATTTTTTGCGAATCAAGCTCGAAAGTATTCATTGACAGCGGGTGATAGTTTAACTTTTGTTAGAGCTGAGTATGCAATGGCCTATTTATATAGAGGACAAGGACTCTATAATGAGGCTATAGAACATTATGATCGGGCTCTTATAACTGCTCAGAATAATGATTTCCAAGATAGGGAAAAGTCCATACTAAATGGCTTGGCGATATGTTATTACTATTCATCACAATTTGACAAGTCCCTTGAGTATCATTTTAAATCCTTAGCGTTAAGAGAAAAAGAAGGTGATCAAAATGAGATAGCCATATCTTCTAACAACATTGGTTTGGTTTATTATCAGTTAAAGGATTATCCCAAAGCGATTATTTATTTTAATCGGGCTCGGGAAATTGAAGAGAAAAATGGTCATAAGGGAATTGAAGGCACCTATGTAAATTTGGGCCTAGCCTATTTGGGCTTAGGAAATTTTGAAATAGCACTTGAAAATTTCGAAAAAACAATAAGTATTTGCCAGGATGAATGTAAGGGTCAAATATTATTTGAAGCCTACAATGGAGCAGGAGCTTGTTTATTTGAACTGGAAAAATTGAATGAAGCGGAAGTTTATCTTAACAAGGGGCTTGTGCTAGCTGAATCACAAAAATCAGAGATGAATTTAATCACGATTTATAATAATCTAGCTAAAATTAATTTGAAACATGGCGAAACAGACTTGGCATTAACGAGACTTAAAATGAGTCAGGATTTAGCAAACAGACTTGGAATAAGGCTTTGGGCAAAAAAGAATTTTAAGGTATTAGCTGACCTGTTTTATGAAACTGGAAATTATAAAAAAGCATTTGATTACCAAGTTAAGTACGATTCCGTAAGTAGTGAAATCCTTAATGAAACCGTAGCCAAGAATATGCTTCAAATACAGGTGGACTTTGAAGAACGTCAAAATCTTGAAATCATAAAGCTTAAAGACAAGGAAATAAGTAGGACCAATACGCTATTAATCCTTTCTGTGATTATTTCTTTACTCACCGTTTTAATAGTCATTATTCTTTATAGAAATAATAAACTCAGAAAAAGGGTTAACCGGAAGTTAACAATAGCCAACAAAACGATTGAAAACCAAAATTCAAAACTGACAGAGTTAAATACTGCCTTGGAGGATAGGGTGAGGGAAAGAACAGAAGAACTGCGTTCAACGAACAAGGCTTTGACGAAATCAAATAATGACCTTGATAATTTTATATATAAGACCTCACATGACATAAGGGGACCCTTGGCTACCCTTCAAGGAGTGTGCAACATTGCCCTAATGGATATCAAAGAAAAGGTAGCGGTTGATTATTTTGAGAAATTAAGTAGAACAGCAAGTAAACTAAATCAGATTCTATCAAAATTACTTGTGATCAATCAGATCAATAACTCGATGCCTTCTGATGATGAGGTAATACTGAAAAAACTGATAACTGAAATTGTGGAGGAGAACAGTCAGTTGTTTGATGAGAAAACAATAGGAGTGAGTATAGATGTATCAGAAAACCTGAAAATCTTTTTTGATGCGCTCCTATTGAAAATAATTCTCAATAACTTGATCAATAATGCCTTTAAATTCCACAATACCTCCTCTAAAATCAAGTCAATTATTAATATCAGCGCATTAGTAAAGGATGGGGAATTGCATATCAATGTATCGGATAATGGGGTGGGTATTAATGATAATATTGTAGCTCAAATATTTGATATTTTTTCCAAGACCTCGGAAATGCAAGATACCGCGGGGTTAGGGCTGTACTTGGTAAAATTAGCGGTTGATAAGCTGGAAGGAAATATATTTGTTTCTAAAACTAAGGATAACCTCACACTATTTAGTGTTATTCTCCCATTATCCTAGTGTCATTTTTTTTATGTGAAGCTTTTTTGATAAATTGAAAAACTGTCTATAACATGGATTCTAAAATTGATACGGAACACACTTTTCTTATTACTCTTTATTTTACCATTTCTGGTAAATGGTAAAATAAAGCAGTCAAAATTAACGAGCGAAGAAAAGATTGATCAATTGCACAACAAAGCGTTTCAGCTTTGGTTAAACTACCCAGACAGTGCAATGGCCTTTGTTCGTGAATCCTATGATTTATCCGTTAAGCTCAATGATAAGGCACTTATCAGTAAATCTCTCAGGTACATTGGTGCCGTAGTTTATTATCAAGGCGAGTATGATTCTGTAATCTACTATTGCACTAAATCCTATAACATAGCTTTTGAGATTAGGGATTCTACTCTAATGAACAATGCGCTGAATAACATTGGTTTGGCCAACTACAATCTTGGCAGCTATCAAAGTGCATTAGAATATTTACTACGGTCGTTAAATATGAAAAGGGCTCAGAATGAAAAATATGGGTTGTCGATTACCGTAAATAATATTGGATTGGTTTATGATAAATTGAAAGATTATAAACAGGCTAGAAGCTACTTTATTGAAGCTCTCGAAATTGCAAAACGACAAGAGGATAAAAATCTGATCTTGTATTCCCAAAATAATATAGCCTTAACTTATATCGGTGAGGGTAATCTCTCTGAGGCAGAGAAATACTATCGAATGTCAATGGATGTTGATATTGACAACAAAGTCTGGAAGTCGGTTACATATTGTGGATTGGGACAGGTATACCAACTAAAAAACAAATATGACGAATCAAGACGCTATTTTCGACAATCGTTAAGCTTAAGGAAAGAGGTCGGGGATAAAAGGGGGATTTCCGAAATACTCTACTTTCAAAGCAATGAATATAAATTAAATGCAAAATACGACAGTGCATTGTTTTTATTGGATAAAAGCCAAAAATTGGCTGAAGAAATCGGGGCAAAAGACAGAATTTTTGAAAACTATGCACTTTACGTAAATATTTATTCCATCATTGGCAATCATGAATTGGCATTTAATTATCAAACAAAACTTTTGAATCTTAGGGACACACTCTTCAATGAAAACATGGCCAGAAATCTGTCCGATATCAAACTAAAAATTCAAGAAGAAGAAAATTTGCGTCAAATGGCGATCAAGGAGAAGCAGATTGAGAAGAATAAAAGTTTTGTCATTTTTTTGATAACCGTAATCATCCTAGTGGTATTTATAGCAGTACTTACATTTTATCAGGTGAAAGTGAATTTGAAAAAAAATAAGATGCTCGCTATCAGAAATCACGAGATCAGCGACCAAAAAGAGAAGATAGAGGCGCAAAAGGAGTCATTGGTAGAAAAAAACAGGCAATTGGAATCTGCGCATCGCATGATACGCAATCAGAATGAGCAACTGGAGAAGTATAATAAAAAACTACTTAGTACTGTAGATGAAAAATCAGATCAACTTAAAGAACGGAATGATCAGCTCATACTTGCTAATTTGGAATTGGATAATTTCATTTATAAATCTTCCCATGACATCAAAGGCCCACTGGCTACTCTACTGGGTGTGTGCAATGTGGCTTTAATGGACATCACCGAGGAAGTTGCCCGTGAGTATTTTCAAATGCTATATGATACGGCCCAAGGTTTAAACTCAATATTGGAACGATTGAAAACCATTAGTGACATATCAAGTTTGGAGCTAAAATTTAAATTGATCAATTTTTCTGAAATCATAAATACTTGTGTTGATCAAAATAGAAAAATCGAAGGTGACGAAGACATAAATGTTGCCTTAAAGATACCAGATGAATTAAAGTTTTACTCAGATGTGGTATTACTCGATTTAATATTCTTTAACATCATTCAGAGTGTAATGAAAATGCGTGATGATAATGATGCACGTGGTGACATTCAAATCCAAATTTCTTCAGAAACCACAGGTCTTTTAATTGATGTTATTGATGAAGGGGGAGGGGCTAATAGAAATGCATTGGGTGATGTTTTTGAGTTGTTTGCAAAGAATGCACTACAACATCGTTCACTTGGTCTTGGGCTTTATATTGTTAAACAATCAGTGATGAAACTGGGTGGCACAATAATATTATTGGATGACAATAGCAGGACTCATTTTAAAATTACTTTGCCACTTGTGTGAATTAAAGTATTAGCCCGAATTTAAATACCATTAGTTTAATAATCGATTATCTTTGCTGCCAATAATCAATTCAAAATGGCAGATAAAAAATTTAAAAGATATACTGTAACAGCAGCATTGCCTTATGCCAATGGCCCGGTTCATATTGGTCATTTAGCGGGGGTTTATGTACCAGCTGATATATACGTTAGATATTTAAGGAGTATTAATGAAGATGTAGCTTTTGTTTGTGGTTCTGATGAACATGGAGTAGCCATTACCCTAAGGGCTAAAAAGGATAATAAGACCCCACAGGAAATAGTTAATAAATATCATTATTTGATAAAAGATTCATTTGAAAAATTTGGGATAGATTTTGATATTTATTCAAGGACATCAGCACCCATACACCATGAAACCTCATCAGATATATTTAAAAGTATGTATGAAAGAGGTCTTTTTGAAGAAAAGGTTTCCATGCAATATTATGATGAAGCGAATGAGCATTTTTTGGCAGATAGGTACATTGTGGGAACTTGTCCTACTTGTAGCTTTGATGGAGCTTATGGTGACCAATGTGAACGTTGCGGATCAACACTGAGTCCTTCCGAACTTATAAATCCCAAATCTGCCCTCAGCGGATTTAAGCCTATTCAGAAAGAAACTAAGCACTGGTTCTTACCGATGGACAAATATGAGCCTTGGTTAAAAGAATGGATATTGGAAGGACACAAAGAGTGGAAGACTAATGTTTATGGACAGTGCAAATCGTGGCTCGACAATGGACTGATGCCACGTGCTATGACCAGAGATTTAGACTGGGGCGTAAAAGTGCCTGTGAAAGGGGCAGAAGGTAAAGTCTTGTATGTTTGGTTCGATGCGCCCATAGGTTACATTTCAGCCACAAAGGAGTGGGCAGCTAGAATAGGAAAAGACTGGGAGCCTTATTGGAAAGATGAGACTACCAAGCTGGTACACTTTATTGGTAAGGATAATATAGTATTTCATTGTATAATATTTCCAACCATACTTAAAGCGGAAGGCGGATTTATATTACCCGATAATGTACCTGCAAATGAATTTTTGAACTTAGAGGGAAATAAAATAAGCACTTCAAAAAACTGGGCCGTTTGGCTGCATGAGTATTTGGAAGAATTACCCGGTAAGGAAGATGTATTAAGATATGTGTTGTGTGTTAATGCCCCAGAAACCAAGGATAATGATTTTACCTGGAAGGATTTTCAAACAAGAAACAACAGTGAGCTTGTAGCTATACTTGGCAATTTTGTCAATAGGGCTGTAGTACTGACCAATAAATATTATGGAGGTGTGGTGCCTGCTAGAGGCGAACTCCAAAAAATTGACCAAGAGGTGATCGACAAACTTGAGCTTGCCCCTAGTAAAATTGCTAAAGCGATTGAAAATTATAAGTTCCGTGATGCAATGGCAGAGTTTATGGATGTAGCAAGAATTGGCAATAAGTATTTGGCTGACTGTGAACCATGGAAATTGATCAAAGAAACTCCTGATAGGGTAGCGACCATTATGAACATAGCCATGCAACTGGTAGCTAATTTGGCGGTTTTAGGTGAGCCGTTCTTACCCAATACTGCGAATAAGCTTGCCCGAATATTAAATTTTGAAAAATTAAAATGGGCCAGTGCTGGTAACATTGAGTTATTAAAAAGCGGACATAAGATCAACCAACCTGAATTGCTTTTTGAGAAAATTGAAGATGAATTGATAGAAAAACAAATTGCCAAATTAGAAGCGACCAAAAAAGACAACGAAATGGAAAATACACCGGTGATTCCTTCAAAACCAGAAATCACCTTTGATGATTTCATGAAAATGGATATTAGAATAGGTACTATTTTGGAAGCTAGTGCTGTTCCCAAATCAAAGAAATTATTGAAATTAAAAGTAGATACTGGTATTGATCAAAGGACTGTTTTGAGCGGGATAGCCCAGTACTATAAACCAGATGAAATAGTAGGCCAACAAGTATCTATTTTGGTGAACCTAGCTTCAAGAAACATTATGGGGGAGGAATCACAAGGGATGATTTTGATGGCTGAAGATAAAATGGGCAACCTCAAATTTGTAATGCCTTCAGATGAGGTTAATTCAGGATCGACAATTAGTTAATCATTAAATTCTGTCATAGTTCGGGCAATGCCAGCAGTACTGAACGAAAGGATCATATTAATGGCCTTGTCTATTTTTTCTGGTAGGATTTTAAATTCGTCAGAGGTAAAGTTGCTTAATACATAATCTACTTGTTGGTCTTGCCCAAAGTCATTACCGATACCAAATTTTAGCCGGGGGTAGTCAGGGCCGCCCGTTAAGGCCTCAATATTTTTTAAACCATTATGGCCGGCAGCTGAGCCTTTGGCGCGCATTCTTAAACTGCCCAATGGCAATGCGATATCGTCAACAATAACGAGTATATTTTCTTTCGGTATTTTTAATTCTTTCATCCAATAACTTACAGCCTTACCACTTAAGTTCATATAAGTCGAAGGCTTAATCAAATGAAGCTGGCGACCTTTATACTTTATTTTTGATACATCCGCATACCTGGAAGTAGTGAAGGAGGCTCCATGATCATCCGCTAATTTATCCAGAACAAGAAAACCTATATTATGTCTTGTTAACTCATATTCGTTTCCAATATTACCGAGACCAATAATCAAATATTTCATGATAACTTATTTATAACTTAAATTAAGAACCACTTTGCTTTAAAAGCAAAAAATCCTGCCAAACGGCAGGATTTTTTATAAATGTGTATAAGATATTCTTATTCTTTTCCGCCATCAGCTTCAGCAGTAGCTCCTTCTGCCCCTTCGGCTCCTTCTGCTGCTTCAGCCAATGCTGCTTCTTCAGCTTCTTCTTCTTCCTCAGTTTTTCCTCTGAGTGCCCTAGGCATTTCAACAACCGCTATTGAAGCAATTTTTGAATCTAAAATTTCGAAATTCTCTTCTTTTATGTCCCCAACCTTGATGGCATGACCAAAATCAAGAGTGGTAATATCCACTGTTATAAAGTCCGGGAAGTTTTTTGGTAACGCTTTTACCAAGATATTTCTTCTTTTCTTAATTAAAGAACCCCCTTTAGCTACTCCAGGAGATGCGCCTTCAAAATGAAGAGGAATCAACATTTTCATTGGTTTACCTTCAAATAACTGAAGAAAATCAACATGTAAAATTACCTCACTTACTGGATGGAACTGAGCATCTTGCATAATAGCTGTAAATTCCTTCCCTTCAATATTCAAATTCACAAAGTGAGCCTTATTTGTGTAAATAAGTTCTCTAAAAAGAATCATCGGTGCATAAAAATGCACTTGCTCTTCACCACCATAAATTACGCATGGTACATTGCCTTGGGCCCTTAGCCTTTTGGCTTCAGATTTTCCGAGATTTGCTCTGTTATACCCTATAATCTCAATCGTTTTCATAATATATATTTAGTTAAAATTTTTCTTTAAGCTTGGATGAACAATGAACTGATGGATTCATTGTCATGTATTTTTCTAATTGCCTTAGCAAATAAATCGGCAACGGTCAATACTTTAATCTTGGAAGAACCTTCCTTTATTGGAAGTGTATCCGTTACAACTAATTCTTCTAATACTGAATTTTCAATATTTTCATATGCATTTCCTGAAAGCACAGGGTGAGTTACCACTGCCCTAACAGACAAAGCGCCTTTCTCTTTTAATAGGGAAGCAGCTTTGCACATTGTGCCACCGGTGTCTATTAAGTCGTCTACCATGATCACGTCCTTGCCCTCAACATCTCCAATTAATCGCATAGAAGCAACTTCATTGGCTCTTTCCCTGTATTTGTCGCAGACCACCATTTCAGCATTAAAGAATTTGGCAAATGTCCGTGTTCTTTTTACCCCGCCTACATCAGGGGAGGCGAAGATAATATTGTCAAGATTGAGTGATTTCAAATAAGGGATAAAAATTGATGTACCGTCAAGATGGTCTAACGGAATATCAAAAAAACCTTGAATTTGATCTGCATGCAAATCGCAGGTCATTATTCTATCTGCACCAGCAGCAGTTAACAGATTGGCCAATAATTTCGCAGCTATAGCTACCCGCGGCTTATCTTTCCTATCTTGTCTGGCATAACCGAAATACGGAACCACAACGGTTACGTGTTTGGCACTCGCCCTTTTTGCCCCATCTATCATGAGCAAGAGCTCCATAAAATTATCTGATGGGGGAAAGGTAGATTGAATTATAAAGACATCCGTTCCACGCACTGACTCAGTAAAATAGGGACACATTTCGCCATCACTAAATCGCTGTAATATTACCTCCCCTAAGGGTTTTCCGTAAGCATGTGCAATTTTTTCCGCTAGGTATTTGGTACACTGCCCGGAAAAAATTTTTACTGATGACATTTGTTGACTTTTACTTTAAAATAAGGGCGAGCAAATGCTCACCCATTATGTTGCCTGCTAGGGCTTCCCGATTTACATCGGAACAGGCATCTCGCCTTCCCTAAACATGTTGCCCGACTAGGGCTCGAACCTAGACTCTTCTGGACCAAAACCAGACGTGTTGCCAGTTACACCATCGGGCAGTAACCTTTCCCCTTAATTTGGGATTGCAAATGTAAATTTTATTTTTAAAATAAGGAAGGCGTACGCAAAAAAATCAATTAGTTATTTGTGATTTTTTAAGTTGTTCTTCAAGAAATCCATCTGCGAAAAATTGATACTTGTTTAGAATGGATCTTACAGCGTTTCTCACTTCCCCTTGATTGAAGAAATTTAACCCTTGGTAATTATTGGTGGCATACCCTTGCCAAATAGACGTATTGATCTTTCTATCAAAAACCTGGATCAATAAAGTGCCATGCGCTAAATCATAATTGAGTTTTTCATAGTCAATATCCTCGTCTTTTTTCTTCATCCATTCTTCAATATTGGGTTGATTATAACCTCTAAATACTAAACTATCAGAGAAGATCGAATAATTTAGAAGTAAATCAGGTTTGTTCTTTTTTCTTTTATAACCCAAAAAGCTCATATACTTTTCGATTGATGATCTAATATAAAAGGTATCCTCAGCATTGACCTCCGTGTTAGTCAGGAAATCGTATGATTTGTATTTATCAAATCGTCCTTTGTAGCTATAATCGTATTCCACGGGTAGTTCTTTATAGCTAAGACACCCTACTAAGAATAATAGAACTATTGAGAAGGTAAGATTTTTCATGGCTATGTTCTTGAATTTAGTAGCATAAGTTACTCTATTTTTTTCAAAAACAAATGTCAATTTATTGACATTACCTGATTAATCTCTCATTCACCCAATTTTTGGCATTTATAAATGGCTCAATCCAAGGGCTTACCTCATCATTTTTTCTATCCTTTGGATAATTAGGCCAATTGTGAGGATATAGTGAGCGCTCCAAATGTGGCATGATGGCCATGTGCCTTCCATCTTTAGAACATACTGCAGCTGTATCAAAATCAGATCCATTTGGGTTACCGGGATATTGGGAGTAACTGAATTTGCCGATTATGTTATAAGTAGATTCTGCTTCAGGTAAAACAAATTTTCCTTCACCATGTGCCAACCAAACACCCATTCTAGTGCCAGATAATGTCTTGAACATCACAGAGTTATTCTCTGGTATGTTCATATTAATAAAGGCAGATTCAAACTTGCCAGAGGCGTTGTGTTTCATTTTAGGATGGTTTTTCATACCTGGATAAAGCAATCCAAGTTCCATCATCAATTGACATCCATTGCAAACCCCTAGACTTAAAGTGTCAGGCCTTGCATAGAAATTGTCCAAAGCTTCCTTGGCTTTTTCGTTATACAGAAATGCTCCTGCCCACCCCTTGGCTGAGCCAAGTACATCCGAATTTGAGAAGCCACCTACAAAAGCTATAAAGTTTACATCACTAAGATCTTCCCTACCTGAAATAAGGTCTGTCATGTGGACGTCCTTCACGTCAAACCCCGCTAGGTGCATACACCAAGCCATTTCCCTATCACCATTTACACCTTTTTCCCTGATAATGGCACCACGAATTCCTGATTTGGTTTTACGGTTTAAGTCGATGCCGTAGTGTTCTAATTTACCTTTGAAATTATTTGGAAAATGATAAGAAAGCTCTTGTTGTTTGTAATTTTCAAATCGTAGATCGGCATGTTTTGCGCCACTTTGCTTTCGATCCAATAAATGGGAGGTTTTGAACCAAAGGTCTCTTTGTTTGTCAATGTTTAAATCGATGACCTCACCGCCTTTTTTAATAGTGAATTGACGATTGGTATTTACATTTCCAATATTTACGGCATTTACACCTGATTGCTCTAATTGAGACATCACTTCGTCAGTATCCCTCACTTGAATCAATACCCCCGATTGCTCACTGAATAAAATCCTCACTAAATCCTTTTCAGCAATAGCTGATAAGTCAATATCCAATCCACTTTGGTTATCAGTGAAACACATCTCTAGAAGTGCTGTCAGCATACCTCCGGCAGAAATATCATGGCCTGCAAGTAATAGGTCTTTTTTAACTAAAGCTTGCACCGCATTGAAGGCATCTTTAAAATAAGCGGAGTCTTTAATAGTAGGTGAAGTACTACCTATTTTATTTAAGGTCTGTAGAAAAGTACTTCCGCCCATATTGAAGTTATCCTTGGAAAAATCTATGTAAAGCAATGAAGTGCCCTGCTCCAAGGCTAGGTTAGGACTGATAACATTATCGATGTCATTTACTTCGGCTATAGCACTAATAATTACCGTTCCTGGCGAATAAACTATTTTCCCATCAGGATATTTCTGAGTCATGGAAAGGGAATCTTTACCAGTAGGAATATTAATTCCAAGATCAATGGCGAAATCACTTATGGCTTCCACTGCTTGATAAAGCCTTGCATTTTCGCCTTCATTTTTTGCGGGCCACATCCAATTGGCACTCAATGAAACCCCACGAAGTTCATGGGTCAATGGCGCCCAAACTAGGTTGGTTAATGCCTCAGCAATTGCCATTCTAGATCCTGCAACAGGGTCTATTAAAGCTGCAATCGGAGCATGACCTATAGAAGTGGCGGCACCTTTTTTACCCTTATAATCAATGGCCATTACGGCCACATTATTCAAGGGTAACTGAATAGGGCCACAAGTCTGTTGTTTAGCTACTTTACCAGTTACTGATCTGTCTACCTTATTGGTTAACCAATCTTTACAGGCTACAGCTTCCATCTGCAGCACATTTGCTAAATAAGTCTCTATTTTATCATTGCTATAATCTGCCTCTGCATAATTGGGCACAGGGCTATTATCTTCAAGAATTGTTTTTGGAGAGGAACCAAACATGTGAGATAGGTCCCAATCCATTGGATTTCTACCTGTTTCTTTATTTTCAAATTTGAAATGACCATCACCAGTCACTTCACCTACATTGTACATGGGAGACCTTTCACGGTCGGCAACTGCTTTAAGCTGATCAATATCACCCTTTTTGATTACCAGTCCCATCCGTTCCTGAGACTCATTGCCCGCAATTTCTTTGTCAGATAATGTAGGATCGCCCACGGGCAACTTCTTTATATCAATTGTTCCGCCTGTTTCTTCTACAAGTTCTGATAGGCAGTTGAGATGCCCACCCGCCCCATGGTCATGAATGGATACAATGGGGTTATTATCACTTTCCTGCATGGCCCTTATGGCGTTCATGACCCTCTTTTGCATTTCTGGGTTCGAACGTTGAATGGCATTAAGTTCTATTTTATTTCCAAATTCCCCAGTGGCCACCGAGGACACGGCACTGCCACCCATCCCAATGCGATAATTGTCGCCACCAAGTATAACAATTCTATCTCCTTGATGAGGGACATCTTTTTTGCTATCCTTTTCTTTTGCAAAACCGATACCACCAGCCTGCATAATAACCTTGTCATATCCAAATGCCTTACCGTTTTCGGAGTGCTCAAAAGTTAGCAGACTTCCGCAAATCAAGGGCTGACCAAACTTATTGCCGAAATCAGAAGCGCCATCAGAAGCCTTAATTAGGATATCCATTGGTGTTTGGTATAGCCACTGTCTTTCTGCCATACCCTTTTCCCATTTTCTATCTTGGGTTAACCTAGAGTAGGAGGTCATATAAACAGCCGTACCAGCAAGTGGCAGACTTCCTTTTCCTCCGGCAAGTCTATCCCGTATTTCGCCTCCCGAACCTGTAGCAGCACCATTAAAGGGCTCCACGGTGGTTGGGAAGTTATGTGTTTCAGCCTTTAGGCTTAAAACTGTGTCCATGTCCTTTACTTCAAAGAAGTCAGCTTTATATTGTGTCCGGGGTGCAAATTGTTCTGCAAGCGGCCCTTTGACAAAAGCTACATTGTCCTTATAAGCTGAGACTATAAAATTTGGTTTTGTAGATGAGGTTTTTTTGATCAGTTTGAACAGTGAGGATTCTTTTTCCTTCCCGTCAATAATAAATGTCCCATTAAATATTTTATGGCGGCAGTGTTCTGAATTAATTTGTGAGAAACCGAATACTTCCGTGTCCGTAAGCTTCCTGCCCAATTTATTGGCCACTTCCGTAAGGTATTCCACCTCCTCATGGCTCAATGCAAGACCTTCTTTTTCATTGAAATCGGCAATATCTTCAATTTCTATAACTGCCTTCGGCTCATTGTTTATTGTGAAGATATGTTGATCAAGTACGGGATAAAGCACTTCCAGCATTGGGTCAAAAGTATGTTCAGGCACAGCCACCTCAAACTCTTCTATCCGCTCAATACCTTCAATTCCCATATTCTGGGTAATTTCCACCGCATTAGTGCTCCATGGGGTTATCATTTCCCGCCTAGGACCAATATATTTTTCCGTAAGTATGGTTTCGTCAAGTGGTTCTGACTGACCGAAGAGCCAAACTAATTTCGAAAGGTCAGTGGGTGATAAGCTGGTTTTTAATCCTACTGCATAGACTTTGTTGCTACGGCTTCGGAAAAATTTGATCATGAAATTGCAGGTTCGTAGTGGTCTTATTTTACACCCGCAAAAGTAGCCAAATTTTTAGATTTGAATACTTAGAAATGATTTTTAGAAGAGGCGTTAGAAGTATTTTTTGTAGTTCGCATCATTACTCCAAAATTCATGACATTTAGCTACTTGTTCATTTCTGAAGTTCTCGTCTTTTTTAAGCTCCTTCCATTCGCCCATTTCAAGTCTTTCGCAAAGTTTGAAAAAACGATCGCCCTGACCATTTCTTTTATCTTGAACCAATGCACTTAGCAATGGTCTCTTATTCTCATGCTCTTCTTCTGAAATTTCATCCAATATTTCACCAAGAAGTTGCTTCTCATGTTTGATATCTAGATTCAAACCCAGTTCGGTTTGATTGATAAGTCTACGATAAGCAATGGGGGACTCACTCTTTCTTGCTAAAGATATCAGGTGGTTTCTTACTCTAGAATTCAAAATATTTTTATTTTCATTGTTAAAGTCCGAAACTAACGATTTTGATTTAAATATTCAGCAGCATGACTAATAAGGTGATTGTGACCGCAGGGCAATAGGTGTAAATCATACTTTTTAACATTACGAAGTAACTTGGACATTCCCTTTTCGGTAATAATTTTATCAAACTCGCCAAGGAACATGATTACCTCAATGTTATTCTTATTAATAAGTCGTGCTATCTCATTCAAATCAAAATAAAGCTCCACAAAAGCCAACCAAGAATAATACACACGCCTTCTTTTTTTAGTCGTATTCATTTGGCTAGAGGCAAATTTCAGGATTCCTTTATCCATCAACCTAAGGGACTTTAAGAAATTAACAATTCTAAAAAACCTTTTGGGTTTCACGATCATAGATTTGAAATATTGCCTCAACAGGTAGGGGTAGGTTGCCAAACTGTACCATTTACTCGTCTCAATGCCATCTGGGGCCAGAAAGTAAACTTTATCTATCCGTTCTGGGAATGCCTCAATGGTGGCAAGGGCAAATTTTCCGCCAAGGCTAAAACAAAGAAGGCTGAATTTACCCTTGTGATCTTTTAAAAAATACGCAATGAATTCTTTCCAGAAAATTTTGCTCAGTGGTTCATTGTTATTGTTCCAGTAACTTTTACCATGATAGAACAAATCAAAACTATAAACCGTGTACTTACTTTCAAAACAGGGTTCAAAAGGCAAGAAACTACTTCCATCTAAACCAAAGCCATGAAAAGCCAGTATTATTTCAGGGCCATTGCCCATTTTATAATAGTGTATCTGTTGCTTTTCAAATGTTATAAAATGTCCTTTCATAAATATATTTCTAAACATATAAAATAGATGTGTTAAAAGCCAAATTGGCAAGTAGATGGGGTTGTCATGAATGGCACGAGGCAGATACCGATGAATCAGAAAAGGGAGAAAATAATTTTTTGTAAAAATTTTGCAACCCAATTAGTTCCCATTCGTTTATGGAAACGTTGGAAACTTTAGAAATACAAATAGTTTCCATAGTTTTGCAGAAAATTTTTGGAGCAAACATGAGTATAGAAGGGAATATAATAGCGGGAGCAGGGGAATTATTTCATAAATATGGAATTCGGAGTGTATCAATGGATGATATCGCACGGCATTTATCGATATCTAAAAAGACAATATATCAATATTATAAAGATAAAGATGAAATAGTCACGTTGGCACTAAAAGCACACATGGATCATGAAAAATTGGAATATGGTGAAGCTTGTAAGGAAAGTGCAAATGCAATTGAAGAACTCTCAAGAGTGTCGAAGTGCATGCGCAGTGACTTTAAAGACATGAATCCATCCCTACTTTTTGATATGCAAAAATACCATCCAAATGCTTGGAAACTCTGGATGGATTTTAAGAATGAATACATTAAGAACCATGTAGTAGAAAACTTAAAGCGGGGGATAGAGGAAGAAAATTTCAGAAAGGAAATCGACCCGGAAGCCATGGCCATATTTAGGGTGGAGCAGGTTCAGATGGCCTTTGATGAGACCATATTTCCACCTGATAAGTTCAGGTTAAAAGAATTACAATTATTGCTGTTTGACCATTTTGTACATGGCATAGTTACGGAAAAGGGCAAGGTGCTTTATGAGCAATATTTGAAAAAAGAAGAAATAAATAAAATCAATTGATAAAGGATGTTAAAAAAAGGAATACTACTCGTACTCATCATATTTGGCTATAACCTGTACGCACAGGAAGGCAATCAAAGTATGAAATTTAGCTTGCAAGAGGCTGTGGATTATGCAATAGAACATAATCAGAACATACTCAATGCGGCTTATGATAAAGAAATTGCTGAGACTCAAGTTGGGGAAACAATAAGTAGGGGACTACCTCAAGTAAATATTCAGTCAGGGTTAAATTATAATTATGAAGTTCAAAAGTCACTTTTGCCTGCTTCAATATTTGACCCCAATGCTGCTGAAGGGGAAGAAATTAAATTTTCAATAGGACAGCCATATGACGGAAATATAGTTTTAAGTGCACGGCAGTTGCTGTTTGACGGATCTTTTTTTGTTGGACTACAAGCTGCGAAGACTTATAAAGAATTATCAACTAAAGACCATATTAAAACTAAAATTGATGTAGTTGAGGCAGTGTCCAAAGCTTATTATAATGTATTGGTAAACCAGGAGCGTTTTCAATTGCTAGAAGTAAATTTAACTAGACTTGATACTTTGTTAAATGAAACGAAGGCCATGTACAACAATGGGTTTGCCGAAAAGATTGACATCAATAGGATACAGGTTCAATACAACAATTTAAAAGTACAAAATGATAAGACTAAACAACTTCTTGAACTGGGTGTTGATCTCCTTAAATTTCAGATGGGGGTAAAAATATCAGATGAACTTATACTGACAGATAAATTGGAAGAAGTACAATTCAATGATATTGATGAAGCGAATTTTGATTATAGTGAGAGGATAGAGTATTCCCAATTACAGACAAACAGGGCACTTGCTTATCTTGATATGAAAAATAACAGGGTTCAATATTTACCATCTCTATACGCCAATTTCAATTATGGTTACAATACACAGACAGGGAGTACAAGTAATTATTTTGATGGAAACCGATGGCTTAATTACGGAGCTGTAGGTGTGACTTTAAGCATGCCAATATTTGATGGTTTTTTAAAAAGTAATAAAATTCAAAAGAATAAATTACAGCTAAAGCAAATTGAGCAATCATTTGAACTGCTTGAAAATTCCATTGATCTTGAAATTAAACAAGCAAAAGTTAACCTAAATTCTGCCATTGATAATATGATGGCTCAGAGAGAAAATATGGCGCTTGCTGAGGAAATATATAACGTAACAAAAATTAAGTATCAGGAGGGGGTAGGTTCCAATCTGGAAGTAACCACTGCTGATGCGGATTACAAAGAAGCTCAAACCAATTATTATGATGCGCTTTATTCTGCCTTGGTAGCTAAGGTAGAACTTGAAAAAGCCTATGGAAAATTACTCGACAACTAAAAAAATGAAAAAAGACAACAACATGAAAAATATTGTATTACAACTGGTGATGATAATGCTCATCGTAGTTTCTTGTGGACAGGAAACTTCGGATGTAGCCGCAAAGAAAGCAGAACTTGAAGGTTATAAAGCAGAGGTCCACGAACTCAATCTTAAGATCGCGCAGACCGAGAAGGAGCTGTCCGAGATGGATTCTACCTTTGGTAACAATAATAAAAATGCAGTATTAATAACTACTGTTAAAGTAACTGAAAGCCCTTTTATTCATAAAATTGAGGCTAGGGGCAGTGTGGAATCACGTACCAATGTAATGTTGAGTGCTGAAATGCCCGGTAAAATAGAGACCATAAAAGTCAAGGAAGGACAGTCCGTAACAAAAGGGCAAGTATTGGCCACCTTAGATGCCGATATATTGTACAATTCAATAGCGGAGCTAAAGACAAACCTAGAATTGGCAACAGCAGTTTACGAACGACAAGCGAACCTTTGGAAACAAAAGATCGGGACTGAGATCAAATACCTTGAAGCCAAGGCGAATAAGGAAGGGCTGGAAAGGAAATTGGCAACGGTCAATTCCCAATTGGCACAAGCCATTATTAAAGCCCCATTTTCAGGAACCATTGATGCTATACCGGCCCGTGTTGGTGAAATGACCGCACCTGGAAGCCCACTGATCAGAATAGTGAAACTTCAAGATGTTTATATACAAGCGGATATTTCGGAAAAATATATCAGTTCATTTAAAAAAGGAGATAAGGTAGATGTGTATTTCCCGGCTGAGGATAAAAATGTAAGTACTACTTTGGCTTCCGTTAGTCAGGTGATCAATAGCATGAACCGGACATTTAGCCTTGAGGTAAATATGCCAAAAGTAAATTTCCCGGTGAAGCCCAATCAAGTTGTGGTATTAAAACTTACTGATTATACCAATGATGCGGCTAAACTAGTGCCAACAAAGATTATTCAAAATGATAATATCGGGCATTTTGTTTTTATAGTGGAGAATGACGCTGCTAAAAAAGCACATGTAACTATTGGCAAAAGCTATAACAATCAAACCGAGGTATTGGAAGGATTGGCATTGAATACAGTGGTGGCCAAAGACGGGTATCGCGAACTTGCAGAAGGAGTAAAAATCAGAACCAAACCGCTTAACGCAACTAATTCCAATCTAAAGACTAGTAACTAAGAATGGCACAAGAAAATAAAAACAATTCTGACGACAGCGATTACAAGGAGTTCAAGCTGACCTCCGGTGCCGTTAAGAACAGGACTACAATATTTGTATTAACGCTAATTATCATTTTTGGTGGTGTAGGCACCTATCTCACTTTGCCAAAGGAAAGTTTTCCTGAAGTGACGCAGCCCATTGTTTATATTGGGACTTCACATCCGGGAAACTCCCCTGTAGATATGGAGAATTTGATTACCCGACCAATAGAAAAGGAAATCAATACCATAGCTGAAGTTGACAACATTAAGTCAACCTCAGTTCAGGATTATTCAACCATAATAGCTGAATTTACATCTGATACCAAGATTGAAGATGCACTGGTAAAAGTGAAGGATGCGGTAGACCGTGCAAAACAGGATCTACCTTCCGACCTTCAGAATGATCCCAACGTATTCGAAATGAATTTTTCGGAGTTCCCTGTGATGAACATCAATTTGTCTGGGGATTTCAGTTTGGAAGAACTCAATGAATATGCCGAATACCTAGAAGATGAAATTGAAAAATTTCCTGAGATTTCGAAAGTGGAGATCCGTGGAGTGGAAGAAAAGGAGGTAAAGATCAATGTCGATCCTTATCAAATGGAGGCCAGAAGGGTGAATTTCGGTGATATTGAAACGGCCATTTCTTCTGAAAATGTCTCAATGTCAGGTGGTAACGTGCTTGAAGGGGGTATTAGGAGATCCATCAGGGTAGTGGGCGAATTTGAAGATGTAAATAGCCTTTTGGATGTAGTGGTTAAAAGCGAAAAGGGTGCCATTGTATATTTAAAAGATGTGGCAACTGTAGAGTTTGCTTATAAAGAAAAGGCCAATTATGCCCGATTGAATGGTAAACCTGTGGTAATGGTGGACGTGATCAAGCGAAGCGGGGAGAACCTATTGATAGCCACTGACAAGATCAATGAAGTGTTGAAAAATGCTGAAGAAAATGTCTTCCCCCCTGGATTGCGTGTGGACATTACCAATGATCAATCGAAACAAACCAGGGACATGGTAAGCAGTTTGGAAAACAACATCATCTCAGGTGTAATACTTGTGGTTATGGTTTTGCTTTTCTTTTTGGGAACACGTAATGCCCTTTTTGTTGGGGTGGCTATTCCACTCTCCATGTTTATGGCTTTTCTGGTATTAGGAGCCTTCGGTGTTTCCATTAATATGATGGTGCTATTCTCACTAATTATGGCACTGGGTATGCTGGTAGATAATGGGATTGTGGTGGTGGAAAATGTCTATCGACTAATGGAAGAGGGACTATCACCATTTGAGGCAACCAAAAAGGGTGTGGGCGAAGTGGCTTGGCCAATTATCGCCTCAACGGCCACTACATTGGCAGCTTTCTTGCCTTTGGCATTTTGGCCCGGGATTATGGGTGAGTTTATGAAATACTTGCCCATTACATTGATTGTTACTCTTGGATCATCACTTTTTGTGGCGTTGATTATCAACCCCGTGTTGATTTCAACTTTCATGAAACTGGACGACCCCTCAAGGTTGGACAATAAAAAGACTTTACGAAACAGTGGGATACTGATAGGTACTGGGGCTTTATTCTTGATTCTAAAAGTGACCGTACTGGGCAATCTATTGATACTTTTTGGGTTGTTGATATTGCTTAATGTATTCATTTTAATGCCCCTATCACGGAGGTTTCAAAGTGTGTTTTTACCTTGGTTGGAGGAGTATTATAGCAAGGTTCTCAAATATGCATTGAAAGGATGGAAGCCCTATTTGTTTTTCTGGGGCACAGTAATTTTACTTGTCTTTTCCTTTGTTTTGATGGCGATTTTTCCTCCTAATGTATTGTACTTTCCTGAAAATGAGCCAAAATATATCAATGCATTTATTGAGTATCCAGTAGGTACTGATATTGAAACCACCAACAAGCTGACTGAAAAAGTTGAAAAGCAAGTAATGGACATTATAGAGCCTTATCAATACATGGTAGAATCTGTGACAGCCAATGTGGGGCAGGGAACTGCGGATCCTAATGATCCTTCTGCCTTTGGTCAAAGTGATACCCCATATAAAGGCAGGGTGACAGTCAATTTTGTTGAATTTATAGACCGTAAAGGGCAATCCACCAATGCTATTCTAGATGAAATAAGACAAGGGATTGAAGAATATCCAGGAGTGACCATCACGGTAGATAAAAATGCCGATGGGCCCCCAGCAGGTAAACCTATCAGTATTGAGGTATCTGGAGAAGAGTTTGAGACGCTGATCACCTTGGCAGATAAAATGAAAAAAGTGATCAACGAATCGGGCATTGAGGGTATAGAAAAGTTGAAATCTGATATTGAAACAGGCAAACCTGAAATGATCGTTCATATCGATAGGGAAAAAGCACGGAGATTCGGGCTTTCCACAGGTATGATTGCCACAGAAATCAGAACCGCCTTATTTGGTAAGGAAATATCCAAGTTCAAACAAGGGGAGGATGACTATGAAATCCAGCTTCGTATGGATAAAAAATATCGGTATGACGTAAATGCCCTTATGAACAAAACGATAGTTTTTAGAGATCAATCTGATGGTAAAATACATGAGGTGCCCATCTCGTCAGTGGCTAAAGTAGAGTTGAGTACTACTTACGGTTCGGTACGTAGAAAGGACATGAAACGTGTAATTAACATTAGTTCTAACGTTGAAAGTGGTTTTAATGCCACACAAATCAATGATCAGATCAAGATTTTGTTGGCAGACTTTCAAATGCCTACTGGTTATGAATTTAAATTTGGTGGTGAGCAGGAAAAGCAGGCAAAAGAAATGGCCTTTTTGAGCAAGGCATTACTTATAGCCGTATTCATGATCTTCTTGATTATTGTGGCTCAGTTCAATAAAATTACTGCACCTTTCATTATTATGATGTCTGTGGTATTGAGTACTATAGGTGTGTTTCTGGGATTGGTGATTTTCAATATGGACTTTGTTGTGATTATGACCATGATTGGTATCATTTCCTTGGCGGGAATTGTGGTAAACAATGCCATTGTACTTATCGATTTCATTGAGCTTATCCGTACCCGAAAGAGATCAGAACTAAAAGGTGCATTATTGCCCTTGGATGAAATTGTAAAATCAATAGTAGAAGCCGGTAAAACCAGGTTACGCCCTGTACTATTGACAGCAATTACAACGGTTTTAGGCCTGATTCCTTTGGCTATTGGGCTGAATATCGACTTTGAGACGTTCTTCAGTCATTATGATGCTAATTTTTACATCGGTGGTGATAACGTAATGTTCTGGGGGCCAATGTCCTGGACTATTATTTTTGGACTGACATTCGCTACTTTTCTGACGTTAATCATCGTGCCGGTCATGTACCTCTTCTTTGCTAAAATAAACAGGAAGTTAGGTTTAAGCTAAACCATTAAATCCCAGATTTAGGTTCAGTGCCCTTTAATGCTGAACTTAGATCTGGGAACTATATTTTTGAATAAACACATAATTATATCCGTCACTCTTGCCCTACTTTTTGCCATTGATTGGTATGTCTATCAGGGTTTATTGCTGGCAAGCCGTAATGCTTCGGTGTCCGTCAGGAATGTGGTTAAGTATGCCTATTGGGGACTAACCGTAGTGTCATTTGCGGTTATTCTATTTTATAATTTCGGAAACCCTGAATGGCTAAAAGGCAACTCAAGAAGTTTGATTTTTACCGGTATTTTTATCAATTACTTTTCTAAGTTATTTGCACTCATAGTTTTAGTCTTTGGTGACCTATCGAGGGTGGTATCAGTGGGTAGTCGGGTTTTTTCAGAACCCTGCCCCAATGGGTGAGGGCAACGCCATCCCCCGGTCAGAGTTTCTAGCTAAAACTGCTATAGTTGCAGGCACATTGCCTTTGGTAGCTATGAGCTGGGGCATTATTTCAGGCGCCCATGACTATCGGGTGCGGAGGAAAACGATATATCTTCCCAACCTTCCTAACTCCTTTGACGGAATAACCATTGGTCAGGTGTCTGATATACATTCGGGCAGCTTCTTTAACAAAACAGCTGTAAAAGGTGGAGTGGAAATGATGATGAAGGAAAAACCTGATCTGCTTTTTTTTACTGGCGATTTGGTCAATAACGAAACATCCGAGGTAAACGAATACATTAATATTTTTGACAAACTGAAGGCACCATTAGGGATATACTCCACAACAGGTAACCATGACTATGGTGATTATAAAAGCTGGGATTCTGCTCAAGCCAAGTCAAGGAATTTCAAGGATTTAATTGAAGCCCATAAGCTTTTGGGTTATGATTTATTGATGAATGAGAATAGGATTATAGAATTGGGTGGAGAAAAAATGGCTGTTATCGGTAATGAAAATTGGGGTGCCGGTAGGTTTACAAAATATGGTGATTTAGATAAAGCCTATCGAGGAAGTGAAGAAGCAGCTGTTAAGTTACTATTATCACACGACCCTAGTCATTGGGATGCTCAGGTAAGGCCTAACCATGGCGATATAGATGTGATGTTTGCCGGACATACCCATGGGTTCCAGTTTGGTGTAGAGATTGGCAGTTTTAAGTGGAGCCCTGCTCAATATGGCTATAAACAGTGGGCTGGGCTCTATACAGAAGGAAATCAACACCTTTATGTAAATAGAGGCTTTGGTTATTTGGGCTATCCCGGTAGAGTGGGGATGCCACCGGAACTGACCATTATTACCCTAAAGAAAGGAATAGCATAGGAGTGATTTGAGTTCATAATCAATTTGGCATCATGCATTGTGATAATATTATTATGAAAAAAAGATTAATCATTCTTTCGGATATATGGGGCAAGGATAAATCTGAATGGATAATTAATTACACTCAATATCTAGAGGCCAATTTCGACATTAAGTACTATGACTGTTGTGAATTAGGACGGATAGATAAATCTGATTATACGGAAAACAGACTTCATAAACAGTTTGTTAATGGTGGTATTGAAAGGGCAGTTGAAAGATTACTTGAAATTGAGAAACATAGTTTGAATATACTGGCGTTTAGTATTGGAGGTACCGTAGCATGGAAATTTGGGATCCAAAGTAATAAAATAAATTCACTCACTTGTGTTTCTTCAACACGATTGAGAAATGAAACAATTAGGCCAAAAGGGGAAATAATGCTCTTTTATGGTGCTGATGATGCATTTAAACATCAGAGGGAATGGCTTAATAATATGAGGGTCAAATACAGCATTGTGAATGGTAAAGAGCATCAGTTTTATATTGAGCCTGAATTCGCACAGCAACTTTGTGAACAGGTGATTGAAAATATTAATAAGAGATAGTACTTTAATATGCCCTATCCACTGCGCCCTGTCCATAGACTTTTTGCACTATCGTCTTAGTCGAGCCTTTAATTTTAACAATACCAGTTCCGTATACTGTTGCATTTAGCTCGTTGGATACATTAATTTCACATGTTCCAGAGCCACTTAATTCTGTTTGAGCATTTTCAAGTTCGCAAGCAAATGCCAATAATGAACCTGAACCGCTCATTTCAATATTATTGTTCGATGCATAACCTTTAAGGGTGATAGAACCTGAACCTGATATTTTGGTAGTTACTTCGCGGCCTTTCAGGTCTAAATTCATGCTTCCAGAGCCAGTAACGGCAAGGTCGAGTTTATTGGAGGCCAATGAATTTTCACCTATTATTTTCCCCCCTCCATTTACTTTTAGCTGACTGATGTCACGCATGCTAACATAGACATTCATTGTGGGGGCAATTTTTATATCATCAATCTTTGCCCAAATACTTGCGTTGGGATCGGCTTTTTTACGCTGGATATTAATGTGCAATACTCCATTTTCGACTTTATACTCACTAATACTATAAATTTCTGTCAGCACTTCAATCCTTACTTCTTGTTTGTTGGATTGCTTGAGATATACTGTATAGTTGGAATTGACATAAATACTTTGAAATTCACCCAACTCCAATGTTTTTCTAGTCACATCAGGGCCAAAGGCCAAGGAAAGTGAAGGAAGAATGAGGGACATAATAAGTATTAGTGTTGCGGTTTTGGAGGTAGATTTCATAAACTTCTAAATTTTTAAATAAAGATAGATGCCTATGCGGTTATACAAAAGTTGTTATCTACGAAGCGTAAATAGATTAGATTAGTTTTTAATCCAGTCGTCAGATGACGAAACGCCTAACTTCCCATCTTTGTATTCCATGATAAAATCCAGAAGTACTTGTGTACGGCAACCCTGAAATTTGGGTTTGCCTACACACTGCAATAAGATGGGGTAGGAGCGCCCATATTCACGGGTAAAACTCACCAGCTTCCCATTTTCATCAACTAGAAACCCCCATTCTAACGGAATAGCATCTTTATCACAGTTTTCAGAAGTAAATCCATAAACATCGTAATTATAGGCACCTGTGCCATCTGCATTTAGTTTTAGGTACCCTTTCTTACGGCCAGTATATTCACCAATAAACTTATTATCTACTTGGTAGGTGGTTTTCACTGAACTGCCATTATACTCAATGACACGAATGTTATCACTGGTCCAAAAAAATGAGAGTAAAATAAGCAGTACATTCATTTTTTAGAAAGGTAGGTCATCTTCATTTTCTGAAACCCATCCTGGCTCTTCCATTGGTGCTGGAGTGGCGGGTGGAGCACCTTGTCCCGAGGCTGATACACCGTCAATCTTCCATGCTTGTAATGAATTGAAATATTTTACGCCTCCTTTAGGGTCATTCCACTTTCGGCCTTTTATATTGAAATAAACATCTACCTCTTCACCGGGCTTAAACCCATCAAGCAAAGCACATTTGTCTTGAATAGACTCGAACTTTACAAATTCGGGATATTGTGGATTTTCTGCATATTCAAGAACGAATTCACGTTTTTTGAAGCTGTCAGAAATTTGTTGTGTGTCAGAAATTTCTAATATTTTCCCTTTGATGTTCATATCTATCTAGTTCAATTTACTTAATTGACAAAGGTAATGTTCGCAAGGAACATAGCCCAACGATCATTTATTTTTTCTGAAAATGAGTTTGAAGATTACAATAAATAATATTCCACCAATGATCATGGTCAACAAAGTGGGTGTGTCTATTAATTCTAGTGCATGCATAGTTTTAAAAAGTTATTCTTGCTTGTAATTTTAAATCCGTCCGTACATTACCATTGATCTCTTCAAGACCAGTACCTACCGTTTCCCTATCTCTGTAATGTGTTCTGGCATATTTAACCCAAAACGTAATCTTCTTTAAGGCTTTATATTGAACCAAAATATATTGCCTAGTCCCTTGGCCACTATAGGCGGGTATCGAAAAGGCATAAAGAAGGTCACGCTCATAGGCATATTGCGCATTGTTAAAATTCTCAGTGTCAAATATGGCAAAACGTCCACTGATTCGAACCTTTCCTAGATCAATATTTAAATCTTGCCAAGCGGCATATCCTTTTGTTCCGATGTTATTAAAATCATAAGTACTCCACTGGATTCTTGATTTGAATGAAAGCATATCGTTGGCTGGGAAATCAAGATTGATAGCATAATTTCTTTTTATTCCTTCCATTGGATACCTGATGGCCGTAGTTTGTTCTCCAGCACTAGCATTGTCCGCTTTGGATTGTTGCCTGAATTGAACATAGAACAATGTGCTTCTATTCGGCTTGTAATTGGCCCTAAACAAGTACTCATAGCCCGATGATGGGGCATTGATAGTAGACCTTATCCATGGATAACTAAATGAATCAAAATAAGCAGTGAATTCATAACGCCTACTTGGTGAATATTTCAATCCCCAATATACCCCGTGTTCATTGATGTTTCTGATAGATTCCCCAAATGCATTTCCATAGGTGGAGTGAAAATCCTTGTCGTAATTACGAAGTACTATTGATGTTTCCAGTTTTGGTGTGAGACTGGTAATAACTCCAAACAGTCCACCCAAACCACCACTTTTTGACCGTGCACCTTCTCCAAAAAAGCTGAAGTTTTGCCAGTTATAGTCCCCAAAGATGCCAATATTGTAATTTTCAGTGCCTTTAAACTCATATTTATTGTAAAGCTTGTCGGCCCTGATCAATGGGGAGCTGAGCTCAGTGAGTATAAATGTAGATCCTAAAGAAAGGCCATTGACTTTGTTATGATAGAGTAGGGTAGCACCATAATTCTGTTCTAATATCGTGTTTTTTGAAGCCAGCTCATTTGGGGTTCTGTGAAACCCTGATGAGAGTAAAGAACTGATATATTCCTGTCGTTCCAATTCTAAAGTATCATTCCTTACTGATGCGTCTTGTTTCAATCTGGAATAGAATCCGGTAATATCAATTTTTTTGGTCAGTTCTACGGTGGCAGCTACTCCCCTAAAAAAATTTGTTTCAATTACCGAAGTGTAAGGCCTTATGCCCAGATTTGATCGCCTGACGGTAGTAATGGTTTCTGCACCTTTGCCCACATTAAACCCAGCACCTAAAAGCATACTCTGTCCGTATTGAATTTGATAGTCACCCACAATGATATTCTTCAACCTTCCCTGATTTTGAAGTTGGATGTGACCACTATAGAAATCGGCTCCATATCTATTTGTTTTTTTGTCCCAAATCAATTCTTCCCCAGCGTCTTTCTCAGCGGTAAAACCTATACTAAAATCCCTAATGTGACTAATTCTAAATCGAGAATAGATTTTATTTGGGCTTCCCAAATATCTACTTGTATTTGAATTTTCATCTGTTAAATAACCCTTTTTATCCTCAAGAGTACGCTCATAGCGCAGTAAAAGATAGTTATTCTTTTCATTCAATATCCGTGACAGGATAGGGCGATTGTCAGAATTAAGCCCTTGATCGCGTACAATGACAAAGGGCATCAGTTGATAAATTGTATATAAATCAAATTCGGGGATATTCTGTAACTCGTAGATACTAAGCAAGTCACCATACTTGTTTTTGTAATCAAAGAAATTTTTTAACTGTGATTCAGATAAGATAAAAAGTGACCTTAACTCATCAATATCGGTATTGTTAAGATTAATAGGGTTGGAGTAAAACAGTAGTAGTGATTCGTATAAATCTTCAGAGCTAACATCCCCATTTTGTACTGCAAATACATTTTCAATGAATTGTTCAATATCAATATCTTGCTGCGGATAATCTTGCGCCAATGATTTAGAAAAAACCAGAAGGAGGGCAATATACAACCAGAAAGCCTTCATTTTTTCTTAAACGTGTATGACAATGCCGCTTGATGACTAAGGCCCAATACTTGGTCATAGGTAAGGGCATAATCAATATTTAACTTCTGGCTAATGAAACCCAATCCAAAATAGTTGGTGAACTTTTGAGTTTTTATTCCTGTCCTTACCGCGAATTTCTCCAGAAACTTATATTCCAATCCTGCCCTGAAAAGCGCTTCATTATCAATATCCTTTTCCGCTTCAATGGCAAGGGTTAGTTTTTTGCTTGGTAAAAACGCAAGTCCGGCATTGAGTAAGGTGGGTACTCTTTCATCATTTAATTCGGCCACTTTAGCTTGACCGATATTTCTGATATAGGCTCCAAATCTTATATATTCTGTAATCTCCGCTGTACCTCCAAAGTCTATGGTGATCACCCCTTTAGATCCGAATTCCTTGACGGTATATTGAAGGTAGTTGACCTTAACCCCTAGCCCTGCGATGCCGAACTTGTTGCCATAGGCCAGGGAAATGGTTTGTTCATTATATAGATCGTCTCCAAAGCGGTAAGCACTTGCCCCTATACTTCCAAGAGACCAACTGGTGAGAAAAGCTGCCCCAACACTATTAAAACCGTCAATTCCGAACTTGTTTTCGAAAGAGGCCATGACCGAAGTTTCATTTAATCCGCCTAATCCCCCTGGATTGTTGAACATGGCCCATTTGTCTGAAATAGTAGCATAGGTGTAGGCCATGCCTGCGGGTCTTGCTCCAATTTGACTAGTACCGTTCTGGGCATAGGAGGTGCATACCAAGAAGGTTGATAATATAAATAGTATGGATCTTTTCAAACCACAATAAAATTAGCTGCTCGTGATTAAAGGTATTAAAATTCTTTTCGGAAGTGAAGGAAAAAACCAGACTCCTGCTCTCTATTTATTGAATATTCAACTCTGATGACGGTATCATAATAGGTGACGAAATCAATGCCGCCTCCTGCTCCAAAAAGAAAACGGTCAGATAGGCGTTTATTTTGGTTATAATTTTCAAAATTCTCAACATAGCCCATGTCATAATAGGTCTTTAAATAGATGTCGATGGGTATTTTTCTAAATTGCTTGATTGGGATAAATCCCAGACGGCCAACCGTTGAAAAAATTCGTTTTTTTATTGTGGATCTATTCAATGAGAAGCTTTTACCTTCAATCAAATAGAGTTCATACCCCCTAACAAAGTTTTTCTTGAAACCCAGGGCACCTATATTGGCATAAGGTT
The DNA here is from genome assembly GCA_002338655.1 of Flammeovirgaceae bacterium UBA1842. Classification (GTDB taxonomy): domain Bacteria; phylum Bacteroidota; class Bacteroidia; order Cytophagales; family Cyclobacteriaceae; genus Fulvivirga. Next base: position 18,930 of record DDIU01000036.1, on the reverse strand, counting down.
GCTGTTCGGGTTCACTTACGTAAATGGAAGAGTAATTGGCGAATAAAAACCCTTTTTTTAGGTCAATGAACTTTGCGTAGCTAATACTTATTTCGGTTTTATCTACATCATTAAATATCCCAACCCCTAGTTTTTGGATTTCAAAATCAAACCTATTCCCACTAATAGGATAGGAAGAATTATCACGCTTGTCATGTGTGAAGGAATAGGTGATTTGAATATATTTTTGTTTAGTGGAAGTGTTTTTATAATATTCCTGATTGATGTTCGATATGGTATCATTGATAGTGTTATCATTCAGTCGTACGTCTAAGGAATGTATATTATAAAATGATTTTCTGAAATGATAGCCCAAACCATAATCACGGGTTACTTTTAATATTTCTTCTGAATCAAAAAATACTGGTTTATGATCAATTGTTCTAACTGCGATATTCTTATTTTCAGCATAATTATAATGGAAGGTTAGTCCATGCCGTTGCTTTTTATCAATATAAGGTATTCGGTAGGTGACGCCAAACTGATGTGTATAACCCAGTTGAAGCAATAGTTTTAAGGTTTCGTTTCTGCCCCGGAAGTTGTTTTGATAGATTTTAACACCAAAATTCGTCCTACTTAAATCCCTGTTTTGATTTTGCCACCAGTCGTTAAAATTTCTATCTACCAGATCGAATATCGGTGAGGGGAAGGTGTACCAGCGTTCACTTACATTAACTACAATATCTACCTGTGTGTCTGACAAGTGAAGTATCGAGATATCTACAGTTACGAACAGCCGTGTGCTAAGAAGTTTGTTTTTGTCAAGGACTAATATATCTGCTAAACTTGATTCTGTGTAGGTGTCTCCTTTCATCACACTCATCTCCCTAAGGATTATAGAGGGCTTTGTTCTTTTGTTACCTACTATAAAAATGGCGTCAATCGTGACATATGAATCATCTACAGATTGATTTTGCTCTACTTTAGATCTGTGAATTGAAGAACTGTCCGATTTTTCAACGGGTAAAATAATAGCCAAAACTGAAATTAAAATTGCCAGCATCTCCTTCCTTCTCCTATTTAAGCTTTACGTATCTTGTTGAGATTAAGATAATCATCTAAAATAAGTAAAAATGACAGCATAACAACATCATAGACATCAGGGCTGTTTTTTCGGTAACATTCGAATGGCCCGAATAAATATAATAATGCCCGCAATGATGAGCGGGATACTCAATAGTTGACCCATATTGAATTCCATATTATTTTCAAAGGCGACCTGGTTTACTTTAAACATTTCGTGAACAAACCGCAATCCAAATAATAATACTAGAAACAATCCGAGCAACAAACCTGGAGGGGTATCTTTTTTATATTTTACCCAAATCAGGAATAATAACAGGCCTATTGCCAAGGTTGTAAATGACTCATATAATTGGGTTGGGTGTCGGACTATTCCAAAGGCTTTGACATCTGCTTGAAAATGTCCGTCAGCAGCTTTTTTTATAGTATAATCAAGTTTTGATTCAGGTAATACAACATGTTCGTTCACATAGCTATAATTAGTGACTATGCTACTAAATCTTCCCTCCAAATATTTAGTTAGACTGGCTTCTGTTAAAATTTCAGATTGATTTTTAAAATCCAAATCAAGGATGACTGGTACATAACCCTTGTCATTTGGTTGTCTTGAGGCATCTTTTTTGATAGTCAATTTTTCGATTGGGCTCGAATCCGACATAAATACGTTCTCTACATTTTTGGCAAATAATACACCATAATTTGAGCCCGTTGGAATTCCATAAATCTCTGAATTCATAAAATTACCAAACCTGATCAAACATCCGGTTATTGCCACTACTATTACAATCCTGTCAACCACCTGAAAGTAATTTTGGCCTTCCCGCTTTATTTTTTTTGATTTTATGCCTATTGGAATTCCGATTAAGTCTTTTATAATCCAGAAAAACTTTATTTTTATTTCATATTTAGTGTAAAGCCAGAGGCCAAATAAAATCCCGACAGCAGCACCGTGGCTAGCCAATCCGCCTTCCCAAATTTTTAGGATATCTATAGGGTGAGCTAAATATTTCTCTGGTTCATAAAAAAACACATGACCTAAACGGGCACCGATGATAGTTGCCACCACCATGAATATCGTCAGTGTTTCAACGTCCTTTTCAGGCTTTCCTTCCTTTCGATAGAGATAAAACATTACTTGCTGACTTATTAAGAAACCAAGTGCAAATAGTAATCCGTACCACCTTGGGATTTCGGAAAATGAGAATACGCTAGGGTTAACGTCCCAGATAATATAACTTAAAAATGACATCTGACAAATATAATAAGTAGTGAGTATTAAGTAGTAAGTATTGAGTAGTAAGTAGTAAGTAGTAAGTAGTAAGTAGTAAGTAGTAAGTAGTAAGTAGTAAGTAGTATTATGCCTTTTCCAATTCCTTAATTTCTTCTTCAAACCCACTAGAGAGTATGGGAAACCTACACCAGGTTTTTGGATCCACATTAAAATCATCTAGGTGAAAAGAAGGGGCAATTCTTTCCCTTTTCCATTGGTTTCTACTCCACAGTTTGAAAAACTTTATTATATGAGCTTTCAACTGTTCACTACTTTCTAAATTCATAGCAGTTAGGGTTTTATAAACCTCCATAGGTGATTTATGATCTCTTATAGCCGCTTTTTCAATCTCCACAATAATGGAGTAGGGCATAAGATCATTCTCATCCGTTTGATGCCTTTCAAGTGGTCGTAGCTCCGCAGTAGGCGATAGACTATTCACATGGTTTAATGATTTATATCCCAATTCTGTTTCTGCCCACTGTAACCAGTTGATTATAAAATATTTATCAACAGCCGCAATCGGAGAAATACTGCCACTTGTATCCCCATCCATGGTGGTATATCCTACATCCCCCTCGCTTCGGTTTGAGGTTGTCAATAGCAAGTTGTTTTTAATATTGGCCATCATCCAGATAATGGGTGAACGGCTTCGGGCTTGAATATTTTGAAGTGTAATGTCATCTGTTTCCCATCTTAATTTACGTCCAAGGGCCTTTTCAATTTTCTGGGTATAAGAATTAACCTCTTCGTCTATCGTCCAGCTATAAAATGAAGCCCCAATTTCCTCTGCGAGTGCTTTTGCAGCATTGAATGTCTCTTTGGAAGAATTGATTGTGCCTTGATATGCACAAGACAACAACGATTTCATTAGTACATTAATGGCTTGTTCATCACTTAATCCCACTATTTTTTCTGGCAAAGTGGTGATGCCAATTTTTGAGACAAACGATTTAACACCTAAATCGGCAATACCTCTTTTGACCATTTCGGAAACGAGGATTGCAATACTTGATGAATCTGCACCACCACTTAATGACAGGGTAAAGCCATTACTTTTACTTTTTCTTAGGTAATCGAACAAAGCCAAGGCTCCAGCCTTTACAAATTCTGTGTTCTTATCCCTTAAATATTCAGCGGGTTTACCTGTGCTATTTTGTTTGAGGATGTCAATATCGGTAAACTGTACATTGAAATTAGCAAACGAAAGCCAGTTGTTTCTCTTGAATAGGTGGCCGTTTTGAGCGATTAAAATTTCTCCATCGTAGATCATACGACCTGATTCATTACCGAGCAGGTTGGCATATACATAAGCACATTGAAACTGAGCAGAGCTATCAACTACCAGTCTTTCACGGTCAAGGGTTTTTCCAAATGCAAAGTGACTAGCACTAGGATTTAGGATCAATTTGACCCCCTTTTCAAACAAGCGACAGGCAGGTCTGTCTTTTCTCCAGGCATCTTCACAAATTTCAAATCCGAAACTAAAATTCTGATAGTTAAATGTTAGGTCACCAAAATCATAAGAATGATTTCCAATTTTTATGCTGGATGTTTTTCCAGTAGACCAGGCCGTAAACCACCTTTGTTCGTAATGCACTCCATCATTGGCTAAATTTTGCTTCGCATAAAACCCCTTAATTTCTCCATTTTCGACAACGCAGGCTGTATTGTAGTTTTTTGAATCCAGTTTCACAGGTAATCCTATGGCCACTGTAATATCTTTACAATGAGGAACAATTAGTAGCAAGCTTTTAAGGGCTTTTTCGTAAATCCAATTGCTGAGAAATACATCTTCACAACCATAACCTGTAATGCACAGTTCGGGCAGACATAAAATTTCCACCTTATCTGCCTTTGCTTGTTCAATGGCACTAATTATATTCGAAATATTTCCAGACCAATCCAACGGTGTCTGGTTAAGTGTAGCGCCCCCAACTCTAATTGTACTCATCAATTTTCTATTAAGCCCAAAAGTACCAACGTTTTCTGTGCTGCATCCTGCTCAGCTTTCTTTTTGTTGTAACCAAATCCTTTTCCCATAGCCTTATTGTCTATTAATACTTCAGCTACAAATTCTTTATGGTGTTTTTCATCCTTTACACTAATAATTTCAAATTGTAGTTCCTTGTTTTCCCGCTGTGTCCACTCAATAAGTTTACTTTTAAAATTAATGGTAGAATCTACTATCATTTGAAGATTATAATGGGGGATCACCAACTTTTCCAATATAAAGGCTTTGCAAAATTCATATCCCCGGTCGAGGTACACTGCGCCAATAAATGCTTCTAAAGTGTCACCATAAATGGATTTATGAGATAATTTATCGTGCTTGCTGCTGTCATATTGTACTAGTTGATTCAGGCCAATTTTTTTTCCTAGGTCATTGAGGGACTCACGGCTCACGATTCTTGATCTAAGTTCAGTCAGAAACCCTTCATCTTTAAAGGGATATTTTTTAAAAAGGTAATCAGCGACAGCAGCACCTAATATGGCATCGCCAAGATACTCTAACCTTTCATTGGAATCTTTTTGTCCCTTGATATTGGTGGTGGCCACAGAAGAATGCCTCGTGGCCAATCGAAATAGATTTAAGTTTAAAGGCTTACTACCAACAATTGTAACAATTGCAGTAATAAGCCTTTTATCTTTTTTCGATTTTTTCCTAAATGTATTTATAAAGCGCTTTGCAGCACGATACACTATTCCTCTAGTTTACGGAAAATGATTGAGGTATTATGACCTCCAAAACCGAATGTGTTACTCATGGCAACTTTAACGCTTCTCTCCTGAGCTTTGTTAAAGGTCAAGTTTAACTTATTATCAAGGTTTTCATCATCAGTAAAATGATTGATGGTTGGAGGCACTAAATTATTCTCCACAGCCTTGATACATGCTACAGCCTCAATGGCACCAGCCGCACCTAATAAGTGGCCAGTCATTGATTTTGTAGAACTAATATTGAGCTTATAGGCATGGTCGCCAAAGATCTTTTTAATGGCAAGGGTTTCGCTCACATCTCCCAATGGAGTAGAAGTACCATGAACATTAATATAGTCTACCTCTTCAGGTTTAATATTAGCATCCCTAAGTGTATTTCTCATTACATTGGTTGCCCCCAAACCTTCAGGATGGGGTGCCGTTATGTGATAAGCATCCGCAGACATGCCCCCACCTATTAATTCAGCATAAATTTTGGCGCCTCTTGCTTTAGCATGCTCGTATTCTTCAAGAATAAGAGCCGCTGCTCCTTCGCCCAATACAAAACCATCACGATCTTTATCAAATGGTCTTGACGCTGTTTGTGGGGAATCATTTCTCTCAGATAACGCCTTCATGGCATTAAACCCCCCAATACCAGCTTCTGTTACTGCAGCTTCACTACCCCCAGAGATGGCAATGTCCATATGCCCGAGGCGTATGTAATTCATTGCATCAATAATGGCGTTTGTGGCAGAAGCACAGGCCGAAACGGTCACGAAATTGGGACCCCTAAATGAATATTTTATAGAAATATAACCGGCACTGATGTCAGCGATCATTTTCGGGATAAAAAACGGGTTGAAACGAGGCGTATTATCATTAAGTGTATAGGCCTTCATTTCTTCCTGAAATGTATACAATCCACCTATCCCAGATCCCCAGATTACTCCGGCCCTATCATGATCGATGGTCTCTAAATTTAATTTAGAATCAATAATCGCCTCATCGGCCACAACCAGTGCATACTGAGTAAATGGATCCATTTTTCGCGCATCTTTCCTTTCAAAGTGGTCTTCAGCATTGAAGTCCTTTACTTCACAAGCAAATTGCGTTCGAAATTTTTCCGCATCGAACCGGGTAATGGGTGCAGCACCACTCACGCCATTTTTCAGGCCGTTCCAATAGTCATTAACATTGTTGCCTATTGGTGTAAGTGCTCCTATACCTGTAACTACTACTCTTCTTAAACTCATAGAATAAGCTCTAGCTGGGGGCTAATGGATTTATTATTTTACATTTTCTTCTAAGTAGGATATTGCTTGTCCTACAGTAGAAATGTTTTCTGCCTGATCATCAGGAATTGAAATATTAAATTCTTTTTCAAACTCCATAATAAGTTCTACTGTATCTAATGAATCTGCTCCTAGATCATTTGTGAAACTTGCTTCAGGAGTAACTTCAGACTCCTCAACTCCTAACTTATCAATGATGATTGATTTAACTTTTTGTGCTATTTCAGACATGTGTTTATTTTTTTTAGTTAAAATATCTGCAAAGAAATACATTAATGGTTTAATGTCAAACAATTTATGGAAAGTTATTGCCTGTCTTTTATTGTCCAAGAATAGCTAAAATTACTTAAAATATCATCTTAATTTTGGGATATTTAGAGATAATGAAGAAGACTAAATTACATATAGATCATAATTATGATTTTGATTTGTTCGGTATTACCTCATCGGCCAAATTTTATAAACTTGCTTGGGCCATCAATTCCCTACTTGATATTAGACTAATAAAACTCGATGATTATCTGATTGAGGGGTCAGATGACTTAAATTTAGCGTTTCTAAATTATTCTTTTGAGGAAGACAACTGCCTTTTTCACCTATTTAAAAATAAGTCGCCCGATAACGAAAATAAGTATCTGGTACCTGAAATGCCCCACTTTGATTATATTTTAAAATTCAATGGAACATTTCAATCGTTTGCAATAGAAGAAGTGTTAAAAGTATTGCGTGAAGTGGAATACATTGAATATATTGCTCCTATTCCTTTGGGCAAAATCAAATCAAAGGACAACTTTTTAACTTGATATGAGAGAAGAAATTTTATTTAATAAAACAAAAATTATCGCCACGGTGGGCCCTGCGTCTAACACCAAGGAGAAATTGCAACAATTAATAGAGGCTGGTGTCGATATATTCAGGTTGAATTTTTCACATGGTTCGCATGAAGATCATGTAAAGGTGATACAATATGTCCGTGAACTAAATGAGGAGCTGGATACTTGTGTTTGTCTATTACAGGATTTGCAGGGGCCAAAAATTAGAGTAGGGGAGGTCAATAAAGGTGTGAAAATAAAACCAGGGCAGCAATTTATCATAACGCCCAATGAAATGATAGGTACTGCAAAAATGGTAAGTACCGTATATCAGAACTTGCATAAAGATGTAGTGCCAGGTGATATGATACTCATTGATGATGGTAAAATAGAACTCAAGGTTGTAGAAATTAAAGGAGAAGATGTAGTTACCACAGTCATATATGGAGGAAAGGTGAAATCGAGGAAAGGGATTAACCTTCCATTCACAAAAGTTTCCGCCCCTTCATTAACAGAAAAGGATTTGAAGGATTTGCAGTTTGGTTTAGAAAATGACGTCAATTGGATAGCCTTGTCATTTGTAAGAACGGCAGATGATATTCATAACTTAAGAAAGTTGATCGAAAAGGCCAATAAGAGTACGAAAATCATAGCAAAAATTGAAAAGCCAGAGGCCATAAAAAACATAGAATCCATTATCGAAGCTACTGATGGAGTAATGGTTGCACGGGGCGATTTGGGTGTTGAAATATATATGGAGGAAGTGCCTATGGCGCAAAAACGTATAGTAAGTCTATGTAATAAGGCAGCCAAACCTGTGATAATTGCAACGCAAATGATGGAGAGCATGATTGAAAGCCCACGGCCAACACGGGCAGAAACCAATGATGTGGCCAATGCCGTTATGGATGGGGCTGACGCACTTATGCTATCTGCAGAAACTGCTGCTGGACTGTATCCATTGGAAGTAATAAAAAGTATGGTGAAGACCATAACAAGCGTAGAAAGGCAGTCTAGTGTATACTTTAAACACGAACCTCTTGAAGGAGATGATCCTTTATTTTACAATAATACCCTAGTATTAGCTGCATGCCGTTTGGCAAAAACATCGAAGGCCAAGGCAATTATTGGAATGACAGCCTCTGGTTATACGGCCTTTAAATTGGCTTCACACCGGCCAAAAGCCAACATATTTATTTTTACCAGCAATAGGCCCCTTCTCAATACCATGAACCTTATTTGGGGGGTGAGAGGGTATTTTTATGACAATGAAGTGTCTACAGATGATACTTTTGCCGATATAGAAGAGATTCTAAGGGCCAAGGGGCATATTCAAAAAGGCGATGTCTTTATCACTACGGCAAGTATGCCCATTCATGCACGGGGTAGGACAAATACAGTAAAACTCAATATTGTAGAGTAGGATAATTATTTTCATATTGATACCCCATTTTATTCAATAAACAATAATTTATTAGAATAGAATACTGCATATTTGTGCCTTTATTTTATTATTTCCCTATTTATGAAGCAAGCATTAACTATTGGCATTCTACTACTTTTAAGTTTTACGCTCACATTTGGGCAGACGAACCAGGAAAAAATGTTCTATCGGAGTAAAGCATTTAAGTATGAAAAAATGAAAAAAACAGGTACTATACTTGGTATTTTTGGCGGTGTAATTACAATATCGGGTATAGTCTTAATTGGCAACGCAGACTGGGAAGAAAACACCCAAAATAATGGATATTATCAAAATGGCTACTACTACACCAATAACTATAACAATAACACCACTACCACTGATTCAAATGGTGTATTGGGCATTCTGGGAGTGATGGTAGGCGTGCCTATGACTACCGCAGGAATCATTTTGAATGTCATTGGTGGAAGGAAGCAAAGGGAATACCAGCGAAAAGCAGATGGAATATCTTTGGGGTATTTTCAAAAAAGTGGTGCCCATGGACTAAGCGTTGCTATTAAATTATAATTCAACCCAAAGCTGGCTCAACTAGAATGACTTCTTCTTTATCAACCACCACTGCCCCTGCCGGATCCCCTTTACGCTTACGGACGAATTTGCGAGGGGTAACAATGACAGGGCAAAGACTATCTGATTTTCTTTTGGAATGAAAGGCGGCTAATTGAGCGGCCTTTTCTATTACATTTTTCGGAAACACTTTTCCCGACTGGTACTTTATGATAACATGTGAGCCACTTACATCTTTTGCATGAAGCCATAAATCGTCTTTGAAAGTAAAGGACTGGAGCATTTTATCATTACTTTTTGAGTTTTTGCCGATATAGATCACAAAACCTTGGTATTCCACTTCTTTAAAGGGCTTTTGAGTTGAATCCGTTTTGGATTTTTGCTGTTCCAGTCCATTTTCTTTCAAGTATTTCCTTAATACTTTGTAATCACTAATGGCAGTAATGGCCGCTATATGTGCCTCAAATGATTGCTTTAATTTCTGTTTTGCACTTATGCTGTTTTTAAGATTAGACAATTCCTTTGATTGATTTTTAGCCTTTCTGTAGTAGTTCTCAGCAATTTTTTGTGGTGATTGATTTTGTTTTAATTTGATCGTAATTGGACGGTTATCGTTATAAAAATCAGTAAGTGTTACTTCACTTTCCCCAGCTTTTATTTGATGCAAATTGGCCATAATTATATCAGCCATTTGACTATAACCCGACCCAACTGATAGTTTTTGGAGCTTTTCTTCCGCCTTTTTTAAATAATTACTGCTTTGTGATAAACCTTTTTGAATGTGACTGAGTGCTGTCTTTTTCTCCATCCTCAGACTAGCGGTACTTATATATTTACTAAAAAAGTTATTGACTGCTGATATGGGATTTTGAAACTCCTGAATAATGCCCTGAAGCGGTAGGAGGCTTAAAGACAATCCTTGATCATTCTCAATGATATAAAAGTTTGGTTGATTAAGTAAATGAAGTGTATTGGTTAAAATATCCCATTTACCCTCCACATCTTTGGTTTCATATTGATGGTTTTTGAGGTAATGGTGTACCACCTTACCAAATGTGGGAAACAGTTCATGTTCAGATGATTCAACAAAAGCTTGCTTACTTTGATCAATGGGCCTGTCGATTTTTGTGAAATCGAGCTCAAGATCTTTTCTTAAATGACCATTGAAAATTTTTAAAGCCTTATTATTAATTCCAAAAAGTATAATATTCGAACGGTTGCCATGCATTTTGAATAATAACTTATGCCCATCATCAAAGACAAGGGCGAAGCAGCGTTCATTTAAAAACTGTCTGACTTCAACAATTTTCCTGTTAACAATGGTCTCGAATAGATCAACACTGTTTTTTCGTGCACGCTGGATAGCTTCAGGAAAGGTCAAGCAGCAAAAGGACGGACTTAAGTGAGCTTTGATGTTGAATGCCTCATTATTATCGCCTATAACTATAATAAGCTCATCTTTATTTTGCGAGTAACATTCCACGACAGGACGACCCATTATTTTTGATTTTAGGGCATTGCTAAGCTGTCTTAAGAAATAGTAGTTATTGTGCACTATAAGGTTATGGTTAGACCGTCATGCGCCAAAGATATGCCATCTGGCAATTCTTTCTCAACATGTGCATGCCTGCCCATTTTATGACTTATATGGGTGAAGTAGGTTTGGTTTACACCCAATTCTTGGGCTAGTTCAATCGCTTCACTGAGATTAAAGTGGGAAATGTGCTTCTCTTTTTGTAAAGCATTAATTACCAATACCTTAGAGCCTTTTATTTTGCTTTTTTCTTTATCAGATATGTAATTGGCATCTGTGATATAAGTAAAATCACCAACTCTAAATCCCAATACCGGAAGCTTATAATGCATAACTTCTATGGGTATAAATTCTACCGATTCGATTTTAAATGGGGAAGTATCTTTAAGTAGATGAGTGTCAACTTGCGGTATGCCAGGATAATTATTCTTTTCATTAAAAATGTAATTGTATTCCATTTTTAATTGCTCAATCACATGTGGCATGGCATATATGGGTACAGCTTTTTTTTGTAAAAAATTAAAAGCCCTGACATCGTCCAACCCGGCAGTATGATCTTTGTGTTCGTGAGTATAAATAATGGCATTCAGTGATTTGATCCGTTCACGCAACATCTGTTGGCGAAAATCCGGCCCTGTATCGATCACAAAGCTTTTTTGGTCAGTTTCTATATGGATAGCAGTGCGCAACCGCTGGTCCCTGAAATCCAACGAAGTACAAACTTCACATTGGCAGGCAATAACCGGAACGCCCTGAGAAGTACCTGTGCCTAAAAACGTGATTTTCACAATTGCAATTTAGTTTGGGACAGTTCGAAGTAAAGTTTTTGATTCTTTTCGCTTAATCTGGATTGATCGATATCTATTGTTTTAATAATATCCAATAAGCAATTTATTTTGCCATCTGTGGCAAAAAATTTATTGACTATAATGACTTTGGTATCTTTTAAAATACACCAACCCGAATGGAAGTTTCCCCTTTCATATCGTAGAATGTAGGATGTTTCGGCTATTAAATCTTCAAGTTTATTGAGAAAGTGATTAGAGTACTTAAAGCTCATTTAGATATATTTTTTCACAGCACTTACCAGTGCATCATAATCTAGGGGTTTGATAAGATATTCATTGATACCTACTTCATCAAAATCGCTTTTAGAATAATTTTTATAGTTCCCAGAAATGGCAATTATGGGTACCGAAGCTTTCTTTTTGTCTTTGAGCTGCCTGATTTGTTTGGCTAGTTCCATGCCATTGGTTTCTGGTAAAATGATGTCGAGAATCACTACATCATAGTCATTATTTTCAACTTCGCCCATCACTTTTGCACCTGTTTTTACACCTTTAAAATCATACCCCTGACCTTGGAATATTTTCTTTGAGAGTGTTTGGATTACCGGACTGTCGTCTGCTAATAAGATTTTCTTTGCCATTCTATAATTAATTAAAACTGTTTTAACGAACTTTTAAATTCAGTATGGAGTACTTCTAACTCCTTTAAGTTGCTATCAAAATTATGATATTTTTTCGTTTTTACTTCATCCTCCATCATTTCAGCCCAAAATGCCATTTTTTCAACACCTAATGTTCCAGCATTACCTTTTAAGGTATGCAAAATATTTAAAATTTCCTCAATATTTTTTGTTGAACGGAGGATTTGTAATTGTTGATCACACTCACTATCAAACTCAGCCAACGCCTCACTTACTACTTCCTTACCTCCGTATTTACTTAAATTACCCAAGGTTTTATTATTTAGGGTAACGTATTCCAGCTTAGTAGGTTCACTCTTTATGGGTTCAATTACCACATCATCCTCAGTCCATTTTTTTATCATCATTATCAGTGCGTCCGGGATTATTGGTTTTGATAGGTAATCATCAAACCCGGCCTGTAGGTATTTGTCTTTGTCACCTGACATAGAATAGGCAGTCATGGCGATGGTGGGTGTTCCCATATTTTGGCCATCATTTTTTATTTGAACGGTAGCTTCAATTCCATCCATAGTTGGCATTTGAATGTCCATCAGGATTAACTCGAATTGAGTTTTCGAGGCCAGCCTTACTGCTTTTTTACCACTATTTGCCGTGGTGACTTTACAACCTGCTTTTTTAAGTAATTCAGAGGCAAGGTGCAGATTGACTTTATTGTCATCTACCACCAAAATGCTGGGATTGCCAAGTAGTACCGAAGCGTTATCAGACATTTCTATTTCAGGTAACGGAGATACTTCAAGTGTTTCAAATGTGAACCAAAAAGTGGAACCCCCATTTTCATTCGGTTTTACCCCGATTTCCCCCTTCATTAGTTCGGTCAATTTTTTAGAGATGAATAACCCTAACCCAGTGCCCTTATAAATTTTACTTGTTGAACTATCCAGTTGTGTAAAACTCTTAAAAAGTTTCTTTGTGTCCTCATCCAGAATGCCAATACCGGTGTCTTTAACCGTACCCATTATCAACAAAGCCCCATTTCTTTTCTTTTTTTCAATAAATGCCCTTACATGGATATCGCCATTGGCGGGGGTAAATTTTATGGCATTTGATATTAAATTTGAAAATATCTGGATGAGTTTGATTTCATCGGCCAATATGTTTTTTGGTATAGCCTCATCAATTTCAAAGTGCAACTTTAACTTATTTCTTTTTGCTTCTTGCTCATAAAGGATGGATAGTTTTTCAAAAAGGGTTGAAGGGCTAACCACGGAGTTTTTCAGCTCCATTTTTCCTGCTTCTATTTTTGCAATATCCAGCATATCATTGAGCATGCTCATCAATATCTCAGATGAGCTTTTCAAAGACTCCAAATGTTTCTTCTGTTGGTCATTGAGAGCCTCGTCATCCAAAAGGTGTAACATGCCCATAATTCCATTTAATGGGGTTTTTATCTCATGGCTCATGTTTGCCAAAAACCTTTCCTTTATTTTTAGAGAACGCTCTGCCAGTTCTTTTGAATGTTGTAACTGTAAGTTTGTACGCTTGAGTTCTGTGATGTCCCTTGCCACACCTTCAATGTATTTAGGCACACCATTGGAAGTTATTATCCGAATATTGCAGATACACGGAATCACATTGCCTGACTTATTAACAAGTCCTGCTTCAAAATTTCTAACGCTGCCATATTTTATTAGATCTCGAAGTAATGATTTGATCTTGATATTGTAGATATAGTAATTCGTAATATTCTTGCCTTTCAATTGGGCTTCACTAAAACCAATGATGTCCTTAACCGAAGGGCTAAGCATGGTAATATTTCCCTTAAAGTCAGTTCTAAAGTATAGATCCTGAAAGGATTCGAATATATTCCTAAACTTTTCTTCGCTATTGATGAGTTTTTTTCTGGCTTGTGTCTTGTCCGTTACGTCGTATGCGATACCTGAGATGGCGTTAATATTTGCATCGTTACCATATACAGGATTCAAGAATACTTCCTTCCATTCATATTGACCATCTACTTCTATTCTGATTTCAAAATTTACCGATTGGCCGGCCAGTGCCTGTTGATATTTTTTTGTCCAAAATTTATGGGCATTTACCGATTTTAGTTGATTGTTTTTTTCGAAGTAGACTTTTGATTTTGATTCCGAAGGGAGAAAAAAAGTAAAATAGTTTTGATTGAAGGAGAGTAGTTTGAATTCTTTGTCTACCGACCAGATTATTAAATTGCCACTTTCCAGAATGGCTGTTGCATAAGAGTTTTTTTGTTTTTCCTCTGCGAGTTGTTTTTCAAGCTCCTCTATTTTTTTTTGAAGTGTCCTCTTCTCTTTAACCATACCTCGTGAAATTAGCAATTTCTACAAAAAAGAGCCTTTTTGATATACGATAATTTAATAGGTATTTTGTATTTATGACATTAAAAAATAAAAATCTTGTGTGTATTGTTGGGCCTACCGCTGTTGGGAAAACCAAATTGTGCATTGATATAGCGCAAGAGCTCAACTCCGAGATAATTTCGGCTGACTCAAGACAAGTATACCAAGAAATGTCAATTGGCACAGCCAAACCCACACCAGAAGAATTGGCCCGTGTAAAGCATCATTTTATTGGTACCCACATTATCCAAGATGATTTTTCGGCAGGGCAATATGAGAAGGAGGGCCTTGAATTACTGACAGAACTTTTTAAGAACTATGAAACGGTTATATTAACTGGTGGTTCGGGACTGTATATCAATGCTTTACTGCACGGCCTATCTGATATACCAGAAGTGACCGATGGGATAAGGGAAGGGCTCAACCAGAGGTTGCAATCCCATGGATTGGCATCAATACTGGAAGAGTTGGAACAGGTCGATCCAGAATACTATGCCGTAGTAGATAAGGCCAACCCGCACCGTGTTTTGAGGGGGTTAGAGGTGTTTCAGGCAACAGGGCAGAAGTTTTCGGGCTATAGGGTAGGTAAAATAGTGGATAGGCCCTTTAATATTGTTAAAATAGGATTGGAAAGACCTCGGGAGGAGCTTTATGAACGCATAAACAAACGGGTTGATATCATGATTGAAATGGGGTTAGTAGATGAAGTAAAAAAGCTTATTGGATTTAAACATATGCAAGCCTTACAAACAGTGGGTTACAAGGAGATTTTTGATTACTTGGATGGAGATTTGACTTTGGAAGAAGCCATTGACTTGGTTAAGCGTAATAGTAGGAGGTATGCCAAACGTCAGCTGACGTGGTTTAAGCGGGATGATGAAATAAAGTGGTTTCATCCTGACAACAAAAATGATATACTTACCTATATCAGGTCTAAAAGTATTAATTGATAAAATAAACCTAACTCTCAAGTTGTTAATGACGTATGATCTATAATATGAAAAGAATTGTAATTGGCCTTTTGACAATTGTATTATTACAAACTGGTTTCTCATTATTTGCTCAGGAAAATGAGGGAAAAGTGAAATGGTTGAGCTTTGAGGAGGCTGTAGAAAAATCAAAAACCGAAAAGCGCAAAATATTCATTGATGTGTATACCGACTGGTGTGGATGGTGTAAAGTGATGGATAAGAATACATTTAGTCAAGTAATTATAGCCGATTATTTGAATGAAAATTTCTATCCTGTCAAATTAAATGCCGAGCAGAAAGAAGACATTGTTTTCAGGGATCATACTTTTAAGTTTATTGCCAGTGGCAATAGGGGCTACCATGAATTGGCCGCTTCATTACTAAATAATAAAATGAGTTACCCTTCAGTGGTATTTCTAGATGAAGATTTTAATATTATTCAACCCCTAGCCGGGTATTTAAAGCCGGATCGGTTTGAGATGATTGTGAAATTTATTGGTGGCGATAACTTCAAAACAGTAGACTGGCAGACTTGGGAAAGTCAGTTTAAGTCCAGTTTCGAATAATCATTTCATTTTAGGCATTGACAAGTTATACTTGATCGATACTACTCTTATGATCAAAATTAGAGATGTGGTAATTATATAATTCAGGTTTTGGTCTATTCCCCAATTACCTAATAAGTAAAATACCAATGCACCAGCTAAACATGCAGTGGCATAAATTTCCTTTCTGAATATAAGCGGGATTTCATTGCACAAAATATCCCGAATAACACCTCCCACTACTGCGGAAACCATGCCCATCGCCATTGCCAAGCCCGGATTTAATCCAAAATCAAGTGCTTTTTGCATGCCACTTATCGTAAATATGGCGATTCCAATACTATCGAAGACAAAGAAAGTCCTTTTAAGATTAACAATATATTTTCTAAATATCAAGGTAAATGGTACGGCCAGTATGATGGCAATTGGATATTGGATATTATCGATCCATGCTACGGGGGTAGCACCGAGCAATAGATCCCTGGTGGTACCACCACCCACTGCGGTTACAAATCCTATAACCGTTGCCCCGAATAGATCCATATCTTTTCTGGCCGCTAGGCGAAGACCACTTATGGCAAAAACAAAAGTTCCTAATAGATCGAGGGCGTACAGTAAATTCACAGCCGCTAATTAATACTGTATTCCGAGAATAAAAAATAAAAGAACATTATATTACGCCATTTTAAATCTTCTTGGAATTTCGAACGGTCATTATTATACTTTTTCTCCAGCAGCACACGCTGGTTATTGATATATTCCAATATGGTCATACCATCGACTGGGTCTTTAAGTGCTAGGTTTAAAGGTAATCTATTCTTGGGGCCTATGGTGTTGGCAAATTCACGAAAATTACTATTCACCATCTGACGTAAAATATCACCTGCCTCAAAGTCATCATTGGCTGGACATTGGCATTGGCTGCCGTATTTGGTATGCCATTTCAAACTTAATTCAGCCACATCTTCTGCGCCATAGGTTGTGCCAGCAGCAAAAAGAATGTCATTTTCCAATTCAGTGGGGCCTATATTCTCAACGCCAAGTTGGTAGCGTGCCGCACTGCATAGTTTAGCAACAAATGCTGCGGTCAGTTTATCGCCTTCAGTGTAAACGGTAATATCGGATTGGCTAAATAATGGGCGTACCCCACCAAATACCAAAAGTACAATGAGTACTGGCTTTTTAAGTTTAGAGGGGAATAGACTGTGCACTAATTTCTTCAACAAAAAGGAGCATCAATAGAAAAACTATAATGATAACAATGTAAACCAATCTCTTTCTATCATGATAAAGCATGTACCTTATGCCATCTGTAGAATAATACTTTTTATAACGATGGAGTAAGCCTCCAAAGTTTCGGTATTGGTGAATAGTTTCTATAGAAGGAACAGGTGGATTTATTTTAATTTTAAATTTGCCCATTATTCATTGTAATTAATGTTTTCTGAAAGTTTTTTCAACTTTTTAAGAATCCTATAAGTCTTAATTTTAGCATTTACTTCACTTAAACCAAGTAAATAACCTATTTGTTTGTACGATTCATTCTCAAAGAACCGTAATTCTATGAATTGGATTTCATAATCATTCAACTGTTCTAACAATACGGGCACCAGAACATGAGTATCAATTAATGGTTGACCATAATCAATTTCACCCACGAGTTGATCAATATGATGATCATTAATGCTTACTGTTCGCATTAGTTTATTCTGTACCCTGAAAAATTGGTTGATCTCATTGAGTGCTATTTTATATAGCCATGCTGAAAATGGCACACCCTGATATTTATACTTGCCAATATTCTTGAGGCATTTTAAAAATACCCTTGAAGTAAGGTCGGCAGTGGCTTCAAGGTTATCTACCCGTTTATTTATAAACAAAAATACCATATCATGATACCTTATATAAAGTGGACCAAAATTTTCCGGATTGTGCTGTGATGCTTTTATAACTTCATACTCCGCACTTATTTCTTGTTTGGTTTTATGATAAGTACTGGCAGTAGTATAGTAATTGATTTTGCGCAGCCAATGATCAACCGAATAGTTGAATACCCATAGTAGACGAAAATGGTATTTAATGGCTGTAAGTCCCATAAGTTGGTTTACACATAAAATTAATACTCGCTAGTCCATAATAAGGTTACAGTACTTCACTCAGAAAGATAATATCCGGCCTACTGACATTGGAATCAGAGACCGGATATAACCGCCTTACAATGCCTCACACATTGTTTAAAAATGAAGTACCCACATAATGCACGTTTTGGTAAAAGGTACACTATTGGATCATAATTTTTTTTTGGAAGGCTAATGGCTACCTTTGCAATTCCTGAAAATCAGGGGATTAACAATAAAGATTAAAAAATATATTTATGTCTGGAGCAAAAAAAGGGGATAGTGTAAAAGTTCACTATACTGGTAAATTGCATGACGGGTCAGTTTTTGACTCTTCTCTTAATAGAGAACCATTGGAATTTGAAGTAGGGGCTGGGATGATGATCGCAGGGTTTGATAAAGCAGTAGATGGAATGAATGTAGGGGATAAAAAAACAGCCAAAATACCAGCCGCTGAAGCGTATGGTGAAAAAAACACAGAAATGATAATTGAGGTGCCTAAAGCACAGCTACCTCCTGATTTGAAACCTGAGGTTGGTCAGCAATTGAGTATGCAACAGCCTAACGGCCAGGCATTACCTGTAGTGGTATCTAATGTAATGGAAGAAACAGTTGAGATAGACGCCAATCATCCATTAGCAGGTAAAGATTTAGTATTTGACATTGAACTTGTTGAAATAAAATAATTTGACCTGCTGTCCTAAAGAAACGATACCGTTTTTAAGGAGAGACAATAAAGGCACTGGGAATATTCTCAGTGCCTTTTTTTGGTTCTAGTTTTAATGGAGCTTACTTCAAGGACATACCATAAAATAAGAAGGCCTTCC
>DDIU01000029.1:7320-50191 GCA_002338655.1 Flammeovirgaceae bacterium UBA1842 | reverse complement strand
ACAATCTAAATCTTGATTTTGCAGGTGGACAAAATGTTGCAGATAATGTTGGAAATGCATTTATAGGAACTATAAATGCCGAAGAAGAATATACAATTGATAATGTCGCACCATCAGTCCTAACCGTTGGTAATGTTGTGACAACAGGTGGAGTTATTGTGGCAAATTATTGGAACTCGAGCAATTCGGGATTAAGTATTACTGTCCCATTGGATGCTGGTGATGCGACTTTGGACAATGGTTCAATTCAATTACAGGCCAGAGTTGATGCTGGTACCTTTGAAAATTTAGGTCCAGCTGTCACAATATTAAATATTGATAGAACCAATGGATTCAAAATAGTTACTATTGCTGATAATACCCCAGCTAATGGCACGGCCGATACTGAAGAAATAACTGGGTTCGTTGAGGAAGGAACCATTGAATTTCGGGCACAAGTTTCTGACAATCCAGGAAACACCTCAACATATACTGCAAGTGCTACCCAATTGGCTATTGACCAAACCCTACCTACAATATCACCTGACGAAATAAGTTTAATTTCAGCAGGTGAAATAACATTTACCCTTAGTGAACAATTAAATTTTGGGCCTGGTGTATCAACAGGTTTTAGTACCAATGACGGAACATTAAGCTCACAGAACTATTCTGGCGTTGGTACAAGTAATACTATTACAATGTTAGGAAGTGGGTGGAGCTTAAATACTGTGGTCAGTTACACAGGGGCAGGCAATATAGTTGATTTAGCAGGTAACCCCATGGCAGCTGTTGTGAATCATCCAGTAACATTTAATGTGATTAATATGTCAGCTGGTGATGCAGCATTTACATACTTCAGATCAGATGACCCTAATGAGTTTGCATTTGTACTCTTAAAGGATATTCCCATTGGAACCCAAATAAAATTTACCAATAACGGTTGGGATCAAAACTCAACTTCATTCAGAACCTCAGAAGAAACATTGATATGGGAAGCTGATGCGAACTATTATGCAGGTCTCGAAGTAAAAATTAGTGGTGTTAGTCCGACCGTTGGAACAGTAACCGGTGATGAACTCACCCTAAGTACCGATGGGGATCAAATATTCGCTTATCAAGGAACAAGTATAAATCCCACTTTTATTGCAGGTATCCATACGCATGGTGGATGGGATAGTGATAATAACAATCAGCAGAATTCAATGCGACCTACGCAGTTATTGACAACCCCTCCATCATCATTTGCTATCGCTCATGTAGATAATTTAGCTTATAATAGAGGTGTACTTACAGGTACCGTAGCTGAAATATTGACTGATATAAACTCATCAGGTAATTGGGATAGTCATAATAACCCCGCCAATGTAACAGCACCAACAGGTGGCTTAACAGCATTTGTACTGCCCCCAAGTGTAGATGCACTTATCCCCGCAAACAGCAGTACAATAATAGCAAGCACAACTACCCTTCAAATTGATTTTAATGAAAATATGGCTAAAGGGCCAGTTTTTGGAGGAAACGTTACTATTTCAATATCTGGTGGGGCGGCTATTGCTTCTATACCAGTAGGCAGCGGACTTATTACTGTTAATAACGATATAGTTTCAATAGACATATCAGGATTAACCCTAAACGATGGGGTAACTTACGAAGTGGATGTGGATGGGTTTTTATTCCAAAATGCTGATGAAAACCATAATGTTCCTATTGATGGAGCCACTGAATGGTCATTTACTGCGGATGGTGTTGCCCCAACAGTTAGTTCAATCAACAGAGGTACTGCAACTCCGCTGAACGCTAATTTTGGAACAACGGCTTCTTCAGTAACATATACTGTTGTATTTAGTGAGGATGTAAATCCAGCAACAGTAACCACTGCTGATTTTACAACTAAAGGTGCCGCTTCTGGAGGTACTGAAACAGTATCAAACGTAACTGGCACCGGTGATACATATACCGTAACAGTAAGTAGTATTAATAAACTAGGTGATCTAACAATAGAATTCAATGCTTTAGGCGCAGGGGCAGTTACCGACCTTGTAGGAAATGTCGGTACCACTTATGCCACAGGTGATCAATCATTTTATATTATAAACCCTGAACCATCTCAACAATCTACAAACCTAATTGTGGCTGAAGGGGCTAATAATTTTTCTTTAGATTTATCATGGACAGCTGGGGCTGGTACTCAACTAGCTGATGGTTATTTGATTTTATATAAAACCACAGCAGGCTCATTTCCTGCGGATCCAACCGATTTAATAGCTCAAGGAAATACCTTTAATGGTATCAATGGAGTATTAAATCTCGCGGCCTCTCCAACTCCCTCCACTAGCATTTCTGGTTTAAACTCTGGTGTACAATATGATTTTAAAATATATCCCTATACCAATAGTGGAAACCAAATAGATTACAAGACAGATGCCACAATCCTGACTGGAAGTGGTACGACCAGCACAGGTAATGACACGCGACTATACTCAAATACCGATGCAGCTTCTATGTCTTCATTGATAAATTCATTAGGCTCGTCAATTAACAACTTTAGCTTTTATGTTTATGATGATGATGGTGGATTTGGTGCTGACAATGACAATGCACCTACACTTATTAATAGCCTTACTTTTAATCTTGGAACTGGCAACAGTATTGATTGGGCTGATGCAATCGAAGGTGTTGAGTTAAACGATAATGGAGTAAATGTTTGGAATTCGGATGTTAATGGTGGTAATATAATTATTGACAATACACAAATAACTTTTAATAATATCCCAACTGGTGTAGGGCAACTTGGATATTTAGCGGATGACGCTTTCAAACTATTCAATCTTAAAATTTGGCTTAAATCTCCCATCACTGATGCTACATTAAGAAACGAGATTGATGGTAAAAATTTCGCCTTCAACGTAAGTAACTCTAGTTTTGGTTTTGCCGTAGGAAGCAGTGGTTTAATCCCTGCTCAGTCGTTAAGTTCGGGTCCGGCCAGAAATGTTGTGACTGTAGTGGCAACAGATCTAAATTGGGAAATCCAACCACCAGCTACCGCTGGAGTACAAGCTCCTTTTACCTCTCAACCTGTAATAGAGGCAGTAGATGTCAATGGAAACAGAGATGTTAATTATTCGGGTACCATTGCTACAATAAATAACGCAGGCGGTATAGGTATGAATAACAGTCCAGTGGGTCAGAGTTTTGCCTCCGGATTTTACACCTTTGATAATACTGTTACTACAGGGTTCAACTATCAAGATGCTGGTGATGGTACCTTAACAGTTACTTCGGGTACTTTGAACCCCTCTCCTGCTTCAGATCCCGTGACTGTGAGTTATTCTGACGGTACGACAATCACTGCTGGCGGGGGTTCTGAACCATCTACAATCTCCTCTTTGCAAACTGGTTCATTATTGCAGGTATTTGATTTTACTATAAATGATGATGTATCACCTTCTTTGGTCAACGATGCCGTTGCTACAAGAATAAACCAAATAGTGATTACACCGGGTACTGGGAATGAAATTACAGATTGGTCAGAAGTAATCCAAGAGGCGGTATTAAGAAGAGACTTGGGGATTTATGGTATTGCTTCTATTTCAGGTACAATCAACACTACAGACATTACTTTTGCTTCCATAACCAATAACAATATCAAATTTCCAGGTTATGTAGGCGATGATCTTTCAGGTACATTCCAATTATATATTAGGTTAAAATCAAATATTAATGCTCCATTTTCATATCAGATAGATGGCCAAAAATTTGTTTTTGAACTTCTCAATGGTGGAGTTGTAACAAACTTAACAGGAAGTAGTACTTTGTCCGCCTCAAGTACAGATTCCGGTCCAGCGAATAATTCTGTAAGTGTAGATGCGTCACAACTTGTGTTTACACAGCAACCTCCGGCAACAGTAAATGCTCAGGTACAGGTTACACCTCAACCAGTTGTACAAGCACAAGATGTTAATGGAAACCGAGATAAAAACTTTGGTGAATCAATAGTTAATGTGTCAAATGCCCGAACCCCATCCCAAATTCCTATGACAGATGAGCCAACATCTGCGGATCAATTTGTTGCTGGTGAACTAACTTTTGCAAGTACTTTCAGCTATGACGAACCTAGTTTAATCAATGGTGATGCACAATTGACACTTTCTACAGCTTCATTCACGGTTGTTTCGGATCCTGTAACAGTTGTAGTTTCACAACTTTCCGATATTATAGAAGATGGAGGCTTCACATATCCAACAAATGTTGATTTTGATTATTTAGATTATGATACGGAGAGTGCCTATTTAGAAATAGCCCGATTCATAATAACTGATGGTGGTGATGGCAATGGCAATGATAGTGATAACGCAGCAACTAAACTCACCTCACTAACCTTGAATTTCGCTAACTTCAATTCAATAAGGGAGGTGGGGATTTATGATGGTGGATCACTTGTAAGTGCGATCAAAACATTAGACCCATCTGGCAACGTAACCTTTGCGGGAGCTGAACTGACCCCCATTGTAGCCTCTGATAATGGTACAAAATCGTTTAATGTGAGGGTAAATTTTAACCAAACTGTTGTGGATAACGAACAATTTACTGTTAAAATAACTGCCGCTGAGGCCAACCCCCTCTTTTCTAGATTTGCAGCACCAGATGCAGGGGGTGCAATCACCACACTAGGAACGGATGACAATAAAATTGAGGTAGATGCTGACAGGCTCAACTTCACCACTACTCCTGGTTCAGCACTTAGTGCCTTTACTGATGTAAGTGGATTTTTTGTTGTGGAGGCGCAGGATATAAATGGAAACACCGACATTGACTATACTTCGTCAATAGGGACTGTAACAACACAGAATTTTTCTCCTATTAACCCGCTTACATTTAATTTTGTTCCTTCTGGAAATTTCGATTTAGGTGTTTATAATTTTTCCATTAAAGCATCTAATTTTCAAATTGAAACAGATGGGATGTCCGGAGAGCTCGTTGTATCTGCTCCAACTTTAACGGATGGGATAAGTAGTACATTCGATGTCTTTGCTTCAAATGAATCTGACATTATACTTGATCCCTCTTTTATCGCCAATGATAGAATAACAACAACTAGCAATAGGGAAAGTGATGGAACACCTGCAACATTAGCTAGGTTCATTATTCGTGATGGTGGTGTTGACTTAACTGATGCGGATGCAGGAAATACTGTTCTGAAAACACTTGACATCAGCATATTAAATTTCGAAAACCTTGAGAAGGTAGGGATTTACGATGCTACAAACGCTTTAATCGAAGAAAAATCTGCTGCTGCAACCATCACTTTTGATAACATAGGCAATGCAAATGGATTGGAAATAACAGCAACTGACATTGCAAACGCTGGCACAGGTTTTCAATATTTCTTCATTAAAGCAACCTTAAAGGATTCCCCTCTTGATGACACTGAATTAATTCAGATTACTTTGGATAATGCTACTGTGGCCGGTGGTTCACAATTCACTCCAATTTGGGTTCCTTCAGTTACCCCTTCAGATAAAAATATAGTGGATGTTGTAGCTACTGAATTTAGAGTAAATACACAACCAAACACTATTGAAGGTTTAGATGCTGTATTCACCGCCACTCCAGTAATTTATGCTACAGATGATTTTGGATCAATTGACATCGAGGTTGATGAGTCATTTTCACCGGTTGTCGATGTACCAACCTATTTGTCTTCTGGATCAACAGTTATTACTGCTCCAATAAATATCGATATAGATGCTCTTGGTACAGTATCTTTTGTAGATGGGGTTTTATCTGGGGATTTTATTAGATATAAATCAACAGGTAATGGCACATTAACCGTTACCGATATTGCGGCTCGTGGAATATCTACTACAGTAACCACTCATGTTGATGTAATTAATACAGTTGTGTCGCCATTAAATGATAACGTGACTAATAATATCAGAACAAATGCAAGCCCCCTTAATACGGGTTCTTCAGATGTTCCTATTTATGGACTTCAATTTAATGCTGATTATTTTATAACAGGGCAGCCGAAACTTAATCAAATCACGATAAATTTCAGGCATCAAGATTTAACGTCATTTGATGTACGAAATGTGTTTGATAATTTTAGGGTGTTCAGATCAAATGATAGCTATGTCGATATCTCTGCTCCTTTATCAGATGATGTATTGGTGACTGGCCTATCTATTATAGAAAGTGCCAATTCAATTACTATATCCGGATTTAACGAGGTTTTTGACAACGATATAGCAAATCAAAATTTATTTTTGGTTGCCAATGTTAAATTAACTGCTGCAATTGAAATTGCACTACCAGATTATATCGAAGCTTTTACCACTAAATCAGATATAACCCTTTCTAATGGAAGTTCAAGTCTTAGTGGTGGGGTGGCTGAGTTAACAGGGTTGCAATACACATTCAATGATGAAGAAAACCCCGTTATAAGTGCACTAAACCCATTAGATGGTGAACCATTAACTCCAAATAATAATGTAAACATAGCAACTGATTTTGACATTACATTTAATGAACCAATGAGTTTTAGCGGACTCGAAACTATTACACTTCGTAAAACTTCGGCTCCTGGATTTAGTTTAGTTTTAGGTTCGCCAACAATAAGTCCGGATGATTTAACTTTTACGTTTGACCCACCAACGGATTTGGAAGAAAACACTAATTACTATGTCCAAATTGGCAGTAGCGTATTTGCCGATAAGTCAGGCAATTTCTTTGCCGGAATCAATAATTCTACTAGCTGGAATTTCAAATCATCCGATGCTACACCCCCAGTCTTTGTCAGCCCCAGTCCTTTGGTTGTGATAAACAAATTTGATACTGGTTTTGAACTAGGTGCTAGAATAGATGAGGAAGGTGAAATTCATTATATAGTGGTGGAAGACACTGAACCCATACCAGGAAGCTCTTCTGAAGTATTTAATGATGGAGCAGGCTATGGTGGAACTATAGCTGATTCAGGTGTTATACAAATTTCTTTGCCTAATGAATACCATTATGTAGTAGTAACTGGTTTATCACCTAATACTGATTATACCATCTATGCAGTAGCACAAGATAATGCGAATCCGGTAAATAAAACAACTTCATTTGAACAATTTGATGTCACAACAAACTCTAACTCAGGATCAACTACAACGGTAGTAAACAATCCAGCTATTAGTATTTGCCAAGGTGATTATCAAAGGCTAATTAAGCCAATAACAATAAGAGAGGGAGGAATTGATGATTTCGATAATGGAAATAATCAGTCTATATTATTTGCCCTTCCAACAGGTTTTGAAATAAATACGGCATCAGGGTTAACCAATGTACAAACATCAGGATCAGATATTAGCAATGCACAAATAGAATTTGTCAATTCAACGATATTTCGCGTCAAATATGATATAATAAATACAACCAACGACCATGCAATTATTATTATTAATAATTTAGAAATAAAGGCAATTAATTCTACTGCTAATGGCTCAATCACACGAATTGGAGGTACTGCGGAACAAGATGGCAATTCCGAATCCGATGCTCAGTCTCATGCTCAACTTTCTGTTTCAGCTGTACCCAACGCAAATTTTACATTTCAACTTGATGGTCTTGCCATTTCTACAGTGGCATTTAGTGATACTACCAAATTGGATTTAGTTGCAGAAGCTGCTCTTCTTGTTGAGGGATTGAACACATTCACTGGAGATGCAGTAGTTGGTGAAAAATTCTTTGTTGGTGCAGCTGGGTTGGGTGATCATGATGTAACCCTAACTCATACTACACTTCAGGGTTGTCAATCTGCAGGAACAGAAACAATTTCTGTATTTGATAATACTTCTGCGGTACCCAAATTACTTTTAAAATACTGTGAAGGTGGAGGCGAAATAGTTTCAATTGGAGAAAATGATAAAGCAGGATACAGATTGACAAATCTTTATCCAAATGTTGCCGAAACTACTGCCAATCCATCTGCGGTGACTCAGGTTGGGAATAATTATACTATAGATATTGATTTGGCTGCATCTACACTTAATGGGAACGAAGGAACTGTTACTCTAACCTTAATTGCCGACTACGTAAGTAAAACAGATGGAACAGTTACATTGCAATTTAGTTTACCTGTAAAAATATCTGCTCCACCGCAAATTACATTTGGTTTAACCAATTCAGGGCCTATTAATTCAAATGATTTCTGTGAAGATGGTACTTCAATCAACCTAGAAGGTGAGTATGATGAAAGTTTTCACCCCAATGTAACAAACGATTTTCAGTTTGGGTCTACCGTCACCGGAATTAATGATTTAATTGATTTTAGTGTCGCCAATAGTATAGCAAGTATTTCCCCTCAAGATATAGCAGACTTACCGGGAGCTGGTTATGGTTCATATATTGTTAATTGGACATTAACTGATAATGACAACGGTTGTTCTAATATAGCAAGCTCAACTTTTACAGTTAATCAAAAACCAACAGCTGATTTTACATACGAAAATACTTGTTTCGGTGAACCTACTGTGTTTACTAATAACTCTGTTTTCCCATTAAATGACCCACTTACATATGCTTGGAATTTTGATGATTTAGCCAGTGGAACAGAATCATCAAGTAACCTAGAAAGTCCAAATCACACCTTTACATCCACGGGATTTTTTGATGTTAATCTTAAAATAACATCTGAACTAGGTTGTACCAATACTTTGACAGAAAGTATCGCTGTAGGTGGTATTCCAAATGTCAACTTTAACTTCACTGGAACGGATTTTGGAGATGATTTTACCTTCACAAGTGTGACACCTAAACCTGGTACTTTACCAGATGATAAGATTTCAAAGTACATTTGGAGTTATGGTGATACACAAAATGATACCATTAATGCATCAGTTAGCAACACCAGTATGCATACTTATCTAGATAATGGAAATGGACCTCTGATAGATTCTGTTAAACTTACAGTTATATCAACCTATAATTGCAAAGCAGTATTTGGCAAACAAATTGCTGTACTGGATACCATTAACGTGTTTACCTCACCTAGAATATCCAAAGGATTTGATGAAGGTACTGAAGGTTGGACTACTTTAACCAACATTGGCAACTCTTGGACACTATCTAACGACCCTGGTTTTAATCTACCCAACAACAATAATGTATGGGTTACGAACCCTAAACAAGCTTATCTTTCCGAGGAAAAATCAAATCTTTATAGTGCATCATTAAATTTAATAGATGTTTCAAGACCTCTTGTTCAATTTGATGCCTATTGGGAATTAGGTGATGGTGATGGCGTTATACTTGAATATTCTGTTGATAATTTAAATATTACTGATTCGCAAAAAGTATGGAATATTGTAGGTGGATTTCAAAGTGGGGATGACTGGTACAATGGAAGTACATTGGATTATCCACAACAAACATTATCTAGAAATTCATGGGCCGGATCGAATTTCAATGGTCAACCAAAAAATGTACTTGACGGTATACCAATAACTGATAGAGGCAATGTGATTTTTAGATTTACGATCTTATCTGACAGATCAACCCCTGAAGGTCAAGGCTTCGCATTTGACAACTTCTTTATAGGCGAAAGAACCCGCACCGTTTTACTGGAGAACTTTACCAATACTTCAGATGCCACAATTAAACCCAATGTAACTCCTACTATTTCAATTACTAAATATGAAAGTGATTACCTGAAAAATTTTAGCATTAATGATGCGGAAGGTACTATTTTGGTCAAAATCAATTACCATACTGATTTCCCCGGCAATGACCCTATCAATATAGCCAACAAGGTAGATCCAAGTGCAAGGGCATTGTTTTATGACGTAACCAGTACACCCAAGGCCATTATTGATGGTATGATTACTGATCCAGATGGTAGGCCATTTTCACAATGGGGTGAAACCAGTTTCAATTTGCGTTCATTGATTCTAGCACAATATAAAATAGACTTGAATGTAACCACCAGTGGTGGAGCTATCAATATTGAAGCCATACCAACCCCTCAAAATAACAGTGTGATAGGTAAGAACACTATTATGTTGGCAGCGGTATTGGAAAAAGACGTTGATTTAAGTTCTGTACCCAGTGGGGAGGAAAGTGCCGAATTTGTTTTAAGAAAGCTACTACCCAATGCAGCAGGTAAAGTACTTAATACAGCTAATGCTTCCAATGGTCAGCCCATGGCTGCCGTTAATTTCTCATGGATACCAAATAACGTGGTAGATCTTAGTGATTTGGCTGTAGTGGTCATTATTCAGGATGAAGACACCAAAGAGGTTTACCAATCTGAATTATGGTTAGATGCTCCTACACCGGAAATTGTAACAGCTGTAGAAGAAGCTAATAATAACCTATTTAGCCTCTATCCTAACCCAGCTAGTGACCAAGTGCATATTTTAATCAGTCCAAAACTAGGTCAAAATTCAACCTTGAGGATTTATGACAATTTTGGTAAGGTGGTCTATGAGCATGCAATTAGTGAAACAGACATCATTTTAGATACGAAAGACTTCGCATCAGGTATGTATCATGTACAAGTTACCAATGAAGACGAAGTAATTAGGAAACGATTGATCATCAGCCATTCTGATAGATAAATACTACTCACCGGGTAACTTTGAGTCACCCGGTGAGTGGTTTGCTTTGAGCCATCCGATAGGTTATAGGCTATTACCTCTTAATAAACTGCTCCTGCCTATTTTGAATATTGAGGAAGTACTTACCGGGCTTTAGGCCTAATAATAGAATATCTCTACCTGATCCTTTCTTGACCACTTTACCATAAAAATCAGTAATCACATAGTCGGTAGAGTCGGAAAGTACAAGCTGGGAGCTAGCAATGTGCGGGTAAAATGTAATGTAAGTATCTGCTGCTGTATATAAAAACTCCATAGAATAATAGGTCTTTTGATCGAAACTGTCATATCTAATTCTATAGTTATTTTCGCCTTTTAAATGAGCTGGCGGTACCGCATATTTATTGATTTCAAAACTTCCCTTCCCCCTGATGGTATCAACAACAGCCCAGTCCTTGTTTTTCCATTGGTGCTCAGTATAATAAACACCTCCGGGTATTTCACCACGTGTAGTCCAGGTGATTGAATTGTTGTCTGCCTGCGCTGTTAAGAACTGAAAACTTTGTGGTGCCTTTAATACTTGGGAATTAACGATCGTAGGTTTACAACCATCTGAATAGGTAATTCTAATAACCACCAGATCCCCCATATTCAAAAAGGATAAATCAATTTTATAAGCCGACACATTAGGATGGTCATATAACTGTCTGTCATTAACAAACACTGATTCGGTGCAGAATGCGTCAGACGCTTTATTAAATGGATTTTGAACAAAAATATCTTTGCCTTGATAGGAACCTGTGAGAACTATTTCACCTGCTAAGGAGTATGAAACTATGCATGAGAAAAATAATGACAGACAACAGGCAATCTTCATAATGCCTAATTACGCAATAAAATTAATGATTCATAAAAATTCAGACTGCTTATTCGAATCGTAATGATTCAATAGGGTCCAATTTAGCCGCTTTATTGGCAGGATAATAACCCGAAATAAGGCCTACTACAATACAAACAATCATCCCAACGGTAACCCAGATCCAGGGCACTACAAAACCTTCTACCCCTATAACTTGGGATATTAGATTGCCTATACCTATCCCTAAAATGACCCCTGCTATGCCCCCCATTAAGCATACGACAATGGCCTCTATGATAAACTGCTGTCTAATTCGTAATGGAGTGGCCCCCAGTGCCTTCCTTATCCCAACTTCCCTCGTTCGCTCTGTTACTGATACCAGCATGATATTCATTAAAGCTATAGAAGCTCCCAATAGTGTAATAAAACCTATTCCTATCCCTCCTATACGCATCACACTGGTGATGGACTCCAAACGTTCTGCTAGTGATTCGCTTTTGGCCAACTCAAACGAATTTGCCTCTCCCAATCTGTCCCGTCTGATTTTTCTCATTAAAGCTGTAGCTTCCCCCATGGCCATTTCCATTTGTGTAGGATCTGTTATACCAATGGTTAAACCATAGCGTAAAATACGTGAGGAGGATAGCCTACTGGCATTGATAACCGGAATAATGACCGAATTATCAGGTCCACCACCTCCGCCCATTTGGCCACGCTCTTCAAGTAAACCTATGATTTGATATTTACCTCCCAATACGGATATCTCTGCCTTCAATGGGTCTTCATTGTCATCAAAAAGAGCCTTTACAACATCCACACCTACAATTGCTACATTAGTTCCATACTGAATTTCTACCGTAGAAAAATTTCTGCCTTTTTCAATATTAAGTCCTTCAAGTGCTACATACTCATTGTTTGCACCTGTAATCATTACATTTGGATTCGTTTTCTTCGATTTATATTTCACTTCTGCGATTCCTGTAACCCTAGTAGATAGACTTACACTAGCTGGAAATCGATAATTTTCAATAAATCTCATGGACTCTTTCAGGGTTACCGGAGGCTGTGGTTTTTCTATGATCCCCGAACTCCTCCCCCCTCTATTTCGTTTGGAGTAAATATCAAAGGTGTTAACGCCTAAATCCGAGAGTGAATCAGTAACTGAATATTGTATGCCATCGATAGCGGTAAGTATCCCCACCAATGAGGTGATCCCTAAAGTTACAATCATGGCTGTTAGTACCGTTCTCAATAAATTGGCATTTATTGATCTCAAACCTTCCCTGACATTTTCCGCTAAATCCATTTTTTATTGTTATTTGAAACTAAATTAAATAATTCTATCGTTGAAGTAGTTGTAAATTGTATGATTAGATATAATTGCGTTTTATCGGTAAATTAGAAAGTTGAAATTTTGATATGCGTTCCTTACTGACTACTCTCCTTTTTGTTTTATGTATTTCCCATAGCTATGCAAGCTATTTACTTATTCCTATGGATGAGAAACAGTCAAACCACCTGAAAGCGTATGGCATTGCCTATTGGGTATTGCAAAACGATATTGAAGTAGATTGGTTACTAAACTATCGTGGTGGAAGTTTTATGGTAAAATATTATCAGAAATTCGAAAATGAACTTATCATTCGTGGGGTGAGCTATGAGGTGATTTCCGATGCCCAGTCAACAAATATTATTCAACAAATAGCCAGTCCTTCTTCAAATACCGATGTGATGCGGCTGGACAAATTTCCGAAAATTGCCGTGTACTCACCTAAAAGTAAGCAACCCTGGGATGATGCCGTAACTTTGGTCCTCACTTATGCAGAAATTCCCTATACCGTCATTTTTGATTCGGAAGTACTCAATGGGGACTTACCGAAATATGATTGGCTCCACCTCCATCATGAAGACTTTACCGGGCAATATGGTAAGTTTTACAGGTCATTTAAAAATATGCCCTGGTACATCGAGCAGCAACGTGAACTGGAAGAGTCTGCTCATGAGCATGGTTTCAGCAAAGTGTCCCATTTAAAGCTAGCATCGGCAAAAAAAATAAAGGAGTTCGTTTCTGGTGGTGGCTTTCTATTTGCCATGTGTTCCGCCACAGATACCTATGACATTGCATTGGCAGGCGAGGGTATCGATATGATCGATCGCATGTATGATGGCGATCCCGCTGACCCCGATGCACAACAGAAACTTAACTTTTCTGCAACATTTGCATTTGAAAACTTCAAAATATCTAAAGATCCTTATGAGTATGAGTACTCAAACATTGATAATAACTTCGCTGAACGTGGGTTAAGGGAAGAAAACGACTATTTCAATTTATTTGAATTTTCTGCTAAATGGGATCCTATCCCAACTATGCTTACCCAAAATCACACCCGTGTCATTAAAGGTTTTTATGGACAAACTACTGGGTATAAAGAAAGTCTCATTAAATCTGACGTAGTGATTATGGGTGAAAATAAATCCATAAAGGAAGCTAAATATTTACATGGGGTATATGGAAAAGGATTCTGGACTTTTTACGGTGGGCATGATCCTGAAGATTATCAACATCTGGTTAACGAAGAGCCTACTGATTTGAACTTACATCCCAATTCGCCAGGTTATCGATTGATATTGAACAATATTTTGTTCCCTGCGGCTAAAAAGAAGAAACAAAAGACGTAAGTTAATGCATCCTGTCCCCTCGGACTTCCAAGGTTTTGATTATTGCTGCTTCTTCTTTTAATAGCTCTTTCCAGCGTTGCATCACATATTTTTCTGGTAAATATAGTTTAGCCAAGTGAATGAAGTTTTTATAATGTGACGCCTCAGATACCATTAATTCATAATAAAATTTTTGTAATGATTTGTCGGTTAAGTTTTTCCACAATAACCTAAACCGTTCACAACTTCGGGCTTCGATAAGAGCATTGATCAACAACTTTTCTACCACCTGCTGATCCCTACTTCCCCCTTTACGTTCTGCTTTAGCCAAACGGGCCACATATTCGTCTTTTCTTGCTGGCCCCAGTTTAAAACCACGCTTGTCCAATTCCTCAAGCACCCTCTCGAAATGCCCCCATTCTTCGGCAACCACGGGTGTCAGCACCTTAACCAATTCCTCCCGTTCAGGATACATGATAATCAGTGAAATACAAGATGAGGCCGCCTTCTGCTCACAATAAGCATGGTCAACCAAAATTTCTTCAATGCTTTTTTCTGCAATATTTACCCATCTTGGGTCAGTGGGTAGGGTCAGGCCCAATACGTGTTTTCCTGAATCAATCATAAAGCGCCCAGTCTATACCAAAGTCCAAAATGGTTTTTTGTGCAGGGTATTCTGGAGTAAGAAAGTATCCAGTACCTTTAAAAAGTTCATTTAAGTTATTGAACTTCAAAAATGCCCGCCCCCTATTTATTTTGATGTTTGCAAATACATCAATAACTGGAAATGAAGGAACTTCAAATCGGTTTTGCACATAATATTGCATGATTGAGGGGTCATAGGCATCAGCAAAATAGGCGGAATGTTGATGAAAATCCACACCCAATTGCAACTGTAAATTACCCTCATAGAGAATATTCGTATAAGCAATTTGACCATTAATGAAATAACGTGGCAGGTTAATGGATTGTGCCGAACTTCCTGCTACTTCAGAATATATAATTTGGGATTTAATAGATAAATGCCTTAATAACTTCATCCCTAAATTTAGTTCTCCTTTTATTATACTAATATCGCCTGAAGCTTGTGCGGGTTGATAAGGCCTTTGTGTAGAATCCAAACCATCAAGTTTAGTGAAATAAATATAATCTGTAATTAAATTATAACTGACTTTAGGTGATAGTACCAGTTTGCCTACATTAAAATTCAATCCACTTTCAAGTTTGGTGTTTATGGTAGATTCAAAATTATTTTGCCAACTGTCATGTCTGCTTAAGTATGCCCGTTGCACATAGCTGGGCAAGTAACGAGAACTACGGCCTTCCGCAAAAAACCACTTATTCTGAATCCTCGCTCCAATCTTGTAATTTTCACTTGCTGGTAGATATTCGGCATAGGTGCTAATATAACTGGAGGCATAATTTCCAAACCTGAATGCCGCCCCTAAATAGTTTTCCATGTAATAGGTACCGTACTCTAAAGAATCCTCTTTAATAAATTTATGGTTTAGGTTCACTTCCCTGCCTCGGTAATAAAAACTATAAAAGGTCTTACCAATATCTCCCTTGATTCCTATCTCATGCTGCCTATAAATTATTTTAGTTCTGTCCCGTACCGGAAGTGTGTCAAGTGCTACCTGCTTATAATAATCCGCATTGGTCTCTACACCTTTTGATGACGCATTATTAAAATCATTGAATTGTTTATACCTATCATAAATGTGATATACCTGTATAGGGTCACTAAACTTATATTGCTGATATACATGGTAATTCGTCCTTAATTCTATCGTCTTGGTATCAGTCAGATTCGCCTGCCTGTTGTCCTTAAAATAGGCATTAAATGAGGAGTCTTCTTCTAACAAAACCCCACCATACTCATTTACAACGTGTCTATTCCTTGTGAAATTTCCGAGAACAAAGTATTTGCCATCTTTAGTGCCATAGTTGCCCCCAAAGCTATAGTCTGTACCCAATACGTTTCTATCCCCCCTTCTCTTTCTTTCTATTTGTTTATCAATGAACAATCCTCGGTATTCGAAACTCACGTTTGACCTTTCATCGATATTCCTTGAATAGGCAGCCTCTGTAACAGACCTTCCCTGTCCGCCCCAAATAATGCCAAACATCGAGTAGGGGGATTTGGTGTCATAAATCTTGATTTCTTGTGGCCCCTTATAGTAAACATCATATAAATCAAAGCCCAATCTGGCGCCAATTATTTCTGGGCTAGTGGGATAAATAGATTTCATGGCTGTTCCAATATTTCCCAGATCTTGATAAGTATTGTTCTTTTTGGCTATAAACTGAAACTTGTGAAAATCAAATACTGAAGTGTCTATGTTATGCCATTCGGGATTGTTAAACCTTAGGTTTTTCTCATAGGTAAATCTGGTAGTGTTTGGCCCATATATCTGTTTGGTGGAATCATCCAACACGCTGGAGCCAACTCTATTGGCATCATCTTTATCCCCTTCAATTTCTACTGTTCGTTGTCCAAATAAACTTTGGGTCAGACCTACACAAGCTATAAAAATTAATAATCCTTTCTGCACGCTCAAATGTAGTTAATTAGGGTTATCAGAATATTTATTAATTGATTTTAAGACCATCTCATCAAATGTCTTGCCGTTTTTGATAAAGTAGGTTTCAATGGGGATATAAAAAACAGGAAGGTGCTCAATTGTGCTCCCCAATGAAGAATTTAGAAGTTTAATCATATCCTTTTCTGTGGTGAGAAGGCATTTATCAGCCATTGGCATTCTTTGAAAACGTTCTTCTATACTCTGTAAATCCTTTTTTGTATATCCATGATGGTCAGGAAAAAAATACTCGTCCATTAGCGCAAAATGTGTCGACAGGTATTCCATCAGATGTTTGTTATTAGCTATTCCTGAAAATAATATAATGTTTTCTGAAAACTGACCGTTCACAAAAACAGGTTCGGCTGGTAGGTACCTAATTCCAGAAAAGGTCACAATGGAATTAGGGGCATAAGTTTGGATTCTCTTTTCGATGGCATCCATTTCATTCGCAGAAATATTATCAGGGCATTTTGTCACCACAATTACATCTGCTCTATTGGCTCCCTTTCGTGCTTCTCTCAGTCTACCTGATGGTAAAACAAAATCATCATAAAAAAGCCGTGAATAATCAGTAAGCATAATGTTAAAAGAAGGCTCAACATACCGATGTTGGAATGCATCATCCAGAATTATAATATCCGGATTCTTTTCGGCTAATATAAATGGGATTGCCGCAGCCCGTTCCTCACCTACGGCAACCGTAATATCTTTAAATTTATTATAAAATTGATAGGGTTCATCTCCAACGGTAAGCGCATTATCACTTTCATCCGTAATCTTAAACCCCTTGGTACTACGCCCATATCCCCGGCTGAGTGTTGCAATGCTATACTGAGAGGAAAGTAATCGAATGAGGTACTCTACCATTGGGCTTTTACCGGTACCCCCTACAGTGATGTTGCCAACACCTATTACATTTGCTTCAAATTTAAATGAACGCTTATAGCCACTGTCAAATAGATAATTTCTAACCCGGGTGACCAAGTCATAAATTAATGTAAACGGAAAGAGTAAAGCACCTAAAATATTCATATTCGATGTCCTGCCTTTTTTATTTTATATATTTGACAAAGCGCAAAATTGGGCATTTATGAGTAGAATAAAAGATATTATTCAACATTTAGAATCAGTCGCACCATTATCTTACCAAGAAAGTTATGATAACTCAGGATTATTGACTGGAAACAAAGATAATATTGTTACTGGCGTATTGGTTACGCTTGATGTTACAGAAAAAGTAGTGGAAGAAGCATTGAACACTAATTGTAACTTAATCATAGCGCACCATCCAATCATTTTTAAAGGATTAAAAACACTTACTGGCAGTAATTATGTGGAGCGAACGGTAATATTGGCACTCAAAAATGATATTGCCATATATGCTATCCACACCAATTTGGACAATGTAAATACTGGCGTAAATAAAAAAATATGTGATAAGATAGGTCTTGTAAATACGCAAGTGTTATCACCCAAAAAGGATACATTGGCCAAATTAGTGACTTTTGTGCCGAATGATGCTATTGACAAAGTCAAAATGGCCATTTTTGAAGCAGGTGCTGGTCAAATCGGTAATTATAATGACTGCAATTTTGTCGTTCAAGGGGTTGGGGAATTCACGCCCAATGAAAAGGCCAATCCTACAATAGGAAAAACAAATAAACCTGAGCAAGTAAACGAATCCAGAATAGAGGTATTGTTACCCTCTCATTT
Source organism: Flammeovirgaceae bacterium UBA1842 (assembly GCA_002338655.1). Classification (GTDB taxonomy): domain Bacteria; phylum Bacteroidota; class Bacteroidia; order Cytophagales; family Cyclobacteriaceae; genus Fulvivirga. The sequence goes on along the minus strand of DDIU01000029.1, from coordinate 31,820 downwards.
GTCTTCAAAGGTGTTGGCCGCGCTCAATCATGCTCACCCCTATGAAGAAGTAGCCTACTACCTTACCCCTCTTCAAAACAAGGACCAAACGGTTGGTGCCGGTATGATCGGGGAGCTGGAAGAGGCTATGCCCGCAAAGAAATTTCTCCAATTTTTAAAGAATAAAATGGATTTGGATATTATCAGGCACACTGCATTAATAAAGGAAAATATTAAGACTGTCGCTGTTTGTGGGGGGGCTGGAAGCTTCCTTTTACCTGTGGCTATAGGTAGGCAAGCCGATGTTTTTGTCTCTGCAGATTTTAAGTATCATGAGTTTTTTGATGCCGAAGATAAGATTGTAATAGCCGACATCGGACACTATGAAAGTGAGGTATATACAAAAGATCTAATAATTGACATTTTAAGTGAAAAATTCTCTACCTTTGCACTCAATTTGTCAAAGACAGTAACAAATCCAATTAGCTATATCTAAATACATGGAAAACAATACCGTAGCACAAAAACTAGACGCACTTGTAAAATTACAATCCATAGACACAAAACTAGATCAACTTAAGAAATTAAGGGGAGATTTACCTGATGAAGTTCAGGATCTGGAGGACGAAATTGAAGGTTATAACACACGGCTAGGGAGATTCAACACTGAGTTGGAAGACCTAGAAGAAAGCATCAAAAATAATAAGACGGGTATCAAAGATTCTGAGAAGCTCATTGTTAAGTATAATGAGCAGCAAAAGAACGTTAGAAATAACAGGGAATTTGATGCTATTACAAAGGAAGTGGAACTTCAAGAACTTGAGATACAGATTCTTGAAAAGAAAATAAGAGAAGCAGGCGAAAATATCGAAAAGAAAAAAGTCGAGATCGTCAATATCCAAGAAATAATAAAAGAACGCAATGCGGACTTGGATAGCAAGAAAAAGGAACTGGAAGACATCCTATCTGATAGTAAGGATGAAGAGACGAAACTGAACGCTGATAGGGAAAAAGCTACAAAGAAGATTGAAGAGAAGCTCCTGACCTATTATGAAAAATTAAGGGTTAATCTATCCAATGGGCTGGCTGTAGTTACTGTAAAAAGAGGTGCTGCAGATGGTTGTAATATTGTGATCCCACCACAAAAAATTGCTGAAATAAAGGAAAGAAAGAAGATTGTTATTGATGAGCATTCTGGTAGAATATTGGCCAATGTGGATGTTGAGGTAGAACCAGAAGTAAAACCAAAAAGAACAACTAGAAAAAAGAAAGAAGCATAATTTGAAAGGCTTTTTAACAGATGGATTTATAAAAAAGGTAAACTTAACAGTTTGCCTTTTTTTATTGCATAATGTTGCATTGGCTCAAGTGCAATGGGAATTTACCAATCAAGAGCTTACCTCCTATAAAAACCTAATTGAGAATAACACCCCATTGTCTGAGGCATCAAATAATTCACCTGCCTCATTATACCTTCATAACCTTAAGGCCACGCTACACTTATTATTAACTGAAAATAAGGCTAAACTCGATGCTTATGAAGACAATTTTGAAGAATCCCTGAAAATAATAGAAGGAGCTGATTCAAGCAGCCCTTACAAGAATTTTTATTTGGCAGAACTACGGTTAAGAGCGGCTTTTGTCTATTTGAAATTTGATCAACAGTTGGAATCTGGATGGCAATTTCGTCAGGCCTTTCGTTTAATCGAAAAGAATGTATCGGCTTACCCCAACTTCCTTCCAAACCTCAAGACAATAGGGCTAATCCATATATTGGTAGGTTCAATTCCTGAAAAGTACCAATGGTTACTTTCTATTGTGGGATTAAAAGGGTCTGTAGAACAGGGCAAAACTGAACTATCCAAACTGATCGATACAGAAAGTGCCTTTAGTCTTGAATCCCTACTTTTGCTAAGTCTCTCAGAAGCCTATATTCTGCAAGAACCCGAAAGTGCCAAGCATCGGTTAGATCACATTAATACTGACGAGAGTCAATTACTTATTTTAGCTAAAATGAGTGTTTTTATTAAGAATAGTCAAAGTGGATTGGCGATAAAGCTCTTCGAAAGTACTATTCATACAAATAACCTACCCCACCTTAACTATTTGGCAGCGGAGGCATACTTACAAAAAGGTGACTACGATAATGCATCAAGGCTTTATAATAAATATATCAATGAATATAGTGGTCAATCAAACATAAAAGATAGTTTTTATAAGCGCTATTTATGCAAATACCTTAGCCAAGATACTACTGGTCTTACAGCTTCACTACAGCAGGCTAAATCAATAAATATAGAAATCACAGAAGCAGACAGGTATGCCACCAAAATATTGGAAAAGGCTGAAACCTTGAACAAAGGAATTATGCAACTTAGGCTTGCTACGGATGGTGGATTTTATGCAACAGCAAGGAAATTATTAAATGGTGATCTTGAACTAGTTAACCAACGCGATTCAGTTGAAATCATATATAGAGAAGCTCGCTTGGAGCACAAGACAAATAATCTACCGCAAGCTATGGCTCTTTATAAAGCTGTAATAAGCAAATCCAAAAATGATAACTGGTATTTTGCGCCCAATTCGGCATTAATGCTTGGCCATCTCTATGCAGACCAAAAAGAATATAAGCTTGCTAAAGATTATTACTTAAAGGCCAAATCTTATCGGCACCATGAATATAAAAATAGCATTGACACTAAAGCCGAGGCTGGTTTGAACTTAATCAAAGGGCTGTAAGATGGTCAGTATTGTTAAACAATTCTATGGTAAACATACTCCCAGTATAGTTTAATTTATACAGACATAAATTAGTATGCTCAAATAAATCCATACAATGTAATGGGTAATTCAAAAGTTGGCAAAGCAACACACGCATGGCCCTACCGTGCATGCAGATAAGGATGCATTTCTCCTCCTCGTTAGATAATATCTCTTCCATTGCCACCTTTTGGCGATTGTATACGTCTATAGGAGACTCGCCCCCTTCTATTGGAAAATCTACTTTTCCTTCTTGCCACCATTTAATCACCTGATGATAATAGGCATCTTCCTCAGGGGTAATCTTACACCCCTCTCTAGTTCCCCAATTAATTTCATTCAATCCCTCAAGGGCTTGATGGGGCTTCCCATCATTTATAAATCCAGCCACCGATTGGATACTGCGCTGAAGTTGCGAAGTATAGACCTTATCAAAAGGCACATTTTTGTATTTAGCATAAAAAGCACTCGATTGTGCCAATCCCGTTGCGTTAAGTGAAGAGTCTACTCCACTCCCCTGCACTATTCCTTTTAAATTATAGTCCGTTTGGCCATGCCTTATCAAATATATTTTTTTGCTCTTCAATTTGTAATTATTTTTGGTGCGCAAAAATAGACTTTTTATCGATATAGGATGATCAACCCTGCAATAACAGTTAAACAACTCAATGACATGACCAAAAATACCATGATGGAACATCTTGGTATTGAATTTACGGCCGTGGGTCCAGATTTCGTTTCTGCTAAAATGCCTGTTGATAGTAGGCATCATCAGCCTTATGGACTTCTTCACGGAGGGGCTAGTGTCACATTAGCGGAAACATTAGGTAGTGTGGCTGCACATTGCTCGGTAGACTCTACCAAATACTTGTGTGTAGGCTTGGAAATCAACGCCAATCATTTGAAAAGTGTGCGAAGTGGTTTCGTATTTGGTACCACTAAACCCCTTCATGTCGGACGATCTACACAAGTCTGGGAGATTACTATTACAAATGAGGAGGATCAGAAAATTTGTGTAAGCAGGATAACCATGTCTGTCATTTCCAAAAAATAATGCATAAACTTCAACATACCGATATTTTGACTCATCATCCTATTGACACACTCATTGATGGGCTTATAAAATTCTGCAAAGTCAATCAATATTCCTTTGCCACTTGGAAAAACCCGAATTCCAATGTCATTAACCTCATGGTAGATTTTTCTTCAGGGTTGTCAATAGATAGTATCAACCTGGAAACAAGCCCATCTGGCTTTGTGTTTTCACCTTATGATCCCCAGAAAGATAAACTTTTTTTGAAAAAGGATTTATTTGTTCAATGGGGTGACTCCACTAAGATCGATTACGAAAACTCAACTTTAACTGATAGTCTTTTATCATTCTTAGAAAACGAAACTATAGAAACCGATAAAACATTAACTTTTTCGAATCTTCCGGAAGATGGGGTCAGCTTCAAATCCCTAGTGGCATTGTCAATTGATAAAATTAAGTCGGGCATCTTTACTAAAGTTGTACCCTCAAGGCATCGAAAGATAAAATTCAATTCTCAGCAATCTTTTGGAAACCATTTTGTTCAACTTACAAATACATATACCAATGCATTTGTATCCATCGTCTACACACCAACTACCAACATCTGGATTGGAGCAACTCCAGAACTGCTAATAAGTACAGAGGGAGACCTATTTAAAACAGTAGCATTGGCAGCCACACAAATTTATGATAGCTCCAAAATATTGGCAGACGTTGCCTGGACCCAAAAAGAAATTGAAGAACAAGCCCTAGTAAGTAGGTATATCATCAATAATTTTAAGAAAATAAGGTTGAGGGAATATCAGGAAAATGGCCCCAAAACAATAAAAGCAGGCAATTTAATTCATCTCAAAACGGAGTATTTGGTAAACATGAGGGAAACAAACTTTCCCGAACTAGGAAGCACTATGCTCAATCTGCTACATCCAACTTCTGCCGTATGTGGCATGCCACTAGAGTCGTCTTATGCTTTTCTCCAACAACATGAGGGCTATGATCGCGAGTATTATAGTGGGTATTTAGGCCCTGTAAATATTGATGAATCAACTAATTTGTACGTAAACTTAAGGTGCATGAAAGTGGAAGAAAATGAAATCACCTTATTTGCTGGTGCTGGTGTAACCGAAGATTCTAACCCAGAAAAAGAATGGAGTGAGACGGAAATGAAAATGAATACCCTACTAAATGTAATCTCCAATTGAATTATCCTCAAATATTCAATATCCCTGAGATCTGTGCGCAGTTAGGCGTTACACACGCGATCATCTCCCCTGGTTCAAGAAATGCACCACTAACTATAGCTTTTGCAAGGAATGAAGCTATCGCTTGCAAAGTGATACCTGATGAGAGATCAGCGGCATTCATAGCATTGGGTATGGCTCAGCAAACGAATAAGCCCGTAGTGTTGATTTGCACCTCCGGCTCAGCAGCTCTGAATTACAGCCCTGCGGTGGCTGAAGCTTATTTTCAACAAATCCCTCTCCTTATTTTTACTGCCGATCGGCCCCCAGAATGGATTGATCAGCTAGATGGACAAACCATTAGACAAGAAAATATATATGGCAAGCATGTAAAGGGTAGTTACAACATGCCAGTTGATTCAATCAATGATGATGCCTCATGGCATGGGCAACGGATGATATCCGAAGCGGTAAACCTTTCTTATGAATTCCCTTGCGGACCAGTACATGTCAATTTCCCGTTTCGAGAGCCTCTGTATCCAAATACAGAAGCCGAGGTGAAAGCCGAGGTGAAAGTTATTGCACAAACCTCTCCCATCCCTCTTTTTGATGCACATACAAAAGATGAATTAGCGATACAATGGAGAAGTTATAGTAGAAAATTGATAATCTACGGTCAGGCCGCGCCCAGTAAGCGTGAACTTGATTTGTTGGGGCAATTAACCAAGGAGCAGAAAATTCCGATTGTAGGGGATATAATATCAAACATCCAATCCGCCACCGATGTGATACTGCATTCTGATGTGTTTCTTGGATCGGCCAAAAAAGGACTGCACGAGAGCCTACAGCCCGATCTTCTTGTCACATTTGGGAAGTCAATGCTTTCAAAAAACCTCAAACTGATGTTGAGAAAGTATAAGCCCAAAGCCCACTGGCATATTCAGCAAGCGGGACAAGTAGCCGATACCTATCAGTCACTCACTAAGGTTATAAGAACATCACCACAAAATTTCCTTGAAGAAATAGCTCAGATAGAAAATGATTATAATTTCGATGATCAAAAGCAGGAGAACTACTTCCATATTTGGCAAATTGAAGAGCGAAAAGTAAAGCGTTTATTAAGTAATTTCTTTCCACAAGAGCCATTGGGTGAGTTCGAACTAGTGAAAGAAGTACTGGACAATTTACCAGGGAACTGCAACCTTCATTTGGCCAACAGTATGAGTGTGCGCTATGCGAATTTCATTGGGTTGGAGGATAATAAACAAATCAATGTCTATGCAAATAGAGGGACAAGTGGTATTGATGGGTGCAACAGCACTACAGTAGGTGCCAGTTTGGCCAATGATAAACTAAACGTACTGATTACAGGAGACCTTGCGTTTCTATACGATCGTAATGCTTTCTGGCATAATTATCCAATACCCAATTTACGGATTGTTGTGCTTAATAATCATGCTGGGGGTATTTTTAGGATTATCAAAGGTCCAGATGCCTTACCCGAACTCGAAACGTACTTCGAAACAGAACAAAAATTAACCGCGTCCAACGTTGCTGACGAATTTAATATGGATTACTTTCTCTGCAACAAACGGAGTAAGTTGAAAAATTTCATGAAGCAATTTTTTGAATTGGACGGGAAGCCTAAGATTTTAGAATTGGAAAGCGATAGCAAAGAAAACAAAAGGATACTGGAAGATTTCAAAGCAGCATTCAATGAGTTGAAATAAATGGCTTGGCTTCTATTCGATACGGTTAAACATCCCATTGATCAGTTGACTGCTGACATTGCTGCAAATCCATTTCAAAATGAGGTATTAACATTAATAAATCAGTGGCAAAATGGGCAAAAGACTTTCAGTTTAACCACTTCCGGTTCTACAGGAAAACCTCAAGAAATAGAAATTACTAGGGAACAAATGATGATCAGTGCCAATAACACCATCAAAGCACTTAATCTACTCCCCGATCAGACTGTACTACTATGTATTAACCCTGCATTTATTGGAGGTAAAATGATGCTTATTCGTGCATTGATCAATAACATGAATATCGTTGCCCTAGCACCTACATCAAATCCATTACTCAATGTGGGCATCCAATTGGACTTTATTGCTGTTGTTCCCTTACAGCTCACCAATATTATAAATAACGAACAAACCCGACAGCACCTCAAAAGAGTAGGCGCTGTCATTGTTGGTGGCGGTGAAATTAGTTCCACCTTAGAAAAAGATTTACAGCCTATCTCCACACCTATTTTTGCTACTTATGGCATGACAGAGACCGTCTCCCATATTGCATTACGCAGGGTAAATGGAGAGGCTAAGTCAAATTATTTTAATGCCTTTGCTAATGTAATTCTTTCTGTTGACCAAAGAGACTGTTTAACCATCTGTGCTCCTGTCACCAATAACCAAACGATTATCACCAATGACCGGGTAAAATTGATTGATTCTCATCGATTTCAGTGGTTAGGCCGTGTGGATAATGTAATCAATACCGGAGGCATTAAAGTTCAGGCGGAGGAGGTAGAGCAAAAAATAGAACCTTTTATCTCAAAAATAAGTCCCTCAAGATTTTTCATTTATGGCATTCCTGATGAATTGCTTGGCCAACGGGTCACTTTGTTTGTTGAAGGAGAAGAAAATGAAAAACTCTCATCTTTTATTGATCAATGTAAGGGGGTATTGACGCGTTACGAAATTCCTAAAGAGCTCGTTTTTTTGAAAAAATTCATGGAGACCGATAATGGAAAAATTCAACGGAAAAAGACAGTAGAGTCCCGATAATTGATGGTGGGTCTTTTCACTGATTAAATTAATTACACTAATTCTATAACAGAGAGAGGGTCTTCATTATGAAGATCATTCAGAAGTAATCTTTCTCACCATGTATTTCTGGCCTTTTCGCAACTAAATGGTTGTCACTCTGAGCCTGCCTAGCCGACAGGCAGGCTTGTCGAAGAGTATGGACAACCGTTCCCTATCTTTTTTATGTATCTACATTCATCTTTCAACTTTAAGAGACATTTTTTAACTCCTTGGATTCCACTTCCAAATTATTAATCTGGAAAAGAGAGGCTAGTGGAAACCTGTAAGGTTCTAAAAACCCTGCAGGTTTGGCCTCCAACATTCACCGGGTGACTCTAAGTCACCCGGTGAATGAAAAGAACTTACTTCGCTTTATCCTTCAATTGAATAATCTCCTTTTGCAAATCAAGTATGATGGAAGCCAACTGTTCGGTTGAAACCTCATTGGAAGAATCTGCATCTGGAAACTGCACACTGATATAAGCCTTACTGGACCAAACTTCCAATACCTCCTCAAAGTCAAGTTGATAGGGAGCATAATTTCTATTATCAGATACCAAGAACAATTTGCCAGTGTCTTTAATGTAGTTAAAGACCCTTTTATATACTATGCCTTCACTTTTTGTCACCAACACATATGTCTTTCCATTTTTGATATCCCTAACATCATCTATGTATTCCCCAATGATAATAGTGCCAGGCAGTATGGGCAACATCGAATCACCGGTAATTTCAAATGCCCTGTAAGTGGCATTAGAGGGAAGCATGGGAAGCTTGAATTTAGGTAGCTCCTGTATAAACTCCCTATCAGCATAGCCATTGAGATATCCTGCGGCCGCTTTCTGAGGTACGAGTTCAATGTTTTCCTTTTGATCACTATCCACAGTAATGGCCAATACCTCTTTACCCCGTTTAAACTTGCTTACATTCAACTCTGCATCTCCAAGTTTGGAAACATCCTTATTGATCAATATATCAACGGAAGTGCCGAAAATATCGGCCATATTAATCAGGTTGGTGATCCTCGGATCTGCCCTTCCTTCTTCATAGGCACCCACTAAAGATCGCTTGATCCCGATACGTTCCGCAAATTGCTCCTGGGTCAGACCAAGCTTTTTCCTTAAATATTTTATATTATCACTAATCAGGCTCATGGTTAACTATTGAAAATTAAAATCTCTTCATTTTGCTGTTTCAAAGCTAAGTTATATAAATGGCTATGATAGTATTCGCCCTCTCCCCTGATTTTTACCTGCCGTTCAATCTTTTTCACCACTTCCCTTAAAGTAGTCCCTGATTCTGTGAGCATATAGCCATACATTTTCTCTTGAGCTGATTCAGTTATGATAAATTTAATCTGGCACTTACCAGACCGAAGCCGTTTGCTCAATAGACTTAATTTAAAATCTTCCATAAACTAATTTTATTAGCAATTTATATACTTATTCTATATAAACAAAGCTTTTACTAAATAATTTAGTATTTTATGATATCCTTGGTTTAATTTGCATTTATTATGCCCTTACGCATCTTTTAGAAGTTGAATTCAAACTCGTTGATAACTTTTTAATTATGTTCCTCTAACTTCGCAATCTGAATATGGAAGACAGTTACAGACATCGGGGAATGCGCAAAGCATTGGTTCGCATTATCAAAGAAAAAGGAATTGCCAGTCCTGCAGTATTGGCAGCTATCGGCAAGGTAGCCAGACATCACTTTTTTGATAACGCCCTTGTAGAACATGCTTATCAGGACAAGGCCTTCCCTATCGGTGAAGGACAAACCATTTCACAACCCTATACGGTTGCCTTCCAAACTGAAAAACTAGAGATACAATCAGGTGACAAAGTACTGGAAGTAGGAACAGGCTCGGGATATCAGGCCACCATTCTTATGGAACTTGGTGCTGATGTTTATACCATAGAATTTAATAAACCACTTTACGAACGCACAAAGAAATTCCTTCCAAAAATGGGCTACACCCCTAAGTTTTTCTATGGTGATGGTTCAAAAGGCCTTGCAGCCCATGCTCCCTATGATAAGATCATCGTTACCGCAGGAGCCCCTACCGTGCCCACAGAATTGATTAAGCAACTCAATATAGGTGGTATTTTGATTATTCCCGTAGGGGATGAAAAAAAACAGAAGATGGTGAAGATCACTAAGCAGTCGGACAAAAAAATCAAAAAAGAAGCTTTCGATTATTTCAGCTTTGTACCTTTGCTTGGTGAGCAGGGTTGGAAAAAATAAGGGCATGGAGATACTATTCTACTAAATACTGATTACCAAATACTAATTACTAAATCATGGCAAAACGGTCTAAGAAAGTAAGTGAATCATACGTAACAATGACGGAATTGGTATTGCCCAATGACACCAATACCCTTAACAACCTTATGGGGGGAAAGCTCATGCAGTGGATGGATATCGTATCGGCCATTGCAGCCCAAAAGCATTCTAATAGAATTGTGGTGACTGCATCAGTCGATAATGTATCTTTTGAAAAACCCATCCAACTAGGTAATGTCGTCACCTTGAGAGCTAAAGTAACCCGTGCATTCAGCTCTTCCATGGAAGTGCGTATTGAAGTTACGGGTGAAGATATTCCGAACGGAAAAAAATTCGACAGCAACACCGCCTATTTCACTTTTGTTGCTGTAGACCAATCAGGTAGACCAATTGATGTCCCTGAAGCCATTCCTGAAACCCCGGAAGAGAAGGAGTTTTTTGCTGGGGCCTTGCGGAGAAGACAGCTGCGACTTGTACTTGCTGGCCGAATGAAACCTGACGAAGCCACTGAATTAAAATCTATTTTTAACTTGGATGTGAAATGAGTAAGTCCGCCTTTTTAAAGCAATTTATTACTGAAGAAGTTTATGTTATTGATAAGCAAAATAATGCTGCTCAAGATAATGTAAAGGTGGCCGATATAGTAAAAGAACCAGAAGTCCAATATCCAGAAGAACAGATTGCGGGTGAGGCAATACCCATTAATTATAAAGGGGCTAACAAAAAGGGAATTGCCATTATCGTAAATTATCCAGATCACGAATATATCAGTGCAGATGATGAGGCTTTTTTACTCAAAATATTATCAGCAGTTAAATTGAGTGCAGAGGATGTTGGCATTATTAATAGGGCAACCAACAACAATTTAATCCCCCTGAAGGCACTGGAATCAACAACTTGCCTAATTTTTGATGAAAAATCGGACTTAACCAATGGCCTTAATCCCTATTCCATAACAAGTAAAGATGGTATTGATGTCCTTTGGGGTTCGCCACTTACTACCATCGCTATTGACAAGGTACAGAAGAAGCTACTTTGGGAAGCTTTACAGTCTTTATTTTTGAAATAGCTCCATTTCAGGATGTTTTCTTGATTTTATTTTATAATCAATAGGGTTCTACTATCTTTGCGCAGTTTTTTCAATGAGGGCATTGTGCCCTTTTTGAATTTTCAAGAGAATATAAACTAATTTTTTAAAAGAAAGATGTATAATATCATTTACGCAGTTCCACTTCTAGGTCTAATTGGCCTTATTGTGATGGCAGTTAAATCTAGTTGGGTAAAAAAACAGAATGCCGGTGATGAAAAAATGCAAGGCATATCCAAAGCAATTAAAGAAGGCGCACTCGCCTTTTTGAAAGCTGAATACAAATTGCTCCTCATTTTTGTATTGGTAGCATCAATTGCATTATTCGGAATATCCATGATCGTAGATTCTACTTCATGGATGATCGTTCCAGCATTTATTTTTGGAGCTATCTTCTCTGCACTGGCAGGAAACATCGGTATGCGTATAGCTACTGAATCAAACGTTAGGACAACACAAGCGGCTAGAACCAGTCTGCCTCAAGCATTAAAAGTGTCATTTACAGGTGGTACTGTTATGGGATTGGGCGTTGCCGGTTTAGCAGTATTGGGATTAAGTCTGTTTTTCATGCTTTTCCTCAATGCATTCATGGGTGCTGAAGGTACATTCTATGCTAACATGACTATCGTATTGGAGTCTCTTGCAGGTTTCTCATTAGGGGCTGAGTCCATTGCACTATTCGCCAGAGTGGGTGGTGGTATCTATACCAAAGCCGCTGACGTTGGTGCTGACCTTGTAGGTAAAGTAGAAGCAGGTATTCCTGAAGATGATCCAAGAAACCCCGCTACAATTGCTGATAACGTTGGGGACAATGTTGGGGACGTTGCTGGAATGGGTGCTGACTTGTTCGGTTCCTATGTTGCAACCGTACTAGCTTCAATGGTATTGGGTAACTACATAATCAAAGACATGTCCGAGGCAGCAGGCACTCAGTTTACTGATGCATTTAATGGCATGGGACCGATTCTATTACCGATAGTAATGGCTGGTGTAGGAATAATTTCCTCGATCATCGGAACATTCTTTATCAGAATAAAAGATAATAATGCTAAAGAACCTGAGGTTCAAAAAGCATTGAACACAGGGAACTGGGTATCTATAATCCTTACTGCTATCGCCTCCTATGTTCTTATAACTTTAATGCTCCCTGAAACCATCACCATGAAATTCTTTGGTGAAGGAATGAAAGAAATTTCGAATATAAGTGTATTCTACGCTACTTTAATTGGTCTTGCTGTTGGTGGATTAATAAGTGCATTCACTGAGTACTACACTGGTCTTGGCAAACCACCTGTAATGAATATTGTTAAAAATTCATCTACAGGAGCTGCAACCAACATCATCGCTGGTTTATCTACCGGTATGATATCCACATTTTCTTCCGTACTATTATTCGCAGTAGCCATTTGGGGATCTTACGAATTGGCGGGCTTCTATGGGGTAGCTATTTCTGCTTCGGCTATGATGGCTACCACTGCTATGCAATTGGCTATTGATGCATTCGGTCCAATTGCCGATAACGCTGGAGGTATTGCTGAAATGAGTGAATTGCCCAAAGAAGTAAGAGAAAGAACCGACATCCTTGATTCAGTTGGAAACACAACAGCTGCTGTTGGAAAAGGATTTGCCATTGCATCTGCGGCACTTACTGCATTGGCTTTGTTTGCTGCCTACGTAACGTTTACCGGTATTGACGGTATCAATATTTTCAAAGCTGATGTTTTAGCGGCCTTGTTTATCGGTGGTATGATACCAGTAGTATTCTCGGCTTTGGCTATGAGATCTGTTGGTAAAGCGGCCATGGAAATGGTAAATGAAGTAAGAAGACAATTTAGGGAAATACCAGGTATTATGGAAGGTACAGGCACACCCGAATACGGCAAGTGTGTTGACATTTCAACCAAAGCTGCACTTAGGGAAATGATGTTGCCCGGTGCCATGACTATCATCACTCCTATTATCATTGGTTTCGTAATGGGCCCTGAAGCATTAGGAAGTTATATGGCGGGCGTTTCGGTTTCAGGTGTTGTTTGGGCTATTTTCCAGAACAATGCAGGTGGAGCATGGGACAATGCTAAAAAGTCATTTGAAGCAGGTGTAATGATCGATGGAGAGATGACCTACAAAGGTTCTGAGGCTCACAAAGCAGCAGTAACTGGAGATACCGTTGGTGATCCTTTCAAAGATACCTCTGGTCCATCTATGAACATCCTTATTAAATTAACCTGTTTGATCGGTTTAGTAATCGCTCCGATATTAGGTGAAATATACGGTGGCACAAGCCACATGGAAGAGTCAAAAGTGACTCCTACAGAAATTAAAGTACAAGAAGCTACTGCTCCAATTGAAGTGGTAAATGTAGTAGCTGAAGAAGAAGCAAACTAAAAGGAAGTATTTCCTTTCAAGAGGCTATTTTGAAACCTACTTTACATGTCATTCTGAACTTGATTCAGAATCTCTCCAAGAATTGATGTTCTTTTCTTAGAGATTCCAAATCAAGTTTGGAACGACAAAAGGTTTCAAAATAGCCTCTTTTTTTATTCATCCAAAAAGCCTCAGGGGCTTCCCTCCCACCTCTAATTGAATTTTTTTCTAGTTAATTACTAAATTGTAGAACAAATAATATTCTTGTCCGTATATTAGTTCTACAATTTAGTATGTTATAAATCAAACGTTTAACCATCGGATATCGGTGTGCCATCTGAAGGTTAATACTCAATATGAAAGAAACACGATTAGGAGAATTCGAAGAGGTCATATTATTGATAGTGGGCATATTAGGTGACGATGCTTATGCCCTACGGGTAGCAGATGAATTTGAAACTCAAACCAACCGGGCCGTATCCATTGGTGCTGTTCACTCCTCGCTTAACAGGTTATCAGAAAAGGGTTTTCTTACTTCCGCTATGGGTCAGTCATCACCAGAAAGAGGGGGCCGAAGAAAGCGGATTTATACAATAACAGCCAGTGGCAGATCAGTACTAGATGATGCCAGAAGTTTGCGATTATCCCTTTATAATCAATACCCAGGGTTTATGGTTGAATTTGTCGGATCATAATCATCCCTAATCAATAGTTGCTACTAATAACCAATGAGTAAACAACAACCCAATCCACCAAAACTTGCCAAGTGGCTATTAAACTGGTTCCTTAAAAAAGAACTTGCTGAAGAGGTAACGGGTGATTTAGATGAGAAGTACCACCATACACTAAATGAAAATTCTACAATAAAAGCCAAACTCAATTATTGGTATCAGGTCTTTAATTATTTAAGGCCCTTCGCCTTAAAACACAACAGGTCAAACTCAAATTATTTTATCATGTATCAACACAATTTCAAACTCACTTACCGCAACTTATTAAAGTACAAAAGTTCGTTCATCATCAATGTAATAGGCCTCTCCACTGGTTTGGCTTGTGCCCTTCTTATATTTCTATGGGTTTCAGATGAAATCTCAATAGATAAGTTCCATAAAAAAGATCAGCACCTGTATCAGGTATTATTGAATCATGATGAAAGCGGAATATTAAGAACTGGCACAGAATCACCGGGCATTATGGCCGAAGCATTACAGCAGGAGATTCCTGAAATAACCATGTCTGTAGAAGACACACCAGCTGAATGGTTTGATGAAAATTTCAGCATATCAGATGGTAAAAATTTCATAAAAGCTAAAGGGAAATTCTCGGGCAAGGATTATTTTAAGCTATTCAGTTTTCCATTTAAGCATGGTGACCCTTCTCAATCTTTAACTGACAAAAGTTCAATAGTGATCACAGAGTCTTTGGCGTTAAAGTTATTCGGGACAACTGAAAACCTACTGGGTAAAATGGTGGATTATCATTTATTGCACATCAAGAAGCAAGCCCAGATTACTGGTGTGATCAAAGATTTGCCACTTAACTCAACCATTCAATTTGATTTTGTTTTACCCTTTGAGGTGTTCAAAGACATAATTGGAAAGGGAATGCATTGGGGAAACTATAACGCAGTGACATTTGTGGAGGTAGCTAATGGCACTAATATATCAGCCCTTAATAATAAGTTAGGAAACTTCATAAAAGAAAAACTGGAAGGCAGCAATGTAACTCCATTTGTAAGCAAATTTTCAGATAACTATCTCTATGGCAATTATGAAAATGGAATACAATCCGGGGGACGAATCACTTATGTAAAGCTATTTTCATTAATTGGCTTATTTGTTTTAGCCATCGCTTGCATCAATTTTATGAACTTGACCACTGCCAGGGCTTCCAGACGATTGAAGGAGATAGGAGTAAAAAAAGCATTGGGAGCGCAACGTTCTAGTTTGGTGGTCCAATTCTTAAGTGAGTCCGTATTGGTTACCGTTTTTTCTTTGCTTGTCGCTTTTGGTATGGTATGGACAGTACTGCCCCAGTTCAATGAAATTACAGGAAAATTCCTTAGCCTTCAGTTTAATACCAATTTGGTAGTTGGTACCCTGAGCCTTGCAATTGTAACTGGACTTTTAGCTGGCAGCTACCCTGCTTTATACCTCTCAGGCTTTAAGCCCATCCATATTTTAAAAGGTAAACTTAACGCCTCATTTGGTGATGTATGGATAAGAAAGGGTTTGGTAATATTTCAATTTTCATTGTCCATTATAATGATTGTTTGTGTTTTGGTGGTGTATCAACAAATCGAATATATCCAATCAAAAAACCTTGGCTATGACAAAGAGAATATTTTATCTATTCCCATGGAAGGGCAAGCCGTTGAAAATACAGAAGCTTTTATGGCCGAACTCAAAAATGTACCGGGTGTCATTAATGCTTCATGCACTTCACATACCATGGTAAAAAACGGTTCCTATACCACGGGTGTCTCCTGGCCAGGTAAAAATCCAGATGTAGAGATCCGTTTTGAACAAGCTGCGGTCTATTATGGTTTAATTGAAACTTTGGGCATTCAAGTACTACAGGGAAGGAGTTTTTCTAAAGATTATGCCTCCGAAAATACCAAAATCATGCTCAATGAAGCAGCTATAAATGTGATGGGGCTTGAAGATCCCATTGGTAAAACAGTAAACTTATGGGGAGCTGACATGGAGGTCATTGGTGTAGTTAAAAATTTTAATTATGCATCACTTCACAATAAGGTTGAGCCCATGTTGTTTAGGATGAATGATAAATTTTTTCCCCATGGCTTTATTAAAATAAGTGCTAATAACATACCAACAACCATACAGAACATTGAAAATTTTTATAAGAAATTCAATCCTGAATATGCCTTGGAATATACTTTCTTAGACCAGAATTTTCAAGCTCAGTATATAGCAGAAGCCAGAGTATCTGTCTTGTCCCGTTATTTTGCTTCAATTGCAATTATCATTTCCTGTTTGGGACTGTTTGGTCTAGCGGCATTTACTGCTGAGAGACGCCAAAAAGAAATTGGGGTTAGAAAAATTCTAGGAGCTGGCCACCTTAAAATTATAGCATTACTATCAAACGATTTTACCAAGATGGTACTTTCAGCAATACTAATAGCCCTACCCATTGGTTATTACATTTCCAGTAATTGGCTTGGTACTTTTGTCTATCACATTCAATTGAGATGGTGGTTTTTTGCATTATCAGGGTTGCTAGCACTCATAATTGCCTGGCTTACCATTAGTTTTCAAACGATTAGAGCAGCTAATATTAATCCTGTAAAATGCCTTAAAGAAGATTAACCTAGCTATCGGATGGTGAAAATACCATCCGATGGCTTAATTAAAAACCACTCCGCTTTTTTAGTTCATAGGTATTTAGATATATTTATCTACTATAAATCAAATCAGAGTGAAATACATATCCTTTTTTATTGTCATATATTTAATAATCCCTTGTGCTATACTGGCACAGCCATCAGTCATTGGTAAATGGAAAACCATTGATGATGAAACGGGTAAAGCCAAATCCGTAGTAGAATTGTACGAATCGGACGGAGAGCTATTCGGTAAAATTGTAAAACTATACCGGGAGCAAGGTGAAGACCCTGACCCTATATGTGATAAGTGCCCAGTAGATGATTCGCGTTATAACACTAAGGTCATCGGGATGGTGATTATAAAAAATATGAAGAAATCTGGGGATGAATATGAGGGAGGAACTGTTTTGAAGCCAGATGAGGGAAAAATATACAAATGCAAGATTTGGCTTGACAAAGGCAACCTACAGGTTCGTGGATATTGGGGTATGTTTTACCGCACACAGTCATGGGTAAAATACCAATGAACCACTTAAAATACCATTTAAACGCAGATTTTGGTTACTTATCCAATATGTCATAATTTGTCATAATTAACAGGGTTACCAATTATTTCAAATTTGTATAAAACAAAGAGCTCCATGAAAGAAAAAGAAATTTTTGAAAGAATATGCAAGGGAGACGAAAAGGCCCTTGATATTATCTATCAAAAATACTATCGGATGATGACAAAGCTCGTTATCACCAATAGTGGCACTGAGCAGGAGGCAAAAGATATTTATCAAGATGCTATAGTTGTGTTTTGGCAAAAATCGGTAAGTGGAAACCTGGTACTTACATCAAAAATAAGTACCTATTTGTACAGCATCTGCCAGAACCTGTGGAGAAAGGAGCTTGATAGAAAGAAAAGGCTTTCTAATGAAGAGAAGGATTCTATAGAAATACAGGATCATGACAAAAATGAGAGAGCCAAATTAATTAACCTATGTATTGACCAAATGGGTGATACATGTAAAAAAGTACTAATGTATTATTATTTCGATGGTTTATCGATGCAGGACATAGCCGACAAGCTTGGTTTTGCTAACACTAATACCGCTAAAACCAAGAAATATAAGTGCAAACAAAAATTGGATGAACTGGTCAAATCTCAGTACAGTGAGCAAGACTTTCTTGATTAAATAGATTATGAGTATAAATGAATTGGTAAACGCCTATTTCGATGGGGAAATGAACGAGGGAGAACGGAGCGATTTTTTGAATAGGGTCTCGCAGGACACTGAACTTAAAAAAGAGTTTCAATTTCAATCTGAAATTGTTGAAGGGATTAAATCCTCTAGGGTTTCACAACTAAAAGCTAGATTGGACAATGTGCCAGTTGGCGGTGGGTACTCTTTTGGAATTGGTAAAATGGCCTTTATTGGTGGGGTAATTATTCTATCTGGATTGTCATATCTGTACATTTCCAATGTGAATAATGAACTGCCAATGGCAGAACCCAAAGCCATTGATGATGCTTACGATGAGCTAATAACACAAGCCGATGAAGCGGTTGTTAGCGATGAAAAATCAACGTTGCCAGAAGTAAAAAACACACAGAAAACGATTGATTCTAAAAATAAAGTGCAGGCAGAAAAAAACACAATTGCTTCAGCCCCTCAGATAAACAAGCCCAACACGGTTGAGCCTTTAGAACTGATTGAAGAAGCCAATGATGAGTTTGATGTGCCTGAATCAGGACTTAATGAAAACAATGCCTCCTCCCTATCAACAATTGATATTGAGGTGGACAATAGTAAAAAGAAATATTCGTTTCATTATCAGCTAAAAGAAGGAAGGTTATTCTTATATGGATCTTTCGATAAGGGACTCTATGAAATCCTTGAGTTTAATTCTCCTGATGGTAAGATTTTATATTTATATTATAAAGACAAGTATTACGGATTGAGAAAAAATCAGTCTGAAATAACCCCATTGGTAGAAATAACAGAAGGCTCATTGATCTCTAAATTAGAAACCGCAAGAAAAGAAATTAAAGAGTAATTTTTTATTTTTAATGCAGACCCCTGTTTGAGCCGCCTTTCAAGCAGGGGTCTTTTTTTATATTTTATATTATCCCTGTAAATATTTTCAGTTCATTATATAATCTTAGTTCACAAGCTATCAGTAACAATAAATTACTTATTTTTGGGTCGATAATTTCAAACTGTGGATAAAGAAAAAAGATCAAGAAAAAAGAAAAAATTAGGGAGCTATCCTTATGTGAGCGTGGTATTCAGTATCACCCTCTCCCTTTTTGTCATTGGCCTTTTCGGAATGTTGATTCTACATACCAACAAACTCACACAGCTCATTAAAGAAAATATTGAAGTTCAGGTTTATCTTAATAAAGATGTAACTGATAATCAACGTATTCAGGTTCAAAAATCCCTTTCCTCAAAAAAATATACCGCACGCAAAGGGGATGAAATTCAAATAAGTTTCATTTCAAAAGAGGAGGCCGAACAGCAATTTATTGAAGAAACTGGTGAAGATTTTAGGAAGTTCTTAGGTGACAACCCGTTACGAGATGCTTTTATTGTTAAAATTGATCCTCAATATCAGGACGCCAAACAATTACGGGAAATTAAGAAAGAAATAGAAAGTCTCAGCGGTGTGTTTGAGGTGGAATATGTAGAGAGTCTGGTAGATTCCATCAATAAAAACCTGACTAAAATGAGTATCGTACTGCTTGGCTTCGCAGGTATACTCCTATTGGTGGTGGCTATTTTAATAAATAACACCATTAAATTGGCACTGTTTTCACAGCGTTTCTTAATCAGAAGTATGCAGCTAGTGGGTGCTAAGTCAAGCTTTATTCAAAAACCATTTTTGACAAGGGCTCTTTTTTATGGTGCTTTGGCAGGGTCCATTGCCTCAGCCCTACTATACGGATTGATGAATTTTGCCAATCGTAAAATTGAAGATTTGGCTACCTTACAGGACAATGATAAAATATTAATATTGTATGCCGGGCTTTTAGTGGCTGGCGCAATAATAGGTTTTTTAAGTACCTTCAGGGCAATTAGAAAATATCTGAAGTTATCACTTGACGAATTATATTAGTAAAATGGAGAATAACCTACCTTTCGGAAAAAAGAATTACAAGATCATGTTAATTGGCCTTGCCGTGCTTATTTCCGGCTTTGTGATCATGAGTTTAGATCAAGAACCATTTGGTTTTGGATTTCTTGGCCTTACCCTTGGCCCAATTGTAGTAATGGCTGGTTTTATAATAGAAATAGCCGCTATTCTCTACAATCCAAAAAAGTAAATCATGGGCTATTTTGAGGCGCTTATCCTCGGAGCTATTCAAGGTCTAACCGAATTTTTACCTGTAAGTAGTAGTGGCCATCTTGAATTGGGCGCTCATTTTCTGGGAGTTAAGGACAGTAACAACCTTCTTTTTGCCATCATTGTTCATGCGGCTACGGCATTGAGTACAATAGTGGTTTTTAGAAAGGATATTTGGGTGATCATTAAAGATTTACTCGCCTTTCAGTGGAATGAGAGTACCCAGTTCACAGCTAAAATAGCCTTATCGATGATCCCCGTTGGCATTATAGGCGTATTATTCGAGGATCAAATCAATGAAATTTTTTCTGGAAGTGTAATTTTCGTAGCCAGTATGTTGGCGGTTACCGGCCTACTTTTGTTGTTGACTCATTATGCCAAACCACAAACAGGCAGTGTTACTTTTTCAAAATCCTTAATCATTGGTATTGCTCAGGCTATTGCCATTTTACCTGGGATATCCCGTTCAGGCTCCACTATTTCAACAGCATTATTGTTAGGCGTGGACCGGGCAAAAGCCGCCCGTTTTTCATTTTTAATGGTACTCCCTCCTATATTAGGGGCCGCATTGTTGAAACTATTGGAATTTATTAAAGCTCCGGCATCAGCGGTAGACATGGCCTATGGACCTATCATTGTTGGGTTTTTAGCGGCATTCCTCTCAGGTCTTATCGCCTGTACTTGGATGATCGATCTCGTAAAGAAAGGTAAGCTAGTCTATTTTGCCATTTATTGTTTTGCGATTGCAGGAGTTGTGATTTTAATTACGCTATTATAATGGACCCCAATGCAGCCCCACAGCCACCGGGTTTGGTCATATTAGTAGACAAACCCCTGACATGGACATCATTCGATGTAGTTAAGAAATTACGCTATCATTTAAAAGTAAAAAAAATCGGCCATGCTGGTACATTAGACCCTTTGGCTACAGGCCTTTTGATACTGTGCACAGGAAAAATGACCAAACAGATAGAAAAATATCAGGCACAGGAAAAAGAATATACGGGCAAATTTACCATAGGAAGTACCACTCCATCTTATGATTTGGAGACTGAACCTCAAAATGAGATCTCTATCGATCACATCCGTGACACGGATATCGTTGCAGGAGCTAAACAATTAACAGGCACCATAGATCAAATTCCGCCTGTATTCTCAGCTATAAAAGTGGATGGCAAAAGGGCCTATAAAAGTGCCCGCGAGGGTGAAGATGTTGTTCTTAAGTCGCGGTCTGTTGAGGTAAGTGTATTTGAAATTACAAATATCAATCTACCAGAAATATCCTTTAGAATCGTTTGCTCCAAAGGCACATATATCAGAAGTTTGGCTCGGGATTTTGGTGAAATATTAGGTGTTGGAGCATATTTGTCCGAATTAAGAAGAACACGGATTGGTGAATTTGATGTATCAGAGGCCAAATCCATAGAAGAACTAACAGCAATATGAAAATATATCACGGCATTGAAGATTTTAAACCACTTGATTACGCAGTAGTAACCAGTGGCACCTTTGATGGCGTTCATGTAGGGCACCAAACAATATTAAAGCGTGTTAATGAAATTGCTAGAAAACATGGCGGGGAAAGTGTATTGATAACCTATTGGCCCCATCCCCGACTTGTATTGTATCCTGATGATACAGATTTAAAGCTTTTAAATACTTTCGAAGAAAAGGCCGAATTACTGCGTGATCAAGGAATAGACCATCTAATACGGATTCCATTTACCAAAGAATTTTCAAAACTCACATCTGAAGAATTTATTCAGAAAATTTTAGTAGATACATTGGGTACTAAAAAATTGGTCATAGGCTATGATCATCGTTTTGGTAACAATAGAGAAGGCCGATTTGAACAGCTAAAGGCTAATGCAGGAAAATACGGATTTGAAGTGGAGGAAATTCCAAAGCAGGAAGTTGACCATGTTGGGGTAAGCTCTACCAAAATCAGGACTGCCCTATTGGAGGGTTTGGTAGCTGTGGGAAGGGAATTGCTTGGTAGCGAGTATTCCATTGCGGGAAGGGTGGTTAAAGGAGAGAAAATTGGCCGTATGATTGGATTTCCAACGGCCAATATCGAAATTGATTCTAAGCATAAGCTAATTCCTGCTGATGGGGCTTATGCGGTACGGGTGAGTACAAATGGGTCGACTTACCAAGGAATGCTCAATATCGGATATCGACCCACGGTGAGTGGGAAGGCCAAAACGATAGAAGTTCATATCTTTGATTTTAATAAGGAAATTTACGGTGAGAACCTGACGATTAGATTTATTAAGAGAATAAGGGAAGAAATAAAATTTGCTGATATCGAAGCGTTAAAAAAACAGTTGGCACTAGACAAGAAAGAGGCAATAAAAATATTAAATGATTAAACCATGATTGACAAATTAGTAAAAAATGCTGATGAGGCTGTTAGAGACATACATGACAATGCCGTGCTCATGTTAGGGGGTTTTGGCCTTTGCGGAATTCCAGAAAATAGCATTGCTGCTTTACTCAAAACTGGGGTTAAAGGGTTGACCTGCATTTCTAACAATGCGGGTGTGGATGACTTTGGCATAGGGCTAATGCTCAAAACCCGACAGGTAAAGAAAATGATTTCTTCCTATGTGGGTGAAAATGCAGAATTTGAAAGGCAACTTTTAGCTGGTGAGCTTGAGGTTGATTTGATGCCACAAGGTACATTGGCAGAGCGAATAAGAGCGGGTGGAGCGGGCATTCCTGCATTCTTTACTCCTGCTGGTTATGGTACAGAAGTAGCTGAAGGCAAAGAAGTGAGGGAATTTGATGGAAAGAAATATTTGATGGAATCGTGGCTAAGGGCAGATTTTGCGATTGTGAAAGCATGGAAGGGGGACTCTGCAGGGAACCTGGTTTTCAAAGGTACTGCTAGGAATTTCAATCCAATGATGGCTACGGCAGGTAAAATCACCATTGCAGAGGTAGAGGAGTTGGTGCCTTTAGGCGAGCTAGACCCGAACCATATCCATACGCCAGGTATTTTTGTACAGCGTATTTTCCAAGGCACAGGTTACGAGAAACGAATAGAGCAGAGAACGGTGACCTCTTAATTTGAGGATTTGATAATTTGATGATTTGAAGATTTGAGGATTTGAGGATTGTTTAATTTGAAGATGCGACAACTTGGTTTTTTTGGTAATGTGATTCTAATGAAATGAGAAACGATAAAGAAAATATCATTGTTAATCTAACATTTCAATTTGCATTAGAGATAATTGATTTTACTGAAGAGATTAAATTAAAAGGAAAATATAGTTTAGCTGATCAATTATTTAGATCAGGAACTAGTATTGGAGCTAATGTCCGTGAAGCTCAAAATGCAGAGAGTAAGGCGGATTTTATTCATAAACTAAAAATAGCTGCTAAAGAAGCAGACGAAACAGAATACTGGCTATGTCTCTGTAAGGATTCAGGCCATTATCCAACAAATGAAAAATTACTGATGGACATTCAATCAATAATAAAAGTATTGTCAAAAATTATAAGTACATCAAAAAAGTAATTTTCAAATTATATAATCATCTAATTTTCAAATTGATATGTTAGACAAAATAGGAATAGCAAAACGAATAGCCCAGGAAGTAAGAAATGGTTGGTATATCAATCTCGGTATTGGCATCCCCACTTTAGTGGCCAACTATATACCTGACAACATTAATGTAGTTCTTCAATCTGAAAACGGATTGTTGGGAATTGGCCCCTTTCCGAGTGAGCAGAATATTGATGCCGATTTAATCAATGCCGGTAAACAAACGGTAACCATGATGCCTGGCTCAGCGCTTTTTAACTCGGCTGACAGCTTCGGTATGATCCGTGGTGGCCATGTTGACCTCACTATATTGGGAGCCATGGAAGTCTCTGAAAACGGTGACATCGCCAACTGGAAGATCCCCGGTAAAATGGTAAAAGGAATGGGCGGTGCGATGGACTTAGTGGCGTCTGCAGAAAATATAATTGTGGCCATGCAGCACAAAAGCCGTGATGGACAGTCGAAACTACTAAAAAACTGTTCCTTGCCTATAACAGGAATTAAATGTGTAAAGAAAATCATAACCGATATGGCCGTTTTGGACGTCCTTCCTGAAGGAGGCTTTAAATTATTGGAGCGAGCACCCGGAGTAACCGTTGATGAAATAAAAGCAGCTACAGAAGGAAAATTAGTTGTCGAAGGCGATATTCCGGAGATGGTTATTGGTTGATCGTTGGTTGTTATTGGTTGATCGTTGATGGTTGATCGTAGATGGTTATTGGTTAATGGTTAATGGTTAATTGCGGTTACTACTTACTACTTACTACT
>DDIU01000029.1:0-7138 GCA_002338655.1 Flammeovirgaceae bacterium UBA1842 | reverse complement strand
TACTTACTACTTACTACTTACTTACTACTTGAATAAATGAAACAATCTAAAATTAACTTCACAGTTGCACTTGATGACGACAATATCCCAGAAAAAATAACGTGGGAGGCTACTGAAAAAGGAACAGACCATCCTGAAGAAACCAAATCAATAAGTATCTCTCTTTGGGACCATCAACAGCAAAATACTATGCGCATAGATCTGTGGACTAAGGAAATGCCCGTTGATGAAATGAAACGATTTTATATTGACTGCCTTGGTGGACTCGCTCAAAGCGTACAAAACAGTACTGGTGATGAGTTTATGTCAAAACAAATGAATGACCTCTGCGAAAAACTCGTTGAGCATGTGAAAAAAGAAAATCAAGGTTAATCCCTACCCAAGAATTGTATGCCTCTCATCAAAAAATGGTAGGCATGCATAACATTTGAGTCAAAAACTTTCCGAAATAAGGATTATAATGTTTATATTTCCTTTAAACTATAATTTGAGCAATTTGTTCTCCTTAAACCATATACTTATGAGCAAGATTTTTACTAAAGTGCTGGTCGCTACATTTTTTATTATTTGTGGTTTTATGCCAGATGCCTTCGGACAAACCACAATTTCCGGTAAAGTAACAGATGTTGGCACACAAGACCCTCTAGCGGGTGTCAATATCATTGTAAAAGGAAAAGTAATTGGCACTATCACCGATATTAATGGTGATTATAACCTTAAGGTTGAAAGCGCACCACCCCTAACACTCGTATTTTCCTTTATAGGATTCAGTTCTCAGGAAATTGAAATAACCAACACCAATACAACAGGATTAAACGTGACCTTAGAAGAACAGTCGCTTCTTGGACAGGAAATTGTTGTTTCAGCTTCTAGAGTAGAGGAAAACATCCTTCAATCTCCTGTTTCCATTGAAAAAATGGATATACTGGCAGTTCAAAACACTTCAGCTGACAACTATTATAAAGGTATTGCCAATTTGAAAGGGGTGGACGTTACAACAAGTAGTATTAACTTCCAAATCATTAATACTAGAGGATTTGGATCAACTGGTAACACCCGATTTGTACAATTGACGGATGGAATGGATACTCAGGCACCTGCATTGAACTTCCCGATCGGTAACCTTAATGGTCCCTCAGAACTAGATGTAGAAAGTGTGGAATTGATCCCTGGTGCATCTTCAGCTTTGTACGGGCCAAATGCCTTTAACGGAATATTATTGGTAAATAGTAAAAATGCCTTTGATTATCAAGGGGCTAGTGCTTTTGCAAAACTAGGTGTTAACCACGTTGGCTCAGATGCCGATCAAGACATGGCACCTATGTATGAAGCCTCAGTACGTTACGCAAAAGCGTTTAACAATAAATTTGCCTTCAAATTAAATTTCTCCTATATGAAAGCTGACGACTGGCATGGAACAAGTGATTTTGATAGAAATGCAAATTTTAACCCATTTCCAGGTCAGCCAAATATAGGTGCAGATCGCTTACATTATATGGGTGATGAAGCGTCCATCAATTTGGCCATTTTCCCATTTAGCACTGATTGGCGTACTTTAGCTAATTCAACCAATAGTAATGTTCAATTTGGTTCATTGAATGGCAACTTCTATTCGGCTTCAAGTTATGCTGATCAAGGTAGTTTACCAAGTCAAGTAGTTTCTGTTACACCGTATCTTGAAAAGGACTTAATTGATTATGGTGCTGAAAACGTCAAAGCAAATGTTGGTCTCTATTATCGACTAAACGATAAAATTGAATTAAGCTATTTGCTAAATTACGGTTACGGAACAAGTATATACACCGGTGCTCAAAGATATTCTCTATCCAATTTTGCTATTACTCAACATAGATTGCAGTTAAGAGCTGACAATTTTTACCTACGAGGATATACAACAAGAGAAAACTCAGGTGACTCCTATATAACAGAATTTTTAGCATTAAAAGTAAATGATTATGCAGTTAAAAATGGTGCCTATAGCCCGTTACTATCAGATGTTTCTGGATATTTAGCAACTTATGCCATTGAATACTTAAGGTATTTTTATGATCAGGGCTGGGAACCTGGTGATTCCAGAATTCAAGACCCTACCAATCAGCTTGCTGCACATAATTTTGCAAGAGGCGTGACTGACGGATTTTACCATCTTGACCCCAACAGCCCAGAGTTTAAGGCTGCCAAGGAGGCTGGATTAGTAGGGGTTGTACCCAAAGGTCCAAAGTTTAATGATGCTACTAATCTTTATCACGTTGAAGGGCAATATGATTTTAAGAACCAAATCGATGCATTTGACCTTCAAGTTGGTGGTAATTACAGATTGTTTGATTTGAGATCAGAGGGTACAATATTCCCGGACAAAGATGGGGGTATCCAGATTGCAGAATATGGTGCTTATGCTCAAGCGGCTAAACGTTTCTTAGATGAAAAATTGAAATTGACAGGTTCAATGCGTTATGATAAAAACGAAAATTTTGAGGGTCAATTCAATCCAAGAATTTCGGGTGTATTTACTGTGGCTCAAAATCATAATTTTAGAGCATCTTATCAAACAGGGTTTAGAATCCCAACCACTCAAGGACAATTCATTGATTTAAATATAATTTCTGCTCGACTATTAGGTGGTCTTCAAAGTAATTACGACAAATATCAATTAACAACTAATGCTTATACTATTGAATCTGTTAAAGACTTTACTGGAGTTATTTTTTCAGGTGGAGGTTTTGCTTCAGCTATCTCAGAATTAAGGCCTTTTACAGATGCAAAACCTGTAAAACCTGAACAAATTAAAACCATAGAAGTAGGATACAAGAGTCTAATCGCAAATAAGTTACTAGTAGATATGGCTTATTATCATAATACATATAATGACTTTATTACACAGATTCAAGTTAGAAAAGCATCAGATAATGTATTTACAAATCCTGCAGCAGCAGCATCTTTACTAAACGGTACTGCCTTAACCTATGTAAGTGACGGTGTATTTACTGGAAATACTGCTCAAATTTATACTAATTATGATCAGAAAGTGACGTCTCAAGGGGCTGTATTAGGTTTAACATATAGTTTGCCAAGAAACTACACGATTGGCGGTAACTATAACTGGAATAAGTTGAATACTGAAATTACTCAAGGTTTTTCAGAATTTAATACGCCTGAACATAAATTCAATTTAAGTTTTGCAAATAGAAAAGTGACTGATAAGCTCGGATTTAATGTTACTTACAGATGGCAAGATAAATTCTTATGGGAATCTTCTTTTGCTACTGGAGAGGTTCCTGCGTTTAGTACTGTTGATGCACAAGTAAGTTATAAGTTAAGTGGATTGAAGAGTATTTTAAAGTTAGGTGGTTCTAACATTCTAAATAAAATGTATATTCAAAGCTTAGGAGGACCAAATATTGGGGCTATCTACTACCTTTCAATCACATTTGACCAGTTAATGAATTAGTAATAAAAATAAGAACATATAAAATCGCTCTGTAATTGATATTTGCAGAGCGATTTTTGTTTTAATACTTACACCATCTAGTATCTTCTGAACAATATGTCTAGAACTAAACACAATATATTGTTCTTGGTTAGATAATTAGATCTGGAATTGCAAACCCATACTTACATTGATTAATCATTAACGACTGGTTAAAAGAATCCTTAAATATATTGTATGCATTAATTGGAGGTTGAATAATAGGTAGTAGAGATTGAGCATTTCAAAAGGAACAACTCAGAATTGAAGCAAAAAAGCCTGATGTGAATCACATCAGGCTTTTCCAATAAGTGTTTATCTAATTAATAAATAGGAGCTGAAACGTGCATCACTCCACCCACATTCGCTGCAACATCAAATTGGTAAATTGGTGATTGAATGGTGTTCTCAGAAACTATTACCCAACCAGTCGGTAGTTGTTCTGATGGTGTTTCAGTATTACTAACATTGACTACTAAGCCAGAAGCCATAGTATAGGGCCCCTCCTCCAAATTAGCTTCTGTATAAGCAGTGGTCTCTGATACAATCAAATGATTTAGGAAGTAAGTTCTTGCTGCTGCCGCATTTGGAGTAAATGCTGCATAATAATCATCGACAGATTCCATATTTGGATTAAGTGCAATAGCTCCGTCTATTACTGCATTTGCTTGGGCAAAGAAAGTATATTGTTTTCCACTCTTATTATCAGCCAACATTGAAGTTATTGGTGTCTGTCCACTTGGAACATCTGAATCTGCAATTAAAAGCATGTGGTACAAATAGGTGAAATCAGATCCCAATAATATAGGCTGTGCTAAAGTTCCTAATGTCTGTTCAACAACATCAAAAATGGACGGTGGGATCAATATTGTCCCAACCGCTTGAATATTACCATTAGTAGTAGCAATGTCCGCATCGATAATAACCGCTTCCTTATTTGATCCTCCATCAAATATAGTCCCATCAGAATTGAAATGCATATCATCCCCCTGCAGTGTTTTAATAGCACCCAAGCTAGTTAACTCAGCCTTTGTATGCGTTCCTGCCACAAAGTGAAATCTCAAAACTTGAGCAATAGTAGCTTCTGAAATCTGGCTTAAATCGTCTAAACCAAGAATGCTTTGTAGTCTATCAAAAGCCTCATCATTTGGAGCGAATAAAGTATAATCAGTACTTCCTTGCAAAATAGCTTTCAATTCGGCATCATTTTCAATGTAAGCCTTGAATATAGTGAGATCATTGTTTAGCAGCATTGTTTCATAAAGGTTTAAAACTGGTGCTGGTGTAGTTGGATCATCGTCACTACTACATCCCATAAAGCCAAGCATAGCGCCTACCAACACTACCGTAAGAAGTCTCCCTAGGAGCGTTGTTAAGTTTAAGTTTTTCATAAAATTTGGTGTTTAAGTTTTCAATTCAATTTTAGAGTAACAAATTAAGCAAATATTTCGATGCAAGCTCGTTATTAATCAAAAATAATTATGCATGCCGAGTTGTTTGTTGATTAGAACGCTCCAAACGCCTATTTATTATATTTCAATTTGTAAATAATAAGTCTTTAATGAAGTTAAAATACAGTTACAATATTATATACACGTTAAATTTTATAACTTTTGCTAAGTTTTTGTTAATTGCTCCATAAATACCTTAAATTCATTAGATTGTTTGTTTATTGCTGCCCATGTTAAAACCCTCATTGCTTTTTCTAATCTTCCTTCCCATCCTGAGCTTTGCGCAAATAGATCAGGAAGCAGCGAGAATAACAGAATTATATGACCTTATTGATAACAAAGCAGCTTTGTTTGGTACAGAAGCCCTTATTTACGATTATAAGTTAAAAGGCCGTAAAGTATTAAAAGACAGCACCATGGTGGCACGTATCAGTATTGTAGATAACCATGATAAGCCCAAAGAATACGGCTATGATACTACCAACCTAACGGTTATTAAATATGAAATATCGAATACTGGTAAGCAACCAGTGCTAAAATTAACCCATGATGCACAGATGCATGTCATAGAATCGGCTGTGGTCAATGAACAAATGGAAGAACTATCCAAGACATTTTATAAATATGATAATGATCTACTGGTCAGTGAAGAGGCCTACACGGGGTATTCTTATTTAGACAACCCAAGAAATTTTTCCAGAATAGATTATAAGTATAAGGACGGGCAATTGGTTGAAAAAGACAAGAAATACAGTCTGAATGGTACCCACTGGATACAAACTTGGCTTACCAGGTATAACGAGAAAGGCGATGTGATTTATCTGGAAGAAACCAATGAAGACAATACGGTTATCTATAACTACACCTATGAAAATAACACGCTTATCAAATGCCTAATTAATGATCCCGAAAATAAAAAAAGCGTAAAAGAGATCGTCTATAACAAGGTTGGTTATCCCGTTTCGGTTTATTGGTACATTCAAAAAAACAAAAAACCGCTTCGGCTGACTAAGTATTTTTATAAAAAATAACTCAACCTATCTTGTTTATAGTCATTATCAAGTATATCTGATAGAGTTACCTCATGGAGATTCAGTGCGCACAGATAGTATTTGACCGAATGGAAAGAGAAATTACAGCAAACCAATTTTACTTTGTTTAAGTCCAAGATAGATTGATTTTATATTTTTAGCTTTTCAGGAGACTGATGGGTATTCCAAAAGGTAATCAAATCAATTCTACTGCTACTTTTTATCCTATAATAAAGCGTGATGTGTTTATTGATAACACATCTATGAACATTCGTTTTATTCCGATGAATTGGGTAAGCTTGGGGTTCTGAATTATCCTCTCTATTACTTCATCTACTCGATCCAGAAAGGTATTAATGGCTGCTAAGTCCCACACCCTAGAGAGGTATTCTATGTTATTATTGAAGGTAATTTCAGACTCCTTAGTCCAAATGACTTCATAATTCATGCCTTGTACTTCTTTCGAATTTCCTCCATTACTTCTTTATGTGACCTTCCTTTACTCCGGTCTGATTGGGTCAATCCTCTATCTATAGATTCTTCCAATAAAAGATCTATTGCCTCTTTTGTAGCAGCATAATCCAACATATTATTAAATGCTTTGATCAAAGATTCATCATTTACCTGTCGTAAACGTTCGATAAGATTGGCTTTTTCTAGTTGAATATCCATGTCATTTTTTATATTGTACATTAAAATAACAATTTAATTGAATAAAATGTGCCATCCGAATACTATTGGTCACATATCTACATTCACACTACAATAATTGATAAGTTCTAATGTATAGATCGAACTCACCCGTTTTTACCCACATTACTTTAGAAGGTCATCCCGTAATGCAATGAAGGGATCTTTACCATTTTTACTATTTCCTACTGAACATGGTAAAGATGCCTACGGCATGACCCATCATTAGAGATTACCTTATATTTTAATTTTACTTCTCTATTGAAGTAATTTTCTATTGAAGTAATTTTAAAAATTGGAAAAGTGTTCAATCGATAGTGAAAATACTTAATCACTTAAAGCACTATGAATCATCTACCCCTTCAAAATCAAAAACGCCAGCAGGTGTCACCAAAAGGGTTTTTAAGCAGCCTTGCCAACCAACTTAGTTAAAGACTGCCTCGTACCTCGCAGTATCCAGTAAATGTTAATTTTATATCTCTGGTAATTGCGATGAGTGA
>DDIU01000028.1 GCA_002338655.1 Flammeovirgaceae bacterium UBA1842 | reverse complement strand
TTTTGGGCGAATGCAAAAAGTGTCAGAAATAAACGACTAGCCTATCAATTACTATTTACGACAAGCTTTACACCCGAGCAAATGACCTTTATTTGTTGGTGATTACACCAAATAGGGCAAGTACTTCTAATTCAGGGATACCGGAACAAGTCCTGGAATAAATCCAGCAAGGTTAAAAAGCCGGATGC
Source organism: Flammeovirgaceae bacterium UBA1842 (assembly GCA_002338655.1). Taxonomy (GTDB): domain Bacteria; phylum Bacteroidota; class Bacteroidia; order Cytophagales; family Cyclobacteriaceae; genus Fulvivirga. The sequence goes on along the minus strand of DDIU01000028.1, from coordinate 8,593 downwards.
ACCGGAGCATTGTCCAAGATACCTTCGATTTTTTCCATTACCTCATCCGTAAGTAATTTTACCGTATCAAAGGCCTTCAGGTTTTCAGTTAACTGCGCGGTCTTGGATGCTCCAAGTATAACGCTACTTACATTCCTGTTTTTAAGGCACCAAGCCAATGCAAGTAATGGCATCGATACACCCAATTCCTTGGCAAAGGCACTCATCTTCTTCACCTTTTTCAAATTTTCTTCAGCAAGGAGGCGATCTTTCAACCATTCCAAGCCCTCTATGCCCAAACGAGTGTCTTTGGGGAAACCTTCATTGTATTTTCCAGATAATATCCCAGAAGCCAATGGAGACCAGGTTGTAGTGCCTAGCCCCACCGTTTTATAAATCTGCTTATACTCCACTTCAATTTTGTCCCGCACGAGCATATTATATTGTGGTTGCTCCATAGTAGGTCCTATCAAATTGTATTGCCGGGCTACCATATGCGCTTCCATAATCTCTTGTGCACTCCATTCTGAAGTGCCCCAATAGAGCACTTTCCCTTGCTGGATCAAATTATGCATAGCCCAAACTGTTTCCTCGATCGGAGTTTCCTTATCTGGCCGATGACAAAAATATAGATCGAGATAGTCTACTTTTAACCTTTTCAGTGCCTGATCACAAGCCTCTACCACGTGTTTTCTACTAAGTCCTTTTTGCGTGGGCAACAACTGGCCACTTCCACCATCAGCACCAAAAAACACCTTGCTGGATACAATGAAACTGTCTCTCGCCCAGCCCATTTTCTTTAGTACGGCACCCATTACCTCTTCAGATTTACCACCAGCATAGGATTCTGCATTATCAAAAAAGTTGATACCCCCATCGTAAGCCGTTTTCATGAGGTCTTCAGCTGTAGTGTCACCTATTTGTTTGCCGAATGTAAGCCATGAGCCAAAAGAAAGCCTGCTGATTTGTAGTCCTGATTTTCCTAATCTATTATATTCCATAAGTTGATATTGAGTTTAAATTACTGATCCAGATAAAGATGACATTTAATCAAAAAAAATGAAGGTTCTCGATGCCGAAAAGTTCCTTTAGGGGACTTAGGGGTAAGATTTAGGTAGAATTTCGATTCAACTTCATTTTTAAATGCTAAAGTATTTTAGTCAGACATCAGAATTTTTAAATATGTTGTTATTACCCAACAATGCTGTCACAAAATAGTTGCCCTAGCTGGCTGATTTTTAAACTTAGCCTAACAGAAAATTAGTCCGTGATTTCACTATGTGCCCCATATTCCAATTCTATCACTTTTGCCTGACCAATAGTGGAAAACGTGACTATGTAAATATTGTCGTAGTCTGATTCACTCATCGATTTATATTCTTCACTACCTATAATTTTATTGATAATAACCGGAGTAGTGTTAGAATGCCCTGAAAATAGGATGGTTTTTCCCTTAGCGGAATTGATAATATCCATCACCTCATCCATTTTGAATGGATTATAGTCCAATACTTCTAGGTTTTTGACAGCCGCCAGTGGAGCTACTGTTTGTCTTGTTCTTTTAAATGGCGTGGAATAAATGGCATCAAAATGTTGATTATGCAAGATCCGCTTAAGCTCTATTGCTCTGTTTGTGCCTTCTTCGGTCAAATCAGGATCACCAGCTTCATCAAATCCCTTTTCAGCATGGCGGACCAAGATCACCGTAGTTAATTCGTTTGTTTGGGCGAAAAGAATGCCTGAAAACAACGATAAAAAAGCTAAAAATGTAATTCTGATCATTATCATAGTAGGGTTAATGGATTTTTTAATGCACATTGAATGTAACAATGTTATGACTATTTTCGTCATAGATGTTCCAATTTTAATGTTAACTTTGGTAACAATAGTTATGAATTTTATGAAAAAAGGTATTTTCCTGTTCCTCTTTTGTCTTTTTGCTTTTAATGCCCACTCATTTTATGACTTAGACAGTCTGGAAAATGCTTTGCCTAATGCCGAAGGTAAAGATCGAGTCGATATTTTAAATAACCTATATATTGTTTACAATAGGCTAAATCCCTCCAAAGCACTTGAGTACTCTATATTGGCCCTTGAACAGGCTAATGATATTCAATATGCCAATGGTCGGGCAGCAGCATTAAATAATATTGGTGTCATTTACAAAAACCAAGGGGTCTATGAAGAAGCTTTGGAATACTATATTGAGTCATTAAGGATTAGCACATTAATTAACGATAAAAAAGCGCGTGCCTCTACGTTAAACAACATCGGAAGTGTCTATTCTTTGAAGAAGGTGTATGACAAAGCACTGATCTATTTTATTGAATCCTATGACCTGTTTAAAGAGATCAATGACAAAAGTAAGCTTATTGATGCCATTAATAATATTGGAAATGCCTATATGGAAATGGGTCGGGAAGACCTTGCGCTGGACTATTATTCTGAAGCCATGACACTTTCGGTAAGTGGTAATTCAGTTGACAATTCTACAAATCCACTCAACAATATTGGTAACGTCTATTTTTACCGTCAGGATTATAGCAATGCATTGCTCTATTATGAACGATCACTTGTTGCTGAAAAACAACGTGGGGACCTTTTAGGACAGGCATTTGCTTTATCAAATCTTGGCTCAACCTATCTGGAGCTCAAAAACTATAATACCTCATCAGAGTACCTTAATGAAGCACTTAGTATAGCGAAGAAAATCAGTGCCCATCCGTTGCTACAAGTAATCTATAAAAATATTTCAAGGCTACATTATGACAGGGGTGAGTATAAACAAGCTTATGACTTTCGTAAATTATACGATGAAGCCAAAGATTTTGTGTTCAATGAGAAAAGTAGCAGGATGATGGCTCAAATGGAAGTGGCCGTTGAACTTCAGGAAAAGGAAAAAGAACTACAGCAATTGAGGCAAGATCAGCAAATTAAAACCTTGCAATTGGAAAAAAGCCGAATAGTAATATTACTTGGTTTAATGGGCAGTATCATATTACTGGCAGGTGGGTTTATCGTTTTTAAAGTTCGAAAGGATTCTAAAAAAACATCAGCTTGATAATTGATAATGGATAAATCATAAGAATATTTACTTTTCAAAATTTAATCTATTAGATTTGACACCTGATAGTAACAACTCGAAAAACTACTAACTATGGAACAATATATTGGAGATGGTGCCAGCTATTTTATAACGATTGTGGCCTGTTTAATTGGCTTCGCATCAGCAGTAGGATATCTCGACATCCTTAAGACAAAAAAAGAAGAGCCTAAAGACGAATAGCATTTTAGGGTATTATAATCTTCTCCCTTAAAAGAATTATTAAATCAATCAGAACAAAAAAGCCAACCTAATATTAGGTCGGCTTTTTTGTTAGTGGCAGTCATTCCAAACTTGATTTGGAATACCTTCAGTTTATAGTCCCAACGCTTCTACCCCTTGCTCAAATACCACATCTACAGGTATTCCAGCCGTTGACAGACGATCAAGATCTTTCTGAAGATCGGGTGATATCACAGCCTTTTCGTTTACCAATTTTGTAACACCATCATAGTCTCCATCCCCTTGTAGTTTCAATATCTTTTCTGACAAAGCGTTCATTGCTAATTGCATTTTGTCATAATCAATTTTATAAAAACCTGTTTGTGGATCTTGTGTGAATGCGCCCATTTCTTTGAAAAAAGTAAACCTGATCATATTGGCTTTACCATGAGCACTTGAAGCACCAAACCTTACTGATCTAAATATACTCGCCATAAATGTGGTGTAGTAGTCCATCATATCACCTTTAATCTCCCCTGATTCATGAAGCTTGGTGATCATATATAATCCAAGAATATCGGCTTTGCCTTCCTCCAGGGCAGATGCATTTTCCTTGAGTGCTTCCCTTACGGTACCTTTTCCATTGATGGTGTTTTTGATGCCCAGTCCATGTGCTACCTCATGGAACATGGTATTGGCAAAGAAAGCATCGAAGGTGATGTGCTTTCGCTGACTTTCGTCAATAAGCATGTCTGCAATTGGCAATAATATTTTATCGAATTTGGCCTTCATTGCATTTTTAAGCTGAGATCTTCTGGTGCCTTTTTCCAATTGTACAAGCTCATCATTAGGGAGGTTGACAGCAATTGTCTTGCTTCCGGCATTGCAGTCACCTGCATAGTATATAACATCAAAAGCAGCTAACTGAGAGTCTGTACCGGGGGTTTCTGCTTTGTATTTTGCATCAACTGGCAATCCTTTTTGAAGTTCAGGGAGCAACTCAGCATATTTTGAAAGGCGTTTGCTCCATTCCATGTCTTTTATCAATATGTAGGCTTCATGCGAAGCTTTATACCCAAATGTCTGGTCTTCATAGGTTTCAATTGGCCCTACGATCATATCGATCTGATTGGTTTTCATGTCCATCCAAGCTATGTCACTCGCATAATAATCGTCAGTCAATAAGGCTTCAGCCCGTAATTGTAAATAGTTCTTCAGCTCAGGATTTTCAGCAATTTCAGCGGCCTTTTTTAATAGATCAGACGCCTTAGCTAGTTGTTCGGCAAACATCTCATGATAAGGTATGGTCATCAATTTCCCTTCCTTGTCTCTTCTTAAGAAAGTATAAAGTGACTTTTTATCAGCCAAATCAGCCGATTCAAATTCACTTTTTGTCATGTCTTTAGGATAATAATTTGCCCCTGTTGGTTTCTCGCCAACCCCATCAATAAATGGAGCATTACCATCCAAACGATCCCAAGGGCCATAATTTATGACAGTAAATCTTTTTGCTTCTTCATCGGTAATGGAAGCCAATAGCGAATCACGATTTCCATAGGCCTCATACCAGAAAATGTCATCCATAATTTGTGCAACCTCAATGAGTATGGGGATAATCTCCCTTTGCTTTTCTGAGAGTACAGTTAAGTCTGTTGTAAGTTTAACCGGAGTATATTTTTCATTTAGCTCGGTATACCTGCTAGTTACTGTTTCAGCAACTTCCGCTTTTTTTGTCTGCTGGCAAGCCATCAGCAAGGTAAAACTGCCAATGGCTGACAGTTTTATAATATTTGAGAACATAATGTTTGAATTTGGTTAATGTGGGTGGAAATTTAACCAAAAAAATCAGATAGCTAAAGCATACTGTAGAACATTACAAAGGCACTCCAATAAAAGAGTGCCTTATGCATGGTATCAACTTATTCTTTAACCAATATCGAGTCCATTACTATTGAACTCGCTTGAAAAAAGCCTAGCGCACCTCCGGTAATATTCGTTCTGGGATTAACAGGTGGCGAGCCAAACATTCCACCATCATTATTCAATAAATTGACTAAGTCATTGTAATAAATAAATCCTGCATTCGATATACTGTACATTTCTACTTTGGCCATATCACCTATTTTGTAAAAACTTGCAGTAGGTAACCCATTTATTTCCTCGCCCAATAAGTCGTCATCCGAAAAATAAATATCGGTTTCAGTATCATAAATTAAAGTGTCATTCCTGTAAAATTTAAAGAGATAAAAATCTTTAGTTTCCTGTGGTTCATGGGCATAAAATAGCACCTCATAATAGTAATCTTCCATCCCTTCTTCAGGATTCTCAAACTCATCTGGATCGAACCTAACTGTTAGCGAATCAATATTTGCAACCGGATGAAGAATGTCAACAGCGGTATAGGTTTTGCCCTCTGCCACCACATTTAAGGTATAGGTTTTACCCACTTGCCCAGCATACGGTATGGCGGAATAATAAGTACCTTGTTCATCATCCTTATTATTTGGGTTATGAACGTAGTTGAATGCATCCTCACCATCCGTAACAGTCACCATTGCATTAGTTATTTTGGTGGAGTTGTTGGAATCATAAAAGTTGACGGATTTAGAAACTTTTATATAGTGATTTTTAAGCTCATTGGTTACCAGTCCTTCAACCACCACAATGGGCTCTGAATTTTTCAAATCAAGCTGTACAGTCTCTTCACACGCACCTAGTGTGATCATGCCTATAAGTAATAATATATATTTTTTCATTGTTAAAATCTTATGTTGTAAGTAATAGATGGAAGTATCGGAAATAATGATATCTGCCGGGCTTCTTTTTCATTTCCATCACCAATAATATTCCCGTCCTTATCTTGTTTTACCCTGGTGTAAATGGTGAACGTGTTTCTTCTGTCATAGACATTATATATTGAAAACACCCAACTACTTTGCCAATTCCTTCCTTTATTCTTTCTTGGGACAAGAGTTGCGGAAAGATCCATTCGGTGAAAATCGGGCAATTTGTATCCATTGCGTTCCGTAATATAGTCTACCTGATAACCATCGTATTCGTATTTCCCAGATGGCAATGTAATAGGCCTACCCGTAGAGTAGGTAAAATTTGCTCCAAATGACCACTTATCGTTTAAATCGTAAGTGGCTACCACATTCAAAACATTTCTTCTATCATAGTTAGCCAAAAAAGATTCGTCTTTATTTACCCCTGGTACGCTGCGCTCAGTTTTCGACAATGTGTATGATACAAAGCCAGTTAAGTCACCATCCTTTTTCTGGGCCATCAACTCCAATCCGTAAGAGTTTGAACTGCCTTGTCTATACTCTGTGGCAAGATCATCATTAAAAAACAATTGGGCGTTGTCAGCAAAGTCAGTAACGTTCTTAATGTCCTTGTAATAGACCTCCGTTGATATTTCAATGGTGTTATCCCTGATGTTTCTAAAGTATCCTATTGCCAATTGATCAGCCAGTTGAGGCTCTAAGTAAGGGCTACTAGGGCTCCAAGTATTGAAAGGAATGGGCACCGTGCCACTGGAAATTAAATGGGTGTTTTGCGCCATCCTGTTGTAGGATACTTTTAGCGAACTGTTTTGGTTGAGTAAATATCTTGCGGAAATTCTTGGTTCAAAATTTATGTACGTTTTAATGTTTTCAAAAGATTTATACGATACCGTATCTATTCTTTCAGGATCTATGTTATCCTTCGGATCAGCATAAATATAAACGTCTTGATCACCTATATTTTGAAAGATAGAGACCCTTAACCCATATCGTACCGTAAGCCTGTTTGAAAGTTTTTGTTTATTTCCAACATATAAAGCATGGTCCAAGGCATACATATGATCAAGTGCCCGTTCGGCAAATAGGGATTCTTCAGAGGTTGGCCTCAGTTTACCTGGTGAAAACCTTCTCCAAGTAAGGTGATATCCAAATTCAATTTCATTGTTATTGTTAAGGAAATAATTCAAATCCTCCTTCAGGGAAAGTTCCTGTAAATTAGATGTCCATTCAAAACCCTGCGCAGCATCGTCAAGGCCTAATTTGTAATCAAAATTACTCGCTATAAGTGATGTGTTGGAAAAAAGTCTGTCATTAAAAAGGTGGTTCCACCTAAATGTGCCCGTTGTGTTTCCCCAGTCAAAACCGAAGACATTATCAAAATTAAAGGCATCACGTCCTAAATAAAAGGCCACAAAGAAACGGTCGCTATTGTTGTGCTTCCAATTGACTTTGGCGTTAACATCATAAAAATAAACGGAACTTTTTTCACCTTTGGCTTTCAAAAACAAATCAACATACGATCTCCGCCCTGATAAAATAAAAGAGCTTTTGTCCTTTCTTATAGGCCCTTCCACCATTACCCTACTAGCAAGCAAACCAAGGTCTGCCGCTCCCCCTAACTTTTTGTTGTTACCATCTTTGGTGCGTACCTCCAATATTGAGGAAAGTCTTCCACCATATTTTGAAGGAATGCCACCCTTATACAATTCAGAGTCCTTGATCACATCGGCATTAAACACCGAAAACAATCCGAATAAATGTGAGGGATCATAAATGGGTGCTTCATCTATCAAAATCAAGTTTTGATCGGCACTTCCTCCCCGCACAAAAAAACTAGAAGTTCCTTCACCTGCACTGATCACCCCTGGAAGCATCTGAATTGTTTTGATAATATCCGGTTCACCAAATAAGGCTGGCAGTTTTTTAACTTGCTTAATGTCCAGTTCGTTCTTACTCATTTTGATGTCCGTGACATTCGCATCGATCGGTTCATCGGTAATCACAATTTCATCCATCTGTATAGCCTCGACCGGCAATTCCACATTGAATTCCTGATTTTCATTCAAGGTGATATTGTGTTCAACTGTAGAATAACCTATATAAGAATAGGCTATGGTATAATTTCCTGGTGGAAGACTGACAGCATAGAAACCGTAAACATTGGTGATTGTTCCAGAGCCGGTTTCTTTAACCAAAACAGTGGCTCCGATAAGTTCCTCACCGTTTTCTACATCCTTGACATAGCCATTCACGGTAAATTTCTGCTGACCAAACACTGCTGAAGTGTGCAACAAAAAAGCAGCACTAATGGCTGCTAATAACATGTTTTTCATTTTAATTGTGTTGTTGATATTTTAAATTTTAACTCTCGTGAATATTGACCAGATAAATTCACTTTTTCTTAGACGTATTAATTATTATAATGTTTCAAAATAATAATTATTTAATATTGAATTCTTAATATTAAATATTCTAGATATATCATTGAATGAAGTACCTCCCTCCCAAATTCTATTTCAACCCGCACATCGAAACCATCATACCTGCGCTTTTCAGAAGGGTG
>DDIU01000003.1 GCA_002338655.1 Flammeovirgaceae bacterium UBA1842 | reverse complement strand
TAAATCCCGTTTTATCTGAAGAGCAGATGAAGGATACTGTCAAGAAGTTCGTGCAAGTGATCACTGATGCAGGTGCAAAAATGATCAACGAAGAGCAGTGGGGGTTGAAGAAATTGGCATACCCAATTCAACACAAATCCACTGGTTTTTACAATCTTGTCGAATTCGAGGCAGCTTCTGACGTTGTGGACAAACTGGAAACAGAATTCAGACGAGACGAAACAGTAATGAGATTCTTAACAGTGGCTTTAGATAAGCATGCTGTAGAGTACAATGCAAGAAGAAAAGGTGGAGCATTCCGCAAAGACAAGAAAAAAGTAGCCGCTAAGGAGGAGCCAGTAGCATGACATTAGTAAACGAGCCTATCAATAGAGGCGAAAACACCAAGAAATATTGCCGTTTCAAGAAAAATGGCATTAAATACATTGATTACAAGGATCCTGACTTCTTATTGAAGTTTGTTAATGAGCAAGGTAAAATATTGCCTAGAAGGTTAACAGGAACTAGCTTGAAATTTCAGAAGAAAGTTGCTCAAGCAGTTAAAAGAGCAAGACACATTGCTTTGTTGCCTTACGTTACTGATTCCCTTAAATAAGACTGACCATGGAAGTAATATTAAAGCAAGATATACAAGGACTTGGTTATAAGAACGACACAGTAAGTGTAAAGCCAGGGTACGGAAGAAACTATTTGATCCCTCAAGGATTTGCAATTATTGCAAATGAGTCGAATCAAAAAATGTTTAATGAAAACATCGCACAAGCAGCTCATAAAGCTGAGAAGCTTAAAAAGGATGCTGAAGATTTAGCTAAATCAATCGGTGCTTTAACACTTGAAATCGGTACTAAAGCCGGTGAAAGTGGAAAGATATTCGGTGCTATTACAGCTATGCAATTGTCTGATGCTTTGAAAGCCAAGGGATTTGATATTGACAGAAAGAAAATCTCTTTCAACCCAATCAAAGAACTAGGTGAATATAAAGCGGTTATTGATATTCATAGAGATGTACAGCACGAAATAGATATCAAAATTATAGCTGAATAAGCTTTTACAAATTTGAAGTATCGAAAACCCCTGACTTTTAGTTAGGGGTTTTTTTATGCCGTTTTGTTACGACATATCATAATTACATTTTTGTATTATTTAAATATTTTAAATGTTTTTAATTGTTTTAATAAATATTTATTGCAATTTGTTATCTCAAACTATATCTATATTGTAAACACTTAATAATGAGACACTTAAACAAATCCAATGCATTAATTATGGTAGTGGTAATTATAGGAATTACTTTCTCATGTCATCCCGAGGACATTACAACTGGTTGCCATGAAAAAAATAATTATTAGCACGATCCTCTTTGCTTTCATGGCGTTATCTGGCTGTGATTTGCTCAATGGGAACGGAGAAAATTTTCCTCCTGAGCCTGATATTGAGCATTATACTATAATAGTTAATAACTCTAACCATATAGTTGATATACACAGGTATTTTGAAGGTGAATTGTTTCATACTATTATAATTGGGCAAAGTAAAAAATGGGAGTTTAAAAATGAACTTTTTAAAGAACAACTACCCTTTTTTCCGGAAATAGCAGATAGTGTTCAAATTTTTTATGATGGTAGCATTTCAGTTTGGAATACTAAAGACGAAGTACAGCCTGTTGACAGAAGTATGTTATTGGTATCATCCTATACAGGAGGCAAGGTAAACGATAAGCTGTATGAAATTTACTACACTTTCACCGATGAAGATTATGAAGAGGCCGTGGCATTGAATGGTGGTGGGTAATCTCTGTGTACCTCTGTTCACTCTGCGGTTTTTAATTAACCACTAAGGGCACATAATGGTGCAGAGGAATAATACCTATATGAATTACTGGTAACTTATGAAAAATATAATTATAAGCACGATCCTCTTTGCTTTCATGGCCTTATCTGGCTGTGATTTGCTCAATGGGAACGGAGAAAATTTTCCTCCTGAGCCGGATATTGAGCATTATACAATAATTGAAAATAATTCCTCACACACAATTAATATACAAAGTTTTTACAAGGAAGATATATTCCATTCAATTACTTTGAAACATAATGAAACTTGGAAAATCTACAATGAGATATTTAAAGAAAACATACCATATTTGCCCTCTGGCGCTGATAGTTCCTATGTAATTTACGATGGCAGTATCACAGTAGTACATACCAAAGAAGAACAACAAGATGTTTCGAGAAGTTTGTGGTTGAGATCATCTTACACCGGAGGCAAGGTAAACGATAAGCTGTATGAAATTTATTACACCTTTACCGATGCCGATTATGAAGAGGCAGTGGCTTTGAATGGTGGTGGATGAACAAAATAGATATCAAAGTTATTGCTGAATAAACTAGACATGCTTAGGTATTAAACCCCCGATCATTGGTCGGGGTTTTTTTATGCCGTTTTGACAAGCCTCTGAATATTCATTAATTTCAAGTTTCAATAAAAATTAAAAACCAAATTATGAACAGCATCAAAAGATTTGCGCTCTTTGCTTTATTTACGGCATTGTGGGCTTGTGGAAACCAGGCAAATGAAACTTGGACAGAAGAACAAATAGCCACTGAAACTGCAAAGGCTAATGATTTCTTTGAAGAATCATTCCAAAAAGGGCTAGACCGATCACCAATGAGACAAAGTTATTTGGGAATTAAAACCGATTATGACAAGTGGGACGATATTTCTGATGAGCGTGCAGCTGAAGATCTGGCAATTACAAAAGACGAACTTAAGTATTTGGTAGATTCCATAGATCGCAGCAGGTTGGATAAACAAGGAAAAATAAGTTATGATCTATTTAAGAAGGATGCCGAGGACAATATCAACAACTTCAAATGGAGGTTTTATAACTACCCGGTGAATCAAATGTTCGGTATGCATTCGCAAGTGCCTTCCTTTTTGATCAATATCCATCAAGTTAAAGATTCAAGTGATGCGGCCGCCTACGTTGCCAGACTCAAAGGTGTCTCGCACCTATTTGATCAGCTAATAACTGGCTTAAAAACCCGTGAAGACAATGGAATAGTACCTCCAAAATTCGTTTTTCCAAGGGTGATTGAAGATTCTAAAAATATCTTGAAAGGAGCTCCATTTGAAAAAGGGGCATCAGGTACATTATTAGCTGACTTTGAAGGAAAAGTGGCCGCTTTAGATATTGCTGATGACGCCAAGACCAACCTGATCAATAGTGCCAAAGAGGCTTTGCTCAGTTCTGTACAGCCTGCCTATACTCAACTAATTGGTTTTTTAGAAGATCAGGAAACACGGGCCACTGAAGAGGATGGAGCATGGAAATTTCCCAATGGAAACGAGTACTATAATATGGCCTTGAAAAGGACTACAACCACGGATCTAACCGCAGAAGAAATTCACCAAATTGGCTTGAGCGAAGTGGAGCGAATACATAATGAGATGCGTGAAGTAATGAAGGAAGTGGGTTTTGAAGGTGATCTAAAAGCCTTTTTCACTTTTCTAAAGGAGGATGATCAATTCTATTATCCAAATACAGATGAAGGCAAGGAGGAATACCTTGACAGTGCCAAACAAATTATCAATAACATGGAAAGCAGGCTTGACGAGCTGTTTATCACCAAGCCCAAAGCTAGGGTTATGGTAAAGCGGGTTGAGGCATTCAGGGAAAACTCAGCCGGTAAAGCATTTTATCAGTCGCCTGCTCCAGACGGCTCTAGGCCCGGCACCTATTATGTTAATCTGGCCAACAGCAAAAATATGCCTAAGTTCGAAATGGAAGCCCTGGCTTACCATGAAGGTATTCCAGGCCACCACATGGACAGGTCGATTGCCCAGGAACTAACTGGAATCCCTAAGTTCCGTAAGTTCGGTGGGTATACTGCCTATGTTGAGGGATGGGAGCTTTATAGTGAATATGTACCGAAAGAAATGGGAATGTATTCCAATCCTTATGCTAATTACGGAAGGTTGGCGATGGAACTTTGGAGGGCTTGCCGATTGGTGGTTGACACTGGTATTCATTTAAAGAAATGGACAAGACAACAGGGCATTGACTACTATATAAATAACACCTCAGGTAGTGAAAGGGAATGTGTACGAATGGTTGAAAGACACATTGTAATGCCATCACAAGCTACGGCCTATAAAATTGGTATGCTTAAAATATTGGAACTCAGGGCTGCAGCCAAAGAAAAGCTTGGCGATAAGTTTGACTTAAGGGAATTCCATGAAGTGGTTTTGACCAGTGGAGCCATACCATTAAATACATTGGAAATGCTTGTGAATGAGTGGGTGGATACCAAGAAAGCAGAAAGTATATAAACAATGATTCACCTAGTACAGTATTGATAACCTGATGGTTATCAGGTTAAATAAAAACCTGACAGACTGAAACCTGTCAGGTTTTTATTTATATACCGGGGTTTAAAATTATATGTTGTGTAAATTAATAGACATCACAGGCAGGCTACTTGTTTTGGACAGTTCGTCAGCCGTGCTTTTATAAAACTTCCTAAGCAATCCTCCCTCGGCATGAGTCAAGATTGCTATTATGGAGGTTTTCATTGTATTTGAATAATTTACCAAGCCGTGTCCTTTGTTATCGTTTTGAATAATGGTAACAGTAAAGTTTTTAAAGCCATGTTTTGTGGCAAAGTCATTGACTTTTTTCTCCAGTTCTGATTTATTGGCATTTAAATCTGCTACGTGCACTAGATGTAACTTTCCATGAACAGATTTTGCAAAGTCATTGAGAAAGACTGCTGCCTGGGTGAAATTATCATTACTATCTTTTTCTAAATCAATGCCTACAATGATGTTTTTAAAGTCCATATCCTTGTATTCATCTTTCAATGAAATCACGGGGCATGTTGCCTTTTCAATCATTTGAATGGTGTGATTACCACTAAAGAACTCCTCAATACTTTCTTCACCAGAAGTACCCATCACCACCAAATCAATATTATTTGTTTTAATATAATCTTCAAAACCATCAGTAAACTCCTCATTATAAACCTGATATTGGATTTTTACTGAAATCCCATACTGGTCTGCCAACTTAGCCAGTCTACTCTGGTTTTTTCTGACTAATTCTAAAGTAAAAAGATTCTTTTCTGTGTTACTTAAATCCCTTATTTCCCCTGTGGTCGAAAAAGTGCGTCCAAAGGGGTGCTTCATAAAGTTCACAAGGTATATTTCGGAGTTGGAATACCTGCCAATGTCAACAGCGAGTTTTAAGGCACTTTTTGAAATGTCTGAGAAATCTGTCGGAACGAATATTTTTTTCATGCTAGATATGGTTAAATGCTTTGAAAATATAGCAAAAACGAAACGAAATAAAAAAACATCTAGTTCCAGACCATTGGACATACTAATTTTGCAGTTCTATATCAATTAAATATGAAAAGGAAAATCTTGACTTCTTGCCTCCAACAGGTATCGGATAAACTTAAAAGTTTGAAAAGTGCTATTGCTGATTTGCAGGAATCGGCTGGTGAAGACTCGAAGAGCTCCGTTGGTGACAAGTACGAGACCAGTAGGGCGATGATTCACCTTGAACAGGAGAATTTAATGACCCAATACAATGAGATGATAAAAGTACATGGGTTGCTTTCGCAAATAAGGAGTGATACTGTTTTGGATGTTGGCATGGTTGGGGCTTTGATAGAAACGAATAATGGCAATTTTTATATTAGTGTCGGGCTGGGAAAAATTGACCTAGATGGATATAGTGTTTTTGCCATTGCACCAAACTCCCCTATTGGAAGTGCTTTTTTAGGTAAAAAGGTGGGAGAAAAAATTGAGTTGAATGGCAGGGATTATACTATTACTAAAATCCAATAGCCACTTTATAAATTACTGGGATACTGGGTGCTGAAGAAAATTGAGTCCTCAGAAAAAATCACTTACCTTCACAGCCCATGTCCAAAGAAAAAATCCTACTTCTCGTACTGGCTTCTGCTTTGTTTTCACATATCATGGATTTTATGATTGTGATGCCGCTAGGCCCTCAATTGATGCGGATTTTTGACATTACGCCAAGACAATTCAGCTTTTTGGTATCTTCCTATACCTTCTCTGCAGCGGTATCTGGGTTAATAGTAGCCTTCGCAATCGACCGTTTTGACCGAAAAAATGCATTGACCGTGATATTTATAGGCTTTACGCTCGGTACTTTGGCTTGTGCTTTCGCCCCTAGCTATCATGTATTACTTATTACCAGATCTATTGCCGGTGCATTTGGAGGGGTGTTGGGTGCCTTGGTTTTGTCCATAGTTAGTGATGCCATACCTCATGAACGTAGGGCCGCAGGTATTGGGTTTGTGATGGCCTCATTTTCAGTAGCTTCTGTTTTCGGGGTTCCCTTCGGACTGTATCTCGCTACGCTGTATAGCTGGCATGCTCCATTTCTATTCCTTGGAGCATTTGGGATCATTGTCAATATATTAATTATAGTCTATGTACCCTCCATGTCGCAACACATGGAAAACGGCAATGGAAAGCAATCGCCTGTACAAATTATAAAATCAGTATTGGGAAAGAGAAACCCTCTTATGGGGTTGGCCTTTACTTCTTTACTCATGTTTGGGCATTTTACTATCATCCCCTTTATCGCTCCCTATATGGTTGGGAATGTAGGATTTACTGAGCAAGAATTAACTTATATCTATTTAGTTGGTGGTGGGTTAACGATATTCACCTCGCCACTTGTGGGACGATTAGCGGATAAATATGGTAAGAAAAAAATATTTACCATTTTCGGAACATTGGTGATGATCCCAATTCTGGTGATCACTCATTTGACCCCCATTCCCATGTGGCAAGCCTTGGTTATAACTGGGATATTTTTCATACTTTCCAATGGAAGGATTGTACCCTCTACCACCATGGTTACCACGGTTATCAAGTCTGAAAATAGAGGGAGCTTTATGAGTATCCGTGCTTCAGTGCAACAGTTTTCATCGGGATGTGCAGCCTTATTGGCCGGGGCCATCATAACAGAAACCCCTTCCACGGCAATTGAAGGGGCAAAGGCACTGATTGGGTATGAATATGTAGGCTATATTGCCATAGTATTTAGCATTATAGCCTTATTCATCGCCCAAAAACTTAGGGTAGAAAAGGGAGCTTGATTTATTTCAACATCTTTATAAATTCCGGATCAGCCATTAAAACATCTACCCATAAGCCATATTGAATGGCTGAAGGGTGTAATCCATCAGCCGCCACTAACTCAGCTTTATCAGATCGGGAAATGTCAGTAATGTTATAGTACTTTACACCAAATTCAGCAGCTAATGCCTTGTTGGCCGCATTATAAGCATCCAATTCCTTTGATATTTTATCTTTCTTGGCCAATCCAAATGGCGTAAAGCCATAATCTGGAATAGAAACCACAAAAACATGGTCTTTGTTACCTCCAGCCAGCGTAATAGCCGTTTCTAACAATCCCTTAAATTCCGGAATATAAGACACAACCGACTTACCTTGATATTGGTTATTAACTCCAATTAACAAGCTAACCAGGTCATAATTGGCCAATAATTCTGTACTACCAATGGCCCCAGCGAGGTCATCTGTTCTCCAACCAGTTTTGGCAATTATCAAAGGCTCATCAATGGAATAGCCCTTGGCATTGAGTCGGTTGACAAGTTGAATAGGCCAACGACCACTTTCATCTACACTTTCACCAATGGTATAGGAGTCACCAAGTGCCAGAAAAGATTTTTGTGCGTACATATTTGAGGATATAAGTGTTAATATCAATAATACTACTTTTTTGATCATGTTTCCTAAACAGTAAAGTCCAAATGCAACCGCTTTTCTATCACTTTAAATAAAGTGGCAAGTACTACAAATATTATGATATATCCCTTTAGTTCAAATACACTCTTAAATACCGAAAATCCTGTGGTAGTTAATGATACGGCATAAACTCCCGAGATTAAGAATATGATCACCCCTATGGTTATCCAGAATTTATCACCGTAGGGTGACTCTTTTTTAGAATTTATCCGATGCATCACATTGCGTGAAAAATTATTTTTCAGGGTGAGTTTCTTTGGGCTTGACTTTAGCCCGTCAAACACCAATTTATAAACCCCAAAATCTTCCTCTGTGGAAGTGTCCCCTTGTTCTAACAATCGTTGAAGTTCATCGTCATTTGTCATAATTCTTCGGTTTTCATAAATAACTCCATCTTCTCTTTCAATAATTTGCGACCTCTGAAAAGGTAACTTTTTATTGTCCCTATTGGCATTCCGGTCACTTCTTCAATTTCAGGGTAGCTCATTTCTTCCAAATGAAACAAAGTCAAAACAACCCTAAATTGTACGGGAAGTAACATAACCATTTCCTGAATATGTTCGGCACTGTCCTGCATTTCCATTCTTTTGCCGGGAGATAGCTCCTCAATGTAATTTTTATTGAATAAAATCTCGGCCATTTCTGGATCAGCTAATTTAAGTTGGTTTTTATTAATAAAATTGATACTTAAACGGTAAGCAATAGTTGCAATCCAAGTTGATAGTTTAGATTCAAATTTAAACTCATTCAATTTTTCAAATACACGAACAAATACATCCTGACAGATTTCTTCATGATCCTCCTGTCGGCTAATCACCCTTCCTACCATGTGTGCAACAAGCTTTTGATACCTCTTTATCAGTATTTCAAAAGAGGCTTTATGGCCATTCAATACTTGCCGGACCAAATCCTTATCGTTCATTGTAGTATGAGACCGTTCTACGTTTCTAAAGGTTGCAGATTACCATTCGTTTTTCCAATATGTCGCTTAATATACGATTATCCCCGTTACATATTTCAACTGTATTTTTATCCCATCTAAAATTATTTTAATCTTTTGCAACCTTTGCAATAAGCACACTTGTCCTATGGGTGATAAAAATATCGAAAACTTAAAATTTAGGAATAATGAATATCAACGAAGTATTAATGCCCATAGCAGTATTAGGGTCTATAAGCTTGGGACTCTACTTTTTTACCAAAACCCTAACAGACTATTTTTTAAAAAAGAAAATGATCGACAACGGTTTTGTGAAAGAAGAAAATCAGACACTATTTAAGAATCAAGAAAATACCAATAAGTACGGGGCCTTAAAATGGGGGTTGATCATCTTCTTTGGAGCATTGGGATTGATTCTCATTGATGTTGTACGAAGTAGGCATGATTCCCCACTCCCTTACGGAATTTTTGCACTTTGTCTCTCTTTTGGATTTTTGACTTACTTCTTCCTGGTCAAGAATTTGAACAAAAAAGAAGGAGAAGATAAATAATAATAGGTCATAAAAAAGAAAGCCATCTGATCAGATGGCTTTTAAATTTTATTCAAAATAGGAAGGATCCGGTTCATCAATACTTGCCAGTTCCGCCACTTTTTTAAGGGCTAATGTTTGTTTCACTTTCCCATTGGCCGATTTCCAAACCCCTTTAATCTCTTTGGCAAAATCAATGTCAACAGAGACAATTTTAGCCTCAACAGAAGCTACATAGTTATTCTTATCATCATAAACCAGAAGGCCTACCCCGCTTTTATCTACAGCCATTCGGCCTTTGAAAACAAATAAATCCCCAGAATTCAATAATATATACGATCCGGAAACGGCATAGCCGTTCATCTGGAAATTAAGCTCTACTTTATCATAAGAGCCTAGCGTACCTGAATAATAAAAGAGGCTGTTTGTTGTACCTTGTTCTTCAATTTGGGCAAAACCCTGGCTAATGCTGACCACCCATAGAATAAGGACAAGTGGAAAGAAGTGTTTTTTTATCGAAACCATTTTAAACATATGTTTTGCAAAGTTAGCTTTAAAAACCAATTAAGTCAATTCAAAGTTCTGAGGTTCGATCAATTGTGAATATATAAAATAAAATTGTGTTCTTGTAATAAAAATCAATGAACTCATACTATTAACGTATAAATAGATAAAAATTGGCCAATACAGAGGAAGAATTCCTTGATTTAATAGATCAGCATCAAAAATTAATTCACAATGTGTGCAGAATGTACACAGGTAATGTGGATGATCATCAAGATTTGTTCCAAGAGATAATGGTACAACTCTGGAAGGGTTATGCCAATTTTGAAAAGAGGTCTAAGGTGTCTACATGGATGTATCGGGTATCGCTTTACACGGCTATTTCACATATTAAAAGGGTCATAAAACAAAGAGAGGCGCAACCACACCTAGACCTTGATTTGGATTATGAACAGCCCTCATTAGAATCGGATTCCGCCCCATTACAAGAAGCCATTGAAAGGCTTGATGATGGTGACCGGGCCATTGTTTTGCTTCATCTTGATGAAAAAAGCTACAAAGAAATGGCTGAAATTTTGGGCATTAGTGACTCTAATGTAGGCGTCCGTCTCAATAGGGTAAAAAAGAAATTGAAAACGTTATTAATCAGTGAAAAATAATGGAGCTAGAAGAGTTAAAAGAACAAATAGCAGACAGTCAGGTTTCATATAGCCGTTCGGAGCTGAAGGAGATATTTACCTTGAGAACAAAAAGGACGGTAAGCAAAATCAACCGAAAGATGTTAATAGATGCACTGCTGATGATACTGACCACTGCTTTGTTGGTGGCCGCGACTTTCATTATCGGGCTGCGGAGCAGGTATGTAGTTAGTGGGCAGATTATTGGGTTCTCATTATTGATATTTGTGCATTATCGCATAAAATCAGTTTTGATTAAAAAAGCACAAAATAGTGATAATGGCCTTCAGATTGGCGCTGAAAAGCTCGTGCGGATACTGAATAAATACATCTATGCCTATAAAATTATACTCCCAAGTTTCTTTTCCATTTTAACAATTAAGCATTACTATGACCTTACCCACAATTGGTCTGCTGTATCAGATCATTGGCTTATTATCATTATTGCAGCTGTTACCGGATACATTGCGGCAAATATCACAGCTAAAATGATCTACGGTAAAGAATTAAACAAATTGAAAAAGATAATAGAAGCCATGGACTGGACTGATTAAAATCAGTCTATAAAATTTAGGTCAAATAGTTATATTTGAAACCATGGAAATATTTTTGGACCCTTCAACATGGATTGCCTTACTAACACTTACTTTTTTAGAGATCGTATTGGGTATTGACAATATCATCTTTATCTCTATTGTTTCCAACAAACTACCTGCTTCAGAACAAGGAAAAGCGCGAAACATTGGTTTGTCGCTGGCCTTAATTTTTAGGGTGGTATTACTGTTTGGAATCACCTATCTTATCACTTTTAGCCAACCTCTATTTGCTATAATGGGCCACAATTTCAGTGGACGCGATTTAATATTATTGGCAGGTGGAATATTCCTGATTTTCAAAAGTACAATGGAGATTCACCATAAAATGGAAGGGGCTGAAGAAGATAAAGTTACTGGAAAGGTGCAGACACTGTTTAGTGCAATAACTCAGATTATACTATTGGACATTATATTTTCTTTTGATTCAATATTGACTGCTGTCGGGCTAACAGATGAGATAATGCTTATGGTAATTGCGGTGATCATCTCAATGGGTGTGATGATGTTCTTTTCCAAAAGTATTAGTGACTTTATTGGTCAACATCCAACATTGGAAATACTGGCCCTTTCATTTTTGATATTAATTGGGTTTATGTTAAGTATTGAGGCTTTTCAGTATCATGTACCCAAAGGTTATATCTACTTTGCAGTGTTTTTCTCCATGATTGTGGAGTTTTTAAATATAAAACTCAGAAAGAAAAGGAACCCAATTAAGTTAAGAAAAGGATACAGGGGATAGCTTTGAAATCCCAAGAATCATGAGGAGATGAAAATAATGAAAAATTTAAGGGAATTTTATAATAAGTACAAGGCGTATATCGGTGTAGATGTTATTATGTACCTCGTTATGATATTCCTAATAGCACTTTGTTTTCTATATGTTGCTTTGACTGGTTAATCCTTTAAAATCAACTCCCTAACATTATTCTTGATTTTTTCTACGAGTTCATCTGTTGGCAAATCATTGATGTCTTTCCCAAATGGGTCTTCAATTTCCTCCGCAATCAATTCCACACTCACCAGTATAAAAAACACCATCAGTACAATGGGTACCGTCCAGTAGTGGAATTCAGCCATAAAAGCAAAAGGTAAAGTAACCGTGAAAGTGAAAATAAACTTCTTAATGAACATGCTATAAGAATAAGGGATTGGTGTGTTCCTTATCCTTTCACAGCCGCCCAAGATGTCCGAAAATTCCTTTGTTTCTTTGTCCAGCACGAAAAATTGGTCTCCTGTAATTATGTTTGATTTATATAACGTATTAATACGCTCATGTATCATTTGCAATAACACATTGGGTATGTGGCCTTTATCTTTTAGTTTGGTTAAAAAGCCCTCTTCTACTATATCCAAATCTTCCAAGTCAACACCATTTCGTAAATGTTCCTTCATGGCTGCTCCAAAATTGGGGATCATCTGAGCAAAGTAGCTTCTTGATTTCTGATCATCCACAGGAAGGAATGCGCTAAGTTTAGAAGCCAAGTTTCTTGAATTATTGAGCAATAGCCCCCATAATTTACGCCCTTCCCACCATCGGTCATAGGCAGAATTAACCCTAAAGACCATGAAAAGGCCTAGGACTATACCCAATAATGAATGCACCATTGTGGTACTGATAAAAGATAGTCCAAAGTAATCTGTAATAATATAGGTGGCAAGCGTGGTATATGCCCCCATGATCAATAGTGCTGGAAATAGTGTCCTAACCACCTGCCTGCTATAGGAATGAAAAATAAGGGTAAACCAGTTTCTTGGGTTGTATTTTACCATAAAGTCAATTTAGGAAATAAGCAACAAATTAAAACCTTCATATGATATAAAACAAAATCCTTATTTCAATACTGTATTTTGATTTAATTATTTTATTTGATACATTTATGATATCATTATGATATCACTTTAGAAAATCGAACTATGAAAACTGAAAAAGACTTTCACCCAATCTCAGGTTATGTGATGGCATTTGTTGTGTTGATCACTTTAGCTATCTCCATTTTCGGATTAATTGCAATTAAAGTCCCCGCATTTGCATTTGGGATTTTTCTCGTTGTTCTGTTAGCGCCAGGGTTTTTCTTTGTTAACCCTAACGGGTCGCGCGTCTTGGTGCTTTTTGGAGATTACAAAGGTACCGTTAAGAAAAATGGGTTTTTCTGGGTAAACCCCTTATTTGCCAAAAAGGCCATTTCGCTTCGTGCCAGAAATTTCGACAGTGAGCGGGTAAAAGTAAATGATAAGGTGGGTAATCCCATTTTGATTGGGGTTATACTTGTTTGGCAGGTTGAGGATACTTTCAAGGCGGCCTTTGAAGTCGACAATTATGAAAACTTCGTTAGGGTGCAAAGTGATGCGGCTGTTCGGAAATTAGCCGGGCAATATCCTTATGATAATTTTGAAGACGGTGATGCTGAAATGACCTTACGGTCAGGTCTCGATGAAGTGAACCATGCCCTAGAAGAGAACCTCACCCAACGGCTCGATATTGCTGGCATTAAGGTGATTGAAGCTAGGATTGGCTATTTGGCTTATGCCTCGGAAATTGCAAGTGCCATGTTGAGGAGACAACAGGCCACAGCTATAGTGGCTGCAAGGCACAAAATAGTAGAAGGTGCAGTTAGTATGGTTGAAATGGCCTTAGAGCAACTGTCTGAAAAGAAAATAATTGATTTGGACGAAGAAAGAAAAGCAGCTATGGTCAGTAATTTAATGGTGGTGCTATGTGCTGACAAAGATGTAACTCCCATAGTAAACTCAGGAACGCTAAACCATTAAACCATGGAAAATTATACATTTCTAAAAAAAGGATTCTTTGAAAGTATTAATAAGTTTGAAGAGAAACTCAATCAAAAAGTGAGGGAAGGATGGAAAGTGATCAATTTTACGAATGACCGACACTCGCTCATTGTATTGTTGGAGAGAATTAAATAGTGTAGCATAAAAACATGGCTAAAAAGAAGCCCTTTGTACTTAGATTGAACCCGGATTTATCGAAGGCCGTTGAAAAATGGGCCGCTGATGAGTTCCGTAGCACCAATGGGCAAATAGAATGGCTGATAAATAAAGCATTGAAAGAAGCAGGAAGGCTTAAAAAAGATGAGAAAAAAGACAATTAGTTCTATTTTTGCCGTCTAACACATTATACATTATGCGATTACTACTTCTTGCTTCATTAATTTGCTTAAGCACTATGGTTTCAGCCCAAGATTGGGTGATCACCACCGCTCAAGATTCTTTAAGTGGTGAAATACAGATAGAACTGGCCGCTGACAACTACGAGGAAATTGTTGTTAAGAATGATGCGGGTAAAACACGACTAAAGGCGCATCAATTTATTGGGTTTAATTTAGACGGTCAAAAATACAAGACAGTAAAACAGGGTGGCAAGTACCGGATAATGAAAGTAGCCCAGGAGGGTTACCTCAGCCTGTATTATTTTAGGCAAGATGGTGCCTTTGATTTTGGGACTCAATATTTGGGCAAGGTCACTGGAGATGGAATAATAGTACCTAATATTTCATTCAAAAAAGGCATTTCTAAATTTCTTGATGACTGTAGCATAATTGAACAAGGCTTTGATAATGGTAAATACAAAAAGTCAAAAATCAATGAATTGATAGATGACTATAACAACTGCATTGCCAAAAATACCTTAAGCATCGAAAAAGAATCTCCAGTAGACATTGAGAATGCATTAACCCTCCTCATTGATTCAATTAAAAACAAAGTAGATGCATCAAATACTGAACTGCAATCTTTATTGAGCGACATAAAAGGCAAAATAAAACAGGGAAATACCGTTCCAGGCTATCTCAAGTCAGCACTGACTGAACAAACTGCCGGAATGGAAAATATAAAAGCCGAAGTGGAGGAATTGTTAAATTCCATTTAATGGAAAAGCAACTCTCATCCCTATTGGTATTGCATGGAGCACTAGGTTCGGCAAAGCAAATGCAGCCGTTCATAAATCACCTCCCGGACAACTTGAAGACGTATACCATGGACTTCACAGGACATGGTGGTCTGGCACTTCCCAACCAACTCTCTATCGAACTATTTGCTAAGGAAGTCTCCCATTTTCTTGATGTTAACAATATAAATCTGATCAATATATTTGGCTACAGTATGGGTGGATATGTGGCTTTAAAGCTTGCTTTAACGGATAAAAGAATCAAAAGTATATATACACTGGGAACCAAATTCAATTGGACCCCAGAATCAGCCAAGCATGAAACGGGAATGCTTAACCCTGACAAAATAGAATTGAAAGTTCCTGCATTCGCCCAAGCTTTAAAGGCCAGGCACTTCCCTACCGATTGGAGATTGCTAATGAACAAAACTTCGGAAATGATGTTGGCTCTTGGTGAGCAACCTGCCCTTACCCTTGAGCATTTACGTGCTATCGCTATTCCTGTCATTATTGGAATTGGGGATCAGGATACAATGGTGAGTATTGAGGAATCTCAATGGGCGGCCAACCACCTACCCAATGGAAGTGTAAAAATATTCAAGGGCTTTAAGCACCCCATTGAACAACTTGACAACAAAAAGTTAGCTGAAGCAATAGCTCAGTTTATCCATAGCAACTCATGAACGACTTTATAATTAAAAACATCAATGATTTTTGGCGGTTCGCCAAAAGACCTACTGATGTAAAATCCAACCTGTCCGATAAAGATATTGCCAAAAACATGTTGGTCATATTCGGCTTTGAGTTATTGGTAGTCTTACTCTTCATTCTAATTATCAGTCCCTTCGAAGATCAGTTAAATCTCGACAAAAACATGTTGGAAGATTTCTTAAAGAATAGTCCATTCTTGTTTTTAGTCCTTGGGACTTTTGTGAGCCCATTTGTTGAAGAACTTATCTTTCGGTTTTTCATTACCCTTCGTAAGGCTTTTTATATTTTGTGGCCAATGTATCTCGTTGGGTCAGTATTTAATGTGAAAAGGTTTACGGTTTTGAAAAATACTGTCGGTTTATGGAAAGTGATATTCCCTTTCATTCTTTATCTGTCTTCTATTTCATTTGGTTTGATTCACCTAGCCAACTATGAAAATTACCATGACATAATCTGGTTAGCTCCACTTATTACATTCCCGCAATTATTTTTAGGTGTAGTACTGGGTTACACCAGGATTAAGTATGGGTTTAAATGGGGTTTCTTTTTGCATATGGTGCACAATGCCCTCATAATAATCCCCACGGTTATCCTGCAAATGTTAGGGGTGGGTTTGTGAATTAACACGGTAAAAATTAGTTAAACCCCTTAGGGGTTTTATTTGGATGGCATTTTAGTTATTCATGTTTAATCCCTTCGGGATTAGTGAATTTCATCTAGGTTAAAATCCCGAAGGGATTAAATGTTAATAAAGAGACTAGGGGAACACAATAAATCCTGAAGGGATTTAATATAAATAAAGAGGCTTGTAGAACGTCATAAAACACCATAGGGGTTTAATAACCGATTATCAATGAGTGACAACACCACAAGGGCAAGGCGGCTCAGGTAATCCAGATGATAACTTTTTTAAAGTTGTATCAATATCATATCGACTACCTTACCGGCACTACAACCAATTTCAGTAGAACTTTAGAAAAGTTCTGCCATAGGGGTCTAATAAATCCGTAAGTAACAGGTACTGAGTATTTATGCATGACAACACCGTGACAACACCAGCAAGACTAAAAACTTGTGATATGAAATGGTTAAACCCCTAAGGGGTTTTATAATATGGCATTTTAGTTATTCATGTTTAATCCCTTCGGGATTAGTGAATTTCATCTAATTTAAATCCCGAAGGGATTAAATGTTAATAAAAAGACTAGGGGGACACACTAAATCCCGAAGGGATTTAATATAAATAATGAGGCTTGTAGAATATCATAAAACCCCTATGGGGTTTAATAACCAATTATCAATGAGTGGCAACACCACAAGGGCTAGGCGGCTCAGGTAATTCAGATAATAACTTTCTAAAGTTGTATCAATATCATATCGACTACCTTACCGGCACTACAACCATTTTCAGTAGAACTTTAGAAAAGTTCTGCCATTTATAAATTTCATTTCCTTTTAATTAAGCGCTAACCGCTTAATCTGCTATTTTTGCAGCTTCAATTTTTTATTAAGCAATGGCAGAATACAATTTCAAAGAGATAGAAGATAAATGGCAATCGTATTGGCAACAAAACGGTAGCTTCAGGGCGGATAATAAGTCGGACAAACCAAAATTTTATTCTCTGGACATGTTCCCCTACCCTTCTGGTGCGGGACTTCATGTGGGCCATCCGCTGGGTTATATTGCTTCTGATATTGTATCCCGTTATAAAAAACTCAATGGATTTAATGTACTGCACCCTATGGGCTTTGATGCCTTTGGTTTGCCTGCTGAACAATATGCCATTCAAACAGGTCAACATCCTGCAATTACCACGGAACAAAACATAGTTCGATATAAAGAACAATTAAAAAATATAGGCTTTTCTTTCGATTGGGATCGGGAAGTACAAACTTGTGATCCTAAATTCTATAAATGGACACAGTGGATATTTATGCAGCTTTTTAATAGCTGGTACAACCAAAAATCTGATAAAGCCGAATCCATTGACCAACTGATTGAGGCATTTACAACCGATGGAAATGCGAATATTCAGGCCAAGTGTGATGAAGATACACCCAACTTCACTGCGGCTGAGTGGAATGCGTTTGATGAAAAACAGCAGCAAGAAATATTACTAAAATACAGGTTGGCTTATCTCGCCAATACCACTGTAAACTGGTGCCCTGCATTGGGTACGGTATTGTCGAATGATGAGGTAAAAGATGGGTTTAGTGAACGTGGCGGACATCCTGTGATTAGGAAAGACATGCTCCAATGGATGATGCGTATCAATGCCTACTCTGAAAGATTGCTACAGGGATTAGAGCAAATTGATTGGCCAGAGCCTATAAAAGAGATGCAGCGCAACTGGATTGGTAAATCAACAGGAGCAGAATTTGAGTTCAAAATGGATTCATATGAGAAAACCATTAGCGTTTTTACCACCAGATTGGACACCATTTTTGGTGTTTCCTATATTGCATTGGCCCCAGAACATGCGTTGGTCAAAGAAATAGTAACGGAAGATCAAAAAGAAGCCGTGAGCCAATATGTTGAGGTTGCTAAAAACCGGTCGGAGCGAGAGCGGATGACTGAGGTAAAAAATATTACCGGGGCTTTTACAGGTGCTTATGCACTTCATCCATTTAGCGGTGAAAAAATACCTGTATGGGTAGCGGATTATGTATTGGCTGGATATGGGACAGGAGCAGTTATGGCCGTTCCGGCAGGTGATCAACGGGATTATGATTTTGCCAAACACTTTGATTTACCCATTCCACCCATTAATGATTCGGCTGTTATAGATGACAAAGCAGACCCTACTTGGGAAGGCAAAATGATCAATTCGGATTTCCTCAACGGTCTTACTCCCAAAGAGGCCATCAAAAGGGGAGTTGAAGAGCTAGAGAAAAAAGGAATCGGATCGGGTAAAATCAACTACCGTATGCGTGATGCCATTTTCACAAGGCAGCGCTATTGGGGCGAACCCCTTCCAGTATATTTCAAAGAAGGCATCCCCTACTTGATGGATGAATCTAAGTTACCATTGATTTTGCCAGAAGTAGACAAATACCTACCTACTGAAGACGGTGAACCCCCATTGGCCAGAGCCGAAAACTGGGTGACCGAGCAAGGTTATGCCATCGAACGAAGCACCATGCCAGGCTGGGCAGGTTCCAGTTGGTATTTCTTCCGCTACATGGATGCACATAACGAGCAGGAATTTGCCGGAAAGGACGCTTTAGACTATTGGCAAAATGTTGACCTATATATTGGTGGGTCAGAGCATGCCACTGGGCATCTATTGTATTCCAGATTCTGGACAAAATTCTTATTTGACAGGGGTTTGATAAAAGTAGAAGAGCCTTTTAAAAAACTGATCAATCAGGGGATGATTCAAGGGGTTTCGAACTTTACCTATCGATTGAACCTGACTTCAGATGAAGACCAAAAAGCAACACCTGAGATATATCTATCCAAAGGTATTGTGGACAGAATTAAGAAATCAAACCTTACAGGGGCTGAAAAAGCGATAATTGAAAAGATTATCACACAAAGCTTAGTGGAATTCAATTCTGCCAACTCCACCCAGTGGAAATTTGACAATCTTTTGTCTTACTCCATTTCCCCACGTCATGTTGATATCAGCCTAGTAAAAAATGATATTCTTGATGTAGAAGGATTCAAAAACTGGCGTCCCGAATTAACAAATGCCATTGTAATTCCTGAGTCTGATAAAAAATACATTTGCGGCAGCGAAGTAGAAAAAATGTCCAAATCCAAGTACAATGTAGTGAATCCGGATGACATTATAGAGCGATACGGAGCCGATACCCTTCGTATGTATGAAATGTTTTTAGGGCCATTGGAGCAGTTCAAGCCTTGGAATACCAATGGAATAGATGGCGTTTTTAAATTTTTGAGAAGGTTCTGGAATCTTTTCCATACAGATGAAAATTTTATGGTGTCTGAAGAAGCACCTACCAATGAGGAATTGAAAGTGCTTCATAAGACCATAAAAAAGGTGAAGGAAGATGTAGAGAATTATTCTTTTAATACTACTGTGAGTGAGTTTATGATCTGTACCAATGAGCTTACCTCACTGAAGTGCAACAAAAGACAAGTGTTAGAACCTTTGGTTATTGCCTTGTCACCCTATGCCCCTCATACGGCAGAAGAACTTTGGCAAAAATTGGGTCATGATACCAGTATTTCCAAAGCGTCATTTCCAAGCTATGACGAAAAATATTTGGTGGAGAGCACCCACGAATATCCTGTTTCTGTAAATGGAAAAATGCGTGCGAAAATCAGTTTTCCATTAGACATGCCGAAGGAAGACATTGAACAACAGGTACTTGCCTCTGAAACCATACAAAAATGGCTTGAAGGCAAAACCCCTAAAAAGGTCATTGTAGTTCCTAATAAAATCGTGAATGTGGTGATATAATTAGGTGGAACTTTCCTTAAGTTCTACCTAAAATGGGCGCAACATAATATTTGGTTTAGTGATGTGTTCAAAACAACTTTAGGAAAGTTAACTGATAGCCTAGAGTCATCTAACCTTCACGTTTTCAGGCAACTGTCCATATTTATCCCGTTAGCAAAATCATCTTGCCACTTGTCAACAATTGACGTGACAATCAATTGATAATTAGTGTACTTCACCGCTGGCTTTAATGGTCCATGGATGTCATTTTATACCATAGACCCCATCAGACTTGAACAATAACCAAATGATTATGCGAAAAATTTTACTCTCAACTTGCCTACTAATCTGGGTGACGTTTTGTTTTGCGCAAGACAACTTCCCGATTAACGGTGTTAAAGACAAAAGGAGCGACTCCTATGCCTTTGTGAATGCTACCATTCATACTGATTACCAAACCACCATTGAAAACGCAGTGATGCTGATCAAAGATGGGGTGATCCAACAAGTAGGTAGCGGTATCAGTATTCCAAAAGGGTACACTACCATTGATTTGAAAGGGAAACACCTGTATCCCTCTTTTGTTGAAATTTATGGCAGTTATGGCTTACCCGATCCTGAAAAACCGGGACGATTTAGCTGGGGAGCAGCGGAAAAAATCGAGCCACAGAAAAAGGGAGCTTACAATGCAAATGACGCCATTCGTTCCTATTATAAAGCTTCTAAGGAGTTTTCAATTGACAAAAATGAATCCAAATCTTTAAGGAATATAGGTTTTGGAACAGTCTCATCTTTTATGAAAGACGGGATTGCAAGAGGTTCTTCAGTAATTGCCACTTTAGGGGCATCTTCTGATAATGAAGTAGTCATCAAGGAAAATGGAGCGGCCTATTACTCATTGAATAGAGGTAGTTCTGAACAATATTTCCCTGTATCGGAAATGGGGTCAATAGCCCTTTTACGACAGACCTATTTAGATGCACAATGGTACAAGTCATCACATCCCTTTACTGATATTGCTTTAGATGGCTGGATCGCCAATCAATCCTTACCGCAGATATTTGAATTGGGCAATAAGTACACCCTATTGAGTGCAGATGCTGTTGGTGATGAATTTGGAGTTCAATACATAATCAAAGGTGCAGGCGATGAGTACCAGCAAATTACAGCTGTAAAGGCAACACGTGCTCCATTGATTGTACCTGTTAATTTTCCTTCGGCCTATGACGTAAGTGATCCGATTGATGCCATGCAGGTATCATTAGCAGATATGAAAAACTGGGAATTGGCCCCTACCAACCCAGGAGTGCTAGCTTCCAATGGGGTGTCATTCGCATTAACTACAAGTGATTTGAAAAATAAGGCTGATTTTATCAAGAATATAAGAACAGCTCTGAAATATAACCTTACCGAAGCACAAGCCCTTGAGGCCCTAACAATGACCCCTGCCCGGTTGTTGAAAGTCGATAATCAGGTGGGTTCGTTACAAAAAAACAAATTGGCCAATTTCCTGATCACCTCAGGTAAAATATTTGATGATAAAACAGTCATTTATGAGAACTGGGTGCAGGGTGAGCAATTTGTGGTGAACAAAGAAGATGCTGTTGTTAAAACAGGTGACTACAAACTGACAATTGGTGATAAGAATTACAAGGTAGCCGTATCTGGTGATCCTGGCAGCTACTCATTCAAAATTGTGGTAAATGATTCTACCAATATCAATATCACGCAAAAGCTGGTTGATAATTTGATCACCTTAAGTTACAAGCCTGAAAATGAAGAAACGGTAACATTGAGTGGATGGAAAACCTCTGATGGATGGAAAGGCCAATGGCAAGCTAAATCTGATTTGTGGAATGCCTGGCAACTGACTTTTGACAGTGCTGCTGAAAGCAAGACCGATGATAGTAATAAGGAGGACAAAGAAGGTGACAATAAGAATGATCTTGGAAACGTAATCTATCCATTCGTGGCATTTGGAAATCAAACACTTCCAGCCCAAGAAACGATGCTCATTACCAATGCCACTGTCTGGACCAATGAGTCTGAAGGCATATTGGAAAATACTGATATACTGATCCAAAACGGAAAAATAGCCAAGATTGGCAAGTCATTAACTGCTACTGGTGCCAAGGTTATAGATGGAACAGGGATGCATTTGACTTCTGGTATTATTGATGAACACTCGCATATTGCTTTGCGAAGTGTAAACGATGTAGCGGTTAATAGCAGCTTAGTGAGAATGAAAGATGTTATCGACCCTGAAGACATTGATATTTACCGTCAACTTTCTGGCGGGGTTACTGCCTCACAATTGTTACATGGTTCTGCCAATCCTATTGGAGGCCAGTCGGCCATTGTTAAACTACGATGGGGCTCTACTCCAGAGCAAATGTTGATTAAAGACGCAGATCCTTTTATCAAATTTGCCTTGGGCGAAAATGTAAAGAGATCGAGCAATAGCAGTTCTATTCGTTATCCACAAACACGAATGGGCGTTGAGCAGGTTTATGTAGATGCTTTTACCAATGCTCAGGCCTATGCCAAAGAATGGGATGCCTACAATGCACTTTCTTCCAAAGAAAAGGCAAGGACAAGTGCACCAAGAAAAGATTTGGTGAATGAAGCCATGTTAGAGATATTGAGGGGCAAGCGCTTTATCACCTGTCATTCCTATGTACAGTCAGAAATAAACATGTTGATGAAGGTGGCTGATGATTTCGGATTCCATGTAAATACCTTTACCCACATATTGGAAGGGTACAAAGTAGCTGACAAAATGAAGGCACATGGTACGGGAGGCTCTACATTTGCTGACTGGTGGGCCTATAAATGGGAAGTGCGCTATGCCATCCCTTACAATGCCACCCTGATGCATAATGAGGGGGTTACTGTGGCCATTAACTCTGATGATGCTGAAATGGGAAGGCGTCTGAATCAAGAAGCAGCCAAATCAGTGAAATACGGAAATATGAGTGAGGAAGATGCCTGGAAAATGGTGACCCTAAACCCTGCAAAACTACTCCATTTGGATGATCACATGGGAAGTATAAAGGTGGGTAAAGATGCCGATGTGGTGTTATGGACAGACAATCCTTTATCCATTTATGCTGTAGTGGACAAAACCATCATTGACGGTAAAGTTTACTTTGACAATGAAAAAGATGAACTGATGAGAAAAAATATATTGCTCGAAAGGGAAAGGCTCATCAGTAAAATGAAGGGTGATAAAAAAGCTGGTAAGCCGGTTCAACGTGCCAAGAAGAAGTCCTTCCACAATTTCCATTGCGATGACATCGTGGATAGACATTTAATCAGCCAGGATCAATAATTCTAAATAGAGAAATCATGAAAATTATATATACACTAATATTCCTTTTAGGCTTTTCTGTGATGACCGTCTCAGGACAATCCAATGACCCCGCACCCAAGCAAACCAAACCCATTTTATTAATGAATGGCGTGGCACATTTGGGCGATGGGACTGTTATTGAAAATTCTGCCATTGGATTTGCTGATGGAAAAATCACTTTAGTAGCTGACGCCACCACGGCCAGAATTGACATGAGTCAATTTGAGGTTATCAACATTGAAGGTAAGCATGTCTACCCTGGATTCATTGATCCTAATTCCGAATTAGGACTTGAAGAGGTAAGTGCGGTCAATGCCACAGTGGATGTACGTGAAACCGGTTCGATAAACCCAAATGTAAGATCCGTTATTGCCTTTAATACCGACTCGGAATTACTACCTACCACGAGACACAATGGTGTATTAACCGCACAAGTTGTTCCACAAGGGGGTATTATATCCGGTACTTCATCTATCATGCAATTAGATGCATGGAACTGGGAAGATGCTGTAATAAAAATGGATGATGGTATTCATTTGAATTGGCCTAGCAGAAAGATTCGACCAAGATGGTGGATGGGAGAAACGGAATATTCAGAGAATAAAGAGTATGACAATTCTGTAGCTGAAATTGAAAAACTTTTTAATGATGCAAAAGCTTATGCGGCAAACAATCATGGTGTAGTGAATATTAAACTAGAATCCATGAAAGGACTGTTTGATGGCAGTAAGCAACTATTCATACATGAAAATGCTGCCAAGGCCATCATCGAAAGTGTACAGTTTGCCTTACAATCAGGGGTGAAAAAAGTAGTGGTTGTTGGTGGTAGGGATGCTGAAATGATTACAGAATTTATCAAAGACAACAATATACCCATCATCCTTAATGGAGTGCACTTATTGCCACAAAGGGAGGAAGAAGATGTATTTATGCCATATAAAACTCCGGCCTTATTGCACGCTGCCGGTATTAAGTTTTGCCTCGCTTATGGCAAAGGCGCAATGGGCGAACGAAACTTACCTTTTATTGCTGGCACTGCTGTAGCCTATGGTTTGGATAAGGAAGAGGCGTTGAAAACAATCACTTCCAATACTGCTGAAATATTAGGGGTTCCTGATCTGGGCACTTTGAAAATTGGCTATAGGGCTACCTTATTTGTAAGTGAGGGTGATGCACTGGATATGCGTACCAACAAAGTTTCCCTGGCTTTTATTGATGGAAGGAATGTCAAAATTGATGGAATGCAGGAAGTGCTTTACGAGCGATATAAGGCCAAATACGGGCAGAAGTAAAATATACTTTTAGACCTACTAAATAGCTTTTAGACCTAGTTCTACTAATATACTTTTAGACCTAGTTCTACATATATACTTTTAGACCTAGTTTTACTAAAATACTTTTAGACCTACTAATCTTTAAAAGCTTAGTAGGTCTATCAATCAATAACTAACGGGAAATCCTGCCCTCGCGAAAAAGTGTGGGGAAATTGCATGGTGCCTTTAAATTTCTTCGAATACTCAGGCACCTGATCATCGAGATACGATTTTAGTTCGTAAATGGTGATTTTACCATCTTTCGGAGCACCATCTGCTTTGCCTGACAAGGCTTCGAGCAGTACATAGGTAAACAGACCATGTCCTAAGTCGCTGAATTCGGTAGCAAACTGCTCACTACCTGCTGCGGCTAAAATATGGATGCCTGTACTCCGCGAAAGCTGTGCCAGTGCCTTCTCCTCCCCTGCTCCGCGTTGGGCTAGCATTTCTACCCCGCCACCCGATTGACAAGCATCAATGATGATCACCTGTTTTAACGCGGCAATATTCTTTAACTGCTGTTGGAGCTCCTCTGCTTGAATGCCATTTTTCCGTAACTTCTCTTCGCTGTACAATTTCACATTGTCAGTAGGTACAAAATAAAAGTCATTACCGATCATACTACCATGCCCGGCATAGTAGAAAAAGAGCACATCATTCGGTTTTATCACCTTTGAAAGTGCGGTCAATTTATTGAGAATATTCTCCTTAGTAGCTTCATGATCAAACAGGGTCACTTCTTCAATTTTATCATATAGCTTCTCTGAACTTGACAGCACCCGCTCTTTAAAGCCCTTGGCATCCGCAGCGGCATAATTGAGATTTAAGGCCTCATTTTCATATTGATTGATACCAATGACCACCAGATAGAGCGTTGATTTCATTTTTTCACCAAACTGCACGGTCACTCTGTTTTTCTTCGACTCGATATTCCCTTCACTTTTGGCAGAAGCTTCAATCACATTATCACCAGACACCAGGTTAATCACTTCGTTGAGTACAATAGATTTTCCAGATTTCACATCTATAGGTTTATCCACTATTATTTTGCCATTGTGCATGATTCTGGCCGAACTGGCCCCTCCACCCGCATCCGATATTCTCACGTACACCTCGGCCTTACTGGTTTTGCTGGTTTGTCCATTTTCAGGAGCTATAAACTCTACCTCCGGTGGTGGTGAGTTTCGAATCTTATCATCCATATCCATTTGTTCGCCTCCTCGCAGATTGAATGATCTTTTTAAAAATTCAGGCTTATAAAATTCATCGAAAAATTGATCTACGCTATAGCTCTCCATCCCCCGTACAAAAGCAATGCTTTTCATGGCTCCTTCGGTAGCATTGAAATAGCCGCTGGCATTGATAGCCATCCAATCTTTCTGACTAAGTATTATGTATGAGACCAATTCAGCACCACTTTGCACATCCCAAACTTTCACCATCCCATCTTCACTGGCACTCACCAACAAGGTATTGTCTTTATTAAATTCCAGCGAGGTGACCGAAGCCACATGGCCTTCAAGCAGTTTTAACACTTCACCATTAGTGCTGTTTCTTAAACGGATCGCTCGATCCAATCCGGCTGTGGCCAATAGATTACTGTCATTGCTAAAAGCACAGGAATATACGGGGCCACTATGGTCACTTGTTCTGGCTATTTGAAGACCAGTTTCTATATCCCACACCTTCACTTTACCATCCCAACTTACCGAGCTAATATGCTTCTTATCAGGACTCAGACTAAAATCGTGGATGACATCAGTATGGCCAATGAAATTGCGTACTTCCGATTTACTATCGATTTCCCATAATTTCAGGGTTTTATCGAGTCCGGCAATCAACAGGTAAATGTCATTATTGACAAACTGTAATCTATAAGGGGCACTTTTTTCGAATATTAGCGTTTCATTAAGTTCTCCGCTTTTTACGTCCCACGTTTTTGCGGTGCCATCCCAGCTTCCTGTGGCAATGGTTTTGCCATCTTCACTAAAAGCCACCGAAAATAGTACATCTCTGTGCCCTTTAAACTCTTGGAGTACTTTTCCAGTAGCTATATCCCAAATTCTGGCGATATTATCGGCACTTCCGGTGAGAAGGTATTTGCCATCAGCAGAAAATTCCGTACACAACACCGCTTTTTCATGCCCTACAAATTCCTTAACTATAGCACCTGAGGCTATGTCCCACATGCGCACAATGCTGCCAATCTTACCTTTTACAAGGTATTTACCATCAGGACTTATCCTCACATCGTTTTTAAGATCCGTATATTTTTTGATATAATAATCCCAACTCGAACGGTCATACTCCAAGCCGCCTTTATCAGTTAGGTTGAGGAACCCTTGCAATACTTTTATCAGTTCGCCTGTCTCGGCATTGTACAAATGCACGAGCTGATCGTCACTAGATACGGCTATCGTTTTCCCCTCAGGACTGAAACGTGCATCGGTGATTGGTTTATCCAAACCAAGGTTAATGCCCAGTTCAAGTTGCTTACTCGCTGCATTATATATTTTCAGTGAATCTTCAGTAGTGATCAATATCCTGTTGTTGGTGGCCAAGTCCAGTGAAGTAAACTCCGCCTTATTGGTGTAGTAGGTTTGTACCGTAGTTCCTGCACTGATATTCCATAATTTGAGATCACCTTTATTACTTGCCGAATAAATTTGATCTGCTGATTTGTACTTAATGAATGTGCCACAGCCACCACACCAGCCAA
This sequence comes from Flammeovirgaceae bacterium UBA1842, assembly GCA_002338655.1. GTDB lineage: Bacteria > Bacteroidota > Bacteroidia > Cytophagales > Cyclobacteriaceae > Fulvivirga. The sequence goes on along the minus strand of DDIU01000003.1, from coordinate 11,927 downwards.
CATCAGGTTTAAATTCTTTGACTTTTTCCCCTGAGGCAATGTCATAGATCGTCACGCTTCTATTATCACCTCCAAATGCAATGTACTTATCATCTGGACTGAATTCGGCATTAATTCCGTACCCTATTCCTTTATCGGGATTCACTTTAAAAGTATTGATCAGTTTCCCTGTTTCGATATTCCACAGATAGGCCTCCCAATCGAAGCCGGCTGTGACAAGAAATTTGTTGTCATGACTAAGCGCTACAGAAGTAAGATAGTCTTTTGGCCCCGTAAAGGTTTTGATCAGTTCACCAGTGGCGATATTCCACATCTTGGCAGTTTTGTCGGCACAGCTACTAACGAAGAATTTACCGTCATTACTTACCGCCAGATCATTGATAGTGGACTCATGGCCCAGGTATGACCTCAATTCCCTGCCCGTGGCCACTTCCCAAAGTTTGATGGACTTGTCTCGGCTGCCAGAAAGCAAATACTTGCCATCGGGAGTAAACGCCACGGCCTTCACAGCCGCATAATGACCGCGTTGCACTACGGTCTCCACTTTTTGAGCATGGGTATTGGTTCCTATAAAAAGGAGTAAACAACAAGTGAGTTTAAGGATGTTTTGAAACATAGATTGAAATTATAAGTTCTTTTTGGGAATGTTCTTATATTGGGGAGATAAATATAGTGTGGATATAGTTAATAACTATATTCAATTGTTGGCATTCATTGAGAATAGAGAGATGACAGATATTGAACTTGACATATTTTACCGAGCAATAAAATCAATTGAAGAACTTCGACATCAATTAGATAAAGGGAAAGATGTAGTTCTCAATGAAGAGGTGACTTTAAGGCATTTGGAAAATGGAATAGAACTTATAATAAAAGAAAATGCATACAAGGTAGAAATGAACTTTCTTGATTCGATTTTTGAGGAATTGAAACAACAAACATCTCAAGCTAAAATGAACGAAATAGCTTCAAATCGTTATGATGAGCGAAGGGATTTGAAGAAGGTTGATAAGAATAAATTTTATGCACATAAAGAGTTTCTTTTGGATATGATTTATGCACGAGACGTAGCTTCTGGACAAAGTGAATATAAAAGAAAACTTGGTGAGATTGTAAAGCTGTTTAGAAATGGGAATTGCTTAGCGACTGATACTAAAACCTACTTTAACATCAATGAGTTCGTGGATGATTATTTAAAAAGTCAGTATGGTTTCACATCTCTTGAAGATGAACAACGAAGAAAATAACGAAATGTCAACACTGTATATAGCAAATAGGGCGTTCGGTGGTTCACGAAAATTCAATGCTATATACGAACACCGCCAAATCGTTGATTTGGCTTTTAAAATGAATAAGATAAAAACAAAATACAACGCTTTGGCTGAGTGCAAACTTGAAAGTTTATCGCTTTCTACTGCCCTACTTGCCATATACTAATCGTTAGCAGTCACTAGGAATGAGAAAATTTGTTATAATTAATACCGACAAATCACCAGAAGAAATTAGGCATGCTATCAAACGATTTACTGACTCAACTCCCTCCTTTATATTTAAGGCCAAAAATCCATATTCTTCTAAATTTGGAGATAATTATATTAACCTGCTTTCCTCGAATTTATTATACTGGCCCTTCATACAAATTGAACTAAGAGAACATATTAAACCTCGTTTAAAACTCAAATATCAAGGATTATTATTCTTTGTGGCCTTATATTGTTCTTGGCTGTTTCCATTTTTGGCAAGGCTTTTTGAGCAAGGTATAACTAGTGACAACTTTCTATCAGTGATTTTTATTGCTTCTATATTTTTAATAATAGTTTTGTATGCTGGTAGGATGCAGAGAAAGACTAAGGCTTGGCTTTGTAATACACTGAGTGTAATCGACTGCTAACATTAGTAGCCGTTGCACAACCCTCTAAAAACCTAAAATTTCCGCCCATAAGACCTTATATCCTAGCTGGTGCGAGCTTTGAGCTCGTACCTATTCCAACTTACACGGCAGACTAGATTACTTTATAGGATTCGAGGAAAGAAAATTATCATCTTAGCTTTTTTTGATGTGAGGCAAAATCCGAATAAAAAAACCAGGCTAGTAGAACGATTCTCAATTAATGATTTTTTGGGAACCTTCTTATATTGGGTAGATAATATATGGTGGATTAAGTAGCCCACTAGGAACTTATTCTTAATTAAGTACGTATATTAGTACGTAAACAATAATGAAAAAATATGATCGCTGCTAATTACTCTGAATTCCGAACTGAATTAAAAAGATATCTCGATGACGTTGAAGATAATAACGAAACATTGATCATTAAACGTAAAACGGGGAAAGGTACTGTGGTGATTTCTCTTGAAGAGTATAATTCAATTATGGAAACCCTTCATTTGCTAAGTTCAAAGAAAAATGCTGACAGACTTTACGAGTCAATCCAGCAAATGAAATCAGGAAAAACAGTAAGGCCTGATTTAGAAGACTAATATGGTTTTGACTTTCACTGAAAATGCTTGGGAGGATTACCTCTATTGGCAAAAGATTGATAAAAAAATAGTCAAAAAGATCAACCTGTTAATCAAGGATATCAAACGTAATCCATTTGATGGAATAGGCAAGCCCGAACCCCTTAAATACGACTTGGCCGGTTATTGGTCAAGACGGATAGACCAAGAACATAGATTGGTCTATCAAGCTCAAAATGAGGAGCTAATAATCTATGCATGTAGATTCCATTACGATTCTTAAAAAGCGATCCCGATGAACCAAGAAATTTAATAACTTCAATTACAAAATAAAAAGTGCCAGTACATGTTCATAAATCAGCATGACAATCAGAAATTTTAAACATAACACAACACCTCTGTATCAATGTACCAAGAACAGCTTCTAAATTATGTAAATGACTATGTGACATTGGAGGATCATGAAAAAGAACAGTTTGTGTCTTGCTTTAAAGAGGCAAAGATTAAAAAAAGACAATTCATCGTTCAACCTAATTTCACAAACAAACACCGATCATTTGTAGTAAAAGGGGCTTTTAGGGCTTATGCTGTAACAAATGACGGACAGGATCACACCCTTCAATTTGCAATAGAGAATTGGTGGGTATCGGATTTTAATAGTTACATATACCAGCATCCTGCAACACTTTTTATCGTGGCATTGGAGGACAGCATCATCTTACAAATTGATTATAGTAAAGAACAAGAACTAAAAAAAGGCAACCATAAATTCGAAACTTTTTTTAGGATAATGGCTGAAAAAGGACTTGCTTTTGAGCACAGAAGAATCCTTTTTAATCTAACTCATTCTGCCGAAGCGCGATACGAGAACTTTTTATTGAATTTCCCAAACTTTGTTCAGCGAGTACCACAATATGCCCTAGCCTCCTACCTAGGTATGACAACGGAGTTTTTGTCTAGAATTAGAAACAAGAGAAGCAAAAAAAGTTGAACTACATCAATCTTATTTCTTAAACTACTTCATGTTTATTGCTTTTGAATTGCTGGACTTTTGCCTTGTCAATATTGACACACAATTCAAAAAAATAAAGTATGGAACAATCATTAATTGAAATTTTCTCCGCCAAAAATGAAATGGTGAAGAAAGGGCAAATTGTAGAGGCAACGGAAAAGTATTTTTCTTCCAATGCCAAAACCATTGATTTTGATGGCACTATAACCAATGGGAAATCGGAAATGCTCACCAAAATGCAAGGATTTGCAGGTGCTATTGCCAATGTAAACGGAATTACCCTGCATCACAGTGCCATTAGTGGAGATGTGTCTTTTGCTGAATTTACCTTTGACTTTGATATGAAAGACGGTAGTAAAATATTATGGCACGAGACGTTACGCACCGTTTGGCAAAACGGACAGATTGTGGAGGAACAATATTTCAAATCTTAAAAAATGTATTATGAAATTTGTAACAAAACAAATGCATGCCTATCTGGACTATCCAGTGGCGATAGCTCTTATGGCACTACCGTTCCTATTGGGTTTGGGGACTTCTAATCCACTTGCCCTGCAACTGTCTGTAGCAACAGGAATTGCGGCCTTTATACTTACATTATTAACTGACCATCAATTGGGAGTGTATAAAATCATTCCTTACAAAGTCCATCTTATTGTAGATGGACTAGTTGGAGTCGTGTTCGTAATTGCTCCATTTGCCCTTTCATTTGAAGGATTGGATGCATACTTCTATTGGATAAATGGAGCGGCTGTATTGACGGTCGTTAGTTTACACAAGCCAGAAATGGCTGTTTAAAACCTTAAAGAATTAATCAATAAATCTAAAATTAAAAAAACATGAAATCATTATCATTAATCATAGTAGCATTACTCATATCAACATTGGGTGTTGCCCAGAATTTTAACACAGATGACAGCAAAATAGCACTTCAAGGTTATAGCCCTGTCTCATATCTGGATTTAGGAATTGCCCAAAAAGGCATAAAAGAGCACAAAGCTTCATACAATGGTTTAGCCTATTATTTTACAAGTGAAGAACAAAAAAAGACTTTTGAGTCCAATCCCAAAAAGTATTTGCCACAATACGGTGGTTATTGTGCTTTTGGCGTTTCAGTTGGAGCAAAATTTAGGGTTGACCCAAACAAATTTCTAGTTAAAGATGGAAAGTATTACCTATATCTATATGACTTAGAAGTAGATGCCCAACAGCTCTGGTTGGCCGGAAATCACAAGGAGCTGGTTTCAAAAGCTGATAATAATTGGTCTAAGCTGAGTAAAGAATAGTTAGGCTAAATAAATGTAAAGCACTCAGATATGTTCTGAGTGCTTTTTAAACCTTATGCAAATGAAAAATAAACCAGTACATATTATTTCAATTGGAGCTGGTGTGGGGATGATTTTTGGTGCTGTTTTAGGTAACGTTGGTTTTGGATTGGTAATAGGTGCTATGCTAGGTCTGGTTGTATCAAAAATGACTAAGCTGTAGTCCCTCAGTATATTATCCCACTTAATAGTTTTACACATCACATTTCCAACACAAAAAATTTAAAAATGGATATCGGGTTTAAGCGACTGACTCAGGTAAGCAAATCGAGTATTATTGAATTAATGAACAATCCATTAGTAAGGCGGCAAATGCCCCTACTGATTGGAGACTTTAATGAAAATGACTACAATAGCTTTATTGCTGCCAAAGAAAAACTATGGAATAAATACGGTTACGGCCCTTGGGCGTTTATCGTAAATGGTCATTTTGCCGGTTGGGGTGGATTACAGAAGGAGAACGGAGAGGCAGACTTGGCTATTGTACTACATCCGAATTACTGGGGCATAGGAAAAATTATTTATGACAAGATAATGAAGATGGCATTCAATGACATGAAGCTAAAGTCAGTAACAGTATTGTTTCCACCTACCAGAACAAGAATTAAAGGTTTAATCCGGCTTGGATTTAAAGAAGCTGGAGAATTAATGGTTGGAAATAATCGGTTCATTAGGTATAGAATTTTAAATACGGCTGGTTCAATGATAAATTCGTGATCAGATTAGTGAGGAAAAAAATTTGCAGATAAAAAACTATCTTTGTTTTAAGTAAAAGTTAGGATTATGAATATTGAAACCACAATATTAGAGTCATGCATCTTTTATTGCAAACGCAAAAATAAAGCCTGTTAATGAAACTTAAATCAGTTTTTGAGGAAGAACATGTTGATTGGTGGAGTGAAATGTCTGAAAAAGAACAAGAAGAAATCAAAACAGGTTTAAAACAAGCTGATAATGACAAACTTACAGCTAACGAAACTGTAATGAAACGTTTTGATAAATGGCATTAAAAATTGTTTGGACGCTACAAGCTGAAAAAGGATTGGATAAGGTCATAGATTATTTAGAAAAAGAATGGACAATTATGGAAATTCTAAATCTAGAACAAAACAAAAACCTACTGAATAAAGTTAATCCGGCTCGGCTACGGATATATTCATAGGTATCAACTTTCTAACTTTTTGATAGGTCTTGAGCTTATCTCCAGTCCATTTAGCCTCACGAACCTCTTGAGGGTTAACACTCAATTTATCTGCGTAAATTTCATAATAGGCTGCTTTAGCTTCGTCCAAAACATGTAGAAACATCTCCTGTGAGGTGCCACGATTGGTTTTGATAGAAATCACTGCTGAGGTAGGATTATCACTTAATGATTTATCCCTTCCATTGTTTAATATAAAAGCCTTTAAATCCTCTCTCAAGTCGTAATAGTTTTCCCTTCGTTTATTTTCTACAAGCAGTTGATCCTCAGAGTTAATCAGGATGGTGAATAGGTTTCGTTGATTAATATTGGAGATGGGTTTATCAATTTGATAGGGTGGTAATACCAAATCTAACCCCTTGTCACTGACAATGGTGGTTGTGATCATGAAGAATATGAGTAAAAAAAACGCAATGTCGGCCATGGAGGCGGCACTTGTATTAACATCAGCAGCTATAGGTCGGGTTAATTTTCTCATAAGTGTTTTAGCTTATAAGCTTTTCGACTCAATAAAGTCACACCAGATTGTTTAATTGTACCTGATTCCTTACCCCCATTTTCATTACTGATTTTACTTTCCTACCTTGTTGTATGTCAGAGACAGTACTTCCTGAATTCATCGAATCACAAATCCCAGCATTTATCAAGCGAAAGACCATCCGGATTGAAGATTATGATATTCATTATATGGAAAGTGGGCAAGGAACGCCCGTATTTCTTATGCATGGCAATCCTACTTGGAGTTTTCTTTACCGTAAAGTTATTGCCGCTTTAGACCCTAATCAATATCGGTGTATCGCCCCTGATTTGGTTGGTTTGGGGTTTTCAACTAAACCAACCAATGGTGCCTTTCATACGCTGGAAAACCATCAGCGTATCATGTCAAAATTAATTGCCGCTTTGATCAAAGAGGACTTCATATTTGTAGGTCAAGACTGGGGTGGACCTATTGGACTGTTGGCCTCTATCAACCATCCGTCAAACATAAAGGGAATGGTGTTAATGAACACCTCCGTATTACCCCCTTTACCTAGTTTCAAGCCAACAGCATTTCATAAATTTAGTCACAGACCATTACTGAGTGATTTTGTATTTAGAATTTTGAAATTCCCGCAAAATTCGTTGCATAAAGTGCAAGGAGATGCTAAGTCAATCAAGGGCAAGGTGGCCAAAGCCTATACCTACCCACTTCGTAAAATAAAATACAATAAAGCACCGCTTATGCTTGCCCGAATGGTGCCCAATAGCCTTGACCATGCTAGTATCCCGTTATTAGAAAAAACGAAAGCTTTTGCAGCACAGTTCACCAATCCCGTGGCCCTGGTTTGGGGCAAAAAAGATCCTATTTTGGGGAGGCTTGCTTCGGCACATCAAAAATTGATGCCCCATACTAGTCTACTATTAACTGATGGTGGTCACTTCATCCAAGAAGAGCACCCCGGACTTATTGCCAAGGCCATAGTGGAGGTCAATACAAAGTAAAAAGATAAGTATTATCGTACACTCTCCCTGTCCCTTTTCGTACAGAAATATCCTAAAATTTGCCTCAGCGCCTAGTATAGGCAATGGCATTAATCTTGTAACAGAAAATATTTTACCTAAACTCACGTTTTCTGTTTCATGGAAAAGGTCAAAATATTTTTCTGGTACTGCTCAGGAGCAGATTCCAGCCTATTGAAGGATTGCCCCACCGAATCGAGCCGCTATGTGGGCATAGGCGCTACCATCTTTTTTACCGGTCTTTTTGCTGCACTAGCTGCTGGATATGCCCTGTTTACTGTATTTGATAGTATTCCAATCGCTTTTATACTCGGTTTGGTTTGGGGCTTAATGATCTTCAACCTTGACCGATACATTGTATCGAGCATGCGCAAAAGAGGTAGTGTCTTCAATGAATTTAAAATGGCGCTGCCAAGGATTATCCTAGCCTTGTTTATCTCCATTGTCATTGCCAAACCATTAGAACTTAAAATATTTGAAAAGGAAATAAACGCTGAACTGACACTAATGGAACAGGAGATTTATGCCCGTCAGGAAAATCAAGTACGGGAGAAATTCATTGCCCCACGCAATGTACTTACTGCGGAAATAGCGCAGCTCAAGCAGGAAATAGAGGTAAAGGCCGCTAAACGCGATGAGCTTGCCACCATAGCACAACAGGAAGCAGATGGAACAGGCGGAACCGGAAAACGCAATGCCGGTCCAATTTATAGAATAAAAAAGGCCGATGCTGACCGTCAGGAAATGGAACTCCAGCTCCTGGTAGCCAATAATACCGCTTTGATTAATTCCAAACTTCAGGAACTTGGCAAACTCGACTCCATCAATAGTGCCGAGTTGGCCAATTTGAAACGCGAAGGAATTGGCGGTCCTGCTACCCGAATAGATGCCCTCGGTAGATTGACTGAACAAAGTACGGCCATCTGGTGGACTAATCTATTCATCATTTTACTGTTTATTGCCATTGAGACCTCTCCCATTTTTGTGAAGCTAATCTCAAATAAAGGCCCTTATGATTATTCTCTTGAAACCAAAGAGTATCTATTTGAAACTGGAACTTTATCTGATAAAGCATATATCCACTCTCAATTGAAAAAGCAAAGCGAGTCACTAGCCAAAAAAGAGAAGGATTTCGTTTCTGATGCCTTGGATTTGAAACTTGATGGGATTTAAATTCGCTCTTCGAAACCTACCAGCAAGTGGCATTTCATAACTGTTCAATACAATATGAATCTAATACTGGCATGTGTTGATTAAAAGTACGGGAGATTGTGCATTTATCTTTCAATCTTCGCATTGTTTACTTTTCCAACAGAAAATTCTTATCCCCCTAATTGTTAGAAGATTACACTTTACCGTTCGTTTGCGTTTTAATCCAAAATAGGACTTGGATTAAATCGTACCCCACTGATTAGCAGCTACATAATAGAATAAGAATACGATTTTTCAAATATTCGTATTAAAATACAATTATTATGGTTTTATCACAGCAGAAAATTATTTATGTAATAAAATGTCAATGTTTCAACTTTTTCGCGCTTGGACAAAGGCTACCTTGTCTTCTGAAGTAATGACAAAACCTTAAACCAAACCAAAAATGAAAAAAATGAATCTTAAACTAAAGCTGACCTTTGTGTTAGCCCTATTTGCTTTCACTTTTGCAAATACCTCGTGTAATGAAAGTGAAAATTTAAATCCAGATAATAACCTGATCCCTGATAATGTAAAAGCTGATTTCACCTCCTTGGGCTTTGATGTATCAGACCTTACTACAACAACTGGCATGGAAATGCTGAGCCCTCAAGCAGGTGAATTCCTTTTAGAAGGTGATATAGTAGTAAGTGAAGCCGAACTTCAAAATATGTTATCGGGTAATCCATTACAAGGTGATCCGATGGAAGAGCAGTACCGAACTAACAACTTGGTAAGTCAGGGACGAACCATTAACGTTATTGGCTATACTGGCAACAACTCCAATGGCTTGGACTCAAAAATGCAAACCGCATTATCTTGGGCTATTGATAATTATAATGCATTAAATATTAACCTCAACTTCACGCTTACCTATGGTACTAACTATAGTTCTTATGATATAGTGGTTTACAGAGTGAGTGGTTCTGGTGGTGGATCTGCTGGATTCCCTAGTGGAGGAGCTCCTTATAAGTGGGTTCAGATTCAGTCAGGAACAAGTAACTACAGCACCAATGTTGTTGAGCATGTAATTACACACGAAATCGGCCATAGTGTTGGACTACGACATACTGATTATTTCAACCGTTCTATCTCTTGTGGTAGTGGTGGAAATGAAGGTGATGGTGGTGTAGGTGCAGTCCACGTACCTGGCACTCCTACTGGCGCTGATATGAATTCCATTATGCTTGCTTGCTTCGGCTCAGGTGAAGATGGCGAATTTGGCCCTTACGACATCACTGCCTTAGAATATCTATACTAAAATTATTACCTGTCATTACTTTAAAGCAGCCAAGGAAACTTGGCTGCTTTTTTTATCCTACAAAATCGCCAGTTTCTGCCCTACATTCCTTTCGTTTCTTTTTGAGTTTAAATTTCCAAAATGGTCCGTTTCGGAAGAATATGGCAATTTTTGCAAAAAAATTATGAGCGTTACGTTGAAATTCATTCTTATTGGGCGCATGACCTTTGGGCTGAACCAGATACACAAAACCCATCTTTTTAGTTGCCTCCTCCATACAGGGATTCCCTATCAATAAATTTCGGCCATCATTTTTAACCCATTGGATCGGCCTTTGTTTCTTAAAATCCCTGCGTTTCGATTTGTATTTAGGTGCTTTGGTGGTAGTGCCAGTGTCGCCAAACTGAAGCCCGTCCTGTGCTAAGGCCGTACTCACATAGAATGTGGTCAACAAGAAAACTAGAAACAACTTCATAGTGGCTAATTAACACAAAATATGTCAAATATGACTAGTCAGTGGTGTCCGACAAAAAGAATTGAATTTTGAGATTTGTGTTAAATCCGCTTCCATTCCCTAAAGGCATACCTTGACCGACCCCGCCAGCTCATGGATAGAGTAGTTTTGAACATTGCGTTAATTAGTTGACATTCATGGTGCAGGGCTAAATTTCTCTATATTTGCGGCCTGTTATGAAGAAGTTTATCAGTTTTATCATAAGGAAAGTGCCCCGAAAATACCTTCAGCTTGTCAGTGCCCCCGCATTGAAAGTGGCTGGATTATTTTTGCGTGGAAATAACGTGACCTGCCCCATCATAAACCGCAGCTATAGAAAATTTCTACCTTATGGAAGAATCAATCCCCGAGACAATGCCCTCTGCCCTGATTCACTTTCACTAGAGAGGCACCGTTTGTTGTGGTTATTTTTAAAAGCCAGGACAAACTTTTTTGATCAACAGCTCCATTTTTTACATATTGCCCCTGAGCAGTGTTTTATGAAAGCTTTTGAAAAGCAGCATGGTGATCAATACATTACCGCTGATTTAGAATCGCCACTGGCCAAAGTGAAAATGGATGTGCACGAAATTCCGTTTGAAGACAATACCTTCGATGCGGCCATGTGTAACCATGTTATGGAACATGTTGCCGATGATATCAAAGCAATGAGCGAGATTTTCCGGGTGTTGAAACCGGGTGGTTGGGCCATATTGCAAGTTCCTTTTTTCAGCCCCGTACCTGATGTCACCTTTCAAGATCCTTCAATAACTGATCCTGCTGAACGGGAAAAAATATATGGCCAGGATGATCACGTAAGACTTTATGGTCATGACTACGGACAACGTTTACAACAAGCTGGTTTTGAAGTAACTGAAGACCGTTTCATTGATGAATTGGGTGATGAGCTCATCAAGAAGTATGCACTTCAAAAGAATGAGACGGTTTATTTTTGTAGAAAGGCACAATAAAGTCTTTGCCTATCATGATACAAACACTTGGACTTATTGAAAGCACAATACTACTCCTATTATCAGTGCTTCATTTTTATTGGGCATTGGGCGGGAAATGGGCATTTGCAGCCGCTTTACCAACCAATGAGGAGGGTAAACGCATGCTCAACCCAAAAAAGAAAGATAGTTTAATTGTTGGCTTTGGCCTGTTGATGTTTGCTGTTTTTTACTTTATAAAGACGGATCTAATCCTTTTCCCTTTACCTCAGTGGATCATCCAATATTTCGGATGGGTCATTGCTGTTATTTTTATTCTTAGGTCGGTCGGTGACTTTAAATACATTGGCTTCTTTAAGAAAATTCGTACTACTCCTTTTGGAAAAAACGACAGTAAGTACTATTCGCCATTGTGTTTGTTTATAGGCATGGTTGCGGTTTTGATTCAGTTGCTCTAAAATAAGTGATTTTGTGCAATAATTGGTTCGTGAGACACGAACCAAGGAGGGTGCATCGGATGGCTGGGCTTGGAGTCCCCCACTGCTTCGAAGAAGC
>DDIU01000014.1:349-41265 GCA_002338655.1 Flammeovirgaceae bacterium UBA1842 | reverse complement strand
GATTATCTATAGGCATAATGGCCATATTTCTTACTTATAAGATGGGTAATATTTTATTTAATGCTACTACTGGAAATTTCAAACAAATCAATATTTCAAAAATTGAAATTTCCAATCCAAATCATGGAAGTATCTATATGTTGGACATAACTGCTAGTAAAGGGCATTATGTAAAAAGTTTTACTAATGGCAATTCACTAGCAAGTATTGTAAATACAATTTTAAGCAACCCTCTTTCTGTTGATTGGGCTAAATCTTTGCCGCTTGCAATTTCTGTAAACCAGATAAACACCTCCAATCAAATAGAGATAGAGACTAATAAAAATACTATTGAAAAGCTAAGGGTGAACGGAAAGCTTATTATGGGGTTAAAAGAGGAGGATACAGTAAACTTTGCTAAACTTTTGGGCGTGTTTTTTCTGACAGGAAGCTTATTTCTCCTTATAACTTGGATATTATGGGTTATTAGTTTGATTAAACACCTAAATAAACATCACACCATCCAAAATTATCCTTTGAATAACACTGTAGCAGATGCTATAAACGGATGGAAATATATTTTAAGTGGATTTAAAAATTCAAAATGAAAAAACAACTTCTAACCTACCTCTTTACACAGGCGATAGATACAAAATAAAAAGCCAGCAAGCATGTTATTTCATAACCATGACGGTTTACAAATTATGGAAGGACGACAATCATGCCATTGACATGGGTACAATAGATATGATGAATAAGATAGATTATATACATAATAATCCGGTAAGGGCGGGAATAGTTTATGAGCCAGATCAATATATTTATAGTAGTGCCATAGATTATGCTGGAGGGAAGGGAATGGTTAAAGTTACGGTGGTATGATATACGTTGTAAACGTAAATTCCAAGCATCCTCGTTGCAAACGAGGACGAGTGCGGGAATAAATAAAATATATGAAAATGGTATATGAAGTTTTAATAGCGCTCATTCTATTCTCTTGCCAAGAGAATCAAAATGGTAAACAAACAAAGAATGGCAATCGTGCTGAGCAAAGTGCTATGATCAAATATTCAGCACTAAATAAAGGACCAGCAGTAGCAAAAAATGATGTTGAACCGGAGCCCATGGAAAATCTTCTTAAAATGAAATGGATTGCCATAGTTGAAACTCCAAAAGAAGATTCCAATTTGCCAATTGCCCCACCAATGGTTAAAAACGGATTAGTTTTTCCCAACACAGTTGCCACACATGTCTTTGATGCCAGCACAGGGCGAAAATTATATTATCGCAATTCCGAAACCAAAAAGATAATCAAAAGCCAATTAAAGGACAGTCTATTGATTTTTCAAGAAACTGATTTATTAAGAATTCAGAACATATATACCGGTGAAATTTTTAGGATGTATCGACAAGATTTTTTCCAACGACAGAATGAGTCACCAAGATTTTTAAATAATCCATTCATTTTGACTGCTGAAGAAGATGTTCTTAAGATGGTCAATATTGATGATAATAAAACTATAATGGAGCGTCAATTTAATTCGAGGTTGATAGGTAATTATATAGTAATGGACAACTTTATCTTTTTTGCAGACTTGGAATATATGTATTTTATGGATTTCAATGGAGTTATTACAGATAGCTTGTCGTTAGGAGAAATGGATTGTAAGCCAATTCTTGATGAAGAAACAATATATGCCTTTATTGATAAATTGGGGTTGGTTGCAATTGATACTAAGAGTCGTCAAGTTAAATGGACTTATAAAAATGATTGGTTTGACGCTTTGCTTTTAGTTGAAGGAGATACCTTATATGCGAATCATGGCTGTATTTCAGCTTTTGGAAAGAAAAAGGGTGAGTTGTATTGGGATATGGACTGTGAATCCAATGAAGTATTTTTTTCTAATCAATTGGTTTACTTCAACGAGCAATTCGTAGGGTTTTTAGAAGGATTTTCAAATATTCCTAGGATTGGAGCAGTTAAGTCTAACGGTAAAATCAATCATTTCAAATGGTCTAATACTGAGGTTTTCAATATCAACGGAGAATATAATCCTGGACCTGTAGATCCTGAAGAAGACCGAAGAATGGGACCTGTAATGATGTTGTCTGACATTTATGATAACATGATTTTCGGTCAGTATAATAATGTGGTAGTTGGTTTTGAGATATTGAAAGTTAAAAATTAGAATAGCCTTGAAAAGCCCTCACTCGTCCTCGTTTGCAACGAGGACGAATGAGGTCTGCATTTATAATGCGATGAATATGGAAATGACAAATGCAAAGATGCCTGCCTGTCCGGTAGGCAGGCCTATGGCATGACCTACTAATTGAGATTTGTGCCCTTGCAAGACAGGGTTACACTGTCATAATCTCGCCTTCTTTGTGAGCTAAAGTGGCATCTATTTTCTTGGTAAACTCATCGGTAAGGGACTGTACTTTTTCCTCAGCTCTTTTGATATCATCTTCAGGGGCACCATCTTTCAATAGTTGCTTAAGCATATCGTTGATTTCCTTTCGGGTATTTCTAATGCTTATTTTCCCATTTTCCCCTTCATTACGCGCTTGTTTTACCAACCCCATCCTTCTCTCTTCTGTAAGTTGAGGAATGTTAATAATAATCTGCTCACCATCATTTTGAGGATTAAGGCCCAAATCACTGTTAATAATGGCCCTTTCAATCTCTGGAATGATCCCTTTTTCCCATGGCTTGATCATCAAAGTTCTGGCGTCAGGCGTATTTACTGAAGCCACCTGACTCAACGGGGTCATTGCCCCATAATATTCGACCCTTACACTATCCAACATAGTGGGACTTGCCTTTCCGGCACGGATTTTTGCCAATTCAGCAGATAAATGTATTATGGCTTTGTTCATCATATCGCGACACTCATCGAGGTACATTTGAATTTCTTCCATGGTTAGATCTTTTTGTTTTTTTTTAATTGATTAATGTTCCTGCACTTTCCCCTTTCAGCACTTGCATCAGATTGCCAGGCTTATTCATGTCAAATACTATGATTGGTAAGTTATTTTCCTGGCACAAAGTAAATGCCGTCATGTCCATTATATTTAAATTCTTTTCATAAGCCTCTTGAAAAGATAATGCTGAATATCTTGTAGCATCAGGGTCTTTTTCTGGGTCAGCCGTATATACCCCATCCACTCTTGTTCCTTTTAGGACTACATCGGCCTGTATTTCAATCGCCCTTAAACTAGCCGTTGAATCTGTAGTAAAATAAGGATTGCCAATTCCCGCTCCAAATATTACTATCCTACCTTTTTCTAAGTGGCGAATTGCCCTTCTTCTGATAAAAGGCTCACAAACCTGCTCCATTTTTATGCCTGACATCAATCGGGTATAGAGTCCTGCAGTCTCTAAGGCACTTTGCAGGGCCATCCCATTGATAACCGTAGCCAGCATGCCCATGTAGTCACCTTGCACTCTTTCTATTCCTGCCGCTTCGGCTTGTACTCCTCTGTAAATATTACCACCACCAATTACAATGGCTACCTCAACGCCCAGTTCTTTAATTGATCTTATCTCTTCTGCATATTGAGTCAGCATGTTAGGATCGATACCATATTGGCCAGAACCCATTAAGGATTCTCCACTGAGCTTAAGAACGATGCGGTTGTATTTCATTGAGTGTGGTTAATGATTAAAATTGTGCAAATATAGTATCCTTAATTGAAAGTGAACGGTCAAAACTGAACAAGTAACTGATTTTTTTCTACACTTTGCCCTTTATTCACTTTAATGGCCTTCACTTGGCCATCTCCGGGTGATTTTAGTACGTTTTCCATCTTCATGGCTTCCAATATCATTATAGGATCCCCCTTTTTTACTTCATCTCCAACTTTTATCTGTATTTCAAGGATAAGACCGGGCATGGGCGCTTTTATTTCAGCCATTTTGGCTGAGGCCAATGTGTCCATTCCCAATTTCACCAGAAGTAAATCAAACTTGTCTTTCAGCGCTACTTCTACCTTTTTGCCATTAAGTTTCAATGCGATCACTTTTGTTTTGTGATCGATGCTCACCAGTTCCGCTCGATAGGAAACATTATTACTGATTATATGATAGGATCGATCATTGATTTTGGTAATGTCCCAGTCTATAATTTTTTCGTCTACGTAAGCATCGTTTTTCTCAAACTTTACTTCGTAACTGTTTTTGTTAATCTTGGCTTTAAACATATTCTTAAGATGTGATCTTCAAATATAAGGCCTTTGATACAATACCCATTTTTTGTGGGCAATAATTTAAAAATAACTGAGTGTTGATGGTTTAATTGCTACCTTTGCACCATTAGGGGTGCCTAACATAAAGGCTGAGATTATACCCAGTAGTTTGTCGGTGACAAGCTCGTAACCTGATCCAGGTAATGCTGGCGTAGGGAGGTATGTTAAATTGTTTAAGGGAATCCCCTCTCCCTTAGTTGTTTAACGAATAAATTAATTTTTAATGAAAACGGTTCTAGGAGTGCTAACACTCACGCTTTTGCATATACATGCAATAGCACAATTTAATTATCGGGCAACTGTAAAAGATGCCGAAACAAATGAGGCATTACCCAATGCCAATGTAATCTTGGGAAATCAGCTGAACATAACGGACCTGGAGGGTCATGTTGAGTTCCACAACCTAAAAAAGGGTACTTATACGTTGAAAATAACCTTTATAGGGTATGAGAATTATGAAACCAGCGTATCAATAGATGGAGATGTATCCAAGGATATTACACTCGCCCCTTCGCCATTCATGGCCGAAGAGGTAATAGTATCCGCTACCCGTGCCAGTGCTGAGACACCAGTTACATTTACCAATGTCAACAAGGAAAGTATTGACAAGCAGAATTTTGGTCAGGATCTGCCCATGCTTTTAAATTTTACCCCTTCGCTTGTTACTACTTCCGATGCCGGGGCGGGCATTGGTTATACAGGCTTAAGGATAAGAGGTAGTGATGCCACCCGTATCAATGTGGCCATCAATGGAGTACCACTCAATGACAGTGAATCCCAAGGGGTATTCTGGGTAGATATTCCAGACATTGCCTCTTCTACTGACAACATCCAAATTCAGCGTGGTGTGGGTACTTCAACCAATGGAGCAGGTGCATTTGGTGGCTCTATCAATTTGCAAACCAATACAAGGCAAGCTAAACCTTATGTTGATTTTATCAATGCTGTTGGTTCCTACAATACCAGACGCCATACTTTGGGGGCCGGTACGGGGCTTTTCAAAGATCATTGGACAGTAGATGGACGATTCTCATTGATAGAATCTGATGGCTACATCGATCGGGCTACTTCCGATTTGAAATCCTACTATTTGGCCGGTGGCTACTATGGTAAAAAAACCATGATCAAGGCATTGGCTTTTGGTGGTAAAGAACGCACTTACCAGTCATGGTACGGTACACCGGAGGCTGTTTTGAACAATGATACAGACGGCATTGAAGCTGTAATCGCTAATAATGGATTAAATGCTGCACAGGCTGAAAACATGAGAACTGCTGGCCGCACTTTTAATTGGTATCTATATGATAATCAGGTGGATGACTATTTGCAAAACCACTACCAACTCCATTTATCGCAACAGTTAAATGATGAGATAACTTTTAATCTTTCAGGGCATTACACCAAAGGGAAAGGGTTTTATGAACAATATAAATATGATGATGACTATGAGAACTATGGTCTGCCCAATATTATTAATGGGACGGATACTACATTTTCAACCGACCTGATCAGAAAGAGATGGCTAGACAACGATTTCTATGGTTTGACTTATGCATTAAACTATGAAAGTGGAGACTGGAAAGTGATCCTGGGCGGTGCAGCCAACCAGTATGATGGTAAACACTTCGGAGAGTTGATTGGTGGGGATGTTACCTCTAACTTCACTCCCGGATATCGATACTATCAAAGTAGTGCCACTAAGATAGATTTCAACACCTTCATTAAGGCTCAATATCAGCTTAGCGAAAAGCTAAATGTGTTTGCCGATCTACAATACAGAAACATCGATTACAAGTCCTCAGGAACGGATAGCGATCTGCAAGGAATTGATATCGATGCTGACTTCGATTTCTTCAACCCCAAGTTTGGCGCATTTTATCAGTTGTCGGCTAGTGATGCATTGTATGCCTCCTATGCCGTGGCCAATCGTGAGCCTGTAAGAAGTGATTTTATTGATTCGCCTGTAAGCCCAAAATCAGAAAGACTGCAAAATGTGGAGCTGGGATATAGAAAAATTACTGGCAAAGCACAGTATAGTATCAATGGCTACTATATGAAATACAAAGATCAGCTTATTCTTACTGGAGAGGTAAATGATGTAGGGGCCAATGTGAGGGTAAACACACCTAACAGTTATAGGACAGGCATTGAACTTCAGGCAGCTTGGGTATTCAGCCAATACTTGACTTGGAATGTAAACGCCACTTTTAGTGAAAATAAAATTGATAACTACACGGAGATTACCTATGATTTTGGGGCAAATTGGGATGAAGAAATTCCACTTCCTGTGCCGGAATATTTTGAAAATTCAGACATCGCATTTTCACCCAATATCATAGCCGGGTCTAACCTGACGGTAAAGCCGTTAAAGAATTTTGAGCTTTCACTACTGTCTAAATATGTAGGGGATCAATACTTGGATAATACCAGTAACGAGGATAGGAAAATTGCGGCTTATTTTGTCAATGACATCCGCCTATCTTATGCTGTCCATGCCAAATATTTTAAGCAACTGACTTTCTCATTGCTGGTGAATAATGTACTGGGCGAAGAATATTCTTCCAATGGTTACACGTTTGGCTATCAGGCAGGTACCTATAAGGTGCGGGAAAACTACTACTATCCTCAAGCGCCAACCAATTTTATGGCCTCTATGTCCATTAAATTCTAAGCTATTGTAATACTTACCATCAGGATTTAATTTTGAATGATTGGTATCCGAAAAATATTTTCCGATTTTGGGACGCTTGTAAAAGCATCCTTTTCATTCCCTAAAGGGATAAGTCGATAAACCCCCTTTTGGGGCTGGGGTAGTTTGAACGCTAATGAAAATATTTTTCGGATGCTTTTGATGACATAAAATTAAAGTATTTAAAATTCAGTCTATTAACAGTAGTTTTGAATGAAATTTTAAATCCTGATGGTAAATAAAACGAATCCAAAGCCAGCTAATTTTTCCCTGACAGGATTTATTCAGGTTACCCGATTATGGAACCTGTTGATCATAGTGATGGCACAATATTTTACTGCTGCCTTTTTACTAGCAACAGAACGGATCATTTTCAATAAATCATTATTTATCCTTTCGTTATCAACGGTACTTATTGCGGCAGCAGGTTATATCATCAACGATTACTATGATGTAAAAATAGACCTGATCAATAAGCCAAAAAGAGTGGTGGTAGGTAGGATATTGAAACGTAGAGTGGCCATGGTGGCTCATACTATTTTGAATATTACCGGCATCGGCCTAGGCTTTACACTTTCTATTAAAATCGGCCTTGTCAACTTTTTTTGTGCGCTGTTGCTTTGGAGTTATTCCAATCAGCTAAAGCGAATGGTACTGATTGGTAATTTGTCCGTAGCGTTTCTAACAGGTCTCTCCATTTACGTTATTGCCTTTTTTTTCGATCCCGACAATATCATGATTATTGCTTATTCCTTGTTTGCTTTTGCTTTCACCCTTATTAGGGAAATAATTAAAGACATAGAAGACCTTAAGGGAGACGCTACCTTTGGGTGTAAAACACTGCCTGTGGTTTACGGCATTCGGAAAACCAAAAATGTCATTTATTTTTTATCTGTTTTATTTCTTGTCCTGCTTTGTTGGTTGGCATTCCACTTTATCGGTGTTGAAATGATGTTCTTCTGTTTGGGTCTTGTGGCACCAGTTGGATTTCTAATTTATAAATTGGCCAAAGCCGATAAAACCATTGAGTTCAATTACTTATCCAATTACTGTAAGTTTGTGATGCTCATTGGCATTTGTTCAATGATTCTGTTCTATTAAATCTCACCACGTTGATTAACATCGCAATTTTCGCTTCGGGCAGCGGTTCTAATGCCGAAAACATCGCCAACTATTTTAAAGACCATTCGGATATCAAGGTGAAATTGATTGTCACCAATAACCCAAAGGCCTTTGTACTTGAGCGGGCAAAGAAATTGGGAATTGAAACCTTAAAGTTTAACAGGGATGAATTTTACAATTCAGAAAAATTGGTTGATCAACTAAAATCACAAGAAATACATTTTTTAGTGCTCGCTGGGTTTATGTGGTTGGTGCCCGCTTACCTGGTAAAGGCTTACCCTCAACAAATCGTAAATATTCACCCGGCCTTACTGCCAAAATTTGGCGGCAAAGGGATGTATGGAGATCATGTTCATAATGCCGTAGCCGCTGCGGGAGAAAAGGAGACGGGGATCACCATTCATTATGTAAATGAAAGGTATGATGAGGGTGATATTATTTTTCAAGCAAAATGTAATGTAGAAAATTTGAATCCTGATCAGATTGCCGAGCAGGTTCATCAATTGGAATATAAGCATTATCCTAAGGTTATTGAGATGTGTGTGGAGGATTTAATTTAGAATCTCATTTCATATCCGCCAGTTGGTGGAGGAGAAATCTTTACAGGCATACTTATACCAAGAAGCTAATGATCTTATCCGAATTAAAAATCACTTAAAATTATTAGCTTTGCCCCTTCGTTTTTTTTCATATATTTCCAAAGCCAGAAAAACCACTATTGAATGTCTTCTATTAAAATAAAATCAGCCTTAATTTCAGTTTATTATAAGGATAACCTGGAGCCAATTGTAAAACTTCTCGCTGCCAATAATGTCCAAATATTTTCAACTGGTGGGACCCAAAAATTCATTGAAGATTTAGGCGTGTCTGTAACTCCGGTGGAAGAAATGACCACTTATCCATCAATATTTGGCGGAAGGGTCAAGACCTTACATCCAGCTATTTTTGGAGGTATTTTATACAGAAGGGAACTGGAGTCAGACGTAAAAACGGCTGCTGAATATAATATTCCAAGCATAGACTTGGTCATCGTTGACCTATATCCATTTGAGGAAACGGTAGCTTCAGGCGCATCAGAGGCCGACATTATAGAAAAAATTGACATAGGAGGCATCTCTTTGATTCGTGCTGCCGCTAAAAATTTTAAGGACGTGCTCATCGTCTCATCGCGAGAACAATATGGAGAGGTTGAACAGATTTTATCTTCTAAAAAATGTGCTACAGACCTTGAAGACCGTAGGTTATTTGCTGCCAAGGCTTTCGACATCAGCTCGAATTATGACACAGCTATTTTTAATAATTTTAATGCCAAGGAAAACATTGTAGCCTTCAAGCAGAGCTTAAGAAAAGGAAACACTTTAAGATATGGTGAAAATCCTCATCAGCAAGGTACCTTCTATGGCGACTTGTCAGCTATGCTTGAGCAGCTGAACGGTAAGGAACTTTCTTATAATAATTTAGTGGATGTAGATGCAGCTGTGGCTATTATGGAAGAGTTTGATGAAACGGCCTTTGCTATTTTAAAGCACACTAACGCCTGTGGGGTTGCCACTGGTTCTTCAGTAGCTGAAGCTTACAATAAAGCATTTGCGGCCGATACGGTTTCTGCTTTTGGTG
The DNA here is from genome assembly GCA_002338655.1 of Flammeovirgaceae bacterium UBA1842. Classification (GTDB taxonomy): domain Bacteria; phylum Bacteroidota; class Bacteroidia; order Cytophagales; family Cyclobacteriaceae; genus Fulvivirga. The sequence goes on along the minus strand of DDIU01000014.1, from coordinate 31,613 downwards.
GGGTATTGATCACTAATAAAAAAATGAACAAGGAAGCTGCAGAGGCTATGCACGCTTTGTTTTTTGAAGTACTGATAGCACCGGAATTTGAGCCAGAGGCCCTTGAAATATTGAAAGGGAAAAAGAATAGGATATTGCTTAAACAAAAGCAGAAACTCAATTCTGTAAAGCAGTTCAAAAGTCTTTTGAATGGGGTGATAGAACAAGACAGGGATTTGAAATCTGATTCTTTGGAGGATTTGAAAACAGCAACAAAATTAGCCCCAACTGAAGCGGAAAAAAGAGCACTGGTATTTGCAAGCAAGATTGCAAAGCATACTAAATCCAATACCATTGTATTGGCTAAGGAAGGTCAGCTACTTTCAAGCGGTGTGGGCCAGACTTCAAGAGTGGATGCTTTAAACCAAGCCATTCACAAAGCAAAGGCCTTTGGTTTTGATCTCAACGGAGCCGTGATGGCTTCCGATGCATTTTTTCCATTCCCAGATTGTGTGGAGATTGCGAAAGGTGAAGGAATCCATGCTGTAGTACAGCCAGGGGGTTCTATTAAAGATCAAGATTCAATTGATTATTGTGATAAAAATGACATGACTATGGTATTTACCGGGGTACGCCATTTTAAACACTAAAAATGTTTTTATTTGTAGTTCTATACGGAAAGTAATTTGTAATTTTCCAGTTAATGACAAAGCCAAAATACACTAATAGGTAATGGGATTATTCGATTTTTTTTCAAGTGACATAGCCATTGATCTTGGAACAGCAAACACATTGATCATAAATAAGGACAAAATTGTAGTGGATGAGCCATCCATTATAGCCATAGACAAGAATACCAACAAGGTATTGGCTATTGGGCGTGAGGCCATGCAAATGCATGAAAAAACGCATGACAACATAAAAACGATCCGTCCTTTGAAAGATGGGGTTATTGCTGATTTCCATGCTGCTGAGATGATGATTCGTGGTATGATCAAAATGATTGACCATGGAAAACGCTTTTTCCCTTCTTCACACAGAATGGTGATATGTATTCCATCGGGCATTACCGAAGTGGAAAAAAGAGCCGTACGTGACTCTGCAGAACATGCTGGAGCCAAAGAAGTATATATGATTCATGAACCTCTAGCTGCTGCCATTGGTATTGGTATTGACATCGAGCAACCTATCGGCTCGATGATAGTTGATATAGGTGGAGGTACCACGGAAATTGCAGTAATAGCTTTGTCAGGTATTGTTTGTGATCAATCCATACGAGTAGCAGGTGATACGTTTAACAGGGATATTTTGGACTATATGCGTAGGCAGCATAACCTATTGATAGGGGAGCGGTCAGCAGAAAAAGTTAAAATTGAAGTAGGTTCTGCTTTAACAGAACTAGATGACGGGCCAGATGATTATGAAATCCGTGGCCGTGATTTGATGACAGGTATTCCCAAGGTAATTAAAATTTCCTATTCGGAAATTGCTTTCGCACTTGACAAATCAGTTTCTAAAATTGAAGAGGCTGTGCTTAAGGCATTGGAAATTTCCCCTCCAGAATTATCAGCAGATATTTACGATAATGGTATCCACTTAACCGGTGGGGGTGCGTTGTTACGTGGGTTGGATAAAAGATTGGCATTAAAAACAAAATTACCCATTCACATAGCTGAAGATCCTTTAAGGGCTGTAGTTAGGGGCACAGGCCTAGCCTTAAAGAATCTTAAAGGCTACAAAGCGGTGTTGATGATATAGTTGTCTATGGTAAGGCACCATTTTAAACCTTTTGAATAATTTTCTTGAATGCAAAGATTATTTCTGTTCCTATATAACTACAGGGCTTTTCTCACATTTCTTTTACTTGAGGTTTTTTGTGGTTGGTTAATAGTTCGGAACAATAATTATCAAGGGGCAAAATATTTTAACTCTTCAGCTGCCGTATCCGCCAACCTGCTTGAAACTTCTAGAAGTGTGCACGAATACTTAAACCTAAAAGAGGTGAACGAAGTATTGGCAATGGAAAATGCAAGGCTCCAAAAACAGGTTGAACAGTACAAACAAAGCCTTTACAACTTAGACATCCGTCAAAGCCATGATATAGACGTCCTGAATCAATATAATTTCATTAGTGCCAAAGTTATCAATAACTCCACAAGGAGGTTTGATAACTACATCACCATTAATAAAGGGTTAAAACAAGGCATAGAGCCCGGCATGGCGGTTATTGATAATTTGGGGATAGTAGGTAAAGTCAAAAATGTTTCTGAACACTATAGCGTTATCACCTCTATATTACATGTGAATACCCTTATATCATCGAAGCTGAGAAGCACTGGTGACCTTTGTACCACTAAGTGGGATGGTATTGATCCAACTATGGCAGAGGTTTTATACTTGCCAAGGCATGTGGCTATTTCCATTGGTGATTCCGTTGTTACTTCTGGGTATAACGCGGTATTTCCAGAAAACATACCCGTGGGCGTGGTAGAGTCATTCGAGAAAACCGAAGATGCGCTTTTCTATAGTGTCAAAATAAGGTTAGCTTCCAATTTGAACAAATTGTCATACGTCTATCTTGTGAAGAACAATATGAAAATTGAACAGGATTCCATTCAAAATATCACTTTCGAAAAATGATCACTAATAGGCTTATCATACAATTCGTCTCCTTTTTTGCCTATGTATTGGTGCAAGTTATGTTTTTACAGAATGTGGTACTTTTTGACAAGTCATTCTGTTTTTTATACATAGCTTTTCTGCTTTTATTACCAGTGGATATGGGAGTTATAGGTTTAATGGTGCTTGGTTTTATCACAGGATTTACCGTTGACATATTTTATGATACTTTGGGAATTCATGCGGCTTCCAGTGTGTTGATAATGTTTATAAGGAATTATTGGTTGAACATGATTACACCTCAGGGTGGTTATGATTCTGGCTCAATGCCGAGCATAGAACTTAATGGCTGGCAATGGTTTTTAGGCTATGTCCTCCCCTTGATTTTGATACATCATATAGTATTGTTTTATATATCATCGTCAGGGTTTGGCTTGTTTTGGTTTACCTTGTCCAAAGCCCTATTGAGCACCCTGTTTACCGCAGTGGTAATTATGATAGTTCAGTATATTTTTTATAGGAAGAGGATAACCTGATGGAAGATAGTAGAAAATATATTATTCAGTTGATCATTATAGTGGTGGCTATAATATTCTTGATCAAACTATTTTCTATTCAAGTACTTGATTCGAAGTATGCCCAAGCGGCCAACAGTAATATCATCCATAAAGTAGTTGAATATCCTTACCGTGGCTTAATCTATGACCGAAATGGGGAGCTAATTGTTTATAATACACCTCAATATAACCTTGTGGTGGTGCCCAAGGATGTCAGGCATATTGATACTGTCAAATTTTGTCAATTATTTAATATCACTAAGGCTGAGTTTGAAGAAAAACTGCAAGCGGCTAAGAAATTTTCCTATGTACAGCCTTCCATTTTCTTAAAGCAACTGTCCAATAAAGACCTAGCCCGAGTAGAAGACTATTTAGTCGATTTTCCTGGCTTTGATATTCATGCCAGAACCACAAGATCCTATACCCATCCTACTCTTTCCAACGCCTTGGGATATGTAAGTGAAGTAAGTAAGAGGCAATTGGAGCGAGACACCGCAGACTATTACAGACAAGGTGACTATATGGGCCAGAGTGGAATTGAATATTTTTATGAAAGGCAATTACGTGGCAAACGGGGGGTTAAATACAAAATCAAAAATGTAAAAGGGGTTGATAAAGGGGATTTTGAAGATGGTGAGTATGATACCCTTTCAATACCCGGTAAAAACCTCACTACAACTATAGATATCAATTTACAACAATATGGTGAAGAACTTCTAAAAGGTAAATCGGGAAGTATAGTGGCCATTGAGCCTTCCACAGGTGAAATTTTAGCACTGGTTTCTGGCCCATCATACGATCCAAACCTGCTTACGGGCAGGCAGTACAGTCAGAATTTTGCGCTTATAAGTCAGGATACGGCCAAGCCACTCTTTAACAGGCCTTTGATGGCACAATATAGACCAGGTTCCATTTTTAAAATTATCCAGGCATTGGTAGCCCTGCAAGAAGGGGTGATCAATAGGAACACCTACATACCTTGTATTATGTATCCCATGAAATGCCATTACCACGGGCCAGGCGAAACCCTTGTAGGGGCAATAACCCAATCATGCAACCCCTATTTTTATAATGTAATGAAAAGGGTAGTCAATCAGGGGATTTCAAGTGATACTTATGAAGACACCCGGATAGGGCTTGAAAATTGGGATAGGCATGTAAGAAGTTTTGGTTTAGGGGCACCTTTGGGCATTGACTTACCCAACGAAAAGCAAGGATTGGTACCAAGTGTAGAATACTACGATCGTGCTTATAATAATCGTCCGTGGAAGTTTTCAAATATATATTCAATTGCCATTGGTGAAGGTGAAAACCTTGTAGTACCTATACAAATGGCAAATTTTGCGGCAATTGTGGCTAATAGGGGCTATTATTATATACCCCATCTGGTAAAATCCATCGGTGATTCCGGGGAACCGTTGCCCCAGTACAAAGAAAAACACTTCACAACTGTTGATTCCAAACATTTTGATATAGCCGTAGAGGCCATGGCGAAAGTGGTGGAATCCGGAACTGGACAGTACAGGGCAAAACTCAAAGACATTGAAGTGTGTGGCAAAACAGGGACTGTTCAAAATACACCACTGCCCGACCATTCTGTGTTTATAGCCTTCGCCCCAAAAGTGAACCCCAAAATAGTGGTTTCAGTATATGTGGAGAACGCAGGGCAAGGAGCAAGGGCGGCTGCTTCAATAGCCAGTCTGATGATCGAGAAATATTTGATTGGCCATACGGAAAGGCCCCAGATAGAAGAATATGTGAAACGGGGTGAATTTATATATTAATCATTGAGTAGAAGAGACGACATATCGAGCAATATTGACTGGCTTACAGTATTCCTATTTTTCGCCATTGCGATAATGGGGTGGATGAATATTTTTGCGGCCGTTTATGACGAAGCATCGCACCAAAGTATATTCGACCTTTCTTTAAATAGTGGTAAGCAGCTATTGTTCATTGGCACCTCTATTATTCTGATCATTGTTATTATGGTGGTCGATTTTAAATTTTATGACACGTTTGGTTATTTTATTTACGGGGGGATCATCTTAATACTGGTCTTTGTTTTAGTCTTTGGGCGCGAAGTAGCAGGCTCTAAATCTTGGTTTGAGCTAGGTTTTATAAGATTTCAACCCTCTGAATTTGCGAAGTTTGCCACGTCAATGGCCGTAGCTAAATACATAAGCAGCATGGGTTTCAGGATGGACCGACTATCAAAACAATTAGTCCTGTTTGCGATCATTGGCACGCCAGCTATCCTCATTATCCTTCAAGGTGATACAGGTACTGCAATGGTTTACAGTGTTTTCATCCTAGTGTTTTTTAGGGAAGGGATGTCGCCTACCCTTTTGATATTGGGAACAGCTGCCGCCATTATTTTTATACTTACCCTCTTGGTTCCAAATCACCTATATCTTTACATAGGCATTGTGGCCATAGGTGCTATAGTTGTTGCCTTTATTAAGAAAAAAACCGTTGCAAAAATAGCCTTTGTTTTAGCCGGGGTGCTAATCATTGCGGGGGTCATCCGAAGTGTTGACTATGTTATTTCTGATATACTAAAACCCCATCAACAAAACAGGATCAAGGCACTGATCAATCCTGATGCGGACCCCCTGGGTTATGGATGGAATGTGACTCAATCGAAAATAGCAATCGGCAGTGGGGGTTTTTCTGGTAAAGGATTCTTAAAGGGAACTCAAACTAAATTTGATTTCGTACCTGAGCAAAGCACGGATTTTATTTTTTGTACCATAGGTGAGGAACATGGCTGGCTGGGGAGCCTTGTGATCATATTTTTGTTTGTGACCTTATTATTACGGATCATCTATATAGCAGAACGTCAAAAATGGCGCTTCGCCAGGGTTTATGGCTACTGTGTGGCCTGTATCATATTTTTCCATTTTGCTGTGAACATTGGAATGACCATTGGCCTATTTCCTGTCATAGGTATTCCTCTCCCTTTATTTTCCTACGGAGGATCATCATTATGGGGTTTTGCTATTCTTATCTTCGTATTGCTAAAATTGGATTCCCACAGAATGCAGGTGCTAGTGCATTAGTAAAAAGCTAAATTCCTCTTTGTTTCTCAGCGGTCTCTGTGGTTTAAAATTCTAACCCCCAGTTTATTTGCATTAATTAGGTCAGCTACTCCTCTGCGTTTCTCAGCGATCTCTGTGGTTCAAAGTTCTAACCAGTTTATTACTTTAAAATAGGATCAATTGCTTTTCCTTTAGTTTACACAACCACCCAAGCCCCATTTATCTCTGCGCCCTTCAGCGACCTCTGTGGTTAAAATTCTAACCCCCAGTTTATTTGCATTAATTAGTCAGCTACTCCTCTGCGTTTCTCAGCGATCTCTGTGGTTTAAAGTTCTAACCAGTTTATTACTTTAAAATAGGATCATGCTTTCCTTAAGTTTACACAACCACCCAAGTCCCATTTATCTCTGCGCTCCTCAGCGGTCTCTGTGGTTTAAAATTCTAACCCCCAGTTTATTTGCATTAATTAGGTCAGCTATTCCTCTGCATTTCTCAGCGATCTCTGTGGTTTAAAGTTCTAACCAGTTTATTACTTTAAAATAGGATCATGCTTTCCTTTAGTTTACACAACCACCCAAGCCCCATTTATCTCTGCGCTCCTCAGCGGTCTCTGTGGTTTAAAATTCTAACCCCCAGATAGGTCAGCTACTCCTCTGCGTTTCTCAGCGATCTCTGTGGTTAAATAATCGATCTCTGTTGTTAAGCACCTACTCTATATTTAAGCATCTACTCAAACCGCTTATCCAACAACTCCACAAACTCTTCGAATTCTTCACTTTCCACATTCCAATGAGGGTACGTGGCATAAATATGCTTCATGGCCGATTCTTTACTATTGCAATTATCCAGAAAATCCAAAGCTTCATAAAAGGCCTTTTCATCACCATCAAATAATACCTTCTGAAACATAAACCTTTGATTTATGCTCAAATGCGACTTAAGGTTATCAATCTTTTTCGATTCGTGTATTTCAGCAATTGATGCTGCAGTATTAGTATGTTTGTCATTGATGGTTGGCCCATCGGGCTCTACTTCAGGCTTATTTTCATTGGTAGGTTTCACCTTTGATATTACAGGCTCTGCCTCTGTTTCCTTGGTTACTCCATATATATCACCTTCTTTTAATGGTTCTATTTTGGAAAAATTATCAAAATAAACCCCTATGTCATCTGGGCTGGCCTGTATGTTTTGAAAAACCTCATGCAATAAAGTAGCATACTTCTCCTCATCTACCCGCTCTAATTTTTGTTTCTCCATGTTAGCAATCAAACTTTCCAATAGGTTTCGATTGACCTTTACATATTTCAAAGTTCTCTTAAGGTTGCCTATTGTCATTTCCCCATTTGAATGTTCCGTTAGGTGAGTATAAAAATCATAAGGAGAGAAGATTAACAGCACACTTTCTTCTACTGCACGTATCAATAATGGTTCAAAGGCCTTTTTTTCTATTGAAATGTTCCTCGATAGCGTATTCATAAACTCGGTCAGTGCTTGTGCTACTTGTGGTGAAGAATAGTCAAAGTAGGGACTCTTTAGTTTATCAGTTTCTTTTTGCCATTCTTCAAACAAATTTTTAATTACAAACAAATTGATCTGTTGAATATCTACCAAGTGTTTTATATCCTCGCCTCCGATCTTCTGCTTACTTTTAAAAAAAGTATTAATCACGCTACTTGCATACCGCTTGCTATAATTTGTTATTCCTGCCCTGTTAAGATTGTTATCCATAATTTGAGTAGACATATTGTAATTCCTTTACTTTGTTTAAAACATATTCAATGGCGCAAATCAAAATTTCCAATTTATCTGATCTGACTATCCAAAATAACGATAATAACAAAACAGTGTTAGCAATAGTGCAGGAAAATTATATTGACTGGATGCACGCATGTGGGGCAAAGGGCCGTTGTACCACCTGTAAATTTGTGGTAAAGAACGGTATGGAGCATTTATCTGCGCGGACGGAACCTGAAATAAACTATGCAAACTTAAATAGGTTGGCCGCCAATGAAAGGCTGGCCTGTCAGGTAAAGGTCGATGGTGGGGATATTGAAATAGAAATTCCAGCTTCATCCAAACTCCCACATATGGATTACTCATACTGAAGTCAAGTAAATAAAAATATCTCTAGTACCACTAAGTAAATAACCTATTTTTGCACAATGTTTATTGAACCCAATTTTGGAAAAGGGAAAAAGACCGGCTGGATTGAGGTCGTTTGCGGATGCATGTTTTCCGGTAAGACCGAAGAGCTGATCCGTAGGCTCAACAGGTCGCTTATCGCTAAACAAAAAGTCGAAATCTTCAAACCCTCGATAGATACCCGATACCATAAGGAAGAAGTGGTTTCTCACAATGAGAATTCAATCCGCTCAACCCCGGTCCAATTTGCCAATGATATATTGTTGTTGGCGGGAGATTGTGATGTAGTAGGTATTGACGAAGCACAATTCTTTGACCATGACATCGTTGATGTTTGTAATAAACTAGCCAATAATGGCAAACGGGTAATTGTAGCGGGCTTGGATATGGATTTTGAAGGTAAGCCCTTTGGTCCAATGCCTGATTTGCTGGCAGTTGCTGAATTTGTTACCAAAGTCCACGCAATTTGTGCAGTGACAGGGGAATTGGCCTCCTTTTCGTACAGACTGTCGGAGGAGGATAGCAAAGTGCTTTTGGGTGAAAAACATGAATATGAAGCACGTGGAAGGAGAAGTTTTATGGAGGGCATGAAAAAAAGAGCGAAAAAATGAGCCGTCTTATTTTACCGTTACTACTCCTTTCTTTTTGGGGAGTTTATGCGCAGTCAGATATTCCCCTCGGTACTTGGCGTACTCATTTTTCTTATAATTCGGCCAAACATGTAACTAAAGGAGGTGATAGGGTTTTTGTTGCCAGCGAAAACGGGATTTTTATATTGGATACTTCTGACAATAGCCTTACCACAGTTTCAAAAATCAATGGCCTACAGGAAGACAACATTTCAGCACTATATTTTGACGAAGTTAGAAATCAGCTGATAATTGGCTATACCTCTGGTAATCTTGATGTTATCGTAAACAATGAAATTGTCAATATCGATTTGGTATCCAATTCTCAAGTTTTGGGTTCCAAAAAGATTAATCAAATTATTGCCGTGGACAATAGGGCATTCATAGCTACAGATTATGGACTACTGAATTTTGATTTGAATAAACTTGAGGTCAAAGAGACCTATCGGCAGTTAGGTAAAAATGCCAACCAAATAAGTGTTTCCCAATCGACCGTACTGGGTGATAGTCTATTTCTCGCAACAACTGAGGGAGTGATCGCCTCCAATTTCAATAATAACACCAACTTGTTTGATCCATCCATGTGGAAGAGATATGGCCTTTCTGATGGCTTGCCTGAGAGTAGTGCTGTTGTCATTCAAACACTAAACGATCAGATCGTAACAGGCTTTAATTCCAATGGCCTTTATAAATATACTAATGGAGGGTGGACTCAATCTTCTGCTCTGAAGGATGAATCGTTTGTGACAGCCTATTCTGACGGATCTCAGCTTATTGTTTTGGCATCATCAGGCATTTATCTGATGAATGATGTGGAATCTGCCCAACCCATTGTTGATAATTTAATTACCATACCTACTGGTGCAATGGTCCAGGATAACATATTGTGGATAACGGATAAGAACAATGGATTAGTAACCAATTATCAAGGGGCATTTGAAAACATAAAGCCCACAGGGCCCAATAGTAACGCCATATTTCGATTTTTTTATCATGACAATACTGTATCCGGTTTACCTGGGGGGTATTCCGGCAGTAGGATCGCATTGGGCAACTCCGCAGGTTTTTACCAATTCAGAAATGGAAAATGGAGCAATTTCAATGCGGCTAATGTCAGTACACCAGTATTTAATGATATTGTTGATGCGGACTTTGACATCAGGAACAACTCATTCTATTACGCCTCTTACGGTTATGGATTGATGAAAATTGATCAAGATGATGTAATTACTATTATTGATGAGAACTCCAGTCCACTTCAAAACCTACTGCCTGGCGACCATCAGGTGAATCTCACCGCTATTGAATCTTCCAATGAGGGCCTTTGGGTACTTAACTATGGTGCAAGCCAGGGTTTACATCTACTTACTGGTAATGAATGGACATCCTATTCATTAATTACAAGTGCTTTACTGGAGGTGGTCAATACCCGATCAAAATTATGGATGATTGTTGATCCAATAGCTGGAGGAGGTATCTTGGTTTTCGATAAAGTTACTGAGCAGACAAGGTATTTAACCGCTCAATCTGGTAATGGGGGTCTTCCAAACTCTACTGTCAATTCACTCGCTGTTGATAAAGACGGGTTTATCTGGGTGGGTACGGGTGCTGGAGTGGCCGTATTTTCCAGTTCCGTTGATGTTCAGGACAATACCATCGATGCAATTTTGCCCATTTTCGAAAATAGACAACTGTTAAGGGATGAAGAAATCACTGCCATTAAAGTAGATGCTGGAAACAGGAAGTGGATTGGAACAAGAAATGGTGTTTGGTTATTCGATGAGCAGGCCGACAGGCAACTGCTTAATTTTAATATTGATAATAGTCCGTTGCCCTCCAATACTATAGTAGCGATTAATATCAATGAAGTATCAGGGGAAGTATTCTTTGGAACACCCGAAGGAATTATCAGTTATCGGGGAAATGCTACAAACCCCGCAGAAAGCCACGGTCAAGTAAAAATTTTCCCTAACCCAGTGCCCAGAGACTTTAATGGAACTATTGGGATCAGTGGGCTAGTGGAAGATGTAGATGTGAAAATCACTGATGCCTCGGGGAGATTAATTTGGGCTACAAGGTCCGAAGGGGGCACAGCCACATGGGACTCGCGTGATTACAATGGAAATCGCGCAGCTACAGGCATATATTTTGTTTTTAGTTCATCACAGAATGGTGATGAAACGTATATTGGTAAAATAGCCGTCATAAATTAATGCTCCATAAAACCAGAGGCATTGTATTTAAATACTTCAAATATCGGGACACCTCTATTATAGTCAAGATATTTACAGAAGAGTTCGGCCTCCAAAGCTACATAGTCAATGGGGTGCGTTCCGTTAAGTCGAAAGGGAGAATAGCCCTCTACCAACCCCTTACTCTGCTCGATTTGGTGGTTTATAATAAACCCAATTCCGGTATTAATAGGATTGCAGAAATAAAATGTTCTATACCACTTCAAACCATCCCTTACGAAATCCTAAAATCATCCATAGGGGTATTTATTGCAGAGGTATTATATAAGTGTATAAAGGAAGAGGGTGAGGTTAAAGATTTATTTGGCTTTATACACTACTCCATTGAAATGCTGGATCACTCTGAAGATAATTATCAAAATTTCCATTTACAATTTTTATTAAAGCTCACGCGCTACTTAGGGTTTGGACTATCAGAATCAGATCAGTTTTTCCATACATCGGCCGATGAAAAAATGGAAAAGACCATACGCACCTTATTGGATGAGCGGTATACAGCTAAGGTGAACCTTAATAACAAGGAACGGAGGGTTTTATTGGATCATATCCTGTCCTTTTATAAAACCCAAATTGATACCATCGTAGAAATAAAATCGATTAACGTATTGAGGGCGGTCTTGGAAGACCAATGAAAAATATTTTTTAGCCATAATTTTTCATAAATAATTCGAAATTATCTTATTTTGGGCACTTCATAACACTGCGTTATTTCTGGCAGTACTTCAACAAAAAATTTAACACCTACTATTTGGTAACTTCTCATTAGTTACTATCTTTGCAGTCCTTTTGCGGAAAAACCGTGAGAGATAAAGCATAATTGCGCTTAATAAAGATTAGAAAATGTCTGGTATTATAGGAAAGAAAATCGGAATGACTAGCATTTTTGGTGCCGATGGACGAAATGTCGCATGCACAGTAATAGAAGCTGGTCCTTGCGTAGTGACGCAAGTAAAAAATGAGGAGAAGGATGGCTATAGGGCCGTTCAATTGAGCTTTGGAGAGCGCAAGGAAAAAAATACTCCCAACGCATTGAAAGGTCATTTCAAGAAAGCGAATACAACTCCTAAGAAAGATGTAATCGAATTTAGGGATTTCCGTGAAGAATTTACAGGTCCAGTTGAGTTAGGGCAGGTTCTTAGCGTAGGAGATGTGTTTGTTGAGGGCGATTACGTTGATGCAGTCGGCACTTCAAAAGGTAAAGGTTTCCAGGGTGTTGTGAAAAGACACAACTTCGGTGGTGTTGGACAAGCAACTCACGGTCAGCACAACAGGCTTAGAGCCCCAGGTTCTGTAGGTGGTGCTTCTTATCCTGCTAGAGTATTCAAAGGGATGAGAATGGCTGGAAGAACTGGTGGAGATAGGGTAAAACTTATGAACCTTAGAGTAATGCAAATCATACCTGAAAAGAACTTGATCCTAGTGAGTGGTTCTGTACCGGGTGCAAATAATTCAACTGTAATTCTCGAGAAATAATGAATATCACAGTAGTAAAACATACAGGCGAAGATACCGGGAGAAAAATTACGCTTTCTAAAGAAGTGTTTGGTATCGAACCTAATGACCACGCCATCTATCTTGACGTGAAACAGTTTTTGGCTAACCAAAGACAAGGAACACACAAGTCAAAGCAAAGAGCAGAGATCAGTGGGTCAACAAGAAAGATTAAAAAGCAAAAAGGAACAGGTACTGCCCGTGCTGGTAGTATAAAGTCACCAATATTCAGAGGTGGAGGTAGGGCATTCGGTCCTCAGCCACGTGACTATTCTTTTAAGCTTAACAAGAAACTTAAGGAGTTGGCAAGAAAGTCAGCCCTTACTTATAAGGCTAAAGACAAAAGCATTTCCATTGTTGAAGACTTTAGCTTTGAAGCACCAAAAACAAAAGACTATCTGAAAATGCTAAGTGCTTTGTCACTTGACAATAAAAAGACCCTTTTGGTTCTTCCAACATCTGATAAGAGTTTGGCACTTTCTGGCAGAAATGTTCAGAACACTAAAGTAGTATTGGCTGATATGCTAACTACCTATGATGTGCTTAACGCTGATACATTGATCCTCAGTGAAGGGTCAGTTGAGAAAATTGATAACCTTTTGAAGAAATAATAATGAGCGTTTTAGTAAAGCCATTGGTTACAGAAAAAGTGTCCGCTTTAAATGAAAAAGGCAAGTACGGTTTCGTAGTAGATCGAAATGCCAATAAAGTGGAAATTAAGAAGGCTGTGGAAAAAATGTACGGAGTCACTGTTGAGGCAGTTAATACAATGAACTACCTCGGAAAGACTAAGTCAAGATTTGCAAAGTCTAGAGTAGTATCAGGAAGAACAGCTTCCTATAAGAAAGCTATTATAAGTGTAGCTGAAGGTGATGTAATCGATTTTTACAGCGAGATATAATTTAGCAAGAAATGGCGATTAAAAAATTAAGACCGGTTACACCCGGACAGAGATTCAGAGTAGCACCAGCTTTCACGGAGATTACAAAATCTTCTCCTGAAAAGGCATTGGTGGTTACAAGAAAAAGAACCGGTGGTAGAAATAATACTGGTAAAATGACCATGCGCTACTTAGGTGGAGGTCATAAGAAAAAAACCAGGATCATTGATTTTAAGAGAGATAAATTCGATGTGCCAGCAACAGTAAATGCCGTTGAGTATGATCCATCAAGATCTGCACGTATCGCATTATTGTTTTATGCTGATGGAGCAAAAACATATATTATCGCACCAGAAGGAATAACTGTTGGTCAAACAGTTATATCTGGCGAAAATGTTGCCCCTGAAGTAGGCAATGCACTACCATTAAGCAAGATTCCATTAGGTACCATTCTTCATAACATTGAGCTTAAGCCCGGTAGAGGTGGAGCAATGGCAAGAAGTGCCGGATCTTATGTGCAATTATTGGCACGTGAAGGAAAATATGTTACTGTAAAGTTGCCTTCTGGTGAGACAAGAAAAGTACTTGCTTCATGCATGGCAACTGTTGGTACTGTATCAAACTCAGATCACATGAACGTGAATTTGGGTAAAGCAGGTAGGAACAGATGGTTGGGAAGAAGACCAAGAACAAGAGGTGTTGCCATGAACCCTGTCGATCACCCAATGGGAGGTGGTGAAGGTAAGTCATCTGGTGGTCACCCTAGATCAAGAAAAGGTCTTTATGCAAAAGGGAAGAAAACCAGAACTCCTAAGAAGTATTCAAATAATCTAATCATTAGTAGAGGTAAGAAATAATGGCAAGATCACTAAAAAAAGGGCCTTACATTGATTTTAGGCTAGAGAATAAAGTTGAGAACATGAATGATTCAGGTAAAAAATCTGTAATCAAGACCTGGTCAAGGAGATCTATGGTTTCTCCGGATTTTGTAGGTCATACTTTCGCTGTTCACAATGGCAATAAGTTCATACCTGTTTATGTAACTGAAAATATGGTAGGACACAAACTCGGTGAGTTTTCTCCAACTAGGAATTTTAGGGGTCACGTTGGTAAAAAAGACAAAGGCAAAAGATAATTATGGAGGCAATAGCTAAACTTAATAATGTACCCACTTCTCCTCGTAAGATGAGGTTGGTAGCGGACCTTGTAAGAGGCGAGAAAGTGAACAAGGCATTGAACATCCTAAAGTTTGAGCCTAAACAAGGCGCAGCAAGGTTGGAAAAACTTTTATTGTCAGCGATATCAAACTGGCAGAATAAGAACGAAGATGTTAATCTGGAAGATGCTGATCTATATGTAAAGTCAATTACTGTTGATAGTGGTAGAGTTTTGAAAAGATTGAGACCCGCTCCTCAAGGACGTGCACATAGGATTAGAAAAAGATCAAATCATGTAACCATGATTTTAGACAGTGCAGCACCTGTTGAGCAAAAAGAAGTGACTAAAGACAAAAAAGAAGATAAATAATGGGACAAAAAATAAACCCAATAGCTTTCAGACTTGGTATCGTTAGAGGATGGGATTCTGCGTGGTTCGGTGGTGATACATTTGCCGATAAATTAGTAGAAGACCATACCATTAGAAAATATGTAAGTGCTCGTATTCCTAAAGGAGGAATCTCTAAAGTAGTCATTGAAAGAACACTTAAAAGAGTAACCCTTACTGTACATACTGCCCGTCCGGGAGTGGTTATAGGTAAAGGAGGCTCTGAAGTTGACAAAATCAAAGAAGAGTTAAAGCAAATCACTAATAAGGATGTGCAGATTAACATCTTTGAAATCAAGCGTCCAGAACTTGATGCCAGATTGGTAGGTGAGTCTATTGCCCAACAGCTACAGGCAAGAATTTCCTATAGAAGAGCGATGAAGCAAGCTATTGCTTCTTCAATGAGAGTAGGAGCTCAGGGAATTAAAATAAAAGTGTCTGGAAGATTGGGTGGAGCTGAAATGGCAAGATCTGAACAGTATAAGGAAGGTAGAATTCCTCTTCATACACTTAGAGCGGACATTGATTATGCAATAAGTGAAGCTCAAACTGTATATGGAAAGATCGGTATTAAAGTATGGATCTTCAAAGGTGAAGTTTATGGCAAAAGAGATTTGTCACCAAATATTGGAGCTTCTAATTCACAGCAAGGTGGAGGAGGCGGTGGTCGTAAACGACCAGAAGGCCCAAAAAGAAGTAGAAAGAAGTAATTTTTAATTAAGAGTTGAATCGCGTTATACGCGGTATAAAGACATAAGATATGTTACAGCCTAAAAGAACAAAGTTCAGGAAGCAGCAAAAAGGCAGGGTAAAAGGTATCGCCCAAAGAGGACATACAATAGCATTTGGGGCTTTTGCCATCAAATCTATGGAGCCAGGATGGATCACTTCAAGACAAATTGAAGCAGCCAGGATTGCTATGACCAGAGCTATGAAAAGAGAAGGTCAGGTTTGGATCAGAATTTTTCCTGACAAGCCAATTACCAAAAAGCCTGCTGAAGTAAGGATGGGTAAAGGTAAAGGAGCACCAGAATATTGGGTAGCTACTATTAAGCCGGGTACTATTCTTTTTGAAGCTGGAGGTGTTTCTACTGCAGATGCAAAAGAAGCATTGAGGTTGGCTCAGCAAAAACTCCCGCTTAAAACGAAGTTTGTAGTACGTAGAGATTACGTTGAATCATAAAAAGTTATGAAGAATTCAGAAATAAAAGCATTGAGCTTCGATGAATTGAAGCAAAAGCTAGTAAGCGAACAAGAAGCTTACAGAAAATTGAAGTTTGCTCACGCAATTTCCCCGGTGGAAAACCCAATGAAGGTGAGAGAGACTCGTAAACTAATAGCGAGATTACAAACTGAATTGAGAGCTAAAGAACTTGCTAAATAATATTAGAATGGAGTCAAGAAAATTAAGAAAAGAAAGAGTAGGACAGGTGGTCAGCAATAAAATGACTAAGTCGATTACTGTTGCTGTACACCGTAAAGAGAAGCATGCTATCTACGGTAAGTTTGTCAGTAAAACTACAAAGTTTACGGCTCATGATGAGAAGAACGAGTGCACTATCGGTGATACCGTTAGAATTATGGAGACCCGTCCTTTAAGCAAGAGCAAAAGGTGGAGATTAGTTGAAATCATAGAAAAGGCTAAATAAGATGATACAGCAAGAGTCAAGATTAAATGTAGCTGATAACAGCGGTGCAAAGGAAGTTCTTTGTATTCGTGTTTTAGGCGGAACAGGAAAAAAGTACGCATCAGTAGGCGATAAGATAGTTGTATCTGTAAAATCAGCCCTTTCTTCAAGTAGTTTGAAAAAAGGAACGGTTTCAAGAGCTGTTGTGGTAAGGACTAAGAAAGAGGTAAGAAGGAAAGACGGTTCTTATATCAGGTTTGAAGATAACGCTGCGGTGTTATTGTCAGCAACTGACGAACCAAGGGGAACCCGTATTTTCGGACCTGTTGCCAGGGAATTGCGTGAAAAGCAGTTCATGAAAATTGTTTCATTAGCGCCAGAAGTACTATAATCATGGAGAAGAAGATGAAAAAATTACATGTTAAAAAAGGGGATACCGTTAAGGTTATTTCCGGTAACTCTAAGGGGAAAACAGGATTGGTTCTTGAATTGATACCTGCAAAAAACAGAGCGGTTGTAGAAGGTGTAAACGTTATTACTAAACATGTGAAGCCGTCAGCCACAAACCCTGAAGGAGGTATTAAAAAAACAGAAGCTGCTGTTCATATAAGTAATTTAATGCTTATTGATCCCGCTACTGGTAAGGCTACCCGTACAGGCAGAAAGCTTGACGATAAAGGCAAATTGCAAAGATATTCTAAGAAAACTGGAGAAATTATTAACAATGGCTAATCCAAGATTAAAAGATAAATTTCAGAAAGAAATTGTTCCTGCATTAAAGGAAAAATTTCAATACACTTCTGTAATGCAGGTACCCAAAGTGACCAAAATATGCCTTAACAAAGGTGTGGGAGCAGCGGTAGCTGATAAGAAATTGGTTGACGTGGCTGTAGAGGAGCTTACCACCATCACTGGTCAAAGAGCGGTAGCCACTATTTCAAAAAAGGCGATATCCAACTTTAAGTTAAGGGAAGATATGCCTATTGGTGCAAAGGTGACCTTAAGAGGTGATAAAATGTACGAATTCTTAGATAGACTAATGGCCGTGGCTTTACCTCGTGTAAGGGATTTCAAAGGAGTTAGTGATAAGGGTTTTGACGGACGGGGAAACTACACCTTGGGTGTTCAGGAGCAAATTATATTCCCTGAAATAAGCATTGATAAAGTAAACAAAATCAATGGTATGGATATCACTTTTGTGACTTCTGCCAATACTGACGAAGAAAGTTACGAATTGCTAAAGGCGTTTGGAATGCCTTTCGCAAATAAAAACTAAATATTATGGCAAGAACAGCTGTTAAAGCAAGAGAATTAAAAAGGGAAAGAATGGTGGCAAAATATGCTGCTAAAAGAAAAGCCCTCAAAGAAGCAGGTGATTTCCAAGGACTTGATAAGTTGCCAAGGAATTCTTCTCCTGTTAGATTACACAACCGTTGTAAGTTAACTGGAAGACCAAAAGGTTACATGCGTAAATTTGGTATTTCAAGGGTTACTTTCAGGGAAATGGCATCTGACGGAAAGATACCAGGAGTGACTAAAGCTAGCTGGTAATTAATACTTCTTTTATTTTTATTAAAAAAAATAGTTTGTATCTTTGCAGGCCGTTTTAAAGGGTGGCAACGATATTTTAGAATATTTACAGAAAATGACAGATCCAATAGCAGATTATTTAACCCGTTTGAGGAACGCTATTAAGGCCAAACATAAGGTGCTTGATATTCCGGCTTCTAACATCAAAAAAGAACTTACTAAAGTTCTTCATGAGAAGGGGTATATCTTGAATTATAAGTTTGAAGAAACTGATAACAATCAAGGTAATATCAAAATAGCATTAAAGTATAATGCTGATAATAACAAACCAGCCATACAAAACCTTGAAAGGGTAAGTAAGCCGGGTTTGAGAAAGTATACCAAGTCCGATTCCCTACCAAGGGTACTTAACGGGTTAGGTGTTGCCATTTTATCTACTTCAAAAGGTGTGGTTACTGACAAAGAAGCCAGGGACATGCAAGTAGGTGGCGAAGTTTTGTGTTACGTATATTAATAAATAAGACATAATGTCAAGAATAGGGAAAAAACCAGTAGAGATTACCGCAGGGGTATCTTACACATTTGACCAGAAAAGTGGTTTGATGGTTGTGAAGGGACCTAAAGGTGAGCTATCTCAAGTAATAGACCCAGCTTTCAAATTGGTTGAAAATGAAGGCACGCTTACTATTGTGAGACCAACAGAGCAAAAAAGACATAAAGCGCTTCACGGCCTTTATCGTTCGTTGATTGCCAATATGGTGGAAGGTGTAAGCATCGGTTTTAAGAAGCAACTTGAACTAGTAGGTGTAGGTTATAAAGCAACTGCACAGAATAATGTACTAGAACTTAGTTTAGGATATTCTCACAATATCTGGCTAGCTGTACCTAAAGAGATTTCTGTTGTGGCAGAAACTGCAAAAGGTCAGAATCCAATTGTTACCCTTGAGGGATATGACAAACAGTTGATCGGACAGGTTGCGGCTAAAATTAAGTCTCTAAGAGAGGTTGAACCTTACAAAGGAAAAGGTATTAGATTCATTGGGGAATTTGTCAGACGTAAAGCTGGTAAGCAAGCTGCTAAATAATTAAGATAATGGCATTCAATAAAATAAAAAGAAGACTCCGAATTAAGAGAGGTATCCGAAATAAACTTCAAGGTACGTCAAACAGACCAAGGCTTTCTGTATTCAAGAGTAACAAAGGAATATACGCTCAGATCATTGACGATAGCAACGGCCATACAATGACAGCTGCATCTACTGCTGAGTTAGGAACGAAATTGAACATTGGATCTTCCAAAGATGTGGGCAAGAAAATTGCTGAAAAAGCAAAAGCTGCCGGCATAGCTGAAGTTGTATTTGATAGAAGTGGTTATTTGTACCACGGGAAAATTAAGGCTTTGGCAGAAGGTGCCAGAGAAGGAGGTCTAAAATTTTAAAGCATTATGTCTCAAAGTAATATAAGATCGGTAAAAGCTAGCGAAATAGACCTTAAAGAAAAGGTTGTAGCCATTAAGAGGGTTGCGAAAGTAGTTAAAGGTGGTAGAAGGTTTAGTTTTTCTGCTATTGTTGTAGTTGGTGATGGAAACGGTGTGGTTGGATATGGCTTAGGAAAAGCCAATGAAGTAACTGATGCAATAACCAAAGGAATTGACGATGCCAAGAAAAATTTGGTGAAGGTGCCTGTAATTAAAGGTACAGTCCCTCATGAAGCAATTGGTAAATATAGTGGAGGGTTTGTTTTATTGAGACCAGCCTCTCCTGGTACGGGTGTTATTGCCGGTGGTGCTATGCGTGCTGTATTGGAAAGCGCAGGGGTACATAACGTACTTGCTAAGTCTAAAGGATCATCAAATCCTCACAACGTGGTGAAAGCAACATTTGATGCCTTAACTAACATGAGAGATCCATATACTGTCGCTAAAGACAGAGGTATAACATTGTCGAAAGTTTTTAACGGATAAGATTATGGCTAAGGTTAGAATTTCACAAGTAAGAAGCATTATTGGAAGGCCTGAAAGGCAAAAACTGACAATTAAGGCTTTAGGATTAGGAAAAATAGATAAATCAGTTGAGGTGGAATTAACCCCTCAAATTAATGGTATGGTTAAAAAGGTTAGCCATTTAGTATCTGTAACTGAGATATAATTATGAAACTGAATACATTAAAACCAGCAGAAGGTTCTGTAAAGAATAGTAAGAGAATTGGCCGAGGCCAGGGATCTGGTAGGGGCGGTACTTCTACAAGGGGTCACAAAGGTGCTCAGTCAAGATCTGGTTATAGCAAAAAGAAAGGATTTGAAGGAGGGCAGATGCCGCTTCAAAGACGTGTGCCTAAATTTGGATTTACTAGTCCTAACAGGATTGAATACAAAACAATCAACCTTGATTCTTTAGAAGTGCTTATTGCAAAATCAAAGGCAAAAAGTGTTGATATACAGTTCTTTATTGAGAACGGAGTAGCAGGGAAAAATGATGTTGTTAAGGTGTTGGGTAACGGAGAATTCAAATCTAAAATTGACGTTTCTGCACACGCATTTTCTGCAAGTGCATCGAAAGCAATTGAAGCAGCAGGAGGTAAAGTGATTAAGCTGTAATTATGAAGAAGTTTTTTACCACTATAAAGAATATTTTTTCGATAGAAGACCTGAGAATCAGGATCATCAATACGATTGGTTTTTTAATCGTATTTAGATTGGGTTCTTATATTGTCCTACCAGGGGTAAATCCTGATTTATTAGGGGACGGGGCGTCAGGTGGTATATTTGATTTATTAAATACGTTTTTAGGAGGTTCATTTAGTAGAGCGTCAATATTTGCATTGGGTATCATGCCCTATATTTCGGCATCTATTGTAATACAACTGTTGACAGTAGCTGTACCTTATTTCCAAAAACTTCAAAAAGAAGGCGAATCAGGAAGAAATCGTCTTACACAAATTACAAGGGTACTTACAATAGCCATTACTGCTGCCCAAGGTGGTAGTTACTTGGCAGTAACAATTCCCGCTGAAGCAATAATGTATTCTTCGGCATTCTTCCAAATATCTACGATGATCGTGTTAGTAGCCGGTACCATGTTCTGTATGTGGTTAGGTGAAAGGATCACTGATAAGGGTATTGGAAATGGTATCTCCATGTTGATCATGATCGGTATCATATCAAGGTTCCCTGGATCGATTTTGGGTGAAGCTATTTCAAGGGGAATGAGTGGTGCGTTAATGTTTGTTTTAGAGATTGTAGCCTTATTCTTTGTGGTAATGGCAACTGTTATGCTAACACAAGCATCCAGAAGGGTTCCAATTCAATATGCAAAGCAGGTAATTGGTAATAAATTATACGGTGGAAAAAGGGACTATATTCCTTTAAAGGTAAATGCCTCTGGCGTAATGCCAATTATTTTTGCGCAGGCATTGATGTTTATACCATCTATGCTAGCAGGATTATGGAGAGACAGTGATATCGGAGCTTACATAGGCAGTACATTTTCTGACCCATATAGCTGGCAATACAATCTTACTTTTGGACTTTTGATTTTAGTATTTACGTTTTTCTACACAGCTATTACAGTCAATCCCAATGATATGGCTGATAACCTAAAGAGAAATGGTGGATTTATACCGGGGATCAAACCGGGTAAACAAACGTCTGAATTTTTAGATCAGATTTTAACTAAAATAACTTTACCAGGTTCTATATTCTTAGCGATAATCGCTATACTTCCTGCCTTCGTTGTACAGGCGGGTGTTAGTGCAAGTTTCGCTCAGTTTTTTGGAGGAACTTCATTGATTATCATGGTAGGGGTAATTATAGATACATTGCAGCAAATAGAAAGTTATTTGTTGATGAGACATTATGAAGGGATGATGAAATCCGGCAAGGTAAAAGGGAGGTCTCAAACTGCGGCTGCCTAATTTATAATGATTCATTATAAAAATAGGGAGCAAGTAGAGATCATCAAAGAAAGTGCCTTAATATTAGGGAAGGCACATGGGGAGGTTGCTAAACATGTGAAGATTGGTGTAAAGACCAATGAACTTGACAGGATAGCAGAGGAGTTTATCAGGGATCATGGAGGCGTACCATCGTTTAAGAATTATAATGGTTTTCCCTCATCGCTTTGTATCTCACTTAATGAGAATGTAGTTCATGGGTTTCCAAGTGACTACGCACTGAAAGATGGAGACATTATTTCAGTTGACTGTGGGGTGTTTTATAAGGGCTACCATAGTGACTCAGCTTACACTTATCCAGTGGGTAATGTAAAAGAAGAAGTTTTGAAACTATTGAAAGTGACAAAAGAGTCGCTTTATAAAGGTATTGAAAAGGCTGTTTGTGGAAATAGGATTGGAGATGTCGCAAATGCAATTCAAACTCATGTAGAAGCATATGGGTATGGAGTGGTGAGAGAGTTAGTTGGACATGGAGTAGGGGTTGATCTTCACGAAAGTCCTGAAGTACCTAATTATGGTAAGTCAGGAAAGGGTTCAAAGATGAACGATGGTCTCGTGATAGCGATAGAACCAATGGTTAACTTGGGTACCAAGAATGTGGTGCAGGAAGATGACGGTTGGACAATACGAACAGCAGATAGGCAACCATCAGCGCATTATGAGCATATGGTGGCTATTTTTAAAGAAGGAACAGAGGTCTTAACGACCCATAAGTTTATAGAAGAGAATTTTAAATTTTAATATGGCTAAACAACAGTCGATTGAACAGGATGGAACGATCACCGAAGCACTTTCTAACGCTATGTTTAGGGTAGAGCTGGAAAATGGACACGAGGTGGTAGCTCATATTTCTGGAAAAATGAGAATGAACTATATTAAAATTTTACCGGGAGATAAAGTGAAATTGGAAATGTCACCTTATGACCTAACAAAAGGACGAATTGTTTATCGATATAAATAAATGAAATGAAAGTTAAAGCGTCAGTAAAAAAACGTAGCGTTGATTGCAAAATCATTCGAAGGAATGGCAAGGTCTACGTTATTAACAAAAAGAATCCAAGGTTTAAACAAAGACAAGGCTAAGCTATGGCACGTATTGCAGGAGTAGATATACCAGATAACAAGAGAGGCGAAATCGCCCTTACCTATATTTTTGGTATAGGAAAAAGTACAGCACAAAACATCCTTACCCAGGCCGGTATTGATCCTAATAAAAAGGCTCAAGATTGGAATGATGAGGAATCCAATGCTATTAGAACGCTCATTACTGAGAATTTTAAGGTAGAAGGTGTGCTTAAGTCAGAAGTTCAGCTAAGTATAAAAAGACTTATGGACATTGGTTGTTACAGAGGGTTGAGACATCGTAAAGGGTTACCTGTACGTGGTCAGCGAACTAAGAACAACTCAAGAACCAGAAAAGGAAAGAGAAAGACAGTAGCTAACAAAAAGAAAGCTACTAAATAATTAATAGTGTAAGCAGAAATGGCACAGAAAAGAAAAGATAAAGCAAAAAAACGTGTAGTAGCTGTCGAGGCTATTGGTCACGCTCATATTAAAGCTTCTTTCAACAATATTATCATTTCGATGACCAATACTTCTGGTCAGGTAATATCTTGGGCATCAGCTGGAAAGATGGGTTTCAAAGGCTCTAAGAAAAATACTCCTTACGCTGCTCAAATGGCAGCTCAGGATTGCGCTCAAAAAGCGCATGACCTTGGGTTGAGAAAAGTTGAAGTATTTGTAAAAGGACCTGGTGCAGGACGTGAGTCAGCAATAAGGACAATCCAAAATACAGGTATTGAAATTACAACGATTAAGGATGTGACTCCGCTACCACATAATGGTTGCAGACCTCCTAAAAGACGTAGAGTATAATTTATTTAAAGAAACAGTTAAGAAATGGCAAGATACAGAGGTCCGAAAGCGAAAATTGCTAGAAGATTTAATGAGCCAATATTTGGCCCAAGTAAGGCAGTAGCTAAAAAAAGCTACCCTCCGGGACAACATGGTAGAAGCAGAAGAAGAAAGCAGTCAGAATACGCTATCCAATTGATGGAGAAGCAAAAAGCAAAATACACTTATGGTGTATTGGAAAAGCAATTTGCGAACCTTTTTGACAAAGCATCTAGAAAATCTGGTATTACCGGTCAAATATTGCTTCAATTATTGGAAGGCAGATTGGATAACACAGTGTTTAGATTAGGTTTAGCACCTACTAGAAGGGCTGCACGTCAATTGGTACTTCATAAGCACATTACTGTTAATGGATCTATTGCCAATATTCCATCTTACGCACTAAAGATCGGTGATGTAATTGGTGTAAGGGAAAGATCAAAAACATTAGAATCTGTTACTGAAAGTTTAGCAGCACATGGAGCCAAGAGATTTCCTTGGTTGGAATGGGACGCTTCGGAGATGGCTGGGAAATTGGTATCTACTCCACAGAGAGATGAAATTCCTGAAAACATCAATGAGCAGTTGATCGTTGAACTTTACTCTAAGTAATTTTTTATAAAATATTTATTAGTCCCGGCTGAGTCGGGACTATAACAATTAAAGCTAATAATAACTATGTCAATTTTAGCATTCCAAATGCCTGATAAAGTCGCCATGGAAAAGGCGGATGACTTTCACGGTTTATTCACTTTCAAACCTCTTGAAAGAGGGTACGGTGTAACAATAGGTAACGCACTAAGAAGAATATTACTTTCTTCTCTTGAAGGATATGCCATAACTGGTATTAAAATACCTGGTGTTCTTCATGAGTTTTCTACAATAGAAGGTGTAGTGGAAGATGTTTCCGAGATTATCTTAAACCTTAAAATGGTAAGATTTAAGAAAATTGGTGATTCATTTGACAATAAAATCACTGTTTCCATTAAAAATCAGAAAGAGTTTAAAGCTGGTGATATAGCTAAGCATACTGCTGCTTTTGAGGTGTTAAACCCAGAACTGGTTATTTGCAACTTGGATGATTCAGTTGATTTCGAAATTGAGATTAACATTGAAAAAGGAAGAGGTTACTTACCTGCAGACGAAAATAAGCCTGCTGATCAAGTATTCGGTTATATTCCTATTGATGCCATCTTTACACCAATTAAAAATGTAAAGTATAGTGTTGAAAACACAAGGGTAGAACAAAAAACGGATTATGAGCAATTGGTTATCGATATCGAAACTGATGGTTCTATTCATCCTGAAAAAGCACTTGAAGGAGCTGCTCATATTTTAATACAACACTTTATGTTGTTCTCTGATAAGTCTATCGAACTTGAGACTGAAAGAGCTGGGGAAATTGAGCAAGTTGATGAAGAGATGCTTCACATGAGAAAGTTGTTGAAAACACAACTTAATGATCTTGATCTTTCTGTTAGAGCATACAACTGCCTTAAAGCTGCTGATGTTAAAACATTAGGTGACTTAGTAAGACTTGAGATCTCTGATATGATGAAGTTCAGAAACTTCGGTAAGAAATCATTGGCTGAATTGGAGCAACTAGTTCAAGACAAGAATCTTACTTTCGGTATGGACTTGTCAAAGTATAAACTTGATGAAGAATAATTGAAATGAGACACGGAAAAAAATTTAATCACTTAAGTAGAACAGCCCCGCACAGAGGTGCAATGCTTTCTAATATGGCGTCTTCATTGATCTTAAGTAAAAGAATAACAACAACTGTAGCTAAAGCTAAAGCTTTAAAGAAGTTTGTTGAACCAATTCTTACAAAGGCAAAAGATGATACTACTCATTCTAGAAGGATGGCGTTCAGGGACCTAAATGATAAGGAAACTGTTAAAATTCTTTTTGATGAAGTAGCTACTAAAATTGGTGATAGACCAGGTGGATACACAAGAATTATCAAAACGGGAAATCGTTTAGGTGACAACGCAGATATGTGTATCATCGAATTGGTAGACTATAATGAGCTGTTGTTGAAAGATGCTGATGCGGGTAAAGCAAAAGCTACTACTAGAAGAAGTAGAAGAGGAAAATCAACCGGTGCTAAAGCCGAAACAAAGGAGACTGTTGCTGAAACTAAGGTAGAAGAGCCAAAAGCAGTAGTGGAAGAGGCAGAGGTAGTGGAAGAAGTAGAAGCCAAGGTAGAAACTACAGAAGAAGCGAAAGCTCCGGAAGTAGAAGAAACTAAAGCCGAAGAAGAAGATAAAAAAGAAGACACTGACAAGTAATTGCGTGGATTCGTAAAAAATAGAAGGGATTGGATTTATATCTAATCCCTTTTTTTATTTTTGCACCTAAATTATTATTCGATGAAAATGAGTGTAAAGCAAAAGGCTTACTTGCTCCTTGAAGATGGCCTGTTATTAGAAGGAGCAGCAATTGGTAAAATCGGGACAAATGGCGGAGAAATTTGCTTTAACACAGGGATGACCGGTTATCAGGAAATTTACACTGACCCTTCGTATTATGGTCAAATCATTGTAAACACTACTGCCCATATTGGTAATTACGGTACCATAGAAGAGGAGCAGGAATCGGAAACTCCAAAAATAAGTGGATTGGTAGTAAATGATTTTTCTGAAATCCATAGTAGGAAAAGAGCCGATCAAAGCTTACAGAGTTACTTAGAAAAGCACGGTGTAGTTGGGATTTCCGAATTGGATACTCGAATGCTCGTGCGACATATCAGAAGTAAAGGGGCCATGAATGCAATTATTTCATCGGTACTCACTCCGGATGAAATGAAGGCTGAAATGAAAAAAGTGCCATCAATGGATGGATTGGAGCTCTCCTCGGTTGTTTGCGGCAAAGAAAGAAGGTTTGTTGGTGATAAATCGGCCAATATAAGAGTAGCCGTTCTAGATCTTGGAATTAAAAATAGCATCTTAAAAAATTTAACTGAAAGAGGCGTTTATTGTGAAGTGTTTCCTGCCAAATCTACTTTTGAAGAAATGAAATCATTTAATCCAGATGGATTTTTTGTTTCCAATGGCCCTGGAGACCCTGCGGTGATGGGCTATGGTGTTGAAACGGTGATAAAAATTCTTGCTGATGACAAGCCTTTATTTGGAATCTGTATGGGGCATCAGTTACTGGCCCTTGCTTGCGGTATAGGTACTTACAAAATGCATCATGGTCACAGAGGTTTGAACCACCCGGTTTTAAATCTAATTACTGGTAAAAGTGAAATTACTTCCCAAAATCATGGGTTTGTGGTTTCTGCAGAGGACATAGAAAAATCCGATACAGTAGAGGTTACCCATAAGCACCTAAATGACCAGACGGTTGCAGGTTTAAGGGTTAAAGGTAAAAAGGCATTTTCGGTTCAATATCACCCCGAATCGTCACCAGGTCCACATGATAGCAGATATTTGTTTGATGATTTTATTCAATTAATTAAAGATTCCAAAAAATAAATTATGAGTCTAATAGAGAGCATTTATGCGAGGCAAATTCTTGATTCAAGAGGAAACCCGACAGTAGAAGTTGATGTAATTACAGAAAATGGCATATTAGGTAGGGCGGCTGTTCCTTCTGGTGCATCTACCGGTGAACACGAAGCGGTAGAACTGCGGGATGAGGATAAGACAAAGTACCTGGGTAAAGGCGTGCTCAAGGCGGTGGAGAATGTAAACAATGAGCTTGCAGAAGAGCTAATTGGCTTCTCCGTTTTTGAACAACGACTGATTGATAAAATAATGGTGGAAGCCGATGGTACACCTAACAAAGCCAACTTTGGTGCCAATGCAATTCTTGGGGTTTCATTGGCGGTGGCAAAAGCAGCAGCAGCTGAATTGAACATGCCTTTGTACCGATATATCGGTGGAACAAATGCTTCTACATTACCAGTTCCAATGATGAACATAATCAATGGCGGCTCACATTCTGATGCCCCTATTGCATTTCAGGAGTTTATGATCAGGCCTATTGGGGCACCTAACTTTAGTGAGGCCATAAGAATGGGTACGGAGGTGTTCCATCATTTAAAAGCTATTATCAAAGCCAAGGGGTTAAGTACTTCCGTGGGTGATGAAGGTGGATTTGCACCTAATTTTTCTGGAGGCACAGAAGAGGCACTGGAAAGTGTACTTGAGGCTATAAAAAAAGCTGGCTACAAACCGGGCACGGATATTACAATAGCCCTTGATTGTGCTGCTTCTGAATTTTATATAAATGACAAATACGATTACACCAAATTTGAAGGTGATAAGGGTGCTGTAAGATCTAAAAAGGAACAAGTAGAATACCTAGCCGGATTAGTGAAGAAGTACCCTATTGACTCAATAGAAGACGGATGTGATGAAAACGATTGGGAAGGATGGCAAATGCTTACCGCTAAAATTGGCGACAGATGCCAACTGGTGGGTGATGATCTATTTGTGACCAATGTTAAATTCCTAAAAAGAGGGATAGAAGAGAAAAGTGCCAATTCTATATTGATAAAAGTAAATCAGATTGGTACGCTCACTGAGACGTTAGATGCCATCGAAATGGCCCATAAGGCAGGATTTACTGCAGTAATATCCCATCGTTCTGGAGAGACAGAAGATGCCACTATTGCTGATATTGCCGTGGCTACCAATGCTGGACAAATAAAAACAGGTTCCGCATCTAGATCAGACAGGATGGCCAAGTACAACCAACTTCTAAGAATTGAAGAGGAACTTGGTGAAACAGCCTATTATCCAACAACAAAATAACAGTAAGATTACTTCGTACCCCGCAATAACCAGTTAATGGAGATTGCGAGGTAAGAAGCAATCCTTAATTAGTCAATAGAGTATCTGCTTGATTGCGATAATCTGGTAATTAATGTATATTCACTATTATTTTTTAAACTATTACCGATATGAAACTGCCGAAATTCACCCGGAACTTCTATTTTTTATTCAGTTTCTTTTTCCTCGTTTGGATGTTGTTTATTGACACCAACGATTTTTATACGCAATACAAACTCAATCAGAAACGTAAAAACCTTGAAAATCAAGTGGAGTACTATCAACAAAAAATTGTTGAGGTAAATCAAGATCGCGATGAACTTTTTAGTAGTGATAAGCGTCTAGAAAAGTATGCCCGCGAGAAATATTTGATGAAAAAGGAAACGGAAGATTTGTTTATTGTTGTTGAGGAATAAATGAAAAAGATTATCGTATTTGCATTGGTGGCTCTTTCAGCCAATCTGGCCAAAGCACAGAGCCCACAGGATATAAGTAAAGGTCGATTCATTGACCGTTTGTATGTCGGAGGCAATTTGGGAGCACAATTTGGCTCTGTTACCTCAGTTGAAGTATCTCCTTTGGTAGGCTACCGAATCACCAATGATTTTTCTGCTGGGTTGGGAATCACCTATATCTACTATAAATTCGATTTGGGCAATAGCAACACTTTTGAGACCAATATTTACGGGTATAAGCTATTTGCACGTCATAATTTTCTGGAGAAATTCTATGCGACCACAGAATTTGAGAACCTAAGTCTTGAATATTACAATCGAACCGATGGCAGTATAAGTAGGGAATGGATCCCAGGATTATTTATTGGTGGGGGTTATTTTGAGCCAATTGGCCGAAATGCCGGATTTAACATAGCGGCATTGTACAATGTAATATATGACGACCAAAAATCACCTTATAATAGCCCCTTAGTACTTAGGATAGGTTTTACGTTGGGGTTCTAGAGGACAAATGGGTCCGAATCCCATTATTAATTCTTTTATCGATGCGTTGTCCAGGTTTTTTTTGCTAGAAAAGAAAATGTTCATGTTATTTTCTTGTTCACGTAACGTGAACATATTATATTTGTGAACATAATGAATGATAAAATTGTACATATTGCCCTTGATAACCTTAAGAAGGGAACTGGAATAAAAGGGATATGGACTGAGAGACAAGATATTGATGGGGAAATAAAACTTACGATCAATAGTGAAAACCTGCATTATTTCGTGGAGGTTAAAAGAGAAGTTCGTCCATATCAGATTGCCCAGCTTCTGAAATACCAAAAACAATTCACCAATGTTCTATTAATTGCCGAGCGAATTTTCCCAAAAGTAAAAGAAGAACTCCGTGATTTGAATTTCCCATACTTAGAAACAAATGGGAATATTTTCATTAAAAAGGATTCTCTTTGGTTGTGGATAGACAATAATCGAATAATAGACACTAAGAAAAAAACTGGCAATAGGGCATTTACTAAAACTGGGCTTAAAGTCCTGTTCCATCTTTTACTTCATAAAGACAATATAAATCTACCTCAACGAATAATTGCTAAAGAAACTGGAGTAGCACTGGGCAATATTCCATTAGTGATAAATGGATTGAAGGAAACGGGTTATCTACTCCAAAAGGATAGGAAAACCTATAGTTGGAAGCAGAAGGAAGAACTTATTGATAGATGGATTACTGAATATGAAACCACCTTAAAACCCCACCTTCTTATGGGAAGGTTTCATTTACCTACTCATTGGCAACAATTGGAATTAAATGAATTTGAGGAGGTTTGGGGAGGAGAGCCAGCAGGAGATATATTGACCAACTATTTACGCCCCGAAGAATACACTCTTTTTACCAAAAAAAATCGTACCGATTTTATTAAAATGTATAAACTAAGGCCAGATCAGAAAGGCGAACTGGAAGTGTATGAAATGTTTTGGAGAATGAATCAAGAAAAGCAACATTTAACAGCACCTCCGCTTTTGGTATATGCAGATTTAAAGTTGAAAAACAATAAGCGGTGTAGAGAAACTGCAGAATTAATTTGGAATGAGCACATCCAACCAAACATATAAAGAGTTAACCATACCCTACTTCAAGGAAGACTTTGATATCATAGACAAAGTTTTGGTTAAGGATGGCATACCTTTTTATTTGTGAAGAGGTGAATTGTAGTCACCTACAGATTAAGGCTATTGGCTTGAACAAGATTTGTGCTATAAGGATTTGATTTAATCCATTGCTTATTTCTGACACTTTTTGCATTCGCCCAAAAAGTGTCCAAAAACGCTTGCCAGAATAATCCTTCCGCCCGCCTGGCCTACGCTTGCCCGGTATTCTGGCGGTCAG
>DDIU01000014.1:0-204 GCA_002338655.1 Flammeovirgaceae bacterium UBA1842 | reverse complement strand
GCTTTGCTTCTACGAAGCAGTTGGGGTGGAAGATAGGTTGAAGGTTAACTTTTCCTCTTTGTGTTGAAGTTGATCGTTGATCGATAATCGTGGCTAACTAGTTATTTTGAAAACGAATATTCACCATGGCGCGTGAGGCGAAAAAATGGCGTGGTGGTGTGTGACGGTGCAGCGGGGCTGGATATTTGAGGGTTGGAAGTAGCG
>DDIU01000025.1 GCA_002338655.1 Flammeovirgaceae bacterium UBA1842 | reverse complement strand
CAACCTATATCAGGGACGTACAGTTAGATAGATGGATGTTAGAATCTTGTATCTTAAGTCTTGTATCTTAAATCTTGTGTCTTAAATCTTGTATCTTAAGTCTTGTGTCTTAAGTCTAATTTCCTTTCTTGCGTCTGGCTACAATCGTAACATCGGCCCTTCTGTTTTGCTCAGGGTCATGGCCACCATCTGTTATGGAACCGTAACCTCGGGCGACTATCTTATTTTCATTAACGCCTTGACTAATGAGATAATCAAGAACAATGAGTGCTCTTTTATTGGACAGTTCTAGATTATATCGTGGGTTTCCATCCGCACTGGCATAGCCCGCAATATTTATGGTAAGATCCTCATATTTCTTAACCATTTGGACTATGCTATCAAGTTCGGCACGATGGATTGGCTCAATTTCACTTTGTGAACTGTTGAAAAATATCCGGTGTGTTTCTGCCATCAATTTTTCCTCATGTAGTTCATATTTCACCGGTGCGGGTTCCTTTTTTGTTATTACATCCGGTGTGCTGGAAGGACTTTTTGGATTGGCTTCATTTAATGAATTTCTATTATCGGCTAATAAATCAGCCTGATCAAGGTTATCACCATGATATCGCACCATAAAAATATCAGTGAAACCCAACCCACCTTCTCGTACAGAAGCATAATAACCTGTTCGCTGATCCTGTGAAATATTAAAGGAGAATTCATCATCGGGCGTGTTTACCGGATAGCCTAGGTTTTCAGGTTCTCCCCATTCTCCCGCCAAACTATCATATACCGATTTAAAAATATCATAGCCTCCATACCCTTTATGTCCAGTGCTACTGAAGTACAAGGTTTTGCCATCATAGGCCAAAAAAGGACCGTCCTCATCCCCTTTGGTGTTTATCACAGGCCCAAGGCTTTTCGACTTGTACCACTCCCCTTTATCATCTTTGATGCAATAATAGATATCAATGCCCCCTTCGCCTCCCGGTCGGTTACTTGTATAAAATATCATATCGCTAGAAGAGGTTTCGGATACAGAATTTTCGCTATACACACTTGAATTGATCTTATTTGTTAAAAAGACAGGTTCTGACCACTGTTGACCATCGAAATCAGAATAATAAATATCCCCATATCCGGTGTCTTTATACAGATAAAGTCTTTTCCCATCAGCTGATAAGGCAATATTTGCATCATGGTAAGGGGTATTGATGGGTGGCCCAATATTTTTAGCCTGCGACCATTTACCGTTCACCTTTTTAGAAATAAACACATCTTCAAAGTAAAAATTGTCCTTGTCCACATCGGGGCTCGTATTGCCATCCTGCCTCCTTGAGGTGAAGATCATCACATCTCCTTTTTTATTGAGTACAGGCGCATAATCCGGCCATGGGGAGTTGATTTCATCCCCAATGGGCACAATGGAATATTGTGATGGCTTGTTGATAATATCCTTGGCATTTTTACATTCCAATATCCTTCTCGCTACGGTTTGGGGCATTACACGGTCTTTACCGCGATAACTTCTGTCACCAAGTACTTTCTTTTGGTATCGCTCATAGTAGTCCAGTGCATTGTCAAAGTCCAACGCGTAATGATATGCCCGTCCGATCTGATAGAGCAAATCAAAGCGGTACTTGGGTTTAAGCTCCATTATCTTTAACAAATAAGATAATGCCTTATCTTTATTGATAGTTTCAAGGTAGAGACTTCCGGCCATCCAGTTGGCACGCAGGTTTGATGGATCTAATGAGGCCGCCTGAACATAAAGCTCTTTTGCTATTTCAATGGCCTCTTTTTGTAACTTATAGATTTGATCAGCTTGCTCCAGATAAATGTTGGCCAACGTCACAGAATCTTCCTGTGCCTGTAATAACACTGGAGTGAATGCAAAAAAGAGAAATAAGTATGCGGATTTTTTCAATAGAGTTTAAAAAATTGTATTAATACGTACCTGAAAAATAATTCATGAATATAATTACTATATTTTGGTAAGTCAAATAAGCGCAATCATTAGGTACATTGTGTAAATTTGTTGATTCAATTTCTGCCAATGCAAAACCTCGATTCGATTTCTTACTTAAAAGAAGAAAAAAATAGAATCCTAAAGCTAACAAATTCGATTTCCCTATCGCTTTTTTTGTTATCACTTTGTGTAGAATTCGCCTATCAATTTGTTTCAAGTTCACCAAGTCTACATTACTCAATTTGGGTAATCTCAGGATTATCCCTAATTACATACTTCTTAAATAAGCGTGGGTATAATAATATTAGTAGGCTTCTTCTCTCAACAATGCTACCTATTTTGGTGCTTTTCATATCCCTCTACAATAAGAGTTGGGCTATTGAACTAGGCATTTTAAACCCTGTAAATTATTTTGATGTAAGGATTGTGCTACTCAATGCAATCATAATACCTATTGTATTATTTTCATTAAAAGAAAAAAAATGGCTGATCCCTTCAGCTTTGCCTGCCTATCTAATAATATTACTTTTTGATCCGATACATAATTATTTTGGTGTAGGCTACTTTCAGGCTGGTTTGCTTGGTGATGACTATTATTTTTCCACCAACCTATACACCATTATCACTTTAACTTTTTTCACATTTGTAATGATATTCCTAAAACATCAGGTACTGAAAAGTGATTTGCGGCAGTCCGATGAAAACAGAAAAGTAAAAAGATACTTGAGGGAACTGGTCAGGTTAAGCAACTCGCAGAACATAAACAATGGCAAAGTAGATGAAGCCAAAATGGAAATTATCAGATCTGTGAAAGAATGTCTGAATATCTCTAGAATAAGCATTTGGCGCTACGATGAGCAAAAACAATGTATTTCATGTGAGTTTTTAAGCGAAAACAATAAGATTGAAAAATCACAAACCACAATACATTTAAAAGATTATCCAGATTATTTCTCTGCTATTAAAGAAAACAAACTTGTGATTGCCTCTGATGCCATTGTACATCATGCTACTGCTGATTTAGCTGATAAATACCTAATGCCTAATTCAATTCGCTCCTTGATGGATGCCCCATTCTTAGTGAGAGGTAAATTAGGTGGGATAATATGCTGTGAACAACAAAATAAGGTGAAAAACTGGGAGGCTATCGAGAGCTTATTTCTCAAAGCCCTTGGAGATTTTTTGTCGTATGCGATAATTGTTGATGAAAGAATAAAGCAAAATCAATTGTTAAAACTCAGGAATAACGAAATCTCACAAATCAACGACAATTTGGAGGTTGCAGTAGCAGAAAGAACCAAGGAACTAAAAGAAAAGAATGAGCAGCTTGTTGAATATGCCTATATCAATTCTCATATCTTGAGGGCTCCAGTCGCCCGTATAAGTGGGCTTTATCACCTTTTTCAGTTTGAGAAAGAAATAGACCTTGAGGGGGAACTGTTCAATCATTTAAATGAATCTATTAATGAGTTGGAAAATATCACCTTGCAGATAAACCGTGCTATAGAAGAAAATGTAACCTTCAACAGATCGCATATCAGCATTGCCCCTAGGCCAAATAGCCCTACCTTTGAGTAAAATAAAATAACCATTGACAAACAATATTCAGGATACCATTGTAGCATTATCTACCGCACCGGGTGTGGGGGCTATTGCTGTTATCCGATTATCGGGAGATGATGCGATAAGCATTACAAATAAGGTATTTAAAGGTAAAAATCTCGAAAAGCAGGATAGCCATACTGCTCACTTTGGAACCATCCGTGAAGTTGACTTATCTGATGGCAATGCAGACAAAATCATTGATGAGGTATTGGTGACTATATTCATAGCCCCAAAGTCATTCACAAAAGAAAACGTGGTAGAAATCTCCTGCCATGGTTCGCCATTTATTGTAAAACAAATACTAAAAACGCTGCTTAATCAAGGAGCGAGATTGGCGAAAGCCGGAGAGTTTACCCAAAGGGCTTTTATCAATGGCCAATTTGATTTGGCGCAAGCCGAGGCCGTAGCCGACTTGATCAATGCAGACTCTGAAGCTTCGCACGAAGCCGCTTTGAAACAAATGCGGGGTGGCTTTTCTGATCAGATTCGTCAGCTAAGGGAAGAGCTGATCCACTTTGCCTCGATGATAGAATTGGAATTGGATTTTGGCGAAGAGGATGTAGAGTTTGCTGACCGTGATGACTTAAAGAGTCTGATCAACAACCTTTTGTCTGTGATTGTAAAGCTGATCTCCAGCTTTGATTTGGGCAATGTGATTAAAAACGGGGTGCCTACCGTAATTGCAGGTAAACCCAATGCCGGTAAGTCTACCCTGCTCAATGCCTTACTCAATGAAGAAAAGGCCATTGTTTCTGAAATCGCTGGCACTACTCGTGACTTTATCGAAGATGAGATCAATCTTGGTGGCATTAATTTTCGATTTATCGATACAGCAGGACTCCGTGAAACTACAGATATCATTGAAGCGATGGGCGTGAAACGTACCCAGGAGCAAATGAAAAAGGCTTCTTTAATTATGTATATGGTGGACATGGCCAATGATGAATTGGTGGACATGCACAAAGAGATTAACAAACTGGAAAACCTAGGCATTCCTTTTATAATAGTGGGCAACAAGCTCGACAAAGCAAAAGCCGATCTCAAAGAAGCGATAGAAAAAATCAAAGGCTCTGTATTGATCTCGGCCTATACTAAAGATAATCTAGATGCCTTAAAAGACCGCATACTAGAAGTAGTTAACCTTGACAACTTCAAAACAGGTGACACGATAGTGACCAACATCAGGCATTATGATAACCTTATCAAAACCAGAGACGCGCTTAACGATGTACTTACCGGACTGGGCAGAAACGTCACTGGCGATTTCTTAGCCATGGACATTAGGCAGTCGCTGCATTATTTGGGTGAGATTACAGGCGAGATTACTACGGATGATTTGCTGGCGAATATATTTAGCAAGTTTTGTATTGGGAAGTAGAAGAGTACAGAGTGGTTAGTAATTAGTAGTTAGTATTGAGTATTTGATCATTTTCATGGTTTTTGATGAAGTATCCGATCGTATATGCCCTGATCGATCTTAAATGATGTTTTACCCAGTTTAGAGTACAAAAAAGGCCTCCTTTTAATGTAAATTTAGAGTTGGGGGAACAAAAAATTCGAAACAAGCTATTATTCGATTACAGGATTATCTTCTATTTTCGTACCTATGCCAGATTGTAATTCGTTTTGATAATAATATTGTAATTCGTTTTTCCCTGTAATTACATAATACTCATTTAAACTAGAATTTATTAATTTGTATTTATTATTGGTCACTTTAGAAACTTTTTGATCTCTCCATCTATTATTTAATTCTAACTCTGGGTACCTTAAAAAGTAATCACTGCCGACTTTATATAATGTAACGTATTCTTCTGCGTAAACTAGTTTCATATTCCAAGTTCCTATAATTTTAAAATCCAATAAGTCATCATTTAAGCCATTTTTGGAACCAGTTTTAGCTTGACTCTTAGCATCATTAACATTCTTTTTATTCTCTGATGTATATGACGGTTTAATAACTTTTTCTTGATTTATATCTTCCATTACATTATTCTCACCCTTAGAGAATTTTTTATTTTGTTCTTGGATTGCATCCAACTCTCTTAGGTTATAAACCTCTTTCATTCTATTCTTTTCAGACATATAGACAGCGTATATAAATATCATAACTCCAATTGAAATGAGAATATATTTAAATTTTTTAATCAACTGTTCTGAAATTTACTCTTGATTTAATTTAATAAAAAACCTTCGTTAAACCATGTTTAAGTTCTAATTTAACACATGAGTTCAAGAGGTGCAATAATACATCTTAAAACGAAGAATTAAAGTCCAGTGAACTCTCCTACTACCTTCAACATTATAGCCCTATTAACAACAAGAAGAAAAAGGAATATTTAGGTCTCTATCTTCATCAAAAACCTAAGAACCATAATCAGGAAACCAAGAAGTTGGCAGAATCTATAAATCTTTAGTAAGTTTTGTATTGGCAAATAAATCTTTAATATAGTATGATGAGAGCATGCTTACTTGTTGGTTTTTTATGCCTTTTTCATGTCATTGAGGCGCAGGAAAATACAGACAGTTTAAGGGAAAATTGGGAAAACACTGACCTGTCTGACAGCCTACGCTTAAAAAGCATCAATCAATTAGCATGGGAAGGCTTTTTGTTTTCTGAACCCGACAGTGCTTTTTACTATGCACAACTGCATTATGAATTTGCTAAAGAAAGGAATTTAAAAAAAGAGATGGCAGTTGCCAGAAACACCCAAGGCACTTCATTTTATATGATTGGCAATTATGCCAAGGCCATGGACTACTTCTATCAAAGTTTGAAAATAAAAGAACAGATAAATGATACTTTGGGTATAGCGGCCACTTTGAATAATATTGGAATGATCAATGATAATCAGGGCCATCGCAAGGAAGCCATTGAGAATTACACAAAAGCCATTGAATTTATCAAAAGGATAAATGGGTATAATAAAAACGTGGAAATTCAAAAAACATTTGTGGCTTCATACCACAACCTTGGGTCACTGTATTTAAACGACAACCCCGAAAAAGCCATGGAGTTTTTCAATATCGCTTTAAGTATATCAGAAAAATTAGGGTTTCAAAGAGAACAGGCCTATGCCTACAATAGCCTTGGACATATCTATTCTGATCGTAATGAGCTAGAGAAAGGTTTAGAATACTATAATAAGAGTTTAGAAATACTAGAAAAAATAGGCGATAAAGGTGCAATGGTAGATGCACTAAATAATTTGGGTATTCTCTATTATGATCAAGGCAATTACACACGTACCATAAGTTATGTCAACGAGGCACTTGATATGGCACAAAAGAACGGGTTAAATAATGGCATCAGCGATGCTGCGAATATCTTATACTTATGCCACAAGGCATTAAATAACTACAAAAAAGCATTAAGTCTGCTGGAATTACATATGACTACTCGTGATAGTTTACAAAGTGAGGCAAATAAGAAGGAGGTTATAAGGCAAGGTTACAAATACAAATATGAAAAACAGGCCGCAGCTGATAGCATTGCTTTTGCTAACCAACAAGAGATTAAAAACATAAAAATAGCTGAGCAACAAACCCAACTTAATTCAGAACAAACGCAACGCTTCCTTCTTTATGGCGTGCTGGCGATGATTATTATTTTAGCGATTGTCCTCTACCAAGGAGATAAAAGGAAAATAGAAGCTGCAAAAATCATTGCGCTACAAAAAGAAGAAGTAGAAAGTCAACGTGACAAGATCATTGATCAGCACGCGCTGTTGGAAGAGAGAAATCGTAAAATCACTGAATTTAACAATAATCTCGAATCACTAGTAGCTGCACGTACTATGGAACTTGAAAAATCTCTAGATCAGATCCGAAGTTACCAACATGATCTTGCTCATAATATTCGTGCGCCTTTCGTTTCGCTTATGGGGTTACTCAATATGATAAAAGATGAGCGTTTTGACTCAAATGAAAATGAGAAAATTCTTCAAGAACTACAAAACACCAGTGACAAGATCGCCCTTGTATTAAAAGATATTTCAATAGAATTGAACAAGCCTGAAGATAATATCAACGACATTGAAGTTTAGTGATTGGTGGATAGAATTTAATTCCACTTTTTATTTACCACTGAGCACACAGAGAAGCACAGAGTTAGATTAGGTAAGTCTCTGCGTAACTCCGCGGTCTCTTCGGTTAGTCATAGTCAGCTTAAATTTACCACTGAGTTCACAGAGAAACACAGAGTTGGGTTAGGTAAGCCTCTGCGAAACTCCGCGGACTCTGCGGTTATTCTTAGTCAGCTTATTTTTACCACTGAGTTCACAGAGAAGCACAGAGTTAGATTAGGTAATTCTCTGCGAAACTCCGCGGACTCTGCGGTTATTCTTAGACAGCTTTTTTTACCGCAGAGTTCACAGAGAAGCACAGAGTTGGGTTAGCAAGTCACTGCGTATCTCCGCGGACTCTACGGTTAATATTTGTATTCTATCCGTCTCCATGCTAAATTTCCAACATGTATATCATTTCACTAATTCTCTTTCCTCTTTTTGCAGCTTTATTTACCAGCAATGATGCTAATCAAATCTATAATGACGGCCCATATTTCTTCCAAGTGGAAGCAAATATTGTTGGCATGTGGACAGAAGACAGCACCTTAATTCAAAAGGTGATCACGCCTGAAAATTTCCCGCAATTGCAATCCAAATTCAATTTTAAGTTCGGATTAGCTGATCTAAAAAAGGACTATTCTGCACAAATGGACTATGGTCAAGTATATACGGGCGTTGACAGTTTAGTAGCCTTGAGTGATATCCATGGGCAATACGACTTGTATATTCGATTACTACAAGCCAATGGCATTATCGACAAGGAGTTGAATTGGAGTTATGGCAGTGGACATTTGGTGATTGTGGGCGATGTGTTTGACCGGGGCGATAAAGTAACGGAAGTGCTTTGGCATATTTTCGGTCTGGAAAAGCAAGCCAAACAAGCCGGTGGCCAAGTGCATTATATACTTGGTAATCATGAAGTGATGGTGCTTAACAACGACCTAAGGTATATCAATGAGAAGTATAAAACCACTGAGAAGTTGACCAACATCACGTATGACCAGCTATATTCAGCCAATACGGTGCTAGGTCAGTGGTTACGGTCAAAGCCAGTGGCGATCAAAATCAACGATATGATATTCGCTCATGGAGGGTTCTCCCCTATGCTAGTGAATAACAACGTCTCCATAGAAAAAATCAATCGAACATTTGAGAGTCAAATTCTTGGTCGTAAAAGAGATGAAATACTGAGCGATAAATTTTTGGAATTAATGTACCGCAGTAGTGGCCCTATTTGGTACCGAGGTTATTTCCGTGATGACAATTTCACAGAACAATCCATCGACTCTGTTCTAACTTATTACACGGCTAATCATGCCATTGTTGGCCATTGTTCTTTTGACAGTGTGATCACACGGTTCAACCACAAGATCTTCGGGGTAGATACGAGCATAAAAAATGGAGAAAATGGAGAAGTATTGAAATGGAGCTCGGAGGGTTACTTCAAGGGCACACTTTCGGGTGAGGTTAAGGAGTTATATTTAGTAGATGGTAGTTAGTAGTTAGACTTGGGTTTTGTTGTTGTGAGGGAGGTACGGTCCTAACTTGTTGATTATCAGTTATAAATACTCTAATTCCAATATATTATTGCACTTTCATTGCTCATCATTATCAAAAAAAGTACCTTAACCTAGTTTATACCTTTAGGGATAAATAAAGTCTTAACAATTTATGCTATGAAGCTTGAAAAAATTTTAAATAATCTTAATTCACTTGAGAAAAATTCTTTCATCAAGATAATAGATATTATTATTAGTAATAACCCAAAGAATTCAAAATTAATCGAAAAACTAATTTCTGACACTGATAAATCTGGTCTTAAAAATTTAGATAATGTCGTTATATCCAAAATATTCGATTTAATAACAGATGAATATTTTAAGTTGATTAAAACAGAATTTGTAAACACTTCCTCGCAATTGGATATACTGATTGATATTATAACCAGAGATGGTAATTGCATTATGAAACAAGATTGGTTTTCACGATTATATGATACCGAACTCAAAACCATAAAGACAAAAACTAAACAACTTGAAAAGGAACTAGAAAATCCTAAATCCGAACTAGATGATAGTAAAAAGAGGGATTATAAGATATATGAATCATGTCTTCATACTGCCTATTACAATGATTTGGATAACAATAGAGAACCTAAAATAACTGATGATGAACTTTCCATTTTATTAAGACTATCATCTGTTCTTGGTTTATCCCATGAAGAAGTAAAATTGATCAATTATAGAATACTGCCAGTAGATAAGTTAGAGATTGACACTGTTATAAATGATTTAAAATCACTGGGTATCATATTCCACGCTAAAAAATCCAACACAATTTATGTAGCAGATGAAATTGTAAATGTTTTAAGAAAAATACGTGGGAAAGAAGTCGCAGACAAATATTTTAGAAGAGTGTTAAGACTACTAAGGGAGCCCCAGATTAATCTGATCTGTAGAAGGTATAATATTGACTGGAAAAAAAGTTTTGACGATAAAATCAAGTCTATTATCAACAACGGGGTATCATTCACAAATGCAATTACACAAGATATACATAAAGATGGAACTTCGCTCAACGATATAAAGGCATATTTGAATGAATTTTGGACCAATAATATGAAGAATGAAGGCATTCTAAAAGGTTCTACTGTTGAGCAAAAAGTAATGAGTTTAATAGAATACTTCAACCAAATTGAAAAGGACGAAAAAATTGGAATTTCCGTTGATGGGTATGACAAATTATTAAAAGATCTGGGCGAAGTACTTCCTAAATTAAACAATCAAGTCAAACTTGAATTTGAAATTCAAGACGAGAATATTCTTATGAGCAGTATTTTACTAGATTATAATATTAAACCAAGAGATATTTTAGACCTAATTACATCCACCGATATTGATAAATTTTGTAAATCAAAAAATATTACAACTCGAGGAAATGATATTGAGAACATTTTACATGCCTATAAAGATGCGGACAATCTTTATTTGGAGAATTATGTACATGTTGGTTATAGGGATTATAAAACATTAAAAGAAAATGGTATTATTATCAAAGAAGCTGAAATAGGCATCAAATTCGAAGAACTCACCAAGCAAATATTCAATCAACTTGGATTCAACGTTGACGAAGCATTACGCAAGGAAATTAGCACAAAGAAAGACAAAATTGACATCCTTCTTAATTTGGGGAATAACGAATTGATTTTAGTAGAGTGTAAATCAATTAAAGAAAGTGGTTACAATAAATTTTCTGCGGTTTCCAGACAGATGAAATCTTATGCTGAATTAGGTAGAAAAAATAACTATCAGATTATTAAATCGCTTCTAATTGCACCTGAATTCAGTGACGAGTTTATTAATGAAACGGAATTAGAATATGAATTAAATTTATCTCTAATAACAGCATCATCTTTAATCACAATATTAGATGGCTTTAAATCTTCGAAGAAGCATAAGACCTTTCCTTATAAACTCTTAATGAGAGATGTTTTAATTGACCATGACCGCATTTTAAAAGCTATTGGAAAATGAAGTTTTTGAAAAATATTATTATGAATAAAATATTCTTGTTTCTGCTTTCTATAAC
Organism: Flammeovirgaceae bacterium UBA1842; assembly: GCA_002338655.1. Lineage (GTDB taxonomy): Bacteria > Bacteroidota > Bacteroidia > Cytophagales > Cyclobacteriaceae > Fulvivirga. The sequence continues at coordinate 9,818 of DDIU01000025.1, read as the reverse complement.
GTTTGTGGTTTTACTTTCCAGTTGCCAAAAAGAAAATGAACTTACTTGTTTTGAATGCACAAAATACTCTTCACAATTTGGTATTAACTTGGTGGAAATCACATGCAATGAAAGTGAGAAGCAAGATTATGAAAGTAATGGATACAATTGCAGTAAAAATTAAGAATTCAATCCCCTATTCATTTTTATTCGACATTTGAAATGATCGAATATTGAGTAGAGTTTCAACAATCAAAGCCACCAATTTATAACTCATTATCAGAGTGCCTCCATGATAACAGCCAGATCAACACTCTCCTATTACTCGCCACATTATAAGTTCTCGATTTAAACCTTTGTCAGTGAGGTAGTTGTATCGCTTGTGATTAATCACTACCTTACTTTCAACTTGAACCAAAACTTTATATCTCATGAAATCAATTATTTCTATTTTAATCATTTCTGCAGTATTAGTTAGCTGCCAGAAATCAATGAAAGATGAAGGCCCGAACCCGGCTACAGAAGCTTTCAAGCGAAATTCGGAAACAGTAAAAAAAGACATTAAAAACTGGCAAAATGAAACTCCCGATTATTCGATTTTTGCCGATGGTTTTTATTTTTACCCCACACAATTTAGTACAGAATTGGATTCTGTAAGTCTTGCAGATGCCATAGAGGAAGACAAACAAACCTTAGCCATGCTTGATTTTGAATTAATAGGTGATTTAGTCCTTCTTCCAGGTGTTAATGCAGATACCAAAGAAGTCGATGGATCAGTTAGGTACTATGGTCAATGGAAAGTAACGAAATCAGCTACCGACTCTACCGAAGCCCGATCTGGAGTATTGGATATGTATGCGTCCTATGACTTTAATGACGAAGGCAAAGTAACCAACCAGGTAATGTATGGTGACTTTTCTGGACTCATGGGTTATCTTAATAAAGCAAATGATGCTGATGGCGAATAAATAATAACAACTTTACATAGTCAACAAAAAAGAAGATCCAGAGGTTTTGGGTCTTCTTTTTTTGTTTCAATATTTAATACCACAAATTTGCGCCTCATTAAGCCGAGTACTCCATGATTATTTCAGACAGCAAGATCAACACCATTATTACGCATTATGTAGGCAATAAACTGCGTGATGAGCAGTATTCCCTGTCAGAAGCCCCCAGTGATATTAGTGAAGAATCTGAGGAGTATTATTTGAAATACTTCCTAGGTATGCTAAAAACAGACGAAAAGTATAAGTTCTGCCATCCTACTGACACCAACCTGAATGAAGTCCTGCACAGCACCAAAAGGATCTTTGAAAATGCAGATGAATTTCTTGAGGCCTCACAAGACATAGCCAAATTGCTCTACTCCCACTCCGTACATCCCAAAATCAATGAAGGCGCCCTCAATATCGTTTCCTTTTCTGATTTGGTATATTCGGGAATGAAATGCGAAGCAATAGGGATTTTCAAATCCGAGACCAATGTGCCTTTCTTGAAAATAGAACAAGGCAGCAAAAACTATACTTTATCGCACGAATTGGGCTTTGAGCTCAATGGACTGGATAAAGGCGCACTCATCGTCAGGGTTGGCGATGATGAATATGAAATTATAGTTTTTGATAAGAACGGCCTTCGAAATGATTCAAAATTCTGGATTGACGATTTTTTACAAGTGGAGCTTATTTCCAATGAATACTACCAGACTACTGAATTGATGAAGGTCACCAAAGAGTTCATCGGTAGTAATCTATCTGAGGAATTTGATATCAGCAAGCCAGACCAAATTGATCTATTAAACCGATCGATAGATTATTTAAAAAATGTAGACACCTATGATCAGCAGGAATACTTGGATAAGGTGATCTATGACGAAGATTTAAAACAGTCGTTCAAAAGTTTTACTGGAGATCATCTGTCGGTGATGAACGTACCCGACCAATTCCCTATTTCTACTAATGCCGTAAAAAAGATGGCCCGTACCTTTAAAAGCGTACTGAAGTTGGATAAAAACTTTCATGTGTATATCCACGGTGATAGAAATAAGATAGAAAAGGGAGTAGATGAAAATGGTCAGAAATATTACAAAATCTACTTTGATAAGGAGGATTGACAAGTGGTCATTAGTGGATAGTAATTGGTTGTTGGTTTGAGCATGCCTGATTAAGGTTGCCTTTTTTCTACTTGTCTTGTTGCGTTTTCGTGATCAATATAATCATCAAGCCCTCCTTTAAACCCACTAATTATCTATTGAATAAATGCGGTAAGATTACATTTCACTGTATTTGATTTAAACAATTACAACCTGATTAAACTAGTTCATCCGTTTATAAACCTGAATGTTCCAGGGGAATTTTATACTCTTATGAATTGGTTTAAAATTGTTTTTAATGATCAGCCGCTCCACTTTCTTTGATGGGTGGATATAGGTTTTGAATGCACTTTTCTTAATGAAAAAGTATAGTCTTATCACATTATTCAGCCATTTTGAAATCACATTACTTATAGGATATGACAAAGCAATATACCCCTCAGACTTAGAAAGGGCATTATTTAAGATCAATTCATAGTCCGGATAACAACATATGACTTTATCGAGTGTCACAAAATCATACTGAGGCAATGGATCTGCGACATCGTTAAAATCCCCTTGAATGAACGTGGTCTTTTCTTGATAGTCAAACTCTATTGCTAATGAACGAATCATATCAATGTATCCAGTTGCAGCATCTATATCAGTAACATGATCGGCCTGCTCTTTAAGAAATTCCCATTGTAGCACTCCTATTCCGCCACCAATATCCAATAGTGACTTACCTTGTTTTGGAATACTTTCTAAAGCTTTAAGCATTGACTTAGTCGCACCGGTTGGACCTTTCTTAAGATATTGCTTAAGCTCCTTCTTAGCATTTTTTTCATCGAAGAATTTATTAGTATCACAGCAATGAGCACAGGTCATATCTTGGGGTTTATTATTCTAAAATTATCAAACAAAAATTACAGATTCAAAATAAGTGGCAATACGAATATTCTTAATTAGAATACATTGTTAATTTTTGGCAACTTTAGAGGTAAAGACAATAATGAGATACCCGAATTTCGAAATGACTCACCAAGCATGAACCTAACAATTGAAAACATCATCCTTATTGGTTCAGTTTTACTATTTATCAGTATTATAGCTGGAAAAACGAGTTATCGTTTTGGTATACCCACTTTATTGTTATTCCTGACCATTGGTATGTTGGCTGGCTCAGATGGTATTGGGGGAATCTACTTTGACAACCCTCAGGTGGCCCAATTTATTGGGGTTGTTTCGCTTAATTTCATCCTGTTTTCTGGTGGTTTGGATACAAGCTGGCAATCCGTTAAACCGGTATTGAAAGTTGGAATAGCACTATCTACGGTGGGGGTTGTCCTAACGGCAATTGGCTTGGGGTATTTTGTGTATCTAATTACAGACTTTACTCTTTATGAAAGTTTGCTCCTAGGGGCTATTGTTTCATCCACTGATGCAGCAGCCGTCTTTTCAATCCTTAGAGGTAAAAATCTAGCACTTAAAGAGAACCTTAGACCTACACTGGAGTTAGAAAGTGGCAGTAATGATCCCATGGCCTATGTGCTCACTATCGCTTTCCTTTCTCTCGTCCAGTTTCCTGATAAAGGCATTGTCTCCGTTATTCCAATGTTCTTAATGCAAATGGCCATTGGCGGAATTGCCGGATTTTTATTTGGTAAGCTTAGTAAAATCGTCATCAATAGGATCAGGCTGGACTTTGAAGGATTATATCCCGTGCTTGCCATTGCGCTGATGTTCATAACTTTCTCCTCCACTAATGCCATTGGTGGCAATGGCTTTCTTGCCATATACATTTGCTCGGTTTTTTTGGGTAATACGAACCTGATTCATAAAAAAACGATCATGAAGATGTTTGATGGTCTAGCGTGGTTGATGCAAATAGTGCTATTCCTTACTTTAGGTTTATTGGTCTACCCTTCCGAGATCGTTCCATACATCGGAATTGGCCTGCTGATCTCTGTCTTTTTAATATTGGTTGCGCGTCCATTGGCGGTGTTTGTTTCACTCATTCCATTCAAAATGAAACTGAGGCGCAGATTCTATATCTCATGGGTTGGGTTACGTGGGGCGGTACCCATTGTATTTGCCACCTATCCGCTGTTGGCAGGTATAGACAAGGCCAATGTAATTTTCAATATCGTATTTTTCGTTTCCATAACTTCAGTGCTTTTTCAGGGAACCACATTGTCTATAGTTGCTAAATGGCTTAATGTTGGTTTGCGTGGCAAACCCAAACCCTTATCCCCAACAGATGAGTTGCTGGCCGAAAACCCCAAAACCATTATGGAAGAGATCCATCTTAACGAAGGTGCTTCGGTGGTAGGATTAAAAATAGTGGATTTGAACTTTCCCAAAAACGCAATTATTGCTATGGTAGAGCGAAACGGAAATTACCTCACTCCAAACGGCTCTACAGAACTTTATACCAACGATAAATTGGTGGTGCTCATGGATAAACCTGAAATTCTCGATGAAGTTTATGAATCACTTAAAATGGACAGACCCTAATTATAAATATATTTGCTCCTATGGAAGTATTTAAACTTAAAGAAGGTGAAGCATATATTGAGCTGAATAATCTGCTCAAAAGATTTAACTGGGTGGCCAGTGGTGGTGAAGCCAAAACCGTTATTAAGGAAGGCCAAGTATCCGTCAATGGTGAGACTGAAACCCGGGTACGCAAAAAAATGTTCGCTGGGGACAATGTAATTTTTGCTGAGAAAGAGGGTAAGGTGGAGTAAGAGGTTATTTACAATATTCAGCTAATGACTCCTCGCAATTTCCAGATCAATTGTCATTGCGATGAGTGAGGCACGAACGAAGAAGCAATCTTTTATTTAACCTACGTGTGTCCAACAATAGATACTATAAATTACTTTCCTGCATCTTAATATTTTGGATTGCTTCGTCCTAGCGTCCTCGCAATTTCCAGATCAATAGTCATTGCGATGAGTGAGGCACGAGCGAAGAAGCAATCTTTTATTTAACCCACGAGCGTCCAACAGTAAATAGTATAAATTACTCTACCTGCATCCTAATATTGGGATTGCTTCGTCCTAGCGTCCTCGCAATTTCCAGATCAACAGCCATTGCGATGAGTGAGGCACGAGCGAAGAAGCAATCTTTGATTTAACCTACGTGTGTCCAACAGCAAATAATATAAATTACTCTACCTGCATCCTAATATTAGGATTGCTTCGTCCTAGCGTCCTCGCAATTTCCAGTCACTGTACGGAAGTAAAAGAAATATTTTCATCCAATAAATAACAATCCAAATATTAACTGCAATTTTGCATATGCTAAAGTATCCTGTTTTGAAGCTCAATAAGCATATCCTATCTACCACGCTAGTTTTACTACTGGGCTATGGCATCACTTTGGGCTTTTCCAATGTATACTATCAACATTCCCAATCTTCAAAATCCCAAACTAAAAGCAGTCAATATTTAAGTGCCTCTTCTATTGATCTGTTTTACTTAGGCTCACAGTCAGAGTATCTGTCATTGGCAGAAAACATCACACAGGGTGGGCAAAGTCACGATGCCGCTAAGCAGGTCATAGGCTATTTGAAGGATTACAATATAGGCATCAAAAGCCTCTTCAAACAAAATGAATGCCTTATTCTTAACTTGAGGATAAGGCTCAAGAAAACAAATCTTCTATTTCCATTCCATTTTTTCTGGTAAAAATTATAACAATTCCTATGGTCTGACATTCTACAGACCATCATAATCAGCAACCAGTAGATTATTGATTCTACTGGTTCATTAATAATCAATAAATCAAAATAAAAATGGAATTCAGTACAACCATAATAGGGCTTGTATCCATAGCCCTTATCTCATTGCCATTTGTGCTAATGAGTAAAAGCAGAAAAGACAGGGAAAAACAATTGTTTAACTCACTCCAAGCAATTGCCAATAAAATTAACAGCAGCATCAATGAGTTTGATTTAGGTCCGGGGTTCGCCATTGGGTTCACCTCCAATCAACAAGCAGTTGTTTTTTATAAGAATAAAAATGAACTCGAAGTTGAAAAGGTAATTTCACTTGATGAAATTCAAAAATGTAAGGTGAATTCTATCAATAACACCACTAAGTCGGGTAATGTTGAATCATTCGTTGAGCGTCTTGAATTAGCTTTTGTACCAAAAAATAAAAGACCTGAAGATTTGAAAATCGAGCTTTACAATGCTAAAGACAGCTTCCAATTAAACGGTGAGTTTCAACTGGCCTTAAAATGGGAAGAGTTGATCAATACCAAATTACAGGCTAATTAGTACCGGTATTCTTCTACATTTTTAATAAAAAGAGGCTGCCTAAGAAAGTCATTTCGACTTATTGGGCAACCTCTTCATATTTGAAACTAAACAGTTTCTATAATAAGATTACTCTATTAAAAGCTTTCTCGTTTCCTTGATGTTCTGGCCTTTTACCACTACATAGTATAAGCCTTTTTGCATATTGCTCAAGTCGATTGCATGTTCAAAATTTCCCGCAGGAGCTGCTTTTACATTACTTGTATAAACACTTCTTCCCATGGCATCAAACATCACAATGTTTACATCAGTAGCTATTGATAATGTAGCATGCACTGTAGTTTGGTCAAAAGCAGGGTTAGGGTACATTCCAAATGCGGCTACATTCGATTCTTCAATAGATCTTGCTCCTCCACCTATGATCACAGTATAATCTTCCACTTCACCATAGCTAAATGTTTCGCATGGAGATGGATTTGAGTTGTATTTCATAGAAACCCGCATTCTTGTAGCTCCTGAAAGAGCAGAGGTTGGGATGGTGAAACTTCCACTTGCGGTAGAGTTGGTTGATCTACTCTTACTATACACTTGTTCGCCTGAATCATTAAAGTCCCCATCTTGGTTATAATCTATCCATACTCTATAGGCTTCACGGTATTTAGTTCCAGCCCATCCTGGAGTAATTGTGATTGAGTAGCTTGATCCTTTGTTTACAGAGGTAGACTGTGCTGTGAAATCGGCATAGCCACCATTTGCTCCAGAAGTATTGTTAATAGAACCAAAAACAACTTTCTGAATCCACTCATCACTAGTTGAGTTTCCTTTAGAAGCACAGTAAGTTACTGTATTGGCCAAGGTAGTCACATTTACAGCACTTGCAGAGGATACGTTTCCAGCAGCATCCTTTGCCTTTACTGACAATGTATAAGTCGTAGACGATGCTAATCCAGTTACACTATAAGAAGTAGAAGCTGTGGATCCATCCAATGTGCCATTAACAAATACATCGTAACCTGTTACGCCTACATTGTCAGTAGAAGCTGACCAGGAAAGGCTAGCAGATGATGTAGTTACATTTGAGGCCGCAAGGCTACCGGGAGCGGTTGGTGCCTGGGTATCAGCTGGTGCTCCACCCTCAGTACAATAGGTCTTGGTTTCCCCAGAACCATAAGCACCACCTGTAGCTATTACATTATTGTTTGCATCCTTCAAAGTGTATGATCCACTTCCATAAGAACAGCAGATACCATCTCCATAGCTATCATTGATAGTAAATGAATAAGAACCGTCACCGTAATCCAATGAAACATTGTAAGTGGTGTTATTACTTAGTGAGCCGCTGGATGCTACTGTTGTTCCATTCTTTTTCAATGACCAAGAAGTTTCAGAAGCATAATTATCGGTTACCAATGTTAATGTCACTGGGCCAGCATTACAATTACTTCCTGTGGTAGTTACCACCAAGTTGGAGGAAGTAGCACCGCTACCTGATGAACAGTTGGCTTTAACATTACAAGTATAGGCTGTTCCGGCAGTAAGTCCACTTGCATTAAATGAAGTTCCAGTAACGGTAGCTGATTGGCTGCCATAAGTTACAGTATAGGAAACTGCACTAGAAACAGCATTCCAGTTTAAAGTAAAGCCAGTGTCTGTGATTCCAGAGGAAGCTAAACCAGCAGGAGCTGTCAATGAACAACCTCCAGAAGTAGTTCCAAGACCTTCTCTTGCTCCACCAGGTTCAAAAATCGCATCCATTCTTGCTTTCTGGCCTGGGCTAAACATAAACATACAAGCATCATCAACATAGTCCATGTAGTTCATAAACATGTCGCTTGTAAATCCTCCATTGCTTGAACAAGACTTAGAAGGGTAAGAAGGGCATCCATAATTGGCAGCTGCCGCCAAAGGAGTATCAGAGACAAAATCATCAACACTACATCCACCGTCACCCCAGATATGTCTAAGGTTTAGGTAATGACCAATTTCGTGAGTAGCAGTACGGCCTTTATTAAAAGGGGCACTTAGATAGAAAGTTTCGCCTGAAGGCTGCTTGTCTATGCTACCACAATATTGTGGGGAAAACACCACACCATCAGTAGAGGCTGGGCCACCAGGAAACTGAGCATACCCCAAAATTCCACCACCGATATTACAGATCCACATGTTCAGGTTATTAGCCGGATCTACAGGGTCAACACCCCCTTGTGAAGATTTCTTCATCGCATCGTTAGTACCCCAAGATGTTTTTGTTGTTGATTTTCTTGTGATATAGTTCAACGTGAACTGAATCTCAGTATCGACTGCAGTAAACTCAGAGGGAGTATTGGAAACATCACTATTCAGCTTTCTAAAATCCTCGTTAAGGACATCGATTTGTGACTGTATTTGAGCATCACTGATGTTCTCTTGAGAAGTTCTGTAAAGTACATGGACAATAATGGGAATAGTTAATACCCCTGTACGTGCATTGTAATCGCCCTTTTCTTTCCTTTCAAGAAAAGCCCGGGTCTGAGCTTCAATCGCCTGCCTGTTTTGGGCAATTTTTGGGTTCTTGCTTTGTTGCTCATAAATGTCCTGAGCAGCACAAGTCCGCGTTGGGCCACTTTGGGCATACATCACCGATGTTATGCAAATGGCCAGTCCTAAAGTAAGTAAATGTTTAATCATTGGTTATTGGTTTGGTTGAAAATAAAATTCATATATAATTTACCGTCAATTACTTAAAAAATGACAGTAATAAAAATGATACAAAATAATGGAGAGTGTTGAGTTTATTATGCGCATTGTTCGGATTGAACGGATAAGTGGTTGCATCAATAAATATTGTTTCATTCGACCCTGCTATTTACAAAAATAATTCTAGATGCAATATTTTATTTCGCCTATTTTATTACATGCAAAATTTTCTACTTTTCGATCATTCTTTAACCCACAGATTATTAGGCTTTTATAAATTTTCCTTTTCAAAAAAAAATATTTCTGTTTTGGAATTTTTTAATAGATTGGCTGAACTCATTCAATTTAAAATGACTCATTTAGTTTATAATGGCAACTACAATGCGGATAAGCAAAGATCTGACCCTACCCTGCCAACAACACAATCAAGCTTGTTCGTTATAAAGTATAGTCATACATTTTCGTTTTAAAATAGTAAAGGTCATAGTAAAGAGGATTTCTTTATGCACATAATCAGCCTGACTTAAATCCTTTCAAACATGGATTTCAACATTTTACAATACCATATTTTCTATTGTTTTGATAAATAAATTAATGCCGATTCAATATTATATATTGATTTTATCTGTTAATACAAATATTATATCACTACCTTGTTTGCCTCACCAAATAAGTATTTGTTATGAAAAAAGTTTCAATTTCAATCATTGCTATGTTCTTTTGCTTTTCGGCTTGGGCTCAAACAGACAAGAAAACATCTAAACTATCAGAATCACTTTATATTCTGCCCAAAGCAGGAATGAACGTAGAGTTTGAGGCGGCCATTGC